>NZ_JAERWK010000020.1 GCF_016918035.1 Nakamurella leprariae | reverse complement strand
GCGCTGCTGGCCACCGTGCTGGGCGAGCTTCGCGTCCCGCGGCTCGGCCGGGGGCGGGCGCGCACCCGACCCGACGCGGTGATCGCCGACCGGGCGTACTCGGCCGGCACCTACCGCCGTGCGTTGCACGCCCGCGGCATCAAGGTGGTGATCCCAGAGAAGTCCGACGAGATCACCGCCCGCCGACGCCGCGGGGCACGCGGCGGCCGACCCCGAACCCTGGACAGCACCGCCGACCGAGGCCGCAACGTCATCGAACGCCACTTCGCGCTGACCAAACAGTGGCGCGGCCTGGCCACCCGCTACGACAAACTCGCCGTCACCTACCGCGCCGCCGTCATCCTCGCCGCCTGCATCACCTGGTCACGCATATAGAGACACGCCCTAGTAGGCGTCGGCCCAGCGGTCACCGACCGCAACTGCAGCGCGCGTGACGCGCCAAGTGCTCGGTCGCCGGTCTCGCAGACCCTGCGGTCTCGCCTGGGAGCGGGACGCACAGGCGGGCGGCGCCACCGAATGCCGGCGGCGCCGCCCGCAGCTCGACCTCAGCTGGTGTGATCGAAGATCACGTGCTCCTTGGTCATGAAGCAGCGCGACTGGTCCATCTGCACGAAGCGGCGCTCGTCCTCCGCCATGGCCTCGCCGGCGTGGCGGCTCTCGTCGGTCGGCTCGGCGCGGGCGGCGGGGTTGGCGATCCAGACCTCGGTGAGCCCGTCGAGCGGCTCGACGAAGCCGCGGGCGGCGGCGATCGCGTGGTTGACGTCGTAGGCGATGGCGTGGCTCTGCACGTACTTGGTGGAGTGCACGACGGGGGAGAAGCTCTTGACCAGCGGCCCGTGGTCGTGCAGCCAGGTCGTGTGGCACTCCTCGGGCGTCATGCCGTCCTTGCGCTTGAGCAGGTACGCGCACTTGATCGCGTCGGGCCCGATCGGGGTCTTGTCCGAGTGGTCGAAGATCTCGTGTTCCTCGGTGAAGAAGAACTGCGAGCCCGAGTGGTCGATGAACTTCAGCTCGTCGGCGGCCAGCTCGGGGCCGATGGCCTGGACGCGGGGGTCCTGCCCGGCGGCCTGGAAGTCCTCGACGCTGTCGTACCAGAGCTCGGCCACCCCGGCCAGCGGCGGCAGCATGCCGCGTGGCGCGCGCAGCGCCTCGTTCGCGGGGGTGTCGATCAGGTGGCTCTGGACGTACTTCTTGGCCCGGATGATCTCGCGGTTGTTCGCGATCAACGGAGCGTGGACGTTCAGCCAGTGGTGACTGAATTCTTCCTGCGTCATGTCGTCACGACGCTTCAGTGCGTAGACCAGCTTGATCATCGAAGTTGCCCTCGCCGTTGAGATGCATGATTTCGGACGGGTCGGGACGGTATCAGTGGTGCGAACGACCGTCGACGTCTGCACCGGCCGGCCGGTCAGCGCTGGGTGGTCGCCCGCAGGCCGGCGATGAGCAGCTCGACCATCCGCCGCGCGTCGTACCGCTCGTCGGCGCCGATGCACAGGTTGCCGACACCCCGCATCAGCTCCAGCGCCTCGATGTCGTCGCGCACCTGGCCGGCCTGCACGCACGCCTGCAGCAGTTCGGCGCACACCGGGACCAGGCGGTCGAGGAACCAGGCGTGCAGCGTCTCGAACTGCGCCCGGTCGGACTGCAGGGCTGCGGCCAGGCCGTGCTTGGTGGTCAGGAAGTCGACGAACAGGTCGATCCACCGGCTGAGTGCCTGGTGGGGGCTGTCGGCGTGCGCGAGCAGGGTCGGGCCGGCGTCGGCGCAGGCATCGACCTGGTGGCGGTAGACGGCGATCACCAGATCGGCGCGGGTGGGGAAGTGACGGTAGATCGTGCCGACCCCGACCCCGGCCCGGGCCGCGATGTGGCGGACCGGTACCTCGACGCCCGACGCGACGAACGCCGCGGCGGCCGCGTCGAGCAGGACCTGCTCGTTGCGTCGCGCGTCGGCCCGCTTGGTCGGCGTCGTCCGGCCGGTCGTCATCGCCACTCCCCGAGTCGTTCTTGCGAAGCGGAACGCTGCTCCGTATCGTGAGCGGAGCGGTGTTCCGCTTTCCATCCTGGCACAGCGACGGATTCGCGTCGTCACTGTCGCGCGCCTCGAGCGCGCATCTCGAACCGAGAGGACCGACGTCATGTCGTCCACCACCCGTCCCAGCTTCGGCCTCCTCACCGCCCCGCAACAGGTCACCTATCCGGACCTGCTCCGCGTCTGGCGCGACGCCGACGCCATCCCGGAGATCGAGCACCTGTGGCTGTTCGACCACCTGCTGCCCATCGGCGGCCCACTCACCGGGCCGATCTTCGAGGGCTGGACGCTGCTGTCCGCGCTCGCCGCCCAGACCGAACGCGTGCGTCTCGGACTCATGGTGACCAGCAACCGGTTCCGTCCGCCGGCGGTGCTGGCCAAGATCGCCGCCACGGTCGATGTCGTCTCGCACGGGCGGCTCGACTTCGGGATCGGCGCCGGCTCCCGCCCGACGGTGCCGATGGCCCGGCTGGAGTACGAGGCGCACGGCCTGCCGTACCACGACTTCGACCATTCAGTGCGGGATCTCGCCGAATCGCTCACCGTCATCAAGCAGCTGTGGAGCAGCGAGGAGCCGTTCGACCACACCGGGACCTCAGTCCGGCTCACCGGCGCATTCGGCAACCCCAAGCCGGTGCAGCGGCCGCACCCGCCGATCGTCATCGGCGGCCGCGCCACCGCGACCCTGTGGGTGGTTGCCGAGCACGCCGACATCTGGAACATCCCCGGCGGCGGGCCGATCGAGGACCTGGTCCAGCGGAGCCAGCTGCTCGATCGGCTGTGCGGGGAGATCGGACGGGACCCGGCGTCGATCACCCGGTCGATCGTGCTGGGCGTGTCCTACGAGCGGCCGGAGGCCACCCGCGCCGCCATCCGCGAGGCGATCGACGCCGGCTTCCCGCACGTCGTGCTCAGTCTGCCGACGCCGTACCCCGAACAGGTGGCGCAGTGGGTGGCGGAAGCGATCGTGCACGGGGCGATCGCGAAGCGCGGCTGAGCGTGTCGGTGTCGGCTGCCACGTCCGGGTGACCGCGCGGAGCCGAACGCGGTGCGCACCGACCCCGCGACGGACGCCAGACTGGTGTCCGTCACGGAGGCCGACTTCATCGGCCTGCAGGTCCCTCGGGAGGCGAGCTTGGCTGGAACAACGCGGTCGATCGGTCGGTGGGTGATCGCCGCCGGAACCGCCGTGGTGGTGACCGGCTGCTCGGGTCCGTCGGTGCCCGAACCTCCGACGGCGGTCACCGGCATCCCGGTGTCCTGGATCGAACGGACGACGCAGGGGTGGCCGGACTCGGACGGTCACGGCGCGACCATGCCCGTGCTCGGACGAGGGGACTGCCTGCTCGCCGACGCCCCGCCCGAGCTGCTGGGCCGCACGGCCGAGATCACGGACGTCGGCTGGGGACCTTACGGCGACGACAGCGCGTCGGACACGGCGTTCCGGTACGTGTGTGACCTGTGGGCTCCTGACGCGTACGCCGGATCGCTGCAGTTGATCAAGACCGGCTCGGACGACCAGGCGCGGGAGACCGTCGAGCAGTTCACCGATCAACCCAGCACCGATGTGCAGGACAACAGCGTCGAGACGGTCCAGTCCGGCGAGCTGGACGTCCAGGTGCTCAGCCGCTGGTATCCCACGAACCCCCAGGGGGAGTACCAAGCCCTGTACTTCGATGAAGCGGCCGGTGCCATCGCCGTGCTCGAGGTCAACTCGCTGGACGAGGACCAGTACGGCCAGCTCTCGCCACGACAGGTCGCTGACGCGCTCGTCGCCAGCTTCAGTGAGAGCTGACTGGCGGGCGAGTGGCTGGCCGTCGATGATCAGCGGTGCTTTCATGACCCGATCGCGCCAGTGTGCGACCACACTGCTCATCACTGCGACTGCTCGTCGAACGGAGCGACCGATGGCTGACGTCGAGGGCAGGATCTGGACGCGGTTCGCGTGCGGACTTCTCACCGTTGCCCTGCTCGGGACAGCGGCGTGTTCCGATCGCGACGCGGCGAACTCGGATCGATCGATCGAAACCTTCACCATCGGCGTGCCGGATTCGCAGGTCATGAACCCCGGTATTTACGCGTCGCTGTCGGAGGACCGGGCCCAGGTGCACATTGATTTCATCAATGGCACCTATTGCGGAATCGAGCCGTCTGAGATGTCGATCGACGGCCCGACGATGCATCTGAAGTACTCGTTCGAGACGCCGCAGCCTGCCAACCTCGCCTGCGATGCCTCCGGCAGCTGGGAGCGCAACAGCTTCCGACTATCACGCCCGCTCGATCACGGCGAAGCCCTTTCCGTCGTGATGGACAGCCCAGACCTGTCCGCGCCGACGACCATCGCCGTGTCGCCGTGAGCGGGCGGTCCGCGAGGTCGAGAACACGAACCGCCGCCCTTCTGAACCTGCTGGGACCGACCGCCCTCCAGGCGAAGACGTAGCTGATCTGCGCGGCCGCGCTGCGCAGGAGCGTCTGCCAGCCAAGCGCAGGATCGCCGACGACCCGCGCGAATTCTGGTGCTGCCGGGAACGAGCCGGCGGCGGGCGCCCATGAGGCGAGGCGGGCCCGGCCGGCCATGGACGAGCGGTAGGCGATGCCGTCGACGTCCGGCCATGTGGACAGCAACGCCCTGGCTCACGCCCCGGATGGCGGACTCGGTCCCGTGCTGAGCAGTTGGGAAGCACCGAGGCGAACAGCGCTGGCGGTCTTGGCGACGTGCCGCAACGGGTCCGACGTCGGCGAGGTCCGCCACTCGGTTGTTCGGCCGGCGAGACGTCGACGCGGCAGCTCGGCTGCCGTCACACCTGTTCGCCGAGGGTCCGGGCGAGTTCGACGACCGGCGCGGCATCACCGTCCGACAGCAACCACTCTCGTGGTGACAGCTCCCGGCCGGCGAGCGTCAGTTCGTCGTCCGCGGTGAGCATGAAGGTCCGGACCGCGAGTGGGTGTGACCCGGGAGGCATGGCCGCGAGCACACCTGCCAGGCCGGGCAGCGTGCGCCCGCCACCCGCCGCCCCGTCAATCGCGACGAACTGCCAGTCGGGGAACATCGGTCGCTGCGCCACGCGGTAGAACGACAACCGTCCGGCAGCAACCAGTCGGGTGACGCGCGAGGCGCTGACCCCGAGCAGCGTTGCCACCTCGACACGGGTCAGGGTCCGAGCGACCTCGGCGGCGGCCGCCAGGGCGGAACGGGTGTCCAGCGCGACCAGCGCATCTTCGACGGCCGGCTCGACGCCGTCCGAGTCCTGCAGGAACGCGGTCTCGTGGGCGGACAGGTCGACACCGGTCTCGCGCGGCGACAGCAATGCGTCGAGGTGCTCGGCGAAGGTTGTCTCGTCCATCTCCACTCCGTGTCGGTGGAGCACCTCTTGCACCGTGGCCATGCCGCACACGCTATTGCGTCACCATCCCGTCTGCGCCCGGTCGTGGCTGGGTCCCGCGATGACATGGACATCACCGTGCGGTGATCAGCCGCTCGCGTGTGCGACCACGTCGTCGATGGCGCTGCTGATGACCGCGACCGCATCCGGCGCCCTGAACAACGGCTCGGCCAGGATGGTCGGACGCCGCCGCCATCCGTTGGCTGCAGCCTCGTCGACCTCGGCCGCGAGACCGGGCAACGGGCGCAACGCCGCGGCGAACCGCGCCGTCGCCGCCTCGGTGGCCTTCTGCCCGTGGTAGTGGATCCAGTCGAAGTTGACCGCGAGGCCGTGCCGGTCGTCCGTCGCCAGGTAGAAGGTCCACGGCTGGACGACCGTGCCATTGGCGAGCGCGAACGACGGCGACGCGCTCGGCTGGGCCCCGACGCCCCACGTGCAACCCCGGAACGCCGGGTGCTCGCGGGCATGGCTGAGCAGCCGATCGACGGCGTCCGCCAGCGCACCCGAGCAGCGTTCCTGCGCGACGGCGCGAAAGCCGGCTTCGTTGTGCTGCGCGCGCCGAGCGGCGTTGCGTTCAACCGCCGCGATGCCGTACGTGCGCGGGATCACGATCTCTACGTCGCCGTCGGCCACGTACTCGAACTCCATGCACACCACGTCGAGATCGCTGCCACTGGCACGGTTCAGCAACTCCACGATGCGCCGCAGCTCGACGGTCACCTGGTCCACCGCGATCACCAGGCGGAGCCGGCCCTCAGCCAGCGTCGCGTTCAACGAGTCGAGGAACGCGGCCGGGTCGTCGCCGTCGCCCACCTGGGCCGCGCGTGTCGTGATGGCCGCGACCAGATCGGTGCGCGTGGTGGCACGCCACGCCGTGACGAACTGGGTGGCCGACGACTCCGACAGCGCGGACGCAGAGGCCAGGATCTGGCCCACGACGTGTCGGCGGATCTCCGAGTTGGTGTGCAGCTTGCACTCGACCACCGTCACCGAACCGTCGGTCTGCACCACGACCAGGTCCGGGTATCCGGTGCCCGCGATCGACAGTTCCGCGGCCACGACAGCGCGGGCGCCGTCCACGCCGTGGATCAGTCACGATCGACACGGCCTGGCCGCCGAGCTCGACCGCGACCGAGCGCCCATCGTCCCGCGCGAGGCCGGCGGACGACCCGCTGTCGGCCGAGCGGACGCGGTGGCTGACCGAAGCGGTCGGTGGTGGCCGGGTCCTGGCCGACATCCTGGGGGTCTCGCCGAGCCAGCCGTCGCGGTGGGCCAGCGGCAAGGAGCGCCCGGGTGTGAAGGTAGCGCCGGTGCTCATCGACCTCGAACACGTGCTGGCCCGGGTGCGACTGGTGTGGGCCGAGCCGGCCGCCGCGACCTGGATGACGAGCGCGAATGCACACCTGGGCGGTGCGCGGCCGGTGGACGTCCTCACGCTGCGCGGGCCCGGTCCGGTGCTCGAGGCGCTGGACGCAGAGACGTGGGGCGGCGCGGCCTGAGGTGCTGCTCCATCGCGTCTTTCCGTATCTGGCGTCCGCGGTGGCCGGCGACCCGGGGCACCCGGAGTACGAGCACCGGCCCCAGCGCGGCGGTCGCGTCGACCATCCCGACGACTTCGTCTGGTACCTGGCGCGGGAGGCCGCCGGCGCGGTCGGGGAGAGCTTCGGCAATCTGTCGGCGTGGGACCCGTCGATGTTCGAGTTTCCGTTGCTGCCCGGCGCTCGCCGCGCGCTGGGCACCTACGCGCTACCTGATGATCTGCGGGTGCTGGACCTGGACGACCCAGCCGAACTGGCGCAGCGCGGGCTGCGGCCGACGCAGATCGTGGCGCGGAACTTGGCCGTCACTCAGGCCTGGGGACACGGCATCTGGGACGAGCGCGACCCACACGAGCCGGCCACCCGTCGATGGCAGGCCGTGCAGTGGTGGTCCTTCCAGCGGCCCACGTGGTCGATCCTGGCCAGCTGGGCGCGACCGACGTGCGTCCAAGTCGAGCCGCTGACCCTCGCGCACCCCGCGGTCCGGGATGCCGCCGATGCGTTGCTGCGAGTGGTGTGAGGGGACGGCCGCCCGACTCCCCTCATCGCGTTGATCGTGCTCGTGCCACCAGCAGCGGCACGGCAGGCGCGACGGCGCCCACGGCGACGACCGTCAGCAGGACCACTGCCAACGGCACGCTCCACAGCGCGACTCCGACGGTCATCCAGATCGCCATGGGCAGTGCCAGGTCAGAAGGCCGCGGCGGCCAGCCTCGCCCGGTGAAGACCACGCGGAGCGCGATCCACGAGGCGACCAGTGGGAGTCCGAGGGTCGCGAGCGCGAGCAGGCCGCTGAGACCAGCGGTGTGATCAACGGCCAGGACACCGAGCAGGGCGCCGATGGACGCTGCGCTCTGCACCGACCACCGCGCCATCCGTGCCAGTGAACGCTCGCCGGGGTCACGGTCCACGACGCTCCTTCCCATGCTGCGATCACCGATGATTCGCTTGATCCTGAATATCGGGTGGTCGGGAACAGGGACAGAGTCACGGTGGGCGAGCGGTGGGTGACTTCGGCGGCGGGTCGGCACGACGCAGAATGACCTGATGACGGGAGGTCGTGGTGTGTCCGACAGCTTCGGTCGGGTGACGGAGGACTTCGGATCCGGGCCGTTGGCGGCCGGCATGGCCCGCGCGATCACCCGCAGCACAGAGGCTCTGGAGGCCATCGAAACGCTGCCAGCCGCGAAGCGCAGACCAGCCACGGTGTTCGCCGCGCTCCACGACTTGGCCTTGGCCGGGCGGGCTCCCGAGCTGGCCGATGCGTTCTCCGCGGGGGACGGCGAGGCGGCCGGCGTCGCGGCAGTCGACACCCTGACGCGCGAGATCGGAGCGATCGTCGCCGTCACGGGAGATCGGCGACCGGTGGTCGACCAGTCTGCGCGGGCCACCGTGCTCGCGCCGCTCGTCGCCGAGGCCGCCCGCCGGGCCGGCGCCGTGACGGTCGGGCTGATCGACGTCGGCAGGCCAGCGGCGCTCAACCTCATCGTCGATCGGGTCGGAGTCGCCTACAACCACGGACAGCATCTAGGAGACAGCGCCTCTCCGGTGCAGCAAGCGGCGACGGTGGTGGGGGAGCGGGCGGTCCCGTCCACGCCGCTGCCTGAGGTGGTCGCTCGCATCGGGCTCGACCGCAGCCCGTTGGACGTGACCGACGAGGCAGACGCCCGCTGGCTGCGCGCCTGCGTGTCACCCGATGACCGCGAGCAAGCTGCCCAACTCGAAGCGGAGATCGCGTTGCTGCGGACCCTCCGACCGCGACTCGTTGCCGGTGATCCGATCGACACGCTGCCGGCAGCCATCGCGAGCGTCCCGGCCGATGCTCTCCCCGTCGTCATGACCACCTGGGCGTTGTCCAGCTTCCGGCCCGAGCAGCGCCGGCGCTTCCTCGAGCAGCTGCAGGTGGCCGGGAGGCCGCTGATGTGGGTGTCCGCGGAAGGCGTCGGGGTCGCACCCGAGGTCCCGACCTTCGGCGATCGCCCCGCCTCAGGTCACAGCATCCTCGGCATCGCCATCATCAATGGCCCCGATGTCGCAACCGAGGCGGTCGGGCGTGCTTGGTCGCGCGGACGCCTGTTGTCGTGGACATCGACGGGCGCATGAGTCAACACGCTCGGGCGAGGAGTCAGACGGCGACTGATGGTCCGGTCACGCGTACCTGCACCGCGATCTCGCTCAGCGGCACGTCGAGCCTCACGGCGATGACCTCCCTAGCCATCCGGTCGATGTCGCGCAGGTGCTGTGCCTGCGTCACGACGTCGAGCTCAGGGACGGAGACCAGCCACCACCGGTCGTCGGCGGTGACGTAGGCGGTGTGGGTGGGCATCGGATGGCCTCTCGATCGGCTCGGACGCTACTGGCGGCATCATTGACGGACGGATCGTGCCCTGCAGGTGTCCGATTCGCACTGCGACCGTCGGGCCCCAGCCGGACCCACGGCAGTTACGCCTCGCCGACCACCCGCGCATACACCCCGAACATCGGCTCACCCGCCCGGTTGACCGGCCGGTACCCGGCCAGCGTCTTCAGCAGCCGCCCGTGCCGCTCACCGGTGTTCGGGTCGAGGTCGATGACGCCGCAGCGGGGGATCGGGATGCTGATCCGCAGCCGCACCGACCCGACCGTCATCTCGCGCCCCAGCCACGACTCCTCGGCGTACGGCTCGTCCGTCTCCACCACGAAGGTCGCTCGGAACCGCCCGGCCTCGGCGACCAGGTCCGGCACGTCCACCCGTGAGCCCAGGTCGCGCAGCGACGCCGTCGTCACGACGGTGACCTGGTCACCGAACACAACCCCGCCGCGCGGCGCCCGGGCGAAGCGCACGGCCCGGCCGAGGTAACGGGAGAACAGGTCGGCGTGCGGGCCATCAGTGAGCTTCAACGGGACCGGGCGGCCCCAGTACTCACACGTCACCTGGTCCCCGGTCGGCGACGGGACGCCCACCGCAGACTCGCCGGACGGCAGTACCACCTCGAGCCCGTTGTCGGTCTCCCGCGCCACCACCGCGATCAAGGTCGGGTTGCGGATGGTCTTGAGCACCTCGCGGCGCTCGACGTCGACCAGGCAGTACGCGCGGTCGCCGATAGGCCCGTCCGTGTCGAACTCCGCCGACGGCTGCGGGAGGTGGCGGGTGCCCTTCACCGGCGCGAAGCCGACCGACACCACGTCCAGTCGCGCAGCCGACAGCACCGCGTCCACCATGACCGTCCTCCTGTCGCCGACCAGCGCTCCACCCTGACCGCCACTGCTGCCAAGCGCAACCGGTCACGACCGATCGCGGCCGGGCCACCGGGGGATCCCCGGCGCCGGCCAGCCGAACGGCACGCCGACCATCCGCAGCCGAAGCAGACCCGCCGCGACGACCATGACGAAGAAGGTCACCACCACCCCGTCGAGGTTCCCGTGCTTCCGGGAGAACGTGACCAGGCCACTGCCCGCTGCCACGGCCAGGTACCGCCAGTCGCCGAAGGTGGCCGGCGGCAGGCTGCCCAGCAGCTCGTCGCGGATGATGCCGCCCCTAGTGCCATCACCATGCCCAGCGTCACCACCCCGACGATGTCCAGCCGGGTCATCCGGATCGCGGTCAGCGCGCCGTTCACCGCGAAGGCGAAGGTGCCGATCAGGTCCAGGATGAGCAGGGCTCACTGGTGCGCACGCACCCAAAGGTTCTACCGACGAACGCACGTGACAGCAGCGTCGGCCGCCGGCGTCCGTCGAACCCTTCCGGTCCGCCGCTACCCGCGCTGTGGCAGTCGGCGCGCCCTGGGCCAGCTGGCGGCGCAACATCGCGACCGGGTGGCGCAATGCCTGCGCAACGGTCGGCGAGACGGCACGGGTGAACCGCGGGCGAATCCCCAGGTAGCAAGCGGGGGCCCTGACCACCGGCGGCGTCGCCCCGACGACCCCGTCACGCTCCGGACACATCACGTCACTCAGGACACATGCCGGCAATCTGACAGTCACTGCGTGGGAACACGTCGCCCATACGTTTCTCGCAGTTCGGTGATCACGACGTGGTGGAGCGGCACTTCCCGGCTCACGAGGCCGATTGCCAGTCAACCATCGACGCGGCGTGCGACCGACGATCCAGACATCTCCCCAGGCGCCCGAGCGGCGCCCCATTTCCCCTGCTCGGAATCATTCGACAGCCATGGAAGGCGTGAGCGTGAACAGATCTCGACGGAGCTTGACGAACGTGGGACTGCTGGGCGTGGCGGGTGTGCTCGCCCTGACCGCCTGCGGCAGCAAGGTGAACGCCGCCGCCGACGGCGGGCCGTCGTCCTCCAGTTCGTCGGCCGCCGCCTCGTCCGGTGCGGCCAAGGAGTCCTGCGTCGACACGTCCGGCGACTCGGTGAAGATCGGCTTCCTGAACTCGCTCTCGGGCACCATGGCGATCAGCGAGAAGACCGTGCAGGAGTCGCTGACCATGGCGGCCGACGAGATCAACGCCGCCGGCGGCGTCCTCGGCAAGCAGCTCGAGGTCATCAAGGAGGACGGCGCCTCCGAGCCGGCCACCTTCGCCGAGAAGGCCGACAAGCTCATCCAGAGCGACTGTGTCGCCGCCGTCTTCGGTGGTTGGACCTCATCGTCGCGCAAGGCCATGCTGCCGGTGTTCGAGGGCAACGACGCGCTGCTCTACTACCCGGTCCAGTACGAGGGTCTCGAGTCCAGCAAGAACATCTTCTACACCGGCGCCACCACCAACCAGCAGATCCTCCCGGCGCTGGACTACCTCAAGGAGCAGGGCGTCACCAGCCTGTTCCTGGTCGGCTCCGACTACGTCTTCCCGCAGACCGCCAACAAGGAGATCAAGGCCTGGGCGGCCGAGAACGGCATGGAGATCAAGGGCGAGGAGTACGTCCCGCTCGCCTCCGGCGCCGACTTCTCCACCATCATCACCAAGGTCAAGGACTCCGGCGCCGGTGCGGTGTTCAACACCCTCAACGGTGACGCCAACGTCTCCTTCTTCAAGGAGTACAAGAACGTCGGCCTGTCCGCCGACACCATGCCGGTCGTCTCGGTGTCCATCGCCGAGGAGGAGGTCGCCGGCGTCGGTGTCGAGAACCTGGTCGGCCAGCTGACCGCCTGGAACTACTACCAGACCCTCGACACCCCGGCGAACCAGAAGTTCGTCGCCGACTTCAAGGCCAAGTACGGCGAGGACCGGGTCACCTCCGACCCGATGGAGGCCGCCTACACCTCGCTGTACCTGTGGAAGAACACCGTCGAGAAGGCGAACTCGTTCGCGGTGGCCGACATCCAGGCCAACGCCGACGGTGTCAGCTTCGAGGCGCCCGAGGGCCTGGTCACCATCAACGGCGACAACCACCACATCGCCAAGACCGCGCTCATCGGCAAGGTCGCCGAGGACGGCCTCATCTACACCGAGTGGGAGTCGCCGGCGCCGATCGAGCCCGACCCCTACCTGTCCACCTACCCCTGGGCCGAGGGCCTGAGCTGACCTGACGAGCGCGGCGGGGGGGCCCCCCCCCGGGGCCCCCCCCCCCCCCGCCCCCACCCCCCCCCCCCCCCCCCCCCGGTCCAGTCACCCCCCCGACGACCCGAAGGAGCAGCGCGCCCATGGATGTCGTGGTGTCGCAGATCTTCACCGGCCTGAGCATCGGATCCATCCTGCTGCTGGCCGCCATCGGCCTGGCCCTGACGTTCGGCCAGATGGGCGTCATCAACATGGCGCACGGCGAGTTCATCATGGCCGGCGGCTACACCGCCTTCGTGGTGCAGGGCCTGTTCGAGAACGCGGGCGTGGGCCTGCTGCTGTCCATCCCGGTGGCCTTCCTGGTCGGCGGCCTGCTCGGCGTCATCCTGGAGATGACCCTGCTGCGCCGCATGTACCACCGGCCGCTGGACACCCTGCTGGTCACCTACGGCGTCTCGCTGATCCTGCAGCAGCTGGCCAAGACCATCTTCGGTACCCAGGGCAAGTCGGTCGAGACCCCGACCTGGCTGCAGGGCCCGATCGAGCTGTTCGGCTTCGACTTCCCCAAGACCCGGGTGTTCGTGCTCGTCCTCGCGGTGGTCACCGTGGTCGGCCTGTCGATGCTGCTCAAGGCCACGTCGCTGGGCCGCCGCATCCGGGCCACCGTGCAGAACCGGCAGCTGGCCGAGTGTTCCGGCATCTCCACCCGCTCCACCGACCGGCTCACCTTCTTCGTCGGCTCCGGCCTGGCCGGCATCGCCGGCGTGGCCCTCACCCAGCTCGCGCCGGTGAACGCCTCGGTCGGTCAGGCGTACATCATCAACGCGTTCCTGGTCGTGGTCGTCGGCGGCATCGGGCAGATCAAGGGCGCGGTCATCGCCGCCTTCGTGCTCGGCATCGGTCAGGCCGCCCTGGAGAAGATCTACGACGCGTCCCTGGCGCGCATCCTCATCTTCGTCGCCATCGTGCTGTTCCTGCAGCTGCGGCCGCAGGGCATCTTCAACGTGCGGACCCGGAGCCTGGCATGAAGTTCCTGACCAGCAGCCGCTTCTCGGCCTTCGTCCCGTTCCTGCTCGCCGCCGTCGTGCTCTTCGTGCTGGCGCCGGGCATCCTGTCGGACTTCCGGCTCAACCTGCTCGCCCGCTACCTGTGCTTCGCCATCGTCGCGGTCGGCATCGGCCTGGCCTGGGGCAGCGGCGGCATGCTCACCCTCGGCCAGGGCGTGTTCTTCGGCCTCGGCGCCTACGCCATGGGCCTGCACATGAAGCTGGACGACGCCGGCCCCGGCCGCGCGCCCGACTACATGCCACCGACCACCGACTGGCTGCCCGGCTGGATCGAGATGTTCCGCAGCGGGCCGATCACCATCGCGGCCATCGTGCTGCTGCCCGCCGCGGTCGCGCTCGTGCTCGGCCTGGCCACGTTCAAGCGCAAGGTCCGCGGCGCCTACTTCGCCATCCTGTCCCAGGCCCTGGCCGCGGCGTTCGCGCTGCTCATCATCGTGCTGGGCTCGCAGTCCGGGAACTACACCAACGGCACCAACGGACTCAGCAACTTCCGGTCGTTCTTCGGCTACGACCTCAACGACCCGGTCAACCAGCGCATGCTGTTCTACCTGGCCGCCGGCTTCCTGCTGGTGATGGTGTTCATCGCCCGGCAGCTGCGCAACAGCCGCTACGGCGAACTGCTCCGCGCCTGCCAGAGCTCCGAGGAGCGGGTCCGGTTCCTGGGCTACGACCCGGCCAACGTCAAGGTCGTCGCCTACGTCATCGCCGCGGCCATGGCCGGCATCGGCGGGGCGCTGTTCGTGCCGATCGTCGGCATCATCACGCCGATGGACGTGGGCGTCGCGCCGTCCATCGCCATGCTCATCGGCGTGGCCATCGGCGGCCGCGGCACCCTGTGGGGCCCGGTGATCGGCGCGGTCGGCGTGGCCTGGGCACAGAGCACGCTGTCCGAACAGTTCCCGGCGTTCTGGACCTACGTGCAGGGCGCGCTGTTCATCGTGGTCATCGCCTTCCTGCCCGGCGGCCTGGCCAGCCTGGGCTCGGTGATCCGCAACGCCCGCGGCTGGTGGGACGACAAGCGTGGCCGGCCGGCCGAGCCGCCGGTCGCCGTGACCGACGACCTCAAGACCGACGTGGGGAGCAGGGTCTGATGGCCACCGACTACCTCGAGATCACCGACCTCACCGTCTCCTTCGACGGGTTCATCGCCGTCGACACCGTCAACCTGACGGTGCTCAAGAGCGACCTGCGGTTCCTCATCGGCCCCAACGGCGCCGGCAAGACGACGATCATCGACGCCATCTCCGGACTGGTGCCCTCCACCGGGAGCATCGAGTTCGCCGGCAACCACCTGCAGGGCAAGAAGGTGCACAAGATCGCCCGGCTCGGGGTGGGGCGCACCTTCCAGACGTCCACCGTGTTCGAGGATCTCACCGTCCTGCAGAACCTGGACATCGCGGCCGGTGCGCACCGCACGCCGCTCACCCTGCTGCGCCGGCGCAGCGCCGTGCCCGAGGAGGTCACCGCCGCGCTGGAGACCATCGGGCTGACCGGTCAGATCGACACCCTGGCCGGGGTGCTGTCGCACGGGCAGAAGCAGTGGCTGGAGATCGGCATGCTGCTGGTGCAGAACGCCCAGCTGCTGCTGCTCGACGAGCCCGTGGCCGGCATGAGTCACGACGAGCGCAATGCCACCGGTGAGCTGCTGCAGCGCATCTCGACCGAGCGCACCGTGGTCATCGTCGAGCACGACATGGACTTCATGCGCAGCTTCGCCAAGTCGGTCACCGTGCTGGCCGCCGGCAAGGTGCTGTCCGAGGGCTCGGTCGCCGAGGTGCAGGCCGACCCGCGCGTGCAGGCCGTCTATCTCGGCACGGCCGCGGCCGCGCCCACCGGAGCGGAGATCTGATGCTGTCGTTGCTCGATGTCACGGTGGGATACACCCGCTCCAACGTGCTGCACGGGGTCACCGTCGAGGTCCCCACCGACGGCGTGGCCGCGGTGATGGGTCACAACGGCGCCGGCAAGTCGACGCTGATCCGCGCGGCCATGGGCCTGCTCAAGGTGCGGTCCGGGAAGATCCTGCTGGACGGGGAGGACATCACCGGGCTGCGGCCGTACCAGCGTGTCGCCCGCGGCATGGCTTACGTGCCGCAGGGGCAGCAGTCGTTCGGGCAGCTGACCACCATGGAGAACCTGCAGGTGGTCGCGGACGGCCGCAAGCGGGGCCGGGCGCTCATCGACGAGGCGCTGGAGATGTTCCCGGTGCTCGGTGAGCTCAGCAGCCGCAAGGCCGGCCTCCTCTCCGGTGGGCAGCGCCAGCAGCTGGCCATCGCCCGCGCCCTGATCAGCGAGCCGCAGCTGCTCATCCTGGACGAGCCCACCGAGGGCATCCAGCCGTCGATCGTCGCCGAGATCCAGCAGACGATCATCGACCTGGCCTCCCGCGGTGGTTTGTCGGTGCTGCTGGTCGAGCAGCACGTCGGGTTCGCGCTCGACGCCTCGAGCCGCTACTACGTGCTGGCCTCCGGGCGGGTCACCTCGTCCGGCGACGGCGGCCGGGAGGCGGCCGGGTCGGTGCGGGAGGCCATGGCCATCTGAGGGGCTGACCGACCCGCTCAGTCCCCGAACAACCGACCGATCTGGTCGTGGAACGTCAGCACCGAAAGCGTCCCGAAGAGCAGGATCGACCAGACGAGCGCAGCAAGCCGGACCCCGCGCACCTTGATCGGCGCTGGCAGCAGCTTGCGGTTGATCAGGATCAACAGCCCGGAGTAGATGAACATCATGAAGCCGCCGACCACGGCGGCGATGACCAGCAGCACGATCGGCTGGTCGAACCCGACCAGCAGCACGGCGATGCCGATGGCCACCAGGCCCCAGACCAGCCAGGCGTACAGCTTGCTCTCGTTGATCTTGCGGGCGTAGGAGGTCTTGACCACGTCGGCAGCCAGCCGGCTGGTGTAGTCGACGATGCCGAGCGCCGCGGCGAACAGCGAGAAGGCGCCGACGAACCAGAAGAAGTACTGGAACCACGGGCCGACGCGCTCACCGAGGATCTCGCCCTCGGTCTTGATGAAGTTGATGTTGTTGGCCAGGTCCGGTGTTCCGTAGACCGTGGCGTAGGCCAGCAGCGAGGTGAACAGGATGGTCAGGAAGGTGATCAGCACGAACGTGGTGAGCTGCTCGATGTTGGCGAACTTCCACCAGCCCCGCCAACGGGACAGGTTGCGCTCGTTGGGCTGGAAGATGTAGCCGGTGCTCGGCTCGGCCTCCGGCTGCCCGGTGATCGGGCTGACCAGTCGCGGGACGTAACTGCCCATCCCGAAGCCCTTGTCCCGGATCCAGTTGGCCTGCACCAGGTTCTGCCCGCCGCCACCGCCGGCGAACGCCAGTGCGCCCAGCAGCACGGCGAAGCCCAGTTCCTCGGCGGGGATCCGCGGCCTCGTCACCACCTGCGGCAGGTCGCCCCAGGCGCTGGCGCCGATCGCGAAGATCGCCGCCACCACGAACAGCAGGATGACCGCGGCGACCTTGAGCATCTGCGCCCGCTCCAGCGCCACGTACACCACCGGCGCCAGCGTCAGGATCAGCCCGATCAGCACCAGCAGCCCGATGGCGATGTACCGGGGCGTGCCGCCGAACAGGTACGAGAACAGTGTGGCGCTCGACGTCGCCCACCCCGGCCAGAGGTTCGCGAAGTACGTGAGGATCGCGAAGACCAGACCCCAGTGCCGCCAGTAGCGGCTGAACCCGGTCAGCGCCGTTTCGCCGGTGGCCAGCGTGTACCGCTCGATCTCCATGTTCAGGAAGAACTGGGTGACCAGCCCGACCACCGCGGCCCAGACGAACACCAGCCCGACCTGCGAGGCGATGAACGGGTAGAGGATGAACTCGCCCGAGGCCAGCCCGACGCCGGCGGCGATGATGCCGGGGCCGATGAGCGGGAGGTACCGGGTCGGGGCGGCCGGCATCTCCCGCACCTTGGGGGCGGGCAACACTCTCGTGGGAAAAGCACTGACCACCGGATCGACGGCGGCCCTCCCGGAGCCGGATGCGGACCCGTCAGGATCGAGACTGCTGCTCACCGCTGCCTCCACGTCGTTGTGTCGGTGCGAAGGAGCGTAGGTCCGGGTCAGGCGGCCCGCCACGCGAGAGCCTGGAACGACCGAGGCCGGCGCACCCCGTCAGGGATGCACCGGCCTCGGCGGGACAGCAGCGTCAGACAGCAGGGTCAGATGGTGGCCGTATCGATGACGAACCGATACCGCACGTCCGACTTGACCACGCGGTCGTAGGCCTCGTTGATCTGGTCGGCGCTGATCAGCTCGGTGGCGGGGGAGACGTTGTGCTCGGCGCAGAAGTCGAGCATCTCCTGGGTCTCGCGGATGCCGCCGATGCTGGAACCGGCGAAGGAGCGGCGGCCGCCGAACAGGGTGAACACCTGGATGGGCAGCGGCTGCGGCGGGGCGCCGACGTTGACCATGGTGCCGTCCAGCCGAAGCAGCTTGAGGTATGCGTTCAGGTCCAGCTCGGCCGACACCGTGTTGATGATGAGGTCGAAGGTGCTGGCCAGCTTCTCGAAGGTCGACGGGTCGCTGGTGGCGTGATGCGCGGTGGCGCCGAACTCCAGGCTGTCGGCCTGCTTGGACAGCGTCTGGGACAGCACGGTCACCTCGGCGCCCATGGCCGCGGCGATCTTGACGGCCATGTGGCCGAGGCCGCCCATGCCGACGACGGCGACCTTCTTGCCGGGGCCCGCGTTCCAGTGGGCCAGCGGCGAGTAGGTGGTGATGCCGGCGCACAGCAGCGGCGCGACCGACTCGTACGGCAGCGATTCCGGCACGTTCAGCACGAAGTCCTGGTCGACGACGACCTCGGTGGCGTAGCCGCCCTGGGTGATCGTGCCGTCGCGGTCCACCGAGTTGTAGGTGCCGGTGTTGCCCTTGAGGCAGTAGTTCTCCAGGCCGGCCTGGCAGTTCTCGCACTCGCGGCACGAGTTGACCATGCAGCCGACGCCGACGCGGTCGCCAACCTTGAACTTGGTGACACCGGCGCCGACCTCGGTGACCTCGCCGGCGATCTCGTGGCCGACCACCTGCGGGTAGGTGATGTCGCCCCACTCGCCGCGGACGGTGTGAATGTCGGAGTGGCAGATGCCGGCGTAGCGGATGGCGATGCGCACGTCGTGCTCGCCGGTGTCGCGACGCTCGATGGTCAGCGGAACCAACGGGTCGGTGGCCGACGGGGCGCCCCAGGCGCGGACGGTGGTGGGCACAGAGATCTCCCGATCGATCGGTGCTGCGGGGAACGGAACCGCGCGACGCTGCACGGGGACGGGCACGGCGGAACGGCGTGGATCGGCCTGCCCGCCGTCACGACGGTAGCCCGCGACCGCCGGATCCAGCGGCGGCGTGACGCCGAACACTTCCGCTGACAGCGCAAGCGCCGCGACCCCGACCGCCCACGACCGGCCGGCATGCACCAGAGTGGGCACGAGCACGGCCCGACGATCGACCGAGGAGCGCGGCATGCACATCGAGCCCAAGCAGCCGACCGGCAAGGCTCCGGCCAAGTGGTTCACCGGCGACGTCTGGATGGACGTGATCGCCGGGCCGAAGCCGGCGCCGGCGCAGCTGCGGTGCAACCGGGTCCGGTTCGCGCCGGGGGCCCGCACCGCGTGGCACTCCCACCCGTTCGGTCAGACGCTGCACGTGGTGGCAGGGGTCGCCCTGATGGGGACCCGGGACGGCACCGTCCTGGTGGTCACCCCAGGTCAGACCGTGTACACCCCGCCCGGTGAGGAGCACTGGCACGGCGCCACTCCCGACGACTTCATGGAACACCTGGCGCTCTGGGACGAGACCCCGGAGGCCGCCGCCACCTGGCTGGAGCACGTGTCCGACGAGGACTACCACCGGCCGTGAGTCGGGTCCTGGTCACCGGCTCCGCCGACGGGCTCGGCCATCTGGCCGCCGAGCGACTGCTGGACGGCGGGCACGCCGTGGTGGTGCACGTGCGCAACGAGGACCGGCGCGACGCGGTGGACGACCTGGTCGCCCGGGGCGCCGAGGTGGTCGTCGGCGACCTGGCCGACTCCGGCCCGACGCGCGACGTGGCCGCCCAGGTCAACGCGCTGGGCCGGATGGACGCCGTCATCCACAACGCCGGGGTGCTGTCCGGGCGGGAGCTGGCCCGGGTCAACGTGGTGGCGCCGTACCTGCTCACCGCGCTCATCGACCGGCCGGACCGGCTGGTCTACCTGAGCAGCGGCATGCACCGGGGAGGCCGGCTGGAGACCTCCGACCTGGCCGCCCTGGACTGGACCGGCACCCGCCGGGAGGCGTCCTACTCGAACACCAAGCAGCTGGTCAGCGCGCTCGCGGCCGGGGTGGCCCGGCGCTGGCCGGACGTGCTCAGCAACTCGGTCGATCCCGGCTGGGTGCCGACCCGGATGGGCGGCCGAGGCGCCTCGGACGATCTCGAGCTGGGCGCGGCGACCCAGGTGTGGCTGGCCACCAGCGACGACCCGGACGCGCTGACCAGCGGTCACTACTGGTATCACCAGAAGCGCCGCGACACCCACGGGGCCGTGGCCGACCGCGGGTTCCAGGACGCGCTGCTCGACGCCTTGGCCGAGCACACCGGGACGCCGCTGCCCTGATCAGCACTCTTCGCAAGTGATCGTTCTCGTGACAGTGTCGACGGGCTTCGCAAAGCACACGTGCGTCACGACAGATTGACGCCGGTCGGAGCCTGCTCGAGGCCTCCCCAACCGAGAGCGTCATGGGTGTCAGCTCGACGGCTGTCGGTCGTCGTCGAGAATGCTCGTCAATGGCAGTTCGACGTCCTGCCCGTTGAGGGTGACGACGACCCGCGCGTCGGTGCCACCGGCGGCGCGCAGGTAGTTGGCCAACGTCGACAGCAGCAGATCGCTGCGGGCCTCGACTCCACTGACGGCCGCCTGCTTGATGCCCATCCGGGCGGCGAGTTCGTCCTGGGTCAGGTTGGCCGCGTTGCGGATCGCGGCCAGGTTCATCTTGTGGGTGCGATCCGCCTGTGCCATCTCTTCCCGCACGGCGGTGACCTGGTCCCGAGTCTGGGGATCGGCCAGCATCCGGCGCAGGCGGCTGTTGCCGCGCCGGAACTCTTCACCGCTCATCGCTCGCCTCTGGTTTCGGGTTCCGAAGGGCTTCGGCTTGAGTGCGGCATCGGCTCTACAGCGGACGCTGTCATATCAGACGTCTCTGATGGCCTCATCGTCTCCCCGTCGGTGCACGGGGCTCCAACCTACTGCCGTCTGACGCCGAGCGGACCTGGCTGAGCAATGCGCCGATCCGCCTCAGCCCCGCAGTCGCCGTCGGCCCGCCACCAGCAGTGGCACCGCGCCCCGAGCATCATCGCCCCACCGAGCAGGGAGGCGGCAGCAGAGTGGTCCCCGGTGGTCGGCAGCACCCCACTCGGCCCGGCTGGCGGCCAGGCGTCGGCCAGTTGCGGAGCCGGGCTGGTCGGGACGTCGTCGACGGGATCGTCGCCGACCGCGGGTTCCAGGACGCACTGCTACGCGCTGGCCGAGCACACCGGGACACCGCTGCCCTGATCAGCATCTCCGACTCAGGCGGCCGCGCTCACTGGCCGTCGGTCGGCGGACCCCACAGCCGCTCGGCCACCTCGCGGGCCCGGTCGGCCACCTGCTCCGCGGTCAGCGCGCCGAACGGGTGGTCGATCACGGTGAACGGGTAGTCCCGGACGCCGGCGGTCGCGGCCGAGATCTGGGCCGTGGTCAGGAACTCGCTGGTGCACACCATCACCGTCGGCCGCCCGGCGGCCTCCAGCGCGATGGCGTCGAGCGTCGAGCAGGAGCAGCAGCCGGCGCAGTCGCCGACCCCGACCACCACGAGATCGGCCGCGAGCGACAGGGTTTCGATGAGCTCCGGCTCGGCCAGCCGGCCGATGTTCGACTTGCGCTTCGGGACCAGCGGTCGCGCCCCGCGCCGGCGCAGCTCGTCGGCGAGCGCCGCCAGGAAGCGGTCGGAGTTGGGCTTGCCGTTGTCCAGCAGCCCGACGCTGAGGCCGGCGACGGTCGCCGGCTGCGCGTTCAGCGAGGTGGTGGCGTCCGCGCTGCGGGCGGTGGGGTCCAGGACGGTCAGCGTCATGACAGCTCCTCGAGCGGGTCGGGGTCGGCGGGATCGGGCATTCAGCGCGGCACGCGCTCGGTGACCGGCAGCGAGTCCGGCCCGGCGACCCAGGCCGGGATCACCGCCGAGTAGCCGTAGAGGTGACCGCCCGCCACGGTCAGCAGCACGTCGTCCGCCGTGGGTACGGCGGACCACCACTCGTCGGGGGAGCCGCTGCCGCCGGGCAAGCGGCCGATCCGGGCCAGGTCGGCCGTGCTGCGCCGGGCCAGCCGGTGCAGCTCGGCCTGCACATCGGCCCGCGACATCCCGGCCCGGGCCAGGATCGCGGCGTGCAGCGGGCCCAGCACGACCACCACGGACCCGCCGGTGAAGTGCGACCGCAGCATGCCGTCGGCGATGCTGGCCAGCACCGGACCGGGCTCGCCCGACCAGTCGTTGCGGACGTTCACCGGACCCTCACCGGAGAACACGGTCACCCCGCTGTCCTGCGGGTCCAGGCCGCGCGCCACGTGCAGCGGCTCCCACGGGTTGTGCTCGTCCGACTCGGCGATGCAGTACGAGTACTTGCCCGGGTGGCCGAACGTCGACTTGTCCAGCACGCCGGGGACGCCGCCGCACACGTTCTGCAGCAGCAGCCGCACGGCGCGGCCGATGGTGGCGTTGGCCAGGTGTCCCGGGCCGAACAGGCTGGCACCGCTGTTCATCCCGAGCTGCCGGACGCTGTCGCCGGAGACGATGGCCAGCGGCGCGGTGGCGCCGCTGATGGTGGCCGAGTGCAGGCCGAACTCCGGACGGGTGATCGCCCGCACGATCGCCACCAGCACCGAGGTGTGCTCCACCCGGCACCCGGCGGCGACCGCGTTCACGGCCAGGTGCTCGACGGTCACCGCGCGGGCCTGCTCCGGGATCCGCCCCAGCACGTGGTCGCCGGGCAGCTGGGCGGCCTCGACCACCGCCCGCACCCGCTCCGGCGTGGGCGGCACCACCGGCAGCCCGTCGCTCCAGCCGCGCTGCAGGAACAGCTCCTGCACGGCGGCGTCGTCGGCGCACTCGACGGTCGCGGCCGCGAGGTCGACCGTGCCGGTCACACGCGTACTCCGCCCAGCTGCGCGGCGGACAGCGGGATCCGGTCCGCGTGCTGCACCAGCAGCTGCTCGCGCACCGCGTCGACCTTCGGGTACTCCCACCGCCGGCCCTGGATCAACCCGGTCTCCGCGTGCAGCAGCGCCATCTTCTCGGCCTCGAGCAGCGTCACCGCGACGCAGTCCATGACGCTGACCCCGTCGATCTCCCGGATGCCGCGGTCGGCGAGCAGCTGGCTGAAGATGCCCTCGGCCGGGATGATCACGTCGGCGAACTGGGCGATGGCCCGCCGGGCGGCCGCGACGAACAGCTCGATGATCCGGTCGGGCTCGTCCAGCGCCGCGACGAGATCGTCCTCCAGCACCTCCGGGTCGGTCACCTGGACCGGCACCGTGCGGTCCCGCAGCGAGTGGTTGTCGACGATGTGGTCGATCATCCAGGCGATGCCCGCGGTCACGGTGACCAGACCGATCCGCCGGGCCAGCTGGCAGCCGGTCAGCAGGGTGGTCTCGGCCAGTGAGACCACCGGGATGTCCACCGCGCTCCGGATGACCCGCAGGTGTGGCTCGCTGTAGGAGCCGAGCACCATCACGTCGCAGCCCTCGCGCTCGGCCCGGATCGCGTTGCCCACCACCTGGTCCAGCAGCACGTGGTAGGCCAGCGGATGGTTGGACACGCTGGCCGGCGGCAGCTCGCCGTAGGTCCCGGGCTCGGCGCCGTGCACGTCGACCTCGGTACCGGGCCGCAACAGGCTGGACGCCCGGCGGCGCAACGTGTCTCCGTACGCCGGGTAGCGGCTCAGGTCGGCCATGGACTGGTACCACATGCGCACCGGGATCAGCTCCCGCTCGTCGCGCGGGCCGGCGGCGGCGACACCGGGCACGCCGGGTCGTCCAGGCCGAACACCATGACGAAGCGGCCGAAGCCGAGGAACTGCGCGCAGAGCATCCCGATCTCGGTGATCTCCTCGACGTCGAAATGATCCCGCAGTGCAGCGAAGTCGGCCTCACCCAGGTCGAAGTGGTCGGCGCCGAACTTCCACGCGAACGACACCACCGCGGCTTCGGCCGGGCTGAACGACCCGAGCAGGGTGGCCGGTGAGCGCGAGGGGTCCATCAGCTCGGCCACCATCGACTCGGTCAGCCCCTCGTCGGTGGCGTCGTCGCGCCGGCCGCGCAGACAGATCGGGCACTGGGTGGTCCGGGCGATGGCCAGCCGCAGCAGTTCGCACATCCGCGGGCCCAGTCGGGTGCCGTAGCGGAGCCCGTTGTAGGCGGGGAACAGCCGCTCGGCGTGCTCGGGCGCGTTGGCCACCGCGCCGATGAACTTCCTGCCGCCGTCGGAGGCCTGCTCCCAGGTCTGCCGCAGCGACGGGGTGAGGGCCTCCGGTTCGACCATCCGAATGTGCACTGCAGCTCCCTTGCCGAGGTGGACGACCGCAGTTTGTACGCAATCGAGTCGCTCGGCAAGGGGTTGACTTGACGCTCTAGGCTGTTGAGTGGCGAGTCGAGCGGTCCGATCGGAGCAGATTGTATTCTCTGCACCTGTCCCAGGCAGGGTGACGGCGAGGAGGCCGGATGGCGCAGGACCGGTTGGCGGACAGGGCGGTACTGGTCACCGGAGCGGGCCGGGGGATCGGCGCCGCCATCGCCCGGCTGGCCGCGGCCCAGGGGGCGGCGGTCGGCGTCAACGACCTCGATCCGGAGCCGGCTGCCGAGGTCGCCGAGGAGATCCGGGCCGGCGGCGGCCGCGCGGTGGCGGTGCCCGGGAACATCGCCGACTGGGCCACCGCCGGGGCGATCGTCGGCGCCGTGGTCGACGAGTTCGGCGCCCTGGACGGGCTGGTCGCCAACGCCGGGGTGTTCGGCATGGCCCTGCCCCAGCAGCAGGACCCGGAGGAGTTCCGGCGGATCCTGGAGATCAACGTGCTCGGCGTGGCCTGGCCCGGCCTGCACGCGATCCGGCACATGACCGAGCGCGGTCGCGGCTCGGTCGTCACCGTCACCTCGTCGGCCATCGCCGGACTGACCTCGATGGGCGCCTACGGCGCGAGCAAGGGCGCAGTGGCGTCGATGACGCTCGGCTGGGCGCTCGACCTGCAGGGCACCGGGGTCCGGGTCAACGCGCTGTCGCCGATCGCGCAGACCCGCATGCAGTCGGTGCGGATGGACTACGAGGGGCTGTCCGGCGCCGAACGGGAGGCCGCGGTCGCGCAGCGCACGGTGGAGCCGGAGTTCAACGCCCCGGCCGCCGTCCACCTGCTGTCCGACCGGTCCGCCCCGATGACCGGGCAGATCGTGCAGATCGGCCGCGGCAACCGGCTCGACCTGCTCACCCACCACGGGCTGGTCGGGCCGGGCACCGAGATCGGGCCGACCATCGAGGACGTGGAACGGGCGTTCGCCGAGGTGCTCGACGCGTGGGCGCAACCGATCGGGCTGCACCGCCAGGGATCCCACCACGCGGCCGGGGTGCCGGCATGAGCGCCGCATCCGTGCAGATCGTCGAGGTCGCACCGCGGGACGGGCTGCAGAACGAGGCCCGGCCGCTGAGCACCGCGGCCAAGCTGGAGCTGATCCGGCGCGCGGTGGCCGCCGGGGCCCGCCGGGTGGAGATCACCGGGTTCGCCCGGCCGGACGTGGTGCCGGCCCTGGCCGACGCCGACGAGGTGGCCGCCGCGACGGCCGCGCTGCCCGGGGTGCAGACCTCCGCGCTGGTACTGAACCCGCGCGGGTACGAGCGGGCCCGGGCCGCCGGGGTCACCGCGGTGAACATGGTGGTGCTGGCGAGCGAGACGTTCAGTCAGCGCAACCAGCGGATGTCGGTGGCCCAGGCGCTGGACGGGGCCGCCCGGATCCGGGAGCGGGCCGGGGCCGACGGCGTGCACGTCGCGATCACCGTCGGCGCGTCCTTCGGTTGCCCGTTCGAGGGCGAGATCCCGCTGCCGGCCTTGCGTTCGGTGCTGCAGCAGGTGGCGGCGATCGGCCCGGACGAGATCTCGCTGGCCGACACCATCGGCGTCGGGACCCCGGCCGACGTGCGGGCTCGCTTCGCGCTGCTGGCCGAGCTGGCACCGGACGTACCGCGCCGCGCGCACTTCCACGACACCCGCAACACCGGAGTGGCCAACGCCGTCGCGGCGGTCGAGGCCGGGGTGGCCGCGCTGGACGCCAGTCTCGGCGGCATCGGTGGCTGCCCGTTCGCGCCGGCCGCCACCGGCAACGTCGCCACCGAGGATCTCGTGTACTGCTTCGGTCGGATGGGGGTGGACACCGGCTTCGAGCTGGCGCCGCTGCTGGCCGACGCGCGGTGGCTGCTGGACTCGCTGGGCCGGGAGTCCGGGAGTGCATTGTCCCGGGCCGGGTGCTTCCCGGAGTCGCTGCTGGCCGATCCGGTGCGGGACTCGGCATGACCCCGGTGCTGCAGGTGGTCGTCGGCAGCGTCCGGCCGGGCCGGGTCGGCCCGGCCGTCGGGGACTGGATCGCGGGGCACCCGGCGGTGCTGGAGCGGTTCACCGTGCAGACGGTCGACGTGGCCGATCTCGGGCTCCCGCTGCTCGACGAGCCCGAGTTGCCCCGGATGGGCCGGTACCGGCAGGCGCACACCCGCCGGTGGAGCGAGCTGGCCGGCCGGGCGGACGCCTTCCTGTTCGTGACGCCGGAGTACAACCTGGCCCCGCCGGCGTCGCTGACCAACGCGATCGACTACCTGCACCGCGAGTGGTGGTTCAAGGCGGCCGCGATCGTCAGTTACGGCGGGCGGGGCGGCGGCCTGCGGTCCGCACAGCTCCTCCGGCAGATCCTGGGCGCCGTCTCGACGTTCGTGGTCCACGAGTCGGTCTCGATCCACCACGTGGCGGCGCGGATCACCGACCACGGCCGACTGGACGCCCCGCCGGAGGCCGCCGCGCTGGTGGGGCCGATGGTCGAGTCGCTGGCCCTGTTGGCCGGTGCGCTCGGCGCCGTCCGCACCCCGCCGGGCGTCCCGGCAACGGCGGTCCCGGTCAGCTGATCGATCGGGTGACCGATATCCGGTCACGGACAACAGCTCTCATCGCATGACCGAGTGGTGACCATTGACACCACCGCCCGGGGTGGAGATCATTGTGTACAGGACGACGATGACCGGATATCGGACGGATCCCCGCCCGAGTTCCGCGCTCCGCGAGCGGTCGTCTCGTCGACGACGACGACGGACAAGGTGGTCCCGATGACGTACTACCGGGCGCTGGGGGAACTCCCGAGCAAGCGCCACATCCTGTTCAGCACGGCCGACGGCCGGCAGACCTACGAGGAGTTCATCGGCGAGGAGGGCTTCTCCAGCACCGGGTCGCTGCTGTACCACACCGGGATCCCGGCCTCGCTGGTCGATTCCCGGCCGTGGGACATCGGTGTGCTGGGGACCTCGGTGAACCGCCCGCTGCTGCCGCACCACTACCGGCTGCACGAGCTGTTCCCCGAGCACGGCGCCGGCAAGGACGCCGTCCGCGACCGCCGCCTCGTCCTGGGCAACGCGGACGTGCGCATCGCCTACGTCGTCTGCGACACCCCGTCGCCGCTGTACAGCAACGCCATCGGCGACGAGGTGGTCTTCATCGAGAGCGGGTCCGCCACGCTGGAGAGCGTCTTCGGCGCGGTGCAGGTCCGACAGGGCGACAACGTCGTCATCCCACGGGTGACCATCCACCGCTGGGTGCCGAACCAGGACGACGGACCGCTGCGGCTGTACTGCGTGGAGGGCAGCGGGCACGTCACCCCACCGGCCAAGTACCGCAGCAAGTTCGGCCAGTACCTGGAGGGATCACCGCTCACCGAGCGGGACTTCCGTGGACCGGAGGAGATCCTGCTGGCCGCGCCGGACGAGGCCGACCGGGACACCGAGGTCTACGTCAAGCACCGCAGCAGCGACGGCGTCACCGGTTCGGTGGTGACCTACGACCACCACCCGTTCGACGTGGTCGGCTGGGACGGCCAGCTCTACCCGTACGCGTTCAACTACCGCGACTTCGCCCCGGTCACCGGACAGATCATCCAACCGCCGCCGACCTACCAGGTGCTCGAGGGCCAGGGCTACGTGATCTGCAACTTCGTGCCGCGGCTGCTGGAGACCCACCCGCTCGCGGTCAAGGTGCCGTACTTCCACAGCAACGTCGACTCCGACGAGGTGATGTTCTACTTCGCCGGCGAGACCGCGGCCCGCGAGGGCTCCGGCATCCGTGACGGCTCGGTCTCGCTGCACCCGGCCGGCTACACGCACGGCCCCGGCGCCAAGGTCTACGTGGACTCGGTCAAGCACACCGAGTCCAAGGAGACCGCGTTCATGGTGGACACCTTCCGGCCGTTGGAGCTGGCCGCCGACGCCGCCGGCTCGGAGGACCCGAAGTACCCGTGGACCTGGGCCGGGCGCGGTCCGCTCACGCCCCAGCAGACCACGCAGCAGGCCCCGCAGCAGGCCGCGGCCGGCGCCCCGGCCTGACGGCCTCGGACCGGACGGCGTCGGCGGTGGCCGACCCGCCCGCCGCCGCACCGCTCGGGGACGGTGCGGCGGCGGAGCGACCCGAGACGGCGCAGACGCTCAGCCGCGGACTGTCCGTGCTGGAGCTGCTGGCCGCGGCCCCGGAGGGACGGACCCCGGCCCGGATCGCGGCCGACCTCCGGCTCAGCCGGCCGATCGTGTATCGGCTGCTGAGCACGCTGGCCGAGCACCGGATGGCCCGCCGGGACGTCGACGGCACCTGGACCGTCGGGCTCGGCGTGCTGCCGCTGGTCCGGCAGGTGCATCCCGCCCTCGGCGAACGGGCCCGGGGTGTGCTCCGTGATCTGGCCGAGTCCACCGGCGCCACCGCGCATCTCGCGGTGGCCGACGGTGCCGAGTCAGTGGCGGTGGCCGTCGTCGAACCGCGGTCGGCGCTGTACCACATCGCCTACCGGGTGGGGTCCCGGGTGCCGGCCGACGTGGGCGCGCTGGGCCGGGCCATCCTGGCCTCGGCGGCCGGCCGGACCGAGGTGCTCAGCAGCACCGGCGAGATCATCCCCGGCGCCACCGGGATCGCCACCTCGGTGGTGGGACTCGGACTGCCGGCGTCCGTCGGGGTGGTGTCCGTGCACGCCCTGGATCTCGGCACCGTCGGACCGCTGGTGGCGGCGGCCGGGCGCCGACTGGTCGCCACCATCGAGCCGGACATCGCCGCCCCCTGACCTGACCTGACCCGAACCGACCGGAACCGACCCGAACCGACCGGAACCGACCGCAACCGACGAGGAGCGCTGCGATGACCGACGACTGGGACGTGGTGGTGATCGGCGCCGGCGGAGCCGGACTGGCCGCCGCGGTGGCTGCTGCCGACGCCGGGGCCCGGGTGCTGGTGTTCGAGTCCGAGGACGCGGTGGGCGGTTCCACCATGCTGTCGGCCGGCATGTTCACCGCGGCCGGCACCAGTGTGCAGGCGTCGCTGGGCATCTCGGACTCGCCGGCCGCGCACTTCCAGCACACCATGGACCTCAACCAGTGGCGACTGCGGCCCGGCCTGCTGCGCAGCTTCTGCGAACGGTCCCGCGACACCTTCGAGTGGCTGCTGCAGCTGGGCCTGGAGGTGCCGGCCCAGCGCTCCACCAACGCGCACATGCCGGGACTCACCCGAGCCGGGGTGGAGGACGTCTGGCGCGGCCACGTCCCCGCCGGTGAGGGCTACGGCCTGGTCGAGGTGCTGGACCGGGCCCGCAGGCAGCGCGGTGTCGAGCTGGTGCTGCGCACCCGGGTGGAGCGGCTGCTGGTCACCGACGGGCGGGTGCGCGGGGTGGTGGCCGACGGCATCGAGGTGCCCGCGGCGGCGACGGTGGTGGCGAGCGGCGGCCTGACCCGGAGCCCCGAGCTGCTGGAACGCTTCTACCCGGACGCGCTCAGGGCCGGCGAGCACCTGTTCGTGGTGTCCGCGCCCGGCTCCCGCGGCGACCACATCGGCTTCGGCGAGCAGGTCGACGCCGCCGTCGCGGGCAGTGGCTGGGGGATGCTGCTGGTCACCGCCTACTTCCAGCGGCTGCACCACTGGCAGTCCGGGTTCCCGCCGGCCGCCCGCATCCTCGTCGACGACCGCGGCCGCCGGTTCATGGACGAGGACGCTTCCTACGCGGTCGCCGCCGGGATCGTGGACGACCACGGCGGCCGGGCCTGGATGATCTTCGACGAGGCCGGCCGGCTGTCCCTGGCGCCGGGGTATCCGCACTGGTCGGCCGAGCACGTGCTGGCCGAGGCCGCCGCCGGCCGCACCCACCGCGCCGACACCGTCGCCGACCTGGCCCGGGCCATCGGCGCCGATCCGGACGTGCTGATCACCACGCTGGAGCGATGGAACGAGACCCTGCCCCATGGCCAGGATCCCGAGTTCCTGCGGCACGAGACGCTGGCCGCCAAGGGCGCCCGCCCGCCCGCCCCGATCGTCACGGCGCCGTACTACGCCGTGCGGGTGCTGCCGGCCGAGCTGGCCGTCAGCCACGCCGGACTGCTCATCGACGAGTCGGCCCGCGTCCTGGACGGCGCCGGCCGGGTCATCCCCGGGCTGTTCGCCGCAGGGGAGGCCAGCGGCGGCATCCTCGGCAACCGCTACGTCGGCGGCGGCACCGCGGTGGCCAACGCGGTGGTCAACGGCCGGTCCGCCGGCGCCGCCGCGATGTCCCGCACCCCGTCCGCCGTCTGACCCACTGATCCATGAGAAGGAGCTGATCGTGTTCTACCTCAACACCAGTCGGCAGTTGCTGCGGCCGGCCGACGAGGCCACGCTGGCCGCCCTGCGCAGCCGCATCGACGGGATCGCCGACACCGCCGGCACCCTCGGCGGCATCCGCAGCATCGCCTGGCTGGTCTCGCTCGACCGGATGCGGATGGAGGCGTTCAGCGCCTTCGACACCGCGGCCGGCTGGACGGCCGGGTCGTGGTCGTCACCGGCGGCGCTCAGGGCCTGGGCCGGGCGTACGCGCGGCGACTGGCCGGCGCGGGAGCGCGGGTGGCGATCGCCGACCTGGACGCCGACCGGGCGGCCGCCACCGCCGCCGAGCTGGGGGACGCGGCGCTGGCCGCCGTCACCGACGTGACCGACGAGGACTCCACCGCCGCCATGTCCGCCGCGGTGCTGGACCGGTGGGGACGCATCGACGGCCTGGTGAACAACGCCGGCGGCGCGATGTATCCGACCGCCCCCATCGACACCGTGCCGCGCACACAGTGGGACCACGTGCTGGCGGTCAACCTGACCGGGCAGTGGCTGTGCACGGTGGCCGTGCTTCCGGCCATGCGGGCGGCCGGCTCCGGCAAGATCGTGAACATCTGCTCGTCCAGCTACTTCACCGGCGGCCCCATCGGGCTGGCCCCGTACATCGCGGCCAAGGGCGGCGCGCTGGGCCTGACCCGGGCGCTGGCCCGGGAGCTGGGCGGCGACAACATCTGCGTGAACGCGGTGTCCCCGGGCTACGTCCCGGTGGACACGCCCAAGGCCGTGCACGACCCGGCTGCGGCGCAGGCCCTCATCGAGCGGACCCGGGCTGAACAGTGCCTGCACCGCACCGAGACCCCGGAGGACCTGGCCGGCACCATCGAGTTCCTCTGCAGCGGCGACTCGGACTTCGTCACCGGGCAGGTGTTCAACGTGGACGGCGGCTGGACGCACAACTGAGCGTCCGCCCCCGGGGCGGGTCAGGGGCGGGTCATGCCCACCTGGGCGTAGAACGGCTCCGCCGTGGTGGCCGGATCCCGGTACAGCACCAGTTCACAGGGCCGGGCGGCCAACCCGGCGCACTGCATGGCCGGCCACGGCGCCCCGGTCAGCTCGATCGGCACCATCGTGTGGGCCACGGCCAGATGCGCCTGGTAGACGGTGATGTCGTCGCGCAGGAACCCGACTCGGTGGCCCGGGGCGACCACCCGGAAGTTCCACGGGTCCCGGTACCGACCGGTCAGCAGCTGCCGACCGCACGACCCGCACGGATCCAGCACGATCACCCAGCGGTCCGCCTCGGCCCGGATGGACACGGCGCCGTTGTGGCCGACCGACATCTTCTCCGCCCACGCCCGGAGCCGGACCAGGGGTGGCCGGCCCAGGTCGGCCGCCATCCGGGGCCGCCACACCAGGCCGGTGGCGTGCCGCAGGCAGTCCTCCAGACCGTCGGGGCCGTACCGGTCGTGCACCAGCGAGACCAGCGCGGTGGCCGCGTCGCGGCGCAACACCTCCGCCGCGTCCAGCGCGGCGTGCACCTCGTCCCACAGCGCCGTGAGCGCGGCGACGGCCTCCGCCGCGCCCACCCGGCGTTCCAGATCGGAGCGTTCCGTGGGGAAGTCGGTCGCCCGGTACACGGCCCGGGCCAGCGCGGTCTGCTCCGGCGACAACACCGTCACCGGCCCGCCCGGCAGCAGCTCGGACACCGGGAACACGGCCGCGGCGGCGGCGAAGCCGTGGGTGCGCAGCAACCAGTCGGTCGTCGCGGTGCACCAGTTCGCATACAACGCCGCGATGTCGTGGACGAGTTCGACCATGTGCCACCAGGTGGCCCGGCCCGCGGTCGGCCCACCGTCGGTGACCGCATCGGTGAGCCGGACGTGTGGACTGCGGCACATCCGGGCCAGCTCGGCGGCGGACGGCTGGTCCTCGACATCGACTGGCGCGGCGTCACTGTCGATGCGGGGCGGGACAGACATCGGCGGCTCCTCGTCGAACCCGTGGGCCGGAATGGCGCGGATCGGCCATCGGCTGGCAAAGTATGCAATCGTCGCGCTCGCCCGGGCAAGAGCCTGTTGACAGTGCCGTGACGCACCGACGATTGTATTCAAATGGCGCACTCGTGGTCCTACTTGTGCCGGATCCCGCAGAGGGGACACCCAGATGAGCACTGACTCACCCAGCCCGTTGCACGGCATCCGCGTGATCGAGCTCGGGCAGCTGATCGCCGGGCCGTTCTGTGGTCAGCTGCTGGCCGACTTCGGGGCCGACGTCATCAAGGTCGAGGAGCCGGACCGGGGCGACCCGATGCGGTCGTGGGGGGTGGTGCGGGACGGCCGATCGCTGAGCTGGAACGTCATCGCCCGCGGCAAACGCTGCGTGACGGCCGATCTGCGCACCGCCGAGGGCCGCGACTTCATCCTGGAACTGGCGGCCCAGGCCGACGTGGTGGTCGAGAACTTCCGGCCCGGCACCATGGAGAAGTTCGGGCTGTCCTACGACGACCTGGCCGCGGTGAACGCCGGGATCGTGCTGACCCGGGTGAGCGGCTTCGGGCAGTACGGGCCCTACGCCCCCCGGGCCGGCTACGGCTCGATCGGTGAGGCCATGGGTGGCCTGCGCTACCTGATCGGCGACCCGGACCGGCCGCCGAGCCGGTTCGGGGTCTCGCTGGGGGACCTGCTCGCCGGGATGCACGCGGCCCTGGGCACCCTGCTGGCGCTGCGCAGCCGCGACCGGACCGGGACCGGTCAGGTCGTCGACGTGTCGATCTACGAGTCGGTGCTGGCCATGACCGAGTCGCTGGTGTCCGACTTCGCCGTCGCCGGGGTCACCCGGCGCCGGTCCGGGGCGATCCTGCCCGGGGTCGCGCCGAGCAACGTCTACGGCACCGCCGACGACCAGCTGCTGCTGATCGCCGCGAACCAGGACACCGTCTTCCGCCGGCTGGCCGCCGCCATGGGCCGGCCCGAGCTGGCCACCGACCCACGATTCGCCACGCACGGCGCCCGGGGCGAGCACCAGACGGAACTGGACGACCTGGTGGACACCTGGACCTCGGGTCTGTCGGCCGCCGACCTCGCCGTCCTGCTGGACGAGCACGCGGTGCCGTTCGGCGCGATCTACCGCGCCGCCGACATGCTCACCGATCCGCAGTTCCGGGCCCGGCAGAGCATCGTCGAGGTACCCGATCCGCAGCTCGGCCCGGTGCCGATGCAGGGGATCGCGCCACAGCTGTCCGGCACGCCCGGGCGGATCCGGTGGGGCGGCCCCGCCCACGGCGAGCACGATCGCGAGGTGCGGGCGTGGCTGGCCGGGTTCCGGGCGGCGATCGCCGGCTCGGAACCTGCATGACCGCCGGGCGAGTGGGGGACGGGCACGGCGCGAGGCGGTTACCCTCGCGACGTCGTCGTGCACCCTCGCGGTGATCGGCCCGCCGGGAGGAGAGCGGAATGGCCAAGGCAGCGGAGACCGCGTACGCGTTCGTCCGGTCCGCGGTGCTGTCCGGCCGGTTCGCCCGCGGGGAGCGGCTGCGCGAGGCCCAGCTGGCCGAGCTGGTCGGCGTGTCGCGCACGCCGGTCCGGGAAGCGCTGCGGCGACTGGACTCCGAGGGGCTGGTCGAGTTCACCCCGAACGTCGGCGCCCGGGTCACGGCCTGGTCGCCGGAGGAGCTCACCGACCTGTACGAGATGCGCAGCATGCTCGAGGGGTACGGCGCCCGTCTGGCGGCGGAGCGGATCGGTGACCGGGACCTGGACCACCTGGCCGACCTCGCCGCCCGGATGGAGGCGCTCAGCAACCGGGGGACCCCGCCGGCGGACGAGATGACCGTGCTGAACGGCGAGTTCCACCGGGCCATCGTCCAGGGCTCCCGGAACGCGCAGCTGGCGTCCCTGGTCCGCGGGATGATGGAGGTCCCGCTGATCACCCGGACCTTCCAGCGGTACTCGCCGCCCCGGATGCGGGCCAGCACGATGCATCACAACGAGCTGGTCGAGGCCATCCGCGCCCGGGACGGGATGTGGGCCGAGTCGGTCATGCGCACCCACATCCTGGCCGCGCGCAACACGGTGCTCGAGTCCGCGGCCGACCCGGACACCGTGGACGACCCGCCGGTGGTCGAGGAGCCCTCGACCCCGGACCCCGCGGTCCGGGCCACGGCCCGTCGCCCACGGCGTCCAGCGGCCGGCTGACGTCCCGGCCGGCACCGAGCGCAGTCCGATCGCGGCCGTGATCGATCGCCGGTTGGATACAACTTCGGTCGCCCAGGTCGTCAGGCAGGCTGCCCGACAGGCGGCGTCCACCGGGCGTCCGGTGCGCCCGCCCGTCCGGTTCGGTCACAGAATCGGCTGATCGGACCGCTCGGCGCGACATCCGGGCCGGACCGGATGGGCATCACCGAGTTGATCCGAACGTGCTGGCAAGTCTTGCCATCACGCCGGATTGCGTACAAAATGAGCCGGACCAGATGTGATCGGACGAACATCCGCCGCCGGCAGTCCCGCTGGCGGGCGGGGCCGTTGACCTCCAGGACCCGGCACGTGTCCGGGCGCCGATGCCCGCCGCAGCGACGCGGCAGGGCCCACCGGCCGGAGCTCGCGGTCCCACAGACGTCCCGGCACCACCCATCACCCGACAGAGTCGTTGCAGGAGAGGGAAACATCAGGATGAAGCGACGTGGCATGACCTTGGGGGTCGCTGCGGTACTCGCCGGCACGCTCGCGCTCTCGGCGTGCGGCAGCGACAGCGGCGGCTCGGGTGGGTCCGGCTCCGGTGGCTCCGGTGGCGGCACCTGGAAGATCGGTCTGATCAACAACAGTGCCGGTGCCTTCGCCGACAACAACAAGACCGCGATCGACGGGGCGAACGACGCCATCGAGCAGATCAACGCCGAGGGCGGCATCAACGGGGCCCAGATCGAGACCGTCACGGTCGACGTCCAGGGCGAGCCGAAGAACGGCACCACGCTGGTGCCCCGGTTGGTGCAGGACGGCGCCGTCGCGATCGTCGGCCCGGTCGACAGCGCCGCGACGGAGATCGCCTTCACCGTGGCCAAGCAGCTGCAGATCCCGGCGGTGAGCCCGGGCGCCGGCCGTCCGGGCGTGCTGGACAACGCCGTGCCGTTCGGCTTCACCCTGGCCGAGGCCGATGTCGACGTCAGCACGCCGGCCCTGCTGCAGATCGCCAAGGACAAGGGCTACAAGACCGCGGCCATCATCGGCGACGACGTCACCGCGACCACCAAGGCCCAGATCCCGCTGTTCGAGGACGTCTTCGCCCAGGCCGGCATCGACGTCGTGGTCAGCGCGTCGTTCAAGACCGGTGATTCCAGCTTCGCCTCCCAGGTCACCCAGATCGGTGCCGCCGCACCGGATGTCCTCGCGCTGGCCGCCGGCCCGGCCGACGCCGGCCGGATCGCCCGCGAGGTGCGCAGCCAGGGCCTGGACTTCGACCTGCTGGGCACCAGTTCGCTGCAGTCCGGTGGCGCCGCGTACATCCAGGCCGGCGGCGACGCGACCGACGGCACGCTCTCGGCGACGCAGTACGACCCGACGAATCCGGAGGAGCCGGCCAAGGGCCTGCTGGCCGCGGCCGAGCAGGCCAGCGGGCTGACCGACATCCCGCTGAACTACGCCTACGCCTACGACGCGGTCCACATGATCGCCCAGGTGATCGAGGAGCAGGGGCTCACGGCCGACGGCGATCTCGCGGCCAACCGGGTCGCCATCCAGGAGGGCCTGAAGGCCCTCACCGAGTATGACGGCATGGCCGGCCGGACGGCTTTCAAGGAGGACGGCACCGGTGACCGCCCGTCGCTGGTCGCGGTCGTCCAGGGCGGTGAGTTCGTCATCGAGGACCACTCCGACGTCTCGGCCGGCGCCTCGAACTGAGCGGCACCGGAGACGGGGAGCACATCTGATGTTGGTGCAACAACTGTTCAACGGGCTGTTGCTCGGCGCGACCTTCTGTCTGGCCGCGCTGGGTTTCAACCTGGTCGTCGGCGCCATGGACCGGCTCAACTTCTCGCTCGGCGAGACGGCGATGGTCAGCGCCATCGTGTCCTCGGTGTTGTTGAACCGACTCGAGATGCCCTTCTTCGTCGCCTTCCTGGCGTCGCTGGTGATCGGCGGGCTGCTCTCGGTGCTGGTCTACTTCGTGTCGTTCAAGTACGTCAGCCGGGACTACCCGAACGCGTCGATCCTGTCCTCGCTCGGGGTCGGCATCGTGCTGACCGCCCTGGTCATCAAGATCTTCGGCAGTGAGCAGCAGGTCATCCCGGACGTCTACCCGGGAACCCGCTGGGATCTCGGCCCGATCGACGTCACCGCCTCCCAACTGGTGATCCTGGTGCTGTCGGCCGCGCTCACCGTGGGGCTGTACGTGTTCCTGGAGCGGTCGCGCTGGGGAACCGCCATCCGCGGTGTCTCCGACGACGTCACCATGTCCGGCCTGCTCGGTGTGCCGGTGGAGCGGGTGGTCATCCTGACCTTCGCCCTGTCCGGCATGCTGGCCGGCGCGGCCGGTCTGCTGACCGGCCTGGCCTTCCACGCGGTGAGCCCGCTGGACGGCTTCGCCACCACGCTGTCGGCGTTGATCATCATCGTCATCGGCGGCCTGGGCAGCGTCAAGGGCGCGGTCGTCGCGGCCATCGCGGTCGGCATGGTCGAGACGCTGTCCGTCGTCTACCTCTCGGCCACGATGCGGGACATCGTCGTGTACATCGTGGTCGCCGCCTTCCTGCTGTTCCGCCCCCAGGGTCTGTTCGGGCGCAACGCCGGCGTTCTGGAGCGTGTCTGATGTCAGCGTTCACCGAAGCGGTCCTGATCCAGACCGGCATCAACGTCCTGCTCGCCCTGGGCTACTGGATCGCGGTCTCCACCGGGAAGTACTCGTTCGGCCACGCCGCCTTCATGGCCATCGGCGCGTACGGCTCGTCCATCCTCACCCTCAAGATGGGCTGGCCGCTGCCGCTCGCGCTGATCGCCGGCGCGGTGGTCTCCGCGGTGGCCGGCGCGCTGGTCGGCTGGATCGCGTTGCGGTTGTCGATGCTCTACCTGGCCATCATCACGCTGGTGTTCTCCGAGCTGCTCATCACCCTGCTGAACCAGTGGGACTACGTGGGTGGCGGGTCCGGCCTGCTCGGGATGACCGGCACCACCGTCACGATGGTGCTCATCTGCGTGGTGCTGGTGGTCGCGTACCTGATCCTGCTCACCCGGTCCCGGATGGGCCTGGCCTACGAGGCGATCCGCGAGGACGAGCGGGCCGCCATGGGATCGGGTGTCAAGATCACTCTGGTCGCGGTCGGCGCCTTCGCCACCTCGGCGGCGGTCACCGGCATCGCCGGCGGCCTGGCCGCGCACCAGCAGCTGATCATCAACCCGGGCCTGTACGGCCCGCAGCAGTCCCTGATCATCATCCTGTTCTGCGTGTTCGGTGGCGTGCAGTACTTCTGGGGCGCGGCCATCGGCGCGATCGTCCTGGGCCTGCTGCCGATCTACTTCAACGGCCTGGCCGACTGGTACCAGATCATCTACGGGTTGCTCTTCGTCGTGCTGATGATCGTCCGGCCCCAGGGCCTGATCGGCCGGAGCCGGGCCGGCATCTTCCCGGTCGGGCTGAGCCTGCGCCGCGCCGCGCCGGAACCGGAACCGCGTGTGCGGGAGGAGGAGTCCGTTGGCTGAACCACTGCTGCAGGCCACCGGCCTGTCGAAGAGCTTCGGCAGTGTGCAGGCCCTGGAGGACATCGACGTCACCCTGCACGAGGGCACCATCCACGGGATCGTCGGACCGAACGGCGCCGGCAAGACCACGCTGCTGTCGGTGATGTCGGGTTACCTGCTGCCGAACGCCGGCACGGTGCAGCTGCGCGGGCGGGACATCACCGGGCTCACCCCGCAGCGCCGGGTGCCGCTCGGGGTGGTCCGCACCTTCCAGAACATCCGGCTCTTCGGCGGACTGTCGGTGCTGGAGAACGTGATGATCGGCCAGCACGCCCACGCGCGCACCGGTCTGAGCTCCCTGCTGCCGTTCCGCACCGCCTCGGACCGCCGGCTGCTGGCCGAGGCCAAGGACACGCTGGAGCTGTTCGACCTGGCCCGGTACGGCAAGCGCCCGGTGTCCCAGCTGCCGTACGGCGTGCAGAAGCAGCTGGAGATGGCCCGGGCCATGGCCACCCGGCCGAAGGTGCTGCTGCTGGACGAGCCGGCGGCGGGGATGACCACCGAGGGCCGCGGTCAGCTGTCCACCCGGATCCGGCGGCTGCGGGACGAGGGGGTCAGCGTGGTCATCGTGGAGCACGACATGGACGTCATCGCCAAGGTGTGCGACGAGGTCACGGTGCTCAACTTCGGCCGTCGCATCATGCACGGCGAACCGCTCGAGGTGTTGTCGAGCGCTGAGGTGAGGACGGCATACCTTGGAACCTGAGACCCGCACTGAGACCCGCCCTGAGATCCGCGATGCGACCCGTCCTGCCGCGACGCCCGGTGAGGTCGTGCTGTCGGTCCAGCACCTGAAGGCCGGCTACGGGCGGATCATCGGGGCGTCCGACATCAGCCTGGACGTCCGCCGTGGCGAGCTGGTCGCCATGTTCGGCAGCAACGGCGCCGGCAAGAGCACCGTGCTGCGCGCCGTGTCCGGGATGATCAAGCCGATCGCCGGGACCGTCACCTTCAACGGCACGGACGTCACCGGCCGGCGCAGTGACGTGCTGGCCCGGGCCGGGCTGCACCACGTCCCCGAGGGCCGCCGGCCGCTGCCGCGGCTGACCGTCGAGGAGAACCTGCGGCTGGGCGGCTTCGCGCTGGGCGGCGCCGAGCTGCACGCCGCACTGGACACCGTCTACGACCGGTTCCCGCGGCTGCGGGACCGGCGGGAGCAGAAGGCGGGCACGCTGTCCGGCGGTGAGCAGCAGATGCTGGTCATCGGCCGCGCGATCGTCACCACCCCGCAGATCCTGCTGCTGGACGAGCCGTCGCTGGGACTGTCGCCGCTGCTGGTCCGGGAGGTCTTCGAGCTCATCCGCGGGTTGGCTGCCGACGGGCTGACGGTGCTGCTGGTCGAGCAGAACGTGGTCCAGGGCCTGCGGGTCGCCGACCGCGGCTACGTCCTGACCACCGGCACGGTGACCGCCACCGGCACGGCGGATGAGCTGCAGGCCGATCCCGCCCTGCTGCGCAGCTACCTGGGTGGTCCCGAGCGGAGCGCCGGATGAGCGCGTACGGACGCGCCCGCTTCACCGGCCGCACGGTGGTGGTGACCGGCGCCGGCTCGGGGATCGGCCGGGAGACCGCGGTCAGCTTCGCCACCGAGGGCGCCGAGGTGGTGGTTGCCGACATCGACGAGGCCGCCGCGGCAGCGACGGTCGAGCAGATCACCGCGACCGGTGGCCGGGCGGCGGCGGTGCGGACCGACGTGTCCGACCCCGCGTCGGTCGAGGCCCTGATGGACCGGACGGTGGAGCTGTTCGGGAAGCTGGACGTGCTGCACAACAACGCGTTCTGGGCGCCGCTCTACCGGCCGGTGGTGGACACCACCGTGGACGAGTGGGACCGGACCATCGGCGTCACGCTCACCGGCGTCTTCCTGGGGTGCAAGTTCGGCATCCCGCGGATGGTCGCCGGCGGTGGCGGCGTCATCGTGAACACCGCGTCGGTGGCCGCGCTGACCGTGAACCCGAAGTACGCCGCGTACATGGCGGCCAAGGGCGGCGTGGTCGCGTTGACCAAGTCGATCGCCTACGACTACGGCCCGCAGCACATCCGCTGCAACGCCGTCGCGCCGGGACTGGTCCAGGGCACCGGCGCGACCCGGCCGGTGTTCGAGAACCCCGAGCGGGTCGAGTGGCTGATGCGCAAGATCGCGCTGGGCCGTCCGGGACAGCCGTCGGACATCGCCAAGGCGGTGCTGTTCCTGACCAGCGACGACGCCGACTACATCACCGGCGACACCATGGTCGTCGACGGCGGCCGGCTCATCGGCTGACGAACGTCAACGCAAGGCACCGCATCTCGAGAGGACGAGCGACGAGCATGGCCGGGATCGAACTGCTGCCCATCCCCATGGCGACCAGTGACCGCATCGACATCTACTCCGGGGTGGCCCGGATGGCCGGCAAGGTCTGGGGCGCGCTGCACCGCGCCGATCGCCCCAGCCGCACGGTGGCGATGATGGTCCATCCGACGTCGAACTTCATGGGTCACTACCTGCTCGAGCCCTTGGCGGCGCGGGGCATCGACGCCGTCGGGTTCACCACCCGCTACATCGGCAACGACAGCGCGCTGACCATGGAGAACTGCGTGCTCGATGTGGGCGCCGGCATCCGGTACCTGCGGAACCTGGGCTATGAGAAAGTCGTGCTGGTCGGCAATTCCGGCGGCGGCGGGCTGGCCGCGCTGTACCAGAGCCAGGCCGAGTCGCCGACCATCACGCACACCCCGGCGGGCGATCCGCCGGACCTGACCACGGCCGACCTGTCGCCGGCCGATGCGATCGTGCAGCTGATGGCGCACCCGGGCCGCGCGCAGGTGTGCGGCGACTGGCTGGATCCGGCCATCCGCAACGAGTACGACCCGTTCGACCGGGACCCGGAGCTGGACCTGTTCGCCCCCGGTCGCACGCTGCCGCTGGACCCGGAGTTCGTGGCCCGGTACCGCGCCGCCCAGCTGGCCCGCAACGACCGGATCACCCAGTGGGCCAAGGACACGCTGGCCGAGCTGGCCGCGGCCGGTGGGGAGCTCGCCGACCTGCCCTTCCTGGTGCACGGCACCACCGCCGACCCGCGCTTCGTCGACGTCACCATCGACCCGTCGGACCGCACCCCCGGCACCATGTGGGGGCCGACCGAGGTGGCCAACCTGATGCCCGCCTCGCTCGGCCACAACTGCAGCCTGCGGTCGTGGCTGAGCCAGTGGAGCGTGCGGGAGTCCAACGGGGACGGGCAGCGGCACCTGGCCCGGATCAGCGTCCCCGCGCTCATCATGTACGGCACCGCCGACCAGGTGTGCTTCCCGTCGTACGCGCAGCAGATGTACGACGCGGTACCGCACGACGACAAGCTCCTGGTCCCGGTGCAGGGCGGCACGCACTACCTCAAGGACCAGCCGGAGCACGTCGACTTCGTGGCCGACACGGTGGTCTCCTGGCTCGACGAGCACGGGATCAAGGCATGACCGTCGAGTTGCACCCGGACTTCGCCGGTCTGCAGGTGCACCCGGGGGAGTCGACGATCACCGGCCGGCCGGAGCTGTTCTCGATGACCAACGTGCTGGCCTTCGGTGCGGCCGCCGACCGGCCCACCCATGTGCCGGTCGAACTGGGCCGCAGTGGCTCCATGGCGCTGTGGGAGTCGACCGGTGCCGCCGACCAGCTGCCGTTCTGGAACACCGTGTACGACGGGGACACCTACCTGTACATCGTCCATGGGTCGGTGCGGGTGGAGTTCAAGGAGACCGACGGCGACGAGCACTACGGCGGCTACCTGGCGCGCACCGGTGACCTGTTCAAGCTGCCGAACGCCGTCGCGCACCGCACCTTCTCCGGGGACGGCAAGCGCCGGGTGACGCTGGAGATCATGCCGGACAACCCGCTGTGGGCGCTGCGCGGGACGCGGCCGATCACCGTCGACCGGTCGGGATCCATCGGCGGATTCACCTTCACCGTCCGGGACCAGGATGTGCTGGTGACCACGCGGGCGGGCGAGATCGCCTGTCCGCGAGACACCTTCGGTCGCGCACTGCGGGCGCTGTCGGCCTGGGAGCTGCACCTGGGACACAACGAACTGGACGGCGGCCTGACCGTGCACGACCAGGGCGAGACCGCGGTGCTGATGGTGCCTGGCTACGCCGAGACCCTGGACGGCACCGCCCTCACCGGGGTGTTCCGCGGCCTGCTGGACGAGCTGGGCCTGGCCTGACCCGGCTGCACCGACGCCGCCCGCGGAATCTCACCGGATCCAGCGGGCCACTCGTCGTCCGTCCCGGATCGCCTCGATGGCCTGCCGCGGGGCCAGCGCGTCGCCGGCCACCAGCAGCTGACCCACCCGGCCGGCCAGGGCGTCGGCCAGGGTGGTGTCGCTGCGCCGGGCTCCGGGGATCACCACGTGGTCCGCAGCCAGCACCTCGCTGGTGCCGTTCAGCACGTCCGTGAGCACGACTGTCCCGTCGCCGATCTCGCCCAGCTCGTGCAGACCGAGCTGCCGCACCCCGGTGGCCCGCAGTCGCCGCTGGGCGGGCAGCAGGCTGATCCCGACGATCTGGTTGCCCGGGGCGCCCGCCGCGGCGACCAGGGTCACCTCGGTGGCGCCGCGGGCGGCCAGCGCTTCGGCGACGGTCAGCGCCGTCATGGTGCCCTCGCCGTCGACGACCACGCAGCGACCGAGCTCGCCGGCCGGGGCGGTGAACGCCCACTCCGAACCCCGGACCATCCCGCTGGTCGCCTCGGGCCGCGAGCCGGTCGCAATCACCACGACATCGGGTTCCAGGGCTTGGATGTCGTCGACTCCGGCGCGGATCTCGCACCGCACGTCGACCCCGTACCGGCGCAGCATCCGCTCCCGGTAGGACCGCACCCCGGCCAGGTCCGCCCGGGACGGCAGCGACTCGGCGTGCGCCAGCAGGCCACCGAGCTGCGCTCCGGCCTCGAACAGCGTGACCCGGTGCCCGCACGCCGCGGCGTACCAGGCGGCCTCCATGCCGGCGGGCCCACCGCCGACCACGACCACCCGGCGGGGTGTCGCCGCGGGCGGCGGGTCCTCGCCGGCGTCGTGCAGCTCGTCCCCGGCGGCCGGGTTCTGCAGACAGGACAGGTCACCTCCGAGGAACGTGTAGCCGATGCAGCCCTGGTTGCAGCCGATGCACCAGCGGATGTCCTGGCTGCGGCCCTGTTCGACCTTGCGGACCAGGTACGGGTCGGCGATCTGGGCGCGGGTCATGGCGACCAGGTCGGCGTCCCCGCGGGCCAGCACCGCCTCGGCCGCCGCCGGGGTGCCGATCCGGCCGGCCGTCATCACCGGCACCGGGGCGACCGCGCGCCGGATCACGCCGGCCAGGTCGGTGAACGGGATCTGCCCGTAGGCCATGTCGGGGATGACGGTGTCGAGCGTCTCGTAGGTGGACCAGGAGACCGACACGTAGTCGAGGTTCCCGGCGGCGACCAGTCGACGGGCGATGGCCGCGGCCATCTCCGGGTCGATGCCACCGTCGAGGAACTCGCTCCCGGACAACCGGACGCCCAGCGGGAAGTCCGGACCGACCGCGGCGCGGACGGCGGCCAGCACCCGCTCGGGGAAGCGGCATCGCTGCGCGAGTGAGCCGCCGTACTCGTCGGTGCGCCGGTTGGCCAGCGGAGACAGGAACTGGTGCAACAGGTATCCGTGCCCCGAGTTCACCTCCAAGCCGTCCAGACCGGACCGGGCCAGCCGGTCGGCGGCCGCGGCGAAGGCGTCCACCACCGCATCGATCTCGGCGACCGTCATGGCGTGCGGTCGCTCCCGCCGCTGTCGCGACGTCAGGTCCGAGGCCGACCACAACTCCCGCCGGGTGGTCATCGGATTGTGCTCGCGGCCACCGTGGTTCAGCTGGGCGAAGGCCGCAGCGCCTTCGGCCTGCACGGCCGCGGCGACCTGGTTCATGGCGGCGGTGATGCCGTCGTCGAACGCCTGCATGGACAGTCGGGACGACCCGGCGGTCGGATGCACGGCCAGGGACTCGACCACGATCAGGCCGGCGCCACCCCGGGCCCGCTCGGCGTAGTACGCGGCGTGCCGGGCCGACGCCAGCCGATCGGCGGTGGCCAGGTTGGTGACGTGCGCGCTCACCGCAACCCGGTTCCGCAGTCGCAGCCGGCCCAGCGACATCGGTTGCAGCATCAACGCCGTCGCAGGATCCGGTCCCGGATCGATGGGCGGGACGGACGCGTCCGGCGGCACGGAGGGAACGGTCATCGGTGACCCCAAGGTGGCGGGTACCCCGTCCGCGCGGCGACGGTTGGGGTAGCGGGTTGTATACCGCGCACGATAGCCTGCGGGTCGTGCGCCGGGAAGCGTGCGCTCAGATCCGCCGGTGTGTGTACCGCGTTCGCGATCGAATGATACTTCCAGTACACAATCTGTCGTTCAGTGACGAAGGAGTCGCTCGTGCCGACCGTTCCGTTGGACTTCGCCCGACCGTTCGCCGCCATGGCCGGCAGCACCGCCGTGGTCACCGGCGCGGCGCGCGGCCTGGGGCTGGAGATCGCCCGGACGCTGCAGTCGGCCGCCGGGATGGCGATCCTGCTGGTGGACCGGGATGCCGCGGAGCTGGACCGCGCGGTCACGGAGCTGGCGACCGCCGGGACCGTCGCGGGCGTGGCCACGTCGCTGAGCACCGACGACTGCCGGGCGCCGATCGAGCGTGCGCTCAGCGAGCTCCCGCCGGTGTCGGTGTGGGTCAACAACGCCGGGCGGGTCAGCCACCAGGGCGCGGAGGACGTGGATCTCGACGTCTTCGAGGAGGTGTTCCGCGACAACACCTCCAGTGCGCTGCGCGGCAGTCAGCTGGCGTACCGCGCGATGCGGTCGCACGACCGCGGCGGTGCGATCGTGAACATCACCTCGCTGGTCACCGAGAAGGCCCTGCCGCAACGCCTGAGCTACTCGACGTCCAAGGCGGGGCTGGAGAACGTGACCCGAGCGTGTGCCCAGGAGTGGGGACCGTGCGGCATCCGGGTCAACGCGGTCTCGCCCGGTTACATCGAGACCCGGCTCACCCAGTGGGCGGAGGACGATCCGCGGGCGGTGGCCAAGCAGCAGACGCTGTCGCAACTCGCGCTGCGCCGAGCCGGCAGCCCGGAGGACATCGCGACCACCGTCCTCTACCTGGCCTCGCCGCTGGCCGGGTACGTCACCGGCCAGACCGTGTTCGTGGACGGCGGCTGGCACCTGAGTTGATCGGCGATCGGCGATCGGCGATCGGCGACCCGGACACGAGCACCGAGGAGAGGGAACGGATGTCGGACGTGGAGCACTACCCGAACACGGTGCAGGACCTGCTGGACCGCGAGGCGATCCGCGACTGCCTGTACCGGTACTGCCACGGCATCGACCGGCGGGACCAGGAGACCCTGCGGGGGTGCTACTGGCCGGACGGCACCGACGACCACGTGTCGTTCAGCGGCAACGCCCACGAGTTCATCGACGTCATCTGGCCGTTCCTGGAGAGCCTGCGCTCCTCGACCCACTTCCTCGGCAACATCCTGCTGCGGGTGCACGGCGATCGAGCGCACGGCGAGACCTACTGGCAGGTCTTCCATCGCGAGCCGGGCCAGGACGGTCGGCCGGACTACGACTACCTGGCCGGCGGCCGGTACCTGGACGTCTTCGAGAAGCGGGACGGGGAGTGGCGGATCCTGACCCGCCGGCTCATCCGCGACCACTACCAGGTCATCGAGGGCACGGGGGACTGGGAGCAGTACCCGCGCCCGCCGGCCGGCGAGCACGGGTCGCAGAAGGAGACCGATCCGGTGCGCAAGCTGTTCGGGGTGCTGGGCGGCGCGCTGCCGCAGTGACGACGGGCCTGGCCGGCCCGGCAACGAGCCGCAATCCGGTTGCGGGCACCTCGGCGGCGGGACGTCGGCCAGCGGGGGAGCCGGTGTGGTGCTCGCTTCGGAGCCGGTCGACGGGGTCGTCGGGCTCCGCGGGGTGGTGCTCGTCGGCTCCGGGGCGTCCGAGCTCGAGCAGGCATGGGGTCGCGCGAATGATCGCCGGGGTCGCGTCGGCCGGCAACTGCTGGGCCGCTGTGGGCTGCGGCGGCCTCACACCGCTGCCGGAGCATGTTCGTCCCGTGACGACGGTGGCTCCCCGTCTGCAGCCGGTCCGGACGGTCGACACGGCGAGCGAGCTGGTCATCGATCACCTGGCAGCCGAGATCCCGATGGGTCTGTGGGCGGTCACCCGGGTGGACGAGGACAGCCGACGTGCTCGTGGTCCGCGCCAGCGACCACCCGGTGAGCGCCGGCGACGAGATGTCCTTCCCGGACTCGTTCTGCCGGCCGATGGCGGCGGGGTCGCCCCCAGATCGCCGGCGACGTCACGACCGAGCCGCACGACGCCGCGGCGGCGGCGCAGGGTCTCCCGATCAATGCCGACGTCGAGGCGCTCACCGGGCTGCTGAACCGGCGGGGCCGGGACCGGTCCATCGAGCAGGAGGAACGGCGATGGAGGCGGCCGACGCGGGCGATGTACGCGCGCGAGCAGGAGCGTCGCCGGCGGGACGGCTCCGCGGCCGGCCGGCAGCCCTGATCCCGCCGCGGACGATGCGCGGGACGGCACCGCCGGTCGGTTAGGTTCGCGGTCCCGGGCGATGCGGTTCCGGGAACGAGAGCGGCAGCGGGGAGCAGCAGCGCGTGGTCTGGCATTTCCTGGTCGCCCTCGCCCCGATCGTCGTGGTGCTGGTGCTGCTGGCCACCCGGGTCCCGTCGCTGTGGGCGGGCGTGGCCGGGCTCGGCACCGCGCTGCTCGGCACCGCGGTCGCGTTCCGGCCCACCGGCGACGTGGTGCAGGCCACGGTCGCGGACATGGGACCGACCGTGCTCGAGGTGGCGTTGCTGCTGCTCGGCGGGGTCGGGCTGGCCACGGCGATGGCCCGCACCGGCGCGCAGGACCGCATCGCGTCGTGGCTGCGGGAGACCGAGTCCGGCGCCGACCGCACCGTCACCCTGCTGCTGCTGGTGTTCGGCATGACCCCGTTCATGGAATCGGTCACCGGCTTCGGTCTCGGCGTGGTCATCACCGCGCCGCTGCTGGTCCAGCTCGGTTTGCCGCCGGCCAAGGCCGTGCTGGCTTCACTGCTGGGCATGGTGCTGGTGCCGTGGGGCTCGCTCGGCCCAGGCACCCTCATCGCCGCCCAGCTCGGCGGCGAGGACCTGCACGCGCTCGGTGTCGAGTCCGCCCTGCTCACCCCGGTGGTGCTGATCGTCAGCATGGTCGCCGTGCTCGGCGTGCTGGTCGGCCGGCCGGACGCCCGGCAGCTGGCCCTGGCCGCCGGGGTGATCGTGGTCGAGTGGGGCGTGCTGCTCGGCGCCAACGTCCTCATCGGCACGCCGCTGTCCGGGGTGCTCGCCCCGGCCGCGGTGATGGCCGGGTTGCTCATGGTCACCCGGCTGACCCATGGTCCGCTGCCGCGCATCTCGGCCCCGCTGGTCCGCTCGGTGGTGCCGCACCTGGTGCTGGTGGCGGGCATCCTGGCCTCGACCGCGCTGCTCGCCGTCACCGACACCGCCGACTGGCTGGACTGGCTGAGCAGCCCGGCGCTGTGGCTGATCGTGGCGGCGGTCGTGGCCATCACCGCGTCCGGCGTCCCGGTCGACCGGGCGGCCGTCGCCCGCGGGGCGCTGCGCCGCTGGGTGCCGACCGCGGCGAACGCGCTGGTGTTCATGGTGCTGGGCATCGTCATGGCCGCCACCGGCATGGCCGAGCACCTGGCCACCACCGCCGCCCACCTCGGCTTCGGATTCGTCGCGACCATCCCGGCCATCGGCGCCCTCGGCGGCTATCTGACCGGCTCCAACACCGGTGCCGCTGCCATGTTCTCGTCCGCCACGTCGGCCGCGGCGGCCAACCTGGGTGCCGACCCGCTGGTCGCGCTGGCCGGGCAGAACGTGGCCGGCTCCTTCGCGATCATCGCCTCGCCGCCGCGCATCGCCCTGGCCACCGCGGTCACGCTGGCCGCGGGGGAGCGGCTGCCGGGCAGCGCCATGCGGGTCATCGTGCGCAGCGTGCTGGTCGCCGCGGTGGTGCTCGGCGGGGCGATGCTGCTGCTGGCCTGAGATTCCCGATCGCACGGTGATCGTGCGGACCGCCAGGCCCGGACCATCCCGCCGGCGCCCGGCGTTGCAGCAAGGGAGACCAGCACCGTCGCCGCCCGCCCCGCTCCGATCACGCCGTCGAGCACCCCGGGCCCGCGCCGCCGTAGCGGCCCGCCGCGTGCTGATCACCGCTCGGCCGCCGAGCGCTCCCACGGCCAGGAGATCCTGCGCCGGGTCGAAGCGATGACCCGCTGCGGGCCGCCGAGGGCACCACCTTCGAGGCGTCCTGTCACACCGACCTCCTCGGCGTCGAGGCGGTCACCGCGGCAGATGGGCGGACCGGCCGTCCTGGGACAGGATGACCAGCACCTCGGCCGGGGTGCCGCCGTGGGCGCCCAGCGCGTGGGGCGTCATGGTGGAGAACTCAGCGGCCGAACCGGTCGGGACGAGCAGCAGTCGATCGCCGAGCCGCAGCTCGGCCACGCCGGAGAGCACGGTGAACCAGTCCCGCCCGGGATGCACCCCGGCCCGGTCCAGGGCCGGAGCCGGTTCGGTCAACCGGATCTTGGCCACGGTCAGCCCGTTCGGGGCGCGGTCGTGTGCCAGCGTCCAGCTGGTGGTGCCGCGGGCCGCGTCGTGGGTGGGCCGGATGACGACGTCCTCGTCGTCGCCCGACTCGAGCAAGTGGTCGACGGTGGTGTCCAGCGCCCGGGCGATCGGCACCAGTTGGTCGAGCGCGATGCGCCGGCCCCCGGTCTCCAGCCGGCTCAGGTTCGACGGGCTCAGGTGGGTGCGCTCGGCCAGCGCGTCGAGCGACCAGCCGCGCGCCGTGCGCAGCGCCCGGATCCGCTGCCGGACGAGTCGGTCCAGATCCGCATCTTGCTGCATGCGCAAGACTGTATGACACAGCCGCAAGGCCGCCGTACGGTTCGAGGCGTGCCCCATCATCACCACGCCCACCGCCATGCCGCCGCTCACGACCACTCGGCCCACCACCACGGCGGCGACCCGACCTTCCTGCCGCGCCTGCTCGACCTGGACGCCGAGGTCCACGCCGACCTGCTCGAGCAGGCCGTCGGCCTGACCGCCGACCTCGCTGGCGGGGCCGCGGGCGACCGACCCGTCGCCCGGGTGCTCGACGTCGGCGCGGGCACCGGCACCGGCACCGTCGTGCTGGCCCGGCACTTCCCGGCCGCGGATGTCGTTGCCCTGGATGCCGACCCGGCCATGCTGGAGCGGGTGACGGCCCGCACCGCGGCGGCCGGACTCACCGGCCGGGTCCGCACGGTCCGCGCAGACATCGTCGACGGCCCGCTGCCGGCCGATGTGGACGTGATCTGGTCGTCGGCGGCGCTGCACGAGGTCGGCGACCCGGTCACGGCGTTCCGCGGCCTCCTCGCGGCACTCCGTCCGGGCGGCCTGCTGGTCGTCGTCGAGATGGACGGCCTGCCCCGGCTGCTGCCGGTCGCGTTCGCCGAGTTCGAGCAACGGATCCGCGCGGCCGGGGCCGCCGGGACGGCCGAGCACCGGATCGACTGGGCGCCACTCATCCGGGCCACCGGCTTCGAGCTGCTGCAGACGCGACCGCTGCGGATCGACCGGACCCTGCCGGCCGACGGGCCGGCCGGCGAGTGGGCGCGTCTGGAACTGACCCGGGTCGCCCGGGTGGCCGGCGACGCGCTGGAGGAGACCGACCGGGCGACGCTCCGGGCGCTCACCGGGGACGGGTCCGGCCGGGTGGGAGCGCTGGGCGAGCTGTGGGTCCGCGGCGGACGCACGCTGTGGGCGGCACGCCGCCCCTGACCTCAGCTCCGCTGGATCCATCGCGATGACTACGATGCGTAGGCCAATGTGAGCCGAACGGTACGGTCGGAGCGTCGTGGAACCCCAGGTCCGTGTCCATCAGACGGTCGAGTCGGTCGCGGACCTCGCGAGCGAGTGGCAGGTGCTGCACGACGACGCTGGGGACGTGAACCCGTTCTCCGGCCCGGACTGGGCGGTCACCTGGCTGGAGCACTTCGCCGACGACCGTCGAGCGCCGTTCGTGCTGAGCGTCCGGTACGGCGACCGCCTCGTCGGCGTGCTGCCGCTGTACCGGCAGTCGGCGGCCCGCGTGATCGACGTCCTGCAACCGGTCGGCACCGGCAGTCCCTGGATCGGGCCGTACGAGCTGCCGGCGATGACGGCGGATCCGGCCCGGGGCCGGGCCGTGGCGCGGGCGGTGGTCGCCGAGCTGTGTGCCCGCCCCGACGACTGGGACTGGTCCTCGGTGATCTTCGGGTCGGCGGCGCCGTGGCTGGAGCCGGAGTGGCTGCCGAACTGGGAGTTCACCGTGGTGCCGCGCCGGACCATCGCCACCGTCACCCTGGACCTGGCCGGGGGGCATGACATCTACTCCGGGCGGCGGAATCTCAAGGAGTCGTTCCGGCGGGCCCGCAACCGGCTGACCCGCGACCTCGGCACGGACGGGTGGTCGACCCGGCGGGTCCTCGACGAGGACGAGATCGGCGCGGCGTTCGACCGGCTCGTCCGGCTGCACGGCAGTCGGGCCGACGTGCAGGACGGCCGGCCGGTGCACGCCAACGTGCTCGCCGACGACCGGGTGCAGCGCTACCTGCGGGAGGTGGTCACCCGGATGTCCCGCCGCGGCGCGGTGAGCGTGTACGAGCTGCTCATCGCCGACGAGGTGGTGGCCGGCCAGCTGATGCTGCACACCTCGACCGCGACCTACAGCTCGGTCTCCGGCGCCACCGATGCCGCGTGGCCCTACTCGGCCATCACCTACCTGCAGTCGCTGGCCGTCGCCGACGCCCAGCAGGCGGGGCATCGGCAGCTGTGCCTGTCGGCCGGCCCCAACCAGGCCAAGCTGCGCTGGACCGACCGGGTCGACCTCACTCCGGAGTTCGGCATCATCGGCCCCCGCCGGCGGTCCCGGATGCTCTCGGTCGCGGCGACCGCACGCGGCACCGTCACCTCGTTCGTGGCCGCCCGGCGCGCGCACCGTGCTGAGGTGATGGAACGACGGAAATGAACGTTCCACGCTGGCGTTCCCGTCGGACGGTCGAGCGTTCGCAACGGCTGACCACCTGGCTCCGGTACCTCACGATCGCCGGTTCGCGGTGGCGGCGGGCGGGCGCACTGCGCAACGGGGCGGCTGTCCCCGCCCTGGCGGCGTCGAACACCATGGGCGCCATGACGCAGGTACCGCGCCGGCATCGGCCCGTCCGCGGGGGTCCAGGCGCGGCGCGCGCGGGCCGTCGGGGCGTCGACCCGCAGGAAGGCGTCGAAGGCCGCGCCGGGCGCGGCGGGGGAGAACGGGGATGGCATGGGTGGACCTCGACCCGTCGGGTGGTCGAGACTTCGACCAGGCGGCACACCGTTCATCTGACGCGTCCAACGAAGGACGGATCGTTCGGCCGGAACGCGGCTACCGTGGAGTCGTGAGCACGCCGGCGCCGCCGCAGTGGCTCTCCGACGAGGAGAGCCAGGCCTGGCTGGCCCTGGTGGGGGTGCTCATCACGCTGTCGTCCACCCTGGACACGCAGCTGCAGCGCGAGGCCGGGATCAGCCACTTCGAGTATCAGGTGCTGGCCTGGCTCTCCATGTCGCAGGACCGCACCTGCCGGATGAGTCAGCTGGCCGCGCTCACCCATGGCTCGCCGTCCCGCCTGTCCCACGTGGCCCGCCGGCTGGAGCGTCGCGGCTGGATGGTCCGCCGGCCGGACCCCACCGACGGCCGGTCCACCCTGGCCACGCTCACCCAGGCCGGCTGGCACAAGGTGCAGGCGACCGCGCCCGGGCACGTGGCAACCGTGCGCCGCGCCGTCTTCGACCCGCTCAGCCCGGAGCAGGTGCACCAGCTCCGCGAGATCGGCACCCACATCCAGCAGGCCGTCGACCCGGACGGCTGGCCCGGCCTGCGCACCGGCTGATCAGCCGGTGGCCTGCTCGGCGTGGGTGGCTCCGACACCGTGGAGCAGCCCGTGCACCTGTTCGTCGACCAGGCGGCAGCGGCGTTCCCGCCCGGCGCGTTCGGTGCGGATGATGCCCTGGTCGCGCAGGGCGCGCAGGGCGTGCGAGGTGGCGTTGGCGGACATCCCGACGGTGGCGGCCAGGTCGGTGACGTTGATGCCGGGGGAGTGGTGGACGGCCAGCAGGATCTTCAGCCGGTTGATGTCGGCCATCGTCCTGAACGCGTCGGCCCAGCGTTCGACCTGGTCCGGACGGCTGGTGCCCACGGGCTCCGGGTCGGCCGGGGTCCCTTGCTCCATGCCGTCAGTCTCTCATCGCGCCATCAGGACTCCCATGAAGTCCGCGCATCGGCGTGCAGATCGTGCAGGTCCAGGACGTGGTCGGCCCAGGCCGTGAGCAGGGCGCGGTCGTGCGACACGGCCAGCACGCCGGTGCCGGCGTCGGCCAGACCGCGCACGAGCTGGGCGATGGTCGCGGTGGTGGACGGATCGAGCATCGCGGTGGCCTCGTCGCAAACCAGGTAGGCCGGCCGCAGCGCCACCGCGCGGGCCAGGCAGGCGCGTTGCAACTGCCCGTCGGAGACCTGGTGCGGGTACCGGTCGAGCAGGTCGTCGGTGAGCTGGAACTGCTCGGCCAGCTCGGCCACCCGCTGCCGGGTCGCCGAGCGCCGGGCGGCACCCAGCGGCTCCGCGATCACCTGCCGGAGCGTCCAGCGCGGATCGGTCGCGGCGCGCGGGGACTGGAACACCATGCCGATGCGCCGTCGCAGCTCGGCCGGCGCCAGGTAGCCCGACCCGGTCACCGACCGTCCGTCGACGGTGACCGTCCCGGCGGTCCGGGGGTGCAGCAGGGCGACCACCCGGGCCAGGGTCGACTTGCCGCTGCCGGACGGGCCCTGCAGTCCGGTGATCCGGCCCGGTGTGACCGTCAGGTCGACCGACCGCAGCACCGTGTGCTCGCCGTACCCAGCCACCACGCCGGTCGCGGTCAGCATCCGACACCGACCGGACCGCGCCCGCAGCTCACCCAGTGGTCGGGGGCGACGGGTTCCAACGTCAGGACCCCGCTGCACGCGCCGCCCGCCCGCCGGTGCCACGCGCAGTCGTCGGGCAGGTCGGTCAGCGGTGGCGGGTCGCCGGGCACGGGGCGGAAGCCGCGTTCCGGCAACGAGTTCCACAGTGCCTGCGGGTAGTCGTGCCACGGCCGGTCCAGCACATCGGTCGCGGGACCGACCTCGACCACCCGGGAGCTGACCATCACCGCGACCCGGTCGGCCACCGGTGCGCAGGCGGCGATGTCGTGCGAGATGAGCAGCACCGCCCGCCCGGTGCGGGCCTGCGCGGCCAGCAGCCCGGCGACGTGCGCGGCGTTCTCCGGGTCCAGCCCGGCGGTCGGCTCGTCGCACAGCAGCACGTCCGGCTGACCGGCCAGGGCCAGGGCCAGCAGCACCCGGTGCGCCATGCCGCCGGAGAGCTGGTGCGGGTACAGGTCGGCCACCCCGTCCGGATCCAGCCACACCTCGCGCAACAGGTCCGCAGCCGGCACCGCCCCACCCAGGGTGGTGACCGCCTCGCTCAGCAGCGCCCCCACCGTGCGGGTCGGAGTGAGCGCGGTCCCGGCCGACTGGGGCACCAGCCCGACCCGCCGGCCTCGCACCCGGGTGGCCAGCACGTCGTCGTCGGCCGCCAGCAGGTCCAGCGGATCCGGGCCGTCCAGCCCGACCTGCCCGCGCACCCGCGCGGTGGGCGGCAGCAGCCCGATCAAGGCCGAGGCCAGCACCGACTTGCCGCAGCCGGACTCCCCGGCCAGCAGGGTCACCGTGCCGGCCGGCAGGTCCATGTCCAGGTCGGACACGGCATGCACCCAGCGCCCGTCCAGCAGGCCCAGCTGCACGCTCAACCCCCGGATCGACAGGACCGGCGGCGCCCCCGGTACGGCTCCAGCGGCCGTCACGCCGCACCGCCCACGCCGACCTCGGTGCGCCGGTGCGGCAGCAGCCGGTCCCGCGCCGCGGCCGACAGTCCGGCCACCGCCGCCGTCGTCGCGATGAGGGCCAGCGACGGGAAGACCAACGTCCACCACTGCCCGACCAGGATCCGGGTCCTGGCGTCCTCGAGCAGCGTGCCCAGGCTGGGGCGGTCCGGCGGCAATCCGACGCCCAGGAAGGACAGCGCCGACTCGTGCCAGACCGCGTGCGGCAGCAGCAACGCCACCGACAGCAGGGCCTGCGGCGCGACCGCGGGCAGCAGGTGCCGCACCAACACCTGCCGGCGGGAGCCGCCGAGCGACACCGTGGCCAGCACGTAGTCGCGGGTGCGCACGGTCAGGGCCTGGGCCCGGACGATGCGGGCCACCTGGGTCCAGTGGGTGAGGGCGATCGACGCGATGACGGCCAGGATCGCGCCCTTCCACATCGCTGCGATCACGATGCCCAGCAACAGGTGCGGCACCGCGTTCAGTCCGTCGACGGTGCGCATGAGGACCCGGTCGGTCCGACCGCCGACCACGGCCGCGGTCAACCCGACCACGCAACCCAGCACGGTGGCCACCACCGCGCACACGGCGGCGACGAGCAGCGAGACCCGCAGGCCCTCGGCCACCCGGACGACGAGATCCCGTCCAGCCTGGTCGGTGCCGAACCAGTGGTCCCAGGACGGCGCCTGGTTGGCGTCGGCCAGGGCCGTCTGACGCGGATCGATGCCGGCCACCCAGGGCACCACCACGGCGAACAGCACCAGCACCACCAGGACCCCGACGCACAGCGGCAGCACCCAGCGCCGCCGACCGCCGGGCACCCGGGCCGGCCGCCAGGTCACCGGAGCCCGCCACCGCGACCGGTCGATCGCTCGCGGGACGGCGGTCAGCTCACTGGTCATCGGCGCTCACCCGCGGATCGGCGACGGTGTAGGCGACGTCGGCGAGCAGGTTGCCCAGCAGCACCAGCAGGGTGGTGGCGGTGGTCAACGCGGCCAGCAACGCGAAATCCATGGCCCGGGCCGAGGACACGGTCGCCGCCGCGATCCCCGGCCAGGAGAACACGACTTCGACGATGGTGGCCCCGACCACCAGTTCCGGCAGCCGCACCCCGATCACCGACAGGAACGGCAGCAGCGCCCCGGGCAGCGCGTGCCGCCGGATCACCACGGCGTCCGGCAGGCCGCGGGCCCGCGCCGTGCGCACGTGGTCCGCCGACAGGGCATCGAGCATCGACTGCCGTACGTGCAGCAGCAGCCACGGCAGTTGCGACAGGGCCAGTACGCCGGCCGGCAGCACGAGGTGCTCCGCGACCTGACCGACACCCACGGCGGCGGTCGGATCGGTCGCCCCGGCGGCGGGCAGCACCGACCAGGTCAGTGCGAACAGCAGGATCGCGCCCAGTCCGAGCACGAAGGCGGGGATGCCCTGCAGCACGTAGGCCAGCGGCACCACGGTGCGGTCCAGCAGCCCACCGGGGCGGGCGGCCGAGCGCACCCCGACCAGCAGCGAGACGAGCACGGCCAGCACCAGGGCGGTGCCGGCCAGCAGCAGCGTCCACGGCAGTCGCTGCCCGATCACCGCGGTGACCGGTTGGCCGTACAGGTGCGAGGTACCGAGGTCGCCCTGCACCGCGGCGACGACCCAGTCCCACCACCAGACGATCCACGGCCGGTCCAGTCCCAGCTGTTCGCGCAGGACCGCAGCCTGATCGGCGCCCACGGTGAGGTAGCGGTCGCCCAGGTACCCGGCCAGCGGGTCGTACGGCGATGCCGCGGCGAGGGCGAACACCGCCATGGAGACCAGAACGGTGACCGGGACGACGAACAGCACCCGGCGCAGCGCCATCCGGGCGGCCGCGGCCCACCGGCCCCGGCGGCCGGTCGCGGACGGCTCCAACCCCGAGGACGCCGCGGCGCCCCGCCGGATCACGCCGGCGTCCACTCCGTGAGGTTCCACCAGGGACCCCAGGACACGACGCCGTGGGCGTGCGGCTCGAGCACGGGCGTCCAGCCGGTCCAGCCGGTGTCGGTGCGCATCACGTACACGTGGTCGATGAAGGCCATGACGACGAAGGCCGGGTCCTGCAGGTACTGCCGCTGCAGCTGCTGGTAGGCCTCGGCTCGGGCGGCCGGATCAAGCGTGGTGCGACCCTGCTCCAGCAAGCCGTCGACGGCGGGATCGGCGTACTGGCCGGGATTGTCGAACGAACCGGCCTCGTCGAAGGTGGAGGAGAGCATCCGGTAGAGGTTGCTGTCCGGGTCGTACGGGGTGTCGCCGCCGCCCCACACGGCCGCGTCGGTGCCCAGGCGCGGGGCGATGTCGTCCCAGGAGCCGATGCCGTCCAGTCGGACCGAGATGCCGATGTCGAGGGCGGATCCGGCGAAGGCGGTGGCCAGGTCGCGGCGCAGGGTCTCCGGGGCGTAGTACATCAGCGTGAACTCGGCCCGTCGGCCGTCCTTGACCCGGATGCCGTCGGTGCCGACCACCCAGCCGGCCTCGTCCAGGATGCGGCGGGCCTCGTCCGGATCGAAGGAGAACTCCGCCGCCTGGTCGTAGAAGGTGGCGAAGACCGGCGAGAACGGCGTGGACGCCGCGGTGCCGTAGCCGGCGAGCACGGTCTGCACGATCGCGTCGCGATCGACGGCGCGGTTCAACGCCTGCCGCACGGCCGGGTCGCCGGCCACCGGGTCGCGCATCGGCAGCACCACCGAGCGCCAGTCGGCGGACGGGTTGGCCACCACGTCGAACTCGTTCCCCTCGAACGCCTCGGCCAGCTGCGGCGGCACCACGGTGCCGTCGAAGTCGCCCGCGAGCATCCGCTGCACCCGGGTGTTGTCGTCCGGCACGCTGACGATGGTCAGGTCGGTGATCGGGACGGGGCCGCCCCAGTATCCGTCGTACGCCTGCAGCACGGTGCGCTCCGGCCCGGTCGAGACCAGCCGGTAGGGCCCGGTGCCGATCGGTGCGGTGTTCAGCGGCGACTCCTCCACCGGGACCACCGGGTCCAGGGCGGAGGCCGGGGCGATGCCCATCAGCAGCTTCGACGGGAAGGCGGCGTACGGCTCGGTGAGGGAGAACACCACCGTGCGTTCGTCGGTCGCCTCGGCGTCGTCGAGCATGTCGTACATGGAGGCCACCGGTGCCGCAGCGGCCGGGTCGATCGCGGTGTCGTACGTGGCCGCCACGTCCGCAGCGGTGAGCGGCGAGCCGTCCTGGAAGGTGACGTCGTCCCGCAGCGTCACCGTCCACTCGGTGGCGTCGGCGTTGGAGACCGGCATCGCCGCCGCCAGGTTCGGGACGAACGTCGGCTCGCCGCCGGTGCCGGCCTCGATGCGCAGCAGCCCGTCGTAGACCTTCGAGGTGTAGTCCGAGTCACCGTTCAGCGGGTTCCACGTCGCGGTGTCGTACCCGTCGGACAGCACCAGGGAGGTGCTGGCGGCGCCCGTCGCGGCGCTCCCGGTCCCCGTGGTGACCGCCGTGTCACGGGCGTCGGGATTCGAGCATCCGGCGGCGAGCAGGCCCGCCGCGGCCAGCGCGACGAGCCGCCGCCGAGCGGGTGAGCCGGGACCGCGGCCCCGGACACGACCGAGGGGACGGGGGACGGGCGACGGGTCGAGTGTCCCGAGCGGTGGCTGCACCCACACATCGGACCACATGATCCGATGTCCCTCCAACCGGGGTCGGGGCGGCCGGTGCGTCCGCGCGTGGACCGCGTGCACCTGCGGACTCCTGCCGCCGTTGCTGATCGCTCCGGCCCGGCCGCCTCGCGCCGTGCCAGGATCGGCGGTGCCGCCGCCTCGCCCGGTGCCGGCGCCCGGCGGAGAGGACGCGATGACCAGCCTGCTCGACCCGGACACCCCGTTCGCCGTCGTCGACCGGAACCGGTTGGACCGCAACGTCGACCGGCTGCAGGGGCACCTGCGCCGGCTCGGGGTGCCGCTGCGGCTGCACGTCAAGACGGCCAAGTCGCTGGACGTGGCGGCCCGGGTGCACCGGCACGGGCCGGAGCCGATCACCGTCTCGACCCTGGCCGAGGCCGAGTACTTCGCCGACGCCGGATACACCGATGTGCTGTACGCGGTCGGCATCGCTCCCGCCAAGCTGGACCGGGTCGTCGCGCTGCACCGTCGCGGGGTCGACCTGGCGGTCCTGCTGGACAGCGTCGCGCAGGCCGAGGCCGTCGCGACCGCGTCCCGCGCGGGAGGGATCCGGATCCCGGCGCTCATCGAGATCGACTGTGACGGGCATCGGGCCGGGATCGCGCCGGACGATCCGCAGGTCCTCACCATCGGGCGCCTGCTGCACGACGGCGGTGCCGAGCTGCGCGGCGTGCTGGACCATGCCGGCGAGTCCTACTTCTCGACCACCGGCGTTGACCGGCAACGGGACGCCGAGGACGAACGCGCCACCGTGGTGCAGGCTGCGCGGATCCTGCGTGATGTCGGGATGGCCTGCCCGGTGGTCAGTGTCGGCTCGACGCCGACCGCGCACGCCGTCGCGGTGCTGGACGGGGTGACCGAGGTGCGGGCCGGCAACTTCGTCTTCCTGGACCTGGTCATGGCCGGGATCGGGGTGTGCGAGCTGGACGACCTGGCCCTGTCGGTGGTCGTCACCGTCATCGGGCACCGACCGGACCGCGGCTGGATCCTCACCGACGGCGGCTGGATGGCGATGTCCCGGGACCGGGGGACAGCGGCCCAGCCGGTCGACCAGGGCTACGGGGTGGTGCTCGACCTGTCCGGCCGGGTGTTGGGCGACCTGATCATGACCGGTGCCAGTCAGGAGCACGGCGTGCTGTCGATGCGCCCGGGATCCGGCACCCCGCTGCCCGAGCTGCCGATCGGCACCCGGCTCCGGGTGCTGCCCAACCACGCCTGCGCCACCGCTTCGCAGTACCAGCAGTACGCGGTCATCGCGGGGGACGCCGCGGTCGGTGACAGGCCCGCCGCGATCGAGACGACCTGGCCGCGCATCAACGGTTGGTGATCCGGGCGATGCGCCTCGCGGTGGGCAGGTGCCCGGCGACGAGCAGAACGACCAGGACCAGCCGGGCGTCGGCCCTGGCGGGCTGGCCGGTGAGCGCGGGAGCGACGAGGCACCCGGCCTGACCCACCCGTTCCAGGACGACGATCGGCCCGGGCAGGGTCGGCAGGACCGTCGGCCGGTCGCGAGGGGGCGCCACCGCCAGGAGCAGGTTCGGAGTCAGGACGGCCAGCGACACCAGCAGTCCGGCGAGCGAGAACGTCACCGTTCACACCTGTCTCGACGTCGGTGCGACGGCCCGCCCGGTCCCGCGCAGACCGAGTAGGAGCAGCGCGACGCCGACCACGACGAACGTCAGCTGCATCGGCGGCAGGATCAGGCCGATCATCGCCAGCTGCATCGCCATCCACAGGAGCAGCACGGCTCCCAGCGCGATGACCGCAGGCCAACCTGTCCGGCGCCGACCCAGCACCAGTCCGGCTGCGACCAGTGCACCCACCCCGAACGCCAGCAGCAACACCAGGCCGGCCCAGCGGTAGTCGGCGAGGAACCAGTCGGGCAGCATGTCGCGCCGCAGGCCCAGCGCGGCACCGGACGGGTCCGTCAACAGCGCGACCCCGCCGTACCAGCCGCCCCCGGCCAGGACCAGCAGGATGATCGACGCGGCGGCTCGCACGTCGGCGAACCTAGCCGACGGCCGGGCGATCGTAGGGTGGCGCATGCCCTCGATCGCGGCCGATGATGGCACCCGTCTGCACTACGCCGAACACGGCGACCCCGGCGGGCGGCCGGTGCTGCTGCTGGCCGGGTTCAAGGCCGCCGCGACGAGCTGGCGGTTCCAGATCGGTCCGCTGGTGGCCGCGGGCCACCGGGTGCTGGCCGTCGACCTCCGCGGTCACGGTCAGGCCGACCGACCGGCCTCGGGCGTGGACATGGCCCGGCGCGGATGCGACATCCGCGACGTGTTGGAGGGTCTGGACCTGCGCGGCGTCCTGGTGGTGGGCGGGTCGATGGGTGGCAACACCATCTGGTCGTTCCTGGCGCAGTGCGCTGCCGACCGGCTGACCGGGGTGGTGATCGTCGACCAGACCCCGAAGATGCTGAACACCGCCGACTGGTCGCACGGCTTCTACGGGTACGACGAGTCGAACGTCGACACGTACTTCGCCGCGAGCATCCCCCGCACGGGGCACGGCACGCCGATGTGGCGGCGCGGTCGACGGTTGGTCCGGTTGTTGAGTGCCATGCGCGGCGTCGACCCGAGACTCACCCCGGGGGAGCTGGCCCTGCTGGACGATCACGCCAGGGCCGACTGGCGGCCGGTGATCGCAGTGACCGAGTTGCCGGTGTTGTTCGTGGCCGGCGCCCAGAGCGAGTTCTGGCCGCCGTCCCACGCCGCCGCGGCGGCAGCGCTGGCGGCCCGCGGATCGTCCGTCGTCATCCCGGACGACGGGCACGCCGCGAACATCGAGCAACCGGCCGCGTTCAACCGCGCGCTGCTGGATTTCGCCCGCGCGCTCTGAGTGGGGGGTCGCGCACCGGTGACATGCACGGTGATGCGACGACGCGGGGCGATGTCGACGTTGCCGGTGCGCGACGTCCCGGAGGACGTCCGCCGGATGCTCAAGGACCGGGCCGCTGCAGCCGGGCAGAGCCTCTCCGAGTACGTGCTGACCGAGTTGAGCCGCCTGGCCCGTCAACCCACCCTCGCCGAACTGACCGATCGGATCGAGCGTCGAGGCAGCACGGCGCATGGCCGAGTCGGAGGGCGCCCTGCATCTGCCGCACGTGGCCGTGGTCGAGACGATCTCGGTGCTCCGTGGATGGACGCGTGGAGGTCGGATCACACCGTCCCGGGCGGGTGAGGTCGTGATCGATCTGACAGATCTGCCGGGCCGGCGTTGGCCGGCGGATCCGTCGGCGTCCCGCATCTGGCAGCTCCGGGATGTGGTCAGTGCGGACGACGCCACGTCCGTCGTGCTGGCGGAAGCGCTGGACGCACCGTTGCTGACCGCGGATCGGCGTCGACTGCCCGGCGCTGTCATTGGTCCTCGCTAGCGTCCCGACCATGGGCCGCATCCTCTTCGACACCGCGACCAGCCTGAACGGATGGATCGCCGACGAGCACAACTCACTGGCCTGGCTGTTCGCCGTTGACAACGGCGAGCAACCGGACGAGGGCCTGTTCCCCGCGGGCGCCGGGGTGATGGTCGAGGGCTCCACCACCTACCAGTGGGTGCTGGACGACCAGGACCTGCTCGCCCATCCCGAGAAGTGGCGGGACTTCCACGGTGACAAGACGGTGTTCGTGTTCACCACCCGCCGGCTCCCGGTGCCCGCGGGGGCGGACGTCCGGTTCGTGTCCGGGGCGGTGACCGAGGCGCTGCCCGCGATCCGGGAGGTGGCCGGTGACCGGGACATCTGGATCGTCGGTGGAGGCGACCTGGCTGGCCAGTTCCTCGACATCGGCGCGCTGGACGAGATCGCCGTCTCGGTCGCCCCGGTCGCCCTGACCGGGGGCGCACCACTGCTCCCGCGCCGAGTCGAGTCCGACCGGCTGCGGCTGGTCTCGGCAACGGCGGTCGGGCAGTTCGCGCGGCTGGTGTACGCGGTGCGCCCGCTGGAGGACCCGATCGCCGGCACATGACGGTGCGGGTCGATGCCACGGTCGCTGGTACCAGCTGCGGGCCGAGCCGTTCGTCGGGGTGGCCCAGTGGTTGGAGCCGTACCGCTGGATGTGGGAGGACCGCCTCGATCGACTCGGCGAGCACCTGGATGCCATCGCAGAGCAGCAGGGGGAGGCGTCGGTCGAGCGAGGGACGAGCGAGACCGGACTCCGACCATTGCACCAGGAGAACCGCCCGACATTCCGCCTGATCCTGACCACCAGCCTTCCGGCATCGGGCGCCGCAGGCTGCTCACCGGCCCGTCATCCGTGGCCCGACCCGGGCCTGCTTCGTCACCGGGCTGGACTCGTTGCAGCTGGACTCGTTGCAGCAATGACTGCTGAACACCCGCACCGGCACCGCGGACCAGCCGGCGACGTCCCCCGCGCGGGCCGCGGGTTCGCCGTCCGGTGGCCCAGTGGACCCGGCCGGGAGCGACACCGGTGACGACGCTGGGGCGTCACGGCGCGCATCACTGAACCGGGCCGGAACATCCGGCGGGCGCAGCGGGTTGTTCCGGATCGTGACTGAAGCGATCACGGTCGATGTCTGGACCGACGTGGTGTGCCCGTGGTGCTGGATCGGCAAGCGGAAGTTCGAGGCCGGGCTGGCCGCGTTCCAGGCCGACGGCGGGGGACCTGTCCGCGTCCGTGCTCATTCGTACGAGCTGACGCCGGACGCACTGGTCGGCGACCACCAGCCGGTGGCGGAGTACTTCGTGCGCAAGCGTGGGGTGGCCCCGGCGCAGGCCCAGCAGATGCTGGACCAGGTGACCGGCATCGCCGCCGACGTGGGGCTGGAGTACCACTTCGAGCACGCGCAGCACACCAACACCCGGCTGGCCCACCAGGTGCTGCACCTGGCGGCCGGTCGCGGGGCGCAGGACGCCGTGCTGGAACGCCTGTACCGCGCCTACTTCTGCGACGGACGTCGCATCGGTGACCCCGCGGAACTCGCCGACCTGGCTGCCGAGGCCGGCCTCGACCGGGACGAGGTGCTCACCGCGCTCCGGGACGGCACGTACGTGGCCGACGTGGACGCCGACCTGGCCCGGGCCCGGGCCTACGGCATCCAGGGCGTGCCGTTCTTCGTGCTGGACGGCCGGTACGGCGTGTCCGGCGCCCAGGACCCCGAGGTGTTCCGCCAGGCGCTGCAGCAGGTGGCCGACGAGCGGGTGCAGGCATGAGTGAGCCGACCGAGCAGGCCGATCAGCGGCCGGCCCCGGCGCCGGCATTCACCATGATCGGGAACGCCGACTCCGTGGTGTGCATCGACGGAGTGTGCGTGGTGCCGGACGCCGGCCGGCCGGCGGATCCGTCGGACGCGCAGGACTGACGCGCAGGACTGGGCTGTCAGACTGCCGATCTTGACCGGACCAACGGCGGCCCGGTCGATCGGAGGAACCAGCGATGGCGGAACTGTGGGCCTTCAGCGGGACCGCGCTCGTGCTGGGCCTGGTCCTGACGGTCTTCGCCGGCCCGGTGGCAGCATGGAACCGACGCGCCAGCACCAAGCTGGGGCGAGGCGTCGCCAAGGACAGCGAGCCGAGCGGGTTCCTGTGGACGGCCAAGTACCTGCGGATCGTCGGCGGGGTGATGCTCGTGTTCGGCGTCGCGGTCCTGATCAAGGGCCTGACGTCGGCCTGACGCTGCCGCAGCACGTCAGGCGTTCTCCAGCACCGCCCGGGACCGCAGCGAGCCGGCGGCCAGCCGCTCCAGCACCGGCTGCGCCTGCTCCATGGGGAAGCGGTCGACGACGGTGCGGATCTTCCCCTGGGCGGCCAGCTCCAGCACCTCGCGCATCTGCGCCCGGTTGCCCAGGATCGAGCACTTGATCGTCTGGCCCTGGTTGAACGGCAGGTCTTGCACCGAGAACGGCACCGCCGTGACCAGGGTGCCGCCCCACTTCAGCGTCTTCAGGGCCTGGGCGGTCACCGCGCCGGACGGGGCGAAGGTGAGCACGGCGTCCATCGAGTCGGCCAGCACCTCACCCGGGTCCTGGGCGGAGGCATCGACCACCCGGGTGGCCCCGAGGTCCTCGGCCACGCGGAGGTGGTCGGCGCTGCGGGCCACGCCGATGACGTCGGCCCCGGTGAGCAGGGCGAACTGCAGGGCCATGTGGCCGACCCCGCCGAGCCCGAACACCGCGACCTGCATGCCCGGCCGCAGGTCCAGCTGCTGCACGGCGCCGTAGGCGGTGATACCGGGGCAGAACAGCGGCGCCGCCTCGACCAGGTCGAGTCCGGCGGGCACCCGGTAGGTGTGGGCCGCAGTGGCCAGCATGAACTCGGCGTAGCCGCCGTCGACGTGCTCGCCGGTGATGAGCCGCTGGTGGCACAGCTGTTCGCGGCCCGTGGTGCAGAACTCGCACTCCTCGCAGGTCCACCACAGCGGCTGGACCCCGACCGGGTCACCCACCGCGAAGTCGGTGACCCCCTCACCGAGCGCGGCGACGGTGCCGGTCACCTCATGACCCGGGACGATCGGGCTGATGGCCGGCACGCCGCCGTCCACCCAGTCGCCCTCGACCATGTGCAGGTTGGAGCGGCACACCCCGCAGCCGGCCACCTGGATGAGCACCTGCCCGGCACCCGGTTCCGGCGTGTCCGTCTCCCGCCAGTGCAGCGGGTGGTCGGCGATGGGGGCGGGGGAGTCGAGTTCGACGGCATGCATCCGCTCAACCTACGACGCTGGCGGAGGAGTCGCCGGAGCGAGGAACGAGCGGAAGGCGGGCTCCGACCCATGTCAGGCGGAACGGCACCGGACGAGGACATCCGGCCGCCCCGCAGTCGATACTGGAACCGCTCGTGCCGCCTCGGACCCCGGGGGTTGATGTCATGTCCGTGCCGCCGTCCCCGGATCCCGGATCGCCCGCCCTGGACCGGGCGCGGGTGGCCCGGCTCGTCCTCGCGGCGATCCGCGAGGACCGGCTCGCCACCGAGACCGTGCTGGCCGAGGCGGCCGAGGAGCCCGACGGTCTGGCGCGCCTCGTCCTGGGTCTGGCCACCTACGCGGGCAACATCACCTACCGCGCGTTTCCCAAGCAGTACGAACGGCAGCTGCAGCAGTCGATCCTGCGGGACGTGCGGGAGGGCTGACGGCCCCCGACCCACGAATGAGCGCGAGACCGTCAGCCCCGCACCTCAGGCCTGCTGCACGTCCGGCAGCACCGAGCCGAGCAGGTCGACCACGCGACCCGGGTCGTCGATGCCGGTGAAGTACACGTAGGCGACGGTGAAGCCGACGGCGCGCAGGTCCAGCAGCTGCTGGGTCAGCGACTCCTTCGTGGTGCTGGGGTTCACCGAGATCATCGTGGTCTTCTCGATCGCGTCGTGGTCCCGGCCGACGTCCGAGCAGTGCGACTTGAGCACGTCCAGCTTGCGGGCGGCCTCCGGCGTGCCGGCGATGTTGCACATGTCGGCGTACTGGGCCACCAGCCGCAGCGTCTTCCGCTCGCCGCCGCCGCCGATCATGATCGGCGGCCGGGGCCTGGTCAGGCTCTGCGGCGAGTTCAGCGTCCGTTCCAGCTGGTAGTGCTTGCCGCTGAACGGCTCCTCGCTGTCCGAGAACATCTGCGCATAGATCTGCAGCGCCTCCTCGAGCCGCTCGAACCGTTCCTTGGTCGACGGGAACGGGATGCCCAGGCCCTTGGACTCGTCGACGTTCCAGCCGGCGCCGATGCCGAGCACGGCCCGGCCGCCGGAGAGCACGTCCAGGGTGGCGATCTTCTTGGCCAGCACCGCGGGCTCGTGGTAGATCACGCCTGCGACGAGCGTGTGCAGCAGCGCGGTCTCGGTGTGCGCGGCGATGTAGCCCAGCGCCGTGTAGGCCTCGAGCATCTCGTGGTCGTACGGGCCGAGATCGCGGCCGAGCTGCCAGAAGTGGTCCATGACGGTGATCCGGCTGATGCCCGCGGCCTCGACGTCCCGGACGGTCCGGGCCAGCTTCGGCCGCAGGTCGGCGTCGCCGCCGGACCAGGTGAAGTCGGCGATGTGGATGCCCAGTTCCATGCTCGCTCCTCCTCGCCCCGACTCTGGGGCTGATCAGGGACACGGCGCGAGCCCGCAGGGGTGTGGCGGCGCGCGACGGCTCGGATGGGCCGGACGGGCGCTGTCGCCGGCCGCGTCTGGCGGGACGCTACCGGCGCCCCGTACGCTCCCGACCACCGGGTCGGTCGGATCGACCCGCCGGCGCGACGCTGCGCCGCTGCACTCCGCAGCGCGTCGTCGCGCGGCGGGCCGTGGGCCGGGCGGTCACCCCACGAGCTCGAGGAGGAGCACTTCATGGCCGGAGACCTGACGGGCAAGATCGCGGTGATCACTGGCGGTGCCAGTGGCATCGGCCAGGCGACCGCGGTGCGGTTCGCCAAGGAGGGTGCCGACATCGTCATCGGCGACCTCAAGGACGGCGACGACACCATCCGCCTCGTCGAGGAGCAGGGCCGCAAGGCCATCTTCGTCCGTACCGACACCACCGACGAGGCGCAGGTCGACGGCCTCATCGCCGCGGCAGTGGAGACGTTCGGCAAGGTCGACGTGTGCGTCGCCTCGGCCGGCATCGCCAGCGTGCAGGGCGCCAGCAACATCCAGATCCGGGCCCGCGGCGGCGACGCCACCTACGTGCACAACCTGGACACCGCGTCGTTCACCCGGGTCATCGACATCAACGTCACCGGTGTGATGCAGACCTGCCGGGCCGCGGCGCGGCAGATGCTGGCCCAGGGCGAGGGCGGCTCGATCATCACCATCGCCTCGACCGCCGGGAAGATCCCGCTGGCCGGTGCGGCCGCGTACTGCACCTCCAAGGCGGCGGTGATCATGCTGACCAAGGTGATGGCCAAGGAGCTGGCCACCACCGGCATCCGGGTCAACGCGGTAGGCCCCGGCTACACCGCGACTCCGATGATCGCCGGCATCGAGGACAACCAGCCGGCCATGGACTCGGCCATGTCGATCACCCCGATGGGTCGGCTCGGCACGCCGGACGAGCAGGCCGCGGCCTGCCTGTTCCTGGCCAGCTCCGAGTCGTCGTTCATGACCGGTCAGGTGCTGCACCCGGCCGGCGGGCAGTTCACCGGCTGACCGGAGTCGCACTGCGGCACCGCGACGGCCGTCCTGCTCCCCGGAGCAAGGCGGCCGTCCGCGTTCCACCATCCGGGCGATCCGGACATGACCCAGGCCACTTCGGGAATCGATGTGGAGGGCAAGCAATTAGTCTGAGTAAGGACACACGTCGGCGCCCCGCCGGGTCGGCGCGGATCGGCCTCGTCGGGGCCGCAGGACTCGACTGAAGGGTGCGGGTGTGACCGTCGGACGGCAGACCGAGCAGGACACCCCGCCCACCACTCCGTCGATCACCCCGCCCACCACTCCGTCGGTCACTCCGTCGGTCACGATGGGCCGGTTCGCCGTCGCCGTGCTGGCCATGTGCGGGATGGGCGCCTCGTTCATGCAGACGCTGGTCGTCCCGATCCAGGCCCAGTTGCCCGATCTGCTCGACGCCCCGCGCGACCACACGGCCTGGGTCATCACGGTGACGCTGGTGGTGGCCGCCGTGGTCAACCCGGTGGCCGGCCGGCTCGGAGACATGTACGGCAAGCGGCGGGTGCTGCTGACCCTGCTGGCCGTCCAGGTGGTCGGCTCGGTCATCTGCGCGCTGTCCACCGGACTCGGTTGGCTGATCGTCGGCCGCGGCCTGCAGGGTGCCGCGCTCGGCACCATCGCCCTGGGCATCGCCATCCTGCGCGACCACCTGTCCAAGGACCGGTTGCCCGGGGCGATCGCGCTGGTCAGCGCCACCCTCGGGGTGGGTGGGGCGATCGGGCTGCCGATCAGCGCGGTGATCAGCGAGCACGCAGACTGGCACGTGCTGTTCTGGGCGGCCGCCGCGCTGGGCGTGATCACCTTCGTGCTCATCACGCTCGCGGTGCCGTCCACCCGGGTGGCCACGGCCGCGAAGTTCGACACGCTCGGTGCCGTCGGCCTGGCCATCGGGCTCACCGCGGTGCTGCTCGCCGTGAGCCAGGCACAACCGTGGGGCGTGCTGTCGGTCCGCACGCTGGCCTGCGCCGTCGGCGGCCTGGCCGTGCTGCTGGTGTGGGGTTGGTACCAGCTGCACCGCGACCAGCCGATGGTCGACCTGCGGGTCGCGGCCCGCCGCCCGGTGCTGATGACCAACCTCGCGTCGATCGCGTCCGGGTTCGCGCTGTTCGCCGGGCAGGTCGCCTTCCCGCAGCTGCTGGAGCTGCCGAGGTCCAGCGGCGTGGGCCTGGAACTGTCGCTGCTGGCGGCCAGCTTCATCCTGATGCCCGCCGGGCTGGTGATGATGGCGATGTCGCCGGTGTCCGGGCGGCTCATCAAACTCTTCGGGCCGCGGCTGGTGCTGGCCGTCGGCTGCGGCATCGTGGCCCTCGGGTACGTGGTGGCGCTCGCGGTGCCGATCACCGTGGCCAGCATCGCGGTGGTCAACCTGCTCATGGGCCTGGGCATCGGCGTCAGCTACGCGTCCATCCCGACGCTCATCATGCGGTCGGTGCCGTCGTCGGAGACGGCCGCGGCCAACGGCCTGAACTCGCTGATGCGGATGCTGGGCACCAGCACCGCCGCGGCGGTGGTCGGGGCGCTGCTCGCCGGCATGTCCCGTTCGGTCGGCGGGGACGAGCTGCCGACCGCGGGAGCGTTCCACGTCGCCTTCGTCATCGGCGCGGTCGTCGCGCTGGTCGGCACTGCGCTGGCGCTGCTGGTGCCGCGGGCGTCCGAGCGGGAGCCGGTGGCCAGCGCCGACGGGCAGCCGGTGCTGGACGAGCGGCCGGAACCGCGGCCCGCGCTCCGGCGTCCCGCGACCACCGCCTGAGCGCCACCCTCAGCCGGTCTCTGGCACCACGAAGATCGCGTCCGCGACCGGCAGGCCCATGATCACCGGCCGCGGGTCGCCGCCGTCCAGCAGCACGGTGAGGGTGCCGGCGAAGGTCTCCCGCTGCTGCACCTGCAGGCGCAGGCCGAGCTCGACGCCCAGATCGGTCAGGTAGCGGAGCAGGTCGGGGTTGCTGTCGGAGACCCGGACCACCCGCACAGCGCGGCCGAGCTCGACCGTCCGGAGCGTCGCCGCCGGCATGGGATCCAGGGTGCCGTCCGGCCGTGGGATCGGATCACCGTGCGGGTCGTGGGACGGATGCCCCAGCCGCTGCGACAACCGGTCGATGAAGGTGTCGCTCACGGCGTGCTCGAGGGCTTCGGCCTCCTCGTGGACCTCATCCCAGGCGTAGCCCAGGACGTCGGCCAGGAACGTCTCGATGAGCCGGTGCCGGCGGACGAACGCCACCGCGTACTGCCGCCCGGTCGGAGTGAGCTCAATGGATCCGTAGCGGCGGTGGGTGACCCACCCCTGCGCGGCGAGCTTCTTCACGCCCTCGGACACCGTCGAGGCGGCGAGGTCGAGCTTGGCGGCCAGCGCGGAGGTGGTGACCGGTTCGTCGCTCCACTCCTGCAGGCCCCAGATGACCTTCAGGTAGTCCTGCGCGGCGGTGGTCTGCGGGGACGGCACGGTCGGGCTGGAACGATCGGGCACGGCCCTCAGCGTAGAGGCTGGGTCGCCGTCCCGACCCCGGCTGTGGCGGCCGCGGTCGCCCGGGTCCGGCGCCGCCGGGCCGAGGCGGTGCTGATCAGCCCGCGGCGCGGCGCGAACAGGTGCACCAGCGCGTAGACGATGCCCTGGGTGAGCACGACCATGGCCCCGGAGGACGCGTCCAGCCAGAAGCTGGCCACGATGCCGATGACCGAGCAGGCCACCGCGATGATCGGCGAGATGAGCAGCATCCGGCCGAACCGGTCGGTGAGCAAGTAGGCGGTGGCGCCCGGGATGATCAGCATGGCCACCACCAGGACGACGCCGACCGCCTGCAGGGCGACCACCGAGGTGAGCGCGAGCAGGCCGAGCAACAGCGCGGACAGTCGCCGCGGGGACAGCCCGATCGCGTGCGCGTGGGTGGGGTCGAACGCGAACAGCGTGAGGTCACGCCGCTTGACTAGCAGGATCGCCCCGGCCAGCACGGCCAGGACGAGGACCTGCAGCACGTCCTCGTCGCCGACGCCGAGCAGGTTGCCGAACAGGATGTGGTTCAGGTCGGTCTGGCTCGGGGTGACCGAGATGAGGACCAGCCCGAGCGCGAACAGGGTGGTGAACACGATGCCGATGGCCGCGTCCTCCTTGACCCGGCTGGTGCTGCGCACCGCCCCGATCAACGTCACCGCGATCAGCCCGAAGATCAACGCCCCCAGCGCGAACGGCGCGCCGACCACGTAGGCCAGCACCACGCCGGGGAGCACCGCGTGCGACACCGCGTCACCCATCAGCGACCAGCCGATGAGCACCAGCCAACAGCTCAGCAACGCGCACAGTGCGGCCGCGACCACGGTCGTCACGGTGGCCCGGATCATGAAGTCGTAGCTCCACGGTTCGGCCAACCACTCCCAGACGGTCACCGTCCGTCCTCCCGGTCGTCGGCGGGGTCGGGCCCGCGGTGGTCGCTGAGCACGTCGAGTCCGAAGGCCAGCGCGAGTGGCTCCGGTCGCAGCACCGTCTCGGGCGGTCCGTGCATCAGCACCTTCCGCATGAGCAGCACCGCCTCGTCGCACAGCTGCGGCAGGCCGTGCAGGTCGTGGGTGGAGACCAGGACGGTGCGTGGCGCGTCGGGATCGGCGGCCAACTCGCGCAGCAGCCGGCTGATGGTGGCCTCGGAGCGCTTGTCCACCCCGGCGAACGGCTCGTCGAGCAGCAGTACGGAGGCCTGCTGGGCGATGCCGCGGGCCACGAACGCCCGCTTGCGCTGCCCGCCGGACAGGGCCCCGATCTGCCGGTCGGCCAGCGCGGTCAGCTCCACCCGCTCCAGCGCCTCGTCGACCGCGGCCCGGTCGGCCGCGGTGGCCCGTCGCACCAGGTTCTGCCGGCCGTACCGGCCCATCATGACCACGTCGCGCACCGAGACCGGGAACGCCCAGTCGACGTCCTCGCTCTGCGGGACGTAGCCGACCACGCCGCGACGGCGGGCCTGCTGGGGCGACAGCCCGTCGATCTCCACCCGGCCCGAGTCCGGCCGGACCAGCCCCATCACCGTCTTGAACAGCGTCGACTTGCCCGAGCCGTTCATCCCGACCAGTCCGCACACCCGCCCGGGCGCCAGGGTCAGGCTGGCCCGGTCCAGGGCATGCACGGCGCCGTAGTGGACGGTGACGTCCTCGACCAACACGGCGGGCGGTGGATCGGTGTCGCCAGGATCTCCTACGGCCGGGCGCGGACCGGCGTCAGCCCTGAACAGCATCGTCGGCTCCGGTCGGGGTCGGGGTGGGTGTGCCGGTGAGGCCGGCGACGATCACGTCGGTGTCGTGACGCAGCAGGTCGAGGAAGGTCGGGACGGGGCCCTCGGCCGCGGAGAGCGAGTCCACGTACAGCACGCCGCCGAACCGGGCGCCGGTGTCGCGGGCGATCTCCAGCATCGAGTCGGCCGAGACGGTGGACTCGCAGAACACCGCGGGCACCTGGCGCTCGCGGACGAACTCGGTGGTGCGGGCCATCTGGGCGGGGGAGCCCTGCCGGTCGGCGTTCACCGCCCAGATGAACGCCTCGGTCAGCCCGGCGTCCCGGGCCAGGTACGGGAAGGCGCCCTCGCAGGTGACCAGGGCCCGCTCGTGCTGGGGCAACGCGGCCAGCCGGTCCAGCATGCTGTCGGCCACCTGCTGCAGCTCGGCCCGGTACGCGGCCGCGTTCGCCGCGTAGTCGGCGGCGTGCAGCGGGTCGAGCTCGGCGAATGCGCGGGCGATGTTGTCCACGTAGATCTGCGCGTTCAACGGCGACATCCACGCGTGCGGGTTCATCCGGCCCGCGTACGCGTCCTCGCCGATCGGGATGGGCGTGATGCCGTCGCTGACCACCACGTGCGGCACGTCCAGCTCGGCCACGAACCGCTCGAACCAGGCCTCCAGACCGAGTCCGTTGTCCAGGATGAGCGAGGCGTGGGCGGCCCGGCGGATGTCCCCGGGGGTGACCTCGTAGCCGTGGATCTCGGCGCCGGCCTTGGTGATCGACTCGACCTGCAGGTGGTCGCCGGCGACCTCGCGGGCCATGTCGGCCAGCACGGTGAACGTGGTCAGCACGACCGGGACGGGGGTGCCGTCGGCCCGGGTGGCCGGCGTCGGGGCGGGCGCGGCGCAGCCGGTGAGCACCGCCACGACCAGCGCCAGGGTGATCAGCGCGAGTCGCTGTTCGACGCGCCGCACCCGTGAGTTCGGCGCTCCGAAGTCGGTCATCGTCGAATGGTAGGGGCAGCACCCGGCTGGACCAAGGGGACCTGGGTCACACGGACGGCTGGTGTCGGCGACAGGTCGTAGGGTCGGGCGGCTCCGGGTCGGGATCGGGTGAGGGAGTGGCGGTGCGCAACGGGTCGCAGGGCGGCGTGGTCATCGGATTGGTGGCCGCCCTGGCCTTCGCCACCAGCGGGCCGGTGGTGAAGCCACTGCTGGACGCCGGGTGGACGCCCGGCGCGGCCATCCTGGCCCGGCTCGGGCTCGGCGTGCTGCTGCTCACGGTCCCGACCGCGCTCGCGCTGCGGGGCCGGTGGCGTCTGGTCCTGGCCGAGTGGCGGGTCGTCGTCGGCTTCGGGGCGCTCGGGGTGGCCGCCGCGGCGACGCTCTACTACGCCTCGCTGACTCGGCTGCCCGTGGCGGTGGCGCTGCTGGTCGAGTACACCGGCCCGCTGCTCCTGCTCGGCTGGACCTGGCTGCGCTTCCGCCGCACGCCGAGCCGCACCACTGTCCTCGGGGCGGTGGTGGCCACGGTCGGGCTGGCCCTGGTCCTCGATCTCGCCGGTGATCTGCGGCTCGACCCGATCGGCCTGTTGCTCGCCTTCGGGGCTGCGATCGGCAACGCCGCGTACTTCCTGTTCACCGCCCGGCCGTCCCGGCTGCCGGCGGTCGCGTTGGCCGGCACCGGCATGGCGCTGGGTCTGGTCATCATCGCGATCGTCGCCGCGGTCGGGATCCTGCCGCTGCGGGCACCCCTGGTCGACGTGACGCTGCTCGGCACCGCGGTGTCCTGGGTGCTGCCGGTGCTGGTGGTCGGCGTGGTACCGACCGCGCTGGCCTACGGGTTGAGTGCGGTGTCGGTACGGCTGCTGGGGGACCGGACGGCGTCGTTCCTGGCCCTGTCCGAGGTCCTGTTCGCGGTGGCCCTGGCCTGGGTGCTGCTGGGTGAGCGACCGCTGCCGGTCCAGCTGGTCGGGGCGGCGCTGGTGGTGGCCGGGGTGGCGCTGGTCCGTCGCGGCGAGCACGGGTCCACTCCGGTGCTGGCCGCCACCTGACCCCGGCGCGACCCCGGCGCGACGGCTGCCGGGGCGCTCCGGCACCCTGGTGCCGCTGCGGCGACGACGGCGTCCCGGGCGGACAGGAGAACACGGTGCTGGTCGAGATGCGGACCTACACGATCAAGCCGGGGCGGGTGGACGATTTCCTGTCGTTCTACGAGCGCCACGGCTGGGCCCTGCAGCAGCAGTACCTCGGCACCTGTCTGGGCTGGTACAGCAGCAAGGACGGGCCGCTGTTCCAGGTGGTGCACCTGTGGGCCTACCAGGACTACGCCGACCGGGAACGCCGCCGGGACGCGCTGTATCGGGATCCGGCCTGGGTCGAGTACTTCGACGGGGTCAGCGAGCAGGGGCTGCTGCTGGCCGCGGAGAACAAGTTCCTCTCGCCCACGGGCTTCTCCCCGGTGCCGGCGTTGCCCGCGTGACAGGGTGACCGGGTGTCGACCGAACCGGAGCCGCTCACCGTGGCCGACGTCGCCGCCTGGCGGGCCTGGCTGAACCGGCACGAGGACGACTCGGACGGCGTCTGGCTGACCCTGGCCAAGAAGGGCGTCACCGTCCCCACCTCGCTGACCTACGCGCAGGCGCTGCCGGAGGCGTTGTGCAGCGGCTGGATCGACGGCCAGGCCAAGCGGCTGGACGACCAGACCTACCGGCAGCGGTTCACGCCCCGTCGGAAGCGGTCGCTGTGGTCGCAACGCAACGTCGGGTTCGTCGCCGGCCTGATCGAGCAGGGCCGGATGCGGCCGCGCGGGCACACCGAGATCGAGCGGGCCAAGGCCGACGGCCGCTGGGACCGCGCCTACGCCGGGCCGGCGTCGGCGCAGGTGCCGGAGGACCTGATCGCGGCGCTGGCGGCGCGACCGGACGCGGGGGAACGCTTCGAGGCGCTGTCCGGCCAGGATCGGTACCTGCTGCTGCACCAGCTGATGACCGCGACCACCCCGGCCGTCCGGGCCGCCCGGTTGCAGCGGATCGTGGCCGGGCTGGCCCACGGCCGTCCGCCGGCGGCGCCGTGACGGCGACCGATCCCGCCCTGGCAGCGACCGCCGTGGACCTGCCCACCCTCGACGCCCTGGTCGCCGACTGCGCGGCCTGCCCGCGGCTGGTCACCTGGCGGACCAGCGTCGGGGCGGTGAAGCGGGCGGCGTTCGCCGATCAGGAGTACTGGAGCCGGCCGGTCCCGGGGTTCGGCGACCCGGCCGCCCGGATCCTGCTGGTCGGGCTGGCCCCGGCGGCCCACGGCGGCAACCGCACGGGCCGGATGTTCACCGGCGACCGCAGCGGGGACGTGCTGTTCGCGGCGCTGCACCGGGCCGGGCTGGCGTCCCAGCCGACCTCCGTGCACGCCGCTGACGGGCTGACCATGACCGACGCGCGGGTCACCGCCCCGGTGCATTGCGCGCCGCCGGACAACCGGCCGACGCCGGCCGAGCGGCGCACCTGCGCGCCGTGGCTGGCCCGCGAACTCCAGTTGCTGGCCGGCACGGTGCGGGTGGCCGTGGTGCTGGGCGCGTTCGGCTGGCAGGCGCTGCTGTCGACGCTCACCGAGCAGGGCTGGTCGGTGCCGCGACCGCGGCCGGCGTTCGGACACGGCGCCCGGGTGCCGCTGCGGCATCCCGACGGGCGGTCGCTGGTGGTGCTGGGCAGCTACCACGTCAGCCAGCAGAACACCTTCACCGGACGGCTCACCCCGGCCATGCTGGACGACGTGCTCGGGCAGGCCCGGCGTGAGGCGGGGCTGTCGGGCTGAGCCGCCGGGCCGGAGCGGCCACGGTGGGTCACCGACGTCCGGTGGATTCGTCCTCGAGATCCCTTGCCAGGCAGCGATCAACACCTAGAGTCAGACCCTGCTACCGGTGGTCGCCGGGGCGCCGAGTGGTCCCGATGATGAGACGGCGGTGGGCATGGCGGACGCGCTGGTCGGGGTGCTGGCGGCCTGTGCGGTGCTGCTCGCCGGTGCCGGGCTGGCCAAACTGCTGCGACCGCTGCCCGCCGTCGACGCGCTGGACCGGGCCGACATCCCCGGGCTGACCGTGCTGGCCCGGGTGCCGCTGATGCGGTTGGTCGGGCTGGCCGAGATCGCCGTCGCGGTGGCCGTGCTCGGGCCCGGCGGACGCTGGCCGGCCGTACTGCTCGCCGGCTGCTACGCCGCGCTGGCCGTGGTGGCCTGGCAACTCGCCGTCCGGACCCCCGGCGCCGACTGCGGCTGCTTCGGCGCCGCCGCGTCCCCGCTCACCGGCTGGCACGTCGTGGTCAACCTGGTCGGCGTGGCGGTCGGGGTCCTCGCCGCGGTGCTCGACCCGCCGTCCTGGTGGTCGGCGGTGACCACCGGCCCGGTGCTCGACGCGCTGCTGCTGACCGCGGCCGTGCTGCTGCTGGCCTGGCTGCTCATGACGCTGATGACCGCACTGCCGGCGCTGCTGCGCCGGCTCTCCGAACCGGACCGGATGGTGGCCAACGGATGACGACCACGCTGCTGATCGTGTTGTTCGCCCTGGTGGTGGTGCTGGCCGTGCTGGTCGTCGGTCTGCTCCGGGCCTACGCCGACGTGTTGCGCCGGTTGCACGCGCTGGACGGGGGCAGCCCCGGGCAGGGTGCTGATCGACTCCCCGTCGGGGCTCCGGAGTTCCGGATGAGCGCGGGGGTGCAGGACCTGCCCGACCCGTCCCGCCGGGCCGCCGCCACCGGTTCGGCCGCTGCCACCAAGGATGTGACCGGGCGGGAGGCGGAGTGGCCACCCGCGCACGACCTGGCCGGGCAGACGCTCGGCGGCGAGGTCGTCACCGTGCGCGCGGTGGGCGTCGAGCACGACACCGTGCTGGTCTTCCTGTCCTCCGGGTGCACGGGCTGTGCCAGCTTCTGGCGGGATCTGGCCCGCTCCGGCCGGTCCGGGGTGGAGGCGCTGACCGGCGGGCTGGGCTCGGCTCGGCTGGTGGTGGTGACCAAGGGACCGGACCAGGAGAGCGAGCTGCTGCTCGCCGACCTCTGCCCGCCCGGCATCGACCTGGTGATGAGCACGCAGGCATGGGACGACTACGGCGTCCCCGGCTCGCCGTACGTGCTCGTGGTGAACGGCCGCTCCGGCCGCGTCGCCGGCGAGGGCTCCGGGACGTCGCTCACCCAGGTGTCCGGGCTCATCCGTCAGTCGGTCGGCGACGGCGGTGCGCTCGGCGTCGGGCTGGCCTCGCAGGCGGTGCGCAAGCCGCGATCGGACACCGACCGGGAGGTCGACGTGGACCGGGCGCTGTTGGCCGCGGGCATCGGCCCCGGCCATCCGAGCCTGTACGGCGGGGACACCACGGGGCCCGCCGCCGACCGGACCGCCGACCAGCCGGGGCCGCGGCGATGACCGCGCCGATGTCCCCACCCGCCGTCACGCCGCTGAGCGGCTACGGCCTGGGCGTACAGCTGCCGGCCGGCTGGGAGGGGCGCATCTCCCGGCGTCCGGTCCCGACCACGTCGTTCACCCCGCAGACCCGCGCCGACACCGGCCCCGGGAACGCCGGCGCCGACGGCTGGCTCGGCGAGCAGATGCTGCCGGTGCTGCACGCAGCCAACTTCCCGCTGCCGGCCGTGCGCGGCGACTACGGCTCCAGCGCGGTGGAACGGATGGGCCGGCAGCACATCTTCATCGGGCTGCTCGAGTTCGGCGCCGAGTGCCTGGGCAGTGCGCTCTACGCGCCGCTGGGCGTGCCCCGGGTCAGCCTGGCCGACTTCCATCCGAACGCGCTGCAGCGCCGGCTGCCCGGCCAGTCCGGCTGCCAGATGTTCTTCACCGCGGCGGACCGGCCGTGCTGTCTGTACGTGGTGATCGGGTCCTGGACCCCGCCGGCCACGGTGGCCGCCCTGATCGAGCAGGTCAACGCAGTGCTGAGCGGGATCGAGGTGGCGGCGCGATGAGCATCTTCTCCCCGTCGGGAGCGGCCGGGGCACCGAGGGCCGGGCTGGCCGAGCGGTTGGTCAACCGGCTGGCCGGGCGGCGGGACCGGGTGGACCCCGCACCCGCCGTCGGATCGCCGGTGGCCGTGCTGGACCGGGGCGGCGCGGAGCCGGACGCCGAACTGACCGAGATCAGCGAGGGCGACGCCCGCGGATCCGGGCGGTCCCGGCGTGGCTTCTTCGGCGGCGCCGCGCTGGTCGGGGCGGCCATGGCCGTCAACCCGTGGGGCTACCTGGTCCGCCCCGCCTCGGCCTACGACGCGGTGTGCGGGCTGGACGCCGAGTGCGCCGACGGCTACTCGGTCTTCTGCTGCACCATCAACGGCGGCAGCAACAGCTGCCCGCCCAACTCGTTCATCGGCGGCTGGTGGAAGGCCGACAGCAGCTCGTTCTGCGGCGGCGCCGCCCGGTACTACATCGACTGCAACGCCTTCCGCGGCCAGAACGCCTGGCAGTGCCGCTGCAACGACCAGGGCTGCGACCGACGCCGGGTGGCCTGCAACCAGTTCCGGTACGGGCAGTGCCGGCTGGACATCCCGGCCTCCCAGACCGGGCCGGTGGTGTGCCGGATGGTCTCCTGCACGCCGCCGTGGCAGCAGTACGCCGGGGTCTGCACCAGCACCAGCGCCACGGACAACCGCACTGCGACGCACTCGGCGCCGTGCAACGGCCGGGAGCCCATCGGGTCCTTCGACACGGCGGTCGACTCCGGCGGCGCGGGTGGGCGGTTGGGCATCCGGATCACCGGATGGGCGCTGGACCAGGACCTGCCGGAGCAGGAGATCCAGGTCGCCGTCTACCTCGACGGCGCCGGCGTGGCCTGGTTCCCGACCGGGGTGGCGCGCCCGGACGTCAACGCCGCGTTCGGGGTGCCTGGCAACCACGGGTTCGACATCGTGGTGCCGGCCGCGGCCGGCGGGCACACGGTCACGGTGTTCGCGATCAACGTCGGGGGTGGCGCGGCGAACCCGGTGATCGGCTCGCGGCGGGTGACGGTGACCGACCCGAACGCCGGCCTGCCGCGCGGCGTGCTGGACAGCGTCTCGACGGGCCCGGGCAACACCATGGTGCTCCAGGGCTGGGCGTTCGATCCGGATGCTCCTGGTGAGGCCATCCAGGTGGCGGTGTACCGGAACGGGCAGGGCGAAGGCTGGTGGCCGACCGGGGTGCCGCGGCCGGACGTGAACGCCGTCTTCGGCATCCCGGGTCAACACGGATTCCGCATCACGATCCCCGTCGCATCGGGGGACCACGCCGTCGACGTGTTCGCCATCAACGTGGGTGGCGGCTCGGTCAACCCGGTGATCGGGTCCGGGCGGGTGCGCGACGCCGGCTTCCCGCTGGGACGGCTGGACGGACTGTCCGCCACCGCGGGTGAGGTCCGGCTCAGCGGGTGGGCGTTCGACCCCGACGACCCGGGAGCCGCCATCCATGTCGCCGTCTACCGGGACGGCATCGGTATCGCGTGGTTCCCGACGGGGCTGGCGCGTCCGGACGTCAACGGCGTGTTCGGCATCCCCGGTGACCACGGCTTCGACATCCGGGTGCCCACGTCGCCGGGGCGGCACGAGTTCACCGTGTTCGCCATCAACGTCGGGGCGCCGGGGCCGAACCCGGTGGTCGGTTCGGGCAGCGTCCAGGTGCCGGGGTGAGTGGGACGGTGCGGCTGATCGGAACGACGGGGGAACGGGGGACGGCACGATGACGATGCTCGGTGGGACGGCGCTGGTGCTGGCGGTGGTGGCCGCTGTGCGCGGTGTGTGGTCGCCGTGCGGGCTCTCGATGGTGTCGGCCATCAACCCGTTCAGCGAGGCGTCCCGGGGCAACCGGTACGGCCTGACCGCGCTGTGGTTCGTCATCGGTGCCGCCCTGGGTGGGCTGCTGTACGGAACGCTCGGCGCCGTCGGTGCGCTGCTGGTCGGGCTGCTGCCCGCGGCGCCGGTGGTGCTGGTCGCGCTCGGGGCGGCGGTCTGCCTGGTCGGCGTGCTGTCGGACCTGCCGGGGGTCCCGCTGCGGCTGCCGTTGCATCCGCGGCAGGTCAACGAGCGGTGGCTCAGCCGGTACCGGCGCTGGGTGTACGCCTCCGGGTTCGGCGCGCAGATCGGCGCCGGCTTCGCGACCTACATCATGACCGCCGCCGTGTATGTGGTGCCGGTGCTCGGCGCCCTGACCGGTTCCCCGCTGCTCGCGCTGGCGTTCGGCCTGGTCTTCGGGCTGGTGCGGGGCAGCGCGGTGCTGATCAGCGCCGGCGCCGGCGATCCGGACCGGCTGCGCGGGCTGCACCGTCGGCTGGCCGCCGTGGCCCCGTGGTCGCTGCGCGCGGCGATCGCCGCGCAGCTGGTGGCGGCGGTGGTGCTGGCCGGGGGCGCGCTCGGTGCGTTCGCCGGGCTGGTCGTGATCGTGCTGGCCGGGGGAGCGCTCGCGCTCGGGACTCGTCGGCGCCCGGCTGGTGCGCCGGAGCAGGTGGCGGCCGAGCCGGCCACGGTGCGCGTGCCGGCCTGACCGGCGCGACGGAACCGGTTGTCGGGAGGTCCGACCCTGGGGTGACGGGTGTGCGCCCGGGGTGGTGGGTCCGGCCCTGGTCGTTCGGGGTCGGACGTGATCGGGCGGGGTCGGACGTCGACCGCCCTCGGCTCACCGGTGGACCCTCAGTCCTCCCCGGCCGCGGCCGGTGGACCGCTGAGCGCCAGCACGGTCTGCAGGGTGTCGACCTCGTCCACGCGCTTGTCGTCCCGGTAGCGCAGCACCCGGGCGAAGCGCAGCGCGATGCCGCCGGGGTAGCGCGGTGAGCGCTGGATCCCGTCGATGGCAATTTCGGCGACCAGCGGCGGGTCGGCCCAGACCGTGGTCTTCGTCCGTCGTTGCTCCCGGGCGAGGAACTGCTGGGTCTGCCAGGTCAGCGTGGCGTCGGTCAGTCCCTTGAACGTCTTGCCCAGCATGACCAGCTCGCCGGACCGTTCGTCCCGGGCGGCCAGGTGCAGGTTGGACAGCCAGCCCTGCCGCCGCCCGTAGCCCCACTCGGCGGCGACGACGGCCAGGTCGAAGGTGTGCCGCGGCTTCACCTTGATCCAGCCCGCATCCCGCCGGCCGGCGGCGTACCCGGCGTCCGGGGCCTTGACCACCACGCCCTCCCAGCCGGCGGCGACCGCGTCCAGGAACGTCGCCTCCACCACCTCGGGCGTCTCCGCCCAGGTCCGCGGGATGCGCAGCGCCGCCGGCACCAGCCGGGTGAGCACCTCGTCGCGCCGGCGCAGCGGCTCGTCCAGCAGGTCGTCGCCGTCGACGTGCAGGACGTCGAAACAGGACAGTGACAACGGCAGACCTGGATCGGCCGGAAGCTCCGCGGCTGCCGGATCGGCGGTGTCGTCGACGCCCGTGTGCCGCCGCCCGGTCGCGGTCCGAGCCGCGATCTCCTGGAAGGCGCGCGGCCGGCCGGACTCGTCCAGCGCGACCACCTCGCCGTCCAGCACCACCTCTCGGACGTCCAGCGACCGCACCGCGGCGACGATCTCCGGCAATCGTCCGGTGATCTCGTCCAGGCTGCGGGTGAACAGGCGGACCTCCGGGCCGCTGCGGTGCACCTGGATGCGGATGCCGTCCAGCTTGGCGTCGACCACGGCGGGCAGCCCGGTCTTCGCCACCGCGCCGGCCGGGTCCGGGGCACTGGCCGCCAGCATCGGGTGCACCGGCTGTCCGACCCGGATGCGCAACGCGGCCAGCGCCTGCAGCACCGTGGCCGGATCGGCCAGGGGCGCGGCCTCGTCGGCCGTCCCGTCCGGTGCGGCGCCGCCGGGCACCTGCCCGGCCATCAACGCGGCCGCCTCCGGGGTGGACCCGAGCAGCATGGCCGCCCGGCGCACCGCCGCCACCGGCACCCCGAAGGCGGCGGCCACCCCGTCCTGCACGGCCGACTCCAGCGCCCCCTGGCGCAGCTCCCCGGCGATCAGCCCGCGCAGCAGGTGCTGTTCGGGTGCGGTGGCCCGGGCGAAGAGCGCGGCCACCGCCCCGGTGCGGGCGGCCGCCGAACCGGCCCCGGCCAGTTCCGCCGTCGCCGCGAATGCCGCGTCGACCTCGCCCACGGTCAGCGACGGCGCGGCCGCGGGGGCGGGTGCGTCGCGCAGCGTGGCCCAGCCGATGCCGGTGCGACGCTGCCGCAGCGACCCGGTCAGGTAGGTGACCACCACACGCAGCTCGTCGGCCGCGCCGTCGTCAGCACCGTCGAGCACCGCCTGCCGGACCACGGACGCGATGACGACCCGCTTGGCCGTGCGGGAACGGGTGGCGGCCAGTTCGGCGGAGGCCTGGGCCAGGGTCGACAGCAGCATGCTCGTCATCGTGGACCCTGCCCCCGACAGCGGGGTGGTCATGACGGCGGGACGGGGATCAGTGCTGGGCGGTCGGATCCGGCCCTCCGCTCGTGCCTCGCTGCGGCCTGCTCCTCAGTCCGGCGGCGCGGTGGCCACGGTGGTGCCGGCGTCGCGGTGCCGGGCGGGGTCGGCGCGCGGCCCGCGGACCCGGGCGTAGACCACGGTGCCGATCAGGGCGATGCCGCTGAGCAGGAGCAGCACCGCGGACATGCGGTTCACCAACGGCAGGTCCACCCCGAGCAGACCGAGCACCCCGACCACCAGCAGGGCGACCGCGCAGGCGACCGCGAACGCCGCCCGCCACCAGCTGCGGGCCACCTCGTGGACACCCTGCTCGGCCTTGACCTTGGCGTACTCCAGCGGTCGCTTGGCCCAGTCGAACTGGGTGGCCAGGATGGCCAGGCCCGCCGCGACCAGGACGAACCCAGGCCCGGGCAGCACCAGCAGCGCGATCCCTCCGAGCAGCAGGAGACCGCCCAGGCACGCCAACACCGCCGTCTTCATGTGCCGCACGGTTCCATCCTCCTCCGGTGCGGGACGGGCACCGCGGGGACAACGGCTCCGGCGTCGGGGCAGTTCCAGCTCGTTCGCATCAGGCTCACCATCCAGGACCGGCGGACCGTTCCCGTCGCGCGAAACGAGCTCGTAACACCTTGGCAACCGTGGATAAATAAGATATTAGATCCTATTGAGGTCCCGGCGACCGGAAGAGGACGACAGTGTCCAAGGACCAGCACGCGACGGCCGACAGCGGTCGCCTGATGCACCTCAACCTGTTCATGCGCCTGTACGGCCACCATCCTTCCGCGTGGCAGCGGGCCTCCACCGCCCTGGCCGACGCCTTCTCCCCGGACTGGTTCGCCGACCTGGCCCGGACCTGCGAGCGGGGCCTGTTCGACGCCGTCTTCCTGGCCGACAGCCAGCAGGCGGTCTACCAGCGCGAGGACGTCAGCACCGCGTCCATGTTCGAGCCGCTGACCCTGCTGTCCTACATCGCGGCCCGGACCGAACGCATCGGCCTGGTCGCCACCGTGTCCAGTTCGCTGCACCACCCGGCCAACGCGGCCCGGTCCATCGCCTCGCTGCACCTGATCTCGGGCGGCCGGGCCGGCGTCAACCTGGTCACCTCGCAGAGCGACGTCGAGGCGCGGCTGCACGGCATGGACGCCCTGCCCGACCACACCACCCGGTACGCCCGCGCCCAGGAGTTCGCCGAGCTGCTGTTCGAGCTGTGGGACTCATACCCGGCCGACGCGGTGGTGATGGACAAGCAGGGCGAGGTGTTCCTGGACGCCTCCCGGCTGGGCCGGCTGGACCACCACGGGCGGGAGTTCCGGATCCACGGCGGCCTCAACATCCCGCAGACCCGGGCGGGCCGCCCGGTGCTGGTACAGGCGGGGGCGTCGGTGGAGGGTCGGGAGCTGGCCGCCCGGTACGCGGAGGCGATCTACGGTATCGGCTCCACGCTCGAGGACGCGCGGGAGTACTACGAGGACATCAAGCGCCGGACGGTGGCCCACGGCCGGCGCGAGCAGGACATCACCGTGCTGCCCGGCATCGTCACCGTCATCGGCGACACCCTGGCCGAGGCGCGGGACAAGAAGCGCTGGCTGGACTCGCTCAAGTCGCTGCCCAAGCAGCTGGACACCCTCAGCGGCTACATCGGCATCGACTGCTCACACTGGGATCCGGACGACGAGATGCCGGAACTGCCGTCGCTGGAGGACTTCCAGGGTCCCAAGGGCCGGTACGTCATGATGCAGACACTGTCCCGTGACGACGACGGACGTCGGGTGACGGTGGGGGAGATGCTCAGCCGCATCTCCGCCGGTGGCGGTCACCTCACCAGCATCGGCACCCCGAGCATGGTCGCCGACCACATGGCCGAGTGGTTCACCTCCCGCGCCGCCGACGGCTTCAACGTCAACGCCTCGGTGCTGCCCGAGGGCATCGAGGAGTTCGTCGACCTGGTCGTCCCCGAACTGCAGGACCGCGGTCTGTACCGCACCGAGTACGCCGGCACCACCCTGCGAGACCACTTCACCCAGACCCGAGCGCCGGAGATGGCCCTGTGACCAGTGTGATGACCAGCCCGACGAGCACCACCTCGGACCGCGCGCCGCGCACGACCGCGGAACTGCGCGAGCACGCCCGGGCGGTGTACGACCCGTTGGTGCACCACGAGTTCCCGCTCCGGCTGGCCACCGGCGTGCTGCCGCCGGAGCGGTTCCGCTTCTACGTCACGCAGAACCTGCTCTACCTGCCCGACTACGCGCGGATGCTGGCCTCCGGGGCGGCCCGGGCCCAGGACGACGCCACGCTGACGTCCTTCGCCCGCTCGGTGATGAACATCGTCGACGTCGAGATCCCGCAGAACGAGCGGCTGCGGGACGCGGTCGTCGAGCTGGCCGGGCCGGTGCCCGAGGCCGAGACGGTCAAGGCCCCGGCCACCGTGGCCTACACTTCCTGGCTGCTGGCGCTGGCCGGATCCGGTGACGCGGCGGACATCTCGGCCGCGCTGCTGCCGTGCGCCTGGAGCTACGGCGACATCGCCCGGCACCTGCAGTCGGAGGTGGTGGACCATCCGGTGTACGCCGACTGGATCGCCTTCTTCGCCTCCGACGACTACGCCGCCGTGGTCGACGGGTTGCGCGCGGCCTTCGACCCCGAGCTGGCCGAGCTCACCGAGCGCAAGCGGGCCCGGCTGGCCGACATCTTCGTCACCGGATGCCGTCTGGAGCGCCAGTTCTGGGACCAGGGGCTGCACGGCACGCTCTGGCCGGACCAGACCGGCTGAGGGGTCTCGTCCCGCCCACCCCGCGCCCATCAGCCCGCCCACCGTCCTGCCCGAACTCCCTGCCCGACCTGAGGAGCCGTTCCCGTGCAGATCGACGCGCACACCCACATCCTGTCGCTGGCCAGCGACGCCGACTTCACCAAGCAGTACGGACGCGAGGGCTCGCTGTGCATCTACCGGGCGCACGGCCGGATGCCGTCGCACCGCTGCCCGACCGAGCACGAGTGGGAGGCCGTCGAGACCGAGGACGGGATGGACGGGTTCGGGGTCGTCGGCCCGGACGAGACCGTCGCCGCGCACCCCGGGTTCGACAAGCTGGTGGCCCTGGCCATCAGCCCGCAGTGGCTGGACGGCCGGCTGATCGGGACGGTCGACGTGCACGGCCAGACCGACGTCACCGGTGACCCGCATCCGGAGCGGTGCAACGAGTACATCGCCGGCTGCGTGCGCCAGCAGCCCGAGACGATCATCGGGTTCGGGTCGGTCAACCCGCGCTACCGCGGGGTCCGGGCCGCCGTCGACGAGCTGGGCCGGATGGTCGAGCAGGACGGGCTGTCCGGGGTCAAGCTGTACCCGATGTACCAGCACTGGTCGCCGGCCGACCGGGAGTACGCCTTCCCGATCTACGCCGCGGCGCGGGACCTGGGCATCCCGGTGATGATCCACCAGGCCGGCTCCACCCGGATCGACGCCAAGATGGAGTACGCCCGTCCGGCCATGCTGGACGACCTGGGCCGCGAGTTCCGCGACCTGAAGGTGATCATCGCCCACTGCGGCACGCCCTGGGTCGACGAGGCGATGTTCATGCTCACCAAGCACCCGAACTTCTACACCGAGATCAGTTACCACATCGCCACCGTCACCCGGCGAGACCTGTTCCTGTACCTGTCGCGGGCGGAGCCGATGTTCGTGCCGCTGGAGAAGATCATGTTCGGGACCGACTACCCGGGCTTCCTGTACGACCCGGTGGCGCTGCGGGACAAGTTGCTGACGGTGAACGAGGAGGCGGACCGGCTCGGCCTGCCGCCCATCGCGCAGCACAAGCTCGACGGCGTCATGGGTGACAACTTCGCCGCGCTGCTGGGACTGGAGGTCGCGGCGTGAAGCCCAAGGTCGTCATCATCGGGGGCGGCAACGGTGGGCTGCTCGCCGCCCACCGCATCGCCGACGCCGCCGACGTCACCGTGCTCGAGGCCGGCATCGACCCCGGTGACCCGGTCCCGGCCCGGTTCCTGCACGAACACGGGTACCCCGAGCACGACTGGGACTACTCGGACGCCGACACCGGCGCGCATCTCATCCGCGGCAAGGTCCTCGGCGGCGGCTCGACGGTCAACGCCGCGGCCGGCTCGCGCGGCCAGCCCAGCGGGTTCGACGGCTGGGGACCGGGATGGCAGTGGGACGACCTGCTGCCGGCCATGCGCGCGATCGAGACCGACGAGCAGTTCGGCGACCGCCCGTACCACGGCGACGCCGGCCCCATCCACGTCACCCGGCTGTCCCAGGGTCCGCTGGACGAGGCGTTCTTCGCCGCGTGCGCCCGCGCCGGTCACCGGGAGTGCCCGGACCACAACGCACCTGGCACCCAGGGGTACGGACCGTGGCCGACGAACCGGGTGGACGGCGGGCGCTGGGGGGCCCTGGCGGCCGTGGCCCCGCTGCTGCGGTCCCGCATCCAGCTCCGGGACCGGACCATGGTGCGCCGGGTGGTGATGGAGGGTTCCCGGGCGGTGGGGGTGGAGATCGAGGGACCGGACGGCGCGGAGACGCTGGCGGCCGATCTCGTCGTGGTGTCCTGCGGCACCTACGGCACCCCCGAGGTGCTCTGGCGGTCGGGCATCGACGCTCCGCAGATCGGGGTCGGTCTGCAGGACCACCCGTGGGTGATGATGAACGTGCAGGCCCGCGACGAGGCGGACATCTTCGCCCGGCCCGTCTCCGGGTCGCTGCTGCGGGCGCCGGTGCACGACGACCCGACCGACGAGTTCCAGGTCTTCCCGTTCTCGGAGTGGCTCTACGACCACGCCGCACCCCGGGACAGCTGGAGCGTGTCGGTCGCGCTCATGCAGCCGGTGAGCCGCGGCAGCATCACCCGCGGGGCGGACGACCGGGCGGTCATCCGGTTGCGCCACCTGGTCGAGCCCTCCGACCTGGCGCGGATGGCCGTGGCCGTGACCCGGACGGCCGCGCTCATCGACGACCTGGCCGCCACCGGACTGGTCACGGTGCCGGGCGACGCCTGGTGGCGATCCGGCGATCTCGAGGGCGAGCTGCGGCGGCGGGTGGAGACCTACAACCACCCGGTCGCCTCGTGCGGCATGGACCGCACCGTCGACCGCCGGCTCGACGTCATCGGCGCCGGCAACCTGAAGATCGTGGACGCCTCGATCATGCCGAAGATCCCGGACGGCGGCCCCAACCTGGTCACCATGGCCATCGGCTGGAAGGCCGGCGGCATCATCCTCGAGGACCTCGGGTTGCAGCCCTGACGGGTCCGGGGGCAGTGCTGTGAGCCGTGTTTCGAGCGTGTGACGAGTTGTGAACATCGATCGCACGGGCTGGGGTGGAACCGCCCCGGCCGTTACCCTCAGATCGAATCTGAGATCTCATATGTGATCCGTGGACGGACACGATCGGAAGGGGCCCGATGTCTCAGCTCGTCCTGCGCGGCGGCATGGTGCTGACCCTCGATGACGCGGGCACCTGGCTGGAGCGCGGCACCGTGGTCGTCGACGGCGACCGCATCTCGTGGATCGGTCCGGCCGACGCCGAGCCGGAGACCGCCGCCGGCGCCGAGATCATCGATGCCACCGACAAGGTCATCATGCCCGGGCTGGTCGACCTGCACTTCCACACCGCGCTCGGCAAGGGCTACAACGACCACATGCCGTTGTGGGAGTACCTCGACGAGTGCTGGTACCCGATGATCCGGGCCCTGGACCACGACGCGGCCTACTGGGCGGCGATGGCCAGCTACACGGAGTCCGTCAAGGCCGGGGTGACGACGGTCAACGACATGTACCGCCGGCTGGATGCCCTGGCCGTGGCGGCCGAGGAGACCGGCATCCGGGCGGTGCTGTCCAACGACATCGCCACCGACGAGCACGACCTGGACACCCTGCAGGACAACATCGACGCCTTCCACCGCAGTCACGGCGCGGCCGGCGGGCGCGTCCAGGTGCGGATGGGCATCGAGTGGCTGCCACTGGCCTCGCCGGAACTGCTGCGGGACGTGCGCGCGGCGGCGACCGACCTCGGCATCGGCATCCACATCCACCTCAACGAGTCCATGTCCGAGGTGGAGAACAGCCTGGAGCGGTTCGGTCGCCGGCCCACCGAACTGGCATACGAGCTCGGTTTCCTGGGTCCCGACGTGGTCGCGGCGCACTGCGTGCACCTGTCCGACGCCGAGATCGGAATGATGGCCGAGACCGGCACGTCGATCTCGCACAACCCCAGCTCGAACGCCAAGCTCGGCAACGGCATCGCCCGGGTGCCCGAGATGCAAGCGGCCGGGATCAACGTCGGCCTGGGCCACGACGCGGTGGAGTGCAACAACAGCGCGGACATGTTCGAGGTGCTCAAGTACGCCTCGCTCATGCACCGGGCGCAGCGTCAGGACGCCGGCGTGATGCCGGCCGACCACGTGCTGCGGATGGCCACTCGCAACGGAGCCCGCGCCCTCGGGCACGAGACCGGCCAGCTGGTCCCCGGGGCCAAGGCCGACATCATCCTGGTCGAGACGAACTCGGTGGAGTTCACTCCGCTGCTGCGGGACACCGCCACCCACATCACCAGCCACCTGGTCTTCGCCGCCAACGGATCGGCGGTCGACACGACGATCGTGGACGGCAGGGTCCTCATGCGCGGCCGTCAGCTGTTGACGGTCGACGAGGACCGCATCGTGCGCGAGACCAACGCGGCCTTCCGCCGCACCGTGAACCGCATGACGGTGGTCCGCCGGGACCACTGAGCCGCGTCCGGGTCCCGGCCCGGCGTCCCGGCTCTCCCGCTCCGGCCGCCCGGCCGGCCCCTCAGTCCCTCCGAGTGATTCCCCGACTCCCTTCCCCACCCCTGCCCCCGAAAGGGATGTGACCGTGAAGAAGCTTCGCGCCGCGGCTGCCGCCGCGACGGCGCTCGTGCTGGCCGGCGCTCTCGCCGCCTGCTCGAGCGATTCCGGCTCCGAGAGTTCCGCCGGCACCACCGGCGGGTCGTCCGGGTCGTCCCAGCCCGAGTCGCCGACCACCGTGCGGTTCGCGCTGGACTGGACACCGAACACCAACCACACCGGCCTGTACGTGGCCATCAACAAGGGCTACTTCGCCGATGCCGGCATCGACGTCGAGATCCTGCCCTACAACAACAGCAGTCCCGAGGTCCTCATCGACGCTGGCCAGGCCGAGTTCGGCATCGGCTTCCAGAACCAGTCGGCCGTCCCGATGGCCGCCGGGGCCGACCTGCAGTCGGTGCTGGCCGTCGAGCAGACCTGGACGACGGCCATCAGCGTGCTCGCCAGCCGGGACGACATCCAGAGTCCGGCCGACCTCGACGGACTGGTCTACGGCGGGTTCGGCACCCCGGCCGAGGAGACGACCATGAAGGCCGTCATCCAGGACGCCGGTGGCACCGGGGAGTTCGAGAGCGTCATCCTGGGTACCACCGCCTACGAGGCGCTGTACTCCGGGGACGTCGACTTCACCGTGCCCTTCATCGCCTGGGAGGGCATCGAGGCCGAGCACCGCGGCGTCGAGCTGAAGAACTTCAACTACGTCGACTACGGCTTCCCGGACAACTACGCCGTCATCGTGGTCGGCAACACCACCTGGATGCAGGACAACCCCGAGGTGGCCAAGGGCTTCGTGCAGGCCATGGCCCGTGGCTACGAGGACGCCATCGCCGATCCGGCCGGCGCCGCGGCGATCCTGCAGGAGGAGAACGCCGACGTGCTCACTGACCTGGACTTCCTGGTCGAGAGCCAGACCATGCTGTCGGAGCAGTTCATGCTCGACGACCAGGGGCAGTTCGGCCGGCAGACGCAGGAGCAGTGGGACGCGCTCGGGGCCTTCCTGTTCGACTCCGGTCTGCTGGTGGACGCCGACGGCGACCCGCTGACCGAGGCGCCCGACTGGAGCCAGTACTTCACCAACGACTACCTCGAAGGCTGATCGACGACCGGGCAGGGGCGGCGCCGTCGGCGTCGCCCCTGCCCGCGGAGGACCGACCCGTGACAGACACCGCTCCACGCGCCGCTGACACCACTGCGGACCCCGGCGCCGCCCGTCCGTCGATCACCCGGCTCGTCCGCGGGCGGATCGACGAGGTCGCCGCCGGCTGGATCGACCTCCCCGTGCTGCGGGGGATCGCCGACGGCACGCTCGACCGCGCGGTCTTCCGCAACTACCTCGAGCAGGACTTCCTCTACATCGCCTACTACGCGCGGATCTACGTGCGGTTGGCCGCGGCCGCGACGGACGACGAGCTGGTCGAACGGTTCGTGAAGCTCGCGTCCGCGATCTACTCGACCGAACTCGACCACCACCGCCGGGCGTCCGCCCCGTTCGGCTGCGACTTCGAGTCGGCCACGCCGTCCACCGAGCTCGGTGACTACCTGGACTTCTTCGAGGAGATCAAGGGCGACGCCGCCGACACCCTGGTCGGCATGACGCCCTGCATCTACGGCTACGGAGTCGCGTTGTCCCAGCTCCGCGCCGCGGCGACCGGCGACGGCGAGTACGCGACCTGGCTGCGGATCTACAGCGGCGACGAGTACGAGGCCGCGATGGAACGCCACCTGGCGCTGCTCGACGACCTGGACATCACCCCGGAGCGGGCACTGGAGTTGACCGACCGCGCGCTCGGACTCGAGCGTGCCTTCTGGAACCAACGACCCCGGACGTGACCCGGGCGCGCGACACGACGGCAGCACATGGGACGGGAACAGTGACAGTGACACGGGGCAGTGGGACGGGCAGTGACACCAGCAGAGCCACCGGCAGTGGGACGGAGCACACGATGACCGACGTCCAGCAGACGGCGACGGGCGCGGGCGCCCGGCCGGTGGACCCCATCGCCCAGGCCGTCCAGCCGCGCCGTCGCCGCCGGCCGCGCACCCGCAACCTGTGGGCCAACGTCGTGCCGTCGGTGGTCATCCTGGCCATCGTCATCGCGGTCTGGGAGGTGCTGGTCCGCTCGCTGGAGGTGCGCCCCCAGGTGCTGCCGCCGCCGAGCCGGGTGCTCGAGCAGGGGTGGGCCCAGCGCTCGACGATCCTGGAGCACGCCGGCGCGACCCTGCAGGTGACCATCACCGGGTTCGCGGTGTCGCTGGTGGTGGCCTGGATCATCGCCGTCTCGATCGACTTCTCGCCGGTGCTGCGCCGGGGGGTGATGCCGCTGCTGGTCGCCTCGCAGACCATCCCGATCATCGCCATCGCGCCGCTGATGATCATCTGGTTCGGCTTCGGGCTGCTGCCCAAGATGCTGGTCGTCGCGCTGGTGACGTTCTTCCCGATCGTCGTGGGCCTGGTCGAGGGGTTCAACAAGACCGACCGCGAGGTCACCAACCTGCTGCGCAGCATGGGCGGGGGCCGGGTCAAGGAGTTCCTGTTCGTGCGCCTGCCGTCGGCGCTGCCGACGTTCTTCACCGCCCTGCGCATCGCCATCACCTACGCCGTCACCGGCGCCATCTTCGCGGAGTACGTCGGTGCCCAGCAGGGGCTGGGCATCTACATGAGCGTGCAGAAGAACGCGTTCCGCACCGATCTCGTGCTGGCCGCGGTCCTGGTCACCGCCGTGCTCAGCATCTGCCTGTACCTGCTGACCTTCGCCATCGAGCGCCTGGTCATCCCGTGGAGCTTCAAGGAGAGGAAGGCGCGCAGTGCGAAGTGACATGCCGAACGACATGCTGAACGACATGCCGGACGATGTGGCCGCGGGCACCCCGCGCATCCGGCTGGATCACCTCTTCCGCGAGTTCGAGCTGGGCGGCGGCGAACGCCGTCAGGTGATCGACGACATCTCCTTCTCGGTCCGCCCGGGCGAGTTCGTCTCGGTCATCGGCCCGTCCGGGTGCGGTAAGAGCACCATGTTCAACATCATCGCCGGGCTGGAGACGCCCACCTCGGGCGACGTGCTGATCGACGGTGCCGTCGCCAACGGCGAGCGCGAACACACCGCCTACATGCCGCAGAAGGACCTGCTGTTCCCGTGGCGGACCATCGTGCAGAACGCCGCGCTGGGGCTGGAGGTGCAGGGCACCCCGCGCAAGGAGGCCCGTCGCGCGGCCGCCGGGCTGTTCGCCCAGTTCGGTCTCAAGGGGTTCGAGCACTCCTTCCCGTTCGAACTGTCCGGGGGCATGCGGCAACGGGCCGCGCTGCTGCGCACGGTGGTGCAGGGCCGCGAGATCCTGCTGCTCGACGAGCCGTTCGGGGCCCTGGACTCGTTGACCCGGATCGAGATGCAGACCTGGCTGCAGGAGGTGTGGGCCGAGCACTCCTGGACCGCGGTGCTCATCACCCACGACATCCGCGAGGCCGTGTACCTCTCCGACCGGGTCATCGTGCTCAGTGCCCGGCCGGCGTCGGTGCGGCTCGACGTGGAGGTGGACCTGCCGCGGCCCCGGGACCTGTCGATGACCACCTCGCCGGAGTTCGTCCGGATCGAGGAGCAGCTCATCGAGGTGCTGCACGAGGAGTCCCGCAAGGCGTTCGAGGCGCAGAAGGCGCTGCGCTGACGACCGGCCCGGCATCCCGGGCCCGGATCAGCGTTCCGGGCTCACGGCTCGGGTTCCAGCAAGGGCAGCTGGGACTCGAGGACGTGGTGCAGGTGTGCCCGCAGCAGGGCGTCGGCGGTCTCCGCGTCGCCCTCGGCGATCGCGTCCACGATGCGCCGGTGCTGGTCGGCCGAGCTCTGGAAGCGGACCCGGCTGCGGCCGACCTGGCCGACCCGCTGCAGGTGGGCCGACAGCCGGGTGCGGATCTCCTCGAGCAGCGAGTTGTGCAGCTGCGAGAACAGGATCTCGTCGAACTCGTCCAGCGCGTCGGCCGCTGCGGCCAGCCGACCCGCGGCCACCGCCTTCTCGGTCCGAGCCACGTTGGCCCGGAGCCGCTCCACCAGTGCCGGGTCGTCCGCGAGCGCGGCACGCCGGACGCACTCGGCCTCCAGGATCTCCCGCGCCGCGTAGATCTCGTGCAGATCGGCCTGGGTGTAGCGCTTGGCGCGGGCCCCGCGGTACGGGGCGATCTCCACCAGGCCGTCCTGCTCGAGCCGGACGAGGGCCTCCCGGATGGGCGTCTTGCTGACGCCGAACCGCTCGCCGAGCGCCGCCTCGCGCAGCGGTTCGCCGGCCTTGAACGTCTGGTCGATGATCGCCTGCCGGAGCCGGGCGTAGACCAGCTCCTTGATCTGCAGCGGGTTGAGCTGCTTCTCGTCCGTCCCCGCCACCTGGTGACTCCCTCGTTCCGGTGCCGTCGCGTGGCTCATCGTGCCACGAGCCGCCGGCGGCACCGGAACACGACGGCGGGCCCCCCCCCCGGGGGGGGGCCCCCCGCCCGTCCGGCATCGCCGTGCTCAGCCCAGGTCGATCCACACCGTCTTGGTCTGCAGGTAGGGATCGAGCGCCTCGCGACCCAGCTCCTTGCCGTAGCCGCTGGCCTTGAAGCCGCCGTAGGGGATGGCCACGTCGAACATGCCGTAGGTGTTGGCCCAGACCACGCCGGCGTTGATCTTCGCGGCGACGCGGTGGGTGCGCTTGACGTCGCGGGTCCAGATGCCGGAGGCCAGGCCGAACTGGGTGTCGTTGGCCAGCGCGATCGCCTCCTCCTCGGTGTCGAACGTGCCGACCATGCCGACCGGACCGAAGATCTCGCGTTGCATGATGGTCATGTCCCGGTGCACGTCGGTGAACAGGGTGGGCTCGACGAAGAAGCCGTCGGCCAGTTCGGGCAGGCGCACGGTGCCGCCACCGACCACCGCCGTGGCGCCCTGCTCGACGCCCGAGGTGATCATGCCGTTCACCCGGGATTGCTGTTCACCGCTGACCACCGGCCCCATCGTGGTGGCCGGGTCCAGTCCGTTGCCCAGCCGGATGGCCCGCACCTTGGCGGCGAGGCCGTCGACGAACGGCTCGTACAGCGAGCGGTGCACGAACACCCGGGCGCCGGCGATGCAGCACTGGCCCTGGTTGAAGTACACGGCGCCGAAGGTGCCGGCGATGGCCGCGTCCAGGTCGGCGTCGTCGAAGACCAGGCTCGGCGACTTGCCGCCGAGCTCCAGCGACAGCCGCTTCATGTTGGCCCCGGACGCCTCGAGGATCTTTCGTCCGGTGGCGTTCTCGCCGGTGAAGGTGATCTTGTCGACATCGGGGTGCCGGGACAGCGGGGCGCCGGCGCCCTCACCGTCGCCGGTGACCACGTTGATCACCCCGGGCGGGAAGCCGATCTCCAGGGCCAGTTCGACCAGCCGCAGCGCCGACAACGGCGTCTGTTCGGCGGGCTTGAGCACCACGGTGTTGCCGGCGGCCAGCGCCGGCCCGAGCTTGTAGCCGACCATCAGCAGCGGGAAGTTCCACGGGATGATGGCGCCGACCACGCCGACCGGCTCGCGCCGGGTGTAGACGTGGAACGCGGCGCCGCCCGACGGGGTGATGGTCTCGCCGTCGATCTTGGTGGCCCAGCCGGCGTAGTACTTGAAGATCGAGGCGCACAGCGGCACGTCCAGGGCCGCCGACTCGCTGGTGGGCTTGCCGTTGTCCAGGGTGTCCAGCTGGCCCAACTCGACGGCCCGGCGCTCGATCTCCTCGCCCAGGCGCCACAGCAGATCGGCGCGGGCCGCGGGGGACAGGTCGTTCCAGACCGGCAGCGCGGCCCGCGCCGCCGCCACCGCGGCGTCGACGTCGGCCGCGGTGCCCGCCGCGACGCGGGCGATGAGCGCGCCGGTGGCCGGGTCGTGCACGTCCAGCAGGCCGCCGTCCGAGGCGGCCGGCCGCTGGTCGCCGATGATCAAGGCGTGGTCACGATGCAGGAACGCGGTGACCTCCGGCCGCAGCGTCGCTTCGAGATCAGTGACCATGGGGGCTCCGTCCGCTGTGCCGGACGGTCGGTCCCCGCTCGGCAGATGAGATCTGATATGCAATCACCCGAATCTATCGCGCCGCGCAAGCGCGGGCGGAGGCTCGGCCCAGGCGTAACAGGGAATTCACAATTCGACCGGACAACGTTGCCGCAGACGGGGTCTCGCGTCACCTTGACCCAGATAGCATGTTCGGAGCACGAAGTCGGCCCGCCTGTCGGAACCGGCCACGACGCGGGAGGGGCCGCATGACCGTGAGCGGGGACGCCGTTGCGCCCGTGCAGGTGAAGGATCTCGTCTACCGCAGACTGCGGGACGCGTTGATCGCGCACGAGTTCCGGCCGGGCGAGTCGATGCGTGAGACCGCGCTGTCCGTCCGGTTCGGCGTCAGCAAGACGCCGATCCGGGAGGCACTCGTCCGCCTCGAGCACGACGGCCTGGTCGAGATCGCCCCGTACCGCGGCGCGCGGGCCCGGGCCTACTCGGCGGAGGACGCCCGGGAGCTCTACGAGGCGCGTGAGCTGCTGGAGTGCGAGTGCGTGCGGATGGCGGCCGGCCGACCGGAGGTGCTGGACCGGTTGGAGGCCAACATCACGCAGACCGCGGCGGCGCTGGACCAGGGAGACCTGGACGAGGCGGGCACCAGTCTGGATGCCTTCGACGACCTGTTCTTCGACCTGCTCGACAACGCCCTGCTGCGCGGTGTCATCGAGCGGCTGGCGCTGCACCTGCGCCGGCTGGGCAGGCTGGGGGCGGGCCCGGCCCGCTTCTCGGACTCGCTGGCCCAGCACCGCGCCATCCTGGATGCCCTGCGCGACGACGACGTCGTGGGCGCACAGGAGGTGCTGCGGGCCCACCTGCGCGAGGTGCGCGAGGTGCAGATCGCGGCCCTGCCCGCGGTCGACGACTGACGCAGGGGGACCGGGCCCCGCCGCAGGTGTAACGAACTGTTCACACGGACTGTGGTCCGGGCCGCTGTGCCCGGCCGGGCCAGCAGATAAGATCTGATATCTCATACACGGATGGAGGAACCGATGGGCGCGCCCACTGCCACATCGCTCTACGAGCAGGTGTCGGCCTGCATCGACACGGACCGCCTGGTCCGGCTGGTCCAGGAGGTCAGCCGCATCCCCAGCGTCCTCGGCGAGGAGGGCGCGCTGGCCGCACACCTGGCCGAGGTCATGCGTGAGTCGGGCTTCGCCGGCGTCGAGTTGCAGCCGGTGCTGCCGGAGCGCCCGAACGCCATCGGGCACGTCGACTTCGGGGACGCCCCGGAACAGGGGCCGACCGTCGTGCTCACCGGGCACATGGACACCAAGCCGGTCTCACACGGCTGGACGAAGACCGAGCCGTTCTCCGGCGAACTCATCGACGGCGCGATCTACGGCCACGGGATCATGGACATGAAGGCGGCGCTGGTCTGCCAGATCGTGGCCATCGAGGCGCTGCGCGCCTCGGGTCTGCCGGTCAACGGGCGAGTCGCGATGGCCGCGGTCTCCGACCACATGGGCGACCAGCTCGGCTCCATCGAGTACTTCAAGGACCGTTCGGCGGACTACTGCATCCTCGGCGAGCTGTCGGACAACGAGATCTTCCTGGGGCACCGCGGGCGGTACTACTTCGACATCATCGTCCGCGGCGTCTCGGCGCACACCTGCCACAAGCCGCTGGCGGTGAACGCCAACATGTTGGCCGCGCACGCCATCATCGAGCTCGACAAGTCGGCGCTGCGGCCGCAGCTCGAGGACTGGGTGGTCGAGCTGTTCGGGCCGGAGACCTACATGGCGCCGGGTCGCGTCTACGGCGGGCTGCCGCCGGGCGGGCCGTCGATGATCCCGGACGAGTGCGTCATCCGCGTCGACTGCCGGCCCCAGCCGGGCGTCACCATCGAGCAGGTGCGCGCCGAGATCGACGCCTGCCTGGCCCGGGCCGCGGAGTCCGAGCCGCGCTTCCAGGCCGAGGTGGTGCTGGCCGACGTCAAGAGCGGGTACCTGGCCTCGCCCGAGGCCCCGGTGACCGGCCTGATGCGCCGAGCCGTCGAGGCCGTGCGGGGTCAGGAGCCGGACCTGCAGGTGGCCGGCTGGCTCGGTGACACCGCCAGCTTCGGCCAGGACATCCCCACCATCATCTTCGGGCCCGGTGGGGAGCCGGTGTACTGCCCCGACGAGCACCTCCCGGTCGAGGACATCATCGAAGCCACCCGCGTGTACGCGACGTTCTGCGCCATGGCGCTGGCCGGGTCCGAGCAGGCCTGAGCCGGCGCCGGAGGGAAGGAGTGCCCTGATGAGGACCGGAGTCGCACTACAGCCCGTGTACCCCTCGGCGCAGTTCGGGGACATGGTCACGGAGATCGAACGGCTGGGCTTCGACGAGTTCTGGCTCACCGACTCGTCGCTGCACTCCAAGTACAGCCCGATGTACCTGGCCATCGCGGCGATGCGCACCGCGCGGATGACCCTGGGCAACGCGGTGACCAACCCGGTCACCCGGCACCCGGCGCTCGGCGCGGTCGCCGCGGCCACGCTCAACGAGATGTCCGGCGGCCGGGCCGTCTACGGGCTCGGTGCCGGGGACCGGCCGTTGCTGGCCCTGGGGCTCAGGCCGGCGAAGCTGGCCCTGCTCGAGGACGCGATCGTCGCCGCACGCGAGTTGTGGACGGGAGCCACGGTGACCCGCCAGTACCGCGGGTTCGCCCTGGACGACGCGCACATGCGGTTCGACGTGCCGACCGAGATCCCCGTGTGGATCTCGGCGTCCGGGCCGAAGACGCTGGAGCTGGCCGGCCGGGTGGCCGACGGGGTGGTGCTGCTGGCCGGGCTGCACCCGGACGGGCTGCGGTACGCCCTGGAGCACATCGACCGCGGGGTGCAGCAGGCGGGACGCACCGAGCGGCCGAAGATCTCGGTGTTCGGCTACGGCGCGGTGGACGACGACCGCGAGCGCGCGCTGGCCGCGGCCCGGACCATCGCGGCGTGGTTCCCGCAGACGGCCCCGGTGTACTGCGAGCTGGCCGGGCTCGATCCGGCGCTCATCGAGCGGGTCCGCGGGATGTACCAGGGCGGCGAGTTCCAGGAGGCGGCGAAGGCGGCCGCGCTGCTGCCCGAGGACTTCGTGCACCGCATGTCGCTCTCGGGTGACAAGGCCGCGGTGGCCGAGCACATCACCAACCTGGAGGCGCTGGGAGTCGACGGTTTCACCGTCTTCCCGCTGGGCGGGGACGCCGACTACCGGATGGCCACCGTCGCGCAGTTCGCGTCCTGTTTCCCGGCCCCGGCGGCGACTGCGTGATGGGTACCGTCTGATGGGCCCAGTCTGATGGGCCAGTCTGATGGGCCCCGGCTGATGGATGCCGACAGATGACCGCGATGCCGATGCTCCCGGACCGGACGGTGTCCCGTGCGCTCGACACCTGTCTGGGTCTGCGGGCCGGGGAGACGGTCGTGCTGCTCACCGACGCCGGGACCGACCGGGCTGTGGTCGCCGGGCTGATGGCCGGCATCCGGGAGCGCCGCGCAGAGCCGGTGGAGCGGGTGCTGCCGGTGTATCCGCTGCCCGGCAGCGAACCACCGGCGGACACCGCCGCGGCGTTGGCCGCCGCCGACTGCGGGATCGAGCTGACCAGCACGTTCATCGGGTCCAGTCGGGCCCGACGGGAGGCATCCGCGGCCGGGACCCGCTACCTGTGCATGCCGGCGGTCACCGCGGGCACGTTCCGGCTGGGCGGGCCGTTCGACGTCGACTTCGACGCCCTGGCCCGCACCACCCACCGGCTGGCCCGGGCCTGGGAGGCGGCCTCGACCTACCGGATCACCACGCCGGCCGGCACCGACCTGCGCGGGTCGGTGGCCGGTCGCCGCGGCCGGGCGCTGACCGGGGTGGCCCGGGAGCCGGGGGAGTACATGGCTCCGCCGGACATCGAGTCGGGCACCGCCCCGGTCGAGGGCAGCAGCACCGGCGTCATCGTCATCGACGCCGACTTCCTGTTCATGGGGCCGGGTCCGGTGCCCGCCCCGGCCGTGCTGCACGTCCGCGACGGACTGCTGGTGGGCACCGACGGTGACGAGGCGGCCCGGCTCACCGAGATGATGGCCCGCTGCCGGGACCCGAGGATGACCAACCTGGCCGAGGTCTCGGTCGGGCTGAACCCGCAGGGATCGGTGTGCGGGGTGCCCATGGAGACCGAGTCGACCCTGGGCAGCGCGCACGTGGCGTTCGGCAACTCGATCGCCTACGGCGGGACCGTCGACGCCGTGGCCCACCTGGACTGCGTCATGCGCGACGCCACCGTCCACCTCGACGGCGTCCCCGTCATCCGGGCGGGCGTGCTGGCCGATGACTGACCAGCCGATCTCCAGACCGTACGACTGACGACAGAGGACATCATGGCTGCTTCGTTCGAAGATCTGCTCGCCCGCCCGGACCTGGTCTGGATGGGGCAGAACACCACGCACCTCGATCCGCCCGCGGAGGTGGTGCAGGCGCTGGAGCAGTCGGTGCGGGACCGCGACTTCCAGGTCTACGCCCCACCGGCCGGCTTCGAGGAACTGCGCCGGCTGGTGGGCGAGGACATCGGCCTGCCCGAGGTCCAGGTCTGGATCACCGACGGCGCCGTCGCCGGCCTCTACCACCTGTGCATGACGCTGGCCCCGACGATCTCGCGGGTCATCACCACCGACCCGGGCTGGCCGTGGCCGGGGCGTTTCCTGGGTCGTACCGGGGTGCCGCTGTCGGCGCTGGACGTCTACGACACCCCGACCCGCACGCTGACCGCCGCTCAGGTCGCCGAGGTCATCGAGCCGCGATCGCTCATCTACCTGATCGACCCGCTGAATCCGCTGGGCAGTCGGTACGCCCGGGCCGAGCTCGAGGCGATCGTCGCGCTGGCCCGCGAGACGCAGTCGCTGATCGTGCACGACTGCACCTACCGGCACTTCGCGACCGGGCACAGCCTGGTCGCCGAGCTGTACCCGGAGGGCACCTTCACCACGTACAGCTTCTCCAAGTGGCTGGGCCTGGCCGGGCTGCGGCTGGGCGCGGTGATCGCGGAGCCCCAACTGCTTTCGGCGCTCACCGCGGTGCCGGCCAATCCGCTGGGGGCCGGCATCGTCGGGCAGCGGGCGGCCATCGCCGGGCTCAAGGTGCGCGGGCCGTGGCTGGAGCAGGTGCGCCGGGTGAACCGGGCCAACATCGAACGGGTCGAGCAGGTGGTCGCGGACACCGGGTTCGGTGAGGTGGTCGTGTCGCCCTCGCACGGCAACTTCCTGGCCGTGGACGTCACCGCGACCGGATTGCACTCCGAGACCGTCTGCGACGCCCTGCTGGCCGCCGACGTGTTCATCCGGCCGGGCACCTACCAGTCGCCGCACTTCGGCGAGCGGTTCGTGAAGGTGTCGACCTCGGTGCCGCCGGCGTGGGTGGAACGGTTCGCCGCGGCCTGGACGTCGCTGGCCGAACGCACCCGGGTGACGGTGTGAGCCGGTACGCCGAGCTGACCCCGGACGCCTACCGGGTGCTCAGCGGCGTGGAGCTGGGTGCGGGGGTGGCGCGGGGCGAGTGGTCGCCGGTGCAACTGGCCCGGCTGGCGCTGGACCTGGCCCGGGAGGCGGAACCGGCGATCAACGCCTACGTCGGGTTCCGCGAGGACGCCGCGCTGGCCGAGGCGGCCGGGCTGGAACGCGAGGCGGCCGAGGGCCGGCTGCGCAGCCCGCTGCACGGGGTACCGATCGCCAGCAAGGACAACATGTACCTGGTCGGGGAGCCCGCGTTGAAGGGCTCCCGGACCACGTCGGCCGAGCCGGCGCGGACCGCCAGCCCGTTCGTGCAGCGGTTGGTCGACGCGGGCACCGTGGTCATCGGCCGGACCACCACGCCGGAGTTCGGCTGGAAGGGCACCGGCATCTCTCCGTTGACCGGCATCACTCGCAACCCGTGGGACCCGAGCCGGAACAGCGGCGGGTCCAGCGCCGGGTCCGGCGCGACCGTGGGCTCCGGGGCGGTGCCCATCGCCACCGGCTCGGACGCCGGCGGATCGGTCCGCATCCCGGCGGCGTTCTGCGGCACGGTGGGCCTCAAGCCCACCCTCAGTGCCATCCCGGTGTGGCCGGGGACGGTGAACGAGAGCCTCTCGCACGCCGGACCGCTCACCCGGACCGTGGCCGACGCGCAGGCGGTGCTGGCGCTGACCCGCGGTCCGGACGCACGAGATCCGCAGTCCGCGTTCGTCCGGCCCGACCCGGCGGTGACCGGCCGGCCGCTGCGGGTCGGCGTGGTGGCGGCCCCGTTCGGCATCGCCCCGTCGGCCGAGGTGGCCGCGCGCACCGCACCGGCGGTGGAGGCGGTGCGGCGCAGCGGCATCGCCGAGTTCGTCGATCTGGACCTGGATCCGGCCGTGCCGCGGGAGATCTTCGAGGGGCTGTGGGTCACCGGGCGCGGGCACGGGTTCGCCGATCTGATCCGGGCGCAGGGTGATGTGATGGACCCCGGGCTGGCCCGGCTGCTGCCGCTGGCCCAGGAGTACTCGCTGCCCGACTTCCTGGACGTGCTCCAGGCGCGCCGGGCGTTCAACGCGGCGCTGTTCGCCGTGTTCGACCGGGTCGACCTGCTGCTCATGCCGACGATGCCACTGGTCGCCTTCGAGGCCGACCGGGAGGTGCCGGTGGGCGGGGAGTCCGGCGCCAAGCTGCCCTGGATCACCTGGACGCCGTACACCTACCCGTTCAACGTCACCGGGCAGCCGGCGCTGACCGTGCCGTTCGGCCGTGGACCGGGCCGGTTGCCGGTGGGACTGCAGGTGGTGGGCCCGTTCTCGGGTGACGAGACGGTGCTGGCCTTCGGTGCGGCGGTGGAGCGGGTGCTCGCCCCGACGGACGAGTCGGTGGTGGCGCCGCGGCGGTGAGCCGCGCCCGGTCGGGCGGGGCGCGGACACGCCAGGGGCGGGCACCCGGATCGGGTGCCCGCCCCTTCGTCGTCCGCGGGTCGGTCGTGCTCGCGGCTCAGTGCCCGCCGAAGAACCGCTGGTTGGCCTCGCGGATGGACCGGGCCACGCCTTCGGTGATCTCGGCCTCGTCGACCGTGGTGAGGACCCGGTCCCGCATGACGATCTCGCCGTTGACGATGGTGGTGGCCACGTCGGAGCCGTTGGCGTGGTTGACCACGAACTCCTCGACCAGGCCGGCGTCGGTGCGGTCCATCATCGCGAACTTCACCGAGTCGACGTCCAGCAGGGTGAGATCGGCCAGCTTGCCGGCCGCGATGACGCCGGTGTCCTGGCCCAGGGCGGTGGAGCCGCCGACGGTGGCCATCCGCAGCGCTTCGGCGCTCTTGCGCGCCGTCACGTCGCGGGAGGTGGCCCGGTGCAGGTAGGTGGCCCACCGCATGATCTCGAACAGGTCGGAGCAGAAGCCGGCGTCCGTACCCATGCCGACGTTGATGCCCGCGGCCCGGAAGTCGTTCATCCGGGCGATGCCGTTGCCCAGGTAGGCGTTGGAGCCGGGGTTGTGCGAGATGTGCGTCCCGGTCTCGGCCATCATCGTGATCTCGGCGTCGGACAGGTGCACGCAGTGCGCGGCGACCACGTCGGGGCCGAGGAAGCCCAACTCGTACGCCAACTCGGTGGGCCGCTTGCCGAACCGGCTCAGCGCGTCGTCCACCTCGGACATCGACTCGTTGAGGTGGATGTGGATGCCGGTGCCCAGTTCGGTGGCCGCGGCCCGCACCTCCGTGAGCAGCTCCGGTGTCGCGCAGGGCAGCCACTCGACGCCGAGCCACACCCGGGCCAGGCCGTCACCGTTCGCCCCGCCGTTCACCGCGTGGAACGCCTCGACGTTGGTGGCCACGGTGTCGATGCCGGTCTCCGGGGTGGCGATCTCGCTGGACAGCACCGCGCGCAGTCCGAGGTCGTTCGCGGCCCGGGCCCGGGCCGGGGTGAGCACGTACATGTCGTTCACGGTGGTGACGCCGTTGCGCACCGATTCGGCGTAGCTGGCCATCGTGGCCCAGTACGCCTCCTCCTCGGTGAGCTGGCCCAGGAACGGGTACCAGTCGTCGAACAGCAGGTCCCACATGGGCTTCGTCTCGTTCGACGACTCGCCCGCGCCCTTGCCGAGATCGACGTGGTAGTGGGCATTCACCAGGCCGGGGATGACGACACGGTGTGCGGCGTCGACGACCTGGTCGTCGTCCTGAGCCAGGTGGTCGGCGGTGTCGCCGACCCAGGCGATGCGGGTGCCGTCCAGGACGACGGTGCCGTCGGACAGGAACGGCCGGGCGGGATCCATCGTCAGGACGGTCCCTCCGCTGAGCACGGTGCGGGCCATGGGTCGCCTTCCGGTCGGGGTCGGGGGTGGAGCTGTGAGGTCGGGTGGGTCAGAGCCGGGCCAGCGGGGGCAGTGCCGTGCGCAGCCGACTGCCGTATCCGTTGCGCTCCAGGATCGGCAGCACCTCCTCGCCGAGGACCCGCAGGTCGTCGACGAAGTCGGGCATGATGAAGATCATCGAGTCCAGGTCGGCCGCGTCGGCCAGGCCGGCCAGCCGCTCGGCGAGCGTCTCGGGACTGCCGGCCAGGGTGCCGGTGCTCAGGGCCATGGTCTGTGCCCAGGCGGCCGCGTCGGCGTTGTTCGACGTCACGTCGACCGGGATCGCGCCGGCGCCGAACTCGGCGGCCAGGCTGGCCAGCGCCACGGTGTCCTTGGCCTGGCTGTAGTGCTGCACCCGGCGCGCGGCGTCGGCGTCGGTCTCGCCCGGGACGACCATGAAGATGCACAGGCTCTTCAGGTGCTCGGCGCCCTGCTCGTGGGCGATGCGCCGGGTGCGCTGCCCGACCTCGATGACCCGATCGTCGGTGATGCCCTCGAACATCACGCCGTCCAGATGCTCGGCCACGAACCGCAATCCGGCGTCGCTGGTGGCCGCGCAGATCATCCGGGGCACACCCTGCACCGGCTTCGGGCCGGACTGGCAGTCCCGGAGGGTGAAGAACTCACCGTCGAAGTCGACGGACGGCTCGGTCCACAGGGCCTTGACCACCGAGACCCACTCGGCCGCGCGCCGGTACTTCTCCGGGTTGTCCAGGTCGAGCCCGATGCCCATCTGGCGCTCGGCGGCACGGTTGCCGCCGGCCACGATGTTGAGCCCGGACCGCCCACCGGAGATCTGGTCGGAGGTGGCGATGATCTTGGCCGCCACCGCGGGGTGCAGCATCGAGGTGTTGACCGTGCCCCACAACCCGATCCGCTCGGTCGCCTCGCCGAATCCGGCTGCGGCGGTGAGGGATTCCAGGTTGTCGTCGAAGTGGCGGGTGGCGCCGCCGTGGCCGCGCCACACCGCCTGGGACAGGGTGAAGTGGAAGCCCAGCCGCTCGGCCAGCTGCACCACGGTCCGGTTCGCCGCGTACGAGCCGTCCAGTACCGGGGCGTTGGTGGACGGGATCCAGCCGCCGCTGCCGATCGGGAGGAAGACGCCGTACTCGATGTCGCGCATGCGCGTCGACCCTCTGATCGCCGGGTGGTGCCCGGACGGGCACCTGATCAGGATTTAGGATCTGATATCTGAATTGCAAGAGGGTGAAGCCCGGATTTCCGCCGTGTTGCGGGCGCGGTGCGGCTACTCGTCGAGCACCTGACCGCGCCGTTCCGGCAGCAACAGCGACCCGGCCGCCGCGATCAGGAACACGGCCCCGAAGAGCCCGAAGAGCAGCCCGGTGCCGCCCAGTTCGCGCAGCGGCGGCACGGCCAGGGGCGCGATCACCGACGCGATGCGGCCCACGCCGGCGGCCCAGCCGGCCCCGGTGCCGCGAGCGTGCGTCGGGTAGATCTCCGGCGTCACCGCGTACAGCGCGCCCCACGCGCCCAGGTTGAAGAAGGACAACAGCATGCCGGCCGCGATCACCAGCACGGTGGTGTCCGCCGCGGCGAAGAAGGTCGCCGCCAGGGCCGAACCGAGCAGGAACGTGGCCAGGGTGGACCGCCGACCCCACACCTCGATGAGCACCGCGGCGACCGCGTACCCGGGCAGCTGCGCCAACGTGATGATCAGCGTGTACTCGAACGAGCGGACCAGTGAGAACCCGTCCGCGACCAGCAGCGTCGGCAGCCACGTGAACGCGCCGTAGTAGGAGAAGTTGACGCAGAACCACACCAGCCAGAGCGCGCCGGTGCGGCGGCGGGAACCGCGCGTCCACAGCGTGCGGACCCCACCGGGCCGGTGCGCGACGGGTGTCTGCGGGCTCCGGACGGTGGCCGGCGGTGCGGTGGCGCTGCCCTTGGTGGCGAACAGCCGGCTGCGCAGCGGCGGTGACTGCTCGAAGCTGCGCACCGCCGCCTCGGCTTCGCTGTGCCGGTCCCGGGATTCCAGGAACCGCACCGACTCGGGCAACCGGGTGCGGACCCACACCGAGTACAGCGCCGGGACGGCGCCCAGGGCCAGCGCCCAGCGCCAGCCGTCGTCCCCGGCCCGGACGACGAAGGTGCCGATCAGGGCGGCCGCCGTCCAGCCGACCGCCCAGAACGCCTCCAGGATGACGATGACCCGGCCTCGGATCCGGGGTGGTGCGTACTCGCTGACCAGGGTGGACGCCACCGGCAGTTCCGCGCCCAGGCCGAGCCCGACCACGAAGCGCAGCGCGATGAGCACGCCCACCGACCAGGCCAGCGCGGAGGCGCCGGTGGCCACGCCGTAGACGAGCAGGGTGATGGCGAAGACCTGGCGCCGGCCCAGCCGATCGGCCAGCAGCCCGCCCATCCCGGCGCCCAGCGCCATGCCGATGAAGCCGGCCGAGGCGATCCAGGACAGCTGCGACTGCGGGGTGCCCCAGACGACCGCCAACTGGGCGATGACGAACGACAGCAGGCCGACGTCCATCGCGTCCAAGGCCCAGCCGATACCCGAACCGCCGAGCAGGCGCCCGTGCTGGCGGGTGAACGGCAGCGCGTCGAGCCGCTCGGTGCGGCTGCGGGACGAGCCGGACTGATCGGACGGGACGGCGCCGGGGGACGGCGTCATGGGACCTCCGGGTGGGTGATCAGGTGGCGCGCTGCGGTTCGCCGGACCACTGCGCCGGTACCCCGACGCGGCCCGGGTCAGCGGTCGGTCAGCGGTACCGGTCCAGCACCAGCTGGGCCGTCGCGGGCCAGGACTCCGCCGCCCACGGGCCGAACGGGGTGTCGCAGAGCGAGGCGCAGGCCAGGCCGGCGACCGGGTCGGCCCACAGGAAGCTGCCGGACTGGCCGAAGTGGCCGAAGGTGCTCGGTGCATTGCCGGCCGCGGTCCAGTGTGGCGACTTGCCGTTGCGGATCTCGCAGCCCAGACCCCAGTCGTTGTGCTCCTGTCGGCCGAATCCCGGCAGCACCCCGGCCAGGCCGGGGAACGCCAGGGTGGACACGGCGGCGACCGCGCCGGGCAGCAGCTCGGTGGAGTGCAGCAGCTCGCGGCCCAGCCGGGCCAGATCGGCCAGTGGGCTGCGCAACCCGTGGGCCGGGGACCCGACCAGCTCGGCGCCGGTCATGCCGAGCGGCTCCAGCACCCGGTCGGTCAGCTCGTCGACGAACGGGCGGCCGGTCGCGGCCGCCAGGTGCTCGGCGGCCAGTTCGATGCCGTGGTTGGAGTAGATCCGGCGGGTGCCGGGGGCGGCCAGCGGACGGTCGCCGTCGGCGGCCTCCATCCGGACACCCGCCGCGTGCGCGAGCAGGTGCCGCACCGTGGCGCCGGGCGGACCCGCCGGGTCGTCGAGCGAGATCGCGCCGTCCAGCACGGCGTCCAGCACGGTGAGCGCGGTGGTGACCTTGGTGACCGAGGCCCAGCGGTAGACGGTGTCCGCGGTGGCGGCGCCGGTCCGGGCCTCCTCGAGCACACCGTCCGGCCCGATCACGGCGATGGCGGCGGCACCCACCGGCCACTGGTCCAGCTGCTGCTGCAGATCCATCGGGCCAGGGTCTCCGTTCGGCTCGGGCGTCGGGCCCGCTCACCGTAGTCGGATCAGCTCAGTCGGATCAGCTCACTCGGATCAGCTCAGCACCGAACGGGGGATCGACGGATCGAGCTGCATCCCGTTGGTGGCGGTGGCCGGCTCCGGAACGGTGAGCGGACGGCGCGCCCGCGTCCAGCCCCAGACGGCCAGGGCGAGCACGGCCAGCACCAGGAACGCGGCCAGTCCCCGTTCCACGAACCCGAGCGGCACGGCCCGGTACCAGGGCGTGCCGGTCAGCGGCCGCAGCAGCACGGCGATGACCAGCGGCGAGAACCACAGCAGGGCGGCGACGCACGACCACCACGCGGTCCGGGCCCACCCGTCGGACCGGCGGCGGGTGAGCAGCAGCAGGCCGGTCGGCAGGGCCAGGAAGGCCACCACGCTGGCGATCCGGTGCACGGTCCCGCCGGCGCTCGGACCAACGGCCCAGTCGTGCTTCGGGAACACGACCAGGGTGAGCAGCGCCAGGGCTCCGAGCGCGCTGAGCACCGTGCCGGTGCTGACCGCCGGGACCAGTCGCAGCAGGATCGGGGCGGCCACCGCGGTGACCGCGCCGAGGGCCAGCACCACGACCGAGGCGTCGAACAGCCAGCGCGCGTCGGTCAGCGCGTACTCGCTGATGGTCCGGCGCATCGGGGAGATCGACGCGGTCGACCCGGCCAGGTGCAGCCAGGCCATGCCGAGCAGGGTGAGCAGGACGGCGCCGATCCCGGCCGCGGCACACCAGCGGGCCAGCCGGGTCGGTACGGCCACCGCGGTGACCGGCCGGTCCAGCACACCGGGGTCCGGCCGGACGGCGTCGGGACCGGAGCGGGCGGCGGCCGTCACGGGCGTGGCGATCGGTCAGGGCTGAGCACGGGCGGCCTCCGGGCAAGCAGTGGCTGGAGCGTCCACGGTACGGAGATCCGGTCCACGCGCACGCCCCGGCGGCTGTGCGATCGCTGTGCAGGTCGGGGCGTCGGAAGATCACGGCTCTGACACGGTTCGCTCCCGATCGCCGCCGCGCGGCGCGGGTTGCCGTCGCTCCGGGGATCGCTGCCGCACACTGGCCGCGGATCGGGGGATCCGGAGGCCGGGATGGCCGTGGGGGAGTGCCCGCGGACCGGCTGCACACGCGGGGAGCACACCATGCCAGTCACCACCGCCCGTTCCGGGCGTCCGGCCCACCGCCCTCGGCGCGCCCGGCGGGCCGCCCTGCTCGCGGCCGTCACCGCGGTACTGCTGCCGGTGGCGGTGGCCTGCTCCGACGCGCCTGGGTTGCCCGAGGTCAGCCCAGTGGCGGCGACTGCGGCGGTGTCGAGTCCGACCACCAGCGCTGCGGTGACCACGCCCGCCGTCCCGACGTCGGTGACGGCCGCGCCGTTGCCGCCACCGCCGGCGCCGGCCGCCACGGTCGCGGTGACGCCAGGCCCGGACGCGCAGGCCGTCGGCCCGACCGCACCGATCACGGTCACCGTGACCGGTGGCACCCTGGAGCAGGTCACGGTCAGTCGCGACGGGACGGCCATCGAACTGGTCGGCGAACTGAGCGGTGATCGCACCGGATGGATCGCCGTGCCCGAGCTCGGCTACGGCCGCACCTACACCGTGACCGCGACCGCGGTGAACGCCGACGGCGTCCCGGCCAGCTCGACCACCTCGTTCACCACGGTCAGCCCCGGCGAGAAGACACGCGCCGCGGTCTATCCCATCGAGGGCCGGGTGGTCGGCGTGGCCCAGCCGATCACGGTCGAGTTCGACGAGCCGGTCAGCGACCGGGCTGCTGCGGAGGCCGCGATCACCGTGAGCAGCACCCCGGCCCAGCCCGGCGGGTTCCGCTGGGTCAGCGACCGTGAGGTGCGCTGGCGACCGGTCGACTACTGGCAGGCCAACACCCAGGTCACCGTGTCGGTGAAGACCTACGGCGTGCACCTGGGCGACGGCGTCTACGGCGAGGCCGACCTGGTGCGCTCCTTCCAGGTCGGGCGGTCCATGGTCAGCACCGTCGACGACACCACCAAGCGCATGCAGGTGGTGGTGGACGGGGTGCTGGTGCAGGACTTCCCGGTGTCCCTCGGCCGGGACCAGTACCCGACCATGAACGGCGTACACGTGGTGACCAGCAAGTACGAGTCGAAGATCATGGACTCGAGCACCTGGGGCCTCACCGGTACCGGGGCGTACCGGACCGAGGTCGACTGGGCCACCCGGATCTCGGACTCCGGCGAGTTCGTGCACGCGGCGCCGTGGTCGGTCGAGCAGCAGGGCGTGGAGAACGTCTCGCACGGCTGCATCAACGTCTCCGACGAGAACGCCAAGTGGTTCCACGACAACGCCCTGCCCGGCGACCCGGTGATCATCCGGAACACCAAGGGCCCGGACCTGCCGGTCTGGGACGGCCTGGGCGACTGGCAGCTGCCCTTCGACGCCTGGCAGGCCTACCAGCAGTGAGCGCCCCGGTGAGCCCCGCCGGACCACCGCCGACGACCGTGGCGGTCCGGCCGGATCCTCAGTCGACGTCGGCGTAGAGCGCGTCGAGCTGGTCGGCGTAGCGGTTCTCCACGGCCTTGCGCCGGACCTTCAGCGACGGGGTGAGCTCGCCGTCCTCGACGGTCAGGTCGTGCGGCAGGATCGTGTACCGCTTGATCGTCTCCCAGCGTTCCAGCTTGCTGTTGACCGCCTGCACGTCGTGGTCGAGCAGCTCGCGGACCTCGGGCGCGGCGGCCAGCTCGGCCGGCGTGCGCAGCTGCAGCCCCTGCCCGGTGGCCCAGGCGCCGACCGCGTCGGCCTCCAGGGTGATGAGCGCCGAGACGAAGTTGCGGCCGTCGCCGTGCACCACCACCTGCGAGACGTACGGCGAGTGCGCCTTGAACAGCGTCTCGATCTTCTGCGGCGCCACGTACTTGCCGCCGGAGGTCTTGATCAGGTCCTTCTTGCGGTCGGTGACGACCAGGTTGCCGTCGCGCAGCTCGCCGATGTCGCCGGTGTGGAACCAGCCGTCGGCGGTCAGCACATCGTCGGTGGCGTCCGGTCGGTTGTGGTACCCGCGCATGACACCCGGTCCGCGGACGAGGATCTCGCCGTCCGAGGCGATGATCACCTCGGTGCCGGGCACCGGCGGCCCGACGGTGCCGATGCGGTTGTCGCCGGGCAGGTTCACGAACGTCGCCGCGCTGGTCTCGGTCAGCCCGTAGCCCTCCAGGATCGGCAGGCCGGCGGCGTCGAACCACTCGGCCACGTCCCGGGACAGCTTGGCCGACCCGGACACCAGCCGGCGGATCCGGCCGCCGAGGACGTGCCGGATCTTGGTGAACACCAGGCGGTCGGCGATGGCGTGCTGGGCGGCCAGCCACGGCGCCACTCGCGTCCCGGACTGGCGGGCCTGGCTGACCTTGACGCCGACCCCGAAGCCCCAGTCGAAGATCCTGGCCTTGGCCCCCCCGGCGCCGTGCGCGGTCATCGTCGCGCGGGCCCGGACCTTCTCGAAGATGCGCGGCGCGCCGCACATGAAGGTGGGCTGCACCGCGGCCAGGTTGGCCACGATGCGGTCGAGGTCGCCGTCGACGGCGGTGGCGAATCCGATCTGCAACTGGATGGCCAGCAGCATCTTGCCGAAGACGTGGGACAGCGGGAGCCACAGGTAGTGCAGGTCGTCCGGGCGGATGAGGTCCAGCGGCTCGATCGCCGCCGCCTCGTACGTCCAGTTGTCGTGGACCAGGCGGACGCCCTTGGGGGTGCCGGTGGTGCCGGAGGTGTAGATCAGCGTGGCCAGCCGCTCCGGCTCCAGCTCGTCGATGCGCCGCTTCACCGTCTCCGGTTCGCGGGTCAGCAGCGCCCGGCCGCGCTCGGCCAACGCGTCCAGGCTGAGCACGTCACCGGTCACGCTGCCCGCCCCGGGGCCGTCGTCGAAGACGGCGAGGTGCCGCAGCTCGGGCAGGGCGTCGCGGTCGAGCTTGGCCAGCTGGGCGTGGTCCTCGGCGAACAGCAGCACCGAGCCGGAGTCGCCCAGGATGTGCGCGACCTCCTGCGGAGTGGTCGACGGATACACCGTGGTGGTGGCGGCGCCGGCGCACATCACCGCGAAGTCGGCCAGCACCCACTCGATCCGGGTGCCGCTGGCGATGGCCACCCGCTCCTGCGCCGCCACGCCCAGGTCGACCAGGCCGGCGGCCAGCTGCTCCACCCGGTCCCACGTCTGCTGCCAGGTCAGCGACTCCCACCGGTCACCCACCCGGTGCCGGAACGCCTCCCGGTCCGGGCTGGCGGCCACCCGCTCCCGCAACATGTGGGCGAACGACCGGGAACGGTCGGACGGACCGAGCGGCGAGATCGACGAGGTCATGCACTCTCCCTGCCTGCCGTCGCGGACGCGCGATCGGCGGGGCGCCGTCGCGGAGTCCTGCGACCCTAACGCGACCGTCCGGCGGTCGCCGCCGCGCGTCGGACGCGGCCGGTGAGCCCACCCGGTCGGGCGACGCACTCCACGTCCCGTGGACGGCAGGGCAACGTCGGACGGTGTACGGGAGTTCCCGAGAGGGGAACAGGTGATCAGCAGTGCGCCGATGGCGCTGACCCGGCCTCCCTCGTGCCTCGCTCGGCCGATCAGCGCAGTCGCGTGACTCGGACGGTGACCTGGTTGCCGATGGCGTCCGGCCCGGCGTAGACGCCCTTGACCGGTGGCACGTCGCCGTAGTCGCGTCCGCGGCCGACCACCACGTGGGCCTGGGCCGGTTCGTGGCCGTTCGTCGGGTCGAACCGGAACCAGGTGCCGTCGAACCACTCGACCCACGCGTGCGACTCCCCGGTGACCGCGCGGCCGATGTCGGCCGTACGGTCCGGGTGCAGGTAGCCGGAGACGTACCGGGTCGGGACGCCCATCGATCGCAGCAGTCCGATGGCCAGGTGGGACAGGTCCTGGCACACCCCGCGCCGCGCGGTCCAGGCCTCCAGGGCCGAGGTGGAGACGCCGGTGACGCCGGCCTCGTAGGTCAGGGTGCGGTTCACGAAATCGCACACGGCCAGGCCGGCCGCCCGCGGGTCGGCCGCGGCCGCGCGCAGCTCGGCGGCGATCCCGGTGAGCTCGTCGTCCAGCTGGGTGAGCGGGGTCGGGGTGAGGAACTCTTCGAACCGGTCGTCCACGCCGGAGCGTTCCAGCTCCGCCCACGACCAGGACGGCGCGGCCGGCGTCGGTGGGAAGGTCTCCACGGTGGACGTGGCGGTGACCACCAGCTGCCGGTGCGGGCGGTGCACGTCGAACGCGGCGACCCGGGTGCCGAAGTAGTCGTGGAAGCCGAGGACCCCCTCGAACGGGTCGAGCTCCAGCCGGGCCGACAGCACGGCCTGACCCGGTTCGTCGGCCGGCTGCATCCGCACCTCGTTGTAGGAGGTGGTCACCGTGTCCGGGTAGGTGAGCACGGTGCGGTGCACGACCAGCAGCCGCCAGATGTCGGCCGGCGGCACGGCGGTCGGGGCGGCCGCGCGCAGGTCGGCGCGGAGATCCCCAGCGGTCGGGCCGGTCATGCCGCACCTCCGTCAGTGCCCAGGTTCGCCCAGGTGATGGTGTCCTCCCGGCGGAAGAACGACGTGGTGACCGCGGTGTGGGCGCTGGCCACCGTCCGCTGCAGGCTGGCCAGCAGCTGCATCCGGTCGTCGGCCAGTTCACCGCCGGTGCGGTAGTCCAGTCCGGTGCGCATCCGCCCGACGATCCGGCGCGCAGACGAAGGATCGCGACGCGGATCCCGGACCTGCCGGGCCCCGACCGCCTCCAGTTCGGCCAGGCAGGACTCGGCCATGCTCAGCGACCGCAGCACCGACCGCGGGAACTGCCGGTCCAGCAGCACGAACTCGGTGGCGCTGCGCTGCCCGATGGCGCCGCCGGCGTACCGGACGTACGGCTCCCAGCCGCCGCAGGCGCTGACCAGGGCCCGCCACGGCGGCACCGAGCCGGTCTCCGAGTCGGCCGCGGCGAGCAGCCGGATGGTCATGTCGGCGCGCTCCAGCGACCGGCCGACGACCAGGAACTGCCAACCCTCGTCATGACTCATCACCTGGTCGACCAGACCGGCCGCGATGGCGCAGCGCTCGCCGACCCAGCGCAGGAACACGTGCGGACCGGCGCCGCTGGCCTCCCGGGTGCGCAGCCCGTGCCAGGTGACGTTCAGGCACTCCCACACGTCCAGCGGGATGGCGTCCCGGACGCCGCGGGCGTTGTCGCGTGCGGCGACCAGGGCACCGGCCACCGACGAGGCCCGTTCCCGGTCGAACACCAGGCTGCGGATCAGCTGCCCGGAGTCCATGGCGGACGGCTCGCCGTCGGCTGGGGCCAGGCCCATCGAGTCGACCAGCGAGTGGATGACCTGGTGGTCGCCCTGCCAGCTGCCCGCGGGCAGCAGGTGCAGGTAGGTGTCCAGGATCCGCGCGGTGCAGTCGGCCCGTTCGACGTGCCGGCCCAGCCAGTAGAGCGACTCGGCGATGCGGCTCAACACGTCGGGTCCTCCTCGGGTGTTCCGGGGACAGGCGCAGTGATGCGGTGCTGCTGCTGCTGACCCTGCTGGCTGCGCAGGTTCGGTCCGTCCGGGGCGGCGGCCGGCGGCTCGAAGGAGAGCCGCTGCTCGACGTCACCGGCGATCTGGGCCGTGCCGCCCGGGCTCATCGACTGGAACGCCGTCGGGGACGACGGTCCGTCGTCGAACCGCAGCGCCGGCATCAGCACGGTCGCCTCGCTGGCGCCGGGCATCTCCAGTGCCGGGTCCGACTCCAGCTCCGGTCCGGTGGCGCCGGCCAGCACCCAGGTGTCCTTGGAGCCGCCGCCCTGCGAGGAGTTGACCACCAGCTCGCCCTCGGGCAGCGCCACCCGGGTCAGCCCGCCGGGCAGCACCCACACCTGCTGGCCGTCGTTCACCGCGAACGGCCGCAGGTCCACGTGCCGCGGCCGCATCTTGTCGCCGATCAGGGTGGGCACGGTGGACAGGGCGATCTCCCGCTGCGCGATCCAGCCGCGCGGGTTCTCCAGCACCGTCGCCCGGGCCCGGTGCAGGGTGGCGGCGTCCGCCTTGGACCCGATCACGATGCCCTTGCCGCCGGAGCCGTCGACGGGCTTGAGCACCAGGTCGGCCAGGTGCTCCAGCGCGTACTCGCGGTGCTCGGGATCCTCCAGCCGGTAGGTGTCGACGTTCGGCAGGATCGGATCCTCGCCGAGGTAGTACCGGATGATGTCGGGCACGTAGGTGTAGACGAGCTTGTCGTCGGCGATGCCGTTGCCGACCGCGTTGGCCACGTTGACGTTGCCGGCCCGGACCGCGTTCATCAGGCCCGGCACGCCGAGCATGGAGTCGGGGCGGAACTGCACCGGGTCGAGGAACTCGTCGTCGATGCGCCGGTAGATGACGTGCACCGGCATCTCGCTGGTGGTGGTGCGCACGTACACCCGGTTGTTCCGGCAGATGAGGTCGCGGCCCTCGACCAGCTCGACGCCCATCTCGCGGGCCAGCAGGGTGTGCTCGAAGTAGGCGGAGTTGTAGACGCCGGGGGTCAGCACCACGACGGACGGGTCGGTGACGTTCCAGGGGGCGACCGCCCGCAGCGCGGCCAGCAGCCGGCCGGGGTACTCGGACACCGGCCGGACCAGCTGGTCGCCGCCGGCCTCGGCCAGGACCTGGGCCACGGCCTGCCGGTTCTCCAGCACGTACGACACCCCGGACGGCACCCGCACGTTGTCCTCGAGGACCCGGAAGGTGCCCTCCTCGTCGCGGATGAGGTCGATGCCGGCCATCACGATGCGGGCGCCGTCCTGCCCGCCGATGCCGGCGACCTGCCGGTGGAAGTGCGGTGAGGTGGTCACCAGGCGGCGCGGGACGACGCCGTCGGCGAAGATCCGCCCGGGTCCGTAGGCGTCGGCCAGGAACGCCTCGAGGGCCCGGACCCGCTGCGGCACACCGGTCTCCACCGTGCGCCACTCCTCGGGCGTGATCACCCGGGGGATCAGGTCGAGCGGGAACGGCCGCTCCACGCCACCGAGGGCGAAGGTGATGCCCTGGTCCAGGAACGTGCGGCCCATGATCTCGGCCCGGGCGGCGAGGTCGGCGGCGTCCATGGTCTGCAGCGCCGAGTACACCGACTCGTACGCCGTGCGGATGCTGCCCGGCGCGGCGAACATCTCGTCCCAGGCCGGGCCGAACGGGTAGTCCTCGAAGAGGTCGGCCATGGCGAGAACCGTAGGTCCGCCGTGTTGCGGTGTCATGTCCACGCTCCTCCCCGAGGTTTCCGGGCGATTGCCGGCAGGTCACCCCCGCCGTCCCCGGCGGGCCCGGTGCCCCGGTCCGTTCCGGGGCTGCCCCAGTACCCGTTCCCGGCCCCGTCCACGCAAGACCGCGGTGCATCGGCGGTCCGAGATCCGCTGCGCGGCATGTCGCGCGGCCCGCGCGCCGGACCGGATCGGCGCGCGGCAGGATGCAGCCATGAGTTCCTCCGGTGGGACCAGGGCGATCGTCGCGGCGCTCGGCGCCAACCTCGGCATCGCGGTCACCAAGTTCATCGCGTTCCTGATCTCCGGCTCGTCGTCGATGCTGGCCGAGTCGGTGCACTCACTGGCCGACTCCGGCAACCAGGTGCTGCTGCTGGTGGGCGGTCGCCGCGCACGCCGCGCGCCGACGCCGGAGCATCCGTTCGGATTCGGGCGCGAGCGCTACGTGTACGCGTTCATGGTCGCGATCATCCTGTTCAGCGTGGGCGGGGTCTTCTCGATCTACGAGGGGGTGCACAAGATCCAGCACCCGGAGGCCATCGAAGCGGCCTGGCTGCCGATCACGGTGCTGGTGGTGGCGATCGCGCTGGAGTCGTTCTCGCTGCGCACCGCGCTGAAGGAGTCGGCGCCGCACCGCCAGGGCATCTCGATCATGCAGTTCGTCCGGCGGGCCAAGGCGCCGGAGCTGCCGGTGGTGCTGCTGGAGGACATCGCCGCGCTGGTCGGCCTGTTCCTGGCCCTGTTCGGGGTGGGGCTCGCGGTCATCACCGGCGACGGCGTCTGGGACGGCATCGGCACGGTCGCCATCGGGGTGCTGCTGATCGTGGTCGCCATCGTGCTGGGCATCGAGGTCAAGAGCCTGCTGGTCGGGGAGGGGGCGTCGCCGGCCGACACCGACGCGATCCGCGGTGCGGCCGAGGGCACCCCGGGCGTGGTCCGGATCATCCACATGAAGTCGCTGTACCTGGGTCCGGACGAGCTGCTGGTCGGCATGAAGATCGCGGTGGCGGCGACCGATTCGGCCGCCGAGGTGGCGTCGACGATCAACGAGGTGGAGGCCCGGGTGCGGGCCGCGGTGCCGGTGGCGCGGGTGCTGTACCTGGAGCCCGACCTGCTGCGGACCACGACCGGGGCGGTGGGGGAGCAGCCGGCGGCCCCGGCCGATCCGGTCGATCCGGCCGCCGACGTCCACGGCTGAGCCCGGCGCCGGGTCGCGCGACGTGCGCCGCACCGGCCCGTCCGGGCAGGATCGGCAGCAGTGACCGCGCGCCGCGCGGCGGGATCCCAGCGATCGCGCAGGACCGAGGACGACGGAGGAGCTCCAGTTGGCGTCGAGCAGCAGGACCGCGACCGAGCAGGCTGACCAGGACGAGGCCGGCACCACGAAGCGGGCCACGGAGCGAGCGGCCGACGCGAAGGCGCCGAGCAAGAAGGCTGGGGCCAAGCAGGCTGAGGTCAAGCAGGCTGAGGCCAAGAAGAAGGCTGCCGAGAAGAAAAAGGCTGCGGACAAGAAGGCTGCGGACAAGAAGGCTGCGGACAAGAAGGCTGCGGACAAGAAGGCTGCGGACAAGAAGGCTGCGGACAAGAAGGCCCAGGCGAAGCGGGCGGCCGACAAGAAGAAGGCCGACGCCAAGAAGGCCGACGCCAAGAAGAAGGCTGACGCCAAGAAGGCTGACGCCAAGAAGGCTGACGCCAAGAAGGCTGACGCCAAGAAGAAGGCTGACGCCAAGAAGGCTGACGCCAAGAAGAAGGCTGACGCCAAGAAGAAGGCTGACGCCAAGAAGAAGACTGACACCAAGAAGGCCGACAAGAAGAAGGCGGCCGACAGGAAGAAGGCTGCCGCGAAGCAGCAGGCCGAGCCGAAGCGATCCGCAGCGATGCGGGCCGACCGGCGCGCCGCGGGCACCGGGTCCGGCACCGCGGCCGACGCCGAGCGCGCCGCCCAGCAGGCGGCGGCTCAGCAGGCCGCGTTCGAGGCGGCCCAGCAGGTGGCCGCGGCGGCCCGCAAGTCGGGCCCGCCCGCCCCGGTCGTCCTCACCGGACCGTCAGCACCGTCAGCGCAGTCCGGGTCCGGATCTGCCGACGCTGCCGAGCCGGCGGCCGGTCACCCGGACGTCGAGCTCGCCGACGCCTCCCACACGCTGGCGCCGACCAACGACCGGGTCGCCGCGGCCGTCGCGCACGACTCGACGGACGACCTGCTCGAGGCGGCGGTGCAGGCCACCGGCCCGGACGACAGCACGGCGCCGGATGCCGGTGCGGAGCCGGCCACGCCCGGCCTGTTCCCGGCCGACGAGGCCGGCACCGACCTGCCGCACACCGCGTTCGTGGCCGAACCGGCCGGCACCGTCCGGTCCGTCACCGACGAGGACCTGCCCGCCGGACCGGCACCCCGTCGGCGGCGCAGCCCGGCCCGTTCGGCCGGCACCGTCGCGGTCCCGCCGTCGACCGAGGTGGCCGTCCCGCCGTCCGCCACCGTCGCCGTCCCGGACGGCAGCGCGCCCGTCGGCGCCACCCCGGCGAGCGACCAGGAGGCTCCGGCCGCGGACCGCCGATCGCGGCGGACCGGCCGGTCCCGCGCCGAGCGCCCCACCCCGTCGACCGGCCGCCGGACGTCCGGACGTCGTCAGCCGGCCACCGACACGCCGGTGCAGGCCGGCGTCGACGCCCGGGCCAGCCGGGCCGCGCTGTACGTGCTGGCCCAGAAGCTGGACATCCCCGGCCGGTCGCGGATGAGCAAGGACGAGCTCATCGAGGCGCTCCGCGCTGCGCGTACCGGGTCCGGCGACGACTGAGCCGGGCTGCCGCCCCTGATCCCGTCTCCGCCCTGCGGAGCCCGACTGCAGCAAGGAGCGTCCATGCTCGTCGCGTTCTCAGTGTCCCCGTCCGGTGGCGTCCCTGCGCCGGGCGCGGCGGCCGACTCGGTGTCCCGCGCGGTGGCCGATGCGGTGCGGATCGTGCGGGAGTCGGGCCTGCCCAACTCGACCGACGCCATGTTCACCACCATCGAGGGCAGCTGGGACGAGTGCTTCGACGTGGTGCGCCGGGCCACCGAGGCGGTGGCCCGGTACGGCAGCCGGGTCTCGCTGGTGCTCAAGGCGGACCTGCGGCCCGGCCACGACACCGGTGAACTGGCCGGCAAGGTCGAGCGCGTCGAGGCGCGGCTGCAGGATGCGGACCCGGCGACGGAGTGAGCGATCCGGCAGGACCGGCACCGGTGCACATCGGGTTGTCCGGCTGGCGCTACCCGCACTGGTGGCGCGGCGCGTTCTACCCGCCCGGTCTGCCGCAGCGGAGTGAACTGGCGTACGCCGCCGCCAGTTTCGACGCGCTGGAGGTGAACGGGTCGTTCTATTCGCTGCAGCGGCCGAGCAGCTGGTCGAGCTGGTCGCAGGTGCGGTGGGACGACCGGGATCCCGCCGATCCCGCGGCCGGCACCCGCTTCGCCGTCAAGGGTGGTCGGTTCATCACCCATCTCAAGCAGCTGCGGGACGTGGCCCAGCCGCTGGCCAACTTCTTCGCCTCCGGGATGCTGTTGCTGGGCGACCGGCTCGGCCCGTTCCTCTGGCAACTGCCGCCGCGGATGCGGTACGACCCGGACCGCATCGCCGCGTTCTTCGACCTGCTGCCCGACGACACCGCCGCGGCCACCGAGCTGGCCGCCCGCGCCGACGGAGCCACCATCGATCGGGTCGGACACTGGTGGGACCTGCTGGACCCGGGCACCGAACTCCCGGTGCGGCCGCTGCGGCACGTGATCGAGGTGCGGCACGACAGTTTCGCCGCGCCGGAGTTCGCGGCCCAGTGCCGCGATCGGAACATCGCGCTGGTGGTGGCCGACACCGCCCGACGGTTCGTCTGGGTCGACGAGGTGACCGCCGATGTCGTCTACGTGCGGCTGCACGGCGACCAGGAGCTGTACGCCAGCCGCTACTCCGACGAAGGCCTGGATTGGTGGGCGCACCGGGTGCACGACTGGCGGCGCATCCCCGGGGTGCGAGCGGTGTACGTCTTCTTCGACAACGACGGCTCGGCCAACGCGCCGCGGGACGCGCGCCGGCTGGCCGAGCGGGTCGGGGTGGCCCGCCCGGTGCCCGAGTTCAGCCGACCGCCCGGATCGCCGCGGACCAGTCCTCGACGCTGACGCCCTCGGGCCGGCCGACCACCACCCGGTCGACGAGACCGCGGTACCGCCGGACCACCTGGGCCGGCACGTCGGCCGGATCGTCGGTGACGACGGCGAACTCGGCCAGCACGTCGTCGGTGATGAGCTCGCCCATCGCCGTCCACTTGCCCGGATCCCGGCTCACCGACAGGGCGTGCAGCTGATCGGCCAACTCGCCCCAGCCGTGCCCGGCCAGCACGTCCCGGTAGGCGGGGGTGCTGCCGTAGAACGCGATCTGCTGGGACACCTTGCTGCGCGCGGACTCCCGCTGCTCGGCGGTCGCCCCGGTGACGACGAAGACGGGGGCCACCATCTGGAACGGCGGCCGGCTGTCCGCGATGCCGTCGGCCTCCGCCTCCGCGCGGCCGCCCTGCACGGCCGGGGTGATCACCTCGGCCAGGTACTTCGGCGTGCAGAACGCGTGCACGACGACCCCGTCGGCCACCCGGCCCGCGGTGCGGCACATGAGCGGACCCACCGCGGCCAGGTGGATGGGGGAGTTGCCGGCCGCGGCCGGCGGTGGCGAGAAGGCCGGTGTCATGAGGGTGTGCGTGTAGAACTCGCCCCGGAACGCCAGCCGGTCGCCGGTGTCCCAGGTCTGCCAGATGGCCCGCAGGGCGCGGATGAACTCCTCCATCCGGGCGGCCGGCTTGGACCACGGCATGGAGAAGCGCTTGGTCACGTGCGCGGCGACCTGGGTGCCCAGGCCCAGCACGAACCGGCCGCCGGAGAGGTCCTGCAGGTGCCGGGTGGACAGCGCCACCGTCATCGGGTTCCGGGCGAACGCCACCGCCACCTGGGTGGCCACCGTGGCCTGGTGGGCGGCGGTCAGGGCGAGTGCCGCGTTGATGAACGGATCGCGGGTGAGCTCGGCGATGTGCAGCCCGCCGTAGCCCTGCTGCTCGAGACGGGTCGCGGTGCCGGCGATGTCCGGATCGGTCTCGGCGATGCCGCTGTCGAAGGCGATCCCGGAGCCGGCCGCCGTGGTCCCGGTCGGCGCGGCGTCGGACGGTGCCGGGGTGGTGGTCATGCCGAACGCTCCTCGAGCTCGTCGATGCGGCCCTCGGCGGCGAGGTGCACCAAATGACATTCCGTCTCGCGCAACGCCATCCGCCGATTCATCGGGTTGAGGCCGTCCCAGCCGCGGGACCAGGAGATCTCCGCCGCGACGTCCCACAGCCGCGACCCGACCCGGCTGATCGCGTCCAGGATCTCCGCCGAACGCTCGTCGTGGGCGTCGATGAGCGCCTGGCAGCGCGCGGCCAGGCCGGAGAACCGGTACTCGTGGGCCGGTCCGACCTCGACGTCGGCCAGCGGTCCGGTGGCCAGCTCGGCGCACCGGCGCAGCGAGGCGTAGTGGTCGGCCAGCGGGTCACCGGCGTGCTCGGCGCCGAAGTCGATGCTGGCGGTGATGCGCGGCAGGATGTGGTCGCCGGTCAGGATCAACGACACCTCGGGCAGCAGCAGGGTGATGGAGCCGGCGGTGTGCCCGGGGGTGTGCAGCACCTGCATGGGGCCGGCCGCGGTGTCCAGCTCGTCCCCGTCGACCAGGTCGCGGAACGGCGGGCCGGGCAGCCGGAACCCGGCCGGACCCTGCCGCATCTCCATGGCCCGCCGGGCGTCGGCCGGCACGCCGCTGCGCACGAGCCACTGTTCCTCCCGCTCGGCGGCGGCGCGGGCGTCCTCCGGATCGAGGCCCTGGGTGCGCCGGTGCCATGGGCCCAGGACGCGCTGGTCCGCCGGGTGCAGCCCCACCCAGGCGTCGCTGACGTCCCGCAGGCGTTCGACCATGGCCAGGTGGTCGGGATGGAAGTGGGTGATCACGATGCCGGAGACCTGCTCGGGCGTCCGGCCGGCCCGGGCGAGCGTCTCGACCAGCAGCGCCCAGCCCTCGTCGCTGTCCCAGCCGGGATCCACCACCAGGGCGCCGTCCGCGGCGGTCACCACGTAGCAGAACGTGTACCGGATGGGGCTGCCGGCCCAGGGCACGGGGACCGACCACACGGTGTCCCGGAGCTGCTCGATGCCGGGCTGCTCGCGCCGTTGCCAGGCGTCGTACTGGGCCTGCCCGGTGATCCGGAACTCCGGTCGGGTCGGGTCGGGTTCGGGCGTCGTCGCGTTCACCACCCCGGCAGCATGACACGTCGACGGACTCTTCGGACGGTTGCCGTCCGAAACAGATGGCGCGATGTCGCCGGACCCCGCAGACGCCGATGGCGGCGACTCCCCGCAGGGAGCCGCCGCCATCAACGGTCGAGCCGGTCGGTCAGAGGATGACCAGACCGCTGGTGCTGGTGCTGGCCGCGGTGAAGCGGGCCTGCGCGTCGGCCCAGTTGACGACGTTCCACCAGGCGGCGACGTAGTCGGGCTTGACGTTCTTGTACTGCAGGTAGAAGGCGTGCTCCCACATGTCCAGCACCACGATCGGGATCTGCGCGGCCGGCAGGTTGCCCTGCTGGTCGTACAGCTGGAACAGGTTGAGCCGCTGGCCCAGGGTGTCCCAGGCCAGGATCGACCAGCCGGAGCCCTGGATGCTGCCCGCCACCGCGGTGAACTGGGCCTTGAAGGCGTCGAACGAGCCGAAGGCGTCGTCGATCGCGGCGGCCAGCTCGCCGGTCGGCTTGTCGCCGCCGTCCGGGGACAGGTTCGGCCAGAAGATCGAATGGTTGACGTGGCCGCCCAGGTTGAACGCCAGCGTCTTCTCCAGGCCCATCACCGAGCCGAAGGAGTTCTTCTCGCGGGCCTCGGCCAGCTGGTCGAGGGTGTCGTTGGCGCCCTTGACGTAGGTGGCGTGGTGCTTGCTGTGGTGCAGCTCCATGATCTGGCCCGAGATGAACGGCTCGAGTGCGCCGTAGTCGTAGGGCAGATCGGGAAGTGTGTACTGGGCCATGCCGTCTCCTTCTCACGAACACGTGCGGACGTGGTCATCGATCGCCGTCATCAGTCGCTCTCAGCAACCTCGGCGCTGCCGTTCCTCCAGCGGCGCGACACGGCTGATCGGACCCGTGATCGACCCTATACCCGGGCCCCGGACGCCCCTCGGCTGACCGTCGGGCGGCCGGTCACCCCCAGGACGGCAGCCAGGTCTCCAGCCGCAACCGCTCCTGGGTGATCGGCTCGCCGTTCAGGATCGGCCACAGCCAGATGAAGTTGGCCACCACCAGACCGACGTACAGGGCCACCAGGGCGATGGTCAGCCAGCGGCGCTCGGCGCCCTGCGGGCGCAGGCCGGTGGTGTCCTGCGCCGGGTCGCCGGCGCTGCCGGCCCCGATGGGGACCGGACGTCTGGCGCGGCCCAGGATGTCGCCCAGCACGAGGGTGATGCCGATGACCAGGAACGGGGCCAGCGGGGTGGCGTAGAAGAAGTACATCTGCCGGTCCAGGTTGGTGAACCACGGCAGGTACCCGGCGCCGTAGCCGACCAGGACGGCGGCGTACCGCCAGTCCAGCCGGGCGACCACCCGCCACATCGCCCAGGCCAGCACGAACAGCGAGACCCACCACAAGGCTGGGGTTCCCACCAGCAGGATGCGCTTGACGCAGTCGGTCGGCCCGTCGCCGCAGCCCTGTCCGGTCGCGGGGGAGTAGTAGAGCACCGGGCGCAGGCTCAGCGGCCAGGCCCACGGCTTGGACTCCCACGGGTGCCGGTTGGCCGGGTCCTCCGGGGTGAGCAGGTGGGAGTGGAAGTCGAGCATCTTCCACGTCCACTGCCACAGCGCGTTGTCCCAGACCGAACTGAGGTCGTACAGCAGGCCGTTCTTCCAGTCCGATCGGAACCGCTCGCTGGCGACCAGGACGTGCCGCGGCCACGCCACCTCGGCGGTCAGCCAGGCCCACCAGGTGCCCACGTAGACCAGCAGGGGCACGACGGCCAGCGACCACAACGACGGCAGCAGGTCGCGGCGCACCACCGCGCCGAGCGGGCGGCGGATGCCGGCGTCGCGACGCGCGCCGATGTCCCAGAGCACCACCATGACGCCGAACCCGGCGATCCAGTAGACGCCGGACCATTTCACGGCCAGCGCCAGACCGAGCAGCACGCCGGCCGAGAAGCGCCACCACCGCGCGCCGAGCACGGCACCGACACGCTGCGCCAGGACCGCCCGGCGGCCGTCCGGGGGGCCGAGGAAGCCGTGCGGGTCCGCCATCAGCCGGGCCCGGACCTGGTCGCGGTCAGCGATCAGGCAGGCGAACGCGGCCAGCACGAACACCGTCTGCAGGATGTCCAGCAGAGCCGAACGCGACTGCACGTGACTGACGCCGTCGCAGATGAGCAGCACGCCGGCGATGCCGCCGAGCAGGGTGGACCGGGTCATCCGGCGCACCACCCGCACGATCAGGAAGACGCACAGCACCCCGGCCACGGCCGGGACCAGCCGCCACCCGGTCGGGGTGTACCCGGCGATCCACTCGCCGATCGCCAGCAACTGCTTGCCCAGTGGCGGGTGCACGACCACCCCGTAGGCCTGGTCGTCCTCGACGCCCGCGTTGCGGAGCATCTCGGCCGCCTGCAGCGCGTAGTACTTCTCGTCGAACAGCGGGGTGCCGCCGTCGGTGCGGTAGCCCAACTGCCAGAACCGCACCACGGCGGCGACGAGCGTGAGCACCAGCGTGACGATCCAGCCGCGCAGGGCGTCCGTCGGTGGGTCGACCAGCACCGGAGCCAGCCGTCGGCCGGAGGTCACCGGCGGCACGACGGGTGGCACCGCGCCGATCGGGACGACCCCGCCGGGCTGGTCGTCGAACGTCGGGATGGCGTCGGTGCCAGTGCCAGTGCCACTGCCAGAGCGATCGGCGGCCGGATCGGGTCGGGTCGGCCCGCGCCAGCGCAGCGGGCCGTTCCCGGGGGCGTCGTCGCCGGCCCGGCCGCGATCGTCGGCCGGACGTCCCACGGCCGGGGCGTCGAGCCCGTCGACGCTGGAGTCGACGGGCGTGGACGGCATGCGCCCGATCGTAGGGTGGCCGACGTGAGCACCGTGTCGTCCGCCCGCGCCGAGTCCCGGGCCGCGTCCCCGGCGGGACCGTCGTCACCGTCGGCCGGACCGGATCGGACCGGCCGGCTGGTGCTGGCGGGCACCCCGCTGGGCCGGCCCGCGGACGCCTCGTCCGCGCTGTGCGAACTGCTGGCCGAGGCCGACGTGGTCGCCGCGGAGGACACCCGTCGGCTGCACCGGCTGGCCGACGACCTGGGCGTGACGGTGCGCGGCGCGGTGGTCTCGTACTACGAGTCGGTGGAACAGGCGCGGATCCCCCGGCTGCTGGACCGGATCCGGCAGGGCGACACCGTCGCGGTGGTCACCGACGCCGGCATGCCGTCGGTCTCCGACCCCGGGTACCGGTTGGTCGCCGCCGCGGCCGAGGCCGGCCTGCCGATCACCACCGTGCCCGGGCCGAGCGCCGTCATCACCGCCCTGGCCCTGTCCGGGCTGCCGTCCGACCGGTTCTGCTTCGAGGGGTTCCTGCCGCGCAAGGCCGGCGACCGGGGCCGCGCCCTGGCCGCCCTGGCCGACGAGCCGCGGACGATGGTGTTCTTCGAGTCGGTGCACCGGCTGGCCGAGTCGCTCGCGGCCATGGTCGAGGCGTTCGGGGCCGACCGGCCCGCCGCCCTGTGCCGGGAGTTGACCAAGACCTACGAGGAGGTCCGCCGCGGCACGCTCGGTGAGCTGGCCGCCGGCGCCGCCACCGCCCGCGGCGAGATCACCCTGGTGGTCGCCGGCGCGCCCGCCGTTCTCCGTGAGGTGGACGACGCCACTCTCCGGGCGGCCGTGGACGCGCTGGTCGACGCCGGGTCCAGTCGCCGCGACGCGGTCGACCGGATCGCCGCCCAGCACGGCCTGCCCCGCCGGAAGGTCTACGCCGCCGCCACCGCGCCGGGCTGACCCGCCGTCCCCCGCTGTCCCACCTCAGTCCCGACAGGAGCAACCCCATGACCGACACCGCTGACGCCGGCCTCAAGGCCCGGCTGCGCGCCGACCTGACCGCGTCGATGAAGGCCCGGGACACCACGGCCACCGCCACGCTGCGGATGGCGCTGGCCGCGGTCACCACCGCCGAGGTGGCCGGGGACACGGCCAAGGAGCTCACCGACGACGAGGTGATCGCGGTGCTCGGCCGCGAGGTGCGCAAACGGCGGGAGGCGGCCGAGGCGTTCGACGGCGCCGGCCGGACCGAGCTGGCCGACCGCGAGCGGGCCGAGTCCGAGGTGCTCGGCCGCTACCTGCCGCAGCCGCTGTCCGAGCAGGAACTGGTCGAGCTCGTCCGGTCCGCGCGGGGCGAGCTGGAGGCCGACGGCACGCCGGTGACCATGAAGCAGATGGGGCAGCTCATCAAGGCGGTGCAGGCCCGCGCGGCCGGCCGGGTCGACGGTGCCCGGGTCGCCGCTGCGGTGCGGGCCGCGCTGGCCTGATCGGGGCCCACCCAGGTGCGCGGCACCGACCGCCATGCGTCAGGCTGGTCGGCGGCGTCCCGGACCTCGTCGACCCGGCCGGCCCCAACGTCCTGACCATCAGCACCACCCGTCCTCGGCGGCACCACGGGCACCGGTGTCGTCCTGCTTCCCGGAGGCTCCGCATGACCGACACCCAGACCACCGCGCGCGCCGAGATCGGCGTGACCGGGTTGGCCGTCATGGGCTCCAACCTGGCGCGCAACTTCGCCTCCAAGGGCTTCGTCACCGCGGTGCACAACCGCACCCAGGCCAGGACCGACGCCCTCATCGCCGAGCACGGCGGCGACGGCGACTTCGTCCCCTCGACCAGCGCCGAGGAGTTCGTCGCCTCGCTGGTCAAGCCCCGTCGCATCGTGATCATGGTCAAGGCCGGTGGCCCGACCGACGCCGTGATCGACGAGCTGGCGCCGCTGCTCGAGGACGGCGACATCCTCATCGACGGCGGCAACGCCAAGTTCCAGGACACCCGTCGCCGCGAGGCCGCACTGCGCGAGCAGGGCATCCACTTCGTCGGCTGCGGCATCTCCGGCGGTGAGGAGGGTGCGCTGCTCGGGCCGTCGATCATGCCGGGCGGGTCGAAGGAGTCCTACGACTCCCTCGGCCCGATGCTGGAGAAGATCTCCGCCCACGTCGACGGCGAGCCCTGCTGCACCCACATCGGCACCGACGGTGCCGGCCACTTCGTGAAGATGGTGCACAACGGCATCGAGTACGCCGACATGCAGCTCATCGCCGAGGCCTACGACCTGCTGCGTCGCGGCGCCGGGCTGACCCCGGCCGAGCTGGCCGACGTCTTCGCCGAGTGGAACCGGGGCGACCTGGACTCGTTCCTCATCGAGATCACCGCCGAGGTGCTCAAGCAGGTCGATGCCGAGACCGGCCAGCCGTTCATCGACGTCGTGGTCGACGCGGCCGGCATGAAGGGCACCGGCACCTGGACCGTGCAGAACGCGCTCGACCTGGGCGTGCCGGTCTCCGGCATCGCCGAGGCGGTGTTCGCCCGCGGGCTGTCCTCGCTGGCCGAGCAGCGCGCCGCGTCCAAGGACCTGCCCGGTCCGGCGGCGGCCGGCTCGGTCGACGACCGGGACGCCTTCGTCGAGGACGTCCGGCTGGCGCTCTACGCGTCCAAGATCGTCGCCTACGCCCAGGGCCTGGACGAGATCATCGCCGGCGCGGAGGAGTTCGGCTGGGACATCGACCTGGGGGCGGTGGCCCGGATCTGGCGCGGCGGCTGCATCATCCGCGCCAAGTTCCTGAACCGGATCACCGAGGCGTACGACTCCGCCGCGCAGCAGCCCGCGTCGCTGCTGCTGGCGCCGTACTTCACCGACGCCATCGCCGGCACCCAGGACGCCTGGCGGCGCACGGTCGTCTTCGCCGCCACCAACGGCATCCCCGCCCCCGGGTTCTCCACCGCCCTGGCCTACTACGACGGGCTGCGCAGCGAGCGGCTGCCCGCCGCCCTCATCCAGGGCCAGCGGGACTTCTTCGGCGCGCACACCTACCGCCGGGTGGACCGGGACGGCTCGTTCCACACGCTGTGGTCGGGTGACCGCAGCGAGGTCGCGACTGATTGACACTGCCTGACGCATCGACGGCACCACCCGGCCCGCCCCGCGCGGGCCGGGCCGGTCCTGTTTCCGGGCTCGGTCGGGCGGGTATGGATCACCCCATGAGCGATCCCGACCAGCAGGCCATCACCGATCAGTCCGACGACGTGCGCGACCCGGCGGACGACTCCGACGAGATGAACAGCCCGGCCACCATGGCCGACACCTACCCCGATGCGTTCGACGACAAGATCGCTGCGGCCGAGCAGGCCATCGACGAGCACGACCTCAACGACGACACCCGCACCGTGGCCGGCAACGGCTCGTCCCGGGAGGACGAGGCGAAGGCGATCAACAACTGGCACGACAACCGCTCCACGTCCTGACGCACCTGACCCATCCACCCGGCCGGCTGGGGCCCCTGGCCGCGTCAGACGTCGAAGCAGAGGCAGAACGGGTGCCCGGCCGGGTCGGCGTAGACCGCGAAGTCGTCGCCCGGCCGGGCGTCCTGCAGCACCAGGGCCCCCAGCCGCACCACCTCGGCGTGCGCCGCCGGGAAGTCGTCCACCCACACGTCCAGGTGGATCTGCTGGCGCATGGGCCCGTCCGGCCACTGCGGCGGGACGTGGTCCGGGGCCAGCTGGACCGCGACCACCGTCCGGTCGTCCACCTGCACCCGGTGCCAGTCGTCGTCGGCGTCCACCGTCGCCCCCAGCACGGCGGCCCAGAAGCTGCTCTCGGCGGTCAGGTCGGCCGCGTCGAAGACCACCACCATGTGATCGATCTGCATGGCCGCGAGCATGCCACCGAGCACCGACAGGTGCCTCAGGCCGATCTCCTCAGATCACGCCCTTGGTGATCAGGAAGCAGGAGTACGGCACGGCGTCCAGGGTGTGCACCACCGCGAACGCCTCCCGCGCCGCCTCGTAGAACGCGGACCGCTCGATCGGCGCCGCGGTCATCGCCCGGCCCTCGACGCGGGACAGCTCGGCCTCGAACGCGTCGTGCGACGGTGAGCGGAAGGCCGGGTCGCCGTCGGGCACCATCCGGTGCGCCGCAGGCTCGACGAAGTCGTCCAACGGCAGCAGCTGCATGATGGCGCGGGTCGCGGTGGCCGTGTCCGCACCGAACAGCTCGTGCACCCGCTGGTGCCGGGAGTGCGCCGGGTAGTTGCTGTCCACCACGGCCAGTCGGTCGCCGTGGCCCATCAGGGCCAGCGAGTGCAGCAGGTCCGGGGTCAGCAGGGCCGGGATGAGCTTGAGCATGGCGTCGACTCCGGAACGGGGGACGGGGACGGCGGGCACCTGCACCCTGCCACGCAGCCCGGGCGGTCGGGGCGGGATCGGTACGGACGGCTGCCACGCGCCGACTACCGTGTCGACCATGACTGTGGGTACTGGGGCCGGCGCCGCGCCGGTGTTGACCGCGGTGGCCTGGCCCTACGCCAACGGACCCCGGCACATCGGACACGTCTCCGGGTTCGGCGTCCCGGCCGACGTCTTCTCCCGGTACCAGCGGATGGCCGGCCACGACGTGCTCATGGTCTCCGGGACCGACGAGCACGGCACCCCGATCCTGGTGCAGGCCGACCAGGAGGGCGTCACCGCGCGCGAGCTGGCCGACCGGTACAACCGGGTCATCGTGGACGACCTGGCCGGGCTGGGCCTGTCCTACGACCTGTTCACCCGGACCACCACCCGCAACCACTACGCGGTGGTGCAGGAGCTGTTCCGCACGGTCCACCGCAACGGCTACTTCGTGCCGCAGACGACCATGTCGGCCATCTCGCCGTCCACCGGGCGGACCCTGCCGGACCGCTACATCGAGGGCACCTGCCCGATCTGTGGCTACGACGGTGCCCGCGGCGACCAGTGCGACAACTGTGGCAACCAGCTCGATCCGGTGGACCTGATCGACCCGCGGTCCCGGATCAACGGCGAGACCCCGAAGTTCGTCGAGTCCGAGCACCTGTTCCTGGACCTGCCCGCGCTGGCCGGCGCGCTGGGGGAGTGGCTGCGCAGCCGCACCGACTGGCGGCCCAACGTGCTGAAGTTCTCGCTGAACCTGCTCGACGACCTGCGCCCGCGGGCGATGACCCGCGACATCGACTGGGGCATCCCGGTGCCGCTGGACGGCTGGCGCGACCGGCCGGACAAGAAGCTGTACGTCTGGTTCGACGCGGTCATCGGCTACCTGTCGGCCAGCATCGAGTGGGCCCGCCGGTTCGGCACGGATGCCGATGCCTGGCAACGGTTCTGGAGCGCCGACGGCGCCGGCCAGCAGGCTGCCCAGTACTACTTCATGGGCAAGGACAACATCACCTTCCACTCCCAGATCTGGCCGGCCGAGCTGCTGGCCTACGACGGGCGGGGCGACAAGGGCGGCAGCCCGGGAGCTCTCGGCGCGCTGCAGCTGCCCACCGAGGTGGTCTCCAGCGAGTTCCTGACCATGAGCGGGTCGAAGTTCTCCACCTCCCGCCGGACGGTGATCTACGTCCGCGACTTCCTGGCCGGCTTCGGCCCGGACGCGCTGCGCTACTTCATCGCCGCGGCCGGCCCGGAGAACCAGGACGCCGACTTCACCTGGGACGAGTTCGTGCGGCGCACCAACTCCGAGCTGGCGAACGAGTGGGGCAACCTGGTCAACCGCTCGATCAGCATGGCGCACAAGAACTTCGGTGTGGTGCCGACGCCGGGCACGCTGGGTGAGGCCGAGGTGGCCCTGTTGGCCACCGCCGAGCAGGGCTTCACCGTGGTCGGGGACCTGTTGCAGCGCAGCCGCTTCCGGGCCGCCATCGGTGAGGCGATGCGGGTGGCCTCGGCGGCCAACAAGTACCTGTCGGACGCCGAGCCGTGGAAGCTCAAGGACGACCCGGAGCGGCAGGGCACCGTGCTGCACACCGCCCTGCAGGTGGTGGACGACGTCAAGGCGCTGCTCACCCCGTTCCTGCCGCACTCCAGCCAGGCCGTGCACGAGGCGCTCGGCGACAGCGGCGTGTGGGCGGCCCAGCCGCGGGTGGTCGAGGTCGAGGACTTCGACGACGACGTCGAGGGCGTCGGGGTGCCGCCGGCCCGGTCCTACCCGGTGCTGACCGGCGACTACGCCGACGAGCAGGCGGTCTGGCAGCGCCGGCCCCTCGAGGTCGGTCGCCCGCTGAGCAAGCCGACCCCGCTGTTCCCCAAGTTGGACACGAAGCTCGGCGAGACGGGTCCGGACTGGGCCCCGATCGCCCCGTGAGCTCGGCCGATCCGGTTCCGAGCGACGGGACCGCGACCTGGGCCGGGCATCCGGCGGTCGCCGGCAAGACCCTGCTGCCGGCTCCGGAGCCGCTGCGCACCGCCACGGTGGACGCGCACACGCACCTGGACGCCTGCGGGTGTGTGGACGCGGCGGATGTCCGGGCGGCGATGGACCGCGCCGCGGCGGTGGGCGTCCGGCAGGTCGTCACGGTCGGGGACGACCTGGCCAGTGCCCGGTGGGCCGTCGAGGCGACGGGCTGGCATCCCGACCTGGTCGCGGCGGTCGGCCTGCACCCGACCCGCGCGGACCAGCTGGACACGGCCACCGAGCGGGCGTTCACCGAGCTGGCCGGGCACGAGCGGGTGGTGGCCATCGGCGAGACCGGGCTGGACCACTACTGGGACGCCGCGCCGCACGAGCAGCAGGAGCGGGCCTTCGCCTGGCACATCGAGCTGGCCAAGCGGGTGGGCAAGCCGCTGATGATCCACGACCGGGACGCGCACGAGGGCGTGCTGCGGGTGCTGGACGCCCACGGCGCACCGGACACGGTGATCTTCCACTGCTTCTCCGGCGACGCTGAGATGGCCCGGTGGTGCATCGACGCCGGTTGGGTGCTCTCGTTCGCCGGACCGGTCAGCTTCCGCAACGCCCGCGAGCTGGCCGAGGCGGCCCGGCTGGTGCCGGACGACCAGCTGATGGCCGAGACCGACGCGCCGTTCCTGACGCCGCATCCGCACCGGGGCCGCCGCAACGAGCCGTTCGCCTTGCCGTGGACGATCCGGGCGCTGGCCGCGCTGCGCGAGCAGGACCCCGAGGGCACCGCGGCGGCCGTGGCCGCGACGGCCCGCCGGGTGTACGGGCTGCCGGCGCCGGTCTGACCAAGTTCGCGGAGCGAAGATCAGACGCGCGGAAGTGTTGTCCCGATCTCACCTCGTTGCCCGGACGTCGGTCCGTCGTTATCGTTCCGTGATACCAACCGGGATGGGTTCCCGGGTGCACGCCAGACCTGTCCACTCGCGTCAGCCCTGACCGTCCGGACGACACCGCTCACCGGTGCCGTCCGAGCTGAGCCGCGCCGTGTCCGTGTCCGGATGTCGAGCTCGGCTCGGGAGGCACCCTGCCCTGCCCGGACCCTGCCAGGTTCGGATGACACTTGACGCAGCACGACAGCACCCCCGAAGCGACTCCTGACGCCACCGCACCGGTCGACGACGCCAGCACCACGATCGTGGCCGCGCAGCCGGCCCACGCCGCGCCCGGCCGTCGCGGGGGGCTGGGCCGCCCGCTGCTGGTCGGGGTGGCCGCCATCGCCGTGGTCGCCGCGGTCAGCACCGGCGTGCTGGTCACCGTGAACAAGACCGTCTCGATCACCGTCGACGGCCAGCAGCAGGAGGTGTCCACCCTCGCCGGGTCGGTCGCCGGAGCGTTGGAGTCCGCGGGGCTGAGCGTCGGCGAGCACGACCGGCTGGCGCCCGCCGCCGGCACCAGCATCTCCGACGGCTCGCAGATCGTGCTGCAGCGCGGCCGCCTGCTCACCCTGACCGTGGACGGTCAGGAACAGCAGCTGTGGACCACCGCCGGCACCGTCGAGCAGGCCATGACCGAGCTCGGCCAGGATCCGGCCGACTTCCAGCTGTCCGCCAATCGTTCGCGCGAGATCCCGCTCGACGGCCTGGCTGTCACCGCCGACACGCTGCACGAGGTCGCGCTGTCCGTGCGTGGCGCGGCCGCGACGCCGGTGGAGTCGACCGCCGACACCGTGGGCGATCTGCTGACCGAGCAGGGCGTGACCCTGGCCGCGGCCGACCGGGTCAGCCCGGCCGCCGACACCCCGGTCACCGACGGCCTGCAGGTCAGTGTCGTGACGCTGCCGACCGTGGCCCTGGCCGTGGGGGCGGATCCGGTGGTCAGTGCGCCCACCGAGGCCGCGACCGTGGGCGACGTGCTCGCCGCCGCCGGGGTCACCCTCGGGCCCGAGGACACGCTGACCCCGGCCGCCGAGACCCCGGTGTCCGAGGGACTGCAGGTGGCCGTGACCCGGATCAGCACCACCGACAGCGTGCAGACCCGCGCGGTCGCCCAGCCGGCCGACCAGACCCAGCAGGACAGCTCGCTGGCTCAGGGCACCACCCAGGTCGTCCAGCAGGGCCGGCCCGGTTCGGTGGACGTCACCGTGCGGGTGGTCACCACCAACGGCGTGCCCGGCGCGCCGCAGGACGTCGCCTCCACCACCACCGTCGAGGCGCTGCCGACCATCACCAAGGTCGGCACCAAGAAGGCCGCCGCCGCGGCGCCGGCTGCCCCGGCGGCGTCCTCCGCGAGCTCGTCGTCCTCCCGCTCGGGCAACACCGGTGCCGCGGCCCCGGCCAGCAGCTCCGGCGTCAACTGGGACGGCATCGCGCGGTGCGAGTCCGGCAACAACTGGTCGATCAACACCGGCAACGGCTACTACGGCGGCCTGCAGTTCGACCAGTCGACCTGGAACTCGGCCGGCGGTCAGCAGTACGCGTCGCGGGCGGACCTGGCCACCCGTGAGCAGCAGATCGCCGTCGCCGAGCGGCTGTACGCGTCCCGCGGGCTCTCGCCGTGGGCGTGCGGTTACGCCGGCTGACGCAACCGCACTGCGGCGGAGGCCGGGTGTCGTCCCTGCGGGGGAGGGACGACACCCGGCCTTCGGTCGTCTCGGGGCCTGGGCCGTCCGATCAGTCGACCGATCACGGCGCTGGTCCCTCCGTGAACGACGCCGCGCTGCGGGCGGCCCAGGCCGCGGCGGCGCGGCCCGGCGAGTACGTCATCGAGCGATCGGCGGGGAGTTCCATCCGCCCGCCGACGGTGATCGCGTCCTGATCGGCGCCCAGGTACAGGAACGTCCGCCCGTCCTGCTCCTCCTGCCGGGTGATCACCGTCCTGATCACGTCGGCCGTGCACTCGCGCGAGGCGTTCTCCATCCCGTCGGTCATGATCCCGACGATCACCGCGCCGGGCCGCTCCGCCTCGGGCGTCGCCGACATCCGTTCACCGGTCTCGGCGACGACCCGACCGATCGCATCGAGCAGCACGGTGCTGCCCCGAGGCACCAGATCCATCGGTGGGACGTCGGCGACATCCCGGGCGGTGTAGACGACGTCGTACCAGTCGTCGAACTGGGCCAACGTGACCCGGCAGGTGCCCGGCTGGGTGCGCTGCCGTTCGATGAACGCGGCGAACCCGCCGACGGTGTCGTCCTTGATCGACTGCATCGAGCCGGAACGGTCGAGCAGCATGGTGATGTCGGTGAGGGTCGGGTCGGTCATCGGGATGCCTTCCGCGGGCAGGATCGAGAACTGGGTGCTCGAACTCGGTCAGCGGGCCGCGAGATCGAGCTGGGACCGATCGGGTTGATGCCACGGGCCTGGGCCCGGCCGATCCGGCGGTGCCGAGCGGGTGGGGCCACGCCCCCCGCAGTGCCGGTCGTCTCACCCGGGTCCGGTGCCCGTGATGGTGGTGAGCATGCGGTCCCAACGGGCCTGCATGTCGGACAACGAGTCCTTGTGGTCGGGCGGCGTGTCCTCCCGGTCGCCCAGCATCCCGAAGACCTGGCCGGGGTTGAACGGCGTGCCGTCGTCGGCCCTCGGGTACGGCTCACCGCCGGTGAGGCTCCACCACACCTCGGCGGCGACGTCGTACATGCCCTGCACGCCGTGCTGGACCAGGGCCACCCCCGGGATGGACAGGTCCGCGGTCGTGGGCGCCACGATGGCCTCGGGTCCCGCGGTCGGTCGCGCTGGATCGGTGGGAACCGGGGCGGGCAGCGGGCCGTCAGGTGCCGTGCCGATGGGGACGTCAGGTCCCGTCGCATTCCCGGGCATGTCCGACGGTGCACCGAAGACGTCGACGCCAGGCTGCAGTTCGCCCGCGGAAGACACCATGCTCGACACCGGCTCCCCGGTCCGCGGATCGAGCACGACCAGACCGTCACTGCCGTCGGGCAGTTCACTGACCACGTAAGCCGGGTTCCCGTCCGCGTCAGCCAGGACGACCGACTCCGGGACGCCGTCGCCGTCGAAGTCGTGGGTGGCCGGGCCGAGATCGACGAGCTCGGTGCCGGTGTGGAAGGTGACCTGCAGCGGCTCGGCCGTCTCGGGCCGGCCCGGTGTGGCCGGCCCGGTCGGCGCCGGACCGTCGTCGGCTGCCGGTGTGGCGAGGAGGTCGTCGAGCTGCAGACCCGCCGGCAGGTCGGCCGGGACCGGCACCCCGTCCACGAGGTCGAACCCGGCCAGGACGGCGCCCTGCTGGTCGGCGATGACCAGGCCGTCGGTCAGGCCGTCCCCCGTCAGGTCGCAGAGCAGGTACAGCTGCCCGTCCGTGCCAGCCAGCAGGGTCGAGTCCGGCCGTCCGTCGCCGTCCATGTCGAGCGTCGGGATACCCAGATCCAGCAGCTGACCGCCAACGTCGAGCAGCAACGGGCCGTTGGGCGCCCAGCCCGCGGCGCCGGGCAGATCAGGGATCGGCCGCTCGACCGGCACGGTGAGCGGCACCAGGTCGTCGTCCGCCGGGCCGGACCATGTCTCGAGGTCGATCGGATCGACACCGGCGGTCCAGGCATCGGTGCCCCCGGTGTCGAGGGTGTCGCCCGGGTCCACGGTGGCGTCTGGGTCGAGCACGGCGGCGCCCTCGAACGGTTCCGGCGGCTGGGTGTCGAAGTCGGTGGTGTGGTCCATGAGGCACTCCCGTTCGGCGGCGGTCCGGTGAGCCGTCCCACTCCATTGAGCGGGACACCCTGACCGTAGGCAGCCCGCGGCGGCCGGACATCCCGGAAAGGTGTCAGTCGCCGGCCGACCCGCCGTCGGTACGAGACACCGTTCCGGTGTTCGCCTCTCGGAGATGTGCCACGACCGCGGCGGTGGTGCTGTGAACGCCGTACCGGGCGCGGGCGGCGGCCAGCATCCGGTTGGCCGTCCGCAGGGACACGTGGCCCTCCCTGGCCGCGTCGGCGATCGTCCGCCCGGCGGCCAACCGGGTCAGCAACGCCGCGGTCCCGGCGTCGATGGGGCGGACGGCGTCGGGCGATCCGGCGGCGGACCGGTCGTGACCGGTCGGTCCCTCGGGCGCGACCGCGATCAGGTCCCGGCTGAACGCCTCGGCGGCGAGCGGGTCGGCCAGGCGCAGCAGCACCAGGACCGCGGCGCCGCGCAGGCCGGCGGTCAGGGCGAGCTCCTGGGTGTCGTCGGAGTCGACCGTGCCGCACCAGGCGAGCCGCCTGGCGCGGAGGTCGAACGGCTCGGCCGGCAGCGCGTCGCCCCGCACGAGCGTCCATCCCGCGGAACCCATCTCGGCCATCCGGGCGCGCCAGGTCGACTCGTCCCTGCAGACGATGGCGAACGGCTCGGTCATCGGGTCGTCACCGCGGAGGCCGCCGCCTCGGTGCGGTTGCGCGCCCCGAGCTTGCGCAGCACGGCGGCGACGTGGTCCTCGACGGTGTCGGTGGTGATCCGCAGTCGGCGGGCGATGGCCACGTTGGACAGGCCGGTGCCCAGCATGCTGAGCACCTGCAGCTCGCGAGGTGAGAGGGCGCTGCGCACGGCATGCCGGTCCGCCTCGGCCGCCGCCACCGGATCGCCCGCGCGGCGGTGGTCCTCGGCTGCGGCGCGCCACCACCGGGCGGCCTGGGCCGGGGTGTCGGCCTCGGCCGCCAGTCGCCAGAGTGCGGCCCGGACCGCGGGATGCGGTGTGCCTCGCGCCGCGGTCACCGCCGTGTCCCGGGCCCGGTCGAGAAGTCCGCCGGTCAGCTGGTGCGCAGCGATCTCCACCGGGTCGGCGAGCAGCTCGGCCAGCCGCCGGTGGATGGCGGCCAGGTCGGCCGGCGCGGCCAACGTCGCGGCCACCCCGTACAACACGGTCGAGCCGTACCGGACGGTGCCGTCCGGGCCGGCGGCCGCGAGCCGGGTGGCCACCAGTTCCGCCGCTCCACCACCCAGCAGCGCCGCGCCGGCCGGGCGGCCGAGGAGGCCGAGCGCCACCGCGGCCGTCCGGGCAGCCGGCGAGCACCGGGTCAACTGCACCGCCATGGCCCGACGCACGCTGGTCGCGCGCGTGCCGGCCAGCGTGACCAGCACCAGCGGGTTGCCTCGGGCCAGGGCCACCAGCGCCCGGACGGATCCGCCGTCCAGTGCGAGGTCGGTGTTCCGGATCAAGGTGGTGGCGTCGCGGTCGGACAAGGGCGTCAGATCCACGACCGTCGTGGCGCCGCCGATCGCGGCGGCCAGCGACGCCCTGCCGTCCACCCCGGGATCCGGCTCGCCCGGCCGGTCGACCGGCGACGGCGGGATCGTGGTCACGCCGAGCACGACCGGAACGTGGTGCGCCATCGCGGCAGCCACCGCCACCGAGTGGTGGTCCGCCGCATCGGCGTCGTCCAGGAGCACCGGCCGGCCGGCGGCGGCGACCGTCCCCAGGCGGACGGCGTCGTCCAGGTCGTGCGGCACCGGGATGCGCAACGCGCGGGCCAGGACCAGACCCGGGCGGTGGATGAGCGGACGGATGCCGGCGGCCCGGCAGACCGCGGTGTCGGTCGGTCGGCCTTGCGCGATCCGCTCGGCCACGGCCGTCAGCACGGACGACAGACCCAGGCCCGGGTCGGCTCGGACCACGATCAGGCCGGGACTGCGGGCGGCCTCGACCACGGCGCCCACCACGTCGTCGCGGCCGACCAGCATGGGCGGAACAGTAGATGACCACACCACTGCTGAGCAGGGCGAATGCGCTGCATCACCAGGATTCCCACGGTCATCGGCGCTCCGGTCGGCGCTGTGGCACGGACGGTGTCGGGCCGGTCGCAGACGGTCTCCGGACGGGGCCGCCGCAGGCCGGTCACCGACCCCCGGCTGGCACGTTCCCGGGATCCCGTCGGGACGGGGCCGCCCTACCGTCGTGGTCGCCGGCCCCGTCGGGGCCCGAGTGGTGGAGGCCACCATGAGCGACCACGACGTCGACACCATCGGTTCGTTCCCGGACAGCCAGCCGGCGGAGACGTCATGGGACCCTGCGCCGGATCTGGGGCCCGAGCCCTCGCCGGAACAGGTGACGCCGGCCGAGATGGACCCGTTCCCGATCCAGCCGGGGCTGCCCGGCTTCGACGACCGCCCGGACGACCTGCCGTTCGACCCGGTGGACCCGGCGTCGGTCGTGGTCGATCCCGCGGCTGACACGGTGTCCGGTGATCCCCTCCAGGACGACGACTACTGGCTCTTCCAGGGCGCCGGTCAGGGAACGTGTGCGCCGACCTCGGTGGCCATGGTGCTGGCCGACGTGCTCGGCGTGCCGGTGGGATCCAACCAGGAGGTGGTGGACCGGGCGCTGGAGCTGGGCCTGATCGAGTACGACCCGGAGCAGTACCAGGAGTTCAACGGCTGGTCGGGGATGGATGACCGGCAGATCATGGCGTTGGCCGAGTCCTACGGCCTGGACGTGCACCTCCGGTACGGCGACATCGATGACCTGGCCGACGCGCTCGACGCCGGTCACGCCGTCATGGCCGCGGTCGACGCCCACGAGATCTGGTCGGTGATCGACGACGATCTCGACCCCGACGACGCCGGGATCGACGAGAACCACGAGCTGGTCGTCACCGGGATCGACCGGACCAACGGGCTGGTCTACCTGAACGACTCCGGCCGGGAGCATGGCGGGACCATCGCCATCCCGCTCGAGCAGTTCGCCGACGCCTGGGCCGACTCGGGCAACTCGATGATCGTCACCGACCTGCCCGAGGACCAGGCCGCCGCGGGTGTCGTCGCCGAACTGTCGGTGCCCGGGGCCGAGCCGGGCACCGCCGATCAGTCGGCCGCGGTCGCGGCGCCCACCGCGATCCCGGCGGCGGTACCTGCTGCGGCCAGTCCGATCCCCGTCGACCTGGACGCGATCAGCGCCGGCGCCGGGCCGATCGAGGGGGTCGACTCGTTCCCGGAGGGCGTCGTCCGGCTCCTCATCCTGCCGTTCACCTTCGTCGTCGACCTGGTCGACCGGCTCACCTGATGACCGGCCCGACCTGCGCACCGGGACACGGCCGGGTCCGGCGGCGGGGGCGACGGGGATGACCGGCCCGGCACCCGGCACCGTCGGGCCGCTCTCGGCGGTCGTCCTGCGGATCTGCGACCAGGCGGAGCGCCGCGGCGTCGCCGAGTTGCGGTCGGCCGTCGCACCCGTCCGGGCCGCGCTCACCGAGCCGCTGCGGGTGGCGGTGCTCGGCAGCGTGAACGCCGGCAAGTCGACGTTGGTGAACGCACTGGTGGGACGCTCGGTGGCCCCGACCCGAGCCACCGAGTGCACCCGGCTGGTGACCGCCTACCGCTACGGCCATCCGGAACTGGTCGAGATCCACCTGCGCTCGCGGGAGATCCGCCGCATCCCGCTCACCCGGGCCGGCACCCTTCCCGACGAGCTCGGCGTCCCCACCGAGGACGTCGACCACCTGGAGGTGATGCTGTCGCAGCAGGTGCTGCGCACGCTCACGCTGGTCGACACACCCGGGCTCGGGTCGCTGAACATCGAGACCAGCGATCGCACGGCCGAGTTCATCGGTGCGTCCGGCGGGGCTGCGGTGGCCGCCACGGTCGACGCGGTCATCGCGGTGTTCTCGGCGGACATCCGCACGGTCGAGACCGACGTGCTGCGCCGGTTCCGGGCGACCTCCGGCGGTGGGCCGGCGCAGTCGCCGGTCAACGCCTTCGGCGTGCTCTCGAAAGCGGACCTGCTGGGCCGGATCCAGGATCCGTGGCCCGAGGCCGAGGAACTGGCCGGCGATTTCAGCCGCCGGTTGTCGGACCAGCTCGCCGGGGTGGCTCCGATCGCCGGGTTGCTGGCCGAGACGGTGGCGGTCGGTGGCTTCACCGAGTCCGACGCTGATGCGGTGGCGGCGCTCTCGACGCTGCCGGCCGCCGAGCGGCGTGCGCTGCTCCGCAGCGGCGAGCATTTCACCGGGCGCCCCGCGCCGGTGTCGGGCCAGGTGCGTGACCGGCTCTGGTGTCGACTCGCCCCGTACGGCCTGTCGGTGGCCTTCGAGGCGGTCGACCGGGGTGCGCACGGTGCGGCGGCGATCACCGCCGCACTCCACCGGGCGTCGCGCGTCGATGCCCTGCACGAGCGGGTGACCGGACAGTTCGCCCGCCGAGCGGATGCGCTGAAGGCGTCCGCGGCGCTCGCCCGGCTGGAGCATCTGGCCTTCGACCGGACCCTGGCCCGTCCGGACCGGTTGTGGTTGGCCGACACCGTCGAGGCGGCCCGGCTGAGCCCCGAGCTGCACCGGCTGATCGAGCTCCAGGCGGTGATCGAGACGACGGCCGGCGAGGTGACCCTGCCCGACCGGCTGACCGAGGCGCTGCTCGCCCTGGCCGAGCGCGACGATCCCGCCGATCGGCTCGGCCTCGCGGCCGGCACGGCGCCGGAGGCGTCGGCCCGGCGCGCCCGAGAGCTTTCCGACGACTTCCGACTGTTCGCGTTCTCGGCAGCGCCTCGGGAGCAGCGGATCGCGTCCGTCGGCCACCGGGCCTGCCAGCTGCTGCTGGACCAGCTCGAGCGGGACCGGTCCGTCGGCAGCACGCTCGGGGCGTCGTCGTGACGGCCCGCCGGTGGGGGATCGTGTTCGCCGCCGTGCTCGTGCTGGTCGCTGCGGCGACCGCGGCCTGGATGGCGGCGCCGCCGGAGTGGTCACCGGCGTGGCTGACGTTCCCCTCGTCGACCTGGGGGGGCCGACCGGCGGTGGCCGCGCTGGTCGTGCTGGTCGCCGCCGCCGTCATGGTCGCAGCGATGAGCGTGGCCCGGCGCTGGACCCGGGCTGGGCGTCGTCCGGCTGAGCGGACCGCCGGACCGCTGACGCCGGCGGCGGCTCCGGACCCGCCGTCCCGGCCGACGTCCGCGCCGGTGGCACCGGACGGGGTCGACCAGCGGCCTCCGGGCCTGCGAGCTGAGGATCCCGACATCCGTCGGCTCATCGAATCGGTGATCGGGGTGCGGGACCTGGTGCCGAGCCAGGCGCTGGCCGAGCGGCTGGGCGCCGGACTGGCCGCAGTGGGCGTGCAGACCGATCACCCCCTCGGCCGCCCGTTCGACCCGGCTCGGCACCAGGCGGTGGAGACCGTGGTCACCGATGACCCCCGGCTGGCCGACACCATCGCCGCGGTCGAGCGGGTCGGCTACTCCCAGGACGGCCGGGAACTGCGGCCGGCCGAAGTCGTCGTGTACCGGGCCGCCCGGTGACCGGGCCGACGACCCGCCGCGGCCGGGTCGTGTCCATGCCCGGCCAGTCGACCGTCCCGACCTTCGACAGTGCCTTCGCCGCGGCGGTGAAGCTGGCCGACCAGATCCGGCCCGATGTGGCGACCGAACTGCGGCAGGTCCCGACCGAGCCGACCGGCGACGTGGCGCCGGTGATCGCGGTGGTGGGGGAGGTCAACCAGGGCAAGTCCTCGCTGATCAACGCGCTGCTGGGGCGTCCGGGCCTGAGCCCGGCCCGGTTCACCGTGCACACCCAGACCCATCTGGTCTTCCGCGCCGGCGAGCGGGACAGCGCGGTGGTGCACCTGGTCGGTCCGGACGGGACGGCCGCCGACCGCACGGTGCCGGCCTCGCTGACCGAGGTGGCGGACTGGGCCGCCCGGGACGACCCGCCGGTGGCCTTCGTGGATGTCACCGTGCGATCGGCCTGGCCCGACGATGTCGTCCTGGTCGACACGCCGGGGGTCGGCGGACTGGACGGTCGGCACGGGACCGTCGCGCTGGCCGCGGCCGAGCGCGCCACCGCGCTGCTGTTCGTCACCGGGGCGGACCGGCCGTTCGGCGCGCCGGAACTCGAGTTCCTCAGCCGCGCCGCGGCTCGGATCGACCTGGTGGTGTTCGTCCTGACCCGGATCGGCCGGGTGGCCGGATGGCAGGAGGTGCTCGAGGCCAACCAGCGGGACCTGGCCCGGGTCGCGCCCCGGTTCGCCGGCGCGACCTGGATCCCGGTGGAGACGACGCTGGCTGAGGAGGCGATCGAGCTGCTGGGCGGCCGGCCCGGTGACCCGCACGTCGACTCGGTCGCGGACGCCGATTCGGCCGAGGCCACCGACCTGTGGGAGGAGTCGGGACTGCGCGAGCTGACCGACCATCTCGAGACGGCGGTCCGGACCCGCGCGGCGGAGTTGGTCGGGCGCAACGCGTTGCGCGCGGCCCGGACGGTTCTGGAGGAACTGCGGCGCAGCGGGCAGGCGTCCCTGGCAACCTTGACCGCCGACCCGGCCCTGGTCGAGCGGCTCGAGCAGGAGCAGGACCGTCTGCGGGCGCTGAAGACGGGCCAGTCCCGCTGGTCCACCGACCTGGAACAGCACCTGGCCCATGTTCGCATCGACCTGCGGGACGAGCTGGGCGTCGCGGTGAACCGGATGCGGACGTCGTGGCGCGACCGGGTGCAGGACCGGAACCGGGCGCCGTCACCGGAGGAGACCGAGCGGTGGGCCGACGAGCTGGCCGACGAGCTGGCCACGCTGGCCGACACGCTGATCGAGGGCGCCCGCCGGCGGTTCGCCGAGGCCGCGAAGGCCCTGTTCGCCGAACTGGCACTCGGCGAGCAACTGCTCGACGACCTGGCCGACCTGGGCGTCCGGGCCGCGGCGACGGCTGGTCCGGACCTGCGACCCGCGCGCCGGCGGATGACCGGGCAGGACGGCGCCGACGCGCTCATGGGCGTGATGATGGGGTCGGGCATCGCCACGGGGGTGGGAACCGGGGTGGCCGCGCTCTTCGGGGCAACCGTCCTCACCGGCGGCGCGGCGCTGGTGGTGGGGTTGCTCGGCGGCGTCGGAGGGTTCGCCTTCCGGAAGTGGGTGCGGCAGGACCGGATGCGCAGCGAGGACCTGCGCGCCGCCATCAACGGGTGGATCACCGAGGGCCAGCAGGTGCTGGGCAACCGGATCGAGCGCGTCACCGTCGACGCCCGCACGACCATCGCCACCGTCTTCCGCAGCACGCTGGAGGAGACGCTGGAGGAGGTGAACCGTCAGGTCGCGCAGAGCAGGGCCGCCGCCGATCTCGATGACAAGAAGGTGAGCGCCGAGCGGAAACAGCTCACCGAGCAACACCGCCGTCTGGACAAGGCCTGTGCCAGCATCGATGAGGTGCTGCAGCAACGATCGACCGGTGACGAGCAGGGCGTGGTCGCCGGCGGAGGCGACCGGTGACGGATCCGGACGCGGGATCCGGGACCTGGCCGCCCGACGACCTCGGCATCGTGCACGAGCCGGACCCGATCGTCGGGACGGACGACCCCGGGATCACGGGGTGGACGGACGGGCCGGCCGTCGATCAGGTCACGCCCGACGTCCTCGGTGCCGAGGTCGAGATCGACCTGCAGCCCGTCCGAGCGTCCATCGAGGACCCGGCCGTCGACGGAGTCCCGACCGACGGGGTCGCCGATCCGGTGCTCGGTGACGGGCGGCCGCTGGCCGAGTTCGACGACCCGACCTGGGCCCCGGTCGAGTCACTGCCCACCCCGGCCGACGAGCCGGCCACCGATCCGGCGACGGTCGAGCCGGGAACCGCGGATCTCGACGTGATGGCCCGCAGCTGGTCCGGTGCCGCGCCCGTGTCGGGACCACCGTTCGATCCGAAGGTCGCGACTCGAGTGCTGCTGGCGGACCTTGCGGCTCGGGCCGCCGACGGCGAGATCCGGGAAGCGGCCGCCATCGCCGTCTGGCTCGTGGCGGGATCGGCTGCAGCCGACCCAGCCTGACCGTCAGCCCCGGCTGAACAGCCGCCGCAGCTGTCCGGCCAGCTCGTCGGCCTGCTTGGTCCGCAGGTCGAACTGCGCAGCCGACGGCGGGCAGGTCGCACCCGGCCGCACGGTGGTGCGGACCACCACCCGACGGCCCATGTCCTCCACTCGGTTGGACAGCCGGAACGGCAGTTTCGCCTGGATCGACTGGACCACGTCCGGCGTGATCACCGTGGGGAAGCCGGACCAGCCGGTGCCGATGACGATCGGGATGATCATCGCGGGCGGGCGGTCGGGCCCGGCCGGGTAGAGCAGGCAGTCCGTCGGGCACCACGTGTCCGGCAGCACGAGCTGGACCCAGCGCTTGGCCGACGGCCGCCCCAGCGCCTCGACGATGGCATCCACCGGCAGTGTCCGTCCCGCGGCGGCGATGCCCCCCTCCGGCACCGGTGCGTACACCGGCGCCAGCAGTTGCAGGATCCGGCGTTGCTCGGGCGAAGGACCGTCCGGCGGACGGTGGACCACGCGAGCCCAGGGCTCGACCGGTGCTGGCGGCAGCGGCGTGTCCAGCGAGACGATCGTGCTGGCGTCGTCGCTGTACAGCCAGTCCGGTAGATCGGTGGCCACCCAGGACCGCCACCTCGGGTCGGCCAGCAGCCCGGTGCGCTCGGCCGCGGTCGCGCTGTTCAAGGTGCGGACCGCCCGCAACGCCCACCAGGAGGCGCCGGCGTCGTGGATCTGGCCGCCCGCGGTCGGCTCGGCGTGGACCGCCAGCCAGTCCGGCCGGTCGGCGAACAGGACGCGGACGGGGGTCGGCGGCAGCGGGCCGTCACCGGGACCCCCCTCGCGGTACTGGACGAACTGTCGGGTGCGCAATCGGCCGATCGTCCCGGGATCTGCGGTGACCTGCTCGACCAGGCCGGGGGCGGTGAGCAGGGCGACCAGGAGCGCCTCGTCGTCGATCTGTCCGACGCCGTCCGGATGGGAGGCCAGGGCCGCAGCCAGGGCCGGCTGCGCGGTCAGCAACCGAGCCGCGGCCGGGCTCAGCTCCGCATCCGTGCTCTGCGTGACCGCGTCGCGGCGGATCGGCGCAGGGGCGCCAGCGGAGAAGTCCCGGGGTCGCGGGACCGGCCGGGCGGGGGTCTGTGCGCGCGGCGACGGCACCCCGAACAGTCCGGCACGGTGGGCGGTCACAGCGCCCAGCGCCACGACCAGCTTGGGGTCGTCCTGGGTCATCGGGGCGACACCCAACCGACGCCAGAGCAGGTCGGCGACCGCCGGGATGCGGGAGGAACCTCCGGTGAGGACGAGTGCGGTCAGCTCGGCGGGCTCGAGCCGGGCGGCGCGCAGCGTGTCCTCGACCGCCTCGACGGTGCGGTCGAGCGAGGGCGCCAGCAGCGCCTCGAGTTCCACCCGGGTCAGCATGATCTCGGCGGCGGCCGGGTCGATCCCGGGCGCGAAGACGGCGGCGCTCTGGGTCACCGACAGGTGTTCCTTGGCCGCCCGGACCTCGGCCAGCAGGGCGCGGCGATCGGCGCGCTGCCGGTGGTCGGTCGGGTCGGCGAGTCGGGACCAGCCGTCGGGATCCCGCTCGGCCAGGCGACGACCGACGTGGTCGAACAGCAACCGGTCGAAGTCCACACCGCCCAACGGATCGACGCCGCCGGGCGGGCCAGCCAGCTCGACAGTGCCGTCCTCGTCGGTCACCACGGCGACGTCGAAGGTGCCGCCGCCGAGGTCGTAGACGCAGTAGACGGCCGGGCGGCTGCTGTGCTCCCCGGCCCGGAACCGGTCGGCGACGCCGAGCGCCCCGTGGTGTGCGGCAGCCGCCACCGGCTCCGGGACCAAGTGCGGCGACGACAGTCCCGCCCGGGTCGCCGCCGCGGCGAGCACCGCCCGCCGATCGGCGGCCCACCGGGCCGGATGGGTCAGCACGACAGGACCGGCGACGATGCCGAGGCACTGGCGGTCCGCCTCGGCCGCCACCGTCGACAGCACGGCGGCGACGAGGTCGACATCCGACACCCGGGCGCCGCCGAGCTCGACGGCGCCCTGCCCGATCAGGCGCTTCGGGGTGGGCTCGTAGGCCAGCGGGTCGATCGCCGCGCGCCGGTCGGCCTCGGTGCCGACCACGAGCGTCCCGTCGTCGGCCCGCCGGAACACCGCCGAGCTCAGCCAGTTGTGCTGGCCGAACGACAACGGCCGGACCTGCCCCTGCCAGGCCACCGCGGCCGCGGTCGCGGTCGTGCCGAAGTCGATGGCCAGGACGCTGTCGGTCGAGTCGGTCATCCGCTCGGCTTCCGTCTGGTCACCGACCGGTTGACGGCCCAGGCGACGGTCAGACCGAGGGCGGCCCCGAACGCCCCGCCGGCGACCGCGGACGCCGCCAGGAGGATCAGGTACAGCCCGAAGTTGAAGCCGGGACCCGGCGTTTCTTGGGCTGCGAAGAAGATCACCAGGCCGACCGCACCGCCGATGGTGCCGCCGATCTGGGACCCCCGGTCCCGCCGTCGTTCCGCGGCAGCGTGTTCGGCGAGCCGCCTCCGTTCCGCTTCCGCCGCACCATCTGGTTCAGGCCGGTCCTGCTCTGGTTCGGCCACGTTTGCCCGCTCGAGCCGGAGGCGTGCCGCATCGGCCAGCCGCAGGGATTCGAGCCGGCGCCGCTCAGCCTCGGCCGCCTGCACCTCGGCGAGGCGGCGGTGCTCCTCCTCGGTTGCCCGCTGCTGTTCGAGCCGGCGCCGTTCGAGTTGTGCGGCTCGGTGGCGCTCCAACCGGAGCCGCTCCTGTTCGGCGTCAGGCGGTGGCGGTGGCGGCGGTGGTGGTGCAGAGGGCGTGTCGATGAGTCCCCGCCTTCGTGCCTCCACCGCCCCGAGGGCGACGATCAACTTGGGTTCGCCCTCGGTCACCGGTTCGACACCCAGTTCGCGCCAAAGCAGTTCGGACACGGCGGGGATCCGGGACGAGCCGCCGGTGAGGACCAGGTGGGTGAGGTCCTCGGGTGTGACGCCGGCGCGGTACATCGTCTGACGCACCTCACCGACGGTCTGCTGCAGCAGCGGCACCACCAGAGCCTCGAACTCGCTCCGGGTGACCATGACCTCGGCGTGCTGGGCGTCGACGCCCGGGACGATGACGTACGCCGTCTGCTGAGTCGACAGTTGTTCCTTGGCCTGCCGGATCTCATCGAGCAGGTGCCGGCGGTCGGTCCGGGCCTGGGTGTCGGTCGGCTCGGCGAGGCGCTGCCACCCGGCCGGATCCCGTTGCCGGACCGTGGATCCGACATGGTCGAGCAGTCGCCGGTCGAAGTCGACACCGCCCAGGTGGTCGATCCCGCCGGGCGGCCCGATCACCTCCGCGGTGCCGTCCCGGTCGCTGACCACGGCGACGTCGAACGTGCCACCCCCGACGTCGTACACACAGCAGGTCGTCCCGTCCGGCCCACCCGACCGACCATCGCGGAGGAAGGCCACGGCGGCGGCGACCGGTTCGGGCAGCAGCCGCGGGTGGGAGAGCCCGGCCAGACGCGCCGCCTCGACCAGGGCGGCCAGCCGGTGGGACCGCCACCGCGCTGGATGGGTGAACACCACCGCACCGTCGCTGACGCCGGGGAACTGCAGCTCCGCCATGGTCACCACCGAGCGCAGCACGGCCGCCACCGCGGCGACGACCGGGATGCGTTGGTTGCCGAGGACCAGGTCGCCGGCGGCGGACTCCTCCATCCGGCGCTTCGGGGTCGGCTCGAAGGAGAGTGGATCCGTGACCGCCCGGCGCTCGGCATCCGTGCCGACCAACAGTTGCCCTGCCCGGTCCCGGAAGATCGCCGAACTCATCCAGTTCGACTGGAGGAACCCCAGCGGGCGCTGCTGGCCGTGCCACCACACAGCCGCTGCGGTCGCGGTCGTGCCGAAATCGATGGCCAGGACCGGCTCCTCGGCCGGGACAGTCATCCTGCGACGCCGTCAGTTGGCCGGGATGGCGGACAGGGACGGGTCGCCGCCGGCGGTGTCGTCGATCAGCAGCGACGCGAGGACCGAGTGGAAGGTGGCCCGGTACCGACCGAAGGACGGCGTCGGCGTGGTGGCGGTGGCGGTGACGCCGCGGGCGCCGTGCCGACCCGCCACCACGCAGTACAGCTGGATCTGCGACACCTGCACACCATCGGGCGGAGTCCACTCGAACGTGCGGACGACGACGGTGCGGGCACTGATCACCGCACGCTCGCAGCTGGACTCGCGGAACCCGGGGAACTCGGTGCGCAGCAGTCGCCCCTGCGTCTCGGCGTAGGACTCGGTCGTCAGATCCGCGCCCAGCGGCTCCGACGACGCGATGACGTTGGCCTGACCGTCGGGGGCCAGCAGCGTCCAGCTGTGCTTGACGAACCAGCCGTGCGGCACGGCCGGGGTGACGTCGACGAACGGCAGTTCGGGCAGCATCGCGGCGGCGGGCTGCGGGTCGGGCGGGAGCGATCGCATGGCAGCTGCTTCCAGGGTCTCGTGGTCGGCGGCTCGCGGTGGCCGAGGACCCGGTCGGTGACTGGGGGGCCGCCACCGTGGGGAACGCTAGGTGGCAGCCATCGACGACCGATCCCGGATTCGTGCCAATCTGCGCCTCGCACCGGCGTTCGGGCTGGTCGGCACGCCCACGACTTCCTACGGTGGCGTGGTCCGGCGTCGCCGGGCAACGCCGGGACGGCGTGGAGGAGGCATCCGATGACGGACCTGAGCTCCGCACCATGATCGCCCGCCATGCCGCCTGCGAGCTGCGTCGCACGGACCTGGAAGGTCTGGTGCGGACGCTGGTCATCACCGGTCGCGACCTCGGGTGGGGCGTCCGGCGATGGTCCGGCCGGTCCGAGGCGGGCGGGCCTGCACCGGGACGAGCGCTTCCGGAACGCCGTCCGAGCCGCGCCGGAGTTCGGGGTGGACGCGTTCCCGGCGCTGCTGAGCCGGCTGCTCGACGCACCGCGGGATCCGCAGTGGTGGATCTGGGCGACCGAGCGGGCCGGCGACCAGGGACCGGGTTGGTCCGGGTGGCCGAGCAGCAGCTCCCGACCGACGGCATCGGGACGGACCCGCGGTCGACCATCGGCCCGGGGCCCGGGCCGCATCTGGGCGTCGACCGGGTGGTCCGGTGGCTCTGGCGGGACCTCGGACTGGGCTGGCCGCGGCTGCGTGGCCTGCTCGGGTCGTCGGCGGCGACGGTCCGGAGGAACCTGCACACCGTCTGGACCTGGCCGCGTGACCGGTGGCCGTTGGTGGTGCCCGAGATCCTGCACCCCGCCCGCGACCACGAGCCAGACGCCCGGCTTCGTGAGGCGTTCACCCGAGCGATCGGCGAGTGAGGACGGCGATGTCGATGAACGGCGCACTGTGGGACCCGGTCGGGTCATCACCGTCACTGCTGTCGGTGGTCCGAGCCGGGGCGGTGGGAGCGGCGCCGCTGCCGGACGACCCGCCACCGGCTGCGAACGGACTGCGGTGGGCGCCCGGCGCGCTCGGCGGGGTCCTCAGTCAGCACGCCGCGCCGATGTCGGTGCCGGATGCGATCACCGATCAGGTGGTGACGGTGCTGGAGCGGCACCGGGACGGCCGCCTGGACCGGGACGAGCTCGAGCGCCTGGTGGCGACGCTGGCCACCGGGCCGGTCGCGGCCGGTGACCGGGTGGCCCGAGCGGTCATCGGCTGGGTGCGGACCGAGCCCGACCCCGGCCGGACGCCGGCCACCGCCGCGGCCATGGCGGACCTGGCCCGGTGGTTGATCGACACCGGGACCGACCGGCACGCCGCGGGTGTCGGCATGGCGCTGGCCGGGCTGCTCACCGGGCTGGCCGGTCGTCAGGCCGAGATCGAGGTCCTGGGCCGCCACGAGGCGCTGGCGCAGGACGCCGTCCGGGCGTTGCGTGGGCTCGGCCCGGACGCCGTCCGGGCGTTGCGTGGGCTCGGCCCGGACGCCGTCGAGCCGTTGTGGGAGCTGGCCCGGCAGCACACCGGGTGGGGCCGGATCCACGCGGTGGAGGCCCTCGCCCCGTTCGCCGGGCAGCCGGACCTCCGACGGTGGCTGGTCACGCGCGGGTTCCGCAACCACGTCCACCTCGGCTACACGGTCCCGCTGGTGGTCCGGGCCGCGGACGTCGCCGGCCTGCTGCGCGAGGTCGACCCGGACACCGCCGAGCGGCCGTTGCTGGACGGCGCCCGCGACATCGCGCTGAGTGTCCTGGAACCCGGCGGACCGGCCGGCTCCGTCGACGACCTGCCGGAGACCGCCGAGATCCTGCTCTGGTGGCTGGACTCGGTGACAGCGGCCGGGCCTGAACGAATGTCGCTGGACGATGTCGACGCGGCGGCCGGACTGGTGCCCGAACTCGACGAGCTCGACCCGGATCTGGGGTTCGACGACGAGCGTCGCGAGGCCGTCGGCCGGGCCTGTCGACGGATCCTGACCGACCCGGCCGTTCGGGGCCTGGTGCGCGCCGCGATCGAGGACGGCACGGCCCTGAACGGCTCGCTGCAGGCCGCGGAATTGCTCGGCATCGATCCGCTGCCTGCGCTGCTGCAGGCGCTCGGAGCGGCACCGGAACAGGGTTGGCTGTGGTACCAGGCGTCCCGGGCGGTGCCGGACGGCGCCGCCGATCGCGCCGGCGAACTCTTGGCCGCCGCCCGGGCGCTGCTGCCGGCCGACGCGGTGAGCACCGATCGTCGGGCCGTGGTCGGGCCAGTGCCTGGTCTGCATCAGGGCGTGATCTTCCTGCTGCAACACCTGGTGTCGCGGTTCCCCGGGATCGGGTGGCCGTGGTTGGAACCGTTGCTCCGGTCGCCGCTGGTCGGAGCGCGCGCGCAGGCGCTCACCGCGGTGACGACCTGGCCACGCGCGGGCTGGCCGGTCGAGGCCGTCGGGGCGCTGGCCGCCGCCCGGGACCGGGAGACCGACGACCGGCTGCGAGCCCGCTTCGAGGCGGTGCTGGGATGACGCTCGGGTCCGGGTGGTCGGGCACGGACACCTCGATCTGGAGCCCGCAGGCGCTGCACCGCATCCTCCATGGCCGCCATGACGTCGGCGGATGACCACTCGCCGCGCCGCACCGCCGGCTGCATGCTGCGGTGGGCTCGGCCCCCGGCAGGGGGTGATCCGGCCGATCTCCAGCGGTTCCGCGCCCTGGAACCCATCCGTAGGGCGTGCATGGCGTACTTGGTGTCGTAGCCGGCCTCGCCGAGTGGTGACCGCGCGGTGCCCGCGCACCCGGGTCGCAGAACGTGGCCGCCGCGCTGGGACTCGAGGTCACCGGTACCCGACCGGCTGGCCAGGCCGCCGGGCCGGTCCCAGCGGTGTGCCGAACTCGTTCCGGACCGCCCCGTCGGGACGGTCGCCGGCCGGTACCCGGGCCACGCCGCTGACGAACTCCCGCAGCTCCAGGAAGATGCCCATGTCCCGGTCGTCCTGGGCCGACGATGCCGGTCCCGTGCACCCCGGAGCCCACCTGCCCGCGCAGGGCGAGCCCGCGTTCGGCGATCGCCCGGGCCTCGCCGACGAGTGTCGATGCGACCACGGCGGCGGCAGCGTCCGTGCGGCCCGATCGTTCTCGGGCATGCTGTGTCCTCCGTGACCCGGACTGCGCCGGACTGCTCGACCGGCGACTGGTCGTCCTCGTCCGACGATCAGGGCGCCCGGTGGAGAGGACGCTGTCGAACCGCCGGCCTGAGCGCTCCGTCCCGGACGGGCGGATCGGCCACCCGAACGGGTGATGGCCGTTTGACATCCGTCACGTTGCGTGGAGGCGACCTGCTCGTTATCGTTTCGTGACGACAGCCGAGTTCGGGGACCGTCCTCGGGTGTGGGAGCAGGACATGCGCGGCCCGGTGGGCCGCGCCCCGACGCCAGGTGCGACCCCAGCCGGCGCACACGTCCTGCCTGCCTCGTGTCCGGCGGCCGCGGAGATGGATCGGCCCTGGGACGACAGTGATCGTGACCCGGCCGCTCACCGGCCGGAGCGCGCTCGCGCCCGCATCGCGACCTGGCTGCTACGGAGATCCGTGAACCACCGATCCACCCCGGCCGAGGCGGCCGCCGCCGTGACCGAGCCCGCCCCGCCCACTCGTCGCCGTATCGCCGGCTGGCCGCCCGGGCGCCGCGTCCTGCTCGTCGGAGCGTCCGTCACCCTCGTGGTCGCCGCCATCGGCGGCGGCACCGCCGCGGCCCTCAGCAAGACCGTGACGGTGACCGTCGACGGCCAGGCCCGCGAGGTCACCACCCTGGCCGGCTCGGTCGACGGCGCGCTGGCCTCCGCCGGGCTGTCGGTCGGCGAGCACGACGTCCTTGCCCCGGCACCGGGATCGTCCATCGCCGACGGCGCCCAGATCGTGCTCGACCGCGGCCGCCTGTTCACCGTGACCGTCGACGGCCGCGACCAGCAGATCTGGACCACCGCGACCACCGTCGAGGAGGCGCTCGCCGAGCTGGGCACCGGCCTGGACGACGCGAGCGAGTGGACCGTCTCGGCCGACCGGTCCCGTGACATCCCGCTGGACGGCCTGAGCCTGGTGGCCAGCCCGCGGCACGCCGTGTCGCTCACCGACGGCGCCGCCGCCGGGACCGAGGTGGACACCGATGCGGCCACCGTCGCCGATCTGCTGACCGAGCAGGGCATCGTGCTGGGCGCCCGGGACACGGTCGAGCCGGCCGGCGACACGCCGCTCACCGACGACCTGTCCGTGGTCGTGATCCGCACCGACGTCCGCACGGTGACCGAGCAGGTCCCCGTGGCCCAGCCGGCCGACGAGCACCGCCCGGACGACACCCTGGCCACCGGCACCTCGGTGGTGGTCGAGCCCGGCGCCGCCGGGGTCGACGAGGTCACCGTCGAGATCACCACCGTCAACGGGGTGGAGACCGGCAGGGTCGAGGTGGCCCGGACCCCGGTCACCCCGGCCAAGGCCTCCGTCGTGCACGACGGCACCAAGTCGTCGCTGGAGTGGCGCGGCAGCCGGGTGTTCTTCCACGACACCGAGTTCGGCGTGAACTGGGACGGTCTGGCCTACTGCGAGTCGACCAACAACCCGAAGGCGACCTACTACCCGTCGGGCTACCCGGCCACCTTCGGCCTGTTCCAGTTCGACCTGCCCACCTGGCAGTCGGTGCAGGGCAGCGGCAACCCGATGGACGCCAGCCCGGAGGAGCAGTTGATGCGGGCGAAGCTGCTGTACCAGAAGCGCGGCCTGGAGCCCTGGCTGTGCGGCTACGCGGCCTCGAGTCCGCCGCCGGCCTGATCCAACGCCGTGGAGGCGGGTCCCCAGCGGGACCCGCCTCCACTGGTGTCTGCGCTCCGTGGGAGCCGACGACGCATCCGAGCGTGGTCGGACCCGTCATCAGCCGACCGCCGACCGTGTGAGGATGGATCTGTGAGCACGCCGAACTCCGTGACCCTGCTGGGGGCGGCCGAGATCCGCCGGTTGGCGGACGAGCTGGCGGTCCGTCCGACCAAGACGCTGGGCCAGAACTTCGTCCACGACGGGAACACCGTCCGGCGCATCGTCGCCGCCGCCGACCTGCGGTCGACCGACCACGTGCTGGAGGTCGGACCCGGGCTGGGATCGCTGACCCTGGGCCTGCTCTGCGCGGCGGCGGCCGTGACGGCCGTGGAGATCGACCGGCGGCTGGCCGACCGGCTGCCGACCACGGTGGCCGAGCACGCGCCGGATCGCGCGTTCGCGCTGCGGGTCGTCCACGGGGACGCGCTCACCGTCACCGAGGCCGACCTGCGGTCGCTGTCCGACCTGCCCGCGCCGGAGGACCCGACCGCGCTGGTGGCCAACCTGCCGTACAACGTGGCCGTGCCGGTGCTGCTGCACCTGCTGGCCGAGCTGTCCACGCTGCGCCGCGTGCTGGTCATGGTGCAGGCGGAGGTGGCCGACCGGCTGGCCGCGCAGCCCGGTGGCAAGGACTACGGCGTGCCCAGCGTCAAGGCCGCCTGGTACGGCACCGCCCGGCGGGCCGGATCGATCAGCCGGTCGGTGTTCTGGCCGGTCCCGGGCGTCGACTCGGCGCTGGTCGCGATCGACGTGCACCCGCACCCGCGGACGGATGACCGGGCCGCGGTCTTCGCGGCGATCGACGCCGCCTTCGCCCAGCGACGCAAGACCCTGCGAGTGGCCCTGGCCTCGTGGGCCGGGTCGACGGAGGCGGCGCAGGAGGTCCTGGAGCGGGCCGGGGTGGACCCGTCCGCCCGTGGCGAGACCCTCACCGTCGACGAGTTCGCCGCCATCGCGGAGGCGCGCACCGTGCTCGACGCGGCCGTCCGCACCGAATGACCGGCCGCGTCCTGGCCGGACCCGGGGCCACCGTGCGGGTGAGCAGCCCCGGCAAGGTCAACCTGTTCCTGGGCGTCGGCGACCGCCGCGAGGACGGCTACCACGACCTGGTCACCGTCTTCCATGCCGTCGACCTGGCCGACGAGGTGGCGCTGCAGCCGGCCGACCGGCTCAGCGTCCGCACGCACGGCGTCACCGAGGTCGTGCCCGAGGACGGCGACAACCTGGCCGGCGCCGCGATCACCCTGCTCGCCCAGCGGCTGGGCCGGGAGCCGGCCGTCGCGGTCGACATCACCAAGCGCATCCCGGTGGCCGGCGGCATGGCCGGTGGCAGCGCCGACGCCGCCGCCGCGCTGGTCGGCTGCGCCGCGCTGTGGGGGCAGGATGTGCCGCGCGCCCAGCTGGCCGGCTGGGCCGCCGAGCTCGGCTCCGACGTGCCGTTCGCACTGTCCGGGGGCACCGCGCTGGGTACCGGTCGCGGGGAACGACTCTCACCGGTGCTGAGCCGGGCCGAGCTGTCCTGGGTGCTGGCGCCGGCCGGCGGCGGTGGCCTGTCCACCCCGGCCGTCTACACCGAACTCGACCGGCTACGGGCCGCCGGCGACGTGCCGCGGGCCGGCGAGGTGGAGCCGATGCTGGCCGCCCTGGCCACGGGCGACCTGGCCGGCATCGCCGCGGAGATGGCCAACGACCTGCAGGCCGCGGCGTTCTCGCTGCGTCCCGAACTGCGGCGCACCCTGCGGGCCGGTCTGGACGCAGGTGCGCTGGGCGGCATCGTCTCTGGCTCGGGCCCGACCATTGCGCTGCTGTGCGCCGATCCGGACCACGCCGCCCGGGTGGCCACCGACCTGGCCGGGTCCGGCACGGTCCGCACCGTCCGGACCGCGGCGGGCCCCGCGCCGGGCGCCCGGGTGCTGGGCGGGCGCGGATGAGCGCGCCCCGCACCGCCGGCCGGGCGAGTCTGGTCAACCTGGAGTCGGTGAGCGTCCGGCACGGGGTCCGCCAGGTGCTCGACCAGGTGTCGCTGGGCGTGCAGCAGGGCGACCGCATCGGGGTGCTCGGCCTCAACGGCTCGGGCAAGTCGACGCTGCTGCAGGTGCTGACCGGGGCGCTGGAGCCGGACAGCGGGCGGGTGTCCCTGCAGCGCAGCACCCGCATCGCCACCGTCGCGCAACAGGCCACCCACGACCCCACCGCCACCGTCCGGCAGGTGGTGCTGCAGCCGTTCGGGGCGGCCGAGCACGTCTGGGCCTCGGACAGCTCGATCCGGGCCGTCCTCACCGGGCTGGGGCTGACCGACCTCGGTCTGGACTCGCCGGTGGCGTCGCTCTCCGGTGGTGAGCAGCGCCGCGTCGCGCTGGCCGCCGCGCTGGTCACCGACGCCGACCTGGTGGTGCTGGACGAGCCGACCAACCACCTGGACGTCGAGGCGGTGGCCTGGCTGGCCGCGCACCTGCAGGACCGCTCCGGCGCGTCGGTCGTCGTCACCCACGACCGCTGGTTCCTGGACGCCACCGCCGCCACCACCTGGGAGGTGGTCGACGGCTCGGTGCACATCCGGGAGGGCGGCTACTCGGACTGGGTGTTCGCCCGGGCGGAGCGGCAGCGACTGGAGCAGGCGGCCGAGGAACGCCGCCGCAACCTCGCCCGCAAGGAACTGGCCTGGCTGCGACGCGGTCCGCCGGCCCGCACCTCCAAGCCGCGGTACCGGATCGAGGCGGCCGAGGCGCTCATCGCCGACGTACCGCCGGCCCGGGACACCGTGGCGCTGCACCAGTTTGCCCGCCGCCGGCTCGGCAAGGACGTGCTGGAGCTCAAGGGCATCACGGCGACCGTCCCCGGCCGCGCGCACGACCCGGGCAGTCCCGAGCGGGTCCTGCTCGACGGCGTGGATTGGATCGTCGGTCCCGGCGACCGCATCGGCCTGGTCGGGGTGAACGGCGCCGGCAAGTCGACACTGCTGCGGATCGCCATCGGCACCCAGCCGCCGGCATCCGGGGTGGTGAAGATCGGCCAGACGGTCCGGCTGGGCTACCTGTCCCAGGACGTCACCGAACTGCCCACCTCGGGCCGGCTGCTCGAGGCGGTCACCGAGGTGGCCGGGTCCATCGAGCTCGACGGCAAACAGCTGTCGGCCTCGTCGCTGGCCGAACGGTTCGGCTTCGGGCCGGGGCAGCAGTGGACGCCGGTGGCCGACCTGTCCGGTGGGGAGCGACGCCGGCTGCAGCTGATGCGCATCCTGATGGCCGAGCCGAACGTGCTGGTGCTCGACGAGCCGACCAACGACCTGGACACCGACACGCTGGCCGCGTTGGAGGACCTGCTCGACGGCTGGCCCGGCACGCTGCTGGTGGTCAGCCACGACCGGTACCTGCTGGAGCGGGTGACCGACGACGTGTACGGCCTGCTCGGCGACGGCCGGATCACCCACCTGATCGGTGGTGTGCCGGAGTACCTGACGCGGCGGGCCCGGGCGATCGAGCAGGGAACGGCGTCGGTCGGAGTCACCCCGCCGGCGGCCGCGGTCGAGCAGGTCACGGCGGTGGACGCCGGCCAGCTGCGGTCGTGGCGCAAGGACCTGCAGCGGCTGGAGCGGCAGCAGGAGTCGTTGCGACGCAAGCAGTCCCAGCTGCACGAGAAGATGGCCCAGGTCGGGTCCGACTTCGCGGCCGCCGCCACCCTGGACCGGGAACTGGCCGAGGTCAGCACCGCGCTGGACGAGGCCGAGCTGGAGTGGCTCGAGGTGGCCGAGCGGATCGAGGAAGCCGGCTGAGCAGGCGGCGACCCGGGACCGACACGTCGGTCGGCCCCGGGCTCGCCTGCTCACCGCGGTCCGGTCATCCGGTCACGACTTCGGCGGGACCGGTCCGTAGTACTGCTCCACCTCGGCCATCTCGATCTCGGCGCTCGCCTGGATGAGGGCGAGCAGGTCCTTGTCGAGGCCGGGGGAGAACTCCTCGAAGCGCTCCTCCGAGATGGTCATCGGCGCGCCCAGCGGGGCCTGCTCGTCGGCGACCAGGTCGGTGCCGTCCTTGGACGGCGACATGCCCTGGAAGATGCGGCCGGCCTCGGACTGCGCGGTCAGGTCGAACGTGTACTGCTTGGACTGCAGGCCCAGGTCGAGCAGCTTCTTGACCTCGGGGAACTTCTCGGCGTTGGTCTTCGGGATGGGCAGCACGGCGTTCCAGTTGACCCCGAGCGTCTCCAGCGCCTTGGCGTAGCCGTTCTCGTGGGCCTGGTCCCGGACGATGAGGTACGAGATGGTCGACCGGGCCGTCTTGTTGTCGGTCATCTCGTAGATGCGGCACTTCTGCAGCCGCCCGGTCGACTCCAGCATCAGGTTGTAGAGCAGGTCGAGCACCAGGTTGCCGGAGTTGTAGACGTAGCTGCCGCTCCACGGATTGCCGGCCGCGTCGACCGGCAGCGCGCCCTGCGAGGCGACCAGGTAGTGGTGGATGTTCGACTGGTCCAGCGCGATGTTCAGCGGGGTCGCACCCTTGGCGCCCGGCGTGTCCAGCGGGTCGGTCTTCTTGCCCTGGTACCGCGGCGAACCGTCCAGCAGTCGGGAGATCGTGGTGCCGATCAGCTCGACGTGGCTGATCTCCTCGGTGCCGATGCCCTGGATCAGGTCGCGGTACGGCTTCCCCGCGGGTCCACGGAAGTTCATCGACTGGAACAGGTACTGCATCATCGTGCGCATCTCGCCGAACTGACCGCCCAGCCCCTCCTGCAGCGCGTTCGCGGCGGCGGGATCCGGCTCGTCGGCCTCGATGTCGTTGATCAGGCGTTGCACGTGCAGGTACACGGTCGCTTCCTCCCTGGTCGTCTTCCGGACGTCGACTCCGGCCATGCCCTTCGTTCCCGGGACCGCGCCGCCGAAAACGACCTCACTGGACGAACTCCGGACGTGGGGGCACCCCGAAGCTGGTGGCAGCCGTGCTCCACGGTTCCGATCGGGGCGGTGCGGGCGGGGCGCTGGCGTACTGGTCGCCGGTCGGGGTGGTGACGACCGTGGTCGGGCCGGTGCCGGTGGTGCGCCAGCCGTCCTCGTCCTTGGTCAGGTTGCAGCGCGCGCAGAGCCCTTGACCGTTGTCGAGCACGGTGGGGCCGTCGGCGGCGTAGGGCTGGATGTGGTCGGAGCGGCGGATCGGTGCGTCGCACCACGGTGTTCGGCAGGTTCCGTCGCGGGCGATGAGGAACTGCCGGTCAAGATGCGCGAGGCGGCGGCGTCTCGGGTCGGCGTGGGTGAGGTTGCCGGCGGGGTCCTGGAACAGTCGCCGGATGAACACCCGAGCGGACCTGGGGGCCTCGCGGACCAGGTGCCGCGCGAGGCTGGCGGGGATCGGGCCGTGGCCGACGAGCACCGCGGGCTCGTCGTCGCGGTCGAGCAGGGTGCGGTCGGTCATGACCAGGTTGTTGGTGAGATCGACCCCGGCGGTGAATGCGGGCGACGAGTTCGTCGGCCATCACCTGCCCGCGGCCGCGCTCGTCGCCGTCAGCGAAGACGGTGTCGGCGTGCCGCCGCAGCGCCGCGAACACCGCGACGCCCTGGACGACGGGCAGCAGGGCGGTCAGGTAGGTCATGCAGTCCGGCGCGGGTCGGAGGCTGACCCGTCGGTCGTTGGCAGCCTTGGCGTTCCGGGCCACGGCCTGCTTGGGGTTGAGCCGCGCGACCTGCGCCCCGACCGATCGTCGCACCGCCACCCGGCGCCGTTAGGCCACGTCCCCGGGTTCGCCCGGTCGCGCTGCCGCGTCGGAGGCGGTGAGTTGCTGGTCCAGCAAACTGGTCGTGGCTCGCGCCTGCAGTGCGGCGCCGGCGGCCTTGAGCCGCTCGAGACCGGTGATCAGCTCGACCAGGTCGTGCTCGCCGAGCCCACGAGGCCCGGTGACGGCGAGCTGTTCGACCCACGCGGCGACCACAGCCGGGATCAGCGGCGGCGGCGTGATGGTTCTCGATATGTGTTCGATCATACGATTGCGAACAGAACCTATTGAGGTTGTCCACATGATCGAACGGGTCGAGATGCTGCCGTCGCACTGACGAGTAGGTCGATCACCGCCGAACCGACGATGTGCGGCTGCGCATCCGGCCTACCACCGGTCAGCGGGACATCGGCCACATCCGGACGGTCACGGACTCGCCCACCTCCTTGCGCACCCGCCGGCGCAGATCCTCCCGGACCGGCAGGCGGCGACCGCCGGGCCCGACCCGGGCCACCGCCGTGAACGGCAGGCCGTCGATCATCCCCTCGACCGTCCGGGCCATCCCGGGCGCGGTGGCCCGGTCGGGCAGGGTGAGGAACGCCTCGGCGCCGTCCCGTTCCAGGACGGCCTCGAAGACGATCTCCGCGTCCGCCCGGTGTTCTCTGCGGGTCATGCTCCGCCTCCTTCAGCCGGTCGGGCAGTCAGCCCAGGAAGCCCACCACCATGGCGGCGAAGGCGTCCGCGTCGGACAGGTGGCCCCGGCGGGCGCCAGGGAGGTCGGTGCGCGTGGCCGGCTCGATGGACGCGGCCAGCAGGTCGAGCAGCGCCCGGTCGCCGGCGTGGGCCAGGCCGGTGCCGATGATGAACGTCGGAGCGGTGATCCGGGCCAGCCCGGCCCACCACGCCGGATCGGCCTGGGCCAGCTGGTCGAGCACGGCCTTGGCCCGGGCGAAGCCGTGCACGTTCTCCCGGAAGCGGCCGCGCCGGACGGTGGTCAGTGCGCCGGAGACGGCCATGGTGGGCGACATCCGCGCCCGCACCGGCGGTCCGGACCGGGGCGGCAGCATCGGATCCTCCACCACCAGGCCGCTGATCCGGTCGGGGAACCAGGCGGCCAGGCTGAGGCCGAGGTACCCGCCGAACCCGTGGCCGACCACGTCGATCGGGTCGCCGGCGAACTCGACGAGGTGGTCGAGCGCGGCGTGCAGGTGCTCGACGAAGCCGGTGAGCCGGTTGTCGGCCACCGCGTCGCTGTGGCCGCTGCCCGGCAGGTCGATGGCGACCACCTCCCGCCCGGCGGCGACCACCTCCGGGGTCATCGCCTCCCAGGACGCGGCCGACGAGCCGAGGTCGTGCAGCATCAGGATGGGCCGCCCGGTGCCATTGGAGGACACCCGGAGTTCCCGTTCGTCGATGAACAGGTCGTGCACAGCACTGAACGCCATGCCAGCGATGGTGAGCCATCTGGCGCGACCCGGCATCCCGAAGGAGGAGTCGGCGGAGCGAGGGACGAGCGGAGGCGAGCTCCGACCATCCAGCACGAGCGGTCACGCTTCCTCAGCGGTCCGTGGCGGCCGGTGACCTACGGTGGTCGGCATGAGCGCCTTCACCGACGCCCTGGTCCGCGCCGCCCAGGGTTCGGCTGGCATCTCCACCGGCGACCCGGAGCACCTGCACCGCGCCAGTTGGGCCGAGGTGCACGTCGTGGCGCGGCGGGCCGCCGTCCGGCTCCGGGACCGGGGCCTGCGGCCCGGTGCGGCCGTGGCGGTGCTGGCCGGGGCACCGGCCGCGGTGGCGCCGGTGGCCCAGGCCGTCTGGCTGGCCGGTGGCTCGGTGACGATGCTGCACCAACCGACGCCACGGACCGACATCGCCCGCTTCGCCGAGGAGACCGGGACGGTGCTGCGGGTGATCCGCGCGTCCCTGGTGGTGCTGGGGGAGCCGTTCGAGTCGTACCTGCCGATGGTGCGGGCGGCCGGCGCCGACGCGGTCACCGTCACCGAACTGCTGGCCGCTGGCGACGATCCCGCGGGCGCTGGGTCGGACGGAGCGGTACCGGTCGAGGTGGACGAGTCGTCGCCGGCCCTGCTGCAGCTCACCTCGGGGTCGACGGCCACCCCCAAGGCGGTGCAGATCACCCATGGCAACCTGTGGGCCAACGTGGTGTCGATGTGCGCCGCGGCCGGGCTCACCGAGGCCGACACCATGGTGTCCTGGCTGCCGCTGTTCCACGACATGGGCATGGTCGGCTTCCTGACCCTGCCGATGTGCCGGGGCATCGAGACGGTCGCGGTCACCCCACGCGACTTCCTGGCCGACCCGCTGAGCTGGCCCCGGCTGATCAGCCGGACCCGTGGGACCGCCACCGCCGCGCCGAACTTCGCCTTCGCGCTGACCGCCCGGGTGCTGGCCCGGGCGCAGGAGGAGCTCGACCTGTCGACCATGCGGTTCGCGCTGAACGGCGCGGAACCGATCGACGTCGACGCCGTCGCCGCCTTCTCCGAGGCCGGGGCTCGGTTCGGGCTGCCGGACACCGCGGTGGTCTGCGCGTACGGGATGGCCGAAGCCACCCTGGGGGTCGCGTTCCACCCCCGGGGCACGCCGGTGCAGGTCGACACCGTGTCGGCCCGGGAGCTGGAGGAGGACCGGCGGGCCGTGCCCGCGGGCGCCGATCCCGACGCACCGGTGCGACGGTTCCCGCTGCTCGGTCCGCCGCTGGACGGCATCGAGCTGTCGGTGCGGGCCGAGGACGGCACCGCGTTGGGCGAACGGGAGGTCGGCGTGCTGCACCTGCGCGGCGACTCCATCACCGAGCGGTACCTCACCGTGGACGGCCCCCGACCCACCCGCGGCGACGATGATTGGCTGGACACCGGCGATCTCGGCTACCTGGTGGACGGGCAGGTGGTGGTCTGCGGCCGGGTCAAGGACGTCATCATCATGGGCGGGCGGAACCTGTACCCGACCGACATCGAGAAGGTGGCCGCGTCGGTCGAAGGGGTCCGCGCCGGGAACGCGGTGGCGGTGCGCTGGACCGCGCCGGGCGGCCGGGAGTCGTTCGCGGTGGCGGTGGAGTCCCGGGACGCCGGGGACGCCGGCGCGGCCGAGCGGATCGCCGCGCAGGTCCGCTCCGCGGTGACGGCGGCGATGGGGGTGCGTCCGGCCGCGGTGCAGGTACTGCCGCCGGGGTCGCTGCCCAAGACGCCGTCGGGCAAGCTGCGCCGGACCGCCGCCGCGAAGTTGATCGGCCCGGCGGGCTGAGGGCAGGTCCGATGAGTCCGTCGGCCCCGTCCGGTCCACCTGGACACGACACTGACGACGGGAGACGCGGATGGGCACGGTGCTGGCGGTGGAGAACGTCTCGCTGGACGGGGTGATGCAGAGCCCGGGCCGGCCGGACGAGGACACGCGGGGCGGGTTCGACCGGGGCGGCTGGGCGAGCGCGGTGCTGTCCGCCGATCCGGAGGCGACCCAGGCCGCGTTCGCCGGGGACGGGACCACCGGCGCGATGCTGTTCGGCCGCCGCACCTACCTGGACCTGGTCGGGTTCTGGCTCGGCAACCCGGAGCCCAACCCGTTCACCGAGATCCTGCGGACCACGCCCAAGTACGTCGTGTCGTCCACGCTCGCCGATCCGCTGCCGCATCCCGCGTCCCATCTGATCGACGGGCGCACCCCGAGTGGCGTCGAGGGCGCGGTGGCCGGGCTGAAGCACGAGATCGAGGGCAGCATCGTGATGCTCGGCAGCGGGCAGCTGGTCCGCTTCCTGGCCGCCGCCGGGCTGGTCGACGAGTGGGTGCTCACCCAGATCCCCGTCGTCCTGGGCTCGGGCACCCGGCTGTTCGACGGCACCCCGATGGACCTGGAGGTGGTCCGGTCGTTCACCTCGCCCCGCGGCGTGGTGGTCGGGCACTACCGGGTGGCGCGGACCTGACCCCTCGGTCCGGGCGGGTGCCCGGGTCCGGCAGGGCTCAGTGCAGCTGGTTCTGGGTGGCCAGCAGACCCTGCTCGACCAGGAGCTCGACCGCGTCGGCGGCCCGTTCCAGGTCGACCGGCAGGTCCTTGCGTTCGGCCGCGGAGAAGTCACGCAGCACGTAGTCGGCCGGGTCCATCCGGCCGGGTGGGCGTCCGATACCGAACCGGACCCGCAGGTAGTCCTTGGTGCCGATGGCCGCGGAGATCGACCGCAACCCGTTGTGGCCGCCCTCGCCGCCGCCCTGCTTGACCCGGATGGTGCCGGCGGGCAGGTCCAGCTCGTCATGGACGACGACGATCGACTCCGGGGGGATCTTCCAGAACCGGGCCGCTGCGGCCACCGGCTTGCCGGAGACGTTCATGTACGACCGCGGGCGGGCCAGCACCAGGCGTGGGCCACCGGGCCGGACGCGTCCCTCGGCCACGTCGGCGCCGGACTTGTGCGAGGTGAACCGGGTGGACATCCGGTCGGCCAGGACGTCCAGCACCATGGCGCCCACGTTGTGCCGGTTGCCGGCGTAGCCGGGCCCGGGGTTGCCCAGACCGACGACCAGGGTGATCTCGCCGGTGCTCACGCGCGCCTCTCGATGGAGCCGGCCCGCGGACCGGCGGTGCGGGGTGCGTCCCCGGCCGGGTCCTGGGCGGGGCGGCCGGATCGTTGCCACGGTCGGCGACGACCCGACCGACCCCACCGGCATGAGGACTCGGTCAGGGAGTGCGGATCAGGACTCCGGCGTCTGCGGAGCGTCGCGCTCGACGCCCGCCTCGGCCTCAGCCTGCTCGGTCTGCGCGTCGAGCTGCTCGGCGGTCGGGGCGGCCTGGACGGCGACGACCAGCGCCTCGGCGTCGGTGACCAGGGTGGCACCGGCCGGCAGGGTGATGGAGCCGGCGGCGATCTGGCTGCCGATCTCGACGCCCGCGACGGACACCTCGATCTGCTCCGGCAGGTTCAGCGCATCGGCCTCGACGGACAGGGTGTTCAGGTCGGTGAGGACCAGCGCACCGGGCACGGCGTCGCCCACGACGACGACCGGGACGTCGACGGTGACCTTCTCGCCGCGGCGGACGAGCAGCAGGTCGATGTGCTCGTAGTAGTCCTTGATCGGATGCCGGACCACGGACTTGGCCAGGGCCAGCTCGTCGCCGCCCTCGAGCTGCAGGGTCAGCACGGTGTTCGGGCCGGCCTTGATGGCACGGGCGAACTCACGGGCCGGCAGCGACAGGTGCCGCGGCTCGGTGCCGTGGCCGTACAGCACGGCCGGGATCTTGCCGGCGCGACGGGTGCGGCGGGCACCGCCCTTGCCGAACTCGGTGCGGACCTCGGCGACCAGCCGGGTGTCGGGGGAAGCAGTGGGGGAAGACACGAGTACTCCTGCGATCGGGTGCCAGTGGGCCGTCTGCTGCGGTCAGGCGGTGGGTCGACGTGGTTCGCCGCTCTCGGCGGCGGCCACGAGGCACGCGGACCACCGCGAGCGGGCACGTCACATGAGAACCCACCGCGTCGATCACGGGCCGGCGACCGGACGAACCGGCCGGCCAGCACCCTCGCCGAGGCAACCCCCGCACTCTACCCGGTACCCGGGCGTGCGACGAAACCGCCCGCGTGCTGTCTTACGGTGCCAGGCATGGTGAGCGACCCCGCCGGTGCGCCGGCGTCCGGGCCGGCCGAGTTCTCCGGCCACGCCCGCGGGTCGGCCGGGTACCGGCGCATCCTCATCGCGTTGTTCTGCGCAGGCATCGCCACCTTCGCCCAGCTGTACTCGCCGCAGGGGCTGCTGCCACTGCTCGCCGACGACCTGACCATCACCGCGACCCAGGCGGCGCTCTCGGTGTCGGTGGCCACCACCGGCCTGGCCGTGTCCGTACTGCCGTGGTCCGCGCTGGCCGACCGGATCGGCCGCGTCGCCGCCATGCGGATCTCGCTGGTGTCCATGACCGTGCTCGGGCTGGCCACCCCGCTGGCTCCGGACCTGACCGTGCTGCTGGTGATCCGTGCGCTCGAGGGGGTGGCGCTGGGCGGTCTGCCGGCGCTGGCCATGACCTACCTGGCCGAGGAGATCCGCCGGGCCGAGACCGCGGTGGCGGCCGGCACGTACGTCTCGGGCACCACCATCGGCGGCCTGCTCGGGCGGCTGGTCGCCGGTCCGGTTGGCGACCTGGGCGGCTGGCGACTCGGGGTCACCGCGGTGGCGGTGATGGCCGGGGCGGCCGCGGTGGCGGCCAGCCTGCTGCTGCCGGCCCCCCGCGGGTACCGCCGGCAGGTCGGGGTCGGCGCCGGGCGGGTGCTGCGCGCGTGCCTGACCCACCTGGGCCGATGGCGACTGCTGGTGCTGTTCCTGCAGGGGTTCCTGCTGATGGGCTCGTTCGTCGCCGTCTACAACTACCTCGGCTTCCACCTGACCGCGGCGCCGTACGGGCTGCCCACCGCGGTGACCAGCCTGTTGTTCCTGGCCTACCTGGCCGGGACGGTGTCGTCCCGGGTGGCCGGGCGGTGGGTGTCCCGGTTCGGGGTCCGCGCGGTGCTCGTCGGCTCCGCGATGGTGTTCGTGGCCGGCGCGGCGCTCACGCTGGCCGGGCCGCTGCCCGTCGTCGCGCTCGGCCTGGTCGTGCTGACCACCGGGTTCTTCGCCGGGCACGCGGCCGCCTCCGGAGCCGTCGGGGTCACCGCCACCGAGCACCGGGCCCAGGCCACCGCGCTCTACATCCTCTTCTACTACGCCGGCTCCAGCCTGGTCGGCTGGCTGGCCGGGCTGGACTACGACGCCGGCGGCTGGGGTGGCGTGGTGCTGCTCGTCTGCCTGCTGGTCGGTACCGCCGGGGCGCTCATGGCGCTGCCCGGGTCGGCCCCGCGCCGGTCAGCCCTGCGTCGATCAGACTGACCGCACCTGCAGCACGGCCGTGCGCACCACGTCCACCAGCGCGTCGACGTCGGCCTCGGTGGTGTCGAAGGAGCACATCCAGCGCACCTCGTTCGCGGTGCGGTCCCAGTCGTAGAAGCGGAACCGCTCCCGGGCCAGGTCGGCCGCCCGCGGATCCAGCACCCCGAAGACGGCGTTGGCCGCCACCGGCCGGGCCACCCGGACGCTGTCCGGGCCCAGCTCCTGGCCCAGCGCCGTCATGCCGGCGGACAGCCGCGCCGCCATCGCGTTGGCGTGCCGCGCGGACCGCAGCCACAGGTCGTCCTCGTACAGGGCGACCAGCTGGGCGCTGATGAAGCGCATCTTGGACGCCAACTGCATCGTGTACTTGCGCAGGTAGGGCAAGGTCGCGGTGATCCCGGCCGGCCCGTCACCGGCCAGCTCGGGGTCCAGCACCACGACCGCCTCGCCGAACAGCAGGCCGTTCTTGGTGCCGCCAAGGGACAGCAGGTCGATGCCGACGTCGGTGGTGAGGGCGCGCAGCGGGACATCCAGCGCGGCGGCCGCGTTGGACAGCCGGGAGCCGTCCAGGTGCACCCGCATGCCCAGGGTGTGGGCGTGCTCGGTGATCGCCCGCAACTCGTCGACCGTGTAGAGGGTGCCCAGTTCGGTGCTCTGGCTGATCGAGACGACCAGCGGCTGGGCGTGGTGCTGGTCGCCCCAGCCCCAGGCCTGACGATCGATGAGCTCGGGCGTCAGCTTGCCGTCCGGGGTGGGGACCCCGAGCAGCTTGATGCCGCCGATCCGCTCCGGGGCGCCGTTCTCGTCGGTGTTGATGTGCGCGGTCTCGGCGCACACCACCGCGCCCCACCGGGGCAGCACCGCCAGCAGCGACACCACGTTCGCGGCGGTGCCGTTGAAGACCGGGAACGCGGTGGCCGCCGGGCCGAACCGATCCCGCACCACGTCCTGCAGCCGGGCCGTCCAGACGTCGTCGCCGTAGGCGACCTGATGCCCGACGTTCGCGGCGGCGATGGCGGCCAGCACCTCGGGATGCGCGCCGGCGTAGTTGTCCGAGGCGAAGGTGCGGGGGGCGATCGCACCAGCACCGGCGGTCGGAGCGGGATCGGTGATCGGGGCGGGGACGTCGAGGCTCACGACGATCCAGCCTGCCACCTCCGGGCGGGTGCTCCGGACCGGATCAGGCCGGGGTCAGTGCTCGAACAGCTTGGTGACCGAGCCGTCCTGGAAGACCTGCTCGATCGCCTGGGCGATGAGCGGGGCGATGGACAGCACGGTGAGCTGCTCGAACCGGTGCTCCGGGGGGATGGGCAGCGTGTTGGTCAGCACCACCTCGACCGCGCCGCAGGTGGCCAGCCGCTCGGCGGCCGGATCGGACAGCACCCCGTGGGTGGCCGCCACGATCACTTTGGTGGCGCCCTCGTCCAGGACCTGGCGGACGGCCTTGGACACGGTGCCGGCCGTGTCGATCATGTCGTCGACCACGATGCAGGTGCGGCCGGTGACGTCACCGACGACCCGGTTGGCCACCACCTGGTTGGGCTTGAGCGGGTCACGCGTCTTGTGGATGAAGGCGATCGGGGCGCCGCCGAGTCGGTCGGCCCAGCGCTCGGCGGTGCGCACCCGGCCGGAGTCGGGGGAGACCACGGTGAGGTCGTCGCCGCTGTACCGGTCGGCGATGTGATCGGTGAGCAGCTTCTGGGCGAACAGGTGATCCACCGGACCATCGAAGAAGCCCTGGATCTGATCGGTGTGCAGGTCGACGGTCATCAGCCGCTGCGCCCCGGCCGTCTTGAGCAGGTCGGCGACCAGCCGGGCCGAGATCGGTTCGCGGCCACGGTGCTTCTTGTCCTGCCGGGCGTACGGGTAGAAGGGCAGCACCACGGTGATCCGCTTGGCCGACGCGCGCTTGAGCGCGTCGATCATGATCAGCGTCTCCATGACCCACTTGTTGAGATCGGCCCCGCAGGACTGGACCAGGAACGCGTCCGAGCCGCGGACCGACTCGTTGAAGCGGACGAATATCTCGCCGTTGGCGAAGTCGTAGGCATCCTGACCGGTGACCGAGACGTCGAGTTCCTTGCCGATCTCGTCGGCCAGTTCGGGATACCCACGACCGGAGAACAGCATCATGCTCTTGCTGCTGGTGGTGGAGATGGCGTTCAACGCGGTGGTCCCCTTCGGCGGCGGCGCGCGGGTGAGGGGCGGCCGCGGTCCGGTGGACGCGGTCAGACAGCGGTGATCGCGCGGCGGATGCGGTCGCGGAAGTCGACGGTGGCGCAGGCAGTGACAGGCTGAGAATACGGGCGTCGGGCGAGTGCTCAGGACCTTGCCGGCGTGGCCGGGGTCACGCCCCCGGCGTCGGCGTCGGCGTGTGGGTCGGTCCCGTCCCGGTCCCACCGTCCGGCTCCGCGGTGGCACCGGCCGCGACCGCCGCCTGGGCCGCGCGGCTGCCGGCCCGTCGGCGCAGCACCCAGCCGGGGATCGCCTGCTGCCGCTGCCGGGCGACGGCCAGGTCGCCGGCGTCGACGTCGGCGGTGACCGTGGAGCCGGCGGCCACGAACGAGCCGGCCCCGAGGGTCACCGGGGCGACGAGCGTGGAGTTGGTGCCCACGAAGGACTGCTCACCGATCTCGGTGCGCGACTTGGTCTGCCCGTCGTAGTTCGCGGTGATCGTGCCCGCGCCGATGTTGGTGCCGGCGCCGATGGTCGCGTCCCCGACGTAGGACAGGTGCGGCACCTTGGCCCCGCGGCCGATGGTCGAGCCCTTGACCTCGACGTACGCGCCGACCTTGGACTTCGCCTCGAGCACGGCGCCGGGCCGCAGGTAACTGAAGGGCCCGACAGTGGCGTCCGGGCCGATGGTGGCGCCCTCGGCGTGCGACCGCACCACCGAGGCCCCGTCGGCCACGGTGCAGCCGCGCAGGGTGGTGTCGGGGCCGACGGTGCAGCCGTTCCCCACCGTGGTCCCGGCCTCCAGCGACGTGCCGGGCAGCAGGGTGGTGTCCGGGTCGACGGTGACGTCGGCGTGCAACCAGGTGGTGGCCGGGTCCTGGACGGTGACGCCGGCCAGCTGGGCCCGCCGCACCAACCGGGCGTTCAGCTCCGCAGCCATGGCGGCCAGCTGCACCCGGTCGTTGACGCCCTCGATCTCGGCCGGGTCGTCGGCCGGGACGGCGCCGACCCGGTGACCCTGTCGGCGGGCGATGGCCAGCACGTCGGTGAGGTACTGCTCGCCCTGCTCGTTGGACGAGCCGACCTGGGCCAGTGCATCGGTCAGCACCGCGCCGTCGAAGGCGTAGACGCCCGAGTTCACCTCGTGGATCTGCCGCTGCTCGGCGGTGGCGTCCTTGTGCTCCACGATGCCGACCGGGGCGCCGTCGGCGTCCCGCACCAGCCGTCCGTAGCCGGTCGGGTCGGGCACCACCGCGGTGAGCACGGTGACCGCGTTGCCCTGGTCGGCGTGCTGCCGGGCCAGGGCCTGCAGCGTCTCCGCGCGCAGCATCGGGACGTCGCCCATGGTCACCAGCACCGTGCCGGTGAGCGTGCCGGTGGTGGCCAGCGCCGCCCCCACGGCGTGGCCGGTGCCGAGCTGTCGCTCCTGCACGGCGTGCAGCAGCTCGGTGCCGTCCGTCCGGAGGTCGTCGGCGGACGCCAGGTACTCGGCCACCTGCTCGCGGCCGTGCCCCAGCACGGTCACGATGCGGGCCGGCCGGACCGCCGCTGCGGCACGCACCGCGTGCCACAGCAGCGGCTTGCCCGCCAGCGGGTGCAGGACCTTGGGCCGGGAGGACTTCATCCGGGTACCGGCGCCGGCGGCGAGGATCACGACGGTCGGAGCGGATGCCTCGACGGATGCCTCGACGGATGCCTCGACGGACGGTCCGGCGCGGTCGGGGGTGCTCATGGACGCTCCTGGACGGGCTCGGGTGCGGCTGGCGGGGTGCACGCGGGTGCTGCCCGACGGATCGTAGGCAGCGACGGGACGGCCCGCACGGAGCGTGCGCGGCGTCACCACGATGGCAGGATGTCATCAACCGGTCGCAATGGGTGACGAGCCTCGGAAGTGGCGGGCCGGTCGACCCGCGCCGGTCGCGGTGTCCGGCACACTGGACGGGGAGGACGAGCGGCAGCGCTCCGCCGCCAGGATTCGAACCTGAACCATCGGAACCAAAATCCGAGGTGCTGCCGTTACACCACGGCGGACTGCGCGGCCATTCTCGCACGGCCTCCACGCAGCGCGGGTGGTCGCCGCGACGGGGCGCGGGCCTTCCCAGCGGCGGATCGCCGAGTTAGGGCATCCTCACTACAGTCGACCGTTGCGTTAGGGTCAACCCGACCGGCCCCCCTGAGCCCCCCGAGAGGGACCATGACACCTCCCCAGTCCAGTGCTGTCGCCGATCCGACCGCTGTTCCGATGTCCGAGGCGGTCCCCACCGGAACCGGCGGCACCACCGCCGGGACGGGGAGCGCGACGGAGCCGCCGACCGGTAAGCCGGCGCCCAAGCCGGTCACGGTCGGGCAGCGGCAGTGGGCGGCCCAGATGGCCGTCTACGCGTTCTCGGTCATCCCGCTGCTCGCGTTGATCGCGGCCATCCCGGTGGCCTGGGGCCTGGGCTTCCTGTCCTGGACCGACGTCATCATCGCGGCGGTGTTCTACGTCATCTCCGGCCTGGGCATCACGGTCGGATTCCACCGGTACTTCACGCACGGCTCCTTCAAGGCCAACCGAGGGCTGCGCATGGCCCTGGCCGCGACCGGCCAGATGGCCGTGCAGGGTCCGGTGATCATCTGGGTGGCCGACCACCGCCGGCACCACGCGTTCTCCGATCGCGAGGGCGATCCGCACTCCCCGTGGCTGTACGGCACGTCGGTCCCCGCGCTGGCCAAGGGCTTCTGGCACGCGCACATGGGCTGGATCTTCGACCGCGACATGACCAATCAGCAGCGCTTCGCGCCGGATCTGCTGGCCGACAAGGACATCGCGCGGATCAACAAGTACTTCTGGGTCTGGACGATCATCTCGATCGTCGGCCCCGGTGTCATCGGCGGTCTGGTCACCTGGTCGTGGTCAGGTGCGCTGACCGCGTTCTTCTGGGCCGGACTGGTCCGGGTGGCGCTGCTGCACCACGTCACCTGGTCGGTCAACTCGATCTGCCACATGATCGGCGAACGGCCGTTCTCCTCGCGCGACAAGTCGGCCAACTTCTGGCCGCTCGCGCTGCTGAGCTTCGGCGAGTCGTGGCACAACCTGCACCACGCCGACCCGACCTGCGCCCGGCACGGCGTGCTCCGCGGCCAGCTCGACATCTCGGCCCGCGTCATCTGGGCGTTCGAGCGGTTCGGCTGGGCCACCAAGGTGCGCTGGCCCAACGCCCAGCGGCTGGCCCGGATCCAGGCCACCGCCGACGAGATGGGCCACTGATCCCGCCCGCCTGACCGGACCGCCCGATCCCGCCGGCCCCGCGTACCCTGGTCGCTGAGCAACCCCTCGTCATCCGTGGACGGGGGGTTCTTGGCGTGCCCGGACGGGTGCGCCGCCGCCGGGCCGCCGCTGCCGGCCGCCGGCGTCCGCAGTGGCTTCCAGGAGAGTGACGCTTGTCCCATGTCTCGGCCGCAACTGTCTCGGCCGCAACTGTCTCAGCGGCAACGGCCCCCGGGGTGTTGACCGGACTGCTCGACGCGGTGACCGAGGATCCGTACCTGCGGTCGGTGCTGGCCGACGTCGGTCGACCCGGACGGCGGGTGGTGGCACCGGCGTCGCTGCGGCCGTTCCTGGCGGCAGCCCTGGCGCTGGGCTCGGACCGTGGCTCGGACCTCGGGGACGCGGAGCGTCCCGCGGTGCCGGTCACCCTGGTGGTGGCCACCGGCCGGGAGGCCGAGATCGCCCAGGCCGCCCTGGCCGACCTCATCGGTGACGACCGCGTCGCCATGTTCCCGTCCTGGGAGACGTTGCCGCATGAGCGCCTGTCGCCGCGGGCCGACACCGTCGGCCGTCGGTTGGCCGCGCTGCGCCGGCTGACCCATCCGGAGACGGACCCGGCCGGCGCCCCCGCCGTGCTGGTCACCACCATCCGCTCGCTCATCCAGCCGATGGCGCCCGGGCTGGGCGACCTGGAGCCGGTCGAGCTGCGGGTCGGTCAGGAGACCGACCTCGGGGCCGTCGTCGACCGGCTCGTCGAGCTGGCCTACAGCCGGGTCGAGATGGTCGAGCGGCGCGGCGAGCTGGCCGTCCGCGGCGGCATCCTCGACGTCTTCCCGCCCACCGCCGAGCACCCCGTGCGGGTCGAGTTCTTCGGCGACGAGGTCGCCGACCTGCGCTCCTTCGCCGTCACCGACCAGCGCTCGCTGGGCACGGTCGAGGCGCTGGTGGCGTCGCCGTGCCGGGAGATCCTGCTGTCCGACGACGTGCGGGAGCGGGCCGCCGCCCTGGCCGCCGGCAACACCGGCGACCCGTCGTTGACCGAGATGCTCGAGAAGATCAGCCAGGGCGTCGGGGTCGAGGGCATGGAGTCGCTCATCCCGGTGCTGGTCCCCGGTGACCTGGTCGTGCTGCCGGACCTGCTGCCGGCCGGCACGCACGTGCTGTTGGCCGACCCGGAACGGATCCGCACCCGGGCCGACGACCTGGTGCGGACCGGCAACGAGTTCCTGGCCGCGTCCTGGATGGCCGCCGCCACCGGCGGGCAGGCGCCGATCGACCTGGGCGCGTCGGCCTACCGGCCGCTGGGTGAGGTCTTCGACCTCATCCGCGACCGCGACCTGCCGCTGTGGCGGGTCACTCCGTTCGACTCCGGCGACCCCGCTGATCCGGACGGCGCCGACGAGGAGCCGGGTGAGCCGGCGGTGCTGCCCGCCCCGCTCTACCGCGGCGACTTCGACGCGGTGCTGGCCGACATCCGGCAGCGCATCACCGACGGCCGGCCGACGGTGCTGGTCGTGGGCGGTCAGGGCACCGCGGAGCGCGCCCGGGAACGGCTCACCGAGGCCGAGATCGGCGTTCGGCTGCTGGAGGGCGCCCCGGCGCCGGAGTTCCTGCGGCCCGAGGTGGTGACGGTGTCCTGCGGTCGGCTCGACCACGGGTTCGTGCTGGCTGGGTCGGGTCTCACCGTGCTGACCGAGGCGGACCTCACCGGCGGTCGCGGGCCGGCCGACGGGGCCACGCCGGGCGCGCGGATGCCCAGTCGGCGCCGCAACGCCGTCGACCCGGTGTCGCTCAAGCCCGGCGACTTCGTGGTGCACGCCCAGCACGGCATCGGCAAGTACGTCGACCTGGTGCAGCGCACCACCGGCGGCGCCACCCGCGAGTACCTCGTCGTCGAGTACGCGCCGAGCAAGCGCAACCAGCCGGGGGACCGGCTGTTCGTGCCGACCGACGCGCTGGACCTGCTGTCCCGGTACGTCGGCGGCGAGGTGCCGACGCTGAACAAGCTGGGCGGCGGTGACTGGGCCAAGACCAAGGGCCGGGCCCGCAAGGCGGTCCGGGAGATCGCGGCCAAGCTGGTGCAGCTGTACGCCGCGCGGGCCTCGGCCCCCGGGCACGCGTTCGCGCCGGACAGCCCGTGGCAGCGGGAGCTGGAGGACGCCTTCCCGTTCACCGAGACGCCGGACCAGCTGGCCGCCATCGACGAGGTCAAGCAGGACATGGAGCGCGCGGTCCCGATGGACCGGGTGATCTCGGGCGACGTCGGCTACGGCAAGACCGAGATCGCGGTGCGGGCCGCGTTCAAGGCGGTGCAGGACGGCAAGCAGGTCGCCATCCTGGTGCCGACGACGCTGCTGGCCCAGCAGCACCTGAACACCTTCAGCACCCGGATGAACGGCTTCCCGGTCGTCGTCCGCGGCCTGTCCCGGTTCACCGACCCGGCCGAGTCGAAGGCGACGATCGCCGGGCTGGCCGACGGCAGCGTGGACATCGTCATCGGCACCCACCGGCTGCTGCAGCCGAGCGTCCGCTACAAGGACCTGGGTCTGGTCATCGTGGACGAGGAGCAGCGGTTCGGCGTCGAGCACAAGGAGCACATCACCGCGCTCCGGGCGCACGTCGACATGCTGACCATGTCGGCCACCCCGATCCCGCGGACGCTGGAGATGAGCCTGGCCGGCATCCGGGAGATGTCGACCATCGCGACCCCGCCGGAGGAACGGCACCCGATCCTGACCTACGTCGGCGTCTTCGACCAGCAGCTGGTGGCGGCGGCGGTGCGGCGCGAGCTGCTCCGCGACGGCCAGGTGTTCTTCGTGCACAACAAGGTCTCCGACATCGAGAACGTGGCCAAGCAGCTGCGGGAGGCAGTGCCGGAGGCGCGGATCGCCATCGCGCACGGGCAGATGAACGAGGACATGCTCGAGAAGGTGATCAACGGGTTCTGGCAGCGTGACTTCGACGTGCTGGTCTGCACCACGATCGTCGAGACCGGGCTGGACATCTCGAACGCCAACACGCTCATCGTCGACCACGCCGAGATCCTCGGGCTGTCCCAGATGCACCAGTTGCGTGGCCGGGTCGGTCGTGGCCGGGAACGCGGATACGCATACTTCCTGTACCCGGCGGACAAGCCGCTGACCGAGACTGCGCATGACCGGTTGGCCACCATCGCCCAGCACGCCGACCTGGGCGCGGGCATGGCGGTGGCCATGAAGGACCTCGAGATCCGTGGCGCCGGCAGCATCCTCGGCGCCGAGCAGAGCGGTCACATCGCCGGCGTGGGGTTCGACCTGTACGTCCGGCTGGTCGGCGAGGCGGTCACCGCGTTCAAGCGGCAGGCCAAGGCAGCCGGCGGCGAGGAGGTGGTCGAGGAGGAGCCGATCGAGGTCCGGATCGAGCTGCCGATCGACGCCAACCTGCCGCACGACTACATCCCGGCGGAGCGGCTGCGGCTGGACGCCTACCGCCGCATCGCCGCGGCCACGTCACCGGCGGACATCGAGGCGGTCAGCGCCGAGCTCGTCGACCGGTACGGGCCGTACTCCGACCAGGTCACCAACCTGCTCGGCGTGGCGCTGCTGCGGCAACGGGCACGCACTCTGCGGATCGGCGAGATCGTCATCACCAGTGCCGGTCTCAAGCTCTCACCGCTGACCCTGCCGGAATCGGCGCAGATGCGGATCACCCGGCGCTACCCGGGCAGCCGGTACCGCGAGCTGACCAGCACGCTGACCCTGCGCGCGCCGCAGGAGTCGGACCGGCTCGGCGCCCCGCCGATGCGCGACGCCCAGCTGATCGACTGGATCAACACGCTGCTGGACGAGCTCACCCCCGCGACGGTCGGGGTGCGCTGACGCCGGAGCTGCTGTCGCGGCGGCTGGACTGTGTGGCCGGCCCTCGGCCCCGTCAGCTCAGCGCTCTCCGCCTCAGGGGCGGCCCAGCGCTCGGTAGGTCCAGCCGGCCGCGCGCCACGCCACCGGGTCGAGGGCGTTGCGGCCGTCCAGGATGCGGCGCCGGCCCACCACGGCGCCGAACACCTCGGGGTCCAGGTTGCGGTACTGGTCCCACTCGGTGAGCACCAGCACCAGGTCGGCGCCGGCAGCGGCCTCTTCGGCCGTGCTCGCGTAGGTCAGGTCCGGCCACGCCCGCTGCGCGTTCTCCACCGCCTGCGGGTCGGTGCACACCACCGACGCACCCTGCAGCCGCATCTGGGCGGCGACGTTCAGGGAGGGGGAGTCGCGGATGTCGTCGCTGTTCGGCTTGAAGGCCAGGCCCAGCACGGCCACCCGGCGGCCGACGATCGACCCGCCGCACACCTCGCGGGCCAGGTCGACCATGCGCACCCGGCGCCGCATGTTGATCGAGTCGATCTCCCGGAGGAAGGCCAGGGCCTGGTCGGCGCCCAGCTCCCCGGCGCGGGCCATGAACGCCCGGATGTCCTTGGGCAGGCAGCCGCCGCCGAAGCCCAGCCCGGCGTTGAGGAACCGGCGCCCGATGCGCGCGTCGTAGCCGATGGCGTCGGCCAGTTGGGTGACGTCGGCACCGCTGGCCTCGCACACCTCGGCCATCGCGTTGATGAACGAGATCTTGGTGGCCAGGAACGAGTTGGCCGCCGCTTTGACCAGCTCGGCGGTGGCGTAGTCGGTGACGACCTGGGGCGTGCCGGCCTGCAGCGGGGTGGCGTACACCTCGTCGAGCCGGGCCTGCGCCCACTCACCCGAGGCGCCGGACGGGATGCCGTAGACCAGCCGGTCCGGATGCAGCGTGTCCTCGACCGCGAAGCCCTCCCGCAGGAACTCGGGGTTCCAGGCCAGCGCCGCCTCCGGCTGCGTCCGGGCCACCAGCTCGGCCAGCCGGGCGGCCGTGCCCACCGGGACCGTCGACTTGCCGACGACCAGGTCGCCGGGGGACAGGTGCGGTAGCAGGGCGTGCACCGCGGCGTCCACGTAGGCCATGTCGGCCGCGTACTCGTTGCGCTTCTGCGGGGTGCCGACGCACACGAAGTGCACCGAGCGCCCGGAGGCGGCCGACATGTCGGTGCTGAACGACAACCGCCCGGACTCCAGGGCCTCGGCCAGCACGGCCTCGAAGCCGGGCTCGTAGAACGGCGTCTGCCCCTTGTTCAGTAGCGCGATCTTGGCGGCGTCCACGTCGACACCGACCACGTCGTGTCCCAACTGGGCCATGCACGCGGCGTGCACCGCGCCCAGGTAGCCGCAGCCGATGACGGTCATGGTGGTCATGGCATCTCCGTAGCACACGGGCCCCCGACGGGCCGGACGATGGTTCGCCGGACCCCCTCCGGCGCCTCGATCGTAGGCGTACCGACTCCCGAACGGGTGTGAGCTGTCGCTGCGTCGACGGTGGCCCGGCTCACCCGGTGTTCCGCATGCCCGCGGCGACCCCGTTGACGGTGACCAGCATCGCGCGTTGCAGCTGCGGGTCGATCTCCTCGGTCGTGGTTGCGGCCCGGATGCGCGCCAGCAGGTCGACCTGCAGGTAGGAGATCGGCGCCAGGTACGGCTCGCGCACGGCCAGGGTGCCCTGCAGCACCGGCTGGCCGTCGAGCAGCCGCCGCCCGCCGGTGAGGCGGAGCACCTCGGTCATGGTCAGCTCGTGCTCGGCGCGGATCTGGTCGAACAGCCGGTGCAGCCCGGACGGCACCAACGCGTCGACATAGAGCGCGGCGATGCCCATGTCGGCCTTGGCCAGGGTCATCTCCACGTTGGACAGGAACGTCCGGAAGAAGTGCCACCGGTCGTGCAGCCGGTCGAGCAGCTCACCGGAGCCGGACTCCCGGGCCGCACGCAGGCCGGAGCCGACCCCGAACCAGCCGGGGATGATCTGCCGCGACTGAGTCCAGCCGAACACCCAGGGGATGGCCCGCAACCCGCCCAGCCCGGCCCCGGAGTCCGGCCGGCGGGACGGTCGCGAGCCGATGTTCAGCGACCCGAGCTGTTCCACCGGGGTGGAGGCCAGGAAGTAGGCCGGCAGTTCGGGGTCGTCGATGAGCCGGCGGTAGGTGGCGAAGGCGGCGTCGCTGACCGTCTCCATCACCTCGTCCCACCGGCGCAGCTCGTCGGCGTCCTGCCGGGGCCCACGGTGCAGGGTGGACGCGCGCAGCGTGGCGGACAGGGTGAGCTCGAGGTTCTCCCGAGCCAGCTCGGGCAGCGCGTACTTGTCGCTGATCACCTCGCCCTGCTCGGTGAATTTGATGGCGCCGTCCAGCGCGCCGTGCGGCTGGGCCAGGATCGCGTCGTAGGTCGGCCCGCCGCCCCGGCCGACACTGCCACCGCGGCCGTGGAACAGCACCAGTGAGACACCGTGCCGAGCCGCGACGTCCCGCAGCCGGCGCTGCGTCTTGTGGATCTCCCACTGGCTGGTGGTGATGCCGGCGTCCTTGTTGGAGTCCGAGTAGCCGAGCATGACCTCCTGGGTGTCGCCGCGCAGCCGCACGAGTTCCCGGTAGCTCGGTTCGGACAGCAGTTCGTCCAGCACGTCACCGGAGTGGCGCAGCTCCTCGACCGTCTCGAGCAGCGGTGCGAACCCGATGGCGGCGAACGGTTCCCGGCCTCGCACGTCCGGATCGCCCTGGAGGTCGACCAGTCCCGCCTCGCGGGCCAGCAGCACCGCCGCGAGCACGTCGTCGCTGCCCTTGGTCATCGAGATGATGTACGTGCGGATCACTTCCGGGCCGTAGGTGGCCTGGGCCCGGCGGATCTCGTCGAACACCGACGCGGTCCGCTCGGCGTCGGCGTCCAGCGCGGGGAACCGCCCGGCCAGCGGCCGGCGCGAGGCCAGTTCGGCGGCCAGCACGTCCCGCCGCTGCGCGTGGGGGAGCTGCTCGTACGGTCCAGGCAGTTCGCCGAGACGGTCGAGCAGCAGGCCGATCACGTGATGGTGCGCGTCGGCGTGCTCGCGGATGTCCATGGTGGCGGCGTGCAGACCGACCGCGGCCAGCGTGCGGCGCACCGTGGCCAGCACCCCACCGGCGGCCAGCTCGCCGGCGTGCTCGACCAGGGAGTCGTGCACCACGGCCAGATCGGCCAGCAGCTCGGCCCGGTCGGCGTAGTCACGCCCGGGCTCGTGCTGGCGGTCGCCGGCCACCCGGGCCGCCGTGTTGATCAGCTTGGCCTTGACGCAGGTCAGCTTCAGCCGGTACGGCTCCGCCCGGTTGAGTTCCTTGACCCGCGGGTCCAGTCGCGGCAGTCGGGCCAGGTCCTGCTCGACGGAGGCGAGCAGGGCGGGAGAGACGGCCACGATGTCCACCGAGCTGGACAGCATCCTGATCGCCTCGTCGATCGCCCGGACCGCGACGTCGTGGGCGAGACGGTGTTGCAGCTGCAGGATCTCGCGGGTGACCGAGGCGGTCACGTTCGGATTGCCGTCACGGTCCCCGCCGATCCACGTGCCCATCGACAGCGGCACCGCCTCCGCGTCGAGCTCCGCACCGCGCTCCCGCAGCTCGGCGGCCAGGTCGGCGGTGAGTGCCGGCAGCGTCTGGCCCAGGATGGTGTCCAGGTAGTACATGGCGTTGCGCGCCTCGTCCACCGGCGTGGGCCGCACCTGCCGCAGTTCGTCGGTCTGCCAGATCAGGTCGACCAGCTCGGCGAGCTCGCGGTCCTGACGGCGACGGGCGGAGCTGCCGGCGGGCGTCGGCTCGGCCAGCACGTCGGCCAGCCGCCGCAGTTTGGTCAACACCGAACGACGGCTGGCCTCGGTGGGGTGGGCGGTGAACACCGGGGTGACCGACAGCTCCCGGATGGCCTGGGTGAGCTCGTCCGGACCGAGTTCGGCCGCGACCTCGGCGATGGCGGTGGTCAGGTGGCCCTGGTCGGCGGGCCGGGCCCGCAGTGCCCGCACCCGGTGCACCTGTTCGGCCGCGTTGGTCAGGTGGAAGTAGGTGGCGAAGGCCCGGACCACCCGGTTGGCCGTCCCGATCGGCAGCTCGGCCAGGAGGGCACGCACCTCGGCGGTGGCGGCCGCGCGCTGCTCGTGGTCCTGGGCCTGCTTGGTCAGCGCCCGCACGCGTTCGACCAGGTCGAGCAGGTCCTGTCCGTGCTGCCGGACCAGGGTCTCACCCAGCAGAGTGCCCACCCGGCGGACGTCGGCGCGCAGGTCGGCCGATCCGGCGTCGTCCCAGCGTTCCCGGCTCCGACCGTCCGATCCGTCGATCTCGCCGCTGTCGGTCTCACGCAACACCTCGGTCATGCCCCCGATGGTCCCGCACCGCTGTGACGGCCCGATGTCCGGCAACAGGGTGGCGTGCCCCGCCGGTCGGAAGACCGGACAGAGAGATTCCTCGTTACGACGATCCAACGGCGCTGATGGTGGATCGTCGACTCGATCGGCGCATCGATCGAGTGATCTCTGCCCGTTTCACCGGGATCGATCCCTCGCAGCGTCACCTTGCGTTACCGTCAGCGTGCTCCAACCGGCGCAGGGCCGGGTCGTGGGCGGCGGGAGGACCAGTGACCACGGTGTCGATCGGACACGGGCTGCACACGGACGCGGTCGACGGGCTCCCGGTGGCCGCCGAGCCCGCCGGTGACGCCGGGCCGCGCCCCACGCTGCGGCCGGACCCGGCCGGTCGCCGGTCCGGCATGCCGTCGGTCACCGTCGCCATCGTGACCGACGGACGGTCGGACGGACTGGGCAACACGATCGCCGACGTCATGGCCCAGGCAGCCGACATCACCCGCTGGGGCTTCACCCGGGACTGCCGCGTGCTGGTGCTCGATCGGAGCACGGAGGGTGGCGCGGCGACCGCCCTGACGGCGGCACGGGACGCCGGCCTGACCGACTCCGAGCCGTGGTGCTCACCGGTCGAGATCGTCCACGCCCCGGGGGCGAGTGTGGCGGCGGCCCACGACGACGTGCTCGACCGCACCGACGGCCGGGACGTCCTGGTGTTCGTGGGCGACGGGCACCGGCCGGCCCACCAGTGGCTCGCCCGGTTGCTGGCGACCTACCGCGCCGCACGGGCCGATGTCGTTGCCGGCCCGGTGGCGTCCGACGACACCCGACCCGCGTCCGGCGTGCGAGCGATCCGACGATCGGCATCGACCGGCACCCGCGTCCGGTCGGCGCCCGCCGGCAACCTCCTGCTCGACCGGGAGTTCGTCCGTTCGGCGTCGCTGCGGTTCCGGCAGCGTGCGGACGGCGACCGGAACGTCCTGCGGTTCACCAGGTCAGCCGTCCGGGCCGGTGCGGTCGCCGTCTGGTGTGCCGAGGCCGTGGTAACGCCGTCCGCTGCGCCGACGGCCGAGGATGCGCCCTCGGTGCTGGGGCGGGCGTCCCGGACCGTGCGCGTCGTCGCGGGACGTCGGGCCCCGGCCGGCGGTCGTCGCACCGACGCCGAGTGTGCGGTCGACCGCCCGCTGTCGGCGTGACCGGGGGCGATCCGGGACGGTGCCCCTCCCCGGATCGTCCGGCGGGGTCACCGACGCAGCGGTGCGACGATCGCCGCCACTGCCTCATGGACGAGATCGGCGCAGCGACGGAAACTCTCGACCGGCTGACCGATCGGGTCGGCCAGGTCGTCGAGGTCGCCGCCGACCGGCTGGACATCACTGCGCGCCAGCAGTGCCTCGGTCACCAGGCGCTTGCCCGAGCCCTGCGGGTCGTCGGCGGGGATCGGCGGGACCGCACCGCACAGCCGGGCGAACTGGCGGAGGGTGAAGGTCCGCCGCACCGCCGCCGGCACCAGCTGGACGACCGCGGCGCGGTGCTCCCGGGCGGCGGTCAGCACCAGACCGGACGACCGCACCATCTCCGCGGTGATCGGCCGCGACCGGAATCCGTCGGCGGAGGCGCCCCGCTCGGTCAGGACCTGCTCGCTCAACGGGTGCATCGGCTGGTCCTGGAACCCCCGGGTCCCCGCCGACCGCACCGTCCAGCCCGTGGCCCCCTCCGTTCCGACGCCCTGCTCCTGGAGCTCCTGCAGCGCCGCGCCCAGGAACCGCTCCGCCATCGGCGAGCGGCACAGGTTCGCGGTGCAGACGACGAGGACCTCGAACGGAGCTGGTGGCATGGCGCCATCCTGGCAGCGGCCTCGAAGGGTCCGGGTGAGGTCGCGCGACCGTGCCGACGGGACTGCCGACGGGACTGCCGACAGGACCGCCTGAGGGGACTGCCCGCCGGGACCGCCGGCCCGGTCGCTGGGTAGCGTGCCTCGGACACGGGCGGAGGGAGCAAGGGTGGATCCGGAACACGCGGGCACGGTGGACGGCTGGGACAGCAGCGACTCCGGCGCGGCGACCCCTCGGCTGCTCCAGGCGGTGGCGGTGATGAACCGGCTGCGGTCGCCCGGCGGTTGCCCGTGGGACGCCGAGCAGACGCACGTCAGTCTGCTGCGCTACCTGGTCGAGGAGTGCTACGAGCTCGTCGACGCGGTCGAGCGCGGCGACCGCGCGGCCGTCCGTGAGGAACTCGGTGACGTGCTGCTGCAGGTGCTGTTCCACGCGCGGATCGCCGAGGAGGACCCGGACGATCCGTTCGACATCAACGACGTGGCCGGTGATCTGGTCGGCAAGCTGGTCCGGCGGCACCCGCACGTCTTCGGTGTCGGCGACGAGTCCGCCCCGGCCGACGACGCCGGCTCGGCCCAGCCGGTGCTGTCGGCGTCCGACCAGCAGGTGCGCTGGGACCAGCTCAAGGCCGGCGAGCGCGGTCGCGGCCGGGTGCTGTCGGGCGTGGCCCTGGGGCAGCCGGCCGCCGCGCTGGCCGGCAAGCTCGGCGCCCGGGCCGCGAAGTTCGACGTCGAGGTGCCGCTGCCCGAGGACCCCGGCGTGGGTGGCGAGCTGTTCCGCATCGCCTACGCCGCCGGCGCCCGGGGCGAGGATCCGGAGACCGCGCTGCGGGCGGTCGCCCGTGCCCATGCCGCCGCGTTGCAGGCGGCGGACCCGGCCGGTCACCCCGGATCCGATGCCGCCCCCGAGGCCGACGCCGAGGCGACCACGGGCTGATCGACCGGCGGGTGTCGGGCCGTCGCCCGACCCCGACCGGCGGCAGAATCGGCGGTGCGCGTCGCCGTGGCGGACCGTTCCCCGGATGCGTGCCCGGACCCGCTGCCGAGAGGATCCCCGTCATGAGCATGATCGCCGCCGACCACGCATCGGCGCCCGACTCCGGGGCCGCCGACCACCTGTGGATGCACTTCACCCGGATGGGCAGCGCCGCGACCGACCCGGTGCCGGTGGTCGCCCGCGGCGAGGGGGCGTACCTGTTCGACACCAAGGGCAAGCGCTACCTGGACGCGCTGTCCGGGCTCTTCGTCGTGCAGGCCGGGTACGGCCGTGAGGAACTGGCGGTGGCCGCGGACCGGCAGCTGCGGACGCTGCCGTACTTCCCGATCTGGTCCTACGCCACGCCGCCGGCCATCGAACTGGCCGACCGGCTGGCCGCGCTCGCTCCCGGCGACCTGAACAAGGTCTTCTTCTCGTCCGGCGGCGGCGAGTCCGTCGAGACGGCCTGGAAGGTGGCCAAGCAGTACTTCAAGCTGACCGGCCGGCCGAACAAGACCAAGGTGATCAGCCGCGCCGTGGCCTACCACGGCACCACCCAGGGAGCGCTGTCCATCACCGGGGTCCCGGGTTTCAAGCACGCGTTCGAACCGTTGGTGCCGGGCACCTTCCGAGTGCCGAACACCGACTTCTACCGCGCCCCGGAGCCGTTCGCCGACGACGAGAAGGCGTTCGGGCGATGGGCCGCCGACCGCGTCGAGGAGGCCATCCTGGCCGAGGGGCCCGACTCGGTGGCCGCGGTGTTCGTCGAACCGGTGCAGAACGCCGGCGGGTCGATCCCGCCACCGCCCGGGTACTTCGAGCGGCTGCGGGAGATCTGCGACCGGCACGACGTGCTGCTGGTCTCCGACGAGGTGATCTGTGCGTACGGCCGGCTGGGCGCCATGTTCGGCGCCGAACGATTCGGGTACCAGCCCGACATCATCACCAGCGCCAAGGGTCTCACCTCGGGGTACGCGGCCCTGGGGGCGGCGATCATCTCGGACCGGATCTTCGAGCCGTTCAGCCGGGGCACTGTGACCTTCCCGCACGGGTACACCTTCGGCGGGCATCCGGTGGCCTGCGCGGTGGCGCTGGCCAACCTGGACCTGTTCGAGCGGGACGACCTGCTGGGCCACGTGCGGCGCCACGAGGACACGCTGCGCCGCACCCTGGAGCAGCTGCTGGACCTGCCCATCGTCGGGGACGTGCGCGGCGCCGGGTACTTCTGGTCGGTGGAGCTGGTCCGCGACCGGGCGACCAAGGAGCCGTTCAGTCGCGACGACTGCGAGCGGATCCTGCGCGGCGTCGTCGCCCCCGGGATGTGGGAGGCCGGCGTCTACTGCCGCTGCGACGACCGCGGCAACGCCGTGGTCCAGTTCGCGCCGCCGCTGATCTGTGGGCCGGCCGAGTTCGACCAGATCGAGGCGGCCATGCGCACGGTGCTCACCGACGCCTGGGCCCAGCTGTGACGCCGCAGGTGCTGCCGTCGGGGACGGACGAGACATCGGAGAGGGGAACAGGAATGTCGCGACTGGTCGTCGGGGTGCCCAAGGAGATCAAGGACAACGAGAACCGGGTGTCGGTGCAGCCGGACGGCGTGCACGAGCTGGTGCACCACGGCCACCAGGTGGTGGTGGAGCGCGGCGCCGGCGTCGGGTCCCGGTTCTCCGACACCGAGTACGCGGCGGCCGGGGCCACCCTGGTCGACTCCGCCGACGCGGTGTTCGCCGCGGCTGACCTGATCGTCAAGGTCAAGGAGCCGGTGCCGGCCGAGTACCACCGCTTCCGCGAGGGCCAGCAGCTGTTCACCTACCTGCACCTGGCCGCGGACCAGGAGCTCACCGAGTTCCTGCTGGAGCGCCGCATCGACTCCATCGCCTACGAGACGGTGCAGACCGACGACCGCAAGCTGCCGCTGCTGACCCCGATGAGCGAGGTGGCCGGCCGGATGGCCGTGCAGGCCGCTGCGCACGCGTTGGAGAGCCCGGCGGGCGGCGCCGGGATCCTGCTCGGTGGGGTGCCCGGGACGCCGGCCGCCCGGGTGACCATCATCGGCGGTGGGGTGTCCGGTACCGAGGCGGCCAAGATCGCCGCGGGCATGCGGGCGCTGGTCACGGTGATGGACACCAGCCCGGCCCGGCTGGCCTACCTGTCCGACATCTTCGGCGGCCGACTGGATCTCGTGACGCCGAACCGGGCCCGCACCGCCGCCGCGGTGGCCGAGTCCGACGTGGTCATCGGGGCCGTACTGGTGCCCGGGGCCAAGGCCCCCAAGCTGGTGTCCCGGGAGATGGTGGCCAGCATGCGGCCCGGCAGTGTGGTCGTCGACATCGCCATCGACCAGGGTGGGTGCTTCGAGACCAGCCGTCCCACCACGCATTCCGACCCGACCTACGTCGAGGAGGGCGTCGTGCACTACTGCGTGGCCAACATCCCCGGCGCGGTCGCCCGCACCTCGACCCTGGCCCTGACCTCGGCCACCCTGCCCTACCTGGTCAAGGTGGCGGACCGCGGCGTGCTGGGCGCGGCGGCCGACGACGTGGCGCTGGCCCGGGGGCTGTCCACCGTGCGCGGGGAGCTCACGACTGCGCCGGTGGCCCAGGCGCACGGCCTGGCGTACCGCGACCCGGCGGGGCTGCTGACCGTCGGCTGACGCGTCGATCAGGCGGCCGGGACCGCCGTCCCGGCCGCCCGCGCGGGGTCGAGCCGGCCGGTCCGCTCGGCCCAGACCTCGAAGATCAGCGTGGCCAGTGGCGGCACCGACGCCGCGAGCGCGAACAGGGTCGTCCACAGCGACCAGCGCAACGCCCGGGCCGCGACCAGGGTGACGATCAGGTAGAGGACGAACACCGCCCCGTGGATCGGCCCGAACACCGTGACGCCCAGGTCCCCGGTCTCGGCGATGTACTTGAAGAACATCCCGACCAGCAGACCGACCCAGGTCACCGCCTCCGTCACGGCGACGACCCGGTAGGCGACGGACACGGTGCTGGGGGAGCGCACGGGAGAACCTCCTGGGGACGGACGCTGGGCCGGAACGGGAGCGTGCGGGGCGGCCGGGAAGTTCCGCCGGCGACCGGCGACGCCGGTCACAGGGAGCGTCCCCCGGACCGGCCCGTGACGTCCCCGGAAGTCGGGAACGTGACGCCCGATACACTTCCGGCCGCGGTCCTGCGGGCCGGTCCGGGCCCTGTACTCCGGCCGGCCCGACGTGGGTCGCCCGTCCCGACACCGTCCCAGCCGTGGAGATGAACCCGAGATGAGCACCCCGGACCCCAGCCCCGAGTGGGCCTTCGAGACCCGTCAGATCCACGCCGGCCAGACCCCGGACCCGACCACCAAGGCGCGGGCGCTGCCGATCTACCAGACCACGTCCTACGCGTTCGACTCCTCCGAACACGGCCGCAAGCTGTTCGCGCTCGAGGAACTCGGCAACATCTACACCCGGATCATGAACCCCACCCAGGCGGTGGTCGAGGACCGGATCGCGTCCCTGGAGGGCGGGGTCGGCGCGCTGCTGACCGCCTCCGGTCAGTCCGCCGAGACGCTGGCCATCCTGACCCTGGCCCAGGCCGGCGACCACATCGTCTCCTCGCCGCGGCTGTACGGCGGGACCTACAACCTCTTCCACTACACGCTGCCCAAGCTGGGCATCGACGTCGACTTCGTCGAGGATGCGGACGATCTGGAATCCTGGCGGGCGGCGGCCAGGCCGAACACCAAGGCGTTCTACGGTGAGTCGATCTCCAACCCGGCGCTGGACGTCCTGGACTTCGCCGGGGTCTCCGGCGTGGCCCACTCCGTCGGCGTGCCGCTGATCGTCGACAACACCGTCCCGACTCCGTATCTCATCCGACCGATCGAGCACGGCGCGGACATCGTGGTGCACTCGGCGACCAAGTACCTGGGTGGGCACGGCACCGCCATCGGCGGCGTCATCGTCGACTCCGGCAACTTCGACTGGCTGGCCGAGCCGGAGCGGTTCCCCGGGTTCAACCAGCCGGACCCGAGCTACAACAACATCACCTGGGGTCGTGACCTCGGCCCGGAGGGGCTGTTCAAGGCGAACGTCGCCTACATCTTCAAGGCCCGGCTGCAGGGCTTGCGCGACATCGGCCCGGCCATCTCGCCGTTCAACGCGTTCCTGATCTCGCAGGGCATCGAGACGCTGTCGCTGCGGGTGGAACGGCACAGCGCCAACGCCACCCGGGTCGCGCAGTTCCTCGCCGAGCGGGACGAGGTGGAGTCGGTGTCCTACCCGGGACTGGCGTCCAGCCCATGGCACGCGCTGCAGCAGCGGTACTCGCCGCTCGGTGGCGGTCCCATCGTGACGTTCGAGATCAAGGGCGGCGTGGACGCCGGTGCCAAGTTCTCCGACTCGCTGCGGCTGTTCACCAACCTGGCCAACATCGGCGACGTGCGCTCGTTGGTCATCCACCCCGCGTCCACCACGCACGGCCAGCTCAGCCCGGCCGAGCAGCTCACCACCGGCGTCACCCCGGGCCTGATCCGGTTGGCCGTGGGCACCGAGAACATCGACGACATCCTGGCCGACCTGGAGGCCGGGTTCCGGGCGGCCTCGTCGGCCTGAGCCGGTCCCGACCATGTCCGCAGCACCGGCCGGCCGGGCGTACGGGGACCGCACCGACCGGCGGCTGGTGTCCATCGGGGCGCTGACCACCGACGGTGGGGCGGTCCTGCCCGACGTCCGGATGACGTTCCAGACCTGGGGCCGGCTGGACGAGCGGCGGAGCAACGCCGTCCTGGTGCTGCACGCCCTCACCGGCGACTCCCACGTGGTGGGGCCGGGGGGGGGGCCCCGCCCCCCCCCCCCCCGGGGGGGGGGGGGGCGGGGGGGCCCCTCCCCCCCCCCCCCGGGGGGGGGGCCTCGTGGGCCGGGCCCCCCCCCGGCCGCTCGACCCGGCGCGGCACTTCGTCGTCGCGCCCAACGTGCTCGGCGGATGCCGCGGCAGCACCGGCCCGTCGTCGACCGCGCCGGACGGGCGGGCGTACGGATCGCGGTTCCCGGCGCTGACCATCCGCGACCAGGTCCGGGCCGAACAGGCGCTGGCCGACGCGCTCGGCATCGAGCAGTTCGCCGCGGTGATCGGTGGGTCGATGGGCGGCATGCGGGTGCTGGAATGGGCGGTCGGGGCGCCGGACCGGGTCCGCGCCGCCCTGGCCATCGCCACCACCGCTGCCGCCTCTGCCGATCAGATCGCCTGGTGCAGCACGCAACTCGCCGCCATCCGGGCCGATCCCGACTGGGTCGGCGGCGACTACCACCCGGGACCCGGACCGGACGCCGGCCTGGCGGTGGCCCGGCAGATCGCCCAGGCGACCTACCGGTCCGCGACCGAGTTCGGCTCCCGGTTCGGACGAGCTGCGCAGCCGGGGGAGGACCCGCTGCGCGGTGGTCGCTACGCCGTGCAGTCCTACCTGGACCACCACGGGGCCAAGCTGGTCGGCCGGTTCGACGCCGGCAGCTACGTGACGCTGACCGAGGCGATGAACCGGCACGACGTGGGCCGCGACCGCGGCGGGGTCACCGCCGCGCTGGCCCGGATCACCGCCGCCCTCACCGTGGTGGTGGTGGACAGCGACCGGCTGTACCTCCCCGACGAGGGACGGACCATCGCGACCGCACCGGCCACCCGGGAACTGGTCACCATCACCTCCGAGCACGGGCACGACGGGTTCCTGGTGGAGGCCGACCAGATCGCCGCAGTGGTGCGGTCCGTCGTCGATGAGGTGGTCGATCAGGTCGTCGATGAGGTCGTCGACGACGTGGTCGACCGGCCCGCGGGACCGGCCGCGGACCGGACGGTCGGCCGGACCGACCACCCGACGGCCGATCCGGTGCTGACCCGGGCGGGCCGTCCGGCGCCGGACGCCCCGTCCGGCGCCGGAGATCGCCCGTCGTAGGGTGGGCGGGTCCCGCCGGCGGGCCCGCGGGGCGCCCCGGGTTGCGCCCGTCGCGCCGGGCTCGACACCCGACGGTCCGCCCCCTGTACGTGGTGCAGGAGATCGAGTCCAGGAGAACAGCATGACCGTGCGCATCGGGTACAAGGCCTCCGCCGAGCAGTTCGGACCGACCGAGCTGGCGGCCTTCGCCGTCACCGCCGAACAGGCCGGGTTCGACTCGGTGTTCATCTCCGATCACCTGCAGCCCTGGCGCCACGACGGCGGGCATGCCCCGGCGGCGCTGCCCTGGCTGGGTGCCGTCGGCGCCCGCACCGAACGGGTCCTGCTCGGCACGTCGGTGCTGACTCCGACCTTCCGCTACCACCCGGCGGTCATCGCCCAGGCCTTCGCCACCCTGGGCTGCATGTACCCGGGCCGGATCATCCTGGGCGTCGGGTCCGGCGAGTCGCTGAACGAGGTGCCGCTCGGGCTGACCTGGCCGGAGGGCAAGGAGCGGTTCGCCCGGCTCAAGGAGGCCGTCCAGCTCATCGAGACGCTGTGGCGGGAGGACCGGGTCACCTTCGAGGGGACCTACTACCAGACCGACAAGGCCACCATCTACGACAAGCCCGAGGTCCCGGTGCCGGTCTACATCGGCGCCTCCGGCCCGGCCGCCACCCGGCTGGCCGGCCGGATCGCGTCCGGCTTCATCACCACCTCGGGCAAGCAGGACTCGCTCTACCGGGACACCCTCATCCCGGCGCTCACCGAGGGCGCCACCAAGGCCGGCCGCACGCTGGACGACCTGGACCTGCTCATCGAGATGAAGGTGTCGTTCGACACCGATGCCGACCGGGCCCTGCAGGACACCCGGCACTGGGCCGCGCTGGCCCTGACCCCGGAGCAGAAGAGCGGCGTCGAGGACCCGATCGAGATGCAGCGGCTGGCCGACGCGCTGCCGGTGGAGAAGGCGGCCTCCCGCTGGATCGTCTCCACCGACGCCGACGAGCACGTCGAGCGGATCAAGCACTACATCGACCTGGGCTTCAAGCACCTGGTCTTCCACGCCCCGGGGCCGGACCAGGACCGCTTCCTCAAGCTGTACGGCGAGCAGGTCCTGCCCAAGCTGCGCGCGCTGACCTGATCCCCGCTCCGAGCCGGCCGGACCCGGCCGGCTCCGGCCGGTCCGTCCGGGCGGTGGGTACGCCGGGCCCTAGGCTGGGGCCGGCGCGCTCGTCCCGTCGTGGGCGTCGCCGGGCCGGCCCGCTGCATGCGGCAGCGAGCCGGCCGACCCCGACCTCCGTGCGGCCGCCAGGCCCACGGCATCCAGCCCAGCCGAACACCCAGACCCGTAGTGAAGGGACGTGCCCAGTGGCGGCCATCGAACTCATCGGCGCTCGCGAGATCCTCGATTCCCGGGGCAACCCGACCGTGGAGGTCGAGGTGGCGCTGGACGACGGCTCGCTGGCCCGCGCGGCCGTGCCGTCGGGCGCCTCCACCGGCGAGCACGAGGCGGTCGAGCTGCGGGACGGCGACTCCGCCCGCTACCTCGGCAAGGGCGTGCAGAAGGCCGTCGAGGCCGTGCTCGACGAGATCGGCCCGGAGCTGATCGGCTACGACGCCATCGAGCAGCGCGTCATCGACCAGAAGCTCATCGACCTGGACGGCACCCCCGACAAGGGCCGGATCGGCGCCAACGCCATCCTGGGCGTCTCGCTGGCCGTGGCCAAGGCGGCCGCCGAGTCCGCCGAGCTGGAGCTGTTCCGCTACCTGGGCGGCCCGAACGCGCACATCCTGCCGGTGCCGATGATGAACATCGTCAACGGTGGCGCGCACGCGGACAGCGGCGTCGACGTGCAGGAGTTCATGATCGCGCCGATCGGCGCGCCGACGTTCCGCGAGGCGCTGCGCTGGGGCGCCGAGACCTACCACAGCCTCAAGGCGGTGCTGAAGAAGGCCGGCCTGTCGACCGCGCTCGGCGACGAGGGCGGGTTCGCCCCGGCCGTCGCCAACAGCCGGGCCGCGCTGGACCTCATCGTCGAGGCCATCGGCCAGGCCGGGTTCACCCTGGGCACCGACATCGCGCTGGCCATGGACGTGGCCGCCACCGAGTTCCACTCAGCCGGTTCCTACCAGTTCGAGGGCGCGTCGCACTCGGCCGACGAGCTCATCGCGTTCTATACACAACTGGTGTCCGACTACCCGATCGTCTCGATCGAGGACCCGCTGTCCGAGGACGACTGGGACGGCTGGGTCTCGATCACCGGCGCGCTCGGCGACAAGATCCAGCTCGTCGGCGACGACCTGTTCGTGACCAATCCGGAGCGGCTCGAGGAGGGCATCTCCCGCGGCGCGGCCAACGCCCTGCTGGTCAAGGTCAACCAGATCGGCACGCTGTCGGAGACCCTGGACGCGGTCACCCTGGCCCACGCCGCGGGCTACCGCTGCATGATGAGCCACCGCTCGGGCGAGACCGAGGACACCACCATCGCCGACCTGGCCGTGGCCACCGGCTGCGGGCAGATCAAGACGGGCGCGCCGGCCCGGTCCGACCGCGTCGCCAAGTACAACCAGCTGCTGCGCATCGAGGAGAACCTCGGTGACGCGGCGCGCTACCTCGGGGAGCTCGCCTTCCCGCGGTTCACCCCGGGAATCTGATCCGCTGATGGTCGCTGCGCCTCGACGGGACGGCCGAGCCGGTGCTCGGCCGGCCGCCCCCACGGCCCGCTCCGGGTCGGCGGGGCGCAGCGACCGGCTCGGTCGGTCCGGGTCCCGGCCCGCGTCGGGCCGACCCGGCACCGCCACCGCCTCGACCCGCTCCGGCACCCCCGCGGCCGGACGGGCGGGTGGGGCGCGTCCGCGCACCTCGGCCCTGGCCCGGCAGTTGGCGCTGCTCGGCCTGGTGCTGTGCGCCGTGGCCCTGGCCGTGGCCTTCCCGCTGCGCTCCTACCTGGACCAGAAGGCCGCGCAGGCCGAGTCCGTCCAGGCGCAGCAGCACCTCGAGGAGCAACGGGATGCGCTTGACGCGCAGATCGCCGCGCTGCAGGACCCGGACTACCTGCGCACCGAGGCCCGGCGCCGGCTGCAGCTGGTGACGCCGGGCGAGACCGTCTTCACCGTCTACGCGCCTGGCCTGGAGGCGCCCGCACCCACCGTGGCCGCGCCGCCGGAGCCGTCGCTGCCCTGGTACCAGGAGCTGTGGGACACGGTCAGCCAGCCGGGTGCCGGGACCGACGTCACGGCATCCGGTGCCATCACGGGCGCGTCCGGTGCCGGCTCGGGCGGGTCCTCGCTGGCCGAGCAGCCCGGTGGCTGAGCCCGTGACCGAGCCGGTGTCCGATCCGGGCACGACCGCACCGACCGCCGATCCGTTGACCTCGGCGGACCGGGCCGCCCTGGTCCGCGAGCTGGGCCGACCGCCGCGCGGGGTGCTGGCCGTGCGGTACCGGTGCGACCACCAGGTGCCGGCCGTGCTGCAGACCGCGCCCCGACTGCCGGACGGCACCCCGTTCCCGACCCTGTACTACCTGTGCTGCTCGGCCGTCAACGCCGCGGTCAGTCGGATGGAGTCGGCCGGGCTGATGCGGGAGATGACCGATCGGCTCGGCGCCGACGACGACCTGGCCGCCCGGTACCGCGCGGCGCACGAGGCCTACCTGGCCGAACGGAACGCGATCACCGACCTGGGCACCGCGGTGTCGGCCGGCGGCATGCCCGACCGGGTCAAGTGCCTGCACGTGCTGGTCGCCCACTCGCTGGCCGTCGGTCGCGGGGTCAACCCGCTGGGCGACGAGGCGGTGGACCGGCTGGGCGAGTTCTTCCGCGGGGAGCCGGCCTGCGCCCGACTGGACGCCGCGCCGTCCGAGCCGGACGAGGCGCCGTGAGTACTTCGGGCTCGGTGCGGGTGGCGGCCATCGACTGCGGCACCAACTCCATCCGCCTGCTGGTCGCCGACATCGCCACCGGACCCGACGGCCGACGCCGGCTGACCGACGTGCACCGGGAGATGCGGGTGGTGCGCCTCGGCGAGGGGGTGGATGCCACCGGCCGACTGGCGCCCCAGGCGCTGGACCGCACCTGGCGGGCGCTGGCCGACTACACCGCCGTGCTGCGCTCCTGCGGAGCCCAGTTCGTCCGGATGGCCGCCACCTCGGCCACCCGGGACGCGCAGAACCGCGCCGACTTCGTGGCCATGGTCCGCGAGACGCTCGGCCAGGACCCGGAGGTGATCACCGGACAGGAGGAGGCCGAGCTGTCCTTCATCGGCGGCGTCGGCGACGTCGACCCGGCCGGCGGCCCGTTCCTGGTCGTCGACATCGGCGGCGGCTCGACCGAGATGGTCACCGGCTCGGTGGTCGACGGACGGCCCGAGCTCACCGGCGCGGTGAGCCTGGACCTGGGCTGCGTCCGGATCACCGAGCGCATCCTGCGCGGTGACCCGCCGACCGCGGCCGAGCGCGCCGAGGCCCGGGACTGGGCGCGCGGCCTGCTGACCGGTGGCCTGGCCCAGCAGCCGATCGCCCGCACCGCCCGGTTCATCGCGGTGTCCGGCACCGCCACCACCGTGGCCGCCGCGGCCCGGCGGCTGCCCCGGTACGACCCGGCCGTCATCCACCTCTCGGAGATCGGCTCGGCGGACGTCCGGCGGGTGGCCGACACCATGCTGGCGGCCACCCGCGCGCACCGGGCCGTGCTGCCCTTCATGCACCCCGGCCGGGTCGACGTCATCGGCGGCGGCTCGCTCATCCTGGCCGAGCTGCTCGACCTGGTCGGCACGGCCACCGCGGGGCGCCCGCAGGGCCCGATCACCACCGTGACCGTCTCCGAGCACGACATCCTGGACGGCTTGGCGCTGTCGTTGGCGTGACCGTGTGACGTCCCGGTCCGCGCTCCGCAGACGTTTCTGTGGTCCGATCGGGTGAAATTCGATCACGATGCGCAGGTGTCGTTTCCAGACACTCGACCCGAAGGACGGTCGAACCCCTACGATTCGCCCGAACGGGACACAGCTCGTTCACCTTGATCCCGGGGGATGCGATGAAGCGCGTGAGCGCGGTGCTGTTCGCGGTGTTCGTGATGTTCGTGGGGGTCACCGCGCCGGCCGGTGCCGCCGTCCGGTGGCCGGCCAAGCCGTCGGCGCCGGCCGCGCTGACCGTGACCCAGACCGGGCCGGCCACCCTGCAGGCGAAGTGGCAGGCGCCGGCGTCCGGCTCGGCCGGGGTGTTCGGGTACCTGGTCACCGCCGTCCCGACCAAGCAGGGGGCCGGCCCGTCGACGGTCCGCGTCGTCCCGCGTGTGCTGCGCAGCCTGACGCTGGCGGCCAAGGCGGGCGCGCAGTACCGGATCCAGGTGCTGGCGCTGAGCTTCCGCGGCCTCAGCCAGCCGGCCACCGCGACCGTCACCCTGACGGCGCCGGCCACCCCGCCGGCCGCACCGACGAAGCTGACCGTCAGCACCGACGGGCAGCCGACCGGATCGGCGAAGATCGGCTGGTCCGCGCCGGCCACCACCGGCGGATCGCCGATCACCGGCTACCGGGTGGTCGCCAAGGCTGCCGGTCAGCCCGATGTGGGCCCGGTGGACCTGCCGGCCACCGCCACCGGCACGGTCCTCACCGGCCTGGTGCCGGGGGTGCAGTACACGGTCTCGGTGACCGCCTCGTCGTCCGCCGGAGCCGGCGCCGCGGCCACCGCCACAGTGACCGCGCCGGAGCCGGAGCCGGAGCCGACCGGGCTGCCGCTGGTGGCCATCGACACCGCGACGGACCGGCTGGTGAAGATCGTGCCGGGCGCGCAGCAGGAGATCACGCCGCTGAGCGACACGACGTTCGCCGAGGACGCCCAGATCGTGGTCAACGGCGACCGCGTCGCCGTGCTGGACGACGCGGCCGATGCCGTCACCGTGCTGGACCTGACGGCCGGCACGACCCGGACGATCGCCACCGGGACCGGCGATCTCGACGTCGCACTCGGCGTTGACGGGACCGTGTTCCTGGTCGACGGATCCAAGCTCCGCCGGATCCCGGTGACGGGCACGGAGACCGTGCTCGCCACCGACATCGTCGGCGGGGAGGTCGGGGTCGACGCCGCCGGCACCGCCACCGTCTTCTCGGACGGGGCGAGCGACACCCAACTGCGCCGCAGCGACTTCCCGGCGAACGGCGGCCCTCGGGTCGTCCGTCCGCTCCCGGACAGCCAGTACATCGAGGACATCACCGAGACCGCTGACGGCACCATCATGTTCCAGCGGATCGCCAACGGCGCCAGCGGGTCCCGGTTGTACCAGCGGTACGCGCCGAACGCCGTGACCTATCAGGCCGTGCCGTTCGTCCGCTACGCCTACGACTCGGCGACCTTCACCGCCGGCGGCGATTTCTACCGCATGCAGACCCAGAGCCGCTGCTCGGTGCCGGTGCCCAGCTGCGTCGAGGACCTGTCGGTCAAGGACGTCCAGCTGTTCGCGGCCGGCACGACCACGCTGCAGACGATCCCGCTGAACGACCTCCCCGGTCTGGTGCCGTTCACGGTCGACGCCGACGGCGTGCTGTCCGCGGCCACCGCGGACGGACTGCTGCGCTACGCCCCCGATGGCGGCGACCCGATCGCCACCGTCCCGGGGTCCTTCGCCGGCGTCCAGGCGTTGGGCGTCGCCGCGAACTGACACCGCGCCTCGCACCACCGTCCGGGCCCGGCGTGCCGATCTGGCACGCTGGGCCCGGTCTCGTTCCGGGCGCCGGCCGGGTGCGGGATCACCGCCCCCGTAGCCCAACCGGCAGAGGCAGGCCCCTTAAAAGGGTCCGAGTGTGGGTTCGAATCCCACCGGGGGCACGGGTGACGTGTGCTCCGGCGCGACGGGCTCAGCGCAGCCGGAACCGGGCGCCGTCGGCGTCCCACTCCACCGCGGGCGTGTCGAACGCGGCGGCGATGGACCCGTCGGCGGCCAGCTCGCGCAGTGGGCCGCTGACCGTCCGGCCGCCGCCGATCAGCCAGGCGTCGCCGTCGGCCCGCACGGCCAGTTCGACGTCGTGACTGGTGACCAGCACCGGGATCGACCGCTGAGCGGCGATCCGGCCGAGTACGGCCAGCAGCTCGAGGCGGGCCGGGGCGTCCAGGAACGCGGTCGGCTCGTCCAGCAGCAGCGCACCCGGCTGCTGGGCCAGGGCGCGGGCGATGAGGATGCGCTGCCGCTGGCCGTCGGACATCCGGGCCAGGGGCCGCTCGAGCAGGTGCGCGGCGCGGACCGCGGCGACCGCGGTGTCGATCGCCTCGCGGTCGGCCGGCCGCAGCCCGCCGGCGGGCCGGCGGTGCGGGTACCGGCCGAGCTCGACGACGTCGGCGCCGCGCAGCAGGCCCGGATCGAACCGGTCGGTGAGGACCACGGCCAGCCGCGCGGCCCGCTCCCGCGGCGGCAGGGCCAGCAGGTCCTGCACGCCCAGCCGGACGGTCCCGCCCAGCACCGGCTGCAGCCCGGCGATCGACCGCAGCAGCGTCGACTTGCCGCAGCCGTTCGCGCCCAGCAGCACGGTGACCCGGCCGGCGCGGGCGGTCAGGTTCAGGTCGCGCAGCACCACGGCGGGGGAGCGGCGACCGCCGAGGCCGCTCCCGGGATAGCCGACAGTCACGTCGGTCACGGTCAGGTCGGCGCCGGTGGCCAGATCCTCGCCGGTGAGCTCGGGCACCGCCATCACACCGCACCGGCTGACAGCGTCCGGCTGCGCAGCAGCGCGGCGATGACCACCGGTGCGCCCACCACCGCGGTGACCACGTTGAGCGGCAGCACTCCCTCGCCGGCCGGCACTTGGGCGAGCACGCCGCAGAGCATGCAGATGGCCGCGCCCAGCAGCACGCAGGCCGGCACCAGCAGCCGGTGGTCGGCGCGTCCGACCGCGACCCGGGCCAGGTGCGGCACCGCGATGCCCAGGAATGCGATGGGTCCGCAGAAGGCGGTCACCGTCCCGGCGATGAGCGCGGTGGCCACGATGACCAGCCAGCGCAACTGGCGGACGTGCACGCCCAGGCTCGCCGCGTACCGCTCACCCAGCAGCATCGCGTTCAGCGGCCCGGCCAACGTCCAGGCCAGCACCACGCCGAGCCCGACCGCCGGGGCCAGCACGACCAGGTCGGGCCAGGTCACCCCGCTCACCGAGCCCATGCCCCACAGCACGTACTTCTGGATGCGGCTGGGATCGGAGAAGGCCAGCAGCAGCGACACCACCGCGCCGCTGGCCGCCCCGATCATCACGCCGATCAGCAGCAGGGTGACGACCGACCGGACCCAGCGGCCCAGGACCAGCACGATGACCAGCACGGCCAGCGCGCCGACCGCGGCGGCGGCCACCGTGGCCAGCCGTCCGGTGGCGCCGAAGCTGATGAAGGTGGCCGCGGCGGACCCGCCGCCCAGCACCGAGATCGCCACCCCGAGTCCCGCGCCGGAGGACACCCCGAGGATGTACGGGTCGGCCAGCGGGTTGGCGAACAGCGTCTGCAGCAGCAGCCCGGCCACGGCCAGTCCGGCGCCGACCACCGCGGCGGTGGCCGTCCGGGGCATCCGCACCTGCTGGATGAGGACGGTGGTGGTGGGGTCGGCGCCGCCACCGGTGAGGTACCGCAGCGTCGAGCCCAGCGGGATGGCGACGGACCCGACACACACCGACACCAGGGTGGCCAGGACCGCGAGCACGAGGAGCACCGCCAGCACCGCGGTGGGACGGGACTTCAGCACGGTCGCGTCAGGAGAGCCGCAGGTAGAAGGCGAAGTCGTGGCCCGGCGCGGTGTCGGGGTGCAGGATCGCCACCAGGTCGCCCAGGATGAGGTCGGGCCGGGCGACGCCCAGCTCGTAGTAGTTGTTGCCGCCGGCCGCGGTGACGTCCGCGGCCGCGTTCCAGACGTTGCCCGCGGTGAAGGCCGCGAACTCGGCCACCCGCGGCTCGTCGGCCAGTGCCTCCGCCGCCGTCGTCCAGGTGGTGCTGGCCAGCCAGACCGGATCGGCCTGGGCCCGGGCCAGCACGCTCTCCAGGTCGGTGCTGATCGACCCGGTGCCGGACTCGTCCGCCCAGGCCGTGGTGCCGCCCGCGTCGGCCAGCAACCGGGCGCCGTACGAATCACCGGCCGGCACGTACCAGGTGCCCTGGTAGGGCTGACCGGGCACCACCGGGACGGGGCTGCCGGCCGGGACGGAGTCCTTGATGCGCTGGTAGTCGGCGGTCAGCTGGTCGAAGAAGGTCGCGGCCTCGGCCTCGGTGCCGGTGAGCGCGGCGAAGTACTTGACCCACTCGGCCCGGCCCAGCGGGTCGTTCTCCAGCCATTCGGCGTCGGCCAGCACCGGGACGCCGGCCGCGGAGATGGTGGCGTAGGCCGGGTCGTCGGTGCCGGCGGTGATCACCACGTCGGGCCGGCCGGCGATCACCGTCTCGGCGTCGACCGTGCCGGCGGCCGCGTACTCGGCCACCTCCGGATCGGCCACCCGGGCCTGCACCTCGGGTTCGCTGATCAACGCCTTGGACGCGACGCCGGTCAGTGTGTCGAGCTGGTCCAGGATCGGGAAGTTCGGCAGGTGCGAGGTGGAGCCCGAGTACACCGAGCGCACCGGCGTCGTGACGACCGTGGCGCCGGCCAGCTCGCCGGTCAGCTCGGGCGTGGGGGCGCCGCAGCGCAGGAGCACGTACGACTCGGGCGAACCGCCCTGCGTCGGCTGCTGCACGGTGAGCACCTGGTACGACCCGTGGTAGCTGAGGTCGAAGTTCTCGGCGTGGGTGAGCGTGGACTTGTCCGGGAAGTAGTCGGCGGCCGGGTCGAAGTCGACGACGCAGCCGTCCGGGCCGATGGTCCCTGCCGGGCCGTCCGCGGCGGCGCCGCTCGTCCCGGGAGCGCCGGACGAACTGGTCGCCGGGCCCGTCTCGATGCTGGTCGGAGCGGGGTCGTTCCCACCGGACGAGCACCCGGCCAGCAGCAGTGCGGCGGTCGCCGTGACGGCGGCGGCGCGCAGGGAACGCCGCGGGGCGCGGACGACGGCAGGGGATGGCGACACCGGAGCTCCTCGACGACCGACCTGGGGGGTCCGGAGCCGAGCGGGGAACGGGCGGCAGCGCAGGCGGCGGCCCGGACGCCCGCGACCGTCCCTCGCGGTCCCGAACGGCGCCGGCCGGCGGCCGCGCGCACCGATGGCAGGTCTTCGGACTCCCGGGCGTTCCGGGCGCCAGGCCCGGGTTCCTCCCGCCACCGCTTCCCGGGTTCGTCGGACCCAGTGCTGGACCTCGCGCCCGGCCTTCGTGGGGCCGGTGCGAGCGTGGTGGCGGTCGTTCCTCGGTCACCGCTGCGGGGCAGCCCCGGATTCGCACCGGGTTCCCTGTTGTCCCGGCCACCGACCGGCGGACGGACCATCAGCGGTCCGGACACTACCGCACGGACCGTCACGTTCGGTGATCAACAGTCACGCGCTGCGCGGGACCGAGACACGGCCCTGGGGAAGGACCACCGCGAGGACCGGCACCGGGCCGGGGTCGGGACGGTCCGGACGACGCGCGCGTACCGTGACCGCACCGATCATCCAGCCCGACCGACGACCTCCTGGAGGCAGCCGTGCCCGACTCCTCGACCGGACCGGCCCCGCAGTCCGACGCCGGATCGAACGGCGACGTGCAGGTGGTGGACAACCCGGCCGAGCGCCGGTTCGAGGTCCACGTCGACGGCCGGGTCGCCGGCTTCGTGACCTACGAGTGGCAGGGCGCGGGCGATGCCGGGGTGCTGGTGCTGCCGCACACCGAGATCGATCCCGCCTTCGAGGGCCGCGGCCTCGGTTCGATCCTGGCCCGCGGGGCGCTGCAGGCCGCGCGGGACGCCGGTGCGTCCGTCGTCCCGCTGTGCCCGTTCATCCGCCGCTACCTGGAGCGGCACCCCGAGGAGCAGGACCTGGTGCCGGCCGACCAGCGCGAGCGGTTCGGCCTGCCCACCGGCTGAGGCCGGCCCGGCCGGATGATCACCGGACCGGCTCGGCGACCGTCGGTCCGACCGGTCGCCTCCGACCGGTGACACCGGAACGCGATCGGGTGGCGCCGCGGTCCGGTCGGGAACCACCGGCGACCTCGATGCGTTGGTGGTGTCGGGTACCTCGTACGAGGTGCCCACTCAACGGTTCACGTGTTCGGCTCCCGGAGGTTCGTCGTGCAGAGCAACAATCCTGCCTTCAGCAAGATGGAGAAGGTGATCGACGCGCAGCGGCAGACAGCGCCGAGCGCCGATTACCTGAACCAGATGTACAACACGCCGCCCGCGGCGGCCCCGGCTCGCGAGCGCTTCCTGACCATCGACGACGTGGTGGCCAAGACCGCCACCGTGCTCGGTGTCGCCCTGGTCGCCGGCGTGGCCACCGCCTGGGCCAACGCGACCTGGCTGGCGCTGCCCGCGCTGATCGTCGGCTTCGTGCTGTCGCTCATCGTCATCTTCAAGCAGTCCAGCAACCCGGGGCTGATCCTGGGGTACGCGGTGGCCGAGGGCGTGCTGCTCGGCGCCATCACCGACCTGTTCAACAACATCTACCCGGGCATCGGGCTGCAGGCGATCGTCGGCACTGCGGGTGTGTTCGCCGGCATGCTGGTGATCTACAAGACCGGTGCCATCCGGGTCACGCCGAAGTTCACCAAGATGATCATCGGCGCGATGATCGGCATCCTCGCGGTGTTGGCCGTGAACCTGCTGCTGGGTCTGTTCGGCGTCGACACCGGGATCCGCAGCGGTGGCCCGCTGGCCATCGTGGTCTCGCTGGTGATCATCGTGGTCGCCGCGTTCAGCTTCCTGCTGGACTTCGATGCCATCGACAAGGCGATCAAGGCCGGTGTCCCGGCCAAGACCGCCTGGTACTTCTCCTTCGGGTTGATGGTCACCCTGGTGTGGCTGTACCTGGAGATCCTGCGGCTGCTGAGCTACTTCCGCGACTGACATCCTGGTCGGTGTGACCCGCCGGCAAGACCTCCCAGGCCCGCAGTTCGACGACCTCGTGCGTCGGCTGCGGGCCTGGCCCGTCTCCGCCTGGCGGCACGGCGACCGCGAGGCCGCCGCGCGTCGGGCCCTGCAACAGCTGGCCGATCTGACTGCGCCAGCGGACGCCGATCGGCCGGTGCCGGACGCCGGTGTGCACGCGTTGGCCGACCAGCTGGTGGTGCTGGTCGCCGACGCCCGCCGCGACGGCGCCGATCCGGTGGCCGTCGACGCAGTGCTGGCCGAGCTGACGGTCGTCCTCGGTTGGGCCGGACGCGGCTGACCGTCGCCCCGGGGGGTCAGCCGCCCGAGACCGGCGTGCGCTCGGCCAGCCCGGCGACCACCTCCGGCAGCAGGGCGGCCACCGCTCGGGCGTAGCCCGGTCCGGACGGATGGAACCCGTCCGCGGCGAACAGGTCCGGGCGACCGGCGAACTCCGGACTGACCAGCCGACCGATGGCCACCGCCCGGCCACCGGCCGCGGTCACCGCCCGTTCCTGCAGTTCGGCCAGCCGGCGCGACCACTGGTGCAGCACGGTCCGCAGCGGTTGCGGGATGGGCGCGATGACGCCGAAGTCCGGGCAGGTGCCCACCACGACCGGGATGCCCTGCCCGCGCAGGGTGGCCACCGCCTCGCCGAGCCGGTGGGCCGAGCGGTGCGGTGGCACCTTGTCCCGGATGTCGTTCGCGCCGACCACGATCACCACCACGTCGGGGGCGGCGGGCAGCGCCGCGGCCAGCTGCCGGGCCAGGTCGGCCGCGCCGGCACCGACGACGCCGCGGGTGACCAGCCGGACGGGCCGGTCGGTGCGGGCGGCCAGCCCGACGGCCAGCACCACCCCCGGCAGTTCCGCGGCGGTCCGGCAGCCGTACCCGACCGCCGTCGAATCACCGACCATGGCCACGGTGACCGTCCGCCGCGCCCCGGGACCACCGCCGGTGGACCGGTACGGGCCTGTCCCGTCCGGTCGGTACACCCCGTCGCCCCGCGGCAGCCGGACCTGGGCCGCGGTGTCGCCCGCGCGCTGGGCCGGACCGCCCACCGCGCCGGACACCGACGGCGTCAGGGTGCCGTCCCGGCGGGCGGCCTCGAGCGCGGCCGCCTCGATGACCCGGGTGGCGGTGCGACCCTGCCGGGCCAGCGTCAGCCCGAGGGCACCGGTCAGGCCGGCCGTGACGCCGGCCAGCAGGCCGGTGCCCGCGACGACCGTGCGCAGCCGGCGGGCCGGGGGGTGATCGGCGGGAGCGGAGCGCTGACCCATGGTCCGGATCTTCGCACCGCGGTCCGGCCCGGGGCACCGGGCGTCCGGCGCGGCGGCGTGGTGATCGGCGGGTGACGGCTGGTGATCCACCCCGACGGCCGGGGGACGGCGCCGGGGATGCCGGCCGGACGGGATCCGTCCGCCCGGCTGGATAGGCTGCGCGGCGTGCGCTACGCGAACTCGGTGGTCGACCTGGTCGGCAACACCCCGCTGGTCAAGCTCGGGCCGCTCACCGAGGGCCTGGCGCCGTTGGTGCTGGCCAAGGTCGAGTACGTCAATCCCGGTGGCAGCGTCAAGGACCGCATCGCGCTGCGGATGATCGAGGCGGCCGAGCGGGAGGGGCTGCTGCGGCCGGGCGGCACCATCGTCGAGCCGACCAGTGGCAACACCGGCGTCGGTCTGGCCCTGGTCGCCCAGCAGCGCGGCTACCGCTGCGTGTTCGTCTGCCCGGACAAGGTCAGCGAGGACAAGCGGAACGTGTTGCGGGCGTACGGCGCCGAGGTGGTGGTCTGCCCGACCGCGGTCGCGCCGGAGGATCCGCAGTCGTACTACTCGGTGTCGAACCGGCTGGCCGAGGAACTGCCGGGTGCCTGGAAGCCGGACCAGTACTCGAACCCGAACAACCCGCTGAGCCACTACGAGACGACCGGCCCGGAGATCTGGCGGGACACCGAGGGCCGGGTCACCCACTTCGTCACCGGCGTCGGGACCGGCGGCACCATCTCCGGCACCGGCCGGTACCTCAAGGAGGTCTCCGACGGCCGGGTCCGCGTCATCGGGGCCGATCCGGAGGGCTCGGTCTACTCGGGTGGCACCGGCCGGCCGTACCTGGTCGAGGGGGTCGGCGAGGACTTCTGGCCGGAGGCCTACGACCGGTCCATCGCCGACGAGATCGTGGCGGTGTCCGACGCCGAGTCGTTCGCGGTGACCCGGCGGCTGGCCCGCGAGGAGGGCCTGCTGGTCGGCGGCTCCTGCGGCATGGCCGTGGCGGCGGCGCTGCGGGTGGCGCAGCGGCTCACCGCGGACGACGTCCTGGTGGTGCTGCTGCCCGACGGCGGCCGCGGGTACCTGTCCAAGATCTTCTCGGACGGCTGGATGTCGTCGTACGGCTTCCGCAGCGACGCCGGGCAGGCCGAGCCGGAGGCGACCGTCGGTCAGGTGCTGCGGCGCAAGAGCGGGACCCTGCCCGCGCTGGTGCACACCCACCCGAACGAGACGATCCGCGACGCGGTGGAGATCCTCCGCGAGTTCGGCGTGTCGCAGATGCCGGTGGTGTCCGCCGAGCCGCCGGTGATGGCCGGTGAGGTGGTCGGCGCCGTCTTCGAGCGCGATCTGGTCGACGCGCTGTTCACCGGACGGGCGTCGCTGGCCGACGCGGTGTCCCGACACATGGCGCCCGCGTTCCCGCTGGTCGGCTCGGGCGAGCAGGTGTCGGCCGCCCGGGAGGCGCTGCAGACCACCGACGCAGTCATGGTCGTCGAGGACGGCAAGCCCGCCGGCGTGCTGACCCGGGCCGACCTGCTCACCTTCCTGAGCAGCTGACGCCGCCGGCGCCCGGGACGCCGCGAGGGCGGCCCCGCCGCAGCGGGACCGCCCTCGGGGACGATCAAGCCGGTCCGATCAAGCCGGTCCGATCAAGCCGGTCCGATCAAGCCGGTCCGATCAAGCCGGTCCGATCAAGCCGGTCCGATCAAGCCGGTCCGATCAAGCCATGGCTCCGGCGCCGGAGGCGGCGAGCTTGCGCTCGGCCGCGGCGGCGACGCGCCGCTGGCTCTCCTGCGGGGTCCACAGGTCCTCGTACTCCGAGTGGATGTCGCGGAGCTTGGGGATGACCTTCTCGCCGAAGAGGTCGACGTTCATGGCCGCCGTCTCCTCGTCCAGGTTGCCGATGTGCATGGCGGTGATCAGCTGACCGATGCGCAGCTCGGTGGCCAGCTCGCGCACACGCTGCTCCACCCGCTCCGGGGTGCCGGCGATGATGTATCCCAGCTCGTCGTACTCCCAGAAGGACAGCTCGCCCTTGGCCGCCTTGGCCCGCTGCTCGGCCGAGATGGTCTTCGACCGGTTGAGCATGGCGCGCACCGACGGGAGGCTGTTGTACCCGGGAGGGGCCGCGAACTCGGGTGCCACGGGGTTCTGCCGGTAGAACGACCGGACGGCCTCGTAGTACTTCTCCTCGGCCTCCTTGTCGCTGTCCGCGGTGCAGATCAGCTGGGTGAAGGCCATCCGGTTTGGGTTCATGTTCGCCCCGGTGGACTCCGTGTACTCCCAGAACTCGTTCACGATGGGCAGCGCGCTCTGCTTGCCGGAGAAGGACAGGTAGCCGTAGCAGTAGTCGTTGTCGTTGACGACGTCCCAGGTCTCCACCGAACCGGAGCCCGGAACCCAGATCGGGATGTTCTTCTGGATCGGCCGCGGCCAGATGTTGACGTAGCGCAGCTTGTTGTAGGTGCCGTTGAAGGCGAACGGCTCCGGCTCGCTCCACGCCCGGGTGATCAGCTCGCGCGCCTCGTGGAAGCGGTCGCGGACCTCGACCGGCGGCATGCCGTAGGCGAACGAGCTGTCCTGCGGGGTGCCGAAGACCATGCCGGCGATGAGGCGGCCGCCGGACAGGGTATCCAGGGTGGCCATCTCCTCGGCGATCCGGACCGGCGGGTTGTACAGGGCCAGCGAGTTGCCGCAGAGCGCGATCGCCGCGTTCTCGGTGGTGGCCGCGAGCACGGCGGCGAACAGGTTCGGCGACGGCGACATCGCGAACGAGGTCTGGTGGTGCTCGTTGAGCAGGACCGAGTCCCAGCCCTGCCGGTCCGCCTGCTGCATCAGCCGCAGGTACATCCGGTAGTCCTCGCCGACCAGCGTGGGATCGAACGACGTCATGGGCGGATCCACCCAGGCGCTGTGGACGGTGTCCCCGTAGTCGTCGGCCAGCTTGGTGTAGAAGAACTCCGCGAACCAGTGGAACTTCATCGGTCCAACCCTCCTGGAGGTGTGCCGGCCCGTCCGGGCCGGATCGTTCGAGCGGTCGTGACCCCGTGGGCAGCGTCGCCGGGGAACCGTGCGCGGACGACACGAACGACCATTCGTATTCTTGCATCGCGGTCCAGGCGGGGGGAGTCCCGGGGCCGATCCGTCCTGTGTGTCAGCCGGCTCACCCTGCTGACGGAGCCTCGCGCCAGTCGAACTCCAGCTGCCGAGCGGTCCGCTCCGCCAGTTCCCGGCCGGCCAGCTGGTCCACCAGATGCAGCGACATGTCGATGCCGGCGCTGATGCCGCCGGAGGTGACCACGCGGCCCTGATCGACCCAGCGCACTCCCGAGCGGACCTCCAGTCCGGGGTACCGGGCGGCCAGGTCGTCCTGGTCCTCCCAGTGGGTGGTGACCGGACCGCCGGTGAGCACGCCCGCCGCGGCCAGCAGGAACGCGCCGGTGCACACCGACGCGGTGATCACGGCCGTGCGGTCGGCGCTTGCGATCCAGGCCAGGGTCCGGTCGTCGGCGAGAGCCGCGTCGACCACGCCGCCGGGCACGACGAGCACGTCCGGCCGGATCGGATCGCCGAAGTCGTGGTCGGGCAGCACGGTCAGGCCGGCCCGGGCCTGCACCGGCCCCCGGCCGGGGGCCACGGTGACCACGGTGAACGGCTCGGGCGCGCCCGCCCGCTGCGCCATCCGGCTGGCCGTGGTGAACACCTCGACGGGTCCGGCCAGGTCGAGCGCCTCGACGTCGGGGAAGCAGAGCACCGCGACGAGCAGCGGTCGGTGATGGGACGGCGTGGGGGACGGCGTGGGGAACGGCGTGGGGAACGGCACGGACACGGGGCCTCCGGTCGGGTCGGGTCGGCGCGGGACGGTGGGTCGTCGCTCGGGGCCGACCTGCCCGGACCGGCCACGGATAGCCTGGACCACATGGACGCCGGTCGAGACGACAACCAGCAGGACGGGTTCGCGACCCGGGCCATCCACGCCGGCCAGGAGCCCGAAGCGGGCACCGGGGCGGTCGTGGTGCCGATCTACCAGACGTCCACCTTCGCCCAGGACGTCACTGGGCAGACCCGGGCCGGCTACGACTACTCGCGGGCCGGCAACCCCACCCGCACCGCCCTGCAGGAGGCGCTGGCCGCCCTGGAGGAAGGTCGGCACGGCGTCGCGTACGCCTCCGGCATGGCCGCCCTCGACGCGGCGCTGCGCACGATGCTGCGCCCCGGTGACCATCTGATCATCCCGAACGACGCCTACGGCGGCAGCTACCGGCTGGTCAACTCGGTGTTCGCGCCCTGGGGGGTGCAGTTCACGCCGGTGCCGCTGGGTGACCTGGACGCGGTCCGGGCGGCGATCCGGCCGGAGACCAGGGTGGTGCTGTGCGAGACGCCGACCAACCCGCTGCTCGGCATCGCCGACATCGCCGGCCTGGCCCAGCTGTGCGCGGAGGTCGGGGCCGGCGCCCCGAAGCTGGTGGTGGACAACACCTTCGCCACGCCCTACCTGCAGCGTCCGCTCGCCCTGGGTGCGGACGTGGTGCTGCACTCGACCACCAAGTACCTGGGTGGTCATTCCGACGTCATCGGCGGCGCGCTGATCACGTCCGACGACGCCCTGGGCGAGGCGTTCGCGTTCCAGGCCAAGGCGGTCGGTGGGGTGTCGGGCCCGTTCGACGCCTGGCTGACGCTGCGCGGGCTCAAGACGCTGGCCGTGCGGATGGACCGGCACTGCGACAACGCCGAGGCGGTCGTCGAGCTGCTGCGCGAGCACCCTCGGGTGGCCCAGGTGTACTACCCGGGGCTGGACGCCCACCCGGGGCACGATGTCGCGGCCGGGCAGATGCTCCGGTTCGGCGGCATGGTGTCGTTCCGCGTGGTCGGGGGCCAGCACGAGGCGACCAAGGTGTGCGAACGGACCCGGCTGTTCACCCTGGCCGAGTCGCTCGGCGGGGTCGAGTCGCTCATCGAGCACCCCGGCCTGATGACCCACATGAGCGTGGCCGGATCGCCGCTCCAGGTGCCCGACGACCTGGTGCGCTTGTCCGTCGGCATCGAGGACGTCGACGACCTGCTCGCCGATCTCGCCGACGCGCTGGACTGATCCGGCCGTGACCGAGCTGCCCCCGGACCTGCCGGTGCTGGTCACGGCGGATGAGATCGCCGCTGCGGCAAGATTGCTCGAGCCGGTGGTGCGGCGCACCCCCATGGAGTCGAGCCGGCCGCTGGCCGAACTGGTCGGCGGCCCGGTGTTCCTCAAGTGCGAGAACCTGCAGCGGACCGGGTCGTTCAAGATCCGCGGGGCGTACACCCGGATGGCCCGGCTGTCGGCGCAGGAGCGGCGGGCCGGAGTGGTGGCCGCGTCGGCCGGCAACCACGCCCAGGGCGTGGCGCTGGCCGCGCAGCTGCTCGACCTGCCGGCGGTGGTGTTCATGCCCGAGGGGGCGTCCATCGCCAAGATCGCCGCCACCCGGGCGTACGGCGCCACCGTGGAGCTGACCGGCGCCACCCTGGACGACGCGCTGGTCGCGGCGCGGGCGCATGCCGATCGCACCGGTGCGGTGCTGGCGCACCCGTTCGACCATCCCGACCTCCTCCGCGGGCAGGGCACCGTCGGTCTGGAGATCCTCGAGCAGGTGCCGGAGGTCGCGACCATCGTGGTGGCCGCCGGCGGGGGCGGGTTGATCAGCGGCGTCGCCGCCGCGGTACGGACGCTGCGCCCGGACGTGACGATCGTCGCCGTCCAGGCCGAACGGGCCGCGGCCTGGCCCGGATCGCTGCAGGCCGGGCGGCCGGTCCGGTTGACCGAGATGGCCACCATGGCCGACGGCATCGCGGTGGGGGAGCCGTCGGCGTTGACCTTCGGGCACGTCCGGCAGCTGGTCGACGAGGTGGTCACCGTCGGCGAGGACGACCTGAGCCGGGCCATGCTGCTGTGCCTGGAGCGCGCCAAGCTGGTGGTGGAACCGTCCGGTGCCGCCCCGGTCGCCGCGATCATGACGGCGCCGCACCGGTTCCCGCCGCCGGTGGTCGCCGTGCTGTCCGGCGGCAACGTCGATCCACTGCTGTTGCTGCACACCATCCAGCACGGGCTGGCCGCGGCCGGCCGGTTCCTGTCGTTGCGACTGCGGATCTCCGACCGGCCCGGTTCGCTGGCAGCACTGCTGGACGCGATCGGTCGCTGGGGCGGCAACATCCTGGACGTCGAGCACTCCCGGGTGCTCACCTCGCTGCCCGTCGGGCAGGTGGAGGTGTCCCTGCGGATGGAGACCCGGGGCGCCGAGCACTGCGCGCTCATCGGCGACCGGCTGCGGGAGGCCGGCTACCGGGTGCTGGAGACCGACTGACCGCAGGGCCCCGGGCGCACAGGCACGGTCGCCGCCCGCTCGGCGCGGATGCCGGCCACGATCAGCCGGAGCCCGACCGCGAAGCCGGCGTCGTCCGCGAGCACCGCGTCCGCGAGCACCGAGTCGGCGGGTATCGCGGCGTCCGGGGTCGCGTCGGGAGTGGATCCGAGCAGCGCTCCCGCCGCGTCGGCCTGCAGGTGCAGTTGCTCGTCGGCCGTGTGACCGAAGACGAAGTGCAGCAGGGTCCGGGCCGCGGTGTCGGCGAACGCCGCGGAGAAGCCGGCGTCGCGGAGGATGGCGACCAGCCGGGTCAGCGGGGTGCGGGCGCCCATGCCGAAGGCGAAGACCGTGGCGACCACATCGGCGCCGTCCCGGTAGGCCAGCATCGCGTTGCGCAGGCCGGCGCAGACGGCGCTCACCGCGGCCGCCCAGTCGCCCGGCCGATCCGGGGCCGTGGAGACGACCGGAACTGGGGCGACATCGTCGTGACGGCGCAGGATCTCGTCGGCCACCGCGGCCAGCAGGCTCTGCTTGTCGCGGAAGTGGTGGTACAGCGCGCTGGGCTGCACGCCGAGTTCGGCGCCCAGTCGGCGCATGGTCAGATCGACCAGGCCGTGCCGGTCCAGCACCTGCAGGGCGGTGGTCACGACGTCGTGGCGGCTGTGGCGCACCCCGTCCTCCTGTCATCCCGGTCACTGGCGTTGACCGGACCCGGCACTCACCCTAACCTGAACGCCGTTCACCTGACCACCGTTCAGGTCGACCCCGACGCTTCCCGATCCAGGAGTCCCCATGCCCCCCGCCTCGCCGCAGCCGTCGAGCGCTGAGTCCGTGCCATCCGTGCCATCCGTGCCATCCGTGCCATCCGTGCCATCCGTGCCGTCCCGCCCGTCCCGGGCCCGGCGGCGCAGCCCCGCCACCGACATCGCCCTGATCGCCGGCTTCGCCGCCCTCATCGCGGTCTGCGCGCTGCTGCCGGCCATCCCGGTGGGCGGCCTGGTGCCGATCACCCTGCAGACCTTCGGGGTGCTGCTGGCCGGCGCTGTGCTGGGCGCCCGGCGTGGCTTCCTGGCCGTGCTGCTCTACCTGGCCGTGGGCGCCGCCGGGCTGCCGGTGTTCTCCGGCGGCAAGGCCGGGCTCGCGGTGTTCGCCGGCCCGACGGCCGGCTACCTGGTCGGGTTCGCCTTCGCCGCCGCGCTGTGCGGGTTCCTGGTCGAGCGGTTGCCACACCGCACGGTGCGCACCGGCGTGCCCGCCGTCTTCCTGGCCGGGCTGATCAGCAGCGCGCTGTTCATCCACACGTTCGGCATGGCCGGGCTGGTGTTCCGGGCCGACATGACCTGGGGGCAGGCGTTCAAGGCCGATGCGATCTTCTGGATCGGCGACGTCATCAAGAACGTGCTGATGGCCTTCGTGGCCACCGCCGTGCACCGCGCCTTCCCGGACCTGCTGCCGCAGCGCGGCCGCATCGGTCGGTCGGCGAGCACGCCGGCGGGCCGACCGACCCCGGCGTGACCCGGATCGAGTTCGACGACGTCACCGTCCGCGCCGTCACCGCCGACGGCGACCGCACCCTGCTGGCCGGGGTGTCGGCGGTGCTGACCGAGTCACGTGTCGCGCTGATCGGCCCGAACGGCTCCGGCAAGTCGACGCTGGCCCGGCTGGTGAACGGCCTGGTCGAGCCGGCCGAGGGCCGGGTCCGGGTGGACGGCATCGACGTCACCGAGCACGCCGCGCAGGTCCGCCGCCGGGTCGGGTTCGTCTTCTCCGACCCGGCCGCCCAGCTGGTCATGCCCACGGCCGCCGAGGACGTCGCCCTGTCGCTGCGCACCCGGCACCGCAGTTCCAAGGACCGGCGCGCGGCCGCGCTGGCCGTGCTCGAGTCCTACGGCCTGACCGAGGTGGCCGACCGCAGCGTGCACAGCCTGTCCGGTGGGCAGCGGCAGCTGCTGGCCCTGGCCGGGGTCCTGGCCACCGACCCGTCGGTCCTGGTCGCCGACGAGCCGACCACCCTGCTGGACCTGCGCAACAGTCGGCGGATCGGTCAGCTGCTGTTCGGCCTGCCCCAGCAGCTGCTGCTGGTCACCCACGACCTGGAGCTCGCCGCGCAGTGCGACCGGGCGCTGCTGGTCGAGGACGGGCGCGTCGTGGCCGACGGCCCGGCCGACTCCGTGGTCGACCACTACCGGGCGCTGGCGTGACCGGGCGGCTGGCCGGCGGCGCGCTGCTGGGGCTGTACCGGCCCGGCCGCACGCTGCTGCACCGGCTGCCGGCCGGAGCCAAGTTGCTCGGTCTGCTGGTGTTCGGGGTGGTCGCGGTGGTGCTGTCCGGCCCGTGGACGGCCGTGGCGGTGCTGGCCGCGGCGGCGGCGCTGGCCGCCTGGTCGGGCATGGGCCTCCGGGTGCTGCTGCACACGCTGCGCGGACTGCTGCTGATCGCGGTGCTGCTCGGCGCGTTCCAGGCCTGGCAGCGGGGCTGGCCGGCGGCGGTCGAGTCGGTGGCGGACCTGGTCGCCCTGGTGCTGGCGGCCACCGTGCTGACCGCGACGACCCCGCTGGACGCGCTCCTGGACACGCTGACCCGGCTGCTGCGGCCGGCCCGCCGCGTCGGCGTCGACCCCGAACTGGTCGCCCTGGCCTGCTCGCTGATGATCCGGGCGGTGCCGATGACCCTCGACCTGGCCGGTCAGACCCGGCAGGCCGCGGTGGCCCGGGGGCTGCAGCGCAACCCGCGGGCCCTGGTCACGCCGATGGTGGTGCGGGTCGCCGCCCAGGCCCGGGCCACCGGCGAAGCCCTGCAGGCCCGGGGCATCGGCGACCGGGACTGACCCGGTCGCCCGGACGCGGCAGGCCCGGACCGCGAACGGTCCGGGCCTGCGCGGCGTGGGTGGTCGGTCAGCCGGTGAACGGTTTGGCGTCCACCACGGTGACCTTCTGGGTGCGGCCGTTGGGCAGCACGTACTCGCGGGACTCGCCGCGACCCGCCCCGATGATGGCCTCGCCGAGCGGCGACTTCGGCGAGTAGACCGGCACCGAGCCGTGCGCGCCCTCCTCGCGGGAGCCGAGCAGGAAGGTCTCGGTGTCATCGTCGTCCCCGTCGTAGGCGACGGTGACCAGCATGCCGGGCTCGGCGATCCCGTCGTCGGCCGGCGGCACACCCACCTTGGCGTCGCGCAGCAGTTCCTGCAGCTGACGGATCCGCGTCTCCTGCTTGCCCTGCTCCTCGCGGGCCGCGTGGTAACCGCCGTTCTCCTTGAGGTCGCCCTCTTCACGGCGGGCATTGATCTCCGCGGCCAGCGCGGGCCGGTTCGCGACGAGTCCGTCGAGCTCGGCCTTGAGCCGATCGAACGCGTCCTGTGTCAGCCACGTCTCGGTCGATCCGGTCATGGCAACTCCTCACTGCTCATCGGCCGCGGCGTCGGGATCGACACCGCGGAAGTTGGTGCAGCGCTTGGCTGCTGCTGATGCATCTCGACACCCGCGAGCCGGTCGCGAACGCGTTCCCGCACTCGAAGAGGGCACCAGGCACGGTGGTCCGGTCGTACTGCCAGGGCGCTGACCCCGGCGGAGACCGGACCCGGAAAACAGGAGAACGGCCCGCGAACGGGCCGTTGTGGCGCTGAGTCTAGCACGGGCGAGGCCTCCGGGCACGATCCGGCAGGCCTGCGCCGACCGTCCGACGCCCGCCGTGACCTGCAGGTTTCCCGTCACGAGCAGGCTCGATCTGTCGTCCCAGGGGGTGCAGGGCGGGTGAGTGGGCGGCCCGTGGATGCGCGGCGACTCCGCACTCCGCGAGCGGGGGGACAATGGTCGACCGACGCCCTGTCCGGCCGGCCACCGCCGCCCCGGCCGGACCCGGCGCGGCTGCCGCACGAAGGGACTCCAGGTGAGTGAAGTGACCGTGTCCACCACGACCGCGAAGCAGGACGTGCCCGGGTCCACCCGGGCCGGCGCCATCGCCGGTGCGCCGCAACCGGCGGCGACCGTGGACGAGGCGGCGGCGCACCGCCGGGAGCGGGCGGCCACCGCGCCGCTGCGCCTGATGGCGGTGCACGCCCATCCCGACGACGAGTCGAGCAAGGGTGCCGCGACGCTGGCCAAGTACTCGGCGCAGGGCCACGGCGTCCTGGTCGTCTCCTGCACCGGTGGGGAGCGCGGCGACGTGCTGAACCCCAAGTTCGAGATGCCCGACGGGGTGGACATCCCCGCGCTGCGACTGACCGAGATGGCGAACGCCGCCGAGATCCTGGGCATCGGGCACGAGTGGCTGGGCTTCGAGGACTCCGGCTACCACGAGGGTCCGCAGGCCGACTGGAAGCTGCCGGAGCACTGCTTCGGCGCGCTCGATCCGGCCGCCGAGGTGGAGGCGCTGGTCGCGCTGGTGCGCCGCTACCGCCCGCACGTGATGACCACCTACGACGAGAACGGCGGCTACCCGCACCCGGACCACATCCGCTGCCACGAGGTGTCGGTCGCGGCGTTCGAGGCGGCCGGCGACCCGGATGCGTTCCCCGAGGCCGGCGAGCCCTGGCAGCCGCTGAAGCTGTACTACAACGTGGGCTTCTCCCGGGAGCGGATGGTGGCCATCAACGAGGCCGTCAAGGAAGCCACCGGGACCGGGCCCTTCGACGAGTGGCTGGAGCGGATGGCCGAGCGCGCCGGTGACCGGCCCGACCCGGGGCTGCGCACCACGACCCGCGTCCCGGTGGCCGACTTCTTCACCGCCCGGGATGCGGCGCTGCGCGCGCACGCCACCCAGATCGACCCGGACGCGCACTGGTTCGCCATCCCGCACGAGATCGAGGCGCGGGTCTGGGCCACCGACGACTACGAGCTGGCCCGGTCGCTGGTGGACACGACCACGCCCGAGTCGGATCTGTTCGCCGGGATCACCCCGGACGCCGTCGACGGGGCCGTGGTGGCGGACCAGGCCGGGACCGTGCGATGAGTGTCCTGCTGGACCGGGCCGGGCTGACGGTGACCTCGCTGCTGGCCCAGCCGGGCGGCCCGGACTGGGACTCGCCCAAGGGCCCGGAGTGGGGCAAGGCGGCGCCGATCGGCCTGCTGATCATCCTGCTGCTCGGCATCGCGCTCTACCTGCTCATCCGGTCGATGAACAAGCAGCTGCGCAAGGTGCCCAAGGAGTTCGGCCGGCCCGGCCGCGGCCGGGCCGCCGGGACGCCCGGCGACGGTGTGGGCGCAGGCGACGGCACCACCGACGGCGCTCCTGGCGATGCGGCTGGCGATGCGGCTGGCGGTGCAGCCGCCGAGTACCGGTTCGGGGCGGCGTCCGACCTCGACCGGCCGGCCGACCCGGCGTCCGCCCGGGAGCCGGGCGTGGGTCCGTCACGGACCGGCTCGCCGGCCGCGTCCGACGGTGCCGACCGCCCGGGGTGATCGCGCCCGGGCGATGAGCCGGCTCAGGGGGTGAGGCTCAGGGGATGAGCAGCACCCGGCCGAAGGCGGCCCGGCTCTCGATGTACCGGTGCGCGTCGGCCGCATCGGCCAGCGGGAACTCCCGGTCCAGCACCACACTGAGCTCGCCGTCGGCCACCCGCTCGATCAGCCGCTCGATGAGAGCGCTGGTGCGCGTGGGGTTCTCGACCATCTCGGCGCCGAACCAGACGCCGGTCAGCGAGGCGTTCCGCCGCATCAGCGGCCAGGTGTCGGGCACGTGCCCGTCCCGGCCGGCCTGGCCGACCCAGCTGATCCGGCCCCGGTGGGCGAGCGAGGCGATGCTGCCCTCGAGCGTCCGGCCGCCGACCGGGTCGACGACCAGGTCGACGCCGCGGCCGTCGGTGAGCTGCTGCACGCGCTCCGGCACGTCGGTGCCCCGGTGGTTGATCGGGTGATCCAGTCCGTGGTCGGCCAGTCGGGCCAGCCGCTCGTCGCTGGACGCGGTGCCGATCACGGTGGCTCCGGCCGCCTTGGCCAGCTGCACCGCGGCCAGGCCGAGCCCACTGGCCGCCGCCTGGATCAGTACGGTCTCCCCGGCGCGCAGCCGGCCGAACTCGAACAGGCAGTCGTCGGCCGTGCCGTACTCGACCGGGATGCCGGCCGCGGCGCGCAGGTCCAGGCCGTCCGGCACCGGGTAGACCTGGTGCTCCGGGACGGCGACCAGCTCGGCGTGCGACCCGGCCCAGGTGAAGCCCACCGCCCGCTGGCCCATCTGCAACGACGTCACGTCGGCGCCCACGGCCGCCACCGTGCCGGACGCCTGGTAGCCGACCACGAACGGCGTGCTCGGGTCGGCGCCGCCTCGGGCGGCGGACAGCACGTCGCCGCCCTGCACCCCGACCGCGGCGACCCGGAGCAGCACCTCACCGGGCTTCGGTTCCGGGTCCGGGACCTCCTCGTAGCGCAGACCCTCGGTGCCGTGGACCACTGCTGCCTTCATGGGATTCCTCTCTGGAGCGTCGTCGGTGACGGGTGGTGCCGGGTGCGCGGATCCCGATGGGGCCGCGGGCTCAGGCGTCCAGGAACCTGTAGTCGGTGTAGCCGCGGGCGCCGTCGGCGTAGAAGGTGGTCGGGTCGGGCTCGTTCTCCGGGTGCCCGCCCTGCCAGCGCTCGACCAGGTCCGGGTTCGCGATCGCGGCGCGACCGACGGCCACGAGCTCGGCGTGCGCCTCCTCGATGAGGTGCTGGGCCTCGTGCCGGGTGGTGACCTGGACGAACCCGCTGTTGGCCATGAGCGGGCCACCGAACCGGCGACGCAGCTCCTGCACCAGGTCCCCGGCCGGCTCGGCGTGCAGGACCGACAGGTAGGCGAGCCCGAGCGGCCGCAGCGCGTCCAGCAGCGCGCCGTAGGTGGCCAGGACGTCGGCGCGGTCGGTCTCCAGGGCGTCCTGGATGTTGTGCTCGGGGGAGATGCGCAGTCCGACCCGGCCGGCACCGATGGCCTCGGCCACCGCGGTGACGACCTCGATGACGAACCGGGCGCGGGCCTCCGGTGACCCGCCGTAGGTGTCGGTGCGCCGGTTCGAGGTGGGGGCGAGGAACTCGTGCAGCAGATAACCGTTGGCGCCGTGGATCTCGACGCCGTCCAGCCCCGCGGCCACCGCTCGTCGGGCGGCGGCGGCGAAGTCGGCGGTGATCTCGCGGGCCTCGTCCGCGGTGAGCGCGTGCGGCACCGGGTAGTCCTGCTTGCCCCGCTCGGTGTGCCCGGCGCCGCCGATGGCGATCGCGCTCGGCGCCTCGACCCGCCGGCCGCCGTTGACGTCGGGGTGGGTGACCCGGCCCCCGTGCATGACCTGCATGACCAGCTTGCCGCCGCGGGCGTGGACCGCCTCGGCGACGCGGGACCAGCCGGCCTGCTGTTCGTCGGTGACGATGCCGGGCTGGCCGACGAAGGCCTGTGACGCGGCCCGCGGGTACGTGCCCTCGGTGACGATGAGGCCGACGGAGGCCCGCTGCGCGTAGTGCTCGACCATCAGGTCGTTCGGCACACCGCCCGCGCCAGCCCGCAGCCGGGTCAGGGGAGCCATGGCCACCCGGTTGGCCAGTTCGAGGTCTCCGACGGTCACCGGACTGAAGAGGTTCACAACCTGGCTGGAACGTCACCGCCGGGGCCTGGCATTCCGGGTCGGGGAATGGAATGGGTCACGGTGGGGCGGCTCGCACCGGCGCGGGACGGCCGCGTAGACAGGACCGCATGCCAGACAACGGAGTACGAGCGGTCGGGGTGGTCGAGTACGGCGGACCGGAGGCCCTGCGCGAAGTGGAGGTCCCGCGGGAGCCGTTGGGCGCCGGGCAGATCCGCGTCAAGGTGACCGCGGCGACGGTCAACGCCACCGACACCTACGTGGTGAACGGCTCGCGCGCCCGCGGGCGCGATCGGTCGGCCGGCGCCGCCGACATCCCCGGGATGGACATCGCCGGCGAGGTGCTGGAGATCGGCCCGGACACCGACACGGACCTGATGACGGGCGAGAAGGTGATGGCCATCGTGCTGCCCACGGGGGAGCACGGTGCCTACCGGTCCGATCTGGTGCTGCCGGCCGGGTCGGTGGTGCGGGTGCCGAAGGGCTTCTCCGACGCGCAGGCCGCCACCCTGCCGATGAACGGCCTGACCGCGCGGCGGGCGCTCGACCTGATGGATCTGCAGCCGGGTCAGGTGGTGGCCGTGACCGGCGCGGCCGGGTGCTTCGGCGGGTACGTGGTCCAGCTGGCCAAGGCCGACGGCCTGGTCGTGGTCGCGGACTCGAGCGAGCAGGACGAGGACCTGGTCCGGTCCTTGGGGGCCGACCACGTCGTGCGCCGCGGCGACGACGTGGCCGACCGGATCCGCGAGCTGTTCCCGGACGGTGTCGACGGACTGGCCGACGGGGCCGTGCAGGACGAGAAGGTGCTGTCGGCGGTCAAGGACGACGGTGCGGTGGCCACGGTGCGGTTCTGGGAGGGCGACGGCAGCCGGAGCCTGCGGTTCCACCCGGTGCGCGTGGGTGATCTCCTCGAGCGGCGCGACCTGCTGGACCGGCTGCGCGAGCAGGCGGAGCAGGGCGTGGTGACCCTGCGGGTGGCGGACGTGGTGCCCGCCGCCCGGGCGTCCGAGGCGCACGAGCGGCTGCACGCCGGTGGCGTACGCGGACGGCTGGTGCTCGACTTCGCCTGACGCCCGACCCCGTCCGAACCCCACGACGCCCGGCCGTCTCTCCGGCCGGGCGTCGTCGCGTCCGTGCCCGGAAGACCGCCCCTTGCCGACGAGTTGTTACGGTGTAATCATGTAATCAACAAACACCTGACTGCAGGAGGTAATCATGAATCACCATCATCATGGCGGCCGTCCGGAATCCCAGGAAGGACCCGGCGGCGGCAACCCGTTCGACCAGCTGCGCGCCATGGCCGAGCAGTTCGGGGGCCAGTTCGGCGGACCCGGCAACGATCCCGCTGCGTGGCGGGAGATGGCCCGCGAGTTCATGCGGAACGTGGCCGAGGCGGGTGCGGAGTTCGGCAAGCAGGGTCCGGCGTTCGCCCGGGGCGCCGAGGGCACCGAGTCGCCGGGCGCGCCGGGTGCGCCGTTCGGCTTCGGGCCGCCGCGCGGGCGTGGTGGCCGTCGGGGCGGCCCGTTCGGCGGCGGCCGTGGACCCGGAGGGCCGGGTCGGGGTGGCCGCGGCGGGGACGTCCCGGACGCGTCCGACGCCGAGGGCTGGTTCGCCGGCCGGATCCCGGACGGCTGGTTCGTCGGCGCGCCCGAGGTCACCATCGACCGCGACGAGATCCTCGTGGTGGGTGAGCTGCCCGCGCCCGCCGCGGCGGCCGAGGCCGCCGCCGTGGAGGAGTCGGAGCAGCCCAGGGCGTCCGCGGACGGTGCGGCCGCCGGCCGGATCGCCCGGTTCCGCGAGGAGACCCGCGCCGAGCGGATCGAGATCGCCCGCCAGGCTCAGCACCGGTACGGCCGCGAGATCTCCTGGGGTGCCCGGGTCGGCGACGTCGAGGAGTTGTTCACCACGCAGTCGGTCCCGGTGATGACCCGGCTGCGGCAGCCGGAGCGTCAGGTGCTGGACACGCTGGTCGCTGCCGGCGTGGCGCGGTCCCGGTCGGATGCGCTGGTCTGGGCCGTGCGGCTGGTCGGCGAGCACGCCGACAGCTGGCTCAGCGAGCTGCGCGACGCGATGGAGGCGGTCGATCGGCTCCGGGCCCAGGGGCCCGGGCTGTGATCACCGGGCCAGGGTTCCGCGGCTGACCGGCCGCGGGATCCGGCCCGCGGGCAGCACCGGGCCGCGGCTCCGGCCGGTGGCCTCCGGACTCACGGGGTGAGGACGAGCAGCCAGATGGCGACGCAGTGGCAGATGGCGGCGGCGGAGACCAGTGCGTGGAAGCACTCGTGGTACCCGAAGACGCCGGGCCACGGGTTGGGCCGGCGGATCGCGTAGAACACCGCGCCGACGCTGTAGAGCAGCCCGCCGGCGGCGATCAGGCTCAGCACGGCGACCCCGCCGTGATCCATCAGCTCGGGCATCACGAAGACGGCGACCCAGCCGAGTCCCAGGTAGAACGGCACGCCCAGCCAGCGCGGGGCGTGCGGCCAGAGCGTCTTGAGCGCCACCCCGCCCAGCGCGCCGGCCCAGACGATGATGAGCACCACGGTGCGGCTGCCCGGCGGCAGCGCCAGGGCGGCGATGGGCGTGTAGGTGCCGGCGATGAAGACGAAGATCATCGAGTGGTCGGCCCGCTTCATCCACGTGCGCGCCCGCGTCGACGTCCAGTGGTGCCGGTGGTACGTCGCGCTCACCGAGAACAGGCCGACGATCGACACCGCGTAGACCGTGCAGGCCAGGGCGGCACCCGCACCTGCCGTCACGGCGGCGATCGTGACCAGCGCCGCGCCCATCACCGCCGCGACCATCGCCGAGTACTGGTGGATGTAGCCGCGGGCCCGCGGTTTCACGGTCGCGGGCACGGGCATCAGCACTGCAGGCGGCATCCTCCCAGTCTTCCCCAGCCGCCTGTGGACACGCCCGGGCGCCGGGGTGACGTCCGGCGCACCCCCGGCGTGTCGCGACGCGTGTCGCCGGTCGGATCACCGCGCCGCCACGGGCTGTCAGGCGGCGGTTACTGTGCTGGCGTGAGACTTCCGGCCGTGCTGTACCGGGTGTACGAGGGCCGGCTGAAGAAGACCCTGGCCGCCGGGCCGCTGCCCCACCACGTCGGCGTCATGCTCGACGGCAACCGCCGGTGGGCCCGCAAGGCGGGGTTCTCCAACCCCAACGAGGGGCACCGGGCCGGCGCCGCCCTCATCGAGGACTTCCTGGACTGGTGCACCGAGGCCGGCGTCAACATGGTCACGCTGTGGCTGCTCTCCACCGACAACCTGCGCCGCGACCCGGACGAGCTGACCCCCCTGCTGGAGATCATCACCGAGGTGGTCGACGACCTGGCCGCGCCCGACCGGCCGTGGAAGGTCCGGATCGTCGGCGCGATGGACCAGCTGCCGGCCGCGATGGCCGACGCGGTGCAGGCCGCGGCGGCCCGCACCACCGACCGCACCGGCCTGCAGGTCAACGTGGCCATCGGCTACGGCGGGCGGCAGGAGATCGTCGACGCGGTGCGGTCCATGCTGCAGAGCAAGCTGGACGCGGGGCTGACCGGGCGCCAGCTGTTCGACGACCTGCACGTCGACGCGATCGGCGAGCACCTCTACACCTCCGGGCTGCCCGACCCGGACCTGGTCATCCGCACGTCCGGGGAGCAGCGGCTGTCCGGGTTCCTGCTCTGGCAGAGCGCGCACTCGGAGTTCTGGTTCACCGAGGCGTACTGGCCGGACTTCCGGCGGGTGGATTTCCTGCGGGCGCTGCGCGACTACGCCGCGCGGCACCGCCGGTTCGGGGAGTGACGCCGGGGCGGACCGGTCCGCGGCGACGCTCGGGTCCGGGCGTGCCGCGGCGGACATTAGGCTCGGGCGGATGAGCGACCGTCCCCCGTCAGGAGTTCCGACCCCCGTCGATCCGGTGGTACGGGACTACCTGCGGCTGGGACTGCGCTTCGGGTGCGTGGTCGAGGGCTTCGTCGATGCCTACACCGGGGATCCCGCGTTGGCCGCCGAGGTGGCCGCCGAGCCCACCGCTGATCCGGCCCAGCTGGCCCGGGACGCGCAGGAACTCGTCCTGCGGGTGCGGGACGCCGGGTACGACCTGGCCCGCACCGAGTACCTCGTCGCGCACCTGGAGGCGCTCGCCGTGGCCGGCCGGCGGCTGGCCGGTGCGCCCATGTCGTTCGTGGACGAGGTGCGCAGCTACTTCCAGGTCGACATCGCACTCGTCGACACCGATGTCTACGCGCAGGCCCACGACCGGGTCGGCGAGTTGCTGGGCGGACACGGGCCGGTGGGCCCGCGGCTGGCCGCGGCGCGCGCTCCGGAGCTGTGCCCGCCGGAGGCGGTGGAGTCGGCCGTCCGACAGGTCGCGGCGGCGCTGCGACAGCGGGTGGCCGCGCCGACGGGTCTGCCCACCGGCGAGCACATCGAGTTCGCCATCGAGCGGGACGTCGCCTGGAGCGGCTTCAACTACTACCTGGGCGGGTTCCGCTCGCGGGTGGCGGTCAACGCCGACGTCGGCCACCGGACGAGCGGGCTCGGCGCCCTGGTCGCCCACGAGTGCTACCCGGGGCACCACACCGAGCACTGCCGCAAGGAGCTGGTGCTGGTCGACCGGCAGGCCGAGCTGGAGCACACCATCTTCCTGGTCAACACCCCGCAGTGCCTGATGGCCGAGGGCCTCGGCGACCTGGCCCTGTCCGCGGCGATCGGGCCGGGCTGGGGGCGGTGGCTGGTCGAGGTGCTGGCCGACGTGGCCGGCCCGGACGGACGGCCGGTGCCGACCTTCGACCCGGAGCTGGCCGAGGCCCTGGAGCTGGCGTCCCGGCCGTTGAACACGGTCCGGCAGAACGCGGCCATCCTGCTGAACGACCACGGCGCCGACCCGGAGGAGGTGCTGCAGTACCTGCAGCGCTGGATGCTGGTCGACGAACGGCGCGCCCGGCAGATGATGCGCTTCATCACCGACCCGCTCTGGCGGGCCTACACCTCGACGTACGTGGAGGGGGAGCGGCTGCTGCGGCCGTGGCTGGAGGCGCGGCCGGACGGCACCACCGCCCTGCAGCGGTTCCAGCGGCTGCTGGACGAGCCGTTGACCCCGCGGGCCATCCGTCAGGAGCTCGCCGGGCCGGCCACCACGCGCTGATCGGCATCTGGTCGGCACCGACTCCCGCGCGCGCCGACCGGCACGTTCACGCGTCGTTCCCAGGTCGTTCCCGATCGGGACTCCGCGGGTCATGATGGGCTGCGCACGCCCGCCGGGTGCCGGAACGGGGCACCACCCGGCGCGACCGGGCGGGCCGGACAGGGGAGGACGACATGGCCGGTGGGGCCAAGCTGCTGGTGGTCGACGACGAGCCGTCGCTGCAGGACATCGTGGCGACGTCGATGCGGTTCCTGGGGTACCAGGTCTCGGTCGCCGCGACCGGCCGTGAGGCGGTCCGGCTGGCCACCGACAGCCACCCGGACCTGATCATCCTCGACGTCATGCTGCCCGATTTCGACGGCCTCGAGGTGATGAAGCGGGTGCGTGCGGCGGGCGTCGACGCGGGTGTCGTCTTCCTCTCGGCCCGCGACACCCCGGCCGACAAGATCGCCGGGCTGAGCGCCGGCGGGGACGACTACGTGACCAAGCCGTTCGGCCTGGAGGAACTGGCCGCCCGGGTGGCCGCGGTGCTGCGCCGCACCCGCACCGACCCGGACAGCGAGGGCGTGCTGCAGGTCGCCGACCTGACGCTGGACCCGGAGACCTACCAGGTGACGCGGGCCGGCCAGCCGATCGAGCTGGCTCCCACGGAGTACAAGATGCTCCGCCACCTGATGATCAACGCCAATGTGGTGCTGTCCCGGCAGCAGCTGCTGGACGCGGTGTGGGGCACCGACTTCTACGGCGACGACTCGGTCGTGGCCACCTACATCTCCTACCTGCGGCGCAAGATCGACAATCCCGAGCACTTCGACACGCCGCTCATCCACACCCACCGGGGCTTCGGCTATGTGCTGCGCGGTCCTCGCCACTGATCCGTTGATCCGCTCGGGCCCGTCGGCCCGGCCGGCCGGGATCACCGCTCCGTGCCGGACGCCGGTGCCGCGGTGACCGCTCCCGACCTGCGGGGACCGGACGGACGCCGCTGGGGACTGCGCAGCCGGCTCATCGCGCTGGTGCTCATCGTGGCCGCGCTCGCGCTGGCCGCGGTCGACATCGTCCTGCCGATGAACCTGCGCGCATCGCTGGTGGAGGGCCGGGCCAACACGCTGCAGAGCGTGCTGAACACGCTGCCGCGCCCGCAGCAGGGGCAGCAGATCGACGCCGACCTGCTCGCCGACCTGTCCAACTCGAGCTCGGTGCGTGGCGAGCTGGGCTGGACGGTGATCAGCCCCACCGGGATCAGCAAGTCGATCTACCCGGCCGCCGCCGATCGGCAGGCCAACCCGGCGTTCGAGATGCCGCCGCCGACCACCGAGGCGGAGATCGTGTCGGACGCCTCGCGGCCGGGCGTGACGTACCTGGCGCTGGCCGTGAACGCCAGCGTCGACCAGCAGAGCGGCGGCTACCTGGTCGCCTGGAGCCCGCTGACCGACGTCAACGCCGCGGTCAACCGGCTGGTGCTGGTGGAGCTGCTCATCACGGTCGGGCTGCTGCTGCTGCTCGGCGGCACGGCCAGTCTCATCGTCCGCCGCCAGCTCAAGCCGCTGGAAGACATGGCCGGGGCCGCCGACGCGATCGCCGGGGGCGAACTCGACCGTCGGGTGACGGTCGACGACGCGTCCACCGAGGTCGGCCGGCTCGGCGCGGCGTTCAACGACATGCTCGACGGCATCGGCGGTCTGCTCGCGGAGCGCACCCGCAACGAGGAACGGCTGCGACAGTTCATCGCGGACGCCTCCCACGAGTTGCGCACCCCGGTCGCCGCGGTCCGGGGCTACACCGACCTGTACGCGGCCGGCGCGCTGACCGACGAGGAGTCGGTGACCAAGGCGATGACCCGGATGGGCTTCGAGGCCCGGCGGATGGGCGCGCTGGTCGAGGACCTGCTGACGCTGATCCAGGCGGACGCCGAGCGGGCGACCCGGTACGAGCGGGTCGACCTGGCCGAACTGCTGCTCGGCGTGGTCGACGACGCTGCCGTCATCGACGCCACCCGGACGTGGCGACTGGCCGGCACCCCGTCCGGCGCCCCGTGGAACTCGGTGGTGCTGGGCGACCGGCTGCGGCTGCACCAGCTGTTCGCCAACCTGCTGGCCAACGTGCGCACCCACACCCCTGCGGGCACCGTCGCGACCATCTCGGTGCTCGCCAACACCGAGGACGTCGCCGTCACTGTCAGTGACAACGGCCCGGGAGTCTCGGACGAGGCGCTGGACCGGTTGTTCGACCGGTTCTTCCGCGTCGATCCGTCCCGCAGCCGGGAGAACGGCGGCACGGGTCTCGGGCTGTCCATCGTGGCGGCCATCGTCCGCGCCCACGGCGGCACCATCCGGGCGTCGCACACGCCCGGTGGCGGGCTGAGCATGACCGTGCTGCTGCGGCGGGCGTCGGGGACCGCCGCGGTGGATCCCGGATCGGCCCAGCTGGTCGAGATGCCGGACGCCGCACCGCCGGTCCGGCGTCCGGGTCTTCGGGCCCGGGTCGGGGCACGGCTCGGCGCTGCCACGGCCGGGCGGGGCACCGACCAACGTGGCGAGGCCCGGACCGAACCCTGGACGGAACCGCAGTGGGTGGTCGGGGGCGGCGCCGAGCCGGGCGCCCCGGGTGACCACCCGACCGGGCGCACCGGCGATCGCTGACCCGACGGGCCACGCAGACGGCGGCACGGGCGGTCGACGGGCGGTCACGGTGCGCAACCACCAGGCTCGCGCCGGGTCGTTGATGCAGTGTTCACGCGAATGTTCGCGTGTACGCGCGCGGCGGCGCGTCCGGCGCGCGTACGTTGCGCTCGTGGTCGTGGTCGAGCGACCGCACGGGAGGCCCCGATCGATGATGTTCCGCGAACCACGCGGACCGGACTCGAGGGGGCCGGTTCCGGGCCCTTTCGGGATCGGGACCGGTGGGGCGAGCAGCGACACGCTCGCCCGTCCGGCACCGAGCTCCGACGGGGAACCGCCGGCCTACCTCGCAGCGGTCGCGCGGACCCGCGCCCGTCCAGGAGTCGTTCGTGGACACACACCGCACTGGCTCGTCTCCGGCCCCTGTCGCCTCCGATCCCGCTCGAACCGCCGGCCCGGTCACCGCTGGAGGTGACCATGCCGAGGCCGGCCGTCACACCTACGTCGTCGACACCTCCGTGCTGCTCTCCGATCCGTACGCGCTGCAACGGTTCGACGAGCACGAGGTCGTACTGCCGCTCGTGGTGATCTCCGAACTGGAGGGCAAGCGGCACCACCCCGAGCTCGGGTACTTCGCGCGACAGGCACTCCGGCTGCTGGACGAGCTGCGGATCCGGCACGGTCGGTTGGACGCGCCGATCCCCATCGGGGAGGCCGGCGGCACCCTGCACGTCGAGCTGAACCACACCGACCCGACCGTGCTGCCGCTCGGTTTCCGGACCGACAGCAACGACTCGCGCATCCTGGCCTGTGCGGCGAACCTGGCCGCCGAGCGCGAGCCCGGGGCGGTCACCCTGGTCACCAAGGACATGCCGCTGCGGGTCAAGGCGTCGGCCGTCGGGCTGGCCGCCGACGAGTACCGCGGCCTCGATGTCCCCCTCACCGGCTGGACCGGCATGACCGAGGTGCCGGTGTCCGGTGCGGTCGTCGACGAGCTGTACCGCACCGGGGTCATCGACACCGACGAGGTGCGCGACCTGCCCTGCCACACCGGCGTCAAGCTGGTCGGCCCGAACAGCTCCGCCCTCGGCCGGGTCACCCCTGGCAAGCAGGTGCGGCTGGTGCGTGGGGAGAAGGAGGCGTTCGGTCTCCGGGGAAGGTCGGCCGAACAGCGCATCGCCCTCGACCTGCTGATGGACGACGAGGTGGGCATCGTCTCCCTCGGCGGCCGGGCCGGTACCGGCAAGTCCGCGCTGGCCCTGTGCGCCGGCCTGGAGCTCGTGATGGAGCGCCGGGCGCACCGCAAGGTGGTGGTGTTCCGGCCGCTGTACGCCGTCGGCGGCCAGGAACTCGGGTACCTGCCGGGCAGCGAGAACGACAAGATGCAGCCCTGGGCGCAGGCCGTCTTCGACACCCTCTCGGCGGTGGCCTCGCCGGCGGTGATCGAGGAGGTGGTGGCGCGCGGCATGCTCGAGGTGCTGCCGCTGACCCACATCCGGGGCCGGTCGCTGCACGACTCGTTCGTCATCGTGGACGAGGCCCAGTCGCTCGAGCGCAACGTGCTGCTCACCGTGCTGTCCCGGCTGGGCACCAACTCGCGGGTGGTGCTGACCCACGACGTCGCCCAGCGTGACAACCTGCGGGTCGGCCGGCACGACGGCATCGCCGCGGTCATCGAGACGCTCAAGGGGCACCCACTGTTCGCCCACGTCACGCTGACCCGCTCGGAACGGTCGCCGATCGCCGCCCTGGTCACCGAGCTGCTGGAGCACCCCGACCTCGGCTGAGCAACCTATGAGGTTGAGGTCAAGTGCTGTGTTGGCTGGGTGATGGGTATGGGGGGTCGGCGGGGCGGCGTGTGCCTGCCTCGTTGATCAGGTTTGGTGTTGGACGGGGTCCTGGGCCCGTTC
>NZ_JAERWK010000019.1 GCF_016918035.1 Nakamurella leprariae | reverse complement strand
GCTCCCGGTGCACGCACTCGGCCACCTCCGGGTCGGCCTCGGCCAGCGACGCGTCCAGCCCCGGCCACGGCCGACCCCCACCCGACCCACCCACCCGAACGCCCTCACTCGGCGGGGTACTCACGGTGGAGCCGGCCGCTGCAGCGCTCAGCACTCGATCACGTTCACGGCCAGGCCGCCGCGGGCGGTCTCCTTGTACTTGTCCTGCATGTCGCGTCCGGTGTCTCGCATCGTCCTGATGGCCTGGTCGAGCGTGACGCGGTGGGTGCCGTCTCCGTGGCGGGCCAGCCGGGCGGCGTTGATGGCCTTGACCGACGCGACGGCATTGCGTTCGATGCACGGCACCTGCACCAGGCCCCCCACGGGATCGCAGGTCAACCCGAGGTTGTGCTCGATCCCGACTTCGGCCGCGTTCTCGACCTGCTCGGGCGTGCCGCCGAGCACCTCACACAGTGCCCCGGCCGCCATGGCGCAGGCGCTGCCCACCTCCCCTTGACAACCGACCTCGGCGCCGGAGATCGAGGCATTGACCTTGAACAGGATGCCGATCGCCGCCGCGGTGAGCAGGAACCGCACCACGCCATCGTCGTCCGCACCGGGCACGGACCGGACGTAGTGGTGGAGCACCGCGGGGATGATGCCGGCGGCACCGTTGGTCGGTGCGGTGACGACCCGGCCGCCGGCCGCGTTCTCCTCGTTGACCGCGAGGGCGTACAGGTTGACCCAGTCCATGGTGTCCAGCGGGTCCGTCGAGCGGGCCGCCGCCCGCGCCTGCAGGGCCCGATGCAGCGCGGGGGCGCGGCGGCGGACACCGAGGCCACCAGGGAGGACTCCCTCGCGCTGACAACCCCGGCTCACGCAGTCCTGCATGACCTGCCACAGATGCAGTGCATCGGACCGGATCGTCGCGGGATCCCTCCACATCTGCTCGTTGGCGAGCATCACGTCGCTGATCCGCAGCCCCCGCCGGGAGCAGATGGCGAGCAGCTCCTCGGCGGTCCGGAACGGGTGGGGCACCGTGACGTCGTCGGCGACCAGACGACCCTGCAACAGGGCGCTCTCGTCGACGACGAACCCACCGCCGACCGAGTAGGACGTTCGTTCGGCGACACGGCGGCCGGCGGAGTCGAAGGCGGTGAACCGCATTCCGTTGGGATGAGCGGGCAGCGTGTGATTCCGGTGCAGGATCAGGTCGACCCCCGGATCGAAGCCGATGCGGTGGGCCCCGCCCAGGGCGATCGTGCGATCGGCCCGGACGGCGCTCACCTGGTCGGCGACGGTGTCGACGTCGACCGTGGCCGGGTCCTCCCCGTGCAGGCCGAGGATCACGGCCTCGGCGGACCCGTGCCCGTGACCCGTGGCCCCGAGTGACCCGAACAGCTGGACGCAGACCCGGGCGACGCCGGCCAGCTGATCGGAGGCCTGCAGCTCCCGCACGAACCCGGCGGACGCACGCATCGGCCCGACGGTGTGCGACGACGACGGTCCGATGCCGATGGAATACAGGTCGAAGGCGCTGAGCGTCATGGGATCCGGGTCCCTTCCGGGCCAGGTGTGAGCACCATCGCGTCAGCCGTCGTGATCCAGTTGCGCGGCGTAGCCGGCCGCGTCCAGCAGGTCCGGCGTGATCGGCACGCTCATGGTGAACAACCAGCCGGTGCCGTACGGCTCGGTGTTGACCAGAGCCGGTTCGGCGACGACGGTCTCGTTGCGCTGCAGGACCTCGCCGTCCGCCGGGGCGAAGAGATCGCCGACCGACTTGGTCGACTCGATCTCGCCGCAGACCTGTCCCTGGACGAGGCGAGTGCCTGGCGCGGGCAGTTCGACGTGCACCACTTCGCCGAGAGCATCGGCGGCATAGTGGGTCACGCCCACCACCGCGGTGCCGTCGGCGAGTCTGAGCCACTCGTGGTCGGGCGTGTAGAGCAGGTCGGTCGGGACGGACATCACAGACTCCTGTCGGGTGGCGCGATGGGACCCCGGCGCCGGTGCGCCGGGACCGATCAGCGCGAGCGGACGTAGAAGGGCAGCTCGACGACGTCGAAGGGCTCCGTGGTCCCGCGGACGTCGATGTGCAGCTCGGTACCGACGGGAGCGGTTGCGCCGTCGATCCGGGCCATCGCGATCGGGTACCCGAGGGTGGGTGACGGTGCTCCGCTCGTGATGACCCCCACGGCCGCACCCGACCTGGGGTCCAGCACGCGGTGGCCGGCACGTCCCGCCCGCCGGCCACGGCCACGCAGCCCGACCAACCTGGTGGTCGGCGCGCGATGCGCCGCAGCCAGCAGAGCTTCGGCGCCGACCCAGCCGGTCGGCTTGTCCAGCTTCACGACCCGGCCGAGCCCGACGTCGAAGGGTGTCACCGACCGGGTGAGCTCGTGGCCGTACAGCGGCATCCCCGCCTCCAGGCGCAGCGAGTCGCGGCTGGCCAGTCCGGCAGGCGTCAATCCGAACGAGGTCCCGACGGTCGTCAACGTCGACCAGATGTCGACGGCCGCATCCGGCCGGCAGTAGAGCTCGAAGCCGTCCTCTCCGGTGTAACCCGTCCTGGCGAGCAGCACCTCGTGCGCCGCGATGCGTGCGCGCGTGATGGCGTAGTACCGGAGTGAGGCGAGATCGATCTCCGAACAGCACTGCACGATGGCTGGCGACCGCGGTCCTTGGACAGCCAGCAGTGCCCAGTCCTCGGAGTCGTCGGAGACCAGGCAGCCGCGATCGGCGCATCGGTCGCCGAGTTCCGAGGCGACGACGGTGGCATTCCCGGCGTTCGCGACCACCAGGAACTCCTGCTCGCCGAGCCGGTACACCACCAGGTCGTCGATGATGCCGCCGTCGTCATCGACGATCATGGTGTACGCGGCCCGACCCACGGCCAGCGCTGATGGCCGGCCGACGACGGCACCATCCAGCCGCTGCGCGGAATCTGGTCCTGAAACGCTGATCTCGCCCATGTGCGACAGGTCGAACAAGCCCGCGCGGGTGCGGACGGCGTGGTGTTCGGCGATGTCCGAGCCGTAGCGCAGCGGCATCCTCCACCCCGCGAAGTCGGTGAAGGCACCACCCAGTGCGGTGTGGATCCCGTCCAGGGCAGTGGCACGCACGTCAGCTCCACCGTCGCGAACGGGTCTGCAGCGCCGCGCGTCTCGTGGTCACAGGTCGTGGGGCAGCGGCCTTGAGCATGATGAGATCACCCTCCCCGGAGCGGCAACCCGCTCCAGCGATCGATTGATCTCCCCGCTCTGTCATCGGTGCCTGAGAGTTTCACCGGCCGAGCCGGCTTACACCTTCGGCGCAGGACGTCCGGCGTCCCGACTCTCCAGAGTCGCCTCACCGAGCGGTAGCTGGGCCTGAGAGATTCGTGGGGAGACTTGCTCCTCCGGCGCCCCGGCCTGGGTTCCCAGGACGGGGGCTCTTCCACCCGGTGCGATGGCGCATGATCCAGTTGTGCGGTCAACCTAGCAGCAATGTCGCGCCGGGTCAGCGGTCCCAGTCGGGTACCGGCTCCGGATCGGTCTCGGCGAGCGCGGCCCCGATCATCTCGATCCCCTCGGCATTCTCATCCGCCCAACGATCGACGACACCGACGAGATCGGCCATCTGGGACATCAGGAAGTACAGGCCGCGGGTCGGCGTGGCGCAGCCGAGTTCGGTGAGCAGCGGCCGCAGGTGGACCTCGGTGGCCATCGCATGCTGCGGGTGCACTCCGGTGAGGAGGTGCACCGCGCACACTCCGGCGAGGCCGTTGTTCGGCAGGCGGTCCAGGAAGGCCTTGAGCAGCCCCGTGTACGACCCCTTGTAGGTCGGCGAGGCGACCACGAGCAGGTCGCTGTCGGCCACCTGCTCGGTCAGCTCGGTCATGACCGGACTCGGCCAGTCGAACATGTCCCGCGCGACCGAGGCCAGGTCGATGACCAGGCGGTCCGTGGGACCCAAGCGGGCCTCGAGCACGTCGGCGACCGCGTCCGCGACCTGCAGCGTCCGGGAGCCCGGCCGGGGGTTGCCGACCAGCACCGCGATCCTCATGACCCTCCTCCGCCGCGCCGGCCTCGTGTCCGCCGCGCCGATGATATCGGCGTTGATCGGTCCGCACCGCGGAAGGCTTGCTTCCAGGTCACGCCGTCCGTGTAAGATCCCGACTGACTCCCGAACGCGCCGTGAGACGACGCGTGGTGCCCGACACGGTCGTGGCGGTGGGTCCTTCCTCGGCGGCGCACGCCCGCGCCGTGCCAGGCCTCTCCCAGCCGGCCCCGACGATCGGCGCGCCGTCACGGGTGCAGCTCCCGGCCGTCCAGCGTCCCGGTCCCGGTCCCGGGCGGTCGACGGTCGCACCCGTCACGGACGATGCCGGGCACGCGCGACCGATCCTGCAAGCAGCACAACCCTGTTCGCGCGCTCCAGGCCCGGGGCCCAGCGATCGACGACACACCGGAGGCAACCATGGGCGCGGATCCACGGCAGATGGTGATCGGACTCCTGTTGAACGGGTCTGGCATCCACCAGGCCGCGTGGCGCCGACCCGGCAGCCGGATCGAGGACGCGTACAGCCTGCCGTTCTACCGCGACGCGGCGGCGGCGGCCGAGCGCGCGAAGATCCACCTGCTGTTCCTGGCCGACAGTCCCATCCACAGCCAGGCCCTGTTCCCGGTCCGCCCACTGCGGTACCTCGAGGCGATCACGCTGGCCGGCGCGCTGGCTGCGAGCACCGACCGCATCGGGCTGGTGGCCACCGCATCGACCACGTTCACCGAGCCCTACAACATCGTGCGGCAGCTGAACTCGCTCGATCACCTCTCCGGCGGCCGGGCCGGGTGGAACATGGTGACCTCCTACGGCGGCGCATCGAACTTCTCGCGCGCCGAGATCCTCGACCACTCGATGCGGCACCGCCGGGCGCACGAGTACGCCGACCTGGTCTGCCGGCTGTGGGCCAGCTGGGATGCGGACGCGGTCGTCCTGGACCGGACAGCCGGTGTCTACGGCGACCCCGCCAAGGTGCACCAGGTCAGCTACGACGGCCAGGTCTTCCAGGTCGACGCCATGCTGAACATGCCGCCCGGCCCTCAGGGTCGACCGGTGATCGCCCAGGCCGGCACGTCCGAATCGGGCAAGAACCTGGCCGCCCGGTACGCGGACGTCGTCTACGCCGTGTCGCCCACCCTGCCCGAGGCTCAGGAGTACTACCGGGATCTCAAGTCCCGGACGGTCGCGGCCGGTCGGTCACCGGAGGACATCAAGATCCTGCCCGGCGTCTCGCCGGTGATCGGTGAGTCCGAGGCCGAAGCCCGCGCGATGAACCGAGAGCTCAACGACCTCATCGACTTCGGGATCGGCTTCCAGCAGCTGCAGGAGCTGCTGCCCGGTGTCGACCTGGCGGCCTACGACCTGGACGAGGCGCCACCTGCGGAGGCGTTCCCGGACGTCAGTACCGTCCAGGTGATGCAATCACGCTACGAGGTCTACCGGTACATGGCGGTCGAGGAACGCAGGACGATCCGCCAGATGATCGAGTTCAACTGCACGGCCGGCGGTCACCACTCCCCGGTCGGAGCGGTCGAACAGGTGGCCGACGAACTCGAGCACCGCTTCCGCAACGGCGGCGGCGACGGCTACAACATCTCGGCGCTGTACATGCCCGAGGGCATCAACCGGATCACCGACATGCTGGTCCCAGAGCTGCAGCGGCGCGGCCTGTTCCGCACCGAGTACGCCGACGGGACCCTGCGGGACAACCTCGGCCTGTCGCCGGTGGCGGTACCCCGGTGACCACGTCCTCCCATCCGTGTGTCGTCATCACCGACTGCGATCACGGCGACATCTTGATCGAGCAGCAGGTGGCCGACCAGGCAGGGGTCACGGTGCAGTTGGCCCAGGTCCGCACACCGGTGCAGGTCATCGAGGCCGCGGCCGGCGCTGATGCCGTCCTGGTCCAGTACGCCGGCATCGACGCGCAGGTGATCGACGCCCTCCCACGACTGCGGGGTGTCAGCCGGTACGGCGTCGGCGTGGACACCGTCGACGTGGCCGCCGCGACCGCCCGCGGCGTGGTGGTCTGCAACGTGCCCGACTACGGCACCGAGGACGTCTCGGACCACGCGATCGCGTTGACGATGACGGTGGAGCGAGGCACCGCGGCACTGGCCGCCGGCCTGCGGGCCGGGCGCACCGACCTCGCGGCGGTCAAGCCGCTGCACCGGGTGACCGGACGCCGGTTCGGGGTCGTCGGGTTCGGCGCCATCGGTCGGGCCACGGCCCGCAAGGCGCGGGGCCTGGGGTACGAGGTCGTTGCGGCAGACCCGACCCTGAGCATCGGGACGACCGTCGCAGACGTCCCGGTCGTCACGCTCGACGAGCTCGTCGCCACGTCGGCGGTGGTCTCCCTGCACGTTCCGCTCGGCCCGGCGACGCGTCACCTCATCGACGCGTCACGGCTGGCCCGGATGCGGTCGGACGCCGTGCTCGTCAACACCTGTCGCGGCGAGGTGGTCGACACCGAGGCGCTGGTGGCGGCGCTGCGGAACGGGGTGATCCGCGGCGCCGGACTCGACGTCACCGATCCGGAGCCGCTGCCGGCCGGTCACCCGCTGCTCCAACTGTCCCAGGTGGTGGTCACCCCACACGCAGCCTGGTACTCCGAGGAGTCGTTCGTCGAACTCAAGCGCCGCGCGATGCAGCATGCGGTGGCCGCGGCCCTGGGCCAGGTGCCCGCCCACGTGGTGAACCCGGCGGCACTGTCGACCGGTCGGCGGTGGCCACGATGACCTCCCCCTTCGACCTCACGGGCCGGACCGCCCTGGTCACCGGCGGCGGCCGCGGCATCGGCCGCGGCATCACCCTCGGACTGTTGCGGGCCGGGGCCGACGTCATCGTCGGTGCCCGCACCCGCCCGGACGACCAGCTGTTCGAGGCCGCCGAGCGGGTCGGACGCGAAGTGCACTGGCTCCGAGCCGATCTGGCGGCGCCGGCCGGAGCGACGGAGCTGGCCAGGGCGGCAGAGGCTCACCGTCCGGTGGACGTCCTCGTCGCCAACGCCGGCACCCAGGAACGGTTCCCGGCCGCCGTCTTCCCGACGGAGGCGTTCGACCGGGTACTGCAGGTCAATCTGCGGTCGGTGTTCGAGCTGTGCCGGGACATCGGCGCGGCCATGCTGAGCCGCGGGTCGGGCCGCATCGTGACCGTGGCCTCGTTGCTGAGCTTCCAGGGCGGGCTGACCGTGCCGGCGTACGCCGCCTCCAAGGGCGCCGTGCTGCAGCTGACCAAGGCCCTGTGCAACGAATGGGCCGGCCGAGGCGTGAACGTCAACGCCGTGGTGCCCGGATACATGGACACCGAGATGAACACCACCCTGCTGGCCGATCCCGTCCGGCGGCGGCAGATCGATGACCGGATCCCGGCCGGCCGGTGGGGCACCCCCGACGACATCGCGGGCGCGGTCGTCTATCTCGCGTCCCCGGCGGCAGCCTATGTGCACGGGGTCGCCCTACCCGTCGACGGAGGTTGGTTGGCGCGATGAGCGTGCTCAGCGAGATCCAGGGGCAACGACCCCACAGTCCGATGGCCGCCCCGGCCGAGAGAGGGAACACGACGATCATGTCGAACGCGGGCCTGCCCGGTCACGTCGCCGGCACCGGGGTGGTCGCCATCCTCCGGAGCTCCGACGCCAGGCACGTGGAACGGGTGGCACACACCCTGGTCGAGGACGGCATCACCGGGATCGAACTCACCCTGACCGTGCCCGGAGCGCTGGACCTGGTGCCGCGGCTGCGCGCGGCCTTCGGCCCGGCCGCCGACATCGGCGTCGGCACGGTGACCTCGGTGCGTGAGCTGGAGGCCGCGGTCCACGCCGGTGCCCAGTTCGTCGTCTCCCCCACCTGGCAGCCGGAGGCTGCCGTGGCGGCGACCGAACTGCACGTCCCGTTCTGCCCCGGCGTCTTCAGCCCGACCGAGGCCCTGGAGGCGTGGCAGGCCGGCGTGGCCGCGGTCAAGCTGTTCCCGGCGTCCACGGTCGGCCCGGGTTACCTGCGGCAGCTGCTCGGCCCCATCCCGGATCTCGCCGTCATCCCCACCGGCGGTGTCGAGATCGACGACGTGGAGCAGTGGCTGCGCGCCGGGGCGGTCGGCGTCGGCCTGGGCGGGCCGCTGCTGGGCGCTGCGCTGGCGACCGGCGACGTCTCGGAGTTGCACCACCGCGCCGAGCGGCTGCTGGCTGCCGTGGCCCGAGGACGGCAGGCATGACGCCCCCGGCTCCCGCGTCGCCCAAGGTCGTCACCTTCGGCGAGACGATGGCACTGGTCGACGCGACCACCATCGGTCCGTTCTTCCGAGGCGCCCAGACCGTGCTGAGCCATGGCGGCGCCGAATCCAACCTCGCCATCGCCCTGGCGCGGCTCAACGTGCCCGTCGCGTGGATCGGCTGCCTCGGCGAGGACTCCCTCGGTGACCTGGTGGCCCGGGAGATCACCGCCGAGGGCGTCCAGGCCCACATCCGCCGGGTGCCGGACGCTCCGACCGGGCTCATGCTCAAGGAGCCCCGCACCGTCCAGCACACCAAGGTCTGGTACTACCGCAAGGGCAGCGCCGGCTCCCAGCTCGCCGAGACCGACCTGGATCCGCATCTGATCGTGGGCGCCGACGTGCTGCACGTCACCGGCATCACGCCCGCGCTCAGCGAGAGCGCCGCCGCGGCGGTCACGGCCGCCTGCACCTTCGCGCGCCGCGCGGGCACGCTGGTCTCGCTCGATGTCAACTACCGGTCCCGCCTGTGGTCGCGGGACGAGGCGGGCACCGCGCTGCGGGCGCTGATGCCGCTCGTGGACATCGTCTTCGCCGGGCTCGACGAAGCGGCGCTGCTGCTGGGCGCCGAGCTGCCCCCGACGGTCGCGGTGCGCGCGCTGGCCGACCTGGGCCCGTCCGAGGTGCTGCTCAAGCGCGGGTCCCGAGGCGGCATCGCCTTCGAGAACGGCACCTCGCTGAGCGTGCCGGCCCGTCCCGTGCGCGTCCTGGACCCGGTCGGCGCGGGCGATGCCTTTGCCGCCGGGTACCTCTACGAACGGCTGCGCGGAACCGACCTGGCCGGACGGCTGAGCACCGCGGTGATCTCAGGTGCGTTCGCCTGCCTGGGCCGAGGCGACTGGGAGAGCATGCCCCGCGAACACGAGCTGTCGCTGCTGGAGTCCGTCGAGGACGTGATGCGGTGAGCGCCGCTGACCCCACCCACCCGGACGACGGAGCCGAACGAACCGCGAGAGGGACGACCACCATGGAGATCCGACACGCCACGCACCCCCGCGACTTCGCGGCCTACGGGCCGGACCGGGTCCGCGAGCAGTTCCTGGTCCAGTCGCTGTTCCGCGACGGCGAGATCACCACCGTGTACACCCACCATGACCGGATGGTCATCGGTGGCGCCGTGCCCACCCCCGGCGCTCCCCTGACCCTGGACGCTCCGGACCCGTTGCGGGCCGAGTACTTCTGCCAGCGGCGTGAACTCGCCGTGGTCGGCATCTCCGGCAGCGCCGAGGTGACCGTGGACGGCACCACCTACCCGGTCGGCCCGCGGGACATCCTGTACGTCGGGCGCGGCGCTCGCGACATCACGTTCGCCGCCGGTCCGGCCGGCAGCGCCACGGACGGCGCAGCTCCGGTGCTGTACCTGGTGTCCGCGCCGGCGCACGCCGAGTACCCGACGGCGCTGGTGCCGGTCGGCGAGTCGCTCACCACCGAGGCCGGCGACCAGGCGCACGGCAACCTGCGCACCGTGCACAAGCACATCCACCTGGACGGGGTGCGCAGCTGTCAGCTGGTGGTCGGCATCACCGCCCCTCAGGACGGCAACGTCTGGAACAGCATGCCCTGCCACCTGCACGACCGGCGCACCGAGATCTACCTCTACTTCGACCTTCCGGCAACGGAGCGGGTGATCCATGTGATGGGCGAGCCGCAGGCGACCCGCTCACTGGTGGTGGCCGACCGCGAGGCGGTGATCTCCCCGAGCTGGTCGGTGCACTTCGGTTCGGGCAGCACCAACTACGCCTTCGTCTGGGCCATGGCGGGCGAGAACCAGGAGTTCACCGACATGGACCAGATCGCGGTGGCCGACCTGCGGTGACTGCCTCTCGCGCCCACCGGTCCCGGTCCCTGCCGGGTGACCGCAGCCCTTCGACCCGAGGACGGACATGACAGCCGGGGAGCGGACCGACGAACGACAGATGATCCTGGGCATCATGGCCGGCGGCGGCGGGAGCCACCGCGCGGCCTGGCGGCGACCCCAGAGCAACGTCGAGAACGCGTACGGCCTGAAGTTCTACCAGGACGTGGCCCAGGAGCTGGAGCGCGCCAAGGTGCACTTCATCTTCTTCGCCGACAGCGTCCACTACGACGAGAAGCTCGTCGAGGTCCGCGCGCTGCGGTTCCTCGAGGCGATCACCCTGGCCGCTGGCGTGATGGGCAGCACCGAACGGCTCGGGCTGGCCTTCACCGCATCCACCACCTTCTCGGCGCCCTACACGATCGCCCGCCAGCTGGCCTCCCTGGACCACCTCTCGGGCGGACGGGCGGGGTGGAACATCGTCACGTCCTTCGCCGGCGCCGAGCACTACCACGGCGACGGGCTCCCGCCGCACTCCGTGCGGCACGCCAAGGCGCTCGAGTTCATGGACATCGTCACCTACCTGTGGGACAGCTGGGACCCGGACGCGCTCAAGCGGGATCGGGTGTCCGGCCGCTGGGCCGATCCCACCCAGATCCACCCGCGGCGGTTCACCGGTGAGTTCTTCGACGTCAGCGGTCCGCTGAACATGCCGTCGCCGCCGCAGGGCCGGCCGGTGCTGTTCCAGGCCGGGACCTCGGACTCCGGCAAGAACCTGGCCGCCGCGCACGCCGACGCGGTGTACACGGTGGTGCCCACGCTCGCCGAGGCACAGGCGTACTACGCCGATCTCAAGTCCCGGACCGCCGCTCGCGGCCGTGACCCGGAGAGCATCAAGATGCTCTCCGGGTGCATCCCGATCGTCGGGGAGACCGAGCGGGAGGCCCAGGAGATCCTCGCCGAACTCAACAGCCTGATCAACTTCGAGTCGGGCCTGCGCGAGCTCAAGGGGATCCTGGTCGGTGTCCCGGTGGACGACTTCGAGCTGGACGACGTCATCCCGGCCGAGAAGTTCCCGCCCATCGCCTCGGTGCAGACGATGCAGTCGCGGTACGAGGTGTACCGGACGATGTCGCTCGAGCGCGGCTGGTCGATCCGACGCATGATCGAGCACGACGCGTTCGGCGGTGGGCACTTCACGCCGGTCGGCTCGGCCGCCAAGGTGGCCGACATGCTCGAGGAGCGGTTCCGGCAGCGCGGCTGCGACGGGTACCTGTTCATGGGTGCCTACGCACCCGAGGGCACGCAACGGATCTGCCGGCTGCTGGTCCCGGAACTGCAGGAGCGCGGCCTGTTCCGGACCGAGTACCAGGGCACGACGCTGCGGGAGAACATGGGCCTACCGGAGATCACCGCCGCCCAACGGGAAGCCAGCCGCGCGAAGCTGGGGCCGCGCCCGCGCTGTGCCCAACCGCCCCGCTGCACCCCCGCGGGGCCTGCCGGATCTTGGATCCGGCAGGCCCGTCGGTGTTCCTGCGGCGATGGCGGCGGGCCGACACGGTCACGAACCGCGCGATCAGTACTCCAGGAACATCTTCTGGATCTCCGTCGCATCGACCGCGACCGTCAGGGCCAGCATCAGCAGCACCCGGGCCTTCCACGGCGAGTGGTCCCCGGACGCGACGATCCCGCGGACCGCCAGACGGTGCCAGGCGGTGACCCGGCCGGTCGGGACCCGAGAGGCCTGCACCACCACGATGCCGGCTGCGACCGCGCGGTCCAGCGCTGCGTTCTCGACCGGCGAACCGGTCGTGCCGGCACCGGCGGCGATGATCCCCCGCGCCCCGGCGGCGACCAGGGCGTCGATCTGCGTCGGCTGGGCCCCGTAGTAACTGACCACGATGTCGACCCGGGGCAACGGAGTTCCCGCGGCGACGCGGAACACGCTGTCCATCGTGTGCCGGTACTGCGACCGGTGGTGGAACACCACCTGGCCGTCCATGTCGACCAGTCCCAGCGGGCCGACGACGGCGCTGCTGAACGACTGCACCTCGGTCGTGGAGGTCTTGCTGACGGTCCGGGCCTCGTGGATCTGGTTGTTCATCACCACCAGCACACCGCGGCTGCGTGACTCGGGCGCCGCGGCCACCCGCACGGCGTTCAGCAGGTTCAGCGACCCGTCGCTGCTCAGGCCCGACGCGGGCCGCATCGCGCCGACGAGCACCACCGGACAGGTGACCTTGAGTGTCAGGTGCAGGAACCAGGCCAGTTCCTCCAGCGTGTTGGTGCCGTGCGTGACCACGATGCCGTCGGCTCCGTCCGCCACCGCCTCGGTGATGCGGTCGTGCAGCCGACACCAGTCGTCCACCGACATCGTGTCGACGCCGATGCGATCGAAGGTCACACCCTCGACCGTGGCGATGTCGAACAGTTCCGGGACGCGAGCCAGCATCTCGTCGGTGGGCAGGAACTGGCGTCGCTGGCCGTACTCGACCATGTCCAGCCGGTCGGCTCCCAGCGAGTCGATGCTGCCCCCGGCGGCGATCAGGGTGATGCGGGGAAAGGTGCTCACTCGGAAACTCCCGGGTCAGGTCCGTGCACAGGCACGGGGCGGTGCGGCCGGCTCCCTGAGTTCCGGGAGCCGGCCGCCGTCTCGGTGCCGGACGACTCCGCCCAGTCCGGGCGAGCGCCGACGGTCGTTGATGCTCAGGCGGTCCAGGACATCTCGTACGCACGGATGTAGGTGTCGGCGCGGCCCGGCCAGTTGAGCCCGTTGGCGACGGCATTCACCTGCGGCCGCGGCCACAGGTACACGGCGAGCGCCTTGTCGTACAGGATCTCGGTGACCTCGGCGATGAGCTCGAGCTGCGTCGCCTCGTCGGGTGCGTCCTGCAGGGCGATGACCGCTTGGTCGAGCGCCGCCGGCACCTGCCCCCAGGTGTAGATACCGGCACTCTGGACGAAGTTGAGCAGCTCGGTGCTGCTGATCGAGGAGGACCCGAAGCCCTGGTAGATCATGTCCGGCGCAGTGTCCTTGGTGCGCTGGTACTCGGCCCAGATGTTGCCGGGGATCGTCTGGGTCTTCAGGGTGATGCCCACCTCGGACAGCTGCGCGGCGATGATCTGTGACGCCTCGGAGGCCGACACGAAGTTGCTGACCTCCGGCACCGCCATCTCCAGGGCGAGGCCGTTGCCGTAGCCGGCGTCGGCCAGCAGTTCGCGAGCCCGCTCCGGGTCGTACGGCCAGCTCTCCCGGTCCTCGTCGTAGCCCGAGAACCCGGGACCCATCAGCTGGGTGCTCAGTGGCTCGACGAGCCCCTGGTACAGGGATTCGGTGATGGCCTGCTTGTCGATGGCGTAGTTGATCGCCTGGCGCACCCGGACGTCGGCGGTGGCCTCGTGGTCCAGGTTGAACCGGATGATGTGGTGGCCGGAGGAGACCACCGGGATCACCGTGATGTTCCCCGAGCTCTCCAGTTGCGGGACGTCGATCGGCGCGACCGTGGCGACCGCGTCCAGCTCACCGGCCTGCAGCGCGGCCAGCTTGGTGGCGGCGTTGGCGTACACCCGGTAGTTGGCGTACTGGATGGGAGCCGGTTCGCCGTAGTAGTTCTCGTTCCGGACGAGTTCGACGACCCCGTCGGTGGACCAGCTGACCAGATCGTAGACGCCGGACGGGTTGGCCGCGGTGGCCGGGTTGTTGGCCTCGGCCCAGGTCGGATCGAGGAAGTAGATCCAGCTGAGCCGGCGCGGCAGGTCGACGAACGGGGACGAAGTCGTGATCACGACCGTGGTCGCGTCCGGCGCGGTGACGCTCTCGATCTTGTCGATGCCCGTGGCGCCCGGCAGCGCATTGGACTCGTCGAGCATCCGCTCCATGTTCCAGACCACGGTGTTCGCGTCGAGCGGGGCGCCGTCGACGAACGTGGCGCCCTCCACCAGGGTGAAGGTCCACTCGGTGGGCGACGTCTGCTCCCAGTCCGTGGCCAGGTCGCCGACCAGTTCGCTGTCGGCGTTGAAACGGGTGAGGCTGGAGTAGATCTGGCTCATGATCGTCAGGTCGGTGCTGGCGCCTCGAGCCACCCCGGGATCGAGGGTCAGCAGCGGGTCGATCGCGATGTTGACGGTGTCGCGGTCCGCGGTCCCGGTGGAGCCCGACGAGCTGGACGCACTGGACCCGGAGGTGCCCGTGGATCCGGAATCGCCGCCACCACAGGCGGACAGCAGCAACCCGGCCGCCGTGACAGCGGCGAGGGCCCGGAGCAGGCGAGCGGGTAGTTTCATGACACCCTTTCATTGACGAGCGGATCAACGACGAGCGGACGAGCGCAGCGAGTGACCCGGAGGATCGGGACGATCGCCCCGCCGGTGCATCCGACCGGCGTTCGCGGCGGCGATGGGGCGAGGACGCACGACCGATCGAGCGGTGCCGGCGTCGAACGCCTGGCTCCGCGCGCGGGGGCACCTCGGGGAAGTCGGAGCGGCGGACGGTGTCCGGGCCCTCCGTGGCGACGTCTTACGTCGCTGGTCGGGGACAGTACCAACGCGACCGGGTGGCGGCCACCGCTGTGTGTTACGAGTGCGAAACAGGTCCGTCCGGGCCGACTGCCCCCCGATCAGGTCCGGCCGCACCGGGGCATGGCCATCCGGTTCAGCCGCGGCGCTCCCGCGGCGGAACCACCAGGTTCGGCGACGGGGCACCGGCGGCGAACGCCTCGATCTGCTCGCGCAGCACCCGGTGCATCCGCGGCGGCCCGGCGGTCGAGAACCCACCGACGTGCGGCGCGATGATGACGCCCGGCTCGTGCCAGAGGGGATGGTCGGCCGGCAGGGGCTCCGGATCGGTGACGTCCAGGGCCGCCTCGACGCGTCCGCTGCGCACCGCGGCGAGCAGGTCGTCGGTGACCACCAGCGGCCCCCGAGCCACGTTGACCAGCAGCGCGCCGTCCGGCATCGCGGCCAGGAACCGGGCATCGACCAGACCGGTGGTCTCGGGCGTCTGCGGAGCGATCAGGATCACGACCTGGTGGTCCGGCAACAGGTCGAACAGCTCGCTCGCGGCGTGGACGTGGCCGCGCTCGTCGTCCCGGGCCGTGGTGCCGACCCTGGTCACGGTCACCTCGAAGGGCACCAGGCGATCGTGGATGGCGCTGCCGATGCTGCCGGCGCCGACGACGAGCACGGAGCGGTCGGCCAGGGACGGCCGCCGCTCGCTGCGCCACCGTCCCTCGGCGGCGTTGCGGATCCACCGGTCGATGCCGCGGAGCTTGGCCAGCACCAGCGTGACGGCGAACTCGGCGGTGCTGGTCGCGTGGGCGCCGCGGGCGTTGGCCAGCCCCACCCCGTCCGGGAGCAGGTCGGCCACACCCTCGTACCCGGCGGTCATCACCTGGACCAGCCGGAGCTCGGGAAGGGTTGTCAACAAAGACTTCTCGATGTTCGGTGCCGGATACGGCCACAGCACCATGCCGATCCGGGCCGCGTCGTCGGCGCCGAGGACGTCGGCCGCCGGTGACTGCAGATCCCAGACCCGGTACTCGTGACCGTCCGGTGCGTCACCGACTCCATCGAGCACGTCCTGACGCGGCACGGTGACGATCACCGGTCCTCGACCGGACCGGGTACGGGTGTCGCTCGACGCGGGCAGCGGAGTACTGGCGGAAGGTGGATTGGGAGACATGGCGGTGCACAGTACTGATCGCCCGCGAACCGACCACCCGGACACACGTCGCTCGGCGGGTCCTCGCGGTCGTGGGTCCGACCTGCCGGGCGTCGGCGCAGTCCGGTCTGCCGCCACGGCCGAGCGGAGCATTGCCTCGGACCCGGGCGTCGGGCAGAATCGCCGGACCAGTCGCGGTGATCGTCGGCGCAGTGACCGCCGGTCGCCCGTAACTGGGCTGTAACACCTGTCGGTCAAGCTGACGGCATCCGGTCGTTCGCGACCGGGTCACGACGTGAGACGTCGTGACGTCCGTGACACCCACCACGGGCCGCCCGATCACCGTGCAGGACGATCACCGTCGTGGTCGCGTCGCGCCCTGCGCACGCAGCCCACCGGTCCGGCGTCCGCGACGCCCCGGGCCCTGCGACGGAGACGCCGCCTGCCGCGTTCCCACCCCGTGTTGTCCCCGCATCCACGCCGTCGGCGTGGGTGACCGATGCCGCGCATCATCACCTCTCGCCGAACGGAGTCCGCAACGTGGTCCTTCAGCACCCGGCTCCGCCGGCCACCGCGGCGCCCCCCACGCCGTCGCCGCTGACGCGCCGGGACGTCCTGCGCACCACGCTCCGCTCACCGGTCACGCTCCGCTTCGTGGTCACCCGGGTCCTCGCCGGCATCGTCGCCGTCTGGGGTGCGGTGTCCATCGTGTTCCTGATGATCATGGCGACCGGCAACCCGGCCCAGGTGATGGCCTCCGAAGAGGCGACCCAGGAGGAGATCGACCGCATCGCCCGGCTCTACGGGTTCGACCGGCCGATCTTCGTGCAGTACCTGCTCTTCCTGCGCAATCTGGTGACCGGTGAGTTCCCCAACTCGCTGTACACCGACGAACCGGCGTTCTCGGTGGTGCTGGCCCGCGTGCCCGCCACCCTGCTGCTGTCGGTGACCGGCGTCGCCCTCGGCTCCGTCGTCGGACTGCTGGTCGGATACTGGTGCGCCACCAGCCGCTTCCGACTGGCTCGCGTGGTGCCGATGAAACTGCTGATGGTGCTGCAGTCCACGCCCAGCTTCCTGCTCGGCCTGCTGCTCATCCTGTTCTTCGCCGTGACCTGGAAGCTGCTGCCCACCAGCGGCATGGGTTCGTGGAAGAACCTGGTCATGCCCGCGGTCACGCTGGCCGCCTACGTGGCGCCGGCCGTCGCGCGGCTGTTCCGATCGACCATCAGGGAGATGGAGGTCGAGGAGCACGTCGCCACCGCCACCGCGAAGGGCCTGCGACCGCGGACGGTCCGACGGCGCCACATCGCGGTGAACGCGCTCGGACCGGTGATCGCCCTGATCGGGATGCAGGTCGGCGGCATCCTGGGTGGTGCGGTGATCACCGAGCAGGTCTTCGCCTGGCCCGGTGTCGGCCAGCTGCTGGTCAATGCGGTGAACACGCGAGACTTCCCGGTCGCTCTGGCCGGCGTCATCCTCATCTGCGTCGGGTTCGTGGTGGCCAGCCTGGTCGTCGACCTCGTCGTGGCGATCATCAACCCGAGGAGCCGCGCATGAGCGCCGGATCGTCCCTGAAGCTCGCGCTCGCCGCCGAGGGCGGTTCGCCGGAGGCAGCACGGCCCGGGCGCACCCGGGCCCGGCGGCCGTGGGGCGCGATGATCGCCGGCGCGGTGTTCCTGATCATCGTGCTGGGCACCGTGCTGGCGCCGCTCATCGCCCCGTACGAGCCGAACCAGCAGAACCTGCGGGACATGCTCGAGCCACCCAGTGGCACCCATTGGTTCGGCACCGACGTGCTCGGTTACGACATCTTCACCCGGGTCCTGCACGGCGGCGGCCCGCCGTTGCTGGTGGGCGTCTCCGCGGTGCTGGTGGCGATGATCATCGGAGTGATCGCCGGGATCGCCGCGGGGAGCCGCGGCGGGTGGCTGGACAACCTGCTGGGCCGCATCGCCGACATCCAGATGTCCATCCCCGGTCTCATCCTGGCCCTGCTGGTGCTCGTGCTGTTCGGCACCAACCTGCAGAACGTGATCATCGTGATCGCGATCGAGTCCTGGCCGCTGCACTTCCGGGTGGTCCGCAGTCATGTGCAATCCGTGTCCCAGCACACGTACGTGGAGGCATCACGGCTGGCCGGCATGGGCTGGCGCCGAACGATGATCCGGCACATCGCGCCCAGCGCCCTACCCCTGCTCGCCGTCACCGGCACCGTCAACTTCGCCGGAGCGGTGCTCACCGAGGCGTCATTGAGCTACCTCGGTATGGGCGTGCAACCACCCACCGCCGACTGGGGCGTGATGATCTCGGACGGGCAGACACAGCTGGGTGCGGCCTGGTGGATCTCGGTGTTCCCAGGGTCGGCTCTGCTCGCGCTGCTGCTGTCCACCCAGGTGATCGGCGACTACCTGGCCGATCGGTTCTCGGTCGCCAGTGATTGAGCGCCGACCGTCCCCGCCCGCCACCCTCGGCACTGATCCCGACACCGGGAGCACCACCGCAGGAAGGGAAGCGTCCGTGGAGCCGTTGCTGCAGATCTCCGGCCTGGAGATCGACATCCCGACCCGTCGCGGCACCGTGCACGCGGTCCGGGGTCTCGACCTCGACATCGCCCGCGGTGAGATCGTCGGACTGGTCGGCGAATCCGGTTCCGGCAAGTCGATGACGGCGATGGCCGTGGTCGGCCTGCTGCCACCGGCCGCGCGGATCACCGCGGGCACCATCTCACTCGGCGGCCGGAGCATCATCGACGCCCGCCACCAGGATCTGCAGCAGGTCCGCCGGCACGACGTGGGCGTGGTGTTCCAGGCGCCCATGAAGGCGCTGAACCCGCGGATGATGGTCGGCACCCAGCTCCGCGAGGCGCTGCTGCGCGCGGAGCGGCCGAACCTGCGCGCCGCCATGGTCCGGTCGCTGGAACTGCTGGACGCGGTCGGGATCAATCGACCGATGGAACGTCTGCGGCAGTACCCGCATGAGCTCTCCGGCGGCCTCGCGCAGCGAGTCGTGATCGCCCTGGCGCTGGCCCGTCATCCCCGCCTGCTGATCGCCGACGAACCGACCACCGCACTCGACGTCAGCGTGCAGGCCCAGATCCTCGATCTGCTGGACCACCTGCGCAGCACTCTCGATCTCGCCGTGCTGCTGGTCAGCCACGACCTGGACGTGATCCGCGATCGGGCCGACCGGGTCAACGTCATCAACCTCGGCCGCATCGTGGAGCGCGGACCGACCCTGGACGTGATCGACCGACCGCAGCACGAGTACACGCAGAGCCTGGTCGCCGCCATGCCGAGCCTGGCCCGCCGCCGCGATCTCGCCCTGGTCGGACTGCACCGGCCGAGCGGCGCGGCCGCGGCGGACGGCGCCGGCGCGGGCGGCACCGGGGACGCACCGGTCGCCGACCTGGACGACGGCCGTCCGGTCGACACCCCGGTCGACCAGGACCTGGTCCCGATCGCCGAGGCGATCGACGTGCACAAGGCGTTCGCGTTGCCCGGCGGGCGACTGCCGTGGCGCCCGGCCCACCGGCGCACCGCGGTGGAGGGCGTCTCGGTGTCCATCCGTCCCGGGGAGTCGCTCGGCATCGTCGGCGAATCGGGATCCGGCAAGACGACGCTCGCCCGGATGCTCGTAGGCCTGGCCGAACCCGACTCGGGTGAGATCCGTTTCGACGGCCGGCCGGTCACCGCTCTGGACCGCGAGGCACGGACCACCTGGCGCCGCGACGTGCAGTTCGTGTTCCAGGACAGCACCTCCGCGCTCGATCCCCGCCGGACCGTGGCCGACAGCATCGGCGAGCCGATGCTGGCCGCCGGTGTGCCAGCGACCGAACGGCACCGGCGGGTCGTCGAACTGCTCGGCGAGGTCGGCCTGGCCGAGCACTTCGGCGAGCGGCGACCGCGGCAGCTCTCCGGTGGACAGCGGCAGCGGGTCGGGATCGCCCGGGCCCTCGCCCTGGATCCGCGGCTGATCGTGGCCGACGAACCCGTCTCGGCGCTGGACGTCTCGGTGCAGGCCACCGTGCTGAACCTGCTCAACCGGCTGCGCCGTCGGCGGAACGTGGCGTACGCCATCATCTCCCACGACCTCGGCGTCATCTCGTACCTGTGCACGACCGTGGTCGTCATGTACCAGGGCAAGGTCGTCGACGCCGGACCGGTCGAACAGGTGCTGACCGAGCCGTCGCACGACTACACCCGCATGCTGCTGGCCGCGGTACCGGGTGCCCGCGGCCGGGTCGCCGTCCCCGAAGTGATCTGAGCGTCCCACTTCCCGCACTCCTGCCCATGGCGCGCCGACCGGTGCGTCCACTCCCATCCGATCGGAGCATGCAGCATGACGGGCCCGGCCCCCCACTACGACGTGGACTCGATCCTGGACGCCACCCTCACCCCCAGCGCGGGACCGGCTCGCGTGATCAGCGGCGAGCCCACCGCGGCGTCCCGGACGCTGCACCGTGCCGACGGCGTCGAGATCGGCATCTGGGAGGTGACCCCGGGCGAGTTCCACTCCACCAAGACCGGTCTCACCGAGTTCATGCACTTCGTGTCGGGCGCCGGTGTGATCGAGCACGCCGACGGGACGGTCACCCGGATCGCGCCGGGCGCCGTCCTGCACGTGCTCGACGGATGGTCGGGCATCTGGCGGGTGACCGAGACGGCCCGGAAGTGCTACACGGTCGATCGCCGACCGGGCATGGCCGGATGAGCATGCTCGCCATCACCAACGCGACCGTGCTGACCGGCACCGGACAGATCATCGAGGGCGGCGACGTGCTGGTCGACGGCACCCGGATCGCCGCGGTCGGTGCCGGACTGGCCGTTCCGGACGGCGCCACCGTGATCGACGGCACCGGCCGCTGGGTCACGCCCGGACTGATCGACGTGCACACCCACATCTCGGTCAAGGCCGAGCCGGCCTGGACGCCCAGCGTCAGTGACGTCACCGAGATCACCAGTCCCATCACCCCGGCGGTGCGGGCGCTCGATGCGCTCAACCCGGCCGACGCCGCGATCCCGGTCGTCCGGGCGGCCGGGTTCACGACGGTGTGCGCGCTGCCCGGCTCCGGCAACGTCATCGGTGGGCAGAACGTCGTGTTCAAGACCCGCGAGGCCACCACCGTGCACGACCTGGTCCTCGACGCGCCGGTGCAGATCAAGTTCGCGTTGGGCGAGAACCCCAAGCGGATCCACGGTATCCAGCAGAACAAGACGCCGCTGACCCGGATGGGCACCGCCGCCATGCTCCGGGAGACACTGACCCGGGCCCGGACCTACTCGGACCGACTGCTGGCGGCCGAGCGCGGTTCCGCCGCACCCGATCCCGATTTCCAGCTCGAGCCGCTGGTGCCGGTGGTGCGCGGCGAGCGGACCTGCCGCATCCACTCACACCGTGCCGACGACATCGTCACCGCCACGCGCATCGCCGAGGAGTTCGGGCTGCGCTTCGTGATCGACCACGCCACCGAGTCGTGGAAGATCGCCGACTTCCTCGCCGAGCGTGGCGTCACCTGCATCGTCGGGCCCCTGGACATGGCGCCGGAGAAGCAGGAGACCTGGAACGCGCGGCTCGACACCGCCGTCCTGCTCGAGCGGGCCGGGGTCCGGTTCTGCCTCACCCAGGACTCCCGCAGCGGTACCCGGTTCCTGCCGTTCTTCGTGGGGGCGGCCATCGCCCGCGGACTTCCGCTGGACGCGGCCCTGCGGGCGGTCACCTCGACCGCCGCGCAGGTCCTCGGCATCGACGACCGGACCGGCTCGATCGAGGTGGGCAAGGACGCCGACCTCGCCCTGTTCAGCGGCCACCCCTTCAGCAGCCTGTCCGTGTGCGAGCACACGGTGATCGACGGCGTGGTTCATGCCAACCGACCGGACGACCGGCCCCGACCGGCGGAGAGGAACCGATGATCTCGCAGGAACAGCGGCGGATCATGTACCGCGGCCTGGCCACCAAAGGCCGGCTGGCGGTCGACGCCGAGGAGCTGGCCAGCATCGACGCGAGGCTGGCCGAGGACCCGCTGGACTACTACCTCTGGACGGCCCGCGCCGTGGTGTGCGGCAGCACCGACGAGGCGATCCGGTGCTACTCGATCGCCCTGGGGATCCAGCCGCTCGCGTCCCACAGCCGGTACAACCGCGGCCGGAAGTACATGGGTCAGGACCGGTTCGAGGAGGGCCTGGCCGACCTGCGGACCGCCACCGCACTCGATCCGGACGACGGCTGGAAGTGGCACTTCCAGGGCGTGGCCCTGTACTTCCTGGAGCGGTACGACGAGGCGATCGCATCGTTCGAGACGGCCATCGAGGTCAACCAGCGCAACGAGGAGCCGCTGCTGCCGTTCGAGGTGGACTGGCTGTGGAACTGCCATCACCAGGCGGGTGATCGCGAGGCCGCCGACCGGTGCCTCACCCTGGTCGGGCCGGACACCCCCGTGGTCGACACCGAGGCGACCTACAAGCGCCGCATCCTGTTGTACCGAGGGCTGCTCGATGAGCAGGACTACCTCGGCGGCATCGACCGTGCCGACGTCGCCGAGGCCGGCAACCAGCTGTACGGGCTGGCCAATCACCGCTTCCGCCAGCTCGGCGACGTCGAGGGTTCGGTGCAACTGCTGCGACAGGTGCTCGACCTCGACCCGGCGAAGTCAGGTTGGGGCCGCAAGATGGCCGCCCGGGACCTTCCGCTGCGGGTCGCGCTGCGCGGCGGTGCGAGCTGATGGACCGCGAGAAGACCTGGGAGCAGATCAAGCGGATCGGCTACGGCAGCGGTCCCGCCAAGGGGTACGTCTGGATGGACCAGGAGGAAGAGGCGCGGATCGACGCCCGGCTCGCCGAGCATCCCGCCGACCGCTCCCTGCTGACGGCCAAGGGCATCCTGAATCTGAACTGGGACCCGGACGTCGCCGCCGAGTGCTTCAGCCGCGCGCTGGCCGTCCAGCCGTTCGACGCCCACCAGCACTACAACCGAGGACGTGTCTACCTGAACACGTTCCGGCGCTCCGAGGCCCTGGCCGCCTTGGAGCTGGCGGTGCGCCTGGACGCCGAGGACAACTGGAAGTGGCACTTCCTCGGGGTGGCGCGGTACCTGCTGCGCGACTACGAGGTGGCACTCGGACACTTCCGCACGGCGATGACGGTCGCCGCCCGGCACGACGACGACCTGATCAGTTGCGAGATCGACTGGATGTGGCTGTGTCTGGTCCACCTCGGTCGTCCGGACGAAGCGGCCCGGGTGGTGGCCACGGTGACACCGGAGACCAAGGTGGTGCCGGTGATCGGTGACGACGAGGGGTACCGGGACATCTGCCTGCTGCTGAACGGCACGATCCCGGTCGACGAGTACGTCGCGCGCATCGATCCCGGCGGGGAGGGTGGCAGCTACGGGGCACTGTTCGCGGTCGCCCGGTACCACTACCACCTCGAGCGCGACATCCCCACGGCCCTGGAGTACTTGCACAGGGTCCTCAGCCTGCCGGATCCGCCCGACGACCGCGGCAACGGGATCCTGTCCCGGCAGAAGGGCTGGGGCTACCAGCTGGCGCTGCACGACCGGGACGAGTGGGAGCGGGCCGCGGCCGCGCTCGGCGGTCCGGCTCCGACCACCAGCACGACACCACCCGCAGCGAGCGGGAACTAGGGAGACGCAGCATGGACAGGGATGCGAGCCGTCGGCAGATGCTCGAAATCGCCTACGGCGGTGGACCGGCCAAGGGCTACATCTGGATGGAGCCCGAGGAGGAGACCAAGGTCGATGCCGCCCTGAGCTCGGATCCGGGCAACCGGTCGCTGCTGACCGCCAAGGCCATCCTCAACTTCAACCACGACGCCGAGGTCGCCATCGAGTACTTCTCCCGGGCGCTGGTGCTGGATCCCTTCGACGCGCATCAGTACTACAACCGAGGCCGCAAGTACCTCAACACCGGTCGCACCGCCGAAGGCATCGCCGACCTCACGCTGTCCGTGCGGTTGGACGCCGAGGACAACTGGAAGTGGCACTACCTCGGCGTCGGTCACTACCTGCGACGCGACTACCGCACCGCCATCGAACTGTTCGAGAAGGCCGACGAGGTCTCCGCTCGGCACGACCGGGACCTGATCAGTTGTGAGGCCGACTGGATCTGGACGGCTGCGGCCCACCTCGGCGACATGGAGCGCGCCCGGGCGGCCGTCGCCGGCATCACTGCCGACACCCTCGTCGTCCCGGTGATCGGTGACGACGAGGGCTACCGGGACATCTGCCTGCTGCTCAACGGCACCATGTCGCCCGAGCAGTTCCTCGACACGGTCGGACCGGACAACGAGGGCGGCGCCGTCAACGGCCTGTACGCGCTGGCCAAGTACTTCCATTACGTCGAAGGCGACGACCATCAGGCCAGGGCCTTCCTCGACCGCATCCTGGCGGACACCGCTGCCAAGGGATGGGGACTACGACTGGCCCGGATGGACGCCGAGGACGACTGGGGACGTGGATCCCGGACGCATCCCGCGCCGGGCTGACCGATCAGCACCGTCGAGCGGACGGTCAGGTGCTGCATCGCAGCACCTGCTGGTCGAGTGGCGACGGGAGTCCGCGGCGCTCAGATGTCGACCTTGGCCCGGTTGCGCACCTTGTTCACCGCGACGACCAGGATGCCCAGGGCCAGCAGGCCGTACAGGCTCAGCGCCAGGGCCGAGTCCAGCAACGCCCCCGGGTCGCCCTCGCTGACGGCCAGGGTGCGGCGCAGGCTGGTCTCGGCCAGCGGACCCAGGATGACCGCGATGAGCACCGGGGCCAGCGGCAGGCCGTAGCGCCGCAGCATGAAGCCGATCAGCCCGATGAGCACCAGCAGGATCAGGTCGACCAGCGACGAGCTGGCCGCGTACACGCCGAGCACCGCGAACACGGTGATGCCGGCGTACAGGTACGGCTTGGGGATGAGCAGCAGCTTGGCCCAGATCGGCGCGAACGGCAGGTTGATGATCAGCAGCACCACCATGCCGACGAACAGGCTGGCCAGCAGGGCCCAGACCAGGTCCGCGTTGCGGGTGAACAGCAGCGGCCCCGGCTGCATGCCGTACTGCTGGAATGCGGCCAGCATGATGGCCGCCGTGGCCGACGTCGGAAGCCCAAGTGCCAGCAGCGATCCCATCGCCGAGCCGGCCGTGGCGTTGGCAGCCGACTCCGGCGCGGCCAGCCCGCGGATCGCGCCACGACCGAACTGCGGGTGCTTGCGCCGGCGGTCCAGCCGGCGTTCCAGCCCGAAGGCCAGGAAGGTCGGGATCTCGGCCCCGCCGGCCGGGATGGCGCCGAACGGGAGGCCGAAGGCCGATCCGCGCAACCAGGCGGGCAGCGCCTCGCGGAACTCCCGCCGGTCGAGGTAGGGCCGTCCGCTGATCGTCATGGCCGTGACGGTGGCGTCCTTGTGGATCCGGGACGCCACGTGCAGCACCTCCCCCACCGCCAGCAGCCCCACGGTGATGACCACGATGTCGATGCCGTCCAGCAGCGACGGCACGCCGAACGTGTAGCGCGACGCCCCGCTGATCGAGTCGACGCCGACCATGGCCAGGGAAAGGCCGATGGCCAGGGCGGCCAGCCCCTTCACCGCGGAGTCGGCCACCACCGCGGCGGTGGCCACGAACGCCACGATGGCCAGCGCGAAGTACTCGGCCGGGCCGAACACGGTGGCCAGGTCGGCCAGCACCGGGGCGAAGAACACCACCAGGATGGTGGCCAGGATGCCGCCCACGAACGCCCCGATCGCCGCGGTGGCCAGGGCCTGGGGCGCGCGGCCGCGTTTGGCCATCCGGTGGCCCTCGAACGTGGACGCGATGGCGGTGGAGTTGCCCGGTGTGTTCATCAGGATGGCCGTGGTCGAGTCGCCGAACAGCCCCCCGTAGTAGATGCCGGCGAACATGATGAAGGCCGCGATCGGGTCGAGAGTGAAGGTGATCGGCAGCAGCAGCGCCACCGCCATCGACGATCCCAGCCCGGGCAGCACGCCGACCGCGGTGCCGAGCAGGCAGCCGACGAACACCCACATCAGGTTCATCGGGGTGAGCGCGTCCCCGAAGCCGCCGATCAGGTTCCCGAGTTGGTCACCCACGTCAGAGCACCCCTTCCAGGAAGCCGGCCGGCAGGTTCAGCCCGAGCAGGTTGCCGAAGATCAGCTGGATGGCGGACGACATGACCAGGGCGACCGAGATGTCGAGCACCGGACGCCGGGACCCCATGGCGTACGCGACGCCCCAGAACAGCAGCCCGGCGGCCAGGATCCAGCCGACCGGCCGGAGCAGCACGATGAAGGCCACCAGCGAGCCGAGCACGATGCCCAGCGCCCGCCAGTCGCTCACCGCCCCGGCCGGCCACGGCGCCCGTCCGGGCGGCACGTCCGGGGGCGTCTCGTCGATGGGATCGCCGTCGGCGTCGCGCGTCTCCTCAGCCACACGGTCGACACGGTCGATACGGTCGCCGGCAGCCGGTGACGACGACGCCTGCTGGCGGGCCCGGGCGCGCAGCGTCGACACGGCCGACAGCACGGCCATGACCACGAGCAGCCCGATGACCAGCCAGGGGAAGAACGTCGGCCCCGGCACCTGCACGCTCGGCGGGACCTCCATGCCCAGCGTGCCCACGATGAGGAAGCCGGCCAGCGCGAGCAGCACCAGCGGCACCACCAGCTCCGAGAGGCCGCCCCAGCGGGCCGTTCCCAGCGGTCCCGCCGCCCCGGCGTCGTCCGGCGGGGTGGTCGCCCCGCCGGTCCGTGCCGGCACCGCGGCGACCGCACCCGACGCGGGTTCCCGACCCGCGCTCCGATCGTCCATGCTCATCCTCATGCTCCGATCCCGAGTTCGGTGGCGATGTCCTGGATCCGGGCGGTCTCGGCCTGGATGAACTGCTCGAAGTCCGCACCGGTGAGGAAGGTGTCCTTCCAACGGTTCCGGGCGACGGTGTCCTGCCAGGCCGCGCCCTGCACCATCTCGGTGACGATGTCGGTGAGCTGCTCCCGCTGGTCGTCGCTCAGGCCGGGCGGGGCGACCAGCCCACGCCAGTTGGTGAGCTCCACGTCGACGCCCTGCTCGCCCAGGCTCGGCACGTCGATGCCTTCGACGCGCTCCCTGGTGCCCATGGCCAGTGCCCGGACGTTGCCGGCCTCGATCTGGTCGGCGAACTCGTTGTAACCGGAGATGCTGGCCGTCACCGTGTTCGCCAGCAGCGCGTTGAGCGCCTCGCCACCGCCGGAGAACGCGAGGTAGTTGAGCTGCGTCGGGTCGATCCCGGCGCTCTCGGCCACGAGACCGGCCAGCAGGTGGTCGGTCCCGCCCTTGGAGCCGCCGCCGATGGCGGTGCCCGGTGGGTCCGCCCGCCACGCCTCCAGCAACTCGTCCAGGGTCTGGTACGGCGAGTCCCCCGGCACCACGATGACCTCGAAGTCCTCGGCCAGCCGGGCGATGGGCGTGACGTCGGCCAGGGTGGCGTCACTGTCGTTGGCGATGATCCCGCCCACCATCACGGTCCCGGTGACCATGAGTGTGCCGCCCTGGCCGGTCATGTCGGCCAACTGGCCCAGTCCGATGGTGCCGGCGGCCCCAGGGATGTTCACCACCTGCACGTTGTTGACCACACCCTCGGACTTCAGCGCCTGTTGCGACTCGCGGGCGACCAGGTCCCAGCCGCCACCGGGGGCAGCCGGGGCGATGACGGCGAGGCGGGCCCGAGCCGAGTCGCCGCCGCCGGACCGGGCCGTGGCGATCAGCCCGGCGCCGATGACCAGCACCGCGACCACCGTCCAGACGACCATCGGCCAGCGACGGCGCGGACGGGGCCGGGAGGCCGCGCGGACGACGTCCCCGCCGTCGACACCGGGGGGAACAGGAGTGCGGGTGGATGCCATCGTCGGCCTTCCAGGGATGCGGATGCGATGCGAGAACGGAACAGCTGGTGGACATCCGACCGGGCGGTCGGCGCGGTGGTCTCAACCGACGGCGCGGACGGCGAGGACCGGCACGGTCGCGTTGAGCAGCACGTCCTGCGCGGCGGAGCCGAGGAACAACTTGCCGACCGGGGAGCGCTTGCGCAGCCCGATGACGATCATCTCGGCGTCCAGTTCGCTGCCCAGGTCGACGATCTCGTCGGCCAGGTGCTCCGGCCGGTGCGCCGGCCGGACCGCGACCGGCACCGGTCCCCCGGCGTCCTCGGCCAGCAGCCGGTCCAGCTCATTGAGCCGGACGAGCGGGTCGTCCCCGGGGTGCGCCGGCGCGGTGAGGACGACCAGATCGGTGTTCCGCAGCCGGGCCTCGGCCACCGCCCGGTCCAGGGCGGCCTGCCCCTCCGGCGTCTGCTGGTAGGCGGCGAGGATCGTCATGCGCGCTCCCGGACGGCGATGGCCGCGGCGGCGGCGCCGGGGACGCCGGTCCGGAGCCACCGCGGCGACCGAGCGCCCCGCGGGAACCCGGCACCGCGTTCCCGTCACCGTCGCCGCACGGCGACTCGATGTGACGTGCAGCACGCTAACTCCGGCGACGGCCCGGCGCGCGGTTCTGGTCGTTCCCGCCGCTTTCCCGCGTTGACCCGACTTCTGCGCATTGTGCGCACGGCATCAGCGCCGGCGGCCGGGCCGTTACTGTCGCCGCATGCGCCGTCCCCGGCTGCGGTTCACCGGCCAGCTGCTCCTGCTGCAGCTGGCCGTGGTCACGGCCGTCGTCGGACTGGGCTTCAGCCTGTTCGGCACCCTGCTGGACCGTCAGCTGTCGACCGAGTACGGGCAGCGCGCCCTGGCGGTCGCCCGCAGCACGGCGGAGAACCCGGTGGTGCGGGATGCCGTGGCGCGCTGGGCGGCCGACGACCGCGCCGCCCCGGAGACCGGCACCGAGCTCGCAACCGGGGCGGTGCAGCAGCAGGCGGAAGCCGTCCGGGGGCGGACCGGGGCGCTGTTCGTGGTGGTGACGGACGACCGCGGCATCCGGCTCGCCCACCCGGACCCGACCCAGCTGGGCCGCCCGGTGTCGACCGATCCGTCGGTGCCGCTGGCGGGCGGCGAGGAGGTCGTCGAGCAGCGCGGCACCCTGGGCGAGTCCGCCCGGGCCAAGGTGCCGGTGTTCGCCCCGGACGGGTCGGGAGTCGTGGTGGGTGCGGTCAGCGTCGGGATCGACGCCGACGTGCTGGCCTCCGCGCTACGGGCCGACCTCCTCATCGCGGCGGGCTACGCGGCGGCCGCCCTCGGCCTGGGCACGGTGGCGTCGGTGCTGCTGGGCCGCCGGCTGCGACGGTTGACGCTCGGCCTGGAGCCGGAGGAGATGGCCGGACTGGTCTCCGAGCACGAGGCTGTGCTCGGCGGCATCGCCGGCGCGGTGGTCGCGGTGGACGCCACGGGTCGGATCACCGTGGCCAACGACGAGGCCCGGCGACTGCTGGGCGCGCGCATCGGTCCGGGCCGCACCCTCGACGACGCCGACGTGCCCGCACCGTTGCGGCACGCCATCTCCGACCGGCTGCGGACGGCGGCCCCGACCACGGCGCCGATCGATCAGCCGCTCCTGGTCGTCACCGGCGGCCGCGTGCTGGTCTGCTCGGTCCGACCGGTCAGTCGCGGCGCCCGGGACCTGGGCGTGGTGCTGTCGGCCCGCGACCGCACCGAGATCGAGTCGCTCACCCGCCAGTTGGACGCCGTGCAGACGATGAGCAGCGCCCTGCGGGCGCAGCGGCACGAGTTCGCCAACCGGCTGCACGTCGTGCACGGACTCATTGCCGCCGGGCGCAGCGTCGAGGCCGACGAGTACGTCCGCACGCTGCTGGGGTCCGGACCGCTGGGCACGCTGCTCGACGGGCTGGAGGCGGTGCGCGACCCGTCGGTGCAGGCGTTCCTGTCGGCCAAGGCGGCGCACTTCCGCGAACGCGCCGTGGACCTGCGCATCGGAGCGCAGACCTGGCTGCCGGAGCTCGTCACCGACCCGGTGGCGGTGACCACGGTGCTGGGCAACCTGCTGGACAATGCCATCGATGCAGCCGTCGATGCAGCCACCACCGAGCGCGGTCCGGTACCGGACCGCTGGGTCGACGTCGAGCTGCTCAGTGACGCCGGGACGCTGTACGTGACGGTGGCCGACAGCGGCCCCGGCGTCCCGGAAGCGTTGCGAGAGCGCCTGTTCGAGCCGGAGGTGACCGGCCACCCGATCGGCTCCGGGCGGGGGCTCGGGCTGAGCCTGGTCCGTCAGGTGGCCCGGGCCACCGGGGGCGACGTCTGGCTGGCCGAGCCCGGCGGCGACGGGTCGGCGGGCGCGGTGTTCGTGGCCAGACTCCCGGGGGTCCTGGCGAGCCGCGGAGGCGCCACGGCCGGTCCGGTCGGCCGGCCGGCCGGCTCCCCGCAGACGGAGGCGTCGTGGCGCTGACCGTCCTGGTCGTCGACGACGACTTCCGGGTGGCCCGGTTGCACGCCGACATCGTCCGGGCCACGCCGGGATTCGCCGAGCCGGACAGCTGCGCCTCCGTCGCGGAGGCGATGCGGCTGGCCGCCCGCGGGGTCGACCTGGCCCTGGTCGACCTGTACCTGCCGGACGGCAGCGGCCTCGAACTCGTCCGGTCGCTGGACTGCGACGTGTTCGTGCTGTCGGCAGCGGCCGAGGCGGGCACCGTGCGGACCGCCCTGTCCCGTGGCGCGCTGGCCTACCTGGTGAAACCGTTCGGCGCCGAGGCACTCTCGGACCGTCTCGGCGCCTATCGCCGCTACCGGGCGCTGCTGGACGGCGCCGACGTGGTGCAGCAGGATGCCGTCGACGCCGCGATCCGGGTGTTGCACGGGCAGGGCGCCGGGACCCGCCCGAAGGGACACTCCGCGTTGACCGAGCAGGCGGTGGCGCAGGCGGTGGCGGCGGCCGGCGAACCGGTGTCGGCCGCCGAGGTGGCCGAACAGGTGGGCATCTCGCGGGCCACCGCCCAGCGGTACCTGGCCCTGCTGGCCGACCAGGGCCGGCTGGACGTGCAGCTCCGCTACGGCACCACCGGACGGCCGGAGCACCGGTTCTCGCCGGTGCGGGCCGGAGCCGGGCCGCTCAGCTGAGCGGCCCGGCTCCAGGACTCAGATCACCACTGGTCCCAGTGGATCACCGCATCCGGCTCCGGCCGGTCGGCCGGCTTGAAGTCGGTGCCCTTGGTGAACGCCAGCGGGGTGAGCACGGCCTGGGCCACGGTGTCGAACGGGATGCCGAGCACGTCGGCGACGTCCTTCTCCCGGGACAGGTGCATGGAGGTCCAGGCGGTGCCCAAGCCGCGCGCGCGGGCGGCCAGCATGAAGCTCCAGGTGGCGGGCAGCACGTTGCCGGTCGCCGCCTTGGCCGCGTCGCGGTTCGGCCCGACGCTGCAGCTGAGCACCAGCACCGGCGCCTCACCCATGTGCTCGCCCAGGAAGTCGGCCGAGCTGGCCACCCGCATCCGGGTCCGAGTGTCGGCCGTCTCGGCCGCGCCCTCGGTCAGCTTGCCGGGGTATCCGGCGGAGGCGCGGTACCCCGCGTACACCTCGCCGTAGATCCGGCCGACCTCGCGCCGCTTGTCCTCGTCGGTGACCACCACGAACTGGGTGGTCAGCACGTTGGACCCGGTGGGCGCCTGCAGGGCCATGGCCACGCACTCGCGGACCAGGTCCTTGGGCACCTCACGGGAGAAGTCCAACCGCTTGCGCACCGCGCGGGTGGTGGACAGCAACTGGTCGGGATCCAGGGGCAGCAGGCTCACAGCAGACCTTCCGGGTCGGTGGTGGGGATGTCGGGATCTCGGGCTGGTTCAGACGGCCTGGTGGGTCGACCGCATGATCATCTCGTTGATGGCGGTGCCGGCCGGGCGGGTGATCATGAACTCGACGGCGTCGGCGACGTCGTCCACGGTCAGGAACACCGACGACGCCACCGACCGGTAGGCCTCGGTCATCGGGGTGTCGACCATGCCGGGCGAGACGATGCCGACCCGCACCATCCGCTCGGTGACCTCCTGGCGCATGGCCTCGCTCAGTGCGGTCACCGCGTGCTTGGTGGCCGAGTAGATGTTGTTGCCGGCGAGCGGACGTCGGCCCGAGGTCGAGGAGATGGACACGAAGTCGGCCACCCCACGCGGCCCGTCGGCGGCCGCGGCCAACAGGTGCGGCATCGCGGTGTGGGCGGTGTTCACGAAGCCGGAGACGTTGGCGTCGATCATCGACTGCCAGCTGCCGGGCTCGGCCGGTACGAACGGGGCGAGGCTGGCCACCCCCGCGCTGCTGACCACCACGTCGAGCCGACCGTGTCGCTGCACCGTCCCGTCGATGGCCGCGGTGATGGCGGACAGGTCGGCCACGTCGGCGATCGCGGTCTCGGCGGCGCCACCGGCCGCCTCGATCTCCTGACGGACCCCGTCCAGCGCGTCGGCCCGGCGGCCGACCAGCACCACGGTCGCGCCCAGTCGGGCCAGGCGGCGGCTGATCGCGGCGCCGATGCCGCTGGAGGCGCCGGTGACCAGCGCGACGGCGCCCTCCAGCGGCCCGCTCACTGGATCTCGGAGGCGGCCGTGGGGACCACCCGGGTGACCTTGATCAGGTCGCGGATGAGCATGGTGCCGACCTTCGGCGAGATCTCGTTGACCCAGGTGTCGTCCTGGTAGACCGCCGCGTACAGCTCCTCGCGCTGCTCCTCGGACTCGAAGCGGCGCGACCACACGTACTTGTCCTCGTCCTCCTCGTCGAGGAAGGACCCGTTGATCACCATCCCCTTCGACGTCTGGAACGGGATGATGACCTCCTCCATGTACTTGACCCACTCGTCCCGGGTGCCGGGCTGCAGGGTGTAGTGGCGGATCTCGTAGAACGCCATCGGTTCCTCCTGGAGGTGGACGGTCGACCACGGTGGCGACCGGTCCGCCCGGGCCACGGTGCCCGGACGGGATGCACTGTCGGCGGGGACGGTCAGGGACAGCCAGTGACGGTCAGCCGAGCCGGGCGGCCAGCTGCCGGTTGTCGAACTGCTCGTCGGGACCGGCCAGCCGGCGCACGGTCCTGGTCGGATCGGCGAACACCGTCTCGGACGTCATCAGGCCCTGGTCGTCGAAGTCGATGAAGACGGCCGAGTGGCTGGTGGTCGAGTACCGGGCGTCCGGGCCCGCAGCCGGATCGGCCGGGATGCCCATCGCCGCGGCCAGCCCGGCCGGCACCACCATCCGGACCGCACCGATGCCGGCGAAGGTGTGGGCGTCCACGGCGAACTGCTCCCACTCGACCCAGACGGTGCTCTGCCCGCCGGCACACAGCCCCTCGAACGCCGCCCGGACCGCCGCGCCACGGGGACCCTCGGTCCGGGTGCCGTCCGGCGCGACGTTGACCAGGTGGAAGTCGTCGGCCAGCGTCCGCATGATGCCCTCGACGTCCCCGACCAGCTCCGCGGCCAGCCGGTCGATCGAGGTCTGCAGGGTCCGTCGGGTCGCGCCGTCCACCTGGTCCAGGCGGGCCTGTAACTTCCGGATCGAGTCCAGCGGATCGATGCCCGGGTGCGTGCTCATGTCGTCCTCCGCGTCGAGTCCGTCGATCGAGCGGCAGGCCGGCCGTCTCCACCGGGCACCGCCGGGGAGCAGGCTACCGGCACGAACGAACGTTCGGTCGTTCGGGTGAGTCAGAGCCGAGCACCGAAGCGTCCGTCGCGTCACGGTCGTTCGCCTGCTCGCAGGTGGACCGAGTGCACCCGAGCGGCGCCGTCGGCGCGCGACGGTTCGATCGGACGGCGTCAGCGAGAGCCGAACCGCGCGATCGCGTCGGGCGTGACCGGGCTGAAGAGGTTGACCACATTGCCGTCGGGGTCGCTGATCAACATCGAACGGTTGCCCCACGGGAGCGTCGTCGGTTCCATCAGCACAGCCACGCCCGATCCAGTGACGCGGTCCCGCTCCGCATCAACGTCGTCGACCATCAGCTCGAGCATCACCGTGCGGTTCGACGACGGTTCGACGGACCCGGCCGCGAACGCGTCGGTCAGCCTCGAGCTGCTGATGGCCACGGTGGCGCCAGGCAGGACGATCTCGGCGAACTCCTCGTTGGTCCACTGCGCTGCAACTCCGGTGAGCTTCTCCCAGAAGCCGACCAGTCGCAGGACATCTGACGTCGGCATACGGATGGATGCGAACTTCATCGGTACCTCCTCGATGGTTGTCAGCCAACTTATATCAGCTCCCTGATATCTTTGCCAGGTGACGGATGACTTCGGGCGGCGGTTGACGTACCTCTTCCGCCGGGTGAACGGCGCGTTGTCACAACGGCTCGACCGCATCCTGAAGGGCTTCTCGTTGACCCAGGCACAGCTGTCAGCGCTGGCCCTGCTCGATGCAGAGCCGTCCGGCACTCTGTCCGGAGCCGAGTTGAGTGATCGCTCAGGCGTGACGCCGCAGTCGATGTCCGCCGCTGTCGCCGGCCTGCTCGACCGCGGCCTGGTCGTCCGCACCCCGCACCCCAGCCACGGCCGCATCCTGCAGATACACCTCACCGCCGCCGGTTCTGATCTGCTCCACCAGGTTCAGGCGGAGAGCGCCGTCGATGACGAGGCGGCTGGCCTGGATCGCCACCAGGAGGACCAGCTCCGCGCCCTCCTGCGCCAGATGATGCGGGCATTGGACCTCTACCTGCCGCCCGACGACGCAGACTGACCACGAGGCCTGTGCAGGCGATCCGGCAACGATCCGAGCGTCGCCCAGCCGGCGATGGCCGCAGGATCCATCCAGGTGAACTCCCGGAAGCGTTCGGCCGGGTCGGCGAGGGTCCGGCCGTCCATGAAGCTCATGTCCTCGTCCCCCCGGTCGGGGTGGCTCCGTTGGCCAGCACGGTCTCGAGGATGCGGTCGACGCCCTCGCCGGCCTCCGCGCTCAGCGCGAGCAGCATCACCACCTGGCCGCCAGGCTCGGACACCGGCCGCTCCGGACGGGAGGGGCGGAGTCCCTCGCGCTCCAGGAGCAGCACCACGATCACGTCACCGGTGACGGCGGAAACGGTGGTGTCGCCGAGAACTGGTCGTGGATCGAGCAGTCCAGCTTCTCGACGACCGCCCGAGTTGTGGTCCCCGTCGGTCGCCGGCAGGTTGACGAAGATCCTCTGGGCCATGGCGGCTTCCTCATGGCCCCGTGGTCGTGTTCACCGGGCCACGCCGGCAGCGCCACAGCGGTGGTCGCCGACCCAGCACCTGGTTCCCCCCTTCCCGCTCCTGTCCCCGGACGGCGGCGTGGCCCGGCCGAGCAGCGCGGGCCTCCAGCCCGCGCCTCGCTGAACTTGGTCGCTGAATTCGGTCGCGAAAGTTCTCATCGACCCGGTCTTGGCCGTGAGTACGGTCGCAGATCGCGAATGCATAGCGTTTTATGGACAGTATGTTCGCTAGGCGGTAGGTTCGGTCGGTACTCAGAGAGGAGTTCAGCGTGACTCATCACACCGCATCCGCCGAGGAACTCGAGGCCCTTGCCCGGCACGCCCGCTGGCTGGTACTCAGCACCGTGGCCGACGCCGGCGCCGGCCACATCGGGGGCCCGCTGTCCCAGATGGACCTACTCCTGGCGCTGTACTTCAACCACCTGCGGATCGATCCCTCCGACCCCCACAGGGACGACCGCGACCGGTTCGTGCTCTCCAAGGGACACACCGCGATCGGGCTCTACACCGTGCTGGCGCTGCGCGGATATTTCGATCCCGCCGAGCTGGCCACCTTCGACCACGGCGACTCGCGACTGCAAGGACACCCCGACATGCGCATGCTGCCGGGCATCGACGCCTCGACCGGTTCATTGGGACAGGGCCTGTCGGTCGCCGTCGGGATGGCCCTGGGTGCGCGACTGCAGCAGCGGGACTTCCACACCTGGGTGCTGCTCGGCGACGGCGAGATCGAGGAGGGCATGGTCTGGGAGGCCGCGTACGCAGCGTCGCGGTACGGTCTGGACAACGTGACTGCCATCGTGGACCGCAACGGTCTGCAGCAGTACGGGTGGCCGGCCGGGGCCAGCGACCGCTTCGACCGACGAGACCCGTGGGCGGGCAAGGACGTCGGTGCGATCTTCCGCGGCTTCGGCTGGGACGTCATCGACATCGACGGCCACGACCACGCCGAGATCGACCGGGCACTGGAGACAGCCTGCGGGGCGCGGGGATCCGCGGGCCGTCCCACGGTCATCCTCGCGGAGACCGTCAAGGGCAAGGGCGTGAGCTTCACCGAGGGCACCTACCGGTGGCACAACGGAATCGCCACCGCGGACCAGTTGGCGGCGGCGCGTGCCGAGCTGGGCCAGCCCGAGACGGTGGGAGTGGCTCGGTGATCGCGCAACGACAGGTGTGGGGCGAGACGTTGGTCGAGCTCGGTGCCTCTGACGACCGGATCGTGGTGGTGGACGGCGATCTGGCCAATTCGACCAAGGCAGACCTGTTCGCCGCCGCTCACCCGGAGCGCTTCGTGGAGGTGGGCATCGCCGAGCAGAACATGGTCGGCATCGCCTTCGGGCTGTCCACGCTCGGGTACCGCCCGTGGCTGTCCACCTTCGGGGTCTTCCTCACCCACCGGGCGCTCGACCCGATCCGGATGCTGGTGTCGCAGACCGGTGCCGCGGTCCGGATCGCCGGGGCGTACAGCGGGCTGCTGAACGGCCGGTCGGGCAAGACCCACCAGGATGTCGCCGACCTGGCCATCATGCGGACCATGCCCGGGATGACGGTGCTCGCGCCCGCGGACGAACACGAGATGCGCGCCGCGGTGCGCTGGGCCGCCGACCATGACGGGCCGCTGTACCTACGCATTGCGCGGGACGCCGTGGCCCCGGTGTTCGACATCGACACCACGTGGGAGGACTGGGCACCGCGCATGCTGCGGGACGGTGGCGACATCACCGTGGTCTCCACCGGGGTGCAGACCTCCCGGTGCGTCGACGCGGTGCGCCTGCTGGCCGACCGCGGGATCGATGCCCGGCACATCCACGTGCCCATGCTCAAGCCGCTCGACGAGGACCGGTTGGCCGGTCTGCTGGGCGAGCGTGTCGTCACGGTCGAGGAACACACCATGATCGGCGGCCTCGGCGGATTGGTCGCCGAGATCGTCGCGGCCCGACGGTCCACCCAGACGGTGACCCGACTGGGACTGGCCGACGGCTGGTCGGAGTCCGGTCCCGACGCATTCCTGCTGGACAAGTACGGCCTGTCCGCGTCCCGCATCGCCGACCGGATCGTCGGCGTCCATTCCCGTCCCGTCGGCACCCCAGGAGTCTGACCATGAGCGTGCAACGCGTCCTCCTCACCGGCGCGGCCGGCTACATCGGCCAGGCGGTGGCGCAGCGGCTGCTGCGAGCCGGCCACGTGGTGACCGGGCTGGTCCGCTCGGACGTCGCCGCCGCCACGGTGCGCGCCCAGGGGGTGATCCCGGTCCGCGGGGACCTCGACAACGTGGCCGACCTGGGCCCGTTGACCGCCTACGACGCGGTGATCGACACGGCGACGGCAGACCATGCCCAGTCCACGACGCAGTTCCTCGAACTGCTGGCCGGGACCGGCAAGACGTACATCCGCACCAGCGGGACCGGCGTCTACACGGACATGGCCGCGGGCCGGGCATCCGAGGTGGTGCATCGGGCCGGCGAGTGCTTCGATCCGGCCGAGGTCGTTGCGGAGCGCTACCGTTCCGATCTGCGGGTCGCGGCGGCAGCATCGGCTGGGGTGCGCACCATCGTCATCCGGCCGTCGATGATCCACGGTGACGGCGCGTCCGAACAGCTCCCGCTGTTGATCCGCACCGCGCTGCAGGCGGGCGAGAGCATCTACGTGGCCGAGGGCGAGAACCGTTGGGCCAACGTCTTCCTGGCGGACCTGGCCGACGTGTACGCGCGCGCGCTGGACGCCGCACCACCGGGCAGCATCTACGACATCGCAGCCGGCGAGCTGCCCATGCGCCGGATCGCCGAGGGCGTCGGCGAGCTGACCGGCGTCCCAGCGCGGTCGGCGACGCTGGCCGAGGCTCACGCCGCGCTCGGGGAGCGCTGGGTCGACGTGGCGCTGGCCAGCAACAGCCGGGTCGACTCGGCGCCGGCTCGGGAGGAGTTGGGGTGGCAGCCGACAGGCCCGGCGCTGCTGGATGACCTGGTGCGGGGGTCCTACCGGCGGCTCTGGGCGTTCAAGGCCGATCCGCACGACCATGTCGCAGCGGTGTCAGCATGACCGCGGTGGAGCATGACCACCTGGATCCGGCGAGGAGGCCGCAGCGATGAAGGACGGCATGATCGTGTTCGACTGCGTGGTGCACACACAGGACTTCACCGACCGGCAGATCGCGCCGGGGACCGACGGCCGCAACGTGGTCGCCCACCGGGTGAATCAGGCGGCGTTCAACGATCTGATGGCCAGTCGGGGCGGTCCCGCGTCCAAGCCGGATTTCTTCGACCCGGTCGATCCGCAGTGGGCGGAGGCGCAGCTGTTCGAGCGGTCGGACACCGACCTGGCCATGGTGCAGACGGTACCGCTGTTCGGTCCCTGGCAGGACTCATTGGGGCCGGCCCGACTGTGCTGGGAGCTGACGCAGGTCAACCCGGATCGGCTGTTGTTCTGCGGCGGGGTGGACCCCAGTTGGCAGGGCGTGCAGGCGGCGGTCCAGGAGATGGAGCGTCAGGTGCTCGAGTGGGGGGCCGTGAGCTTCAAGTTCTACACCTACCAGGATCGGCACCACTCGTGGCGGGCCGACGACCCGGAGATCGCCTACCCGCTGTACGAGAAGGCGCTGGACCTGGGGGTCAGACTGGTCCAGTTCCACAAGGGCTACCCGCTGGGACTGCATCCGGTGGAGGCGTTCCGCCCCAACGACATCCAGATGGCCGCGTACGATTTTCCGGACCTGAACTTCGGCCTGCACCACATGGGCGATCCGTACGTCGACGAGACCATCAGCATCGCCGGGCGGTTCCCCAACATCCACCTGATGCTCCCGCTCTGGTTCAACCAGTCGTTCCTCGAGCCGTACCCGATGCTGCACCGTCTCGGACAAGCGCTGTTGCGCATCGGGCCGGACCGATTGGCCTACGGCTCGGAGGGTTTCATCTGGCCGGACATCCAGGCGTACATCGACCTGTGGGCCGATCTGGAGATGCCTGAGGAGCTGCAGGACCGCTACGGGTACCCCGAGCTCACCCGGTCGATCAAGGAGAAGATCTTCGGACGGAACTTCGCGAACGCGCTCGGCATCGATCTCGACGCCAAGGTCTCGGGGCTCAGCCGTGCGTGAATCCGTGGTCTGCGCCGATCTGGACGACGCGCTGCGCGAGATCCGTCCGCGGCTGCGCGGTCACGCCGGGGACATGCGAGCCGAGCTCGACGACGGCGGAACGGTTCGCGTCTGGTTCGAAGGTGCCTGTGAGACGTGCCCGGCGATGGCTGTGACCTTCGCCGGCCTGGTGCGGACGGTGTTGCTCGGGGTGCCGGGCGTCCGCCGGGTCGAAGCCGATCAGGTGCATGCATCGCCGCGCAGTCTGGATCGGATCGCCCGGGCGCTGGGGGGCCGGATCGTGGTGGAGGTTTCAACCCGGGCCCCCGATCGCCGCCGGACCGGGGCGCCCCCCGGAGCCGGGTGCCGCCACGCGGCGTCCACCGGCCTCGACCGGTTGCTTCATGGCGATCCCATCTGGCCGGCGGCCTCGGTCAGCGACCTCCGCAGGACGTCGACCCGACCGAGGATGTCCTCCCGGCGGCCAGCCACCGACAGCGCGGCGAGCAGTGCACCTCCGTCCAGGACCGGGACGGCGATGGCGGCGACCCCGATGGTCACGTCCTGGTCTGACACGGTGGCGCCGGTGGCCTGGCTGGTCTCGATGTCTGCCTCGAGCTCCGGTCGTGTCACCAGGCTGTGTTCGGTGACCGGATCGAACGGCGCTCGGTCGAGGTACTCATCGGCGTCCTGCGGCCCGAAGGCAAGACTGATGCGTCCGACGCCGCCCAGGTGCAGCGGCAGACTGCCACCGGGACGCAGCACCAGGATCTTGTAACTGCGTCCGTGCAGTCGGCGGATGCACACGGTCCGGTCCGGGCGGGGCACCGACAGGAAGACGGTCAGCCCGGTCCGGTCGCGCAGCTCCTCGAGCAGGTCGTCCCGATCGAACCAGGACGAGGCGGATCGCAACGCCGCCTCGCCGAAACCGAGCCACCGGGTGCCGAGCGCGAACGACCCATCGGCCGACGGAACGACAAGTCCCTCGTGCGCCAGAGCGGTCAGCAGGCGGTAGACGCTCGGCCGCGGGACGCCGAGGCGACGCGCCAGGTCCGCCGGAGGGAGCGCGCCCGCATGGGCGAGCGCCTCGACCGCCGCGCGTGTGTGCCTCAGCACCCGATTGGACTTCTCGGCCATCACGCGGTACCCACCGTGGCCCCGAGTCCGGCCGAGATCTGTTGCCCTGCTTCCACGATCAGCGCCGGGAAGTCGACCCCCGGGGCCGCGGCCCGATCGCGCAACCCGCTCAGGGACACCGAGCCGACCACGGATCCGCGATGGTCGAACACGGGTGCAGCCGCCGTGAGGATGCCGGGCGTCACGTCACCGTCGGACACCGCCACGCCGCGGGAGCGCACCGACCGCAACGCCCGCTCGAGTTCCACGACGTCGGCCTCGGTGAGGGGGTTGGTGTCCGCGGCGGCCAGGGCGGCGATGTATCGCCGGCGGAACTCCTCGGATTCGAAGGCCAGGATGGCCAACGGGCCGGCACCGCGGTGCAGCGGCAGCGAGCCGCCCAGCGGGAACTCGGCGCTCTGGATGTCCGCGCCGTCGAACCGCTCGATGCAGACCGCCCGCCGGTCGTGTCGCACGCACAGGTAGGTGACCTCCCGCGTCCGGCCGTTGAGCCGGAGCAGGACCGGCGACGCCAGCTGGCGGATGTCCAACGATGTCTCGACCGACTGTGCGACGTCGGCCAGGTCGATGCCCAGCCGGTACTGGCCACGGGCTGGGCCCTTCTCCACCCACCCGATGCCCTCGAGATGACCCAGGATCCGGTACACCGAGGTCACTGGCTCGCCGAGGTCGGCGGCCAGACGGGCCGCGCTGGCATCAGGACTGCGCTGCAACGCGGACAGCATGCGGGTCATCTTCGACACGACGCTCATCCCGGCGTTGTCATCGCCACCGATGCCAGCTTCCGACTCCGGCGCCGCCGCACCTCGGACCGCCCTGCCTGTCCCCGTCATCCATCCTCCCGGAATCCGGACACAATGCTAACCCTCGACCGAAGCGCCCGGAACGAGGGGCGCGTCACCGATGACGCGTTTCGTGAACACAATGTCCAGAAAATGCTAGACAGCCTCGGGTGAAGACCGTACTGTCCTCGGCGACGGACCGGAAACTGTCCGAGCGGAAGCAGGCCTCGCGACGCGGCGAGAGCTGGGCGTCCGCGCACGCGAGGAGGCGTTGATCATGCAATCTGGTCCGGAGACGCCATCGCTGATCACTGGGGCGGTGTCCGGGTTCGACGGCGCGGTCGCCATGGTCACCCGCGCGGCGTCCGGCATCGGGCGGGCCGTGGCCATCGCATTGCTGGCCGCGGGCGCCGCCGTGGCCGTCGTCGACCTGCCGGGGCCGGCCATCGAGACGACGAGTCGAGCGCTCACCGAGCTGGGTCCGGTGGTCGCCCTCCCGGTCGACGTCACGGACGGTGGCGCGGTCGAGGATGCGGTCCGGACGGTGCAGACCCGCCTGGGGCCGCTGACCTTGGCGGTGAACGCCGCCGGTGTCGCGCAGGCGGTGCCGGCGGAATCGATGGATCAGCAGTCCTTCTCCCGGCTCCTGGAGATCAACGTCACCGGGGTGTTCCTGTCCTGCCGGGCTCGGGCCCTGGCGATGTTCCCGTCCGGCGGCGGCTCCATCGTCAACCTGGCGTCGATCTCCGGGATCGTCGCGCACCGCGAGATGCTCCAAGCGCACTACAACGCGAGCAAGGCCGCAGTCGCTCATCTGACCCGGTCGCTGGCCACGGAGTGGGCCGACCGCGGGATCCGGGTCAACAGCGTGTCCCCCGGCTTCACCCTCACCCCGATGAACCTGCGGCCGGAGGTCGCGGACGTCCGTGAGGCGATCTCGCGCCGCATCCCGCTGGGCCGGTTCGCCATTCCGGAAGAGATCGCCGCGCCGATCCTGTTCCTGCTCTCGCCCGCCGCCGGGTACTGCACCGGCACCGACCTGCTGGTCGACGGCGGATACACCGCGCTCTGACTCCGGGTGCGCCCGCACCCGGCTCACGTCCCCGAACCTGTTCTCCCGGAAAGAAGGTCGACGATGACCGAGCCCATGGACCGTGCCCGATCACGGCGGCCGCTGCGTCACCAGGTGCGCTGGCACCGCGGTGCTGCGGCGGCCGGAGCCGCCACCGTCCTGCTGTTGGCGGCCTGCAGCACCGAGCCGGCGGCCGGATCCCCGAACACCGACGGTGGCTCGGACACCCGGACCATCGGCGTCTCGATGTCGTTCCTGAACCAGTTCTACGCGGCGGCTGTCGAGGGCATGGAGGACGAGGCCGCGGCGCAGGGCTGGAAGTTGGTCGTGCTCAACGCCAACTCCAACAGCTCCCAGCAGGTCAACCAGGTGCAGAACCTGGTCAGCCAAGACGTCGGCGCCGTGATCTTCGCGCAGCTGGATGCGGCGTCCGGTGGTGCCAGCCTGACCGCGGCCAACGACGCCGGCGTCCCGGTCATCGCGATCGATCAGGTGCCCGCCGCGGGGGACTACGTCACCTACATCGGCAGCGACAGCGTCCGGATGGGCGAGCAGGCCTGCGACTTCCTGGTCGAGACCATCGGCGGTAGCGGCGACATCGCCATCGTGCAGGGCGTTCCGGGCTCGTCCACCCAGCTGCAGCGGACCGAAGGCTGCGATCGGGTGCTCACGGCCACCAGCTCGGTCTCAGTGGTGTCGACGACCAGCGCCAACTGGGACCAGAACACCGCGGCCAACGTCTTCGCCAATGTGCTGACTGCCAATCCCGACCTGGACGGCATCTTCGCCCAGAACGACGACATGGCACTCGGGGCCGCCACGGCGATCGAGTCGGCCGACCATCCGGCCATCCCGATGGTGACCATCGACGGGTTCCCGGCCGCCTACGAGGCGATCGACGCCGGCACGGTGACCGCAACGATCAGCCAGCAGCCCTATCTGATGGGCCAGCTCGCCGTCCGCAACGCCATCACCGCGATCGACGGCGGCGCCGCCGACATCCCCAAGGACCAGATCCAGGAGGCGGTACTGGTGACCAAGGAGAACGTCGAGCAGGCCCGGGCGGCCAAGTACTACGGCAGCGCCGGCTGAGGCCGGCTCGCCGCGGGTCGAGGGAGACGCGACATGCAGCAAGGGAAGCAGGCGGCCGGCGGGCGACTCGTCGCCACCGGTCTGCGCAAGCAGTACGGCGGTGTCTTCGTCCTCAAGGGAGTCGATTTCACCATCACCCGGGGTCGGGTCACCGGCCTCATCGGTGAGAACGGGGCTGGCAAGTCGACGCTCAGCTCGATCATCGCCGGTATCCGTCGACCCGACGGCGGCGCCATGACGATCGATAGCGTCCCCTACCAGCCTTCGGGGCCCTCGGACGCACTCGATCAGGGCGTGGCGATCATCCACCAGGAGATCAAGATGATCCCTGAGCTGTCGGTCGCGGAGAACATGTTCCTGGGCCGGATGCCCACCCGGCGCGGGGCGGTCGCTCGCCGATCGATGCACGACCAGGCGCGAGCGGCCCTGGACCAGCTCGGGGTCCGCGTCGACCCGCGCCGACCGGTGGCCGGCCTGTCGACGGCCGCTCAGCAGGAGATCGAGATCGCCCGGGCCATCATCCGGCGGCCGGCCTTCGTCATCTTCGACGAGCCATCGGCGTCGCTGGGCAACCAGGAGACGGAGCGGGTGCTGGAGCAGATCGAGTTGCTCCGGGCGCAGGGCTCCGGGGTCGTCTACATCAGCCACCGGCTCGAGGAGATCAGCCGGATCGCCGACGACGTCGTGTGTCTGCGCGACGGCCGGTCGGTGGCGGGCTGGGAGGCGGCGGACGTCGATCGCGATGCGATGATCCGCGCCATGGTCGGCCGCGAGCTGGCCGAGCGCAACGTCGGGCCGCCACCCCACCGCGACCGCACCGTGATGCAGGTCCGCTCGCTGGGCTCGACCCGCTTCACCGGCATCGACTTCGACCTGCGGGAAGGCGAGATCCTCGGTGTCTCCGGACTGGTCGGCGCCGGCCGCAGCGAGATCGTCCGTGCCCTGGCCGGGGCCGACCGCTTCGACACCGGACAGGTCCTCATCGGGGATGTCCCGGTGCGGATCCGGTCGGTGCAGGACGCCATCACCGCCGGCATCGTCATGGTGCCGGAGGACCGCAAGACGCAGGGCCTGAACCTGGACCGGCGGGGCGGCGAGAACATGACGCTGCCATGGGAATCGCGGCTCACCCGGTCCGGCCTGATCACCGACAGGGTGGTCCGGGACACGCAGTGCCGGATGGCGCAGGAGCTGGACATCCGCGGCGACCTGGACGCGCCGGTCGGTCTGCTGTCCGGTGGCAACCAGCAGAAGGTGCTCCTGGCCAAGTGGCTGGTCCGGACGCCGAAGGTACTCATCCTCGACGAGCCCACCCGCGGCGTCGATGTCGGTGCCAAGGACGCCATCTACACGATCATCCGGTCCCTGGCCGCGTCCGGGGTCGGGGTCGTCGTGGTGTCCTCCGAGCTGGAAGAGGTGCTGCTGCTGGCACACCGGGTCCTGATCGTCGCCGGTGGGCGGCAGACCGGCCTGCTGGACCGCGCCGAGGCCACGCCCGAGCGCGTCATGGAGTTGTCCGTCCCCGCGGGCCGGGTGCCCGTCGCGCAGCGCTGAGGAGCAACGATGTCGAACATCACCGGGAACGCGCGCCGGACGGATCCCGCCGGACCGGCCGCCCCCACCGAGCATCCGGCGACCACAGTCACCGCACGGAAGCCGGACGAGGGCCCGAGGGCCCGAAGGCTGCTCCGGCGGCTGGGGCGCACGTCCGGCCCGCTGGCCGGACTGATCGTGCTGGTCGTGGTCATGTCCATCCTGTCCCCGGTGTTCCTGACCACGCACAACCTGGTCAACATCCTGGTCCAGGTGTCGTACGTCGGCATCATGGCTGCGGGCGCCACACTCGTGATCATCTTGGGCGGCATCGACCTGTCGGTCTCGTCCACCCTGGGCCTGAGCTTCATGATCGTGGCGGTGCTCTACGCCCAGGCAGGCTGGCCGTTCCCGCTGGCCGTGTTGGCCGGACTGCTGCTGGGCACCCTGATCGGCGTGATGAACGGGGTGATGATCGCCTACGGCGGGATCCAGCCGTTCATCGCGACGCTGGCCACCATGTTCGCGTCCACCGGGCTGGCGCTGTACGTCACCAACGGCACCCCGATCCTCGGCTTCCCCGACTGGTTCCAGGCGCTGTCGCGAACCCGGTTCATCGGGATCTCGTTGCAGGTCTACCTGATGTTGTTCGTCTTCGCCGCGGCCGCCATCTGGCTGCGGTTCCGTCCGGCCGGACGGTCGCTGTACGCCATCGGCGGCAACGAGGAAGTGGCCCGGCTGTCCGGCATCCGCGTCCGGTCGCTGCAACTGCGGGTCTACGCCGTGGCCGGATTCCTCGCGGCCGTCGCCGGCCTGGTCGTCGGGGCCCGCCTGGACGCCGCGCAGCCGACGGCCGGCAACTCCACCGACCTGCTCAACGTCATCGCCGCGGTCGTCATCGGTGGCGCCAGCCTCGCCGGCGGGGTCGGCACCATGTGGGGCACCTTCCTGGGTCTGCTCATCATCGGCGTCGTCAACAACGGCCTCACCCTGCTCAACGTGTCGCCCAACCTGCAGCCCGTCGTCATCGGTGCCGTCATCATCCTCGCGGTCCTTGGCGACGGCCGGCTGTTGCGGACCCTGCGGCACCGGAGGGGCCGGACTGCGCCAGCAGCCTGACTGTCCCACCGGCCCGGATCCCCGGTTCGTCCCCCCTGTCGTTCCCTCAGAAGGCTGGTTGCTGTGATCGACCCCTCCACATTCTTCGACAAGGTCGCGTTGGTCAGTGGTGTCGCGTCCGGTATCGGTGCCGCCACAGCCATCAGGTTCCTCGGGGCGGGCGCGGAGGTCGTCGGCGGTGATGTCGATGCCGCCGGGCTGGCTCGCTTCGCCGAGCACGCCGACGCGGTGGCGCCCGACCGCTTTCATCCGGTGGCCTTGGACGTCACCGAACCCGCATCGGTGGTGGCTGTGGTGGAGCAGGCCGTGGCCATGCGTGGGCGCCTGGACATCCTGTTCAACAACGCCGGCATCGCCCCGGTCGGTTCGGCGTTGCACACCGACGACGCCGCGTGGCGGCACGTCATGGCGGTCGACCTGGACGGCGCCTTCCGGCTGGCCCGGCATGCGCTCCCGGCGCTCATCGCTTCAGCCGGGTGCATCGTCAACACCGCGTCGGTGTCCGGGATCGGTGCCGACTACGACTACGCGGCCTACAACGCCGCCAAGGGCGCACTGATCAACCTCACCCGCAGCCTGGCCGTCGACTTCGGCAAGGCCGGCGTGCGGGTGAACGCCATCGCTCCCGGCCCGGTGCGGACGCCGCTGCTGGAACGGAACTTCGAGCAGCTGCCGGGACTTGAGCAGGCGTTCGCCCGCTTCGTGCCGTTGGGCCGGATCGCCGAGCCCGACGAGGTGGCCTCGGTGGTCCTGTTCCTCGCGTCAACGATGGCGTCGTTCGTCACCGGCGCCGTGGTGCCGATCGACGGTGGCGTCACCGCGTGGAACGGTCAGCCGAACGGAGCGTTCGTCCAGTGAGCGCAACGACCGACCATGGCGCCGACACCCCCGTACCGGTCGACGGCAGCGCTGAACACGCACTGCTGCAGCAGGTCCCCGACGGTCTGTTCATCGCTGGTCAGTGGCGGGGAGCATCCTCGGGTGCGACCTTCGATGTCCACGACCCAGCCACCGGGCACCTGCTGCGCACGGTCGCCTCGGCCACACCGCAGGACGGTGTCGCGGCGCTGGACGCGGCGGTGGGCGCGGCCGCCGACTGGGCGGCGACCGCGCCCCGCGTGCGCAGTGAGATCCTGCGGTCGGCCTTCGACCTGCTGCGGCGACGGCGGGAGGACTTCGCCCTGCTGATCACGCTCGAGATGGGCAAGCCCTTGGCCGAGGCCCGGGCGGAGGTCGACTACGGCGGAGAGTTCCTGCGGTGGTTCGCCGAGGAAGCGGTCCGGATCGCTGGCCGATACGGATCGACCCCCGAAGGACGCGGCCGGATGCTGGTCACGCATCACCCAGTGGGTCCCTGTTACCTCATCACCCCGTGGAACTTCCCGCTGGCCATGGCGACCCGCAAGATCGCGCCTGCGCTGGCCGCGGGATGCACCGTCGTCGTCAAGCCCGCCGAGCTCACCCCATTGACCACACTGCTGCTCGCCACACTCCTCCAGCAAGCCGGCGTCCCCGCGGGCGTTGTCAACATCATCCCCACCGCAGCGGCGGCGGTCGTCAGCGCGCCGATCCTGGCCGACCCGCGGCTGAGAAAACTGTCGTTCACCGGATCCACACCGGTGGGACAGGCACTGCTTCGCCAAGCTGCCGACACGGTGCTGCGGACGTCGATGGAGCTCGGCGGCAACGCGCCGTTCCTCGTCTTCGAGGACGCCGACATCGACCAAGCCGTCACCGGCGCGATGGCCGCCAAGTTTCGGAACTCAGGCGAGGCGTGCACCGCGGCCAACCGATTTCTCGTTCACCGCAGCGTCGCTCGTGACTTCACCGAACGGATCGCCGAACGGGTCGCAGCCCTGCAGGTGGGTCGCGGAACTCTCCCCGGCGTGTCGATCGGACCGCTCATCGACGCCCGGGCCGTCACCAAGGTCGACTCGTTGGTCCGCAACGCCATCGCCCGCCACGCCACCGTCCTCGTCGGCGGGCGACCACGTCCCGGGCCGGGAAGCTTCTACGAACCAACCGTTCTCACCCAGGTTCCGGACGACAGCGACGTCCTGGCACAGGAGATCTTCGGTCCCGTCGTTGCGGTCACCGTCTTCGACGACGAGGACGAGGCCGTCCGACTGGCGAACGCCACCGAGTCCGGGTTGGCCGCCTACGTCTGGACCAAGGACCTGGCCCGGGTGCAACGCATGATCGACCGACTGGAGACCGGCATGCTGGGCGTCAACGTCGGTGTCCTCTCGAACGCCGCCGCCCCCTTCGGGGGCATCAAGCGATCCGGCCTCGGTCGGGAGGGCGGACCCGAAGGCATCGCCGAGTACCTGACCACCAAGTACACGATGACCCCCGAGCCAACATCGAAGGGCTGAGCGTTGCCGGGAGACGCTGGACGCCTCGACGATCGGTCGTGCCGGTCCGAGTGCTGCGACCGGAGGTGTCGACGAGCGTGACGATCATCGGCAATGCTCGACTGCGGCGGGTAGCCGAGAAGTCATCGGTCGTCCCGGCACATCATCGCGCCGACGTCGGCAGTTGCGCCGGCCGACCTGTCCGGACTGGCCGCGAACGGCGGTGTCTCGAACGGTTCGGCCTGCCCAAGACCAGAGGAAGCCGACCGAGCGCGTACACAGCTGCGCGACAGTCTCCCTCGCCGCCGAGGGTGTTCACGTCGGGACGGGCTGGATCCGCAGCCACCGGCTCGCTCGGTCGAAGGCCCCCGGGCATGGACGAACGACGGTTGGATCCGAAGGGGCGACCCATCGCTGCCCGGTGTTCGTGTGCGGCTTGGCGTTCCCGTCGCAGGTGTCCCTGGGTGGTGACTGGCCCACCGTCGTCGACGACACCACCGGCGGCCACTGCCCCAGGTGCGGTCACCTGGCCACCATCTCGAACGGCATCGACGAGTTCAATCCGTTCGGCTACTTCGCCGTTCGCCGCCGTCCGACGAGGCGGGCCTGACGCCACGTCCAGACGCGCACCACCGTCCGGAGGATCAGCCGACCCGACCCAGCAGCAGCGCATCCGGCAGCACCGACGGTGATCGGGGTCGAGTGGGCGGCCCCGACGGTGACGGCGTCGTCCCGCAGCGCCCGGTCCGGGTCGCCGCGCTCGACCCGGACCGGCCACCTCGGTCCTGGCCGGTCCGGCGCAGCCTCGTCGATGTCCGTGATGTGACCGGCGGCGATGGTGGACACCACCGGCCAGCCGTGCACGAGTCGGTCGATCAGAACCTCAGCGCTGGACCGGGCGCTGTCGGTGACCTCCTCCCGGTCCCCGCCGGTACCGCGGCACCCCGTCGACGACCTGGGGCGCGCCCGGCACGTCGTCATCGCACTGCTCCGTCCTGCCGGCGCTCACCGCACCGCTGCGGCGTGGTCACGCTCCCGATCGGTCAGCGCGACCCACGGGCCGGTGGGTCCGGCGCCAGCGTCCCGTCCGGGGCGATGTGGTCGAAGATCTGCTCGATCATGGTGAGCACGTGCGGGTCGTCGACCGTGTAGATCTGGTGCCGACCGCGCCGGTCAGCACTGACCAGACCGGCCAGCCGAAGCTTGGTCAGGTGCTGGCTGGCGGTGGCGATGCTCACCCCGGACCGCTCGGCCAGGGCGCCGACGTCGTACTCACCGTGCGCGGCCAGCCAGGCCAGCCGCAGCCGCACCGGGGAGGACAGCAGGTCGAAGGTGCGGGCGGCCGCCCGCACCTGGGCGTCCGTCGGCTCGCGACGGCCGAGCGACTGGTGATCGGTCATGATGCGGGCAGTGTCGCACATTCAATGACTTGCGAAAGTGTCGAACCGACGGGCAGGATGGATGCCGGTCGCCGGCGACCAGCTCCCGCCGGCCCCCGGCCCGACCCCCGGATTGCGATCACCGCTCATGTCACCTCTGACCCTGCTGCTGCTCGCGCTGGGCGTCTCCGCCGACGCCTTCGCGGTCGCTCTGGCCAAGGGCCTGCAGTCACGCAGCCGGATGCTGCGCGACGCCCTGCTGCTGGCCACCGCGTTCGGGGTCGCCCAGGCCGCCATGCCGCTGCTCGGCTGGCTGCTCGGCAGCACCTTCGCCGAGCTCATCGCCCCGTTCGACCACTGGATCGTCTTCGGCCTGCTCGCCGTCGTCGGCGGCCGGATGATCTGGGAGGCGGTCACCGACGGCGGCGAGAGCGAGGACGACCATGACCGCCGACTGTCGATCGGCAGCGTGCTCGTGCTGGCCGTCGCGACCAGCATCGACGCCCTGGCCGTGGGCATCTCGCTGGCCTTCCTGGACGTCTCGGTCTGGGTCGCCGTTGTCGTCATCGGGATCACGACGTTCCTGCTGTCCTTCGCCGCCGTCTTCCTCGGGGCCAGGATCGGCACCCGGTTCCAGCAGCCCGCCGAGATCGTCGGCGGTGTCGTGCTCATCGTGCTCGGCGTGCAGACCCTGGCCGAGCACCTGCACTGGATCTGACCACGCCGCCGACGGCGGCTCAGCGAGCGGTGCCCAGCAGCATGTCCTCCGGCAGCACCGGCAGCGACCGCACCCGGATGCCGGTGGCGTGGAACACCGCGTTGGTCACCGCCGCGGCGGTGCCCACGATGCCGATCTCGCCGATCCCCTTCGTGCCCATCGGGTTCAGGTCGTCGTCGCGCTCGTCCAGCCAGTGCGCCTGCATGTCCCGGACGTCGGCGCACACCGGCACGTGGTAGCTGGCCAGGTCGTGATTGGCGTAGTCACCGAACGCCGGATCCATCTCGCCGTGCTCCATCAGCGCCATGCCCAGGCCCATGGTCATCCCGCCGAGGAACTGCGATCGGGCGGTGATCGGGTTGACGATGCGGCCGGCCGCGAACACCCCGAGGATCCGCGGCACCCGGATCTCGCCGGTGTCCACGTCGACCCGGGCCTCGACGAACTGGGCGCCGAAGGCGAACCGGGCCAGTTCCGGCCGGGCCTGGATGTCGTCGGCCGTCGACGCGTCGACGGTGATCGGTGCATCGACCCGGCCGCCGCGACCGGCGATCTCGTCGAGCAGCGACCGGCATGCCTTGTGCACCGCCCAGCCCCACGAGCTGGTACCGGATGATCCGCCCGCCACCCCGGCCTCGGGCAGGTCCGAGTGCCCGATGTGCAGATCCACCGCGTCGACGCCCACGCCCAGCACCTCGGCGGCCAGCACGGCCAGCGCAGTCCGGCCGCCGGTGCCGATGTCCGTCGCATTGATCGCGATCCGGAACCGCCCGTCCGGGGTCGCCGTGGCGGACGCGGAGGCGGGCATGACCATGGCCGGGTAGATGGACGACGCCACCCCGAGGCCGACGAGCTCCCGGCCGTCCAGCATCGCCCGCGGCCGCGGCGCGCGCTCGTCCCAGCCGAACAGTTCGGCGCCGCGGCGCAGGCAGTCGACCAGGTGCCGGCTGCTGAACGGGGTGCCCTCCTCCGGATCGACCTCCGGCTCGTTGCGGATCCGCAGCTCGATCGGGTCGAGCGACAGCTCGGCGGCCAGCTCGTCCATGGCCGACTCGAGGGCGTACATGCCGGGGCACTCCCCCGGCGCCCGCATCCACGACGGGATCGGCACGTCCAGCGGCACTGCGTGGTGCCGGGTGCGCCGGTCGGGGGCCGCGTACATGTGCCGGGTGGGCACGGCCGCCTGCTCGACGAACTCCTCGTGCCGGGACGTCTGCACGGTCACCTCGTGGGTGATCGAGCGCAGCCGACCGTCGCGGTCCGCCCCGAGCCGGAACGTGCTGATCGTCGGGGTGCGGTAGCCGACCAGGGCGAACTCGTGCTGGCGGGTGAGCACCAGGCGCACCGGCACACCGTGGGTCATGGTGGCCATGGCGGCCAGCACCACGTTCGGCCGCGCGGTGCCCTTGGACCCGAACCCACCGCCGATGTGCTCGGTGACGACCCGGACGTGTTCGGGCGGCAGCCCCAGGGCCGCGGCCAGCGACCGCTGGACCCCCGAACCGCCCTGGTTCGAGTCGTACACGGTCAGCAGGCCGTCGACGTACGCGGCCGTGGTCGCGTGCATCTCCATCGGGTTGTTGTGCAGACCGGGCGTGGCGTAGGTGGCCTCGAACCGCACCGGGCTGGCCGCGAACGCCCCGTCCGGGTCGCCGATCTCGGAGACCGACGGGAAGCCGGCGTTCACCTCCTCCGGCACGTACGCGTCCGGGTCGTCCTCCCGCAGCTCGACCGCGTGGTCGCGGGCCACGAACGTCACCGGCAACCGGGCCGCCGCCTCGCGGGCCTGCTCCGGGGTGGTCGCCACCACCAGCGCGACCACCTCGCCGCGGAAGTGCACGACGTCGTCCTGCAACTGGTTGAGCATCTGGGTGTCCGGTTCCTGCAGTCGCGGCGCGTTGCCGTGCCACAGCACGCCGAGCACCCCGGCCATGCCGGTGACTGCGGCCTCGTCGACCGCGGTGATCCGGCCGGAGGCGATGTCGGCCAGCACCGGCCAGGCGTGGACCAGCCCGTCCAGCGGGTACTCGGCCGCGTACCGGGCCGCTCCGGAGACCTTGGCGCCGCCCTCGAGCCGGTGCCTCGGCACCCCGGCCACCTGCTGGGGCGCGTCCTGCAGAGTGGTCATCGTCCCGCTCCATCCGTACCGGCACCCACGGAACCCACTGACATCTCGACTCCGGCCAGCCGACACAGCTGACCGACAGCCAGGTTCCTCACCAAGGGCACCTTGAACGCGTTGTCCGGGAACGGCTGCGCCGCCGACAGCTCCAGGTCGAGCGCCGCCTCGAACGCGTGCGCGGAGGCCGGCCCGCCGATGATGGCCTGCTCGGCGACCCGGGCGCGCCACGGCTTGTGCGCGACGGCGCCCAGCACCACCCGGACGTCGGTCACGGTGCCGTCGACCACGGTGATCGCGGTGGCCACCGATCCGATGGCGAAGGCGAAGGAGGCCCGGTCCCGCGCCTTGCGGTACCCGGAGTTGCGAGAGAGCTCGGATGGGGCCGGCAGCTCGATCGCCGTGATGAGATCGCCGTGCCGCAGTACGGTGTCCCGCGTCGGGTCGTCGCCGGGCAGCCGGTGGAACTCGTCCATCGGAATGCGGCCGGGACCGGCCGGACCGGTCACCACGACGTGGGCGTCCAGCGCGGTCAGCGCCACCGCCATGTCCGACGGGTGCGTGGCGATGCAGGCCTCGCTGTGCCCGAGGACGGCCAGGTCCCGGTGCAGGCCCTCGCGGGCCGGGCAGCCCGATCCGGGCTCGCGCTTGTTGCACGGCTTGGTCACGTCCTGGAAGTACAGGCATCGGGTTCGCTGCAGCAGATTGCCGCCACTGGTCGCCAGGTTGCGCAGCTGGCCGGAGGCGCCGGCCAGCAACGCCTCGGACAGCACCGGGTAGCCGCGCCGGACCCTCGGGTCGGCGGCCAGGTCGCTGTTGCGCACCGCCGCCCCGATCCGCAGCGCGCCGTCCTCGTTCTGCTCCACCGTGGCCGGCAACCGCGAGATGTCGACCAGCCGACCGGGAGTGGCGACGCCGAGCCGCATCAGGTCGACCAGGTTGGTGCCGCCGCCGAGGAACATCGCGTCCGGGTCGCCGTCGAGCATGGCCACGGCCTGCTCGACCGACTCGGCGCTGCCGTACGCGAACTCCCTCATCGGGTCACCGCCCCGTCGCCACCAGCCGCACCGGCCGTCAACCGCTGTGCCTCCAGCACGGCGGGCACGATGTTGGCGTAGGCGCCGCACCGACAGATGTTGCCGGCCATCCGCTCCCGCACTTCGGCCCGGTCCAGCTCGACCGCGTCGGGATCGCGGGTGACCGCGCTGGGCCAGCCGTTGGCGACCTCGTCGAGCACCGCGACGGCCGAGCAGATCTGGCCGGGCGTGCAGTACCCGCACTGGTAGGCGTCGTGGTCCAGGAACGCCTGCTGCACCGGGTGCAGCTCGCCGTCCGCGCCGGCCAGCCCCTCCACGGTCGTGATCTCGCGACCCTGCGCGGCGACGGCCAGCACCAGGCAGCTGTTGGCCCGGCGGCCGTCCAGCAGCACCGTGCAGGCGCCGCACTGACCGTGGTCGCAGCCCTTCTTGCTGCCGGTCAGGTCGAGCCGGTCCCGCAACACGTCGAGCAGGGAGGCCCGGTTGTCCAGGTCCAGCTCGTGCTCGGTGCCGTTGATCCGGAGGCGGTAGGCCGACCTGGTGACCGCCGCGGTGGCGGCGTCGGAGCGGCCGGAAGTGTCGGAAGAGGCTCCGCTCGGAGCGGTCGGGGAGCGCCCCGGATCCGCGGCGGTGGCCGGGCTGTGTGTCGGCGTCACTCCACGAACGTATGCCTGCGACCGACCGGCGGCCATGCCCCAGCGGCGATCATCACGGTGGTCGGCCGACGCTTCCCCGGAGACTGTTCGTCAACCACGGGATTGTCGCCTCGTCGCTGGATGTCGAACGGCCGTGGCGCTCCGTCGCCGAGTGCGATTGGATGGCCGAGCCGCACCGTCGCACCACCGGCGAGCACCCGACCGGCCGCGACGACCCGACCCCGGGGGGTCCCCATGGTCAGCACCGCCGAACTCGACGGCTTCCTTCGCACGCTGACCCAGCGCCGGTCCCGACTGGCCGAGCTGGGCGAATCGGACGCGAGCCCGTCGATGCGCGAGCTGTTCGCCGAAGCGTTGGACATGAGCCAGGAGCTGGTGCTCGCCGACGCGGAGCTGCGAGCCCAGCAGGAGCAACTCGAGGTGTCCCGAGGCGAGCTGGCCCGGCTGGCCGCCCGGCACGACCGCATCGTCAACGCGTCCGACCGCGCCTACATCGTCACCACCGACATGGGTGTCCTGCGGGACGTGAACCCCGCCGGGCGGGCACTGCTGTCCCTGCCGGACTTCGTCCGCTCGCCCCGGCCGATCGCCACCCGATTCAGCGAACTGGATCGCGCGGCGGTGCGGTCGCTGATCAACCGCGCCGCCCGAGAACCCGAGCTGACCCACCGCCTGGACAAGGTGGTCCTGATCGACCGACCGGCGCGCCCGGTCGCGGTGGCCGTCACCGGCTTCCACGATCCCACCACCGGCGAGTTGCTGCTCGACTGGGAGATCACCGTCGCGTCCCGGCCGGCGTTCGCGCCGGCCACCCCCGCCCTGCCGACACAGGACCGCTGGCGACACGCGGAGGCTCCTGCGGAGGCGGCCCGGCCGCAACCGGCCGATGCCCGGATGGTCGAGCTGGTGCGGGATCTCAGCGCGCTCGAGGAACCGGCCGATGCCCTCGCCCGGGTGGTCGACGAGGTGCGCACGCTGATCGACGGCTGCGAGCACGTCGGCCTGGTGCTGCCCGAACGAGGCGCCGGGACGAGCCAGCTGGCGCATCAGGAGCCTCCATTGCGCGCGCTGCACGAGCTGGAGGCCCGCCACAAGCAGGGGCCGGTGCAGGACGCCGAACGGACGCGGCACGCGGTGCTGGTCAGCTCACTGGCCCATGACCTGCGGTGGCCGGCCCTGGCCCGGGACGCGACCGATCTGCCGATCAGCAGCCTGGTGGTCATCCCGGTGGCGTTCGCCGGCCGGCAGGCCGGGTCGCTCACGGTCGCCACTCACGCCGCGCAGGGGTTCGACGAGCGCACCGTGGCTCAGCTGAACTGCCTGACCGGACTGGTCATGCCGGTGCTGGGCCTGGTCCGGCAGCGACAGAACCTGCGGACGGCGCTCGCCAGCCGGCAGGAGATCGGCACCGCCGTCGGCATCCTGGTCGAGCGGCACCGGATCACCGCCGATGCCGCCTTCACGCTGATGGTGGCGGCGTCCCAACGGCTGAACGTCAAGCTGCGCACGATCGCCGCCGAGGTGATGCACACCGGCTCGGACCCGGACGACCTCACCATCGCGCCGTCCGGGACGCGCCGGTCCGCGCATCCCTGACGCGTCCCTGATCGGCACCGGCGCGCCGTCAGTGGGCGCGGTGGTCCTGGATGGTCATCCGCGGGCCGAAGCGCGGTTTGCGGAAGCCGCTGACCTCGATCAGCCGGACGATCCGGTGCCGGTGACCGGCCCACGGCTCGAGCAGTTCCAGCATGCCGTCGTCGTCCACCGGGCGGCCGATCAACGCCCAGCCGACGTACGCAGCCAGGTGGTAGTCGCCCACGCTGACGTGGTCCGGGTCGCCGTGGGCACGCTGCACGACCTCCGCCGCCGTCCACGGTCCGACGCCGGGCACGGACTGCAATGCGGCGACGACCCTGGGGCCGCCCCGGCCCCAGCGGACGGTCCGGTCGAGCGAGTCGGCCACCCGGGCGGTGGCCAGCACGGTGCGGCTGCGGGACGGGTCCACGTTGACGCGGTGCCACTCCCAGGATGGGATGCGGCGCCACTGCTCGGGGCTGGGCGGCACGACCATCCGGTCGGGCGCGGGCCCGGGTGGTGGCTCGCCGAACTGGCGGACCAGATGCCGGTATGCGAACCGAGCCTCCTTGCCGGTCACCTTCTGCTCGATCACGGTCGGCACCATGGTCTCGAAGACCAGGCCGGTGCGGGGCAGCCGCAGCCCGGGGTTGCGGCGTCGGGAGTCGTGCAGCAGCCGGTGCCCGGAGCAGTCGAACCCGGTCCAGTCGTCACCGTGCCCGAGCAGCTCGGGCACCTGGCTGATCATCCACTCCGCGCCGTCGCCCCACGCCGTGGCCCGGACGCCGCCGCCTACGGTGGGAACCAGGTGCAGGGTGGCCGAGCCGAGCGGCGTCCGGCTGACCCGCCAGACCCGGTCGCCCTCGAACCGCAGGGTCGGGTCCCCGGTGCCGCGCCGCAGCGGCGCCAGCGTGCTGATCAGGTCGACGGGCTCGGCCGGTGTCCAGGTGGAGGTCAGCGGCGAGCACGTCCGATCCGTCCGCTCCGGCCGATCCGCGACGGCGGGGGCGGGAGGCGAGGCCGGACGGAGCACCGGTCCAGAGTGCCATTCCGCGTGGTGGTGGTCCGCCGCACCCGGCCCGGATCGGCGTCGTGTCGGCCTGACGGCGGGTAGCGCGTGAAGGGTCACGGAGACGGCGCGCCGGAACGGCGACAGGTGTTCGACGAGCCGGGGGGCGCTGCTCGGTGCTGCCCTTCCAGCGAGATCGATTGATTGCCAGGCACTGTCGACGATTCGCAGACAGCGGTGTGGCAGATGCGCAGCCGCACATCGTCTGGTCGCTGGTGATCGAGCTGCTCGTCGGTCTGACGCCCAACGACCACCCGTCCAGGGGTGTGGACAACCTCGATCACCCCTGTTCGTCGCCGTATGATCGAACACATGTCGACCACGAGAAGCCCGTTGCCGGTGACGCCGGCCGCGGTTGCCGCGTGGGTCGACGCGCTCGCCAGCACAGGACCGGACGGACTCGACGCGCACGCACTGGTCGAACTCATCTCCGCCGCGGAGACGCTCAAGGCCGCGGCCGCGTCACTGCAGGCCCGCGCCACCACCTGCCTGCTGGACCAGCAACTCACCGGCTCCGACCGGTCTGCTTCGGCCAACGAGCCGGGGGACGCGGCCAAACGCCGCCGGGTGGCGGTGCGACGATCCGTCGGAGCGCAGGTCGCGCTCGCCCGGCGGGTCTCACCCGCCCAGGGCGGTCGGCACCTCGGGTTGGCCCTGTCCCTGCGCGACGAACTGCCCCACCTTGCGTCCGCGCTGCGCCGCGGCGAGGTCAGTGAATGGAAGGCCACCCTCGTCGCCCGGGAGACCGCCTGCCTGACCCGCACCGACCAGCGAGAGGCGGACGCACAATTGGCCGACTCCTACGTCTCGCTCGGCGACCGGGCGTTGGCCGCCGAAGCGACCCGGATCGCCTACCGACTCGACCCAAGACAGGCGGTGGCGCGGAACGCCAAAGCCCACCACGACCGCCGGGTCAGCCTGCGCCCGGCACCGGACTGCATGACCTACCTGACCGCGCTGCTGCCCGTCGTCCAAGGCGTCTCCGTCTTCGCGGCACTGCAGCGGCACGCCGACACCATCTTCGCCACCGGCGACGAGCGTGGCCGCGGCCAGGTCATGGCCGATGAGTTGGTTGCTCGCGTCACCGCCGGAACCGTGACCGAGTCAGGCGATCCCGATGCTGAGGACGACGTCAGCGAGCTGCCCACCGTCCCGGCCGGGGTCGACCTGACCATCAACCTGGTCATGACCGACCGCACCCTGCTCGACGGCGACACCGAACCCGCCGTCGTCATCGGCCACGGCCCCATCCCGGCCAGCCTCGCCCGACACCTCATCCGCCAAGCCCCCGAATCATCGCGCGTCTTCGTCCGGCGCCTGTTCACCGACCCAGTGACCGGCGGACTCACCCACGCCGACCCCAGACGCCGTCGGTTCGCGTTCTTGGACCGACAGTTCCTCATCGCCCGCGACCAGACCTGCCGAACACCCCGGTGCGACGCCCCCATCCGGCACGCCGACCACATCCAGCCCCACGCCGCCGACGGCCCCACCACCACCGACAACGGCCAAGGCCTCTGCGCGCGCTGCAACCTCACCAAAGACCACGACGGCTGGCGCAGCCTGGGCTCGGGCACAGCAGCGGTGGTCATCACGCCCACCGGCCACACCTACGCCAGTGCCCCACCCCCACCGCCCCGATCGTCCTCGTGGAGCACGCCCGCGCCAGGCAGCGCTTCCGCGGCGATCGGCGCCGGTGAGGTCGGCCGATGAGGCCGAGATCCGCGCCACAGCACCGCGGGAACCCGACCGGACCAGCCCGTCGGTCGGGCGAGGATGTCCCCCATGCGCCCCCGCGACCTGCTGCTCGCCGTGCTCGTTCCGCTGATCTGGGGCGTCAACTTCGTCTTCGTCGACCGCGGCCTGGACGACATGCCGCCGTTCGCCTTCGTCGCGCTGCGCTTCGTGCTCGTCTGCATCCCGGCGATCTTCTTCGTCAAGCGACCCGGGGTCGGGTTCTGGCCGGTGGTGTGGATCGGGATGAGCATCTCGGCCGCCCAGTTCGGTCTGCTCTTCCTGGGGATGCACCTCGGGGTCCCGGCCGGCCTGGCGCCGCTGGTCCTGCAGGCCCAGGTGCTGTTCACCGTGCTGCTGGCGGCACTGACCCTCAAGGAGATCCCCACCCGCTGGCAGTTGCTCGGCATCGGTGTCGGCGCCGTCGGCCTGCTGGTCGTGGCCATCGGCCGTGGCCAGGTCGCGCCGGTGCTGCCGCTACTCATCGTGATTGCGGCCGCGCTGGCCTGGGCGATCGGCAACGTGCTGACCCGGCGGGTCAAGGCGGCGTCCGGTCTGTCCCTGGTGGTCTGGTCCGGCCTCGTCGTGCCGGTGCCGATGCTGGCGATGTCGTTGATCTTCGAGGGCCACGACGTGATCGCCCGCGTCGCCCACGACCTGACCTGGTGGGGAGTGGCCGGCGTCGCGTTCACCGCCTACGCCGCCTCCCTCCTGGGCTACGGCATGTGGAACACCCTGCTGGCCCGGTACCCGGCGTCGATGGTCGGACCGTTCGCGATGCTCGTCCCGGTGATCGGCTTCCTCGCCGCCTGGGTCGTCCTCGACGAGCTGCCCACCACCGTCGAGGTGATCGGCGGCGTGCTGCTGCTGGCCGGGGTGGCCGCCACCGCCCTGCTCGGTCGCCGGACACGACCGGCTCCCGCCGACACCGTGCCGGCCGAGAGTCCCGGACCCCCCGCCGCAACCGACACCGCCACGCCCACCCGCTGACCTGACGCCCCGGCCAGTGCGCGTCGGACCGCCTCCCAGCGGGTACCGGCGCAGGCGATCACCGCAACAACAGGGAGCGTGCGATGGACTTGAGACTGCACGGCAGGGTGGCGCTGGTGACTGGCGGCGACTCGGGCATCGGCTGGGCCACCGCCCGGGAGCTGCTCACCGAGGGTGCCCGGGTGGCGATCACCGACCACGACCCAGACCGGCTCGGCACGGCGGCCGAACGGCTCGGCGGTGAGGTGCTCGCCGTGCCGGCCGACGTCACCGACACCGCGTCGGTCACGGCCATGGTGGACACGGTGATCGCCCAGCTCGGCGCCCCCGAGCTGCTCGTGCACGCGGCCGGCATCACCGGCGCGCAGGGACTGTTCCACGAGATCGACGACGAGGGCTGGCAGCGGACGCTGGAGACCGACCTGATGGGCGCGGTCCGGGTGGTACGGGCAGTCCTACCCGGCATGCGGGCGGCGGGGCGCGGTCGCATCGTGCTCATCGCGTCCGAGGACGCGGTGCAGCCCTACCCCGACGAGCTGCCGTACTGCGCGGCCAAGGCCGCGGTGCTGAACCTGGTCAAGGGCCTGTCCAAGACGTACGGCGAGGAAGGCGTGCTGGTCAACGCGGTGTCGCCCGCCTTCGTCGCCACCCCGATGACCGACGCGATGATGGAACAGCGGGCGCAGCAGGAGGGCACGTCCGTCGACGAGGCGATCAGCAGTTTCCTGGACGAGGAGCGGCCGTTCCTCACCGCGAAGCGGCGCGGTCGGGCCGACGAGGTGGCGGCGGTGATCGCCTTCCTGTGCTCGGAGCGGGCCGGGTTCGTCAACGGCAGCAACTACCGCGTCGACTCCGGCTCGGTCGCCACCATCTGACGCGTCGTCGCCCGGTGACCCGGCTCACGCGTCCGGGCACTGGGCGTGACGCCCGGCGACGCGCATCCTGTCCGGAACCCGATGGTCAGGAGCGTGTTGGTGTCGACGTCCCCGGTGTCCGCCTCCCCGCCCCCGTCGCCCGACGTCGAGCGGTACCTCGCGGACTTCGACGTCGAGGTGCGGGAGCGGCTGCAGGACATGCGACGGGCCATCCACCAGGCGGTCCCGGGCGCGGGCGAGACGATCAGCCACCAGATGCCGGCCATCACCCTCGACGGGACGCCGGTGGTGTGGTTCGCCGGCTGGCGACGGCACCTGAGCATGTACCCGGTCCCGCCCGCCGATGAGCTGCTCGAGCGCCGGATCGGCCGCTACCGGCACGGCGCCGACACCGTCCGGTTCCCGCTGGCGGACCCGTTGCCGGTCGAGCTCGTCGGCCGGATCGCCCGACTGATCGTGGGCGCCCGGCCCTGACACCGGTCGGACGGTCGCGGTCCGCGATGACCGTCCGAACGGGACCAGAGATCCACGACATTCGGGCCAGTCACACGCGGAAGCCAGTGCGTCCTCCCGCGGTCGTGTGCGCCGTCCCGTCACGGTGTGATGACAGTCGGTACGAAGCGACGGATCCGCTCGACATCCGCCGGTCAGCCTTCGCCCCGACCCGGGACACCTCGGAACGAGGGTGTCCGGCAGCGTCGGAGGCATGGACCGCGGCCAGCAGTCATGACGCCGTGGCCCGGATCGACCAGCTGCACGACGACGCCGGCACCGGCCCGTGCACCGACGGGGTGCGGAACGAGCAGATGGTGCGGATCGACGACCTGCCCAGCGGTCCCCGGTGGTCCGACTTCGCCGCCCTGACCGCGCCCCTGGGCGTCCGCTCGATCCTGTCCGTCCGGCTGCTCGCACACCGCCGGGAGCACGCGGCGCTCACCGTCTCTCCCCGTCGGCCGGGGCCTTCGACAGCTCCGCCGAGCAGGCGTGCCGGTGGCTGGGCACGCACGCGACGGTCGCCCTCATCGGCGTGCGACAGACCCAGAACCTGCACGCCGCGCCGCGGAGCCGCAACGTCATCGGCCAGCCAACGGAATCCTGATGGCGCGCGCTGCACGCTGACCGAGGACGATGCCGTCCAGGTCCTGGTGCGCGCGTCGCAGCACAGCGACCGCAAGCTCGTCGACGTGGCGACCCGCGTGGTCGAGACCGGAGCACTGCCCGAGCTGGAATGATCCCGGACACCGTCCGCCAACTGCATACAGTGGTATGCAGATCGGCGGGACGTCCGGCTCCCGCCCGATCCGGGATCCCCGGAAGGACGGCCCATGCCCAGCCCACGCCGCATGCACCTCGCCGCGTTCATGAACGCCGGCCCGCAGGGGACGGTCGGGTGGCGTCATCCCGACGCCGGCGACGGCTTCCTCACCGCTGCGCACTACGCGGACCTGGCCCGGTTGCTCGAGGACGCCTGCTTCGACCTGGCGTTCATCCCGGACGCGCTCTCGGTGCCGCGCAGCCTGGGCGGCACCTTCGACCCGGCCGTGCGGTGGGGCACCGGCACACCGCGGCTCGACCCGATGCCGGTGATCAGCATCATGGCCGCGGCCACCCGGCACCTGGGCGTGGCGGCGACCATCTCCACCGGGTACCAGGAGCCGTTCAACGTGGCCCGCAGCATGGCCACGCTCGACCACCTGGTGGGCGGCCGGGCCGGCTGGAACGTCGTGACCAGCTTCCAGGACGCCGAGGCGCAGAACTTCAACCAGGACGCGCTGCCACCGCGCGAGGCCCGGTACGAGCGGGCGGAGGAGTTCCTGGAGGTGACCACCCGGCTCTGGGACAGCTGGTCGGACGACGCCCTCGTCCGGGACAAGGCCAGCGGCGTCTTCGGCCGCCCGGAGGACGTGCAGGCGCTCGACCACGTCGGCCGGTACTTCAAGGTGCAAGGCCCGCTGGGCGTGCCGCGCACCCCTCAGGGTTACCCGGTCATCATCCAGGCCGGCGCGTCCCCGGCCGGTCGCGACTTCGCCTCCCGCTGGGCCGATGTCATCTTCTCCAGTCAGGAGTCGCTGGAGTCGGCGGTCGCGTTCGCCACCGACATCAGGCAGCGGGCCGCGTCCGCCGGCCGGGACCCCGAGCAGGTCAAGATCCTCACCGCGGCCACCACTGTGGTCGGCACCGACCGCGCCGACGCCCTGGCCAGGCACGAGGCCTTCGTCCAGCTGGTCGAACCGGAGGCGGGCCTCTCCCGGCTCGCGTACCACGTCAACGTCGACCTGACGCAGTACGACCTGGACGGGCCGCTCCCGCCGCTGGAGGAGGTCGGCGTCGAGGGCCACTACCGCGAGGTCGTCGAGTTCGCCGAACGCGAGCAACTCAGCATCCGGGAGATCGGCCGCTGGTACGGCGCCCGCACCGAGGGCGACATGATCGGCTCCGCGTCCGAGATCGCCGACACGATGGAGCAGTGGATGGACGCCGGGGCCTGCGACGGCTTCATGATCCAGGCCACCCACGTCCCGGCGGCGTTCCAGGACTTCGCCGCGGCGGTGGTGCCGGAACTGCAGCGGCGCGGCCGGCTGCGCACGCAGTACGAGGGGGCGACGCTCCGGGAGAACCTGGGCCTGGCCCGGCCGGAGCGCGGCGAGTGGCGGCACCGGGCTGCGTCGGCGCTGCCGACCCGCGCCGCGACCGATCAGGAGGCATGAGCATGGGTTCCCACTTGGTCGACGTCGCGTGGCTGGCCGAGCACGCCGGCGAGGTGATCGTCCTGGACGCGTCGATCACCCGGACCGTCGATCCCGACGGCCGGCCGGTGTTCGCCGACGGCCTGGCCGGCTTCGAGGCACGGCACATTCCCGGGGCGCGGTTCGCCGACCTGGTCGAGGACTTCTCCGACCCGGCCGCGCCGTTCAACTTCACCCGCCCGACCGCGGCGCAGTTCGAGCGGGCCGCCCGGGCCGTCGGCGTCCGCCCCGACTCGACGGTGATCGCCTACGACAGCCTCACCGGCGCGTGGGCGGCCCGGCTCTGGTGGGTCTTCCGTTCGTTCGGGTTCGACGGGATCCAAGTGCTGGACGGCGGTCTCGCCGCCTGGGAGGCGGCCGGACAGCCGACTGCGACAGGACCGTCGCCGACCCCAGCACCCGGCACGCTGGTCGCGGCACCGCGGTCCGGGTGGTTCGTCGACACCGACGCGGTGCTGCCGCTGGCACAGCAGCCCGATCCGGAGCACCCGGTGGTGTGCGCGCTGCGCCGCGAGGAGTACCTCGGCGAGGGCGGCGCCGCCGGGCACATCCCCGGGTCCCGCAGCCTGCCGTACCCGGACGTGCTGCGGCCAGACGGCACGCTGTCGGTGCCGGCGGTGCGGGCCGCCGCCGAGTCCCTCGGCCTGGACCGGGCGCAGGGCGTGACCCTGTACTGCGGCGGCGGGATCAACGCGGCCGGGCTGGCGCTGGCGCTCACCGAAGCCGGCTACGACGGTCTGACCGTCTACGACGGGTCGCTGGGCGAGTGGCGCGCCGACCCGTCCCGGCCGCTGGCCACCGGCTCCGCGGACGGCTCCCTGGCCCTCGGCCTGCGACCGGAGTCGCGGTGACCGTCCCGCCGAGCAGCCCGGCGCTGCACACGATGTCGGCGGCCGCCCTGACCACCGCCTACGCCGACGGCTCGCTCACCCCGACCGAGGTGGCCGAGAGCGCGCTCGATCGGGCCGATCTCGCGGCCGAGCGGTACGCGGCCATGGCCAGCGTCGACCTCGACGGCGCGCTGCGGGCCGCCCGGGAGAGCACCGCCCGATGGCGCGCGGGCCGGCCGCTCGGACCGGCCGACGGGGTGCCGATCTCGTTCAAGGACAGCTTCCACGTCGCCGGGTTGCCCCGGTGGCACGGCACCGCGGTGAGCCCCGGGCCCCGGTCGCAGGCCGACGCGGCGCCGGTGCGGCGGGCCCGGGAGGCCGGCATGGTGCTCGTCGGCAAGACGACGACGCCCGATTACGCGATGCTGATGTCGGGGCTGAGTTCTCAGCACGGCGTCATCCGCAACCCGTGGGATCCGGGCAGCAACCCGGCCGGATCGAGCTCCGGCGCCGGGCCGTCGGTGGTCAGCGGCGCGGTCACCGTGGCGGTCGGTACCGACATGATCGGGTCCGTTCGGTTGCCGGCCGCGGTGTGCGGGCTGGCGTCGCTGAAGCCCACGCAGGGCCGCATCGCCTACGACCCGGCCGGTGACCACCGCAGCGCCGGCCCGATGGCCCGCACGGTGGACGACGTCGAGCTGGCGCTCACCGTGCTCGGCCGGTTCGACGACGTCGACCAGTACGCGCTCCCCGGTCGGTACGAGACAGTCTCCCCGACACCGGATCTGACCGGACGGCGCATCGGCGTGGTGCGGTCGCTGTCCTGGGGTACGTCGGTCGACGAGCAGACCCTGGCCGCCGTCGGCGATGCGGCCGCCGCGCTGGCCGCGGCGGGTGCGCAGCTGGTGGAGCTGGACGACCTCGACGTCACGGCCGAGGACCACCGGGCGGTGGCCTGGTTCGCCGTCGAGCAGGGACTGCCGGACTACCTGGCTCGCACCGCCGCCGACCGCGGCCGGATCCTGCCCGCGGTGGGACGGCTGCTGGAGGGCGCCTTCTCGCGCACCGCCGTGGACGTGGCGATGGACCGGCACCGGATCGCCGTGGCGTCCGAGCGGCTGCGGCGCCAGTTCACCGGCCTGGACTTCGTGCTGTCCCCGGTGCTGCCGGTGCGCGCGTTCCCGGCCGAGGCACTGGCTCCCGAGATCGACGCCCCCGAGCTCGAGCGGTCCGTCGCGCACATGGGGTTCGCCTGCTGGTTCAACCGACTGGGCCGCCCGGCCGGCACCGTGCCGGTGCGGCTGCCGGATGACGGCGGGGTGCCGGTGAGCGTGCAGATCGCCGGGCGCCGGTTCGACGACGCCGGCGTGCTCGCGGTGCTGCGGCGGCTGGAACGGGCGCGCGGCGCCGACATCGACTGGCCGGGGGTCCGACCGTGACCGGCGCGCGGGACCGCGACGTGCTCGTGGTGTTCGACATCGACGGCACCGTGGTGGCGTCCGCCGGCGACCACCACCAGGTCATCGTCGGCTCGCTGGGCCGGGCCGGTGCGGCCCACCGCGCGGTGCGGCAGCGGACCGGTGCCGACCTCGACGTGGTGGTGCTGGGCGACGGGGTCTGGGACACCAGCGCACGGCGGCGGCCCCGGGCATCCCGTTCGTGGCCGTGCAGACCGGGTCGTACGAGTTCGGCGCAGGCCCCGTCCGGAGCCTTCGCGACCTGACGGCGATCACCGCCACCGAGCTGGTCGAGCTGGTCCGGCCTGTGCCCGCGCTCCGGTAGCGTCCCGCGCGGCGATCGGCCGGGACACCGGGATCGACCCCGGCGGCGACGGAGCGGGAGGACCGGATGGCACGCAGCGCCCGCGACACCGTCTACGACACCCTGCGCGCCCGACTGGCGTCCGGCCACTACGACCCGGACGCCTCGCTCATCCCCGCCGTGCTGAGCGAGGAGTTCGCCGTCTCCCGCACGCCGGTCCGCGAGGCGCTCGGGCTGCTGGAACGCGACGGCCTGCTGGTCGCCACCACCCGCGGGTTCGTGATCAGGCGGCGCAGCGACGAGGAGATCCTGGAGATCTTCGAGGTGCGGGCGGTGCTCGATTCCGCCGCCGCGTTCGCCGCCGCCGGCCGGCACAGCCCGATCGACCTGGCCCGGCTGGACGAGCTGAGTACGCAGGCCCGGCGGGCGGACGACGCCGCCACGGTGCGCCGGCTGCTCAACGAGTGGCACGACGGCATCCGGCGGGCCGCGCACAACGACACCATCTCGGCGTTGCTGCGGACCCTGGACGCGCAGGTGAAGCTGAGTGCGCCGTGGCGGACCCCGGCCACGCCGTCCGACGCTGACCCGGCGTTCGCCGACAGCCTGCGCGAACACGACGCGGTGCTGGAGGCCGTGCGGGCCGGGGACGCCGAGCTGGCCCGGCACCGGATGCTCGAGCACCTGGCCCACGACCGGGACACCCGGATCCGACAGCTCGTCGCGCCCATGGCGCAGGAATCGGCGCCCGCCGACGGCGGCTGAGGTCCGGCCGGACCGTCCTACTCGCGCGACTGCTCGACGCGTGGCCCGCCCGTCACGGTCATCGCGGCCGCGGCGCCCACGGCCAGCACGATCAGGCCGACGGCGTACACCGTGCCGGTGATGACCAGACCCACCGAGGCGGCGGCGAACCCGGCGATCACCGCGGGGATGCTGAAGGCCAGGTAACCGACCACGAAGAAGGCGGCGAAGAACTCGGCCCGCTCGGCGGGCGCCGGCAGCGGGGCCAGCACCTTGAAGGTCCCGCTGAGCGCGGCGCCGACGCCCAGCCCAGCGACCGTGGAGCCCACCGCGAACCACAGCGTGGACGACGCGTGCAACGCCGGGATCGTGATCGCGGCGCCGAGCACGACCAACGCGGAGGCGGCCAGCGTGGCCGGCCGACCGGGCGTGTCGCGCAGCACGAACCCGCTCGCCGCCCCGGCCGAACACGGCAGCGCGACCAGCAGGCAGACCAGGAACGGGTCGTCGACACCGAGGACCCGGCCCGCCACCGACGAGGTCAGCGACAACGTGAGGCCAGCTGCGCCCAGGGGAACACCATGGCCGGGACCAGCCGGAGGAACGTCGACCGGGCGTGGACGGGGATCCGGACGCGGGGCGCCAACGACCGCAGTGCTCCCGGCCGCCGCGCTCCGGTCTCGCGGATCGCCAGGACCGCCCCGGCCAGGAGGACGAAGACGCCGGTCAGGATCCAGAACAGCAGCTGCGTGGGATGCGGGAGCCAGCGCACGAAGGCGCCGGCCACCACGGCGCCGGTCGCCAGGCCGATCGCGGGCAGCAGTGCGCTCAGCACCGCGGCGAACCGGATCCGGCCGGGCGGAGCCAGGTCGATCATCCCGGCCGACAGGGCACCGATCGACAGGCCGGCGGCCACCCCCTGCAGGATGCGCGCGGCGAACAGCCAGGCCACCCCGTCGGCGACGGCGAACACGACCATGTCGGCGGCGAACAGCACCATGGCTGCCACCACCACCGGGCGGCGGCCGATGAAGTCCGACAGGCCCCCGACGGTCAGCAGGGCGATCAGCAGCGCCACGGCGTAGACGGCGAAGATCTCGGTGAGCGTGCTGGTCGCGAACTGCCAGTGCTGCTGGTAGATCGGGTAGATCGGTGACGGTGCCCCCGCGGCGACCATGAGGCCGAAGTAGGCCAGGGTCATCGCCCAGAACGAGCCGGTGGGCGACAACCGCCGCCGAGAGCGGGATGTCGCGTCCGGCATGGCGGGTCCGGCGGTCCCGGTGGCCGGATCGACGGTGGTCATGCCCGTGTCCCGCCGGCCGACACGAGACCGAAGGCGTGGTCGAAGAAGTCGTCGAGCGGCGTCATCGACCGTTCCACCTTGGCCCGGGTCACCGCGCCCTCGAAGGCGTCGAGCAGGAAGCGCGCGTAGGCCTCCGGTCGCACGCCGCCGGGCAGCTCGCCGGCCGCCACCGCCCGGGTCACCAGGTCGGCCACCCGCGCGGTCCACCCGCGCCAGGCCTCGTCGACTGCGTCGCGGACACGCGGGACCGACCCGCCCAGCTCGGCACCCAGGTTGGCCAGCAGACACCCCCGGGCGAAGTCGCGGTCCCGGTGCCGCTCGGCCACCGCCCGGAACCGGCCACGCAGCTCGGTCAGCGGGGACTCGTCCCCGGCCGGCTCGTACTCGCGGAACGCCGACCGGCTCTGGTAGAGCCCGACCACTTCGGCCGCGAGCTCGTCCTTGCCGGAGAAGTGGTTGTAGAAGGACCCTTTGGGGACGCCGGCGGCCTTGGTGATGGTGTCCACGGAGCAGCCGTGGTACCCGAGCCGGTGGAACTCGGACACGGCCGCCTCGACGATCTGCGGACGGCAACTGGGGCGAGGCACCGCTTGAATATGACCGGTCGTCTTCATTCCGTCAAGCCATCGTGCGGACCGTCGGGAGGTCGACGCGCGGCACCGTGGGACGATCGGCCGGCCGATGCCGTCGACGGGGAGGCCCGATGTCCGTCAACGACCTGGCCCGCGCCGAGCGGGCTGACCTGGTCGAGCTGCTCGAGCAGCTGACGCCCCGCCAATGGGCGGCACCGTCGCTGTGCGACCGGTGGACGGTCCAGGACGTGGCGGCCCACGTCATCAGCTACGACGGCCTGTCGGCGCGCGAGCTGCTCCGACAGATGGTCCGCGGCCGCGGCAATCCGCACCGGGCCAACGACCTCGGCGTCCGGGCCGCCCGCCGCGCCGACCCCGCCGCCGTGCTGGAGCAGTACCGGCGCCACCCGGAGCCGCGGGGACTGACGGCGCAGTTCGGCGGCCGCATCGCGCTCACCGACGGACTGATCCATCAGCAGGACATCCGGCGGGCGCTGGGCCGGCCGCGAGCGGTTCCACCGGAGCGTCTCCGCGTCGTGCTGCCGTTCGCGCTCACGTCGCCGTTGCTCGGCGGCCTGTGGCGGGTCCGCGGGATGATGCTCCGGGCCACGGATCTGGACTGGCGCCACGGCCGCGGCCCCGAGGTGACCGGCCCGGCCGAGGCGCTGCTGATGGCCATGGCCGGGCGGCCCGATCCCCTGCCCGAGCTGGCCGGTCCCGGTCTGCCCGTCCTGCGCCGCCGGCTGGAACGCCCGTGATCGGTGATCAGCCGCGGACGACACCCAGCCAGGTCTCGATCGGGGTGATGGCGAAGTACAGGACGAACAGCACGGTCACGATCCAGAGCAATGGATGGATCTTCCGGATCCGGCCGGTGGCCACCTGCAGCACCACGTACGAGATGAAGCCGGCGCCCACCCCGGTGGTGATCGAGTACGTGAAGGGCATCAGCACGATGGTCAGGTAGGCGGGCAGCGACGTGGTGAAGTCGTCCCACTTGATGTCCTTGACCTGCGCCATCATCAGCACCCCGACCACCACCAGCGCGGGCGCGGCGGCCTCGGAGGGCACCAACTGGGCGAGCGGGGCCAGGAACACGGTGATCAGGAACAGCACCCCGGTGACCACGCTGGCCAGACCGGTCCGGGCACCCTCGCCGATGCCGGCGGCCGACTCGGCGAAGATCGTCGCGGACGAGCTGGACGCCGCACCGCCGGCGACCGCGCCAGCCCCGTCGACCAGCAGCACGGTGCCGACCCGCGGCAGCTTGTCGTCCTTGTCGAGCATGCGACCCTCGCTGGCCAGCCCGATCGTGGTGCCCATCGAGTCGAAGAAGTCCGAGAGCAGCAACGAGAAGACCAGCACCACCACGGTCAGCACGCCGGCGGTGGAGATCCCCGCGCCGAGCGAGAAGTTGCCGAGCAGCTGCAGGTCGGGCAGCCCCCACTCCTTGCCGGCGAACGACGGCACGTTCAGGTGCCAGCCGGTCGGGTTGTCCGGGCCGCCGGCGCCGATGTCGGCGATCGCCTCGATGATCATGGCCAGCACGGTGGCCACGCCGATGCCGATGAGGATGCCGCCGGTGACCTTGCGGGCCATCAGCACCGCGGTGAGCAGCAGACCGACGATGAAGACCAGGATCGGCCAGCCACCGAGCTGCCCGTCCGGACCGAGCTGCAGCGGGGTGCCCGCACCGGCCTGCACGAAGCCGGCGTCGACGAATCCGATGAGCGCCAGGAACAGGCCGATGCCCGCGGCGATCGCCTTCTTCAGCGGCGCCGGGATCGCGTTCATCACCGCGGTCCGGAACCCGGTGACCACCAGCAGGCAGATGACCAGGCCCTCGATGACGATCAGGCCCATCGCCGCGGCCCAGGACATCTGGCTGGCCACCTGGTACGCGACGAAGGCGTTGAGCCCGAGTCCGGCGGCCATGGCGAACGGGTACCGCCCGACGATGCCCATGACCAGCGTCATCACCCCGGCCACCAGCGCGGTCACCGCGGCGACGGCGGCCAGGTCCGGTCCGGCCCCGCCACCCAGGAAGCCACCGGTGGCATCCGGCACCGTGCCGATGATCAGCGGGTTCAGCACCACGATGTACACCATCGTCACGAAGGTGACGAGGCCGCCGCGGATCTCCCGGCCGAACGTGGAGCCGCTGCGGCGGACGCCGAACCAGCGGCCGACGGCCGACCGGTCGACGCCGCCGGTGGTGGTGGCGGTTGCCGCCTCGCCGGTCGTGCCGTCCCGAGCGGTGCGGGCGAACGCGGCCTCCAACTCGGTGTTCTGGGCGTCCGGCGGAGCTGCACCGCGGGACGGATCCGGGCGGGCGGGCTGATCACTGCTGGTCACGAGAGCCCCTTCGCGGCCGGGTCCACCGGACCCGGAGTTGATCACCTTCAGTCACCGATGACTGCACTGGGCACTCTGACAGACGGCGGGCCCGCCGGCCGAGTCGGCCCGGGGACGCGTCGCCGACCGGTGCCCGGCTCACGCCACGGCACGATCGGGAGCAGGGGTCACTGAGCGGTGTAGCCGCCGTCCACCGCGTGGTAGGAGCCGGTGATGTAGGAGGCGGCGTCGCTCACCAGGAACGCGGTCAGCTGCGCCACCTCCTCCGCAGTGCCCAGCCGGCCCAGCGGATGTCGCAGCCGCAGCGCCTCGAGCCGTTCACCTTCGAAACGACCCGTGAGCAGCGGGGTGTCGATGTAGGCCGGTCCGACGGCGTTCACCCGCACCCCGTGCGCGGCGTACTCCAGCGCCGCCGTCTTCGTCAGCCCCACCACCCCGTGCTTGGCCGCCACGTAGGCCGAGATCTCCTGGGTGCCCACGGCGCCCATGACCGACGACACGTTGACCACGGCACCGCCTCCGGCCGCGACCATCGCCGGCAGCTCGGCCCGCAGGCAGAGGAAGACCGAGTCCAGGTCGATGTCGATGACCCGCCGCCACAACTCGAGCGGGTACTCGCCGACCGGCCCACCGGTGCCGCTGATCCCGGCGTTGTTGACCGCGATGCGCAGCGGGCCCATCGCTCCGGCCGCGGCGACCATCGCAGCGACCGAGTCGGGATCGGTGACGTCCCCGGCGAACGAGCGGGCCACCCCACCGGCCTCGGTGATCTCGCGGACGACCGACTCCGCCGCGTCCCCGGCGCGGTCGGCCACGAGCACGGCGGCACCGTTCGCGGCCAGCAGGGTGGCCACGGCGCGGCCGATCCCCGAGGCGGCGCCGGTGACGAGCGCGACACGGTCATGGACGTCATAGGTGGCCATGCCGAGAGCGTCGCTGCCGATCACTTCCGATGCAAGGTCGGTCCGGGAGACCGGCCACCGAGGGACGAGCGCAGGACCTGCCGACGCGTTCAGCCGCCGGCCACCGCCCGATCCGCCGCGACGGCTCCCGAGGTCGCCCCGAGGACGTACTCCCGCGCCGTGTGGGCCGCACACTCGGCCCGGGCCCGGTCCGGATCCCCGGCCTCGATCGCGGCCAGGATCGCCCGGTGCTCGGCGTTGACCTCGTCCCCGGACACCGTCCGGCGCCGGATCCGGCCGCTGTCCACGTGGGTGCGGAGCGCCCCGATGAGTCCCGCGTACATGTCCGAGAGCAGCTGGTTGCGGGCCGAGCGGACCATCAGGAAGTGGAAGTCGCCCGGCACCCGGCCCCGCTCCACGTTCGGCGAGACCCGTTCGCTGGCGTCCAGGCTGGCGTGCAGCGCGGCCAGGTCGGCCTCGGTGCGCCGGGACGCGGCCAAGCCCGACGCCTCGATCTCCAACGCCCGCCGCACCTCGACGATGTCGGTGCCGTCGTTCTCCTGCAGGTAGACGCTCAGCACCCGGTCGACCGGGCTGAGCGCCCGCACCCAGGTCCCGCGGCCCCGGCCGCTCTCCAGCATGCCCAGGTGCACCAGCACCCGGAGCGACTCACGCAGCGTGGACCGACTGACCCCCAGCTGCTCGATGAGCTCGGACTCGGTCGGGATCTGCGAGTTGATCGGCCAGTGACCCTCGACGATCTGCCGCCGGAGCCACCGCTCGACCCGGCTGCCCGGCGTCTCCCCGACCGCGGCCGGTCCCAGGCCGGCGGAGCGGATCCGGTCCGGTCGCACCGGCTGCGCCGACTGCTCCGTGAAGTGGGTGGTCACTGGACGTCCTCTCGCTCCACGGCCGATCGGCCGGCTCAGCCCGACCATTCTCCGTCGTCGTCGGCCCGCCACCGGCTCTTGATCGTCGGAGCACGCGACACCCACCTCACACCCGGTGTTGTTAGGCTCACCTAATGACCTGCACCGGGCCGTCGCCCAGTCGCGCGCACGTGGGTGCTGCGTGACGGTGCTGGAGCGACCCGACGCCGGGTCCCGGGTCGGCGGTGGCCGCAGGGCGACCGCGGTGGTCGTCGGCGTGATCCTGCTGGCGGCCCTGGTCATCGCGAGCCTGTTCGTCGGATCGGGCGACATCCCGGTCGCCGACGTGTGGTCGGCGCTGTGGCACGACACCGGCAGCTCGACCGACCTGATCGTGCGGGACTACCGGGTGCCGCGGACGCTGCTGTGTGTCGTGGTCGGTATCGCGTTGGGGCTGGCCGGCGCGATCATGCAGCCGCTGACCCGCAACCCGCTGGCCGACCCGGGCATCCTCGGGGTGAACGCCGGTGCCTACACGGCCGTGGTCTTCGCCGCCGCCATCCTGGGCACCGCGGTCAACATCACCCTGGTGATCTGCGCGCTGGCCGGCGCGCTCATCGCCGCCCTGGTCGTCTACGGGGTCGGCAACCGTGGACCGGCCGGCGGAACCCCGACCAAGCTGGTCCTCACCGGTGTCGCGGTGAACGCCGTGCTCACCGGGATCAGCTTCGCGGTGACGTTGGTGGAGCCGGCGGTGTTCGACCGGGTCCGGTTCTGGAGCGCCGGGTCGCTGCAGGGGCGGCAGTTCGACACGCTCTGGGCGGTGCTGCCGTTCGTCGCGGTGGGCGTGGTCATCGCGCTGTGCATGCCCAAGGCCCTGAACGCGCTCTCGCTGGGCGACGACCTGGCCGTCGCCCTGGGGTCCCGGCCGGCGGCGACCAAGGCCGCCGGGGTCGTCGCCGTGACACTGCTCTGCGGTGCCGCCACCGCCGCCGCCGGGCCGATCGCCTTCGTCGGCCTGATGGTCCCGCACGCCATCCGCAGCATCGTCGGCCCCGACCAGCGCTGGGTGATGCCGCTGAGCCTGCTCGGCGCGCCGATCCTCATGCTCACCGCGGACATGCTGGGCCGGGTCGTGGTGTCCTCCGAGCTCCCGGTCGGCGTGGTCACCGCCTTCCTCGGCGCGCCGGTGCTCATCGCGCTCACCCGCCGCAAGGCGGTGCGCGGCCTGTGACCAGTACCCGACCGCGGACCGGGCCCGACACCGTGACCGGCACCGACGCGCTGCGTTGGCCGCGCGGCATCGCGCCCGTCCGGTTCGGCGGATTCAGCACCCGCATCGAGCTCCGGGCGGCCGCGCTGACCGTGCTGTTCCTGCTCGTCGCGCTGGCGGTCGCCGTGTGGTCGCTGACCGTGGGCAGTGCCGGCATCGGGGTGGCGCAGGTGTGGTCCGCGTTCACCGGGACGGCCTCCACCGGCACCAGCCGGATCGTGCTCGAGTGGCGGCTGCCGCGCGTGGTCTTCGCCCTGCTCGGTGGGGCGGCCCTGGCCATCGGCGGCGCCGTGTTCCAGTCGATCACCCGCAACCCACTGGGCAGCCCGGACATCATCGGCTTCAGTTCCGGCGCCTACACCGGCGCCCTGATCGCCGGTCTCATCGCCACCGGGAGCGCGGTCGGCACCTCGATCGGCGCCCTGACCGGGGCCCTGCTGACCGGCGTCGCGGTCCACCTGCTCGCCTTCAAGCGCGGTGTCTCGGCCACCCGGATCGTGGTGATCGGCGTCGGGCTCAGCATGTTCCTCAGCGCGTTCAACTCCTGGCTGCTGACCACCATGCAGCTCGAGGCGGCCATCACCGCGGCCAGCTGGGGCGCCGGGTCGCTGGCCGAGATCGCCTGGGGCAACGTGCTGCCCGTCGTCATCGGGCTGGTCGTCTGTGGCCCAGTGGTGCTGTGGCTGGCCGCGGACATGCGGATGCTGGAGATGGGCGACGACGCCGGCCGCGGCGTCGGCGTCCGGGCCGAGACCGTCCGCGTGGTGCTGCTGCTCATGGGCGTGCTGCTCATCGCGCTGGTCACGGCGTCGGCCGGACCGATCGCCTTCGTCGCCCTGGCCGCGCCGCAGCTGGCCATGCGCCTGACCGGCACCCCCGGGATCCGGATCCTGCCGGCGGCGGTGTTCGGAGCGCTGCTGCTGGCGGCCAGCGACCTCGTCGCCCGCACCGTCATCGCCCCCACCCAGCTGCCGGTCGGGGTGGTGACGCTCTGCCTGGGCGGTGCCTACCTGGTCTGGCTGCTGGCCACCTCCCGGAGAGGCAGTCGCCGATGACCCGGCCGACGAGCAGCGTCGATCCCGCCCCGTCTCGCCTGCACGCCACCTCGCTGTCCACCGGGTACGGCGACCGGCGCATCATCGACGACCTCGACGTCCGCATCCCCGACGGCAGTTTCACGGTGATCATCGGCCCGAACGGCTGCGGCAAGTCCACGCTGCTGCGATCGCTGGTGCGCCTGCTCAAGCCCACCGGCGGGTCCGTGCTGCTGGACGGCACGGACATCGCCCACACCCGGTCCAAGGAGCTGGCCCGGCAGATCGGGCTGCTGCCGCAGACCTCGATCGCCCCCGAGGGGATCACCGTCATCGACCTGGTCAGCCGGGGCCGGCACCCGCACCAGAGTGCGCTCAAGCGGTGGAGCGAGCACGACGAGCGCGCGGTGCAGAAGGCGTTGACCCGCACCGGCCTGGCCGACCTGACCACCCGGGTCGTCGACGAGCTGTCCGGCGGCCAGCGGCAACGCGTGTGGATCGCCATGGCCCTGGCCCAGGACACGCCGATCCTGCTGCTCGACGAGCCGACCACCTACCTGGACATCTCGCACCAGATCGACGTGCTCGACCTGTGCACCAGCCTGCAGCGGGAGGGCCGCACGTTGGTCGCCGTGCTGCACGACCTGAACCAGGCCGCCCGGTACGCCACCCACCTGATCGTGCTCGACCAGGGTCGGATCATCGCCGAGGGTGCCCCCACGGACGTGGTGACCGCCGACCTGGTCCGCGACGTGTTCGGTGTCGGCGCCCGCGTCATCCCCGATCCGGAGACGAACACCCCGCTGATCGTCCCGCACGCCCCCGTCTTCCCCGATCCCGGCGCTCACCCGGCGCCCGCTGGACCCAGCACCGCCCTGATGGAAGGAACCCGATGAAGCTCCCCCGCCCGAGGCTCGCGATGGCCGGCATCGCCGGCGTGGCCGCCGCCGCGATGCTGCTCAGCGCCTGTGGTGGCAGTGACGATGCCGCCAGCAGCTCGAGCACCAGCAGCAGTGCCGCGTCCTCCAGCGCCGCCTCGAGCAGTGCCGCCTCGAGCAGTGCCGGTTCCAGCAGCACCGGCGGTGGCGCGGCCGCGGCCGGCGGTCTGCCCGCCACCGTCGACACCATGTTCGGTCAGGTCGAGATCCCGGTGCCGGCCGACGGTGAGCTCACCGTGGTCGCGCTCGGCTGGTCGGACGCGGAGATCGCGTTGGCCCTCGGCGTGCAGCCCGTCGCCGTCTACGACTGGCAGGGCTTCGGCGAGGAGCACAAGGGCGTCGGCCCGTGGGCCACCGAGCGGTTCGGCGACGTCGAGCCGACCGTGCTGGCCAACACCGGTGACTCGCTGGACTACGAGGCCATCCAGGTCCTCGACCCCGACCTGATCCTGAACACCCGCTCCGCCGGCGACCAGGCCCAGTACGACCGGCTCTCGCAGATCGCGCCGACCGTGTCCCCGCCGGCCGACACCGCGGCGTTCGGCACCGCGTGGGACGTGCAGACCCAGCTGGTCGCCGACGCGCTCGGCCTCTCGGCCGACGGCGAGACGCTGGTCGGCCAGGTCGAGGAGACGATCACCGAGGCCGCCGACGCGAACCCGCAGTTCGCCGGGAAGACCGCGGTGTCGGGCACCAAGTTCGGCGACGCGTACGGCGCGTACATCGCCGGCGACGCCCGCTGGGACCTGTTGGCGGACCTGGGCTTCGAGCAGAACCCGCCGGTGCTCGCGCTGCCCGCCCAGGGCTTCTACGTGCCCGTGTCCGCCGAGCAGATCACCGCGTTCGACGCCGACGTGGCCGTGATGTTCCCGATCGGGTACACCCTGGCCGAGATGGAGGCCGACCCGCTGATCGCCTCGCTCGCGGTGGTCAAGGACGGCCGCACCGTCTTCCTGGCCGCGGACGACCAGGTGGCCCAGGCCTTCAGTGCGGCCAGCCCGCTGTCCATCCCGATCGCCGTCGACGGCATCGCCCCGCAGCTGGCTGCGATCGTCACCGCGTGATGCCGGTCGCCCCGGCCCCGGGCGACCGTCCCGGGGCTGGGGCGCCACCCCCGGGAGTACCCCGTGCCTGAACCCGCCGCCACCGCCGCGCCAGCGGGCGCTGCCGCGCACCTGCTCGGCCGGGTGCTGGCCGCCCTGCCGGCGACCGAGCACGGCCCGCTGGTGCCGGCTCCGGGGACCGAGGCGCTGCCGGCCGAGCTGCTGCTCGACCGGGACTGGCTGACCGAACAGGTCCGGCTGCGTGGCCGGCTGTGGCAGGCCGACGACGACCGCGTGCGCACGACGCTCTGGTGGTACTCCACCTCGGCCTGGCTGCCGCACCCGGCGCTCGCCTCGCTGGTCGTCACCGGGCAGGCGCTCTCGCCCCGGCTGGCCGACATGACGGTGCACTGGGCGCCGGACGGCCGGATCACCGGCTTCACCTCCCGCGCGGTGCTCACCGGGAACGACCCGGTGACGGCGCTCGGCGCGGCGCTCCGGGAGACCCTGACCGAGGTCATCCCGCTGCTGGCCGAGGTCGGCGGCATGCGGCAACGGCCGCTGTGGGCGCTGGCCGCGGACTCGGTCGGCGACCGGTTGGTGTGGATCGGCCGGGCCCTGGGGGACGTGCCGGCCGCCACCGCGCTGGCCCTGCCGGTGGCCCGGGCCATCGGGGCGCCGTTCCCCGCCCCGCACTACGTCGACGTCCCGCCCGCCCACACCCCGCTCGACAGCGGCGCGGCGACAACGACTCCCGCGCGCTTCCTGCGTCGCTGCTCGTGCTGCCTGGTGTACGAGACGCCCAGCCTGGGCAAGTGCGATGCGTGTCCCAAGCGCAGCCGGCACGACCGCGAGCACCTGCTGCAAGCCGCGGCCACCCGGCTGGCGGCCGACTGAGCCGCCTGGTTCGAAGATCACGGCGGGTGTTACGGTCGGATCCGGCCCGTTCTGGTCGGCGACCGTCAGGTATGGACGTCGTTCCCGGCCGATCGGATCCCACGCGAGTCAGAGCCGATTCGACGATGAGGGGCGCACATGTTCACGGTCGACGTCGCCACCTGGCTGGCCGGCAGACGGGCAGTGGTCACCGGCGGAGCGTCGGGCCTGGGCCGGGCGGTGGCCGCCCAGCTCGCGGCCGGCGGCGCCGACGTGTGGACCATCGACCTGTCGGCGGCCCGTGAGACCCAGCACCACGGCGCCGGCACCATCCACCAGATCCCCGGTGACATCACCCGGGAGTCCGACGTCGACGACTTCCTGGCCGCCGTCACGCACGACGGCGCTCCCATCGACCTGCTGGTCAACAACGCCGGGATCGGCGGGCCCTACGCCCCCGTCGAGGACGTCGACCTGGACGCGTTCCGGACCGTGCTGGACGTCAACGTCATGGGTCAGGTCATCCTGACCAAGAAGGCCGTTCCGTCGCTGCGCGGCCGCTCGTCCCGGCCCGGTGCATCCGGTGCCGACGGCGGCCCGGCCAGTGTCGTCTTCGTGTCATCGGCGGCGGGGAAGCTGGGGTACCCGATGCGCTCGCCGTACGCCACCAGCAAGTGGGGCGTCGTGGGGCTGACCAAGACCCTGGCCTGGGAGCTGGGCGCGGCCGGGATCCGGGTGAACGCCGTGCTGCCCGGCATCGTCGACACCCCGCTGGCCCGGCAGGTGCTGGCCGATCGCTCGGCCGCGCTCGGCACCACCTCCGACGAACTGTGGGGTCGCTTCCTGAGCCGCAACGCACTGCCGACCCCGGTGGTGGTGGACGACGTGGTGAACACCGTGCTGTTCCTGCTCAGCCCGCTCGCCGGGCACATCTCCGGTCAGGCCCTGTCCGTGGACGGCGGCGCGGACAGCATCGCGGTGATGGACCGGTGACCGCGCCCGACACCGCCGTGGTGGTGACCGGCGCGGCGAGCGGGATCGGCTGGGGCATCGCGTCGCTGCTGCTGAGCCGCGGCACCGGCGTGGTGGCCGTCGACCGGAACGCCGACCGCCTCGCGCAGCTCGCCCGCGAGCACGACGGCCGGCCGCTGAGCACCGTCGAGGCCGACCTCGGCAGCGGCGCCGGCTGCGCCGCCGCCCTGGCCGCGATCGAGGCGACGGGCCGCCCGATCAGCGGGCTGGTGAACAACGCCGGGATCGGCACCACGTCGCCGTACCTGGAGTCCGACTACGAGACGGCCCGGACGGCGATGGCGGTGAACGTGCTGGCCGGCATGGAGCTCACCCGCGGCCTGCTGCCCGGGATGATCGCCCGCGGCGGTGGTTCCGTCGTGAACATCTCGTCGATCGCCGCCCACCTGGGTGGCGGCATCTTCGGCGACACCACCTACGCGGCCAGCAAGGGCGCGGTGCTGTCCTTCACCCGGGGCATCGCCCGGGAGTTCGGCCCGGCCGGGATCCGCTGCAACTCGGTGGCTCCCGGCGCGGTGATCACACCGATGAACGAGCACCTGGCCGACCAGCACGGCGAACGGGTCCGCGGCATGGTGCCGCTCGGGCGGCTGGGCACGGTCGAGGACATCGCGGCGACCGTCGCCTTCCTGCTCTCGGACGAGGCCGCGTACATCAGCGGCAGCACGTTCACCGTCGACGGAGGGATGTCCCGACCATGATCGACCACCCGCTGCCGCTGCTCGAGCGCAGCATCGCCCAGCGTGGCCCGAAGACCGCCATGCGATTCGGGGACCGGGAGATCTCCTACACCGAGTACGGCCGGCTGGCCGAGGTCGCGATGACCCGCCTCTGGGAGGCGGGGGTGCGCCGCGGTGACCGCGTCGGTCTGCTGTTCACCAACAGCCCGGAGTTCATGGTCACCGACCTCGCGCTGCTGCGGATGGGTGCGGTCGAGGTGCCGATCAACCCGATGCTGGCCGACGGCGACATCGCGTACCTGATGGCGCATTCCGGCGCGACGTGCCTGGTCACGCTGGAGGACCTGGCCCAGAGCCGACTGCCCGGCATCCGATCGGCCGAGCCGCGCGGCAACTGGCGGCACGTCTCGTTCGGGGACGGCCTGCGGGCCGACGGGCCCGTCGAGGTGCCGGCCGGGGCGCTCGATCCGTCCGGTCCCGGGGACGACGCGGTGATCTTCTACACCGGCGGCACCACCGGACGCCCGAAGGGCGTGGTGCACACCAACGCCTCGGTGGGCACCAACTGGCTCGCCCACATCATCGAGGGCGAGATCCGCCGGGAGGACGTGCTGCAGCTCAGCAGCCCGCTCTCGCACTCGGCCGGCCGGTTCGCCGCCGCGGCGTTCATCCGCGGCGCGACGGTCGAGCTGGGAGTGAAGTACTCAGTGGACGACCTGATCTCGGGCGTGCTGCACCGCGGCGTCACCTGGACGTTCCTGGTGCCGACGATGATCTACCAGCTGCTGGACGCGATCGACGGGACCGGTGAGGATCTGGCCGGGCTGCAGACCATCGTCTACGGGGCCTCGCCGATCACCCCGGCCCGGCTGCGGCAGGCGCTGAGCACGGTCCGGGCCGGGTTCATCCAGCTGTACGGGCAGACCGAGTGCCCGAACTGGGGCACCACCCTGTCCAAGACCGACCACCGGCGCGCGCTGGACGAGCCGGAGCTGCTCACCTCGTGCGGCGCGTCCGGCACCCTCTGCGAGGTGAGCATCGCCGCCGAGGACGGCGGCGTCGCCGCACCCGGCGACGTCGGCGAGGTGCAGCTGCGGTCGCCGTACCTGATGCGCGGCTACCTGGACAACCCGGAGGCCACGAGCGAGGCGTTGGTCGACGGCTGGCTGCGCACCGGCGATCTCGGCCTGCTCGATCCGAACGGCTACCTGCATCTCAAGGACCGGGCCAAGGACATGATCATCTCGGGTGGGATGAACGTGTACTCGAGCGAGGTGGAGAGCGTGCTGCAGCGCTTCGACGGCATCTCGCAGGTGGCCGTCATCGGCGTCCCGCACGAAACCTGGGGGGAGGCCGTCACCGCGTTCGTGGTGGTGAAACCCGGTGACACGGTGGATCTGCCGGCGCTGGACGCGTACGCACGGCGGGAGCTGGCCACCTACAAGCGGCCGAAGTCGATCGAGCTGGTCGACGCGCTCCCGCTCACCGCGGTCGGCAAGCCGGACAAGAAGGCGCTGCGGGCGCCCTACTGGACGTCCGCCGACCGCCAGATCACCTGACGGTCAGAGCCTCTCGATGATGGTGGCGTTGGCCATGCCGCCGCCCTCGCACATGGTCTGCAGGCCGTAGCGGCCACCGGTGCTCTCCAGCACGCCGAGCAGCGTGGTGAGCAGCCGGGTCCCGGAGGCTCCCATCGGGTGGCCCAGGGCGATGGCGCCGCCGCGCTGGTTGAGCCGGGCCGGATCCGCCTTGAACTCGTCGGTCCAGAGCATCGGCACCGGTGCGAACGCCTCGTTGACCTCGTAGGCGTCGAGATCGGCCAGGTCCAGGCCGGACCGCTGCAGCACCCTGTGGGTGGCGGGCAGGATGCCGTCGAGCATGACCACCGGGTCGGAGCCGCTCACCGAGAAGGCGTGGAACCGGGCGCGCGGGGTGAGGCCCAGTTCCACCGCCCTCGCCTCGTCCATGATGAGCACCGCGGACGCGCCGTCGGTCAGCGGCGAGGAGTTGCCCGCGGTGATGCGCCAGTCGATCTGCGGGTACCGGCGGGCGAAGTCGTCGTCGAAGAAGGCCGGCCTGAGCCCGGCCAGCGACTCGGCCGTGGTGCTGGGCCGCACCGTCTCGTCGACCGTGTGCAGGCTGCCGTCCGGCAGTCGCACCGGCACGACCTCCCGGTCGAAGGCGCCGTCGGCCGCGGCCGTCGTGGCCCGGCGGTGCGACTCGGCCGAGAACTCGTCCAGCGCAGCGCGATCCAGGCCCCACCGGACCGCCAGCAGCTCCGCGCCGATGCCCTGGTGCGGCAGCCCGTCGGGGTAGCGCTCGGCCAGCGGCCCGAGCGGGTCGCCGCCCCGGGACGGCATGCCGATCGGCACCCGGCTCATCGACTCGACGCCGCAGGCGATGACGATGTCGTAGGCGCCGGCCGCGACCCCCTGCGCGGCGAAGTGGGCGGCCTGCTGGCTCGACCCGCACTGCCGGTCGACCGTGGTCGCCGGCACCGACTCGGGGAATCCCGCCCGCAGCACCGCGCTGCGGGTGATGTTCAGCGCCTGGTCGCCGGCCTGGTCGACACACCCGCCGATGACGTCGTCGACCGTCTCCGGATCGAGCCCGTTGCGCTCGACCAGCGCGGTGAGGGTGGCGGCCAGCAGGTCCACCGGGTGCACCTCCGAGAGCGCACCTCCGGGCCGGCCGCGGCCCGAGGCCGTCCGCACTGCGTCGACGATGACGGCGTTGCCCATGGTGTGTCCTCCCGGGTTTCGTTGATCCAGGCTAACGGAGCGGGCGCATCGCGCCGAGTTGCGGGCCGCGGCATCCCCGGGATGCTCGTCGACGGTGCCGGCTCGCCGACCCCGCGACGGGGTGGGGTCGGCCCGGCCGCCCGGGACGATCGGGCAGGGGCTCCGTCATGACTGGATCGTTTCGGCGCCGTCCAGGTGACCGGTGGGCTGACGCCGGGTCAGCCCGCCTGCGGCGGCCCGCTGCTGCCCCGCACCACCACGTGCGTGGGCAACACCCGGCGCCGGTCCTCGCCGCCGGGTCGGTGGCTCAACCACAGCTCGGCGGCGACCCGGCCCTTGTCCTGCAGCGGCTGGTGCACGGTGCTCAGGCCGGCCGTCGCGGCCTGCGGGATGTCGTCGTAGCCGGTGACGGTCAGGTCGCTCGGGACGTGCAGACCGCGGGCCCGGGCCGCGTCCAGCGCCCCGAGCGCCATCACGTCCATCAGCGCGCACACCGCGGTCAGCTCGGGACACCGGGTCAGCAGCGCGTGCAGGGCGTCGGCCCCGGCGGCGGCCGAGTTGACCGGCCGTTCCTCGATCGGCAGGTCGGTCACCCCGACCTCGGCCAGCGCGTCGGCGATCCCCAGCACCCGGCGGTGGTGCACACCCACCGGATCGGCGGCCACCCGGGCCAGGCCGACCGGGCCGCTGTACCCACCGCCGCCCGCGGTGATCACCCCGATGCGACGGTGCCCCATCGCCACCAGGTCCTCGGCCAGCTGCCGCGCCCCGGCCCGGTCGTCCGGCCCGACCCAGTCCGCGCCCGGGAACGGCGCTGGTGAGTCGACCACGACGGTGGGCAGCTGGCGGTCCCGGATCTGCCGCAGGGACGGGTCGTCCTCCCGCACCGAATAGACGACGAACCCGTCCACCACAGCGTTGCTGACCGCCCGGCCCGGCACCTGTGCGCGTCCCGCCACCGGCTCGCTGGAGATGAGCAGCAGGTTCAGCCCCGCGCCGTGGCACCCGGTGGACAACCCCTCCAGGAAGGCCACCGCGCCGGGATCGCTGAACGCGGCCGGCAACCGGGCGGTCAGCAGCAGGCCGAGCGTGTCGGTGCGACCCCGGCTGAGCTGCGCGGCGACCGGATCGGGACCGGCGTACCCCTGTCGTTGCGCCTCCGTGCGGATCTGCTGCAGCAGCCCCGCCGACAACCGCTCGGGTCGGTTGTAGGCGTTGGACACCGTGGCCGCCGAGACGCCGACCGCCCGGGCCACGGTGGCCAGGGACGGCCGCGACGGGCCGGGGCGACGGGGCGACACGCGGGCAGGGTATCGATCACGTCAACCCCTTCAATTCGGCAGCACCAATCCGGCCGGCACCGGAGGTCAGTGGAACCGGTTGTTGAACAACGATTCTGGCTAGGACGGAATGCCGTTTGAACTCGGGCGGTTGAAGCGGTTCAATCGAGGACAGGCCGGGCCACCACCGCCGACCGTCCCGCCGTCGCACTCGTCCCGCTCCGAAAGGCCTCCGGTGACCGTCTCGCCTCCCACCGAACGACCCACCGACGTGCTGGTCGACGCCCCGACCGAGGTCGCCCCCGCGCCCACGCCGCCCACCGGCGATGCACGCTCGCCCTGGTGGCGGTCGGCGGTCATCTACCAGATCTATCCGCGCAGCTTCGCCGACGGTGACGGTGACGGGATGGGCGACCTGGTCGGGGCGCGGCAGCGGCTCGGGTACCTGGCCGAGCTGGGCGTGGACGCGATCTGGCTCAGTCCCTTCTATCCGTCGCCGCAGGCCGACGCCGGGTACGACGTGGCCGACTACCGCGACGTGGAGCCGGCGTTCGGAACCCTGGACGACGCCCGGGCGTTGGTCGCCGAGGCGCACGAGCGGGGACTCCGGGTGATCATCGACCTGGTGCCCAACCACACCTCGGAGGCGCACGCCTGGTTCCAGGCCGCCCTCGCCGCCGGCCCCGGCAGCCCGGAACGGGCCCGGTACGTGTTCCGCGAGGGACGCGGCCCCGACGGCGACCTGCCGCCGAACAACTGGACGTCGAACTTCGGCGGCCCGGCCTGGACCCGGCTGCCCGACGGCTGGTGGTACCTGCACCTGTTCGCCCCGGAGCAGCCCGACCTGGACTGGACCAATCCCGAGGTCGCCGACGAGTTCGACGACGTGCTGCGCTTCTGGCTGGACCTGGGCGTCGACGGGTTCCGCATCGACGTCGCCCACGGGATGGTCAAGGACCAGTCGCTCCCCGACCTGGACGACCCGGTCGGCCACCACCTGCTGCTGGCCACCGACGATGGCGACCACCCGTACTGGGACCAGGACGGCGTGCACGAGATCTACCGGCGCTGGCGGCGGGTCATCGACGCCTACCCCGGCGAGCGGATCTTCGTGGCCGAGGCGTGGGTGCCGAACCCGGACCGGTTCGCGCTGTACCTGCGGCCGGACGAGCTGCACACCGCCTTCAACTTCGACTTCCTCGAGGCGCCCTGGGACGCCGCCGCCGCGCGGGACGTGGTGGACGGGACACTGCGCCGGCTGCACCGGGTCGGCGCACCGGCCACCTGGGTGCTGTCCAACCACGACGTGATCCGGCACGTGACCAGGTTCGGCGGTGGCCAGCTGGGCCTGCGCCGGGCGCGGGCGGCCACCCTGCTGTCGTTGGCCCTGCCGGGCGGCGCGTACGTGTACCAGGGCGAGGAACTCGGCCTGGAGGAGGTCTTCGACATCCCGGCCGCGGACCGGCAGGACCCGGTGTTCTTCCAGACCGACGGGGATCGGCTCGGCCGGGACGGCTGCCGGGTGCCGCTGCCCTGGTCCGGCACCGCGGCGCCGTTCGGCTTCGGCCCGGCCGGCACCCCGTGGTTGCCGCAGCCGGCCGACTGGGGCGCCGTCACCGCCGCGGCGCAGGACGGCGACCCGACCTCCACGCTGACCTTCTACCGCACCGCCCTGGCCGCCCGGCGGGCCGAACCGGCGCTCGGCGACGGCCCGATGCGCTGGATCGACACCGCCGAGCCGACCCTGCTCGCCTTCTGGCGGGGCGACGGCTTCGCCTGCGTCGTCAACTACGCGGACGAGCCCACGCCGCTACCGACCGAGCTGGCCGGTGGGCGGGTGCTGGTGGCCAGCACCGACGACGCACTGACCGGTGGCGTGCTGGCGGGCAACGCCGCGGTCTGGGTGCGGATGGCCGGCTGAGGCGGGTGTTCACGGCGTTCCCGCACTCACCGATCGACGGAGCGCACCCGACCGGTCGACGATCGCGCGGTTGGCTGCTGACCGACTTTTCAGCACTTTAGCCGCAGCGGCTAAACTCGACAAAAGTCGGTAAGCTCGGTCCGTGGACCCAGTGGCCAACCCGTACACACCGAACGCTGGCGCCGAGCCTCCCCTCATCGCCGGCCGCAACGACCAACTGGTGACCTTCGATGTGCTGTTGCGACGGTTGAGCGCGGGTCGGAGCGAGCAGTCGATGATCATCACGGGGCTCCGCGGCGTCGGCAAGACAGTTCTGCTCGGTCGATTCCGCACCAGAGCGCTGTCCGAGGACTGGGTCGTGATCGAGGCAGAGATCGCCAAGCACGACGACTCCGAGTTCCGGCGGCGGATGACGGGCTGGGTCCGAACTGCATTGTTCGAGCTGTCACCCCGCGATCGGTGGGGCGGGCGACTCAAGCGCGCAGCCGGCGTCCTGAAGTCGTTCTCGCTGTCGATCGACCCGTCGGGTGCGCTGACGGCGGGCGTCAGCGGCGAAGCCTCCTTCGGCCACGCCGATCACGGAGACCTCCAGCAGGACCTGTCAGACCTGTTGGTCGCGGTGGGAGAGGCCGCACAGGACGCCGGCCGCGGGATCGTGTTGTTGCTCGATGAAGTGCAGTTCTTGAACAAAGTCCAACTCGAAGCGATCATCGCCGCACTGCACAAGACGGTGCAACGGAACCTGCCGGTGACGATGGTCGGGGCCGGTCTCCCGCAGATCGCCGAACTCGCGGGTGACGCCAAGTCGTATGCCGAACGGCTCTTCAAGTTCCCGAGGATCGGCACTCTCGGGCCCACAGATGCAGCATCCGCGCTCCGGGACCCCGCGATCGCGGAGGCCGCTGACTACGACGACGCTGCCCTCGCCCTCGCCGTCGACGTGACCGGCGGGTACCCGTACTTCCTGCAGGAACTGGGCTACGCGGCGTGGGGTGTCGCGCCAGGGCCGGTGATCGCTCGAGCGGACATCGAGCGCGCGATGCCCATCTACGAGTCGAAGCTGGATGAGTCGTTCTTCACAGTGCGCCTCGATCGCGCCACCGGGATGCAGCGGATGTACCTGCGCGCCATGGCTGAACTCGGACCTCAGCCACAGAAGGCCGGCGACGTTGCCGAGAAGCTCAACCGGACGTCGCCGCAAGTCGCGCCGACCCGGAGCGAGCTCATCAACATGGGCCTGCTGTACACGCCTGAGTACGGGTATGCGGCGTTCACCGTCCCGCATTTCGATCGGTACATGAAGCGTGCGATGCCAGAACTGGTACAGCCGGAGGGACGTCCCCGCGGACGCCGCCCCTGACTCGTCGCGACTGTTGTGGGATCAGCCAACGGAACCAAGGCGCCCAAGCAGCGGCGCGGAGATCGACAGCCGGCACTGTGACGTGCATCGGCCGTCCGGTCGGAACCGGCCGTCGTCGGATACCGTGATCGGCCGCGTCACAGAGGCGCACGACACCGGAACAGCAAGGTACCGACGCTCATGACGCAGACCGCCACGCCGATCGCGCTCGCCCTCGACGACGTCACGTTCCGCCGTGGCGACCAGACGATCATCCCTGGCCTGTCGGTGACCGTCCGGCGCGGTGAGCACTGGGCGCTGCTGGGCCCGAACGGCGCCGGCAAGAGCACGCTGATGAGCCTGGTCGGCGCGGTCGCCCACCCGTCCAGCGGCACCGTCCGGATCCTGGACAGCCAGATCGGGCGGGTCGAACTGCAGGCGCTGCGCCGCCGCATCGGGCACGTGAACCCGCGGCACCCGCTGCGCTCGCCGCTGACCGTGCAGGACGTGGTGCTCTCCGGCCTCACCGGCAGCGTCGATCTGCCGCCCCGGTGGCGGGCCGACGCGGACGAGCTCGACCACGCCACCCGGCTCATCGAGCTGTTCGGCCTGGGCGGCAAGGCCGAGAAGCGCTGGCCCACCATGTCCCAGGGCGAGCGGGGCCGGGCCCTCATCGCCCGCGCCCTCATCACCGACCCGGAGCTGCTGCTGCTCGACGAACCGTCCACCGGACTGGACATCGGCGCCCGCGAACAGCTGCTGGAGACGCTCGACCTGCTGGCCGTGACCCGGCCCGAGCTGACCTGGCTGCTGGTCACCCACCACCTCGAGGAGCTGCCCACCACGACCACGCACGCCATGCTGCTGACCCGCGGGCAGCTGGTCGCGGCCGGTCCGGTGGGCGAGGCGCTGACCAGCCGGGCCGTCACCGAGACGTTCGGCTATCCGATCGAGGTCGTCGAGGGCGACGGCCGCTGGGCCGCCCGGACCGGTCGGACGGCCATCGCCGGCCGGGTCTGATCCCGCCTCACCGGACCGCGGGATCCTGCGCCACGGCATCGGTGCGCTCGCCCGAGCCGAACTGCTGGGTCCCCAGCACGGCCAGCAGCGCCAGCTTGCCGGCCGCCTCGCTCCGCGGCGGCGCGGTGAGCACCAGCAGCACCTGGGACGCGTCCTCGGTGAACAGCGCCTGGCAGTCCACCTCGATCTCGCCCAGCTCGGGGTGCAGCAGCACCTTGTGGTCCTCGAACCGCCGGCCCACCTCCTGGGCCTCCCACAACCGCCGGAACTCCGGGCTGCGCCGGGTCAGGTCGCGCACCAGCTCCCCGGCCCGCGAGTCGGCGCCCATCCCGCCGTACGCCGCGCGCAACGAGGCGACCTGGGCGCGGCTCTGCCGGTCGTGGTCGGCCGTCGGGTAGACCGCCCGCGCCCGCTCCGGATGCACGAACCAGCGGAAGATGCCGCTGCGCTCCAGCCCGGTCGACGCGCTGGCGTCGCCGAACAGGGCACGGGCCGGACCGTTCTGCACCAGCACCTCGTCCAGGGCGGACAGGATGAGGGCCGGGGTGTCGGTCAGCCGGTCCAGCACCCGCAGCAGACCCGGCGCGACGTGGTCCCGCCCGACGACCCGGTCCGGCGCACTGTGCCCGGCGACCCGGTACAGGTAGTCCCTTTCGTCCGCGGTCAGCCGCAGCGCCCGGGCCAGTGCGGCCAGCATCTGGGTGCTCGGCTGCGGCCCGCGTCGCTGTTCCAGCCGGGTGTAGTAGTCGGTCGACATGACCGCCAGCTGGGCGACCTCCTCGCGTCGCAGTCCGGTCGTGCGCCGGCGCGCTCCCGCGCTCAGTCCCACGTCGCCCGGCTGCAGGCCGTGGCGGCGGCTGATCAGGAACTCGGCGAGCGCGGGGCGATCCACCCCTCCATACTGCGCACCCGGGTGCCCGACGACCAGGGATCGGCGATCCCCCGATCACCGCGCTCTGCCTCGGCCGCCGCGGCACCCGAAGACTCGGTCCCATGCACATCACCGGCAACACCGTCTTCATCCCGGGCGCCACCAGCGGGATCGGCCTCGCCCTCGCCCTGCGGCTGCACGACCGCGGCAACACCGTCATCGTCGGCGGTCGCCGCACCGAGCTGCTGGACCGGATCACCGCCGAGCATCCCGGCCTGCACGCCGTCCGCATCGACACCACCGACCCGGACAGCATCAGGATCGCCGCCGAGCAGGTGCTCACCGAGCACCCCGAGCTGAACGTGCTCATCCCGATGGCCGGCATCATGCGGGCCGAGGACTGGACCACCCCGGACGGGTTCCTGGCCACGGCCGAGGAGACCGTCACCACCAATCTGCTCGGGCCGATCCGTCTCATCGGCGCCTTCATCGAGCACCTGCGCAGCCGGCCCGACGCCACCATCGTCACCGTCTCCTCCGGGCTGGCCTTCGCGCCGCTGCGCATCACGCCGACCTACAACGCGACCAAGGCGGCCATCCACATGCTCAGCGAGTCGATCCGGCTGCAGCTGGCCGACACCTCCGTCCGGGTCGTGGAACTCGAACCACCGGCGGTGCGAACCGATCTCATGCCGGGCCACGCGGAGAACGAGACGGCCATGCCGCTGGCGGACTTCATCGACGAGGTGGTGCAGCTGATCGAGTCGCACCCGGAGGCCACCGAGATCCAGGTCGAGACGGTCAAGTTCCTCCGCTACGGCGAGGCCCGCGGCGACTACCCGCAGGTCGTGGCTGCGCTCAACCAGCACGACCCGCACGGGAAGTGACGCGGCTCAACCGGTGAGCGGTAGCGGCCCGTCGCCCACGCCGACCAGGGTGTCGGTCAGGCGGCGGCCGCCCCCGGCGGTGACCATGCAGTCGGCCAACCCGCCGGCCGTCGGCGGCGGCTCCAAGGACAGCTGCAGGGCGCCACCGGCGGTCGGGTCGGCCAGGCCGGTGCGATGGCGCACCTGGTCGGCGCACGACGCCAGCACCTGGTCGCGCGGGGCGGCTCCGCCGTCGGGATCGCCGCCGGAGTCGCCGGTGCGGTCATCGCTGTCGCCGTTGCCGATCAACCGGGCGATCACCTCGGCCTCGTGCGGGGCGGTGCACCGCACCGGCTGCCACGCGCCGGTGTCGGAGCGCGCCCGGCACACGGCCAGGTCGGACGGCCGGTCGGCGGTCAACGTCGGCACCGGCGCTCCCGCCCCGCGGTCCGGCACCACCACGCACGCGGTCCACTGCTGCCCGGCGGCCCGGGCCGGCGCCATCGGCCCGACCAGCAGCACGCCGATCACCGTGGCGGGCTGCCAGATCAGCCCGGCCCGGTCCCGCAGGTCCAGCATCGGCGTCAGGCGACGACCGCTGCGCCACACCGCCTCCCGCGAGGCGCACGACATGCCGGACATCCGCACGTACCTGGCGCTGTCCACCGTCTCCGGCAGTGTCGTGCCGAACGACCGCCCGATGACCAGACCCACCGAGCGGTCGTCACAGGGCGCCGGCGTGGCCGACGGGAACGCCCCGACCACCGGGCCCGAGGTGGGCTGTTCGCGGACCAGCGCCTCGTACAGCCGGGTCAGCTGGGCGACGCACTGACCGACCACGGGCATCCCCGGCGCGGGGATGGCCCGGCCCGGCACGGTGTGCTCGACCCCCGACAGCAGCAGCGCAGCGACGACCGACAGCAGCAGGGTGGCACCGGCCGCCCGACCGCCGGGACGCCCGTGAGGGTGCATGCGCCGAACCTCCGCCGAGAACCGGTGTCAGCATGCGCGTCACCGGTCCGCTCCGCCGGGTGGCGGCCTCAGCGCAGCAGCCAGGTGTCCTTCGAACCGCCGCCCTGCGAGGAGTTGACCAGCAGGCCCTCGGACTCCAGGGCCACCCGGGTCAGCGCGACGGGCGCCACCACGGTGTCCTCGCCGCTGAGCACGAACATGCGCAGGTCCACGTGCCGGGGCACCAGGTGCCCACCGATCAGCGTGGGATGGGTGGAGAACCGGATGACGTCCTGGGCGATGTACCGGTGCGGCGCCGCCGCCACCTCCGCCTCCAGCCGGGCCACCCGCTCCTCGGACAGGTCCGGGCCGATCATCACGCCCTGCCCGCCGGAGCCGTCGATCGGCTTGACCACCAGCTCGTGCATCCGGCCACGCACCGCCTCGTACTGGTTCGGATCGGCCAGCACCCAGGTGCCGACGTCCCGCAGGATCGGATCCTCACCCAGGTAGAACCGGATCATCGGACCGACGAACGCGTAGATGGCCTTGTCGTCGGCCACCCCGTTGCCCGGGGCGTTGGCGATCGAGACCCGCCCGGCCCGGGCCGCGTCGACGAGCAGGTCGGCCGCCCGCCGCCGGACCGGATCGATCGAGGTGTCTCCACCGGCCGTGGGCTTGCGGCCCGCATGCACCAACTCGTCGTCGCCGAGCCGGCGGTAGACGACGTCGATCGGCAGGTGCGCGCCGTCGACCATGGCCGCCACCCCGCCCCCCTCGTCCGGGACCAGATCGGCCGGGGTGATCACCGGGACGCCCATCAGCTCGGCCAGCCGCTGGTGCTCGTACCAGGCCGAGTTCTCCGGCCCGTCGGAGAGCACCACCACCTGCGCCATGGTGCGCGGACAGCCGATCGGCATCTGGTCCAGCAGCGCCCGGTGCAGCATCCGGCCCACCTCGTCCGGGCCCTGCACGCCGATCCGGTCGGCGACCTCGGTCAATTCGGGCAGGACCGCCGCGGCGGTGACCCGATTGGCCCGCGAGTAGGCCAGCCCGGACGGCACCCGGAGGTTGTCCTCCAGCACCACCCAGTCGCCCCGCTCGTCGGTGAGCAGATCCAGACCGGTGACGGTGGCCCGCACCTGGCCCCCCGGGGTGATGTCGCGCGCGCCGTGCAGGTAGCCCGGGCTGCGGCGCACCCAGGCGTCCGGGACGATGCCCTCCGCCACGATGGCCGGCGGCTCGTCGGTCGGCCGGTACACATCGGTCAGGAACGCGTTCAGCGCCCGGACCCGCTGGGTCGCCCCACGGGCCAGGAACGCCCACGAGTCGGCGTCGATGATCCGCGGCACCAGGTCCATCGGGAAGGACCGCAGCTCGGTGCCGGTGGCGTTGAGCGCCGGGAAGGTGACGCCGTGCCCGAGCCGCTCGGCGTCCAGCCGGTCGTGCCGGGCGGCCAGCTCGTCGGCACCGAGCCGGTCGAGCACCTCGAGCACCTGGCGGTAGGCCGGCCGGATCGCGCCGAGCGGATCGACCGCCTCGTCCAGCGGCTGCGGTCCGTACCCGGCCGCGAGACCGCCCTGTTGATCGGTGTTGCCGCTCGCCTCACTGGTTCCCGGACGGCTCACGCCATCGCTCCTGTTCCCGCCCCGAGACCGGCCCGGCCGGTGGCCCGCGTCTCCGCCCGCAGCAGATCGACGGCCGCCCGGACACTCCTGGTGCTGTGCTCCGATCGGGCCACCGCCCGCCGCTGCCGGGCGGCGCTGCCCCCGTCGGCCAGCGACGCCGCGCACAGCTCGGCCAACTCGGCGGCGTCACCGGTCCGCTCCGCGTCGTCGCGGACCTCGGCCAGCAGCAGGCCGACCGCCTCGGCCGCGAGGACGGGTCGGAAGGTGCGGGGGTCCAGGAGCACACCGGTCAGCCCGGAGCGGGCCGCCCGCCACCGCGCCGCCTCCAGCAGCTCGACCGGCACCGGGAGGACGCCGCCCGGCTCGGCCGTCTCCCGCGCCACGGCCCGGCAGACCAGCGCCCGGGCCAGCCCGGCGAGCAGCACGACGTCGTCGACCAGCGGGACCGAGTCGCAGATGCGGATCTCCAGCGTCGGCGCGGCGAGCGCCGGGCGGGCGTCGAAGTAGATCATCTTGTCGTCGTGGGCGACGCCGGACGCGACCAGCGCGTCGACCAGGGCGTCGTACTCGGCGGCCGAACGGACGCAGGGCACCGGACCGGCCGTCGGCCAGCGCCGCCAGGCGATCGTGCGGTAACTGGCGTAGCCGGTGTCCCGGCCCTGCCAGTACGGCGAGCTGGCCGACAGGGCCAGCAGGATGGGCAGCCAGGGCTGCAGCCGCACCATCACCCGGACACCGAGATCCCGGTCGGGGCAGTCAATGTGCACCTGCAACCCGCAGATGAACTGCTCCTCGGCCAGTTTGCGGTAGTCCTCGCGCATCTCCTCGTACCGCTCGGTGTGCACCACCGGGATGCCCTCCGGCGACCACAGCGGCGCCGCGCCGGTGCCGATCACCCCGAGTCCGATCGCGTCGGCCGCCTCGACCACCGCCCGGCGGGACGCGATCACGTCGGCCCGCAGCCCGTCCAGGGTCCCGCAGACCCCGGAATTGGTCTCGACCGCCGACGCCATCAGTTCGGGCTTGAACCTGGCGCCGGTGGGCAACCCGGCCAGCACCCCGGTCGACCCGGGGCTGAGCACGCCGGTCGCCGGGTCGACGAGGTGGAACTCCTCCTCGACCCCGATCCGCACCGAACCGCTCACGGCAGCCACCGGGTGAACCAGGTCGACACGGCGACCGCGAGGTCGGCGCGCCGGGACGCCTCCACGATGGTGTGCCCCTCGCCGCGCAGCAACAGCAGCTCGGCCGGCACGCCGTTGGCCCTGAGCGCCTGGTGCGCCCGCACCGACTCCCCGACCGGGACGTTGGTGTCGGCGTCCCCGTGCACCAGCAGCACCGGCACCTGCACGCGCGAGATGTGCGTCAGCGGCGACAGTCGGCGCAGCAGTTCGGCGTCGGACTCCGGGTCGCCGTACTCGGGGACCGACGCGGCCGCCATCCACGGTTCGGTCTCGGCGTAGAAGCCGGCCAGGTCGGACATCCCGGCGTGCGCGGCGCCGGCGGCGAACTTCTCCGGCCAGCGGGTCAGCGCGGTCAGCGCGAGGTAGCCGCCGTACGACCAGCCGTACACGCCGACCGCCTCGGGCCGGGTCAGCCCGGCGTCGACCAGGTGCTCGACGGTGGCCAGCACGTCCTGGAACGAGGTCTCCCGGGCCGCCCCGTCGTCGGACTCCATGAACGACCGGCCGTAGCCGGTGGAACCCCGCACGTTCGGGGCGAAGACGGTCAGCCCGGCGGCCACCATCGACTGGCACAGCAGCCCGTACGCCGGCCGCTCCTGACTCTCCGGGCCGCCGTGCAGCGAGATGACCGTGGCCTCGGGGCCGTGCGCCGACCGCGGCCGGTACAGCCAGCCCTCCAGCGGAGTGCCGTCCGGGGCACGGTAGCGCTCCAGCGTGGGCACCACCAGGTCGGGCAGTGCGTCGACGGGCGGCATGGACGGCAGGCGGCGGATCCGGGCGGTGGACGGCGCGGGCGCCCGATCGGTCAGCGCGGGATGGCTGCGCAGCGGTCCCGGGCGGGCGTCCGACCCGGCGAGCACCGCGCTGGACCCGTCCCGACCGGACCCGGCGCTCACCCCACCGGCGGTGAACACCGCCCCGCCGTCCACCCCGGACGCGGCCTCCAACGGACCGACCGCATCCTGCAATTCGACCCGGTACAGCGACCGCGGTGACCGCGGACCGGTGAGTTCCACCACCAGCGAACGCCCGTCGCCCTGCAGCGACCAGCCCGGCAGCACCGGCTGCGGCAACGCCACCATCGCGGACCGTCGGCCCGCCCCGAGACCATCTCTCCCGAGATCATCGTCCAGTTCCCGGGTCTCCACCTCGCTGACACCACCGGCGTTCCAGACCAGCATGGCCACCGCACCGTCGGCGAAGACCGCGTACGCCTCCAGGTCGGCGTCGTCGCGGGCCGCGCGGACGCGCATCGGACCGGGTGTCCCGTCGTCGTCCAGCTCGACGGAGGCCAGCACCAGGCGTTCCCGGCCGGCGTTGGTGCGCAGGAAGATCGTCCGCCCGTCCAGGGCGAAGCGGCCGTCCTCCCCGAGGTCGGCCCCCTCCGCGAAGTCGGCCCCCAGCACCCGGACCAGGCTGGTGCCGGCGGAGGGATCCGGCTCGGTGAGCGGCGCCGCCGCGCCGGCCAGTCCGGTGGGCGCCAGCACCAGGTGCCGGCGCCCCCGCGGACCGCGCCGGGCCAGGACCCGGCGGCCGTCGGGGCTGACCGAGGTCACCACGAAGAAGCCGCGGTCGTGGGTGGCCGGCACCGTGTGCACCACCCCGGTGACGACGTCGACCAGACACACGGCGGCGTGCGGCGACACCCCGTCGGCCAGCGAGAACGCGTACCGGTCGGCACCGACCCACCCACCGGCGAACACGGTCTCGGTCGGGCCACCGCCGGCCAGCAACCGACGCTCCGAGCCGTCCGGCCGCATCACGTGCAGCTCGGCCCGGATCGACCCGGCCGGCGACACCAGGTAGGTCAACCACTGCCCGCCCGGCGACCAGGCGACCGAGATCGCCTCCTGGTCCAGCACGGTGGTCAGCGGCCGGGGCAGCGAGACCCCGACACCAGGAGCGACCGAGGTCGGGTCGTCCGTCGGCTCCGGGTCGAGATCATCCTCCAGCGCCGCGATCTCGACCCGGGGGGTGCCGCTGCGGTCGGTGATGTACGCGACCGACCGCCCGTCCGGCGACAGCGACGGGCACCACGCCCCGGGCACCGCGGCGATCGTCCGGATCAGGTCCGCCGTCGACGGCCCGATGACAGTGGTGCCGACGTGACCCCTCACGAACCGATCCTCACGCCCCAGATCCTCCCCGATCCCGGCGACGCCCAACCACCGTGCCCGGGAACGACTCGGTTGCGGTGGGAGCCAGGGCCGGCCGGGCACCGCGCGGTCCGGGTCGCGGTGGCCGGGGTGCTGTTCGGGTGCGACCACGGCTCAGCCCACCCCGTGGTGCTGCAGCCACATCTCGAGCAGACCGATCTGCCAGAGCTGGTTGGACCCGAGGTTGGTCCGGAACCGGTTGGGGTCGGTGAGCAGGTGCTGGACGTACTGCGGGCGGAACAGCCCGCGCTGCTTGGCCTCCGGCGCGTGCAACGCGTCCACCACCCGGTCCAGGTACGGACCCTGCAGGTTGATGATCGCCGGCACCGGGAAGTGCCCCTTGGGCCGGTCGATGACCTCGGCGGGCAACACCGAGCGCGACGCCTCCTTGAGCACGCCCTTGCCCTGCTGCGCCAGCTTCAGAGCCGGCGGCACCGCCGCCGCCAGTTCGACGAACTCGTGGTCCAGGAACGGGACCCGGGCCTCCAGACCCCAGGCCATGGTCATGGTGTCGACACGCTTGACGGGGTCGTCGACCAGCATCACCTGCGAGTCCAACCGCAGCGCCCGGTCCAGGGCGCCACCCGCGCCCGGGCGGGCGAAGTGTGCGGCGGCCAGCGCGCGGCTCGGATCGTCCGGGGCCAGCCAGGGCGGCATCAGGATCTGCGCGAGCTCGGCGTGGGTGCGATCGAAGAACCGGCCCGAGTAGGTGCTCAGCGCCCCGTCCAGGTCGTCGTCCACGACGGCGGCCAGCGGCGGGTACCAGTCGTAGCCGGCCAGGATCTCGTCCGCGCCCTGCCCGGACTGCACCACCTTCACCGACCGCGAGACGTACTTGGACAACAGGTAGAAGGCGATGCAGTCGTGACTGACCATCGGCTCGCTCATCGCGTCGAGCATCCCGTCCACCTCGGTGAACAGGTCGGCGGTCGGGACCATGATCCGGTGGTGGTCGGTGTCGAACTCCCGGGCGACCAGGTCGGAGAAGACGAACTCGTCGCCCTCCCGGTCACCCACCCGCTCGAAGCCGATGCTGAACGTCTGCAGCCCGTGCTGGCCCTGCTCGGCCAGCAGCGCGACGATGACGCTGGAGTCGATGCCGCCGGACAGCAGCACGCCGACCGGCACGTCGGCGACCATGCGCCGGCGCACCGCGGTGCGCAGCCCGTCGAGCACCCGGTCCTGCCAGTCCTGCTGGGTCAGCCCGGCGTCCTCGGCCCGGCGGTCGTGCGACGGCGACCAGTAGACCGTGTCGGTGGACCGGCCGTCCGGCTCGTAGACGCGGACCGTGGCCGGCGGGAGCTTGCGCACCCCGGTCAGGATGGTCCGCGGTGGGGGGACCACCGCATGGAAGGTCATGTAGTGGTGCAGGGCCACCGGGTCGATCGAGGTGTCGACGTCACCGGCGGCGAGCAGCGCGGGCAGGCTGGAGGCGAACCGCAGCCGGTCCCCGCGATGGCTCAGGTAGAGCGGCTTGATGCCGAGGCGATCACGGGCCAGCACCAGCCGGCCGGTGGCCCGTTCCGACACCGCGAAGGCGAACATGCCCTTGAAGTGCCGGACGCAGTCGGTGCCCCAGCGGTGGTACGCCTTGGCCACCACCTCGGTGTCGGACATGGAGAAGAACTCGTAGCCGGCCGCGCGGAGCTCGTCGCGCAGTTCCCGGTAGTTGTAGATGCAGCCGTTGAAGACGACCGACAACCCCAGCGCGCTCTCCACCATCGGCTGCGCGCCGGCCGCGGACAGGTCGATGATGGCCAGCCGCCGGTGGGCCAGGGCCACCGGACCGCTCTGCCAGACGCCCTGACCGTTGGGCCCGCGCGGCTCCATCCGGCAGGACATCCGGTCGACGGCGGCGAGATCCGGTGCCGCACCGTCGAAGCGGACTTCGCCGCACAGGCCGCACATCGGGCCTCCCGTTGATCTTCGTCGGGCCGAGTGGCGCTCACGCTAACCACGTCGTGTGTCGGTGACATTTCGAGGTTACGAGGGTCACCCGGTGTGGTGAAGGGCCGGCTGGACGCCGCCGGGGTGGACGCCGGGCGGGCACCGATCACCCGTCCGGGAACCGGGTGGTCGCCGCCGGCAACCGCCGGATGTCTCCGGTGTCCGGCGGGTGAACGAGCGCCATCTCACGCTGACCGGGGGGAGACAGATCGGGGTCAGCATGGTTAGCCTTGCCTCACCCGAACGACCTGGAGTGCCGTTGTGACCGTCCCCGTCGTGGTGTTGTCCGGCATCGACCCCGTGCTGTTGGAGGTCGCCGGCGGTGCCCTGCTCGTCGATCTGCCCGGTGCCGTCCTGCTGCGGCACGAGGTCGACGCCCGCTCCGGCCGGCTCCGCCGCGTGCTCGGCGACCTCGGCGGCGTCCAGGAGGACCAGCGGATCGATCTGTCCGACGGCTGCGCCGGGTGCGCCACCACCTCCCACACCGTGCACGACCTCGCCACGCTGGTCCGGCACCGTCGCTCGGGCCCGCCGACCGCCGTGGTCGTGCAGCTCCCGGTCGGGGCGGCGCCGCTGGGACTCGCCGGGCAGCTGGACACCGCGTCGCTGGCCGCCGAGCTCGGTGTGCACCTGGCCGCGGTGGTCAGCCTGGTCGACCTCGACCGGGCGGTGGCCGACCTGCTGGGCACCGCGCTGATGGCCGACCACGACCGGCAGCTGTGCCCCACCGACGCCCGGTCCGTGTCGCATGCGCTGTCCGCCCAGCTGACCCCGGCCGACCTGGTGCTGACCAGCGGGGGCAGCCCCACCGGCCGTGCCCTGGTCGACCAACTCCGGGCAGCCGACAGCGAGCGCGCCGACCTGCTGCACGCCGGTCCCGAGTCCCTGCTGCGCCGGCACCGCCGGCCGGGTACCGCCGCCCGGCGCGCCGACCTGCGCGAGCTGCCGGCCGGAGCGCCCACCCAGGACGGCGGCATCTGGACCATCACGCTGCGCTCGCGGCGACCCCTGCACCCGCAGCGGTGGCGGCTCATCGCCGAGAGCCTGCACGACGCCCCGGTCCGCAGCCGCGGCTGCTTCGCGCTGCCCACCCGGCCCGAGCAGTCCTGCGCGTGGGACGCCGCCGGCGGCCAGCTGCTGGTCCGCGGGCTCGGCGGCTGGGACGGTGCCCCCGCCCGCACCCAGCTGTCCTTCACCGGCGTGCAGGGCGAGCGGCCGAGGATCACCGCGGCGTTCGAGCGAGCTCTGCTCACCGACGACGAGCTGGCCGCCCATCCGCGGGCGTGGTCCGACGTCGACGACGGACTGGACCCGTGGCTGGGTCTGCGGGAACAGGTGGTCTGAGTTCGGCGGCCTGCACTCGGCTCGGTCGCCGCGACACCCGCTGTACTCGGCCAGCAGGGCCTGTTCCCGCGCGTGCGCTGGGCACCGCCACCACACCAGCAGGGCGCCGACCACCGTGGCCAGGACGCCGACGCCGTGTTGCCCGGTCGGCGCCGTGCAGGAACGACTGCGGCCGCGGCGATCTGGTCGGCGTACTGCGGAGACTGCTCGGAGATTTGCACCGCCCCGCCGAACGACCGCTGCAGCTGGCCCTCCACCTGCGTGGTCAGCTCGGCCTGCACACTCGGCGATGCCTCGCCGGCCGCGGTGATCTGCCGGGTGATCGCCGCCGTGTAGCCGGCGGCTCCACCGCGGGCGGGACGCGGGTCCGTTCCAGTCAGTCGGCTCCGGGTCCGCCGTCCTGCTCGCGCGCCTTCATCTCGGCCTCGAACACGTGCGGGGCACCGCCCATCAGGTCGTCCCGGACCCGGTCCGCCGCGGCCCGGAAGACCTGGAAGTAGTGCTCGTCGTACTGCTCGACGAGCTGGAAGGTCCAGAAGCCCGGGAGGACGTCCCGGCCCACCAACGCCTGGTCGATGTCGTCGGCGAGCTCGGTGGCACCGGCCTCGCGCAGCGCCGACACCGCGTCCTGGAGCGCCAGATCGGCCTCGCCGCTCATCCGGTGGAACCCGTAGAGCAGACCGCGGGCCTGCTCGATGACCTCGAACGCGGCCGACACCTTGCCGGCGGCGTCGACGAGTGCATCGGACGCCCCGTCCGGGCGCGGGTGCGCGACGGGCCGCTCGGGATGCTTGGCGAATCCGAACCGGGCGAGCAGGGACGGGGTGGTCGCGGTGGAGGCGTCGATCATGCGGAACAGGTGCCCACCGACGGCGCCGGATACGCGGCCCGATCACCCGACCTGGGCACCCAGCTGCAGCAGGGTGACCCGGAGCAGGAACGCGGCCTCCGGACCGATCACGCCGTCGACCAGGTCGAGGAACCGTCCGACGAACGCCGGCCCGTGCGGGGCCAGCCGGAGCTGGTCGTCCGCCGCCAGGTGGTGGGCCAGCTCGTGCAACACGACCAGTTCCCGCAGCGCCCACGGCCGACCGTCGGCGTCGCGACCCACCGGTACCGCGAGGACCGCACCGGCCCGCTCGTAGTGGGCCCGGCCGGCGCCGGCCCGGGCCCGGACGGTGACCGGTTCGACGGCGCGGGGCCACCGCGCCCGGATCCAGGGCAGCGCCGTCACGGCGGCCAGGTAGGCCTGCACGGACTCGACCGACGCGAAACGGCGCTCCACCGGCAGCGTGACGGTGGACCCGGCCACCTGCACCGTGGCCGCGGACCGGCCGTCGACCGCACGGTCGAACGCCCCGCGGACCAGCTGCTCGGCGTCGTAGACCAGGGAACGCTGGCCGTCCCGCTCGGGGCCGTCCCGCTCGGGGCCGTCCCGGCGGCGTCCGGTCGCCCGGCCGGAGGGCGTCATTCCCCGGCGTCCAGCCCCGGCCGGCTGCCACCGATGGCTCGCTCACCGCCCAGGCGGGCGCGCCGACCGGCCCGGTCGCCCGCCCGGCGGGACCGCTCGGAGGCGCCCGCGGTGGCTCGGGCACCGGTCCAGCTGCCTCGCGCCGTCGAGTGCGCGCGGTAGTGCTCGGCCAGCTCCAGCTCACGGGCCCGCAGCGCCAGTGCGACACCGGAGGCCGGCTCGGCCGGATCGCCGGCGCCGGTCGGGCCGGTCGTCACGCCGATCGGATCCGGCCCGGTGGACCGGGCCGCGGTCCGGTGTTCGTCCTCCCGGGCCTGCTGCTCGGCCTGCTGCCGTGCCTCGGCGAGACGAGCGCCGATCCGCGCCGCGAAGGCCTGCTGGAAGTTGATCCGGGCCGTCGTCGCGTGCACCGGCCGGCGCTGGACCTGCACGTCCTGCACCACCCGGCCCCAGCGGTCCCGGCGGGTGCTGCCGGGGACCAGGATCTGCCGGAGGGTCGAGTCGGCCGCGTGCTCCGGGGACGCCAGGTAGGCGTCGCACGCCCGCACCATCTGCACCACCAGCGAGGCGTACATGGCCTCGACCGTGTCGATGTCGCCCTCGAAGCCGTAGGCGTAGATGACACTGGAATCGCGGGCGATGTCGCAGGTCAGGTTGTTGGCTCCGGCGATGGCCAGGAACAGGTGCGCGTAGGTGCGCAGGCCGCGCTTGCCGGAGGTGCCGATGGTGACCACCCGCTGGGTGGGGGCCTCCCGTCGCTCGCGGGCGTCGGTGTGGGCGCGGGCCACGGCCAGGTCGACGGAGGCCAGCGTGGCCAGCCGCTGCGCGGCCTGCAGGTACGCGTCGGCCTCGTGCGCGTTGTCGGTGCCCTCCGCCTTGCGCAACAGCGCGGCGATCCTGGCCAGGTGCCGGTCGGTCATGTCGGCAGGGTGTCACGGGAAGCCGACAACCCGGGTCCGCGAGGGGCCGGGCTGTGGATGGCTCGGCCCATGTGGACAACTCGTCGGCGCGACCGCCGACGGGACGGCTCAGTGGACGGCGACGTCCCGGGACGGCGCGTGCTCCGGGCGCCGCACGAAGAAGGACGCCACCACGGCGGCGAGCGCGATGATGCCGCCGACCAGGAACGCGCTGTGCACGCCACCCGCCTCGGCGGCCACCTGGTCCAGTCCCTGGTCCAGCCGGGACGCGGTGCCGGTGGTCATCAGCGTGATGAAGACCGCGGTGCCGGCCGCGCCGGCCAGCTGCTGGACGGTGCCGATGATCGCGCTGCCGTGCGGGTACAGCCGCGACGGCAACGAGCCGAGCGCGCTGGTGAACAACGGCGTGAAGATCAGCGCCAGACCCGCGCTCATGAAGGTGTGGATCAGCACCACGGTGACCCGGGACGTCGACTCGTCCAGCGTGGAGGCGAACAACCACAGCGCACCGGCCACGATCATCGCACCGGGGATGGCCAGCGGACGCGGACCGACCCGGTCGAACCAGCGACCGACCACGGGCGACATCACGGCCATGACCACGCCACCGGGCAGCACCATCAGACCGGTCGACAGCGCGCTGCTGTGCAGCACCTGCTGCAGGTAGATGGGGAGCAGGATCAGCGAGCCGAAGAGCGCCATCATGCTGATGGCCAGCTGCAGCAGCGACAGGCCGAACGAGGCGAACTTGAAGGTGCCCAGGTCCATCAGCGCGCGGCCGTCCCGGGCGAGCAGCAGCTGCCGGACCACGAACAGCACCAGCGCGGCGGCACCGATGGCGATCGGGATCCACGGGGCGACGGGCGCCTTGCCCTCGGCCGACTCGCCGATGCTGCTGAGCCCGAAGATCAGCCCGCCGAACGCGAAGGCGGACAGGACGATCGACACCGCGTCGAACGGCGAGCTCTTGCGGTCGATCTCGACCTCGGTGATCTTCGTCGCGCCCAGGACCAGGGAGGCCACCGCGATGGGCAGCACGATCCAGAACATCCAGCGCCAGCTCAGCGCGCTCAGGATGATGCCGGAGATGGTCGGGCCGATGGCCGGCGCGACAGCGATGACGATGGAGTTGCGGCCCATCATCCGGCCCCGCGAGGCCACCGGGACCAGGTTCATCACGGTGGTCATCAGCAGCGGCAGCATCACCGCGGTGCCGGAGGCCTGCAGCACCCGGCCGGCCAGCAGCACCTGGAAGCCGGGGGCGATCGCGCAGACCAGCGTGCCAACACTGAAGATGCCCACCGCGGCGATGAACACCGAGCGAAGCTTGTAGCGGGACAGGATGAATCCGGTGGCCGGGATGACCACGGCCATGGTGAGCATGAATCCGGTGGTCATCCACTGCGCCGTGCTCGCGGTGATGTCCAGGTCCTCCATGAGCCGCGGCAGGGCCACGCTCATGATGGTCTCGTTCAGGATGACCACGAACGCCGAGATCAGCAGCACCGCGATGACCAGATTGGCACCGGGTGCCATCTGGTCCGGGCCCCGCTTGGCGGTCGGCGGTCCGGGAACGCTGCTCCCGGATGTCGTCGCCGGCGCGTCGACGCTCATTGCACATTCCTTTCCCACGTTGAACGCCCATCTTGACACACTCCGCGCCAAGTTGGCAGTGAGTGTCATCTTGGCGTGGAGCGACTAGCATCACTCGGCAAGTGCGGACGACCGCCGGCATCCCGCCGGTCGCCGGATCCGCGTGCGCACCACCGGACGAAACGGGGAGGAGACGCACCATGTCCGTCACCGACGCCGCGGTCGCGGATCCAGTGACCGATGCCGAGCACCCGAGCGAGCGCCCCGACCTGCGGGAACGGCGACGCCAGGCCACCAGCGCGGAGATCAGCGCGGCCGCCTTCGACCTGTTCGAACGCCAAGGCGTCGACGGCACGACCGTGGAGGACATCGCCCGGACGGCCGGCATCTCGCCGCGGACCTTCTTCCGCTACTTCCCGTGCAAGGAGGAGGCGGTCCTCACCGTGCAGCGGGAGTTCGACTGCGCGATCGCCGACGTGCTGGCCCTGATCGGGGCCCGCCCCGATCCTGCGGCACCTCCGGTCGCCGTGGAGGAGGTCGGCGCCCGGGTGCTGTCCGCGGTGGTCGCCGCGTACGTACGAGTCATCGACGAGTTCGGCGACCGACGGGCCGCGGCCGGCGCCACCCTGCTGCGCGTCCGCCGGCTCATCCGCACCGAGTGCGCGCTGCGCACCGTTGCCATGCGGATGGACAACGAGGGCGACGAACGGCTGGCCCAGGCCATCGCCGCGGCGGTGGACCTGCCGGGTGGCATCCACGAGGCCCGCGGCATCGTCCAGATCGCCGGGCTCGGGGTCCGACTGGCGCTGGACGAGTGGGCCACCCGGGTCGAGGCCGGCGAGGCGGTCACCCCAGCCGAGATCTACCGCGGCACCCGCCGGATGCTCGAGCGGGTCGTCGCCCCGATCGTCACCCCGATCAGCACAGCCATCGGCTGAGCACCGGGTCGGTCACCACCGGGGCCCACGTCCCCGGGGAACGACACGACCCCTGGGCCGGAGGCTCCAGGGGCCGTGATCACTCGGGTGGGCAAGGGGGGAGTTGAACCCCCACGTCCTTTCGGACACACGGACCTGAACCGTGCGCGTCTGCCATTTCGCCACTTGCCCGCGTCGGCCGGCCGGAAGGATCCGACCCGTCGAACGACTCGAAAAGGCTAGCACGGGCCCGGAGGTGCCTCTGACCACTCGGCGACCGGTCCGGCCGCGCAACCATGACCACCCGAACGGGCAGGACACGGCACGCCCCGCAACCCCGTCCACCGTCGGACGTCACCGTTACGATCGGCCCCGAGCACGGCCGGTGCGGGTCGCCGGCTGCGTCGGGAACAGGGCACAGCCGGGTCGGGGAACAGGAGGAAGGTGCACCGGTGCGCGTACTGCAGAACCTGGAACGGCGTCTGCAGGGAGCCGTCGGGAACACCTTCGCCCGCCTGTTCGGTGGATCCGTCCAGCCCGCCGAGGTGGCGGACGCCCTGCAGCAGGAGGCCGACCGGCACCTCGACCGGCGGTCGGCCCGCGCCATCGCGCCCAACCACTACCGCGTCCAGCTCGGTCCGACGGACCGGGCCGGCCTGGACGGCGGGACCGGCGCCGATCAGGACGCCTCGGTGGCCACCGCCCTGGCCGACATGCTGCGCGACTACTTCACGGAACGCGGCTGGGATACCTTCGGTGATGTCGCCGTCACGCTGGAGGAGTCGACCGCCCTGCACACCGGCCAGTTCCGCATCAGCTCGTTCGTGGACCCCGATGTCGGCCGGAACGTCCCCCAGGCACGCCCAGGAGCGACCCCGATGAGTGAGCACCCAGACGCCCGCCCCGGCGAGCCGCGCGGCCACGCCGGTGGCGACTCCCGCCCGCAGGACGACCAGTACGGCCAGCCGCAGGAGCAGCCGCGGTACGAGCAGGAGCCCCAGCCGCCGCTCGACGAGTACGGCCGGCCGCAGTACGGCCAACAGCCGGACCAGCAGTACGGCCGGCCGCCGTACGAGCAGCCCCGGTACGACCAGCCGGGCCACGGACAGCCGCAGTACGACCAGTACGGGCAGCCGCTGTACGGGGCGCCGCAGTACGACCAGTCCGGCCAGCCCCAGTACGGCCAGGGCTACGGACAATCCGGCCCCGGGCAACCGCAGTACGGCCCGGGCTACGGCCAGCCCGCGTACGGACAGCCCTCCTACCAGCCCCAGTACGGACAGCCCCAGTACGGACACCAGCAGTACGGGCAGCCCCAGTACGGGCAGCAGTACGGCCAGCCGGACCCGGGCCAGTACTACCAGCCGGCGCCCGACGCAGAGGCCGTGCTGTACCTGGAGGACGGCTCGAACCGCACCCACCGGCTGCAGCACGGTTCCAACATCATCGGGCGCGGCCAGGACGCGGTGTTCCGGGTGGCCGACACGTCGGTGTCACGCCGGCACGCCGACCTGTGGTTCGACGGCCAGACGGCCGTGCTGCACGATCTGGGCTCGACCAACGGCACCTCAGTCAACGGCGCCCCGGTGCAGACCTGGCAGCTCGCCGACGGCGACGTCATCACCGTCGGCCACTCGACGATCCGGTTCGGCATCCACCTCGCGCACCAGTACCCCGGCCAGTCGGCCGGCCGCTGACCCGCGGATCACTGTCGTGCCGGCCATCGTCCTGCAACTCACCCGAGTGGGCTTCCTGATCCTGCTCTGGCTGTTCGTGCTGGCCGCGATCCGGGTCATCCGGGCCGATCTGCGGGCCGGGGCGGCCGCCGCGGGCAGCGGCTCGGAGCGGCGCGCCGACCGCGGCCGTCGCCAGTCGTCGAACGGCGGGGGCACGGCCACCGCCGGCGCGCGGCCGGTGCCGGGGATCCTGGTGGTGACGGCGGGGTCGATGGCCGGGACCCGGCTGCGACTCGGGCCCGGGCCGATCCTGATCGGCCGGGCCGAGGACTCGACCCTGGTGCTCGACGACGACTACGCCTCGACCCGGCACGCCCGGCTGGTGCAGCACGGCCAGCAGTACTTCCTCGAGGACCTCGGCTCCACCAACGGCACCTACCTCGACCGCGCCCGGATCACCGCGCCGACCCCGGTCACGGTCGGGGTGCCCATCCGCATCGGGCGGACCGTCATCGAGCTCAGACCATGAACCATGAGCTGCGCTACGCCGCGCGCACCGACCGCGGCCTGCTCAGGTCGACCAACCAGGACTCGCTGTTCGCCGGGGACCGGCTGCTGGTCGTCGCCGACGGCATGGGAGGGCACGCCGCGGGCGACATGGCCTCCCGGCTGGTGGTCACCGCGTTCACCCCACTGGACCGCGAGGAGCCGGGCACCAACCTGCTCCGCGGGCTGGCCGGCGCCGTCCGGCACGGCAACGCGGCCATCGCCGATGTCGTCGAGAGCAACCCGGAACTGGACGGCATGGGCACCACGGTCACGGCGGTGCTGTTCGCCGGGGACCGGTTGGGCATGGCTCACGTCGGCGACTCCCGCGCCTACCTCTACCGCAACGGCGTGCTGCACCAGCTCACCCACGACGACACCTTCGTGCAGTCACTCATCGACGACGGCCGGATCAGTGCCGAGGAGGCCGTGCACCACCCGCAGCGTTCGCTGTTGCTGCGGGCGCTGAACGGCACCGACCTGGACCCGTCACTGACCATCCGGGACGTCAGCGAGGGTGACCGGTACCTGCTGTGCAGCGACGGGCTGCCGGCCGTGGTGTCCCCCGAGGCGATCGCCGAGGCCCTCGGCAGCGGCCGCGACCCGGACGACACGGCTGACGCCCTCGTCCAGCTGGCCCTGGCCGGTGGCGGTCCGGACAACGTGTCGGTGATCGTCGCCGACGTCATCAACACCGGCGTGGACGGAGAGTCCTGGTACGCGGCCGACCCGGACGCGACCGGCCCGATCGGGACCTACGAGTCGGTCCGGATGACCCAGGAGATGCCGCGGGTCCCGCTGCCCGGCATCCCCGAGGACGTGCCGTCCCGCCCCGAATGGCTGCCCCCGGACGACGAGGCGGACACCGATCCGCCAGTCGATGCGGACCCGGCCCAGGACGACGACCCTCCGGCCGTGGCGACGCCCCGACCGGCCGCGCCGAACCGCGGCCGGACCTGGCGCCGCCGGCTGGCGCTGTCCCTGGCGCTGGTCACCCTGGCGGGCGTCGCGGTCGCCGGGACGATGCTCTGGGTGCGCAGCCAGTACTACGTCGGCGTCGACGACGGCGAGGTGGTCGTCTACCGCGGTGTGGACGGATCCGTCCTCGGCTTCTCCCTGGCGTCGGTCCAGGAACGTTCCTGCACGCCCGGGCTGGACGGCTGCCGGCCGTTCCAGGTCCAGGACCTGGTGCCCTCCGCCCGGGCCCAGGTGGACGCCGGCATCCGCGCCGGCACGCTGACCGACGCCCGCGACGTGGTCAGCCGGCTCGGCGCCCAGCTGCTGCCGCCGTGCCCGGCGGTGACCGAGGGCACCACCGGCACCACCGTGCCGGGGTCGACGACGGTCACCGTCCCGTCCGGCCCGACCGGCACCCTGCCGACCGACACCGTGCCCTCCACGGTCCCCGTCCCGGGCGACGCCACCACCACGGCCCCCGCCCCCGGCGAGAGCACGCCGATCGCTGCGGCTCCCACAGACACCACCACCAGTACCTCCGGCTCCCCGCTGCCCACCGCGGCGCCCGAGCCCGGGGTCACCTGCCGGGTGGTCGGCTGATGGCCGCCCCGTCCGGGCAGCAGGCCGATCGGCAGCACAGCGACGATCCGGCCGCCACCAGCCCCCCGACCGACCGCCGGCCCACCGGCCGCGCCGCGGAACTCGGCCTGCTGGTGTTCGCGGCCGCCCTGGTCACCGCCGCGCTGGTCATCGTCGAGCTGAACCAGAACCGCGCGCTGTCCTGGCATCTGGCCGCCTACGGCGGGGCGTACCTGCTCGCGCTGGCCGCCGCGCACCTGCTGGTCCGCCGGTTCGCCCCGTACGCGGACCCGGTGCTGCTGCCGGTCGCCGCACTGCTCAACGGGCTCGGGCTGGTGATGATCTACCGGCTCGACCTGGCCGCCGCGGCCAGCGCGGTGAACCGCGGGGAAGACCCGCCGGCCGCGCAGGCCACCCTGCAGCTGGTCTGGACCGCCGTCGCGCTGGTGCTGTTCCTGCTGGTGCTGGTGATCATCCGGGACCACCGGTCGCTCGCCTCGTACGCGTACACGCTCGCCGCGGCCGGCATCGTGTTCCTGGCCGTGCCCGCCCTGCTGCCGGCCCGGTTCTCGCAGGTCAACGGGGCGCAGATCTGGATCCGCATCCCGGGGCTGTTCTCCATCCAACCGGCCGAGTTCGCCAAGATCGCACTGATCATCTTCGCGGCGGCGTTCCTGGTCACCAAGCGTGGCGTGCTGTCCACCGCCGGCAAGCGGTTCCTGGGCCTGACGCTGCCTCGGGTCCGGGACCTGGGACCACTGGTGGTGGCCCTGCTGCTGGCGCTGGCCGTGCTGGTCCGGGGCAACGACCTGGGCACCTCGCTGCTGCTGTTCGGGACCCTGCTCACGATGGTCTACCTGGCCAGCGGCCGGGTGTCCTGGCTGATCATCGGGCTGCTCGGCTTCGCCGCCGGGGCGGCCCTCGCCTACCGGTTGTTCGCGCACGTCCGGGTGCGGGTCAACATCTGGCTGCATCCGTTCGACGACCCGCTGGGCTCGGGCTACCAGCTGGTCCAGTCGCTGTTCGGGCTGGGAACCGGCGGCATGTTCGGCACCGGGCTGGGCGCCGGCCGGCCGGACATCGTGCCGTTCGCCTCCACCGACTTCATCACCGCCGCGCTCGGCGAGGAGCTCGGTCTGGTCGGCCTGACCGCGATCCTGCTGCTCTACCTGGTGCTGGCCACCCGGGGACTGCGCACCGCGCTGGCCGTCAAGGACCCGTTCGGCAGCCTGCTGGCCGGCGGCCTGGCGTTCGCCATCGCCCTGCAGGTCTTCGTCATCGTCGGCGGGGTCACCCGGCTCATCCCGCTCACCGGCCTGACCACGCCGTTCCTGTCGTACGGCGGCTCCTCGCTGCTGGCGAACTGGATCATCCTGGCCCTGCTGGTGCGGATCTCGGACTCGGCCCGCCGCCCGCCGGTCGCACCCGTCCCGGCCGACCGGCCGCGGGCGTCGCTCACCGAGGCGCACACCGAGCTGGTGCCGGTCACCGGTGAGCGAACCGACCGGACCCGTCCGGCCGGCCGCACCGACACGCCCGCCGACTCCGGCACCACCGACACCGAGCGGGCCGGGTCGTGAGGCGCCCGCTGCAGCGGGTCGGCACGGCGGTGACGGTGCTGGTCGTGCTGCTCCTGGCCAACATCACCTGGATCCAAGTGGTCAAGTCCGACGACTACCGCGAGGACCCGAACAACCGGCGGACCCTGGTCGCCGAGTACAGCCGGCAACGCGGCCAGATCACCGCCGCCGGCGGCGTCGTGCTGGCCCGCTCCGACCCGGTCGACGACCAGTACCGCTACCAGCGGGTCTACCCCGGTGGGCCTGTCTACGCCGACCTGACCGGCTACTACTCCATGCGCTACGGCCCGACCGGACTCGAACGCACCCAGAACGACCTGCTGTCCGGGGAGAGCCCGGACCTGTTCGCCGGGCAGCTGTCCGACCTGATCACCGGGCGTGACCCGCGCGGCGGCAACGTCGAGCTGACCATCGTGCCCGCGGTGCAGCAGGCGGCCTACGACGCCCTCACCGCGCAGGGCTGGGCCGGCGCGGTGGTCGCGATCCGGCCGTCCACCGGTGAGGTGCTGGCCATGGCGTCCACCCCGTCGTACGACCCGAACCCGCTGGCCAGCCACTCGGACGCCACCCAGCGCGAGGCGTACAACGCGCTGGTCGCCCCGGCCGACCCGGACGCCCCGTCCCCGCTGATCAACCGCGCCACCAACGACGTCTATCCGCCCGGCTCGACCTTCAAGCTGATCATCGCGGCCGCCGCCCTGCAGGCGGGCGACACCCCGGAGACGCTGGTGACCGGTCAGTCGCAGATCGTCCTGCCCGGCACCGGCGGCGCCACCCTGTCCAACTTCCTGGGCGAGGACTGCGCCGACGCCGGCGGGGCGGACGTGACGATGACGCAGGCGCTGGCCTTCTCCTGCAACACCGCCTTCGCCGAGCTGGCCATGAGCCTCGGCGCGGACGCGGTCCAGGAGCAGGCCGCGGCCTTCGGGTTCGGCGAAGACCTCAGCGAGTCGCTCGGCCTGTCGGTCGAGGACTCCCGGGTGGGCGACATCGGGGACATCGCCGCGCTGGCCCAGACCGGCATCGGGCAGCGGGACGTGGTGGCCACCCCGTTGCAGATGGCGCAGGTGGTGGCGGCCATCGCCAACCGCGGCGAGGCGATGACGCCGCACGTCATCGCCCGGACCACCGCTCCGGACCTGTCGGTGATCGAGCAGACCGAACCCGAGTCGCTGGGGCAGGTCGTGCCGATGTCGGTGGCCGACTCGATCGGCGACATGATGATCGCCTCGGAACGCGAGACGCCGGGTTCGGGCTCGATCGCCGGGCTGACCATCGCGTCCAAGACCGGCACCGCCGAGCACGGCGTCGATCCGAAGAACACCCCGCCGCACGGCTGGTACGTCGCCTACGCCCCCGCCGGCGATCCCTCGCAGCCGCCGCCGGTGGCCGTGGCGGTCCTGGTGGAGAACGGCGGCAACGGCGACCTGGCCGCGACCGGCTCCCGCACCGCGGCCCCGATCGGGCGCGCGGTGCTGGCCGCGGCACTGGCGGCGGGGCTCTGATGACCCTCACCCCCGGCCTGTTCCTGGCCGACCGTTACCGGCTCACCACCCGCATCGCAGGCGGTGGCATGGGTGAGGTGTGGGCCGCGGACGACACCCGGCTCAGCCGGACCGTGGCGGTCAAGGTGCTGCGCTCGGAGTACAGCGGCGACCCGGAGTTCCTCGACCGGTTCCGGGCCGAGGCGCGCCTGACCGCGTCGCTGAACCACCCGGGCATCGCGGCGGTCTACGACTACGGCGAGATCCAGCAGCCCGGCGACGACCGGCCGACCGCGTTCCTGGTCATGGAGCTGGTGCAGGGCGAGCCGTTGTCCGCGGTGCTGGACCGCGTCGGCCGGCTGTCCCCGGCCCGCACACTGGACCTGCTCGTGCAGAGCGGCCGGGCGCTGCAGGCGGCGCACGCAGGCGGCATGGTGCACCGGGACATCAAGCCCGGCAACATCCTGATCACCCCGGCCGGCCAGGTGAAGATCACCGACTTCGGCATCGCCAAGGCGGCCGACCAGGCGCCGGTGACCCGGGTCGGCATGGTGATGGGCACCGCCCAGTACCTGTCGCCCGAGCAGGCGTCCGGGGTGGAGACCGTGCCGGCCTCCGACGTGTACGCCCTCGGCGTGGTCGGCTACGAGTGCCTGGCCGGCCGGCGGCCCTTCCAGGCCGAGAGCGCGGTCGCCACCGCCATGGCCCACCTGCACGAACCGCCCCCATCGCTGCCGCCGGACGTGCCGCAGCCGGTGTCCGACCTGGTGCTGCGGATGCTGGCCAAGGACCCGCGGCAGCGCCTGGCCGACGGGGCCGCCGTGGCCGCCGCCGCGTCGGCGGTGCTGGCCGGGCGACCGGCACGGATGGACCCGCTGCCCGGACGCGACCGGCCGGCGGGGCCGTCCGGTCCGAGCACCCGGGTGCAACCCCCGGGGGCCTGGCCGACCGGTGCGGCGCCGGTGGCCCAGCGCACCGACGCACCGGACCCGGCGCGCTCCGCCCCGCGGATGGTGCCGGCGCCGGTGACCCCGCGGGTGGCCTCCCGCCGGGCCACCGCCTCGGTGCTGCTCACCCTGCTGGTGCTGGTGCTGGCCGCCGTGGTGGCGGTGTGGCTGTCCCGGCTGGCCGAGCAACGGGCCGCGATCGGCCCGGTCCACAACGATCCGGCGGCAACCGGCACCGTGGCCTCCGCGTCAGGTACGCAGGGCTCCGAGGGTGTGCCACCCTCGTGGCTGGCCGTCAGCGGCGTGATCAGTACCAGCGTGCACCGGGGAGTGCACCCAGCAGAGGGACGGCAATGACGGGTTACCTGTTCGGGGATCGCTACCAGGTCGGGGAAACCCTCGGCTTCGGCGGCATGTCCGAGGTGCACCGGGGCCGTGACCTGCGCCTGGGCCGCGACGTGGCGATCAAGGTGCTACGGGCTGACCTGGCCCGCGACCCGTCGTTCCAGGCCCGGTTCCGGCGCGAGGCGCAGAACGCCGCGTCCCTGAACCACCCGGCCATCGTGGCCGTCTACGACACCGGCGAGACCACCGGGGAGAACGGCCCGATCCCCTACATCGTGATGGAGTACATCGACGGCGAGACGCTGCGCGAGGTGCTCAAGCGGGAGGGTCCGCTGGATCCCCGCCAGGCGATGAAGATCGTCGCGGACATCTGCTCAGCATTGGACTTCTCGCACCGGCACGGCATCGTGCACCGGGACATCAAGCCGGCCAACGTGATGCTGAACCGGGCCGGTGCGGTCAAGGTCATGGACTTCGGCATCGCCCGCGCGGTGACCGACGGGTCGTCGACCATGACGGCCACCGCCGCCGTCATCGGCACCGCCCAGTACCTGTCGCCCGAGCAGGCCCGCGGGGAGTCGGTGGACGCCCGCTCCGACGTGTACGCCACCGGCTGCGTGCTGTACGAGCTGCTCACCGGTACCCCGCCGTTCGTCGGCGACACCCCGGTGGCCATCGCCTACCAGCACGTGCGGGAGACCCCGAAGCCGCCGAGTGAGGTCCGGCCCGGGCTGACCCCGGATCTGGACGCCATCGTGCTCAAGGCGCTCAACAAGAACCCGCTGAACCGCTACCAGACGGCCGCCGACATGAAGGCCGACCTGGTGCGGGCGCTGTCCGGGCAGCAGCCCGAGGCGACCCCGCTGATGTCCACCGAGGAACGCGAGGCCATCGAACGACGCGGCCCGGAGCGGGTCGGCCTGGGCGGACCTCCGCTGCTGGCGCCGTCCGTGCACAGCGGCGGGGACGCCTGGGACGACGACGAGGATCCCGGCCGCCGGGCGCGTCGGGTGTGGGGCTTCGTCGGCATCGGCGTGCTCTGCGCGGCTTTGCTGGTCGGCGCGGTGTGGTTGACCCTGCGGGTGACCTCCGCGGCCCCGCCGACCCAGCAGGTCGCGGTCCCGGAGCTGACCGGCATGTCCGCGGACGAGGCCACCGCCAAGCTGCGGGAGAGCGGACTGCGCGTCGGGTCCATCTCGTACGTCGAGTCGACCGACGAGCAGCGGAACCAGGTGATCAACCAGCGGCCGTCGGTCCGGACCCAGGTCGACGTGGACACCGAGGTGGCCCTGGACATCGGCGAGGGCGTCCGCAACGTCTCCGTGCCCAACGTGGCCACGTACTCCCCCGACGCGGCCAAGAAGGCGCTGGAGGCGGTCAACCTGCTCTACGAGCAGAAGCTGGAACCGTCGTCGGACGCCGACAAGGACAAGGCGATCGCCCAGGACCCGGCGCCGCAGGCATCGGTGCCGCCGGGCACCACGGTGACCGTCACCATCGGCAGCGGCCCCGCCTTCACCACCGTCCCGGACGGCCTGGTCAACAAGACCCAGGACGAGGCCACGGCCATCCTGGCCCAGCAGAAACTCACCGCGGTGGCCCAGCAGGTGGACGGCGCTGCGCCGGCCGGCACCGTCGTCAGTGTCGAGCCGGGTCCGGGCACCCGGGTGCAGGAGAACTCGTCGGTCACCCTGACGGTGTCCAACGGGACGCTCATGTCGATGCCGAACCTGCGCAACCTGACCCCGGACGAAGCGGTCGCCCGGCTCCGCAACGCCGGCTGGCAGGGCGACGGCAACGACCTCAAGGTGCAGACCCAGACGGTGACCAACCCGGCCCAGGTCGGCGTCATCTTCAACCAGGACCCCGCCGCGGGCGCGTCGGTCAGCCGGACGACCACCGCGGTGACCGTGGTGATCGGTGTCGGGGCGCAGGTCCAGATGCCGTCGGTGGTCACCCTGCCCGAGGCCCAGGCCCGCGCGGCGCTGTCCGGGTTCTCCAACGTCACCTTCGTCTCGGCCGGTCCCGCGCCGACCCCGGGCCAGGTCGGCACAGTGGCCGAGCAGTCCGTCCCGGGCGGGTCGACGGTGAGCGTCACCACCCGCATCCAGGTGAGCGTCTACGCGTCGGTGGCGACGCCGACGCCGCCTCCCGAGACGTCGACCACGCCGCCGGCTGCCGAGACGACGCCGCCGGCCACGCCACCGGACGGGGGCCAGCCGGCACCGGGACCGGCCAACCCCTGATCGATCAACGTCCTCCGATCGGGGGACGCGGCGGGCCGCCCAGCCGTTGCCGGAGGTCTTCACAGCTTCCGGCGGGCTGACTCTGAACCCAGGACCACGGAACTCTCGGCGTTTCCACACGCAGCGTGACGAACCTGGTGGTCATGAGCCAGGACACGCCCTCGCAGTTCGGTGCCTCCGCCGCGGCCGGTGCGTCGTCGTCCACGCCGGAGCCCACTCCGTCCGTGTCCGCCGATGCCGACTGGTCCGCCGCCTCGCCGCACCAGCCCGCCACCCCGAACCCGCAGCACCAGCCGGACGACCATGGCTGGTGGCAGCCCCGCCCGAGCGGCGCACTGTCCGACCCGGTGTGGACCGGGACTCATCCCGCCGCACGCGGACAGCGCTCGTCCGGCACCCAGCAGTTCCCCGGCCCGGCCGGCTGGTCGCAGTACGCACCGACCGGCTCGTACGGCACCTCCGGGGGTGGGTACGGCACCTGGTCCGGGTCCTCGACCGGGTACGGCACGCCAGGTTCCCCCGGTGGCGTGGGCGGAGGTCCCGTCGGACCGCAGGGCGGCGCCTCGGTCGCCATCGCCGAGCGGCCCGCCCGACGCCGCACCATGACCACCGTGGCCGCGGCCGGCGTGCTGGCCTTGGTGGCCGGGTTCGGCGGCGGGCTGATCGGCAGCAACCTGGCCGACAGCAACGCCGGCGTCGTCGACAACTCGCTCACCCGCGCGTCGTCGTCGGCGACCGTGTCGGACACCTCCGCGCCGGAGGGCTCCGTCCAGCAGGTCGCCGAGACCGTGCTGCCGTCGGTGGTCTCCGTGCTGGCCGGGTCGGCCACCAGCCAGGGCGAGGGTTCCGGCGTGATCCTGTCCAGCGACGGGCTCATCCTGACCAACAACCACGTCATCAACGGGGCCACCCAACTGCAGGTGCGGTTCAACGACGGCACCACGGCCGACGCCACCGTCATCGGCACCGACCCGACCGACGACCTCGCCGTCATCAAGGCCGTGAACGTGTCCGGTCTGACCGCGGCCACCCTGGGCAGCTCGGACGACCTGCAGGTGGGCCAGGAGGTCGTGGCCATCGGCTCGCCGCTGGGCCTGTCGGCGACCGTCACCTCCGGCATCGTCTCCGCGCTGGACCGGCCGGTGCGCACCGGCTCCGCCCAGCAGGAGCAGCAGTCGCCGTTCGACCGCGGGCAGAGCACGACCACCTCGCAGGACACGGTGATGAACGCGATCCAGACCGACGCCGCCATCAACCCGGGCAACTCCGGCGGCGCGCTGGTCGACATGAACGGGGCCGTCATCGGGATCAACTCGGCCATCGCCTCGACCGCGAGCTCGGGCGAGGCCGGCAACATCGGCGTGGGCTTCGCCATCCCGATCGACCAGGCCAAGCGGATCGCCCAGGAGATCATCGAGACCGGCCAGGCCACCCACGCCGTGCTCGGCGCCTCAGTGCAGGACGCGTCGGTGACGTCCGAGGGTGAGGCCGGCGCCACCATCGCGCAGGTCACCGCGGGCGGCGGGGCCGAGGCGGCCGGCCTGCAGGCCGGCGACGTCGTCACCAAGCTCGACGACCAGCTGGTCGAGTCGGCCGACGGCCTCATCGCCGCCGTCCGGTCCGCGGATCCGGGCTCCACGGTCACCGTGACCTACCTGCGCAAGGGCGAGACCGAGACGGTCGACGTCCAGCTGGGCTCCTCCACCAGCTGATCGTCGCCGGATCGGCACGAACGACTCGGGCCTCCGGCCCCCGGCCAACCAGTCCGGGGCCGGAGGCCCGAGGGCTGGGCCGGATCAGGCGTCCGGGCCCTCCTGCTGCTGGGTGCCGCGACCGGCACCCGGCACGAGCAGGTCGAACCCGGTCCCTCCGATCAGCCGGTCGGCACCGGCCTCTCCGGACAGCAGGTCGTTCCAGGCGCCGCCGTACAGGGTGTCGGCCCCGAGACCACCGAGCAGCAGGTCGTTGCCGGCCTCGCCCCACACGGTGTCGTCGCCGGACCCGGCCATCGCCACGGCGGGCGGTGGTGGCGCCCCGCCCGGCGCCACCCGGCCAGCGCCGGCCGCGGCCGGGTGTCGATGCGCAGGGCGGGGGTCGGATCGAGGCAGAGGGCGAGGCAGGGGGCGGGACGGACAACGACGGGTCCTCCTGGTCGGCTCGCCGGAGCGCGGGGACGATCAGGGGGCGGCTCCGGCCTTCGGACACGAGACCGCCGACGCCAGAAACCCGGCATGAACGCAGCCCGCTGTGCCCGTGAACGGGCCATGGCGACCGGGCCGGGCCGGATCGTCCGTACCGTTGATCGGGTGGCCCGGGGACACGGTGCCGGACGGCGCTGGACCCTCGTCGCCGCGGGGGTGGTGATGCTGCTCGCCCTGCCGCTGGTGCTGCGCCTCTGGCCCGCCGGCGACGACGGCCGATCGGCCGCCGATCTGCGCACCGCCGTGCTGGCCGGCGCCGACCAGGGCTGGTCCGGGATCGCCGAGTCCTCCGGTGGCCTGGCCCTGCCCGAGACCGATCAACTCGGCACGATCGCCGACCTGTTCAGCGACCGGACCCGGATGCGGGTGTGGTGGCGCGGCCCCGAGGACCACCGGATCGACGTGGTCACCGCCACCGGCGAGACCGACCTGCGCCGGACCGCGGCCGGCCGCTGGACCTGGGACTACCAGAGCGACCGGGCCGGGTGGACCCCGGCCGCCGGGATCACGGGCTTCGCGCTGCCGGCGGCAACCGATCTGCTGCCGTCCACCCTCACCCGCCGGCTGCTGTCCGAGGCGGACGACGGCGAGCTGTCCCGCATCGGCTCCGCCCGGGTGGCCGGTCGCGCCGCGCTCGGACTGCGTCTGGTGCCCGCCGACCCTGGCGCGTCGGTCGCCCGCGTCGACGTCTGGGTGGACGCCGAGACGGGGTGGTTGCCGCTGCAGGTGCAGGTGTTCGACCAGAGCACGGGCACCGTGCCCGCCCTGGACACCCGCTTGTTGGAGGTCGATCCGACCGCGCCCGATCCCGCCGTGATCGCGTTCCGACCACCGCCCAGCGCCGACATCCGCAGCGACGACCCGCTGGGCCTGCTGCGGGACGTCGCCGACCGGCTGCCCGACGTGGCCTTCCCCGACACCCTCGCCGGGTTGCCGCGGCGCGATGTCACCGGGGCCCCGCCGTCGATCGGGCTGTACGGCCGGGGCGTGACCCTGCTGGCCGTCATCCCGCTGCCGGGCCGGGCCGCCGCCGAACTGCGCCGAGCCGCGGACGCCGATCCTGCTGCGGTGCACGACCAGCTGGGCAGCCGGCTGACCGCCGGCCCGATCGGCATCCTGCTCACCGGCGCCCCGCGGAACGCCTACCTGCTCACCGGCACCGTCACGCCGGAGACGCTGGCGCAGGCGGCGCTGGCCCTGCCCGGGCTGGGAAGTCAGCGATGACGGAACGCGACGCGGTGATCACCACCCGCGGACTGGTCAAGCGGTACGGCCGCACCCGCGCCGTCGACGGCATCGACCTGGACGTGCGCTCCGGCGACGTCTACGGGTTCCTCGGGGCCAACGGGTCGGGCAAGACGACGACCGTGCGGATGCTGCTCGGCCTGGTGCTGCCCACGCAGGGTGAGGTGGAGGTGCTGGGTCGGCGGATGCCGCGCGGCGGCCGCGAGGTGCTGCCCCGGGTCGGTGCGCTCATCGAGGGACCGGCGTTCGCCGGGCATCTGTCCGGCCGGGAGAATCTGTCGCTGCTGGACGCCTCCGGTCCGGGCGGGACCCGACGCACCCGGCGCCGGCGGATCGGCGACGTGCTGGAGCAGGTCGGCCTGGGCGGCGTCGACCGGCGGCCGGTACGGGCCTACTCGCTCGGCATGCGGCAACGGCTCGGTCTGGCCGGCGCCCTGCTGCGCCGGCCCGAGCTGCTGGTCCTGGACGAGCCGACGAACGGCCTGGATCCGCAGGGCATCGCGGAGATCCGGGACCTGCTGCTGGAGCTGCACCGCGTCGGCACCACGGTGTTCCTGTCCAGTCACCTGCTGGCCGAGATCGAGCAGATGGCCACCCGGGTCGGCGTGCTGGACCGCGGTCGGCTGGTGCTCCAGGAGGAGCTGGCCGTGCTCACCGCGCCGACCGGCGCGACCGTCGTCACCACCCCGGACCCGGCCGCGGCCCGGGCGGTACTGGACGGCCGGGTGCTCACCGAGGACGGTCACCGGCTGCTGGTGACCGCCGCCGATCCGGCCGAGGTGAACGCCCGGCTGGTCGCCGCGGGCGTGCCGGTCACCGGACTGGCGGTGCACCGGCCCACGTTGGAGGAGGTGGTGCTGGCCGCGGCGAGCACCAGCGCGGACCGGGTGGAGCGTCCCGGTCAGGGGGCACCGCGGTGATCGTCGTCGAGCTGCGCAAGCTGTTCCGCCGTCCCCGTACCTGGGTGACCATCGCAGTGCTGAACCTGCTGCCGATCATCGTCGCGGTGCTGCTGGTCCTCACCGATCTGGCCCCACGGCCCGGGCAGGGGCCGGCGTTCCTGTCCGCGGTGCTGACCAACGGGGCGCTGTTCCCGCTGGCCGCCCTGGCCATCGTGCTGCCCCTGTTCCTGCCGATCGCGGTGGCGGTGATCGCCGGCGACTCGGTGGCCGGCGAGGCGCAGGCGGGCACGTTGCGCTACCTCATCGCCCGTCCGGTCGGCCGCACCCGGCTGCTGGTGGCCAAGCTGCTCGCTGTCCTGGTCTTCGTGCTGGTCACCGTGGTGGTCGTGGCAGTGGTCGGCTACCTGGTGGGCGTGACGCTGTTCGAGGCGGAACCGGCAGCCGGCACCTCGGTCTCCGGCACCACGCTGACGGTGCAGGAGCTGCTGGTGCGCACCGGGTACGCGGTCGGCTACGTGACGGTGTCGATGTGCGGCGTGGCCGCGTTCGCGCTGTGCTTCTCCACCTTCACCGACTCGCCGCTGGCCGCCGCGCTCGGCGCGTTGGCCGTGCTGGTCGCCTCGTCGCTGCTGTTCACCCTGGACGCAGCCTCGCCCATCGCGCCGTACCTGCCCACCCGCTACTGGCTCGCGTTCGTCGACTTCTTCCGCGACCCGATCCTGTGGCGGGACATCGTCCGCGGGCTGGCCCTGCAGGGCGTGTACGTGGTCGTCCTGCTCGGCGTGGCGTGGGCCAACTTCACCACCAAGGACGTGACCAGCTGACGGAGGAGTCGTCGGAGCGAGGCACGAGCGGAGAGCCGGCACCGACCATCCGGATCAGCTTCCGACCAGCCCCATGCAGTCGGACTCGGTGAGCGGCACCGGATCACCGGCGCCGAGCTCGGCGACGACCATGTTCAGCATCAGTGGCAGGTTGGGCAGCTGGTTGTGGCTGACCTCGGCCTCGGGGCAGACGGACTGCACCGGGATGTTCAGCGCGCCGTCCAGCCGGGAGGTCTCCGGCGGGGTGACCGTCTCGTCCTGCTCGGACCAGATCGACACCCAGGTCGGGCCCACCGGGGTCTCGTCGTCGGCGTTCAGTCGGCGCAGCAGGTCGCTGCCGGTGGTCATCTGCTCGCAGGCGACGGTGCACTCGGTGATGGATGCACCGGTGTCGGCGAGCGTGGTGCCGTGGTGCGGCGACCCCAGGGTGAGCACCCGGCGGACCTTGTTGGCGCCGTCGTCGGACGCCGCCCAGACCCTCGAGACGATGCCGCCGGCCGAGTAGCCGACGAGGTCGACGCTGCTGGCGCTCGTGCGCTGCATGGCTTCGTGCGCGGCCTCGCCCAGGACTTGCGCCGCGACGGTCAGGTCGCCCTCGTTGTTGTCCGGCAGCCACACCGCCTCGGCGTCCCGACCGGACGCCTCGATCGCGTCGACCAGGGTCTGCATCGTCTCGGGCGTCCCGCCGTAGCCGTGCACGACCAGGACCGGCCCGAGCACGGCCTGGTCGACGGGGCGGCGCGGGTCGCTCAGCCACCGCGGGAGCAGGACGGCCAGGGCCACCGCGACCACGGCGACCACCGCGATGAGCACCAGGACGAGGCGACGGCGTGCAGGCGCGAGAGAGGACAGCACGCGTCCACTGTCCCCCATGCGGACGCAGCGACACCCGATCGTCGCGATCAATCACTCCTCTCAGTCGCCATCCGCCCCGAATGGGTGGCCGACCGGATCGGGATCGACGGCCCGCGCGGAGGTCACGATGCCAGCGAGCCCCCGGCGCAGGGTGGTGATCTCGTCCGCGGTCACGTACTCGGCCGGTGCCTGGTTGGCCACCCGGGCGCGAGCGGTGATGGCGGCCAGCACCGGCGTCCCGTCCGGAGTCAGGGCCAGCAGCGGCGTCGACCGGTGGCCCGGGTTGGTCACCCACTCGGTCAGGCCGTCGCGGGTCAGGTCGTTGGCCACCCGCTGCACGGCCTGCCGGCGGACGCCGAACGGCACGCCACCGTCCTGGTGCTGCGGGACGCCTTCGGACGCGGTCTGCTCACCCCGGACGAGGTCGTCGCGGCCCTTCTGCTCGCCGTGCTGCTGGCGGTGCTGCTCGTGCTGGCGTTCGGCCACCTGGCGGCCGAGCTGATGACGCCGGGACCGCCCCGGCCTTCGGCGGTGGCGGAGGTGGTGGTCCGCGGCTGACCGAGCCGTGACGGAAGGATCTTGAACGCTTACGCTCGGTGAGTGCTGGAGCCGTGGACCGTGCTCATCGCCAGCCACGCCGTGGCGGCGAGCGTCGCGCTGCTGCTGGGGCCGTTCCAGATCCTGCGTCGGGTCAAGGGTGATCCGGTGCACGTGCTGGTCGGCCGGATCTGGGCCGGGCTGATGCTGTACGTGGCCGCCGGGTCCTTCTTCTTCGGCGGGTACGGCGGCGGGATCGACCTGTTCCTGCGCGCCCTGGCCACCTGGACGCTGATCAGCGTGACGGTGTCGATCGTGCAGGCCCGCCGGGGCAACATCGCCGCCCACCGCGGCTTCATGGTCGGCACCTGGTTCGGACTGGTCGGTGCCTTCATCGGGGTGGTCGCGGTGCACACCCGGCGGGTCCCCAGCTGGTTCGAGGCGCGCCCGCTGCTCATGTCGCTCATCGCGGTCGGGATCGTGGCCGTCGCTGGCGCGGTGGTGGGTGCGGCGCTGGCCCGGTACCGGGCCGACCGCGTCAAGGGCCCGGCCGACTGACCGGACTCAGGACGTGCGGACCTCCTCGAGCCGCATCGACCCGGGCAGGTCGAGGGTGGCCTCCGGGGTGAGCGGATGGAACGGGCCGCCCCGCACGTCCCGGTGGGCCCGCTCCAGCGGCGAGCGGACAGACGACCGTCCATCGGCCAGTTCCAGGGCCAGGTCGACGATCGTGCGGGCCTGCAGCACTGCCGTGCGCTTGGCGATGGCGACCGTGGCCATGGTGGCGTCGTCGGCGCCCGGGTCCTTCCGATCTCCTCGGCCGCACCGAGCAGGGCCCCGGCGGGCCGACCGGTACCGCGCCTGCATGTCGCCGACCGTCCGGACCGCGGCGATCCGGTCGCCGGCCCGGCCGGTCGGCGCGTCGGTGCCCCGATCAGCGGCTCCCCGCGCCACGCCCAGGTCCGTCGCCCGACGATGAGCGAGAAGTTGATCACCGCCACCTGCACCGGACCGGCCAGCTTCCCGTACGGGCGGGTGCCGACCACCGCGGCCGCCGGCACGAACACGTCCTCGACGACCAGGTCGTGGCGCGGGTCCACGCGGTTCAACGAACTGGCCGCGGGCCCGGCAGGCCGGCCGACTCACGGTCAGCGGGCGGCGCGAGGCCGTGCAGCAGCTGCCCGACGCCTGGCGGTTCAGCCCGGTGGCGCCGTGGGTGCGCCGCGGGTTGGGCCTGGAGCCGGTGGGCTGATCGGCTCGAGCGGGACGGTCAGCGCGGTCCGATCAGACGGCGGAGAGCCGGAGCCGTTCGACGTCGGCCTCCAGGCCGTCGACCCGGGCCGCCGCCTCGGCGTCGCCGCACCGGGCCAGCCAGGTGGCCAGCAGGCGGTGACCGCCCTGGGTGAGCACCGACTCCGGGTGGAACTGCACGCCCTCGACGTCGAACTCGCGGTGCCGCAACCCCATGATCACGCCGCCGTCGGTGCGCGCGGTGACCTCGAGCTCGGTCGGCACGGTGCCGTCCACCACGGCCAGCGAGTGGTACCGGGTGGCGGTGAACGGGTCGGGCAGTCCGGCCAGCACGCCGTCCCCACCGTGGTGGACCTGGGAGGTTCGGCCGTGCAGCAGCTCCTCGGCGCGGTCGACGACGCCGCCGTAGACCTCGGCGATGGCCTGGTGGCCCAGGCACACCCCGAGGACCGGCGTCCGCCCGGCCGCCCAGCCGATCATGTCCTTGGTCACGCCGGCCTCGGCCGGCGTACCCGGCCCCGGGGACAGCAGGATGCCGTCCACGTCCAGGTCGGACACCTCATCGGTGGTCACCTGGTCGTTGCGCCGCACCACGCAGTGCGCACCCAACTGCTCCAAGTACTGGACCAGGTTGAACACGAACGAGTCGTAGTTGTCCACGACGAGGACCCGGGTCTGCCGCACGCTCACCGCACCAGCATCCCAGACCGGCGCGCACCCCGGTCCAGGCTCGGCCGGCATCAACCAGCGTCGACGCTGACCGAGTTGAACGGCATCCAGGGCTCGGCCCACGGGAACACCACGAAGAACAGCAGGGCCACCACGGCCAGGAACAGCACGAGGCACTGCACGGCCTTGACCGCGGACGGTCCCGGCAGGTGCCGCCAGATCCACACGTACACGGCTCAGGCCTCCCCCATCTCCGGCGGCAGGAAGCCCGGAGCCTTGGCGTAACTCTTGGTCAGCACCCCGTGCACGATCATCCGCTCGGCCGCGGAGAACTGCGGGTGGCAGGTGGTCAGGGTGATCAGCCGCTGCGCGTCGGCCGGGACGGTGGCGTCCGAGATGCCCGGCACCGGAAGGATCTGGGCGTAGTCCGACGGCAGGGTGATCTCCCGGCCGACCGTCTGCTCGTACGGGCTGGGCAGCACCGACACGTCGGCGCACAGCGGTCGGGTCGGCGCGGTCGACGACCAGGTCGGGATCTCCTCGGGCATCGGCAGCACCCGGTAGACGAACCAGTCGTCCTGCGTCTCGATGATCACCGAGTCGCACGAGTTGAGCAGACCCAGGTCGTTGAACGGCGACCCCTTGGACACTCGGTGGCCGGCGACGGCGAAGTTGCCCTGCTCGCCCGGCATCTGCGACTCCGGGTAGTGCCCGGGGCCGACGTACAGGTCGTCGTCACTGGTGCCCTCGACGATCGTGAACTGGTAGTCGGCACCGAACGCCGGGATGGAGATCTTGGCGAAGCCCTGCCCGGTCAACGTCTGGTAGGTGGGGGTCCGCTCCCGCGGGTCGGTGACCAGCTGGGCCGGGTCGGTGACCACCACGGTGTCGGTCTGCGGCGCCTGCGTCTGGGCGGCCGCGGCCCACGCCTCGTCGACCTCCTCGGTGGCCGCCGCCTGCTTCTGCGCGCCGAACAGATCGGTCACCCAGATCTCGTAGACGACGAACAGCAGCACCACCACGCCGGCCGTGATGAGCAGCTGGCCGAGGCCACGGATCAGAGTGCGGCCGGCGCCCGGCCGCGCGGGCGGGGGTGACCCGGCCGGGGCGGGCGGCAGCTGGTCGACGGTCATGCCGTGGTCCTCCTGCGGGACGGACGCCGGGCGTCCGGGTCGGGCGGGGTCATCGGGGCGCGGGACGACGTCCGGGTCATCGCGGCACGTCGGCACTGGTCAGCCGGATCGAGCCGTCGTACCCGGGCAGCTCCGCGGCCTGGAGGTCGGTGATCTCGAAGCCGAGGTCGTAGCGGTCGACGTAGCGCTGGAACAACTGCACCCCGGGCTGGTCGCGGACCGCCGTGCGCATCCGGTCGGGGTCGCCGATGGCGGTCACCACGAACGGCGGCGAGTAGGTCCGGCCCTGCAGCAGCAGGACGTTGCCGATGCAGCGCACCGCCGAGGTGGTGACGACCCGCTGATCCATGATCATCATGGCCTCGGCGCCGCCCGCCCACAGGCCGTTGACCACCGCCTGCACGTCCTGCTGGTGCACGACCAGGTCGTCCGGGTTCACCCCGGCCGGATAGTTGCCGTCGGAGTCCCGCGGGGCGTCGGTGAGCGAGACCCGCAGTCCCGGCCCGGTCACCGGCGTCAGCCCCGCCTGCGGCCCCGCGTCCTGCACCTCGGTGAGCACCGAGTCGACCTGCGGGGACAGGTCCGCCGAGGCGGCCTCCTCGACCTGGGACCGCAGTCCCGCCGCCGTCCGCTCGGCCTGCTGCACCCGCTGCTCGCCCTCGGTGACCAGCACCGACAGGTCCACCGATCGGGTGCGCGTCTCGTGCCCCGACGACCAGGACCGGGCCGTGCCCAGCAGCAGACCGGCGACCAGGCAGACCAGGACGGCGGCGGCCTGCCAGGCACGACCGCCGACCCGCCGCGGGCCGGACTGCTGGCGCTGGCTCAGGGCGGTGATCCTCTCCGGACTGATCGGACGGCGGACGGGTTGGGCGACCGGACACCGGACCCGACGCGCGGTCGCGCCCGGTGGGGCGCGCCCCCGTCCCCAGTGTGTCCCCGCGCAACGGTCCTCGTCCCCCTGATCCCACCGCGATGCTGCCGCACTGAGCCAGGCGCCCCCGCGCCCAACTCGACCGTCGCGCACCGCGCGCCCCCCGCGAGATGGCAGAGCCGCTGGTCAGCCGCCTGGTCAACCGCGTCGGCACGTACGCTAGCCAGGTCGATGTACGGTCCCGGTCAACGAGCGGACCGGCCCGGCGATGAGCGTCGGGGTGCCCGGCGCCCCGGGACCGATCCGCTCACTCCGGACGACGGCACCGGCGCAGCCGGTCCAGCTGATGCGCAGTGGAAGGAACGGACGTGCCCAAGAGCAAGGTGCGGAAGAAGGTCGCGACGGCGTCCGCGCAGGCCGCTTCGCAGGCGAACGAGACCGCGGCCACCTCGGCCCGCACCAAGGTCGCCGCGCCGTCGGGACCGGTCTACCTGTCCGTGATGCTCGGGCTCATGGTGCTCGGCCTGCTCTGGCTCGTCGTGTTCTACCTATGGGGCTCGAACATCGCCTTCATGGACTCGCTGGGCAACTGGAACTTCGCGATCGGGTTCGTCCTGATGATCGCCGGCCTGCTCATGACGATGGGCTGGCGCTGACTCCTGCGGGCTCTCCGCCCCCTGCTCCGACCGACGCCGCCGACCCGCTCCGGGTCGGTGGCGTTCGTCGTCTTGGGGTGGCTCTGGGATGGCTCGGCACCCGGCCGGTCACGGTCGTGGGCCGGATCGTCGGCTGTCCACATCTGTCGGAGTGACGTCACACCGGACCTGGCGCTGTCCCCGGGTTGTCCACAATCCGTCCCCATGACGGTGCATCCCTCGACCGTGGCCACGCCGGACATCCACAGATCCGGGGCCCTGGGGATGATCGGTGTGGATGGGGCCGGCGGGCGGCGGCGTTCCCGCGGATCCGTCCCCGTCACGTCCCGGCCCGGTCCCGACATCCGTCCCCAGTGGGGATGCACCCGGACACGGGACACTGACCTGCGACGACCGCCCGGTCGAGCGGGAACGACACTGCTGTAGTTCATCCCCACTGTGGACAGACCCTGTGGACAACCGGCCCGCCGGTGGACGGGCCGTCCAGGAAGGACGTCGACGCGCATGGCCGAGACCTCGTTGTCGCCGGCGGACGACGACCCGCCGACCAGGGCGAGCGGCCCGCTGCGCTGTGGTCCGTCCCCCGCGCTGGCCGCCGCCGGCGGTGCGGTCGCCGTCGCCGGTGGAGCGCTCGCCGCGCTGCTCGCCGATCCCCAGGACCGGGTGTTCGCGGGTCTGGTAGCGCTGGTGGCCCTGGCGGTCGCGTCGGCGGCGCTCCGGGTGCGCCGCCGACTGACCGCCGACACCGACGGCGTGGTGATCGGCACCATGGCCGGACCGGTCCCGGTGCCGTGGGCCGCCGTCCGTTCCCTGGCCACCCCGACGCGGCGGCGGCTGGGCATCGCCACCACCGTGCTGGAACTGGAGGTCGACCTGCCCGAGGAGCCGGACGACCGGAGCGGCCGCCACGCCACGCCGGACGAGCTGTACGTGTTCGGGCGGATCGATCTGGGCCGACCGCCGGAGCAGGTCGCGGACGCGCTGCGCGAGCTGCGGAGCCGCCGGGCGGTCCCCCGGGCACCGGGCCGACCCGGAGCAGTCGGTGGCCGATGGCAGGATGGCCCCGTGAGCACCCAGTTTGCGACCCTGCACACCAACCGTGGCGACATCCGGATCGAGCTGTTCCCGAACCACGCCCCGAAGACGGTGGCCAACTTCGTGGGACTGGCGAACGGCACCGCCAACTACACGACCAAGAACGCCGCCGGCAACGCCGAGGGCCCCTTCTACGACGGCGCGATCTTCCACCGCGTCATCGACGGCTTCATGATCCAGGGCGGCGACCCGACCGGCACCGGCCGCGGCGGCCCGGGCTACACCTTCGCCGACGAGTTCCACCCGGAGCTCGTCTTCAACAAGCCGTACCTGCTGGCCATGGCCAACGCCGGCCCGGGCACCAACGGCTCGCAGTTCTTCATCACCACCGGCAAGACCCCGCACCTCAACCGCAAGCACACCATCTTCGGTGAGGTGGCCGACCAGTCGTCCCGCGACGTCGTCGACGCCATCGGCTCCACCGCGACCGACCGGTTCGACAAGCCGGCCGAGGACGTGGTGATCAACTCGATCAGCATCGAGACCGTCGACTGATCCGTCGTTCCCACACGGCAGCACCACCGGGTACCGACCGGCTGATCACGGAGGACCGTCCTGAGCACCCCTGATCCCCGGTCGGGCCCGGCCGTCTGCACCTGGCACCCCGACCGGGCCACGGCCCTGTCCTGCACCCGGTGCGGACGGCCCGCCTGTCCGGAGTGCCTGACCCCGGCCAGCGTCGGCTTCCAGTGCCGCGAGTGCGTCCGGCAGCAGGCCGCCGCGACCCGGAGCCCACGGACCGTGTCCGGGGCACGACTGGGCGAGCAGCCGGTCGTCACCTACGCGCTCATCGCGGTGAACCTGGCGTTCTTCGTGGTGACGGCCCTGCAGGCCCGGGCGGTGATGACGGTGACCCAGTCGTCGCTGTACCTGCAGGGGGCGCTGCTGCCGGAGCTGGCTTCGACCGGCGAGTGGTGGCGGGTGCTGACCTCCGGGTTCCTGCACGTCGGCCTCTGGCACATCGCGGTCAACATGTTCTCGCTGTACTTCCTGGGCCTGCCGCTCGAGCGCATCCTCGGCCGGGTCCGCTTCGGCGTCGTCTACGGGCTCAGCCTGCTCGGCGGCTCCGCCGCGGTGATGCTGTTCTCGGATCCGCTCGTCCCGACGGCCGGCGCCTCCGGGGCCATCTTCGGGCTGATGGGCGCCCTGCTGGTGACGGTCCGGCGGCTGCGCTACGACGCCCGGCAGCTCATCGCCATCGTGGTGATCAACCTGATCATCACCTTCCAGGTCTCGAACATCTCCTGGCAGGCGCATCTCGGCGGCCTGGTGGTCGGTGCGGCGATCGGCGCGGTGATGGTCTACCCGCCTCGGGAGCAGCGGAAGCGCTGGCAGCTGCTCGGCAGCATCGGGATCGGCGTGGTCCTCATCGCCGTCATGGCCGTGCGGGCGGTGTCGCTGCCGCACCAGTACTGCTCGATCGAGCCCACCCCGACCGCCACCTACCTGGTGCGCTGCGCGACCTGACCGGCTGGCCGGTCACAGCCCGAGCGCGGCCACCGTGGCGATCACCATCTGCCGGCCCTTGATGGACTGCAGCTGGTTGGACTCGGCCACGATGGCGACCGTGCCCTTGGACACCGCGTAGACCGACTTGGTGTCGGTGACCATGGAGCCGCCGGACCAGCCGGCCGGCTGGTCGGCCGGGTCGGACTGCTCGATGGGCACGTGCTGGTCGACCGCGGCCACCGCCGACTGCTCGGTGTCCGCCGCGATGATCTGCACGGTGGCCAACCAGCCGCCGTCGGACCGGGTGAAGACGCACGTCGGGTGCGGGGACACCGCGATGATGCTGGTCTGCCCGGTCTTCTGCCCGTTGATGTCCGCGGCCTGCTCGTCCGACAGGTACGGGCACGTCCCCGGCACGGCGGGTGGTGTCACGGTGGCGGCCGGTGGGCCGGCGGTGACGATCGTGCCCGGCGCCGTGCTGGTGACGGTGAGCGGCGGCGGCGTCGTCGTCGATGTGGTCGTGGTGGTGGACGCCGGGGCGGTACTGCTCGCATCGGTGGTCGTGGCGGTCTCCGTCGGCAGGGCCGACATCGTGGGTTCGCCGCTGCACGCCGCGAGCCCGGCCAGGGCACCGGCGGTGAGCAGACCCAGCCAGACCGATCGGCGCCGGGCGACGCGGGAGCGCCGGGGTGCCGAGGCACCGGTCATGGAGGCGGTTCCTTCCTGACGTGCTGACGGACGTGCTGCCGGCAGGAGACGCTCCCGCCGAGCGACCGCCACGGTAACGGGGCGCAGGTGGAGCCTCGGTGTGCTCGATCGGCCGGGCGGTACGCTCGAGTGCCGGCTCGGCCGAGCCGTCCTCAGCCGCGGGCCGAGCGTCCGCACCGCCGTACGGGAGCATGCCTGCCCATGGTCACCACGCAGCGCCGGAACACCGCCCAACGCGCGGCGATCGTGGCGATGCTCGAGGAGACCGGCGAGTTCGTCACGGCGCAGGACCTGCACAGCGCGCTGCGCAACACCGGCTCCGGCATCGGGCTGGCCACCGTCTACCGGACCCTGCAGGACCTGGCCGGCACCGGCGAACTCGACACCGTCCGCAAGGAGTCGGGAGAGGTGCTGTACCGGCAGTGCGCCCAGCCGTCGCACCACCACCACCTGGTCTGCCGGTCCTGCGGCCGGACCGAGGAGGTCAAGGCACCGGGCGTGGAGCGGTGGGCCAAGTCGGTGGCCGAGCAGTACGGGTTCGTCGAGCTCGACCACCAGGTCGAATTGTTCGGGCTGTGCCAGGACTGCGCCCGGTCCCGGGCGTCCTGACCGCGGCATCCGGACGTGTCCCCGGCCAGGCCTGCGAGCGCCGGCATCCTGCTGTTCCGGTCCGGCCCGGACGGCCCGGAAGTGCTGCTGGGCCACATGGGCGGGCCGCTGTGGGCCAAGCGTGACGAGCGGGCCTGGACGATCCCCAAGGGCGAACCCCTGCCCGGCGAGTCGCTGCTGGACACGGCGCGGCGCGAGTTCGCCGAGGAACTGGGCAGCCCGCCACCGGACGGTGAGCCGATCGAGCTGGGTCAGGTGCGGCAGTCGGGCGGGAAGGTGGTGACCGCCTTCGCGCTGGCCGGTGACTTCGACCCGGACACGCTGCGCAGCAACACCTTCGAGATGGTCTGGCCGCCACGGTCGGGACGGGTGCTGCAGTTCCCGGAACTGGACCGGGTCGCCTGGTTCGGGGTGCCGACGGCGGCGGCCAAGGTGGTGACGGCGCAGCAGGAGCTGCTGGAGCGTCTGGTCAGCCGGCTGCGCGCAGCGTGACCGCGCCGGTGGTGCTGACCACGACGACCCGCGACGCAGCCGCGCTCTCGGTGGTGGCCACGGTGATGTCCAGTGGCGCGCGGACACCGGTGGTGTCGACGGCGTAGGGGCCGCCGGCCAGGGCCAGGTCGACGGTGCCGCTGTAGGTCGTGACCCCGAGCAGGCTGGGCTCCTCGACGAAGGATGCGGTCACCGTCCCGCTCGCGGTCTGCACGGCCACGGCGTCGGACGCGGCGTCGGTGATGACCACGTTGCCCGAGGTGGTGGAGGCGATGAGCGCCTCCGCGGGAGCGGTCACCGTGATGGCGCCGAGCTGGCTGCCCAGCTGCAGTTCGTTGGGCATGCCCTGGGCAGTGATGGCTCCGGCCGTGGTGGCCACCGACACCTGCACACCGGACGGCACGGCGACGGTGACGGTGCCCTCGCACTGCTGCTGGCTGGGGCAGTTCACCGTGAAGTCGGTGACCTCGCCGTCGTAGGAGGCGGTCACCGTCGGCTGGTGCACCGAGTACCGCCCGCGCAGCTGAGCGACGGCCGTGTCGGCCGACTCGTTCTCGGCAGAGGCGGGGACCAGCACGACGTCCGCCCGGTCCGCGGAGATGCGCAGCTCGTTGCCCGAGAGCACCGCGGCGACGGCCGACGTGGACGAGTGCCAGGCCGGCACGATCGACAGCACCAGACCGGCGAGCAACGCCACGGTCAGCGCTCCGGCGGCACCCGCGCCGAGCGCGATGGGCAGCAGCGGCAGCTTCGGCTTCGGGGTGGATCCCGGGGCATCGTCTCGACCGGTGCCGACCGGACGTCCCGCGGGACCCGCGGGTGCCTCCTGAGTCATCGTCACGGTCGAACGGTAGTCAGTCGATCACCGTCCGTGATAGTCCACCGTCGTGTGTGACGGCCGAGCCAGCTCCGCCCGACCGTCACCCTGCGCGACCGGACCGAGGCGGCACGGCCCGACACCCGCCGGCACCGGGTGTCGGCGCCAGGATCAGCCGCCGCCGCCGGCCGAGGCCAGCACGGCGAACAGCGCGGAGCCGAGGATGCCGAGCACGACCGCCACGATGACCGCCGCGACCCACGCGCCCGCGTCGGATTGGTACAGCGCCTCGTGATCGTCATGGCCACCGTGGTGAGCCGTCTTGCGGGCCGGGATGCGGCCGGGCAGGACGAACAGGGCGACGACCGCCACGCTGGCGGCCATCACGAACGTGGTGGTCCACATGTCAGGGAAGCTCCTTCTCACCGGTGACCGGGTCCCGACCGTATCGTCCCAGCTGCCGTCATGGCACCTCAGGGCCGCCGCCCGAGCCCGCCGGCCGGACGTCCGCGGGGTCACGACGGTGCGACCCCCCGTGTTACGAGCGGGGCAATGTGCGGGTGGTAGGACAGGCCCCGGCCGACCCGAGCGGGGTGAGCAGGTCCCGTCCGGGCGGCGCCGTGTCCGTCCGCTGTCCGTCCGTATCCCGGCCCCTGCGCCGGGGTCGACCCAGTCGTTGGAGCCCCTCGTGACCGTCACCGTCGTCACCGGCAACCCGAAGCCGGCCTCCCGCACCCTCACCGCCGGCGTGATGCTGGCCGAGCAGCTGACCGGCAGCGCCCCGGACCACCAGATCGATCTGGTCGAGTTCGGCGCCGGCCTGCTGGGCTGGGGCGACGACAACGTCGCCGCGGCGGTGAAGACCGTGCAGGAGTCGTCGCTCGTCGTCTTCTCCAGCCCCACCTACAAGGCCAGCTACACCGGCCTGCTCAAGCTGTTCCTGGACCAGTTCGCCGGCGGCACCGGTCTGGCCGGGGTGGTCACCGTGCCGCTCATGCTGGGCGCCGGCCCGGCGCACGCCATGGCCCCGGAGCTGACCCTCAAGCCCGTGCTGTCCGAGCTCGGCGGCACCTGCGCGCTGCCCGGGCTGTACCTGCTGGACGCCACCTACGCCGACGGGCCGGAGCTGGCGGCCTACGCCAGCCGGTGGAAGCCGGTGGCCCAGGCGCTGATGGCCCTCGAGGCCTGACCCGGCGGCCGCTCACCCGGCGACCGATCCTGAGCCCGCCGGGCCGTCCAGCGAGCGCTGCAGGTTCACCGTGTCCACCCAGCGGCCCAACTTGCGGCCGACGGCCCGCAGTCGTCCTGCGTCGACGAAACCGGCCCGCCGGTGCAGCCGGATGGACGACTCGGCGCCGGGGTCGGAGATCACCGCGATGACCTGCCGGGCGCCCGCCGCGGCGGCCTGCTCCAGCAACGCGTCCAGCAGCAACCGGCCCAGCCCACGACCCGTGCTCGCCCCGTCCAGGTAGATGGTGTCCTCGACGGTGTGCCGGTACGCGGCCTTGGGCCGGAACGCCGAGACGTACGCGAAGCCGACCACCCGCCGGTCCCCGCCGACGCCACCGACCGGGCCGTCCTCGACGACCAGGAACGGCCAGCCGTCGGCCGTGATGGCCTCGATCCGGCCGGCCCAGTGCGACGGCGGCCACGGCTGCTCGTCGAAGGTGATCGTCGTCTCGAGCACGTACGGGCGATGGATCTCGCTGAGCCGCTCCGCGTCGGCCACGGTGGCCGGTCGGACCACCGGCGCCGGGAGTTCGGACGAGGGGACGGCGGGCGGCTGGGCGTCGGGCACGTCGTCGATCGTTCCACCGTCCGGGCCGGTGGACGCGGCGTGATCGGCGTGTCCGGGGCCGAGGGCGGCGGAATGCTGCTCACGGGGCCCGGAGGCCGGGCACCACCCCCACTCGGACGACTGGCGCCAGGTCTGGACCGTCGTGGTCGAACTGACGCACGACGATCACCGACCTCCGCCCATCACCCGACGGGGGGCTCCGGCGGAACCGTCGGCCGCCGTCGACCTTCGTCTCGATGGCCTCTCTACGATGGACGCGGACGCACCGGAACGGACGGACACGTCCGGCCGTTGATCGGCCGGGTCCGTCCGTTCCGGCGATGGACCGGTCCGACCGTCCCGCACGAGGAGTGTGCTCGTCCGGCGCCGCAGCCCCGAAGGAGTCGACCCGCATGACCGATCTGGATCTCGGTTCCAGCCCGACGCCGCCGTCCGGTGGCAACGCCGCCTCCGGCGGAGGCCTGGTGCTGGCCCCGCCGGCCCCGGTGCAGGTGGTCGAACCGGCGCAGGCCGCCGGGGCCGTCCCCGTCGCAGAGGGCCGGGCGCTGGAGCTGCAGCAGCGCGCCCAGGCGTTCGCCCGCGAACTCGCGTCGATGGACGTCCGGTCGCCCGAGTTCACCCGCAAGGTCGAGTCGCTCACCACCCTGGGCGACCGGGAGATGCGCGAGTCGGCCAACGTCTCGAACCGGATGCTGGAGCGTCCGGCCGCCGCCCTGGGCAAGGGCGGCAAGGACGTGCAGACCAAGGTGGCCGGGACGCTGTCCGACCTGCGCGTCACCATCACCGAGCTGGACCCGAACCGGGCCGACCTGACCGGCGTCAAGAAGCTGCTGAAGTGGATCCCGGGTGGCGACAAGGTCGACCGCTACTTCGCCAAGTACCAGTCGGCGCAGTCGCACCTGGACGCCATCGTCCGCGCGCTGGCCTCCGGCAAGGACGAGCTGGGCAAGGACAACGCGGCCATCGAGGTCGAGAAGCAGAACATGTGGGCCCTGATGGGCAAGCTCGGCGAGTACAACGAGCTGGCCGAGGCGCTGGACACCGCCGTCGAGGTGGAGATCCAGCGGCTGGAGACCACCGGGAAGACCGAGGACGCGAACTCGCTGCGTTCGGACGCGCTGTTCCCGATCCGGCAGCGGCGGCAGGACATCATGACCCAGATGGCCGTGGCCGTGCAGGGCTACATGGCGCTCGACCTCATCCGCAAGAACAACGTCGAGCTGATGCGCGGCGTCGACCGGGCCCAGACGACCACGATCGCCGCGCTCCGCACGGCGGTCATCGTGTCCCAGGCGCTGTCCCGGCAGAAGCTGGTGCTCGACCAGATCACCGGCCTGAACGCGGCCACCGGCGACCTGATCGCCCGGACCAGCGAACAGCTCAAGATCCAGGGCCAGCAGATCCACGAGCAGGCGGCCAGCAGCACCGTCGCGGTGGAGAAGCTGCAGCAGGCGTTCGACAACGTCTTCCAGACCATGGATGCCGTCGACACGTTCCGCGCCCAGGCAGTCACCTCGATGGCACAGACGGTCTCGGCCCTCGAGGGGCAGATCCAGCGCGCCCAGCCGTACCTGGAGCGCACCCGGCGCGGCGAGATCCAGAGCTCCTGACGGGGTGTCGTCCGATGGCTGATCGGCGCAGCGACGGACGGGCGGTCCGGCCATGGTGATGGACTGGCTGTTCGGGCGCCGCGCGGAGGACCGGGCGGCCGAGGAGGAGACGCCGGCCGCCCGGGCCGCCGAACCGGACAGCCCGGCCGCGCTGGCGGCCCAGCTGACCGTGGTCAACCGGTCGGTGAACGCCGCCGCCGGGCAACTGCCGGCGGGTGCGTCAGTGACCGCCCGCCGGGTCACCGACGTCATCGACTCCGTCCTGTCCGAGGCCGAGATCCCCGTGGCAGCCGGGGTTCCCGGAGCGCAGTGCGGGCATCGCGAGCTGGACATCCACGCCCGCGTCTCGCTGAACGGCATCCTGCGTGACTACCTGCCCACCACCCTGCGCAGCTTCCTGGCGCTCGACCCGGCCACCCGTGCCGCCCCGCGCCCGACCGGCGGCACGGCGGCGCAGGCCCTGCAGCAACAGCTCGAGTTCCTGCTCGGCGCGGCCGGGGAAGTGCTGGAGGCCGTCCAGCGCAACGACGCCAACGCCCTCGAGGCGCAGGGGCACTTCCTGCGCAGCAAGTTCGCCGGCTCCGAACTGGACCTGTGACCCCGCACCACGATCCACCCGCACCATCTGCACTGCGAATTGACCGCGACCTGACCTGTGACTGCGACCGGCGAGGAGCCCTGACCCCGTGGCCCCACCCATGCGACGCGGCGCCAACGTGGCGCTCACCCAGGAGATCCCGTCCCTGACGGGCGTGGTCCTCGGCGTGCGGTGGAACGCCGGCGCGGAACACGTGCTGAGCGACAACCTGGTCGCCGCCACCCTGCTGTGCGACCGGAACGCCCGGGTGCCGTCCGAGGACTGGTTCGTCTTCTTCAACCAGCTCGCCTCGCCGGAGCAGTCCGTGCAGCAGCGGGCCGCGGCGACCGGGTCGGCCGCGGGAAGCGACGGCGCCGGCGGTGCCGACAGTGAGCAGATCGAGGTCGACCTGGCCGCGGTGCCGCGGGAGATCGAACGGATCGTGGTCGTGCTCTACGTCAACGACGGCCCCGGCGCGCGGCGCACGCTCGGGCAGCTGCGGGACTGCCGGATCCGGGTGCTCGACCTGGCCGGCGACGCCGAGCTGGTCCGGTCGGAGAACCTGGCCGAGCAACTGCGCACCGAGACGGCCATCTGCCTGGGCGAGCTGTACCGGCACAGCAGCGGCTGGAAGTTCAAGGTGATCGGCCAGGGCTACGAGAACGGCGTCGCCGGCATCGCCGCCGACTACGGGGTGCCGCTGTGATCGTCACCCGCGGTCCGGTCGGCGCGCCGTGATCGACCCGTCCCGTCCGGATCTGGCCCCGCCGCGTCCCGACCTCACCTTCCTGCGGCACCGCCGCACCGCCCGGGCCAACCCGGCCGTGGCCGCGTTCGTCGCCGGCCGGGCGAAGCACCCGCACCGACCCGATCGGGCCGTCACCCCGGGCGCCCCCACGCCGACCGCCCCGGCCGGCGTCCCGACGTCCGCGCCACGTCAGCCGACCGGCGGCCGCCCGCTGGGCGGCAGCACCCTGCCCGCCGCCGCGCGACCGGCCCGGCCGGCGCCGGCCGCGTCCGCGCCGCCGGCCCAGACGCGTCCGACCGCACCCGACCGCCCCGCGCGACCGGCGACATCCGCACCGGCGCCGGCCGCGTCCGGTGGCGACGCGCTCGACCTCTTCGGTCCGGGGCCGACGCCGTCGGGCCCCCCCCCCCCCGGCCCCCCCCCCCCCGCCCCCCCCCCCCCCCCCCCCCGCGGCCCCCCCCCCCCCCCGCCCGCCCCCCCCCCCCCCCCCCCCCC
>NZ_JAERWK010000018.1 GCF_016918035.1 Nakamurella leprariae | reverse complement strand
GCCCCGGGGGGGCGGGGCGGGTGGGGGGGCGCGGCGCCGCTCGCGTGGGGCGGGGGGCCGACGCCGTCGGCCCCACCACCCACGGCCCCACCACCCACGGCCCCACCACCCGCACCGCCGGCGGCCGACCCGTTCGACCTGTCCGCGCCGAGCGCCCCGAGCGGCGCGAGTGGCGGCAACGACCTGCTCGACCTGTTCGGCTCGAGCGACCCACCGGCGCCGGCCCGTCCTGCCCCGGCACCGCCCGCGCCGACCGCGGACACCTCGCTGGACCTGGGCGGACCGCCGCCGGCCCGGCCCGCGGAGTCGTCGACCCCGCTGGACCTGGGCGCCCCGGCGCCGGCGTCCCGACCGGCGCCCGCGCCGTCCGGTGGCGATCCGCTGGACCTCGGGCCGACTCCGGCGGCGCGGCGGGCGACCCCCGACCCGGCCGCCGGATCGGCGCTGCTCGACCTGGGCGGCGCGCATCCGGCCGCGCCGCCCGCCGCGCGGGGACCCGCACCGACGGCCTCGCCGGTCGCCGCCCCCGCCCGCACCGCGGGGGTGCCGCCCGTCCCGGCCCTGCGGTCCGGTGCGGCCACCCTGCTGACCCGGCGCTCCCCCGTCGTCCGGCTCAGCCGGGTGCAGTCCGGCATCGGGACGCTCACCGTCGACGCCGCCGTCTCCGGGGCGTTCGCCGACCTGCGGCTGGGCGCGGCGTTCACGCTGCGGTCCGGCCTGTCCTCGATCGTCCAGCAGTCCACCGGCCGCCGGTCCGGGCCGATGGGCGAGAGCCGCCGCCCGGCGCTGCTGGCCGCGCGGGCGCAGTACGAGCGGATCAGCCTGGACCTGCGGCAGACCGGTGACCTGGAGCGGGTCGTCGTCTACGCGGTGTCCGGCACGGGGGGCGCGGTGGCCTGGGGCGGCACCCTGGTCATCACCACCTTCGGCGGCGGCCGCATCGAGGCACCCATCGAGGTGCGGGTGCCCGCCCTGGATACCCCGCCCGGGACCGCGTCCGTCCTGGTCCTGGCCTCGCTCACGGCGGTCGACGGGTGCTGGGTGGTCCGGTCCGAGATGGACGCGGTGGGCAGCACGGTGCGGGCGGCCACCCAGGCGTTCGGCTTCGACCGGGTCACCTGGCTGGACGATGCCACCCCGGTGGACTGAGCAGACGGACCGATCCGGTGTCCAACCCCGACTCATGCCGCACTCAACCGCGTCAGGAAGACTGGACGTCCCGTCCGATGCCACCACCCGGCGCCGGACGGACCGGTCCGCGACGATCGGACACGACCGGCCACGAGACGAGGGAGCACACCGATGGGCGTCAGTCTCAGCAAGGGCGGGAACGTCAGCCTGACCAAGGCCGCGCCGAACCTGACCACGGTGTCGGTCGGACTGGGCTGGGACGTCCGGTCCACCTCCGGCGCCGACTTCGACCTGGACGCCAGCGCCCTCGCGCTCAACGAGGGCCACCAGGTGCTCGGTGACGAGTGGTTCGTCTTCTTCAACAACCTGGACTCGCCGGACGGCTCGATCCACCACGAGGGCGACAACCTCACCGGTGAGGGAGAGGGCGACGACGAGGTCATCACCGTCGACCTGTCCACGGTGCCGGCCCAGGTCGCCTCGATCGTCTTCCCGGTCTCCATCTACGACGCCGAGCAGCGGCACCAGTCGTTCGGCCAGGTCCGCAATGCCTTCATCCGCGTGGTGAACGCGGCCAACGGCGAGGAGCTGGCCCGGTACGACCTGACCGAGGACGCGTCCACCGAGACGGCCATGGTCTTCGGCGAGGTCTACCGGAACCGGGGCGAGTGGAAGTTCCGGGCCATCGGCCAGGGCTACGCCACCGGCCTCGCCGGCATCGCCAAGGACTTCGGCGTCAACGTCGGCTGACCCCGACCCGCCCGCAGACCAGCACACCGGACCAGCACACGGGACCAGGAGGAACACGCAGTGGGGATCAGTCTCGTCAAGGGCGGCAACCTGTCGCTGACCAAGTCCGCGCCTGGGCTCACCGCCGTGGACATCGGGCTCGGCTGGGACGCCCGGACCACCACCGGGGCGAAGTTCGACCTGGACGCCAGCGCCCTGGGCGTGGGCGCGAACGGGTCGATCGTCAGCGACGCCTGGTTCATCTTCTTCAACCAGACCACCGCGCCGGAGAGCACGATCGTGCACAAGGGCGACAACCGCACCGGCGAGGGCGCGGGCGACGACGAGGTCATCGGTGTCAGCCTGGCCGCGCTGCCCGACTCGGTCGACAAGGTCGTCTTCCTGGCCTCCATCTACGAGACCGGCGATGACTCAGCGGCGAACGGCGTCACCTTCGGCCAGGTCCGCAACGCCTACATCCGCGTGGTGAACAGCGCGGACGGCCAGGAGCTGGCCCGCTACGACCTCACCGAGGACGCGGCCACCGAGACGGCCATGGTGTTCGGCGAGCTGTACCGGCACAACGCCGAGTGGAAGTTCCGGGCCATCGGCCAGGGCTACACCACCGGCCTGGCCGGCATCGCCAAGGACTACGGCGTCAATGTCTGATCGGCCGGCCTGACCTGCCCCGCCCCTGCTCGGGTCACCGACGGCCCGAGTCACCGACGGAAGGAATCCGCAGCATGAGCGTCAGCCTGACCAAGGGCCAGACCGTCAACCTCACCAAGTCCGGCGGCGGCTCGCTCAGCCGCGTCCGCATGGGCCTGGGCTGGGACGCGATCAAGAAGCGCGGCCTGTTCGGCGGTACCAAGCAGGTGTCCGTCGACCTGGACGCCTCCGCGTTGCTGTTCACTGCGGCCGGCCAGGTGGTCGACATCGTCTACTTCGGCCAGCTCCGCTCCAAGGACGGTTCGCTGCAGCACACCGGGGACAACCGCACCGGCGCGGGCGAGGGCGACGACGAGTCGATCCTGGTCGAACTGCCTCAGGTGCCCGCCGAGGTCGCCCACATCGTGTTCGTCGTGAACTCCTACAGCGGGCAGAACTTCAGCCAGATCGAGAACGCGGTGGCCCGGGCCGTCGACTCGGCCGACGGCGACCGCGAGCTCGTCCGCTACGAGCTGTCCGGCTCCGGCACTCACACCGCCGTCGTGATGGCCCGGCTGTCCCGCTCGGGCGCGGGCTGGACGTTCACCGCGGTGGGCACCCCGGGCGAGGGCCGTACCGCCAACCAGCTGGTGCCTCTGGTCGCCAGGACGCTCTGACGGGCGTGACCGCCCCCGAGCGGCCGGCACACCCGGTCTCGGTGCTGCGGGGATTGCCGCTGGGTACCCGCGTCGTCATCCGCAGCGCGGTGCCCGCCGGTTTCACCGACACCCTCGGGAACCTGGAGTCGATCGACGCGGAGACCGTCACCGTCCGGACCCGCCGCGGCGGGGCACGGGTGGTGCTGGCCTCGGTCGTCGCGGCCAAGCCGGTCCCCGGTCCGCCGCCGCGACGACGGGCCGGCGGCGGATCGCCCGGTTAGCGATGGAACTCGTCGTCGGCGTGCGGGCGCATCTCCTCGTCGCTGAACGGCGACACCGGCAGGCGGCCGGGGGATGCCGTCGACGGTGATGTCGACCAGCTCGGCGGGTTCGACGACCGCGGTGTCGCCGACCCAGCCACGGACCCAGCGGTCACTGTGCGCTGCCTTGAGCGTCGCGTCCTCCATCGGTCGGTCGCGCATCGTGCCGGGCGGAAAGGGCGGGGCGCCCGCCGCGGGCCGCAGGATCGGCACCCGATCCGCCCGCCGTGGCATCGATCCACGCCGGTCGGGTGTTGCTGCCTGACAGGACGACGATGCCGACGACAGGACGGGTGGTCTGCAGGATGGACGACGGCACGCACGGGCAACGGCAGCGCCTGCCGATGCTGCTGGGGATCGCCCTGGACGGCGCCGGCTGGCACGCGGCGGCCTGGCGGGAACCCGGTGTGGTCGCCGACCGACTGTTCTCGGCCGGCCACTGGGTCGACCTGGCCCGCCGGGCGGACGCCGCCGGCTTCGAGTTCCTCACGCTGGAGGACGGTCTCGGGTTGCAGGCACAGCCGTGGAACGCCGTCGCCGGCCGCACCGACCGGGTCGCCGGCCGGCTGGACGCCGCACTCGTCGCGGCCCGCATCGCCCCCGTCACCTCCCGGATCGGTCTGGTGCCGGCCACCTCGGTGACGCACACCGAGCCGTTCCACCTGTCCAAGTCGATCGCGACGCTGGACTTCGTGAGCCGTGGACGGGCCGGCTGGCGTCCGCAGGTCAGCCCCCGCCCGGCCGAGGCCGCCCACTTCGGGCGCCGGACCATGGCCGCCGAGCTCACCGACGCCGCGGTCACCGAACTGCTGGACGAGGCCGGCGACGCCGTCGAGGTGGTGCGCCGGCTGTGGGACTCGTGGGAGGACGACGCCGAGATCCGCGACGTCGCCACCGGCCGGTTCATCGACCGCGACCGGCTGCACTGCGTCGATTTCGAGGGCCGGTTCTTCTCGGTGCGCGGTCCGTCCATCACCCCGCGACCGCCGCAGGGGCAGCCGGTGGTCCTGGCGCTGGCCCACGCCCGAGTTGATGGTCGGAGCCCGTCCTCCCTCGTTCCTCGCTCGGACGACTCCTCCGCCGCCGTCCGGTTCGCCGTCCGCTCGGCCGACGTCGTGGCCATCACCCCGGCCGACGCCGTTCAGCTGCGGGAGCTGCTCGACCTGGTGGCGCAGGAGTCCGCGGCGGCCGGCCGGACCGCGCCGCTGCGGGTGGTCGCCGACCTGGTCGTCCTGCTGGACGGTCCGGACGGTGAACCCGCCGCCGAGCGCAGGGCTCGGCTGGACGCGGCCGACGGCAGCCCCCTGGTCTCGGACGCCGCGATCATGGCCGGTTCGGCCGCCGAGCTGACCGACCGGCTGACCCAGTGGTGGGGCAGTGGGGTCGACGGGTTCCGGCTGCGGCCGGCCGTGCTCCCGGACGACCTGGACACGCTCGCCCGCTCGGTGCTGCCCGAGCTGGCCCGACGCGGCCTGCGCACCGATCCGGCCCCGGGCACGCTGCGCGATCACCTGGGTCTGGCCCGACCCGAGAACCGCTACCGCAGCACCGTTGACGAGGGAGTCCCGGCGTGACCCAGCCCCGTCCGCGCAAGCAGGTCCACCTGGCCGCGCACTTTCCCGGCGTCAACAACACCACGGTGTGGAGCGACCCGGCGTCCGGCAGCCAGATCGAGTTCGACTCCTTCGTGCGCTTCGCCCAGGACGCCGAGGCGGCCCGGTTCGACTTCCTGTTCCTGGCCGAGGGTCTGCGGCTGCGCGAGCAGCACGGCCGCATCTACGACCTCGACGTGGTCGGCCGGCCCGACACCTTCACCGTGCTCGCCGCCCTGGCCGGAGTGACCGAGCGGATCGGACTGACCGGCACGATCAACTCGACGTTCAACGAGCCGTACGAGGTGGCCCGGCAGTTCGCCAGCCTCGACCACCTCTCCGACGGCCGGTCGGCCTGGAACGTGGTCACGTCCTGGGACGCCTTCACCGGCGAGAACTTCCGCCGCGGCGGCTATCTCGGGCAGGACCAGCGGTACGAACGGGCCCGGCTGTTCCTGGACGCGGTGACCACGCTGGTCGACTCCTGGCCGGAGCACGCGGTGGTGGCCGACCAGGCCGCCGGACGGTTCCTGGCCGAAGCGGATCCGGGTCGCTTCACGATCAGCGACAGCCAGTTCGACATCGCAGGTCACTTCGACGTGCCGCGCAGCCCGCAGGGCCGGCCCGTCATCTTCCAGGCAGGCGACTCGGACGCGGGACGCGACTTCGCCGCCGCCTCGGCGGACGCCATCTTCACCCGGCACGGCACCCTGGAGGCCGGACAGGCATTCACCGCCGACATCCGTGCCCGGCTCACCCGGTTCGGCCGACCGCGCGACGCGGTCAAGGTGTTGCCCGCCACCACCTTCGCCATCGCCGACACGGACGCCGAGGCTCACGAGCTGGCCGCCGGGATCCGGCTGCAGCAGGTCAGCCCGGCGACCGCCATCATGCTGGCCGAGCAGCTGTGGAACCGGGACCTGTCCGACCTCGACCCGGAGGGGCCACTGCCCGACGTCGATCCGATCGTGGGCGAGAGCACGGTCGCGCAGGGCCGGGCCAGCGTCCGCATGGTCACCGATCAGCTGGAGACCGCGCAGCGGTGGCGCGCCGCCGCGGCCGAGCACGGGTGGAACCTGCGCCGCACGGTCGCCGAGATGGGCAACCGGCAGCACCTGATCGGCAGTCCCGCCACCGTGGCCGATCTGATCGAGCGGTACGTCGACTCCGACGCCTGTGACGGGTTCATCCTGGTGCCGCACCTGGTCCCGGGCGGGTTGCAGGCGTTCACCGAGACCGTGGTGCCGCTGCTGCAGGAGCGCGGTGTGCACCGCACCGAGTACGAGGGCACCACCCTGCGCGAGCACCTGGGGCTGGCCCCGCTGCAGCGGCCCGCGGGACGCCGGACTGCGTGATCGCGCCGGCGGTGCTGCGGCAGGCGGTTGAGAACAACGCCGTCTGGTGCGACCACGTCTGCCGGCTGGCCGGCGTGGCGACCACCTGGCGGGCGGACGCCTGGACCGCCCGGCCGCGTACCCCGACCGGCTACCCGGACGCGGTGACGCGGGAGCCGGACGTCGATGCGGAGGCGCTGCTGAGCCGGATCGACGCCGGTCCGGGCTGCTCGGTCAAGGACGGCTTCGCCACGCTCGACCTGTCTGCGCACGGCTTCCGCGTGCTCTTCGACGCCGAGTGGATCCATCTGCCCGCGCCGGCCGGCTCACGGCGAGCCGGGCACCGGGGCGGCGTCAGGCGGTTCGAGGTGGACGGGGGCTCGGTGATGGCCAGCCTCAGCGGGACGGTGGTCGGCCTGTCCAACCTGGTCCTGACCGGTGCTGACGCGACGGTGGTGTGGCTGCGGGCGGTCCGCGCGGTCGCCGATGCGTTCCCGGGTCGGGACCTCGTCGGGTACGAACGACCCGAGGACTTGTCACCCGCCCGGGCGGCTGGTTTCCGCCTCATCGGCCCGCTGCGGGTGTGGTGGCGGGGGACCCCTCCGACCGCCGGCTGGGGCGATCTCCGCTGGTCGGCGGCTCGGTGAGGTCGGTCGCAGATCCCCGGGCCGCCGGTCAGGCCCGTGTTAGCCTCGCCCGCGTTCGACACGGGGAGTCGCCGTCGGTGGCGGTCGGAAGCGGGGGATCGGTTGACGCACGCGCTGCAGGGCCTGGAACTGGTCGCGTTCGACCTGGACGACACGTTGGCGCCGTCGAAGTCGCGGATCGACCCGGAGATGGCCGAACTGCTCACCGGGCTGCTGCCGCACGTCCGGGTCTGCATCATCTCGGGAGGCCGCTTCGAGCAGTTCGACACCCAGGTGCTGGCCAACCTGCCGACCGCACTCGACGCAGTGACGAACGGCGACGCCTCATCCGGATCAGCGGCCGAGACCGCGCTGGCCCGGATGCACCTGATGCCGACCTGCGGCACCCAGTACTACGAACGTCAGGACGGTGCCTGGACCCGCGTCTACGCCGAGGACCTGTCCGAGCCGGACAAGCAGCGGGTGGTCGAGGTGCTGACCGCCGGCGCCAAGGAGCTCGGCCTGTGGGAGTCGCAGACCTGGGGCCCGATCATCGAGGACCGGGGCAGCCAGATCACCTTCTCCGCCCTCGGTCAGCAGGCTCCGGTCGACGCCAAGCACGCCTGGGATCCGGACGGGGTGAAGAAGGAGCGGCTGCGGACCTACGCGGCGCCGCTGCTGCCCGAGCTCGAGGTCCGCGGTGGCGGGTCGACGTCGATCGACGTGACCCGCAAGGGCGTGGACAAGGCCTACGGCATGGCCAAGCTGTTGGAGCGGCTCGACCTGCGCCCCGACCAGGTGCTGTTCGTCGGTGACCGGCTCGACCCGGGCGGCAACGACTACCCGGTCAAGTCGCTGGGCATCCGCACCGTGGCCGTCGAGCAATGGCAGCACACGGCCGTCTTCGTGCGCGGCATGATCGCCACCTTCGAGCAGGCCGCGCTGGCGCCGGCGAGCGCCTGACTCAGGACCCGACGCCCAGCGCGTCGAGCAGTTGTCCGGCCAGCTCGCCCGGGGCCGCGCCGATCGTGGCGGCGCGCCGGCACATCCGCGCCACCGTCTCGTCGACGGGCGCCTCCCGGCCGAGACGGTGTGCGATGCGGACGATCTCGCCGTTGAGGTAGTCCGTCTCGATGGATCCGGTGCCGCGGGCCAGCGACTGCCAGGACGATCCGCCGAGTCGTTCCGGCTCGCCCGGGACCGGCCGCGGCGTCAGCGAGTCGGCCCGGGCCGCGGTGTGCTCGTCCTCGTCGACCAGCTCGATGCCGGCGGCGGCCAGCACCTCCCGGGCCTCCACCTCGGCCCGGGCGGTCAGCTCGGCCAGCGCCGGGTGGTCGTCACCCAGCACGGCCTGCAGTCCGTTGCCCAGATTGCTGATCAGCTTGCGGTACTTCCACGGCATCACGTCCGCCGGCAGGGCCACCCGGATGCCACTGTCGGTCCACGGCTGCTGCAGCGCGGTGAGCGCGGCCGGCGCCGGGCCGAGGGGCACCGGGCCGATGTGCAGCATGCCCAGCACCGGAGCGGACCGGACGATCACCTCACCGGGCTCCAGGTGGATCGCCGGCAGCCACACGCAGCAGCCGAGCACGGTCCGGAACCACCGCGACGCCAGGTCCTCGCTGACCACCCCGTTCAGCGCGGTGATGATGGGCAACCGCTCCCCCGCCGTGCCCACCACGGTGCCGGCGTCCCACACCGGCAGGTCGGCCCACACCGGCAGCACGTCGACGGCCTGGTGCGTCTTGACCGTCAGCACCAGGACGTCGTCGACGGTGAGGTCCGCCTCGGCCGGGTCGGTGATGACCGGCGGGTGCACGGTGAACGCCCCATCCGGGGTCCGCAGGGTCAGGCCGTCCTCGCGCATCACCTCCGCGTGTCGGCCGCGGGCGACCAGCAGCACGTCCTGGCCGGTCCGGGCCAGCGCGCCGCCGATGGTGCCGCCGACCGCGCCGGCTCCGATGATCACGTACCGAGTCATGGGCGACAGTGTGCGCCGGGGCGGTTCGGGCCCCGGGGGCGGCCGTTCCCCCCGGCTGACCTGCCGCCATGGCCTGTCGCCTCACCGAGCTCGTCCTCGATGCCAACGATCCCGACGCCCTGGCCACCTTCTGGTGCTCGGCGCTGGGGTACGAGCGACTGGACGAGGAGGACGGCGTCATCGAGATCGGACCGCCGGGCGGCACGGGCGGCTCGGGTGGCTCGCTGCCGACCATCGTGTTCCTGCGTCGCTCGAGCCGAAGACGGCCAAGCTGCGGCTGCACCTCGACGTCAACCCGACCGACCGGGACCAGGACGCGGAACTCGAGCGACTGCTCGACCTGGGCGCCCGGACGGTGGACATCGGCCAGCGCGGGGACGAGTCGTGGCACGTGCTGGCCGACCCGGAGGGCAACGAGTTCTGCCTGCTCCGCGCCCGGGTGTCGGCCTGACCCGTTGCCGGCCGGCTCCCCGGGCCGCTCTGGGTGCCCCGGCGAGCGATCGTTGAGACAATCGAGATCAATTGCCACAGGCCGGGTCCGGCGGCATCTGGTATTCCCTGCGAGTCAGTGGGGACTGATGGTGGGCGTCGGCGGATCGGGATGACGGCACCCCGACCGCACGGCACCGCGTGCAGTCCACGACGAAGGGAGTACCCGTGACCGAGGCACCGCTCGAGCAGCAGCAGACGTCCAGCTTCGCCGACCTGGGCAAGCAGATGTGGTCGTACCTGACCGGTCAGGGCGCCGCGATCAACTACCAGTTCGTCGACATGACCGTCGAGGTCCCCCGCGAGACCGGGGCGGACTCGCCGCGTGCGGTGTGGAAGCTCGACGGCACCCTGCGCATCACGACCGACGAGGGACGAGCGAGCGCGGGCTCCGACCATTGCAGCGGGAGGAGTCGCGCGAGCGCCGGACGAGCGAGCGCGGGCTCCGACCATCGAGTGCCGCCCAGCGTGTGCCTGGGGGTCCGGACCGGCCGAGGGTCCTGACCACCACGGTCACGGCCGATCTGGACCTGCAGGTCGACGGGATCCCGGCGCACCTGTCGGGATCCGGGTCGACCTTGACGCTGCGCACCGACGACGCCTGGCACCTGTGGCGGTCGCTCCCCGTCCTGCCCCACACCCAACGGGCAGGACCGGGCTGGCGACGGCGCCGGCACCGACCACGCGGACTCAGCGTGGTCGGTGGCTTCGGCGAGGCGTTGCAGGAGTTGGGGTTGCGGCTGGAGGTGACCGACAGGCACGGCACCGTCGCCAGTCTCGGTGCTGGCACCACGTCGGCCCAGGGGAAGCTGCTGACCGGCAGCCGGACCGTGTCGGTGCCGTTGCGGTTCACGCTGGTCACGCGGGTGGCGCACGCGGTGGCCACCGGACGGCGCCGCTCCTCCTGACCGGCGCCGTCCGGCCTGACGTCAGCGCGCCAGGATCCGGGCCAGCCAGCGCGGCCGGGCGGCCAGCGCGTCCCGGGACAGCATCATCTCGGGGGCGAACATGTCGAAGCCGTGGAACGCGCCCGGCCAGACGTGCAGCTCGCACTCGCCACCGGCGTGCCACAGCCGGGTGGCGTACTCGACGTCCTCGTCGCGGAAGGTCTCCGCGGTGCCGACGTCGATGAAGGCCGGCGGCAGCCCGGACACGTCGGTGGCGCGGGCGGGCGCCGCGTACGGCGACACGTCGGGGCCACCCCGCCGGTCACCGAGCAGCGCGGTCCAGCCGGTCAGGTTGGAGGTGCTGTCCCACACGCCGCGGCCGGCCATCTGCCGGCTCGACACCGACTCGTTGCGGTCGTCCAGCATCGGGTAGAGCAGGATTTGGGCCAGCAGGGCCGGACCGCCGCGGTCCCGGGCCAACAGGGCCAGCCCGGCAGCCAGCCCACCACCGGCGCTTCCACCGGCAACGATGATCCGCTCCGGGTCGATGCCGAGCTCGGCGGCGTGTTCGGCGGTCCAGACGAGGCCGGCATAGCAGTCCTCGATCGGCGCGGGGTCGGGGTGCTCGGGAGCGAGCCGGTACTCGACGGAGACGACCGCGAGCCCGAACTCGGCGGCCAGGTCGAGCATGGTCAGGATGCCGGTGCGGTTGTCGCCGATGATCATCCCGCCGCCGTGGGTGTGGTAGATCGCCGGCGTCGCCGCGCTCACCCCGGTCGGCCGGCAGATGAGCAGCGAGATGTCCGGCGCGCCGTCCGGGCCTGGCACCGATCGTTCCTCGACGTCGAAGGCACCCGCGCGACGGAGGTCGTCGTCGGTCACCGGGTTGAGCGCGCCCTCCCGCATCGCGCTGATCATCTCGGGCGTGATGGACGACGGCAGCTGACCGGCCAGGCCGGCCAGCAGCGCTCCGAGTTCAGGGTCGAAGGGCGGTGGCGGACCGAAGGCGGGGACACCGGTCCCGGTCGGCACGGGGGTGATCTGATCGGTCATCGGCACTCCATCGTGCGCGGGGCCACGCGGTCGTGACCCGGGTGATCACATGATGGCCGATCACCGCGCGTACGGCAGGGGCCGCGATCCGAGCCCGACCAGGGTGCCCTGCAGCGGCCGGTCTCCGGTCACGGTCACCGAGCAGTCAGCCAGCGCACGACCGGTCGGCGGCTCGACCGCGATGCGCAACGCCCCGTCGGCGGTCGGATCGGCCATGCGGGTGCGCTGCGCGATCCGTTCCCGGCAGGACGTGAGCAACTGCTCGTCGGTGGGCGTCCCGCCGCGGGACGCGAGCCACGCCAACGTCTCTCGGGTGTGCAGCTCCGAGCAGGCGACGGGTTCGTCGCCGTCCGGACCGACGGCGGTGCAGACGCCGAGCCCGGTCAGGTCACGGGCACCGATGCGCTGATCGGGCGCGCCGCGGCCCCGGTCGGGTGCGACCACGCAGGCCGACCACCGCTCGCCGGCCGACCGTGCCGCCGCGGTCGGCCCGACCAACAGCACCCCGATCTCGACGGCGGGGTCCCAGGCCAGGACTCCGCTGTCGCGCTCATCGATGACCCGGGCCAGACCGCGGTCCTCCCGCCAGGCCCGCCACGGCAGCTGGCAGGTCTGGCTGGACAGTCGGCTGTACTGGGCGCTGTCCACCTGCGACGGTCCGACGAGGTCCAGGCCGGCCCAGATCACTCGGCCCACCGCGCGGTCGTCACACGGTCCGGGTTGCGCGTCCGGGAAGCCGCTGACGATGGGACCGGTCCAGGGCTGTCGCCGGTCGACATCATCGAAGAGCCGGGTGATGTCCAGGACGCAGCCACCGGCGATCGGCAGGTCGGGCACGCCGCGGGCCACACCGGCGATCCGCCGGTCGGCGTTCGGGACGACCAGGACGGCCAGCAGCACCAGCGCGAGCGCGGCTGCGCCGGCGACCATGCGGGTGCGATCGGTCGTCATGCCCACCTCCTGGGACCAGGATGACGGATGGGTGCAGGTACCGTCCGTCTCCACGATCGGCGCCGGTCACAGCGGTGCGCTCGCCCCCATGGCCGACGTGGTGGATCCGTCGCCGGTGGATCCGGCCGTGCCCGACGCTTGAGTCCGGCGGATCGCAGCCACGGGTCCCGACCGCCTCGACGGCGCGGCACTGGCCGACCTCATCACCGCGACCGAACGCCTGAAGGCCGCGTTGACCGATCGACAGATTCGGGCGACGGCTGCGCTGCTGATCGTCGGCTGACGCGCACCACCTGCGCGGTGGCCAGCTCGCTCGCTGCCCACACCGGGATGATTGTGTTCCGGCCGGCCCGACGCTCGAGGACGCGCCCGCCGGTGTCGAAGTCGCCCGGGCGGCGGGCTGCGCCGTGATCAGCGTGTTGACCACGCACGACCGGCCGGGCGCCCCGACCGTGATCGCGCTGTGCGACCTGGTGGTGGGGTCAGCGGGTCCGGGCCGCCCGCCGCCCGGGCGGCCGGGGGCTGTCGCCGGGTGTTGAGCGGGGCTGCGGACGACGGCGACGTCCGCAGCCACGCCGACCGGGTCACCGGCGTCCATGCCTGGCACCTACCGGCGCATCGCCCGCCGGCGACGCTCCCCATCCAGCTCCACGTTCGTCTCGTCCACGATCCGCGAGATTGATTGCGGCAGAAGCGTCGTCGCACATCTTCCGTCCATTGGACACCGAGCTACTCGACAGTGCGACGACCAGAACGCCACCCGTTCGATCATGTGGACAACCTCAATACCCGCTGTTCACAGACGTATGATCGAACACATGTCGACCATGACACTCTCGCCGTCGGTGATCCCGGCCGTGGTCGCCGCCTGGGTCGAACAGCTCGCCGCGACGGCACCGAGTGGGATGGATGACCACGCGCTGGTCGAGCTGATCACCGCGGTCGAACGGCTCAAGGCGGCCGGCGCCGCTCTGCAGGCCCGCGCCACCACCTGCCTGCTGGACCAGCAACTCACCGCCTCCGACCGGTCTGCTTCGGCCAACGAGCCGGGGGACGCGGCCAAACGCCGCCGGGTGGCGGTGCGACGATCCGTCGGAGCGCAGGTCGCGCTCGCCCGGCGGGTCTCACCCGCCCAGGGCGGTCGGCATCTCGGGTTGGCCCTGTCCCTGCGCGACGAACTGCCCCGTCTCGCGTCCGCGCTGCGCCGCGGCGAGGTCAGCGAGTGGAAGGCCACCCTCGTCGCCCGGGAGACCGCCTGCCTGACCCGCACCGACCAGCGGCAGGCGGACGAGCAGTTGGCCGACTCGTACGTGGGTCTCGGGGACCGGGCGTTGGCCGCCGAGGCGACCCGGATCGCCTACCGACTCGACCCGAAACAGGCGGTCGCGCGGAACGCCAAAGCCCACCACGACCGGCGGGTCAACCTCCGCACGGCGCCGGACTGCATGACGTACCTGACCGCGCTGCTGCCCGTCGTCCAAGGCGTCTCTGTGATTGCGGCCCTGCAGCGGCACGCCGACACCGTGTTCGCCACCGGCGACGAGCGTGGCCGGGGCCAGGTGATGGCCGATGAGTTGGTTGCTCGCGTCACCGCCGGAACCGTGACCGAGTCAGGCGATCCCGATGCTGAGGACGACGTCAGCGAGCTGCCCACCGTGCCGGCCGGGGTGGACCTGACCATCAACCTGGTCATGACCGACCGCACCCTGCTCGACGGCGACACCGAACCCGCCGTGATCGTCGGCCACGGACCGGTCCCGGCCGGCCTCGCCCGGCACCTCATCCGCGAAGCCCCCGAATCCAGCCGAGTGTTCATCCGGCGCCTGTTCACCGACCCGAATGGCCAGGTCAGCCAGGCTGATCCACGCCGTCGCCGCTTCGGTCACCTCGACCGACAGTTCCTCATCGCCCGCGACCAGACCTGCCGAACACCCTGGTGCGACGCCCCCATCCGCCACGCCGACCACATCCAGCCCCACACCGACCAAGGCCCCACCACCGACAACGGCCAAGGCCTCTGCGCCCGCTGCAACCTCACCAAAGACCACGACGGCTGGCACACGACTGGATCCGCAGCGGCTGCCGTCGTCACCACCCCCACCGGCCACACCTACGCCAGTGCCCCACCCCCACCGCCCCGGTCCCGTCCGTGGCACACCGTGATCAGCCGGCTGCAGTGATCCACTCCGTCCCGGACAGCTGTGCGGAAGCCCTCACCGTGCAGGGCAGAACCGGGCGTCGCCGGTGGCTAGGTTCAGCGGATGGACAGGCGGTGGCTCGGCGCGGTGATGCTGGCCATGGCGCTGCTGGCCGTCGTGGTGGTGTCGGTCATCGACGACCGGATCGTCGGCGGCCGCCCGGTCGCCGAACCGCTCGTACCGGCCCCCCGGACCGGCGACTGCGTGATCGGCTTCCTCGACCAGGCCACCTCGTACGGCAGTCCGCTGTACCTGCCCAGTCCTGCCGTCCGCGCGTGCGACGGTCCGCGACAGGGCGAGGTCGTCTTCGTGGTGCCGGACTACGTGGCCAGCGTGGTCGCGCCGGACCGCGACTTCCGGCAGCCGACCCTGGCCGAGTCCTGCCGGGACCAGGCCGGCACCTACCTCGGTCTGGATCCGGTCCCCGAGCCGCACGCCGGTGCCCCATCCACCGTCCCGAACGGGATGTGGTCGGCAACCGCCGGTTTCGGCTCCGCACTCATCGGCCCGGGACCGCGTCAGGCCGCCGCCGGGCAGGCCTGGGGCGCGTGCATCGTGTATCCGATCGACCTGGCCGGCGATCCCGCCGGCGCGCTGGCCGGACCGGTCGCCGGCGTCCTGCACCTCACCACTCCCGACACCGCCCGGTTCGGGGTGTGCCGCGAGCAGGTCGGTGGCGCGGCGGTCGGGTGCACCCGACCGCATCGCGCCGAGCTGTTCGGCTTCACCACCGTGACGCCGGACGTCGAGCCGTCGCAGCTCGAGTCGTCGTGCCGCGACCTGGTGACCACCGCCACCGACATGCCCGACCCCACCGCCGCGGGCCGGCTGCGCATCACCGTGACCGTCCGGTCGCACAACGGCTCGGCCTCCGACGATCCGCTCGGTACCGTGGCCCAGTGCGCGATCGAGCTCACCGATCCGGTGCACTCGCTGACCTCCAGCCTGTGGGCGCTCGGTTCGACCGCACTGCCGGTGGGCTGACCGGCGCCCGCGGAACCGTGATGCATCCCGTGTGCTGGGCCAGCACACAGTCGGGATACAGGGACCGCGGGCGGAATGGTCGGGACTTCCTTGGAGGACTCCCGTGCCGCAGATCGCACTCTTCGCCGCCGACTTCGTCGCCGTCGGCCTGCTCACCTTCGCCCTGTACTTCCCCCGACACCGTCGGCGGGATCTCGTGGTGGCATACCTGGGCGTCAACGCCGGCGTCCTGGCCGTGTCGAGCGTGCTCACCTCCACCTCGGCGGCCGCCGGCGTCGGACTGGGCCTGTTCGGCGTGCTGTCGATCATCCGGCTCCGGTCGACAGAACTCGAGCAACACGAAGTGGCCTACTACTTCTCAGCGCTCGCGCTCGGGCTGCTGGCCGGTCTGACGGCCACGCCGGGATGGGTGTCGCCGGCGCTCATGGCGATGATCGTCCTGGTCATGTTCGTCGGCGACCACCCGGCGCTGTTCCAGCGGTACCGCCACCAGGTGGTGGTCCTCGACCGGGCGTTCCCCCGGGAATCGGACCTGGTCGCCCACCTCGAGGAGATGCTCGGCGCCCGCGTGCACCGCGTCGTGGTGCAGCGGCTCGACCTGGTGAACGACACCACGACGGTCGAAGCCCGGTACGCCCTTCGTCCGCGGCAGGACGTCGGCCACCGCCTGGACGCCGCCAGTCACGAGGTGATCGCCCGATGACCGGCCACGCCGTCGCGACGATCGATGCATTGCCTTCGATCTCGCTCGACGATCTGGTCATCCAGGCCGCGCTGCTCGATCGGATGGACCGGAAGTACCTGGTGCCCCGGGTCCAGCTCGACGACCTGGTCGCGGCGATCGGCCCGGGAGCGCAGGTCCTGGACATCGCCGGCCGGCGCGACTTCGGCTACGAGTCCGTGTACTTCGACACGCCCGACCTGCTCTGCTACCACCTCGCCGCGCACCGTCGCCGGCGGCGGTTCAAGCTGCGGACGCGGACCTACCTCGACTCGGCCGAGTGTTGGTTCGAGGTCAAGACCCGGGACGGCCGCGGCCGCACGGTGAAGTCCCGGCGCCCGCACGAGTCCGCCCACCCCGCGGTGGTCGACCCGGAGACGGCAGTGTTCGCCGAGAGGGCGATCTCAACAGCGGGTCTCGACCGTCGGACCGGTCTGGTGGTGGCACCGGTGATGACCACCAGCTACCGCCGGACGACCCTGTTCCTCCCCGCGTCCCGCAGCCGCGTCACCATCGACACCGACCTGCGCTGGGCGATCGACGGGCACCGTGAGCTGCGGCTGCCGGAACTGGCCATCGTCGAGACCAAGACCGCCGACCGGCTGTCCGAGGTCGACCACCTGCTCTGGCGACGCCGGTGCCGGCCCAGTCGCGTCTCGAAGTACGGGACCGGGCTGGCCGCCCTGCGTCCCGAGCTGCCGTCGACCACGTGGAACCGCACGCTCCGCCGCCATTTCGAGCGTTGAGCCCCTCCCCTCCCCGACCGACCTGGAGCATTCCCATGAAGCGCTCGATCCGTACCATCCTGCTGCCCGCTGTGCTGTCGGTGGCCCTGGTGACCGCCTCCTGCTCGTCCGGAACGGCTGACACCGCGGCATCGGCCGGAACGTCCGCCTCGGCCACCTCGACGACCGCCGCCGAGACCACCACCGCGACCGCGGAAGCCATCGCCACTGCAGTGGTCGGCGCCAGTGCGGCCGACACGCTGGCCGCGAATGCGACTGCGGCACAGGCGTCGTCGACCGGCGGCAGCACGGTGGACATCTCGTTGGACGGCACCACGGCCACGGCCGACAGCGCCGCCGTGACCGTCGACGGCAGCACCGTGAGGATCACCGCGTCCGGCACCTATCGCCTGCGCGGCACGCTGACCGACGGTCAGGTCGTCGTGGACGCGCCCGACGACGGCACCGTGGTCGTCATCCTCGACGGCGTCGAGCTGACCAGCTCCACCAACGCACCGCTGGTCATCGCGGACGCCGGCACCGCCGTCGTCGAACTCGCCGACGGGTCCACCAACACCCTCTCCGACGCCTCCACGTCCGTGTACCCGGACGCGGAGACCGACGAGCCGAACGCCGCACTGTTCAGCGCGAGCGACCTGATCATCACCGGAACGGGATCCCTCACCGTGACCGGCAACGACAACGACGGGATCGCCTCGAAGGACGACTTGGTCATCCGGTCCGGCACGATCACCGTCACCGCCGTGGACGACGGTATCCGCGGCAAGGACCTGCTCGTCGTCGAGGGCGGCACTGTCACCGTCGACGCCGGCGGGGACGGACTGAAGTCCGACAACGACGAGGACGCCACCAAGGGCTACGTCTCGATCAGCGGCGGCAGCGTCACCGTCGACGGCGGCGGTGACGGCGGCGGGGACGGCATCGACGCGGCCACCGATGTCGTGATCACCGGCGGCACCACGGCGATCACCGCGGGCGGCGGCGCGACCGCCGAGCTCGCCGACGACGTCTCGGCCAAGGGCATCAAGGGCTCGGCCAGCGTCGTGCTGGAGGGTGGCACCGTGACGGTCGACAGCGCCGACGACGCGGTGCACTCCGACGGGGTGGTCACGGTCAACGGAGGCGACCTCACCGCCACCACCGGGGACGACGGCGTGCACGCCGACGGCGACGTGATGATCGCCGGCGGCACCGTCACGATCCCGTCGTCCTACGAGGGCATCGAGGGCACGACCATCACCATCCAGGCCGGGGACGTGTCGGTCACCGCCACCGACGACGGCCTCAACGCCGTCTCCGGCGGCGAGGACACCAGCACCGGTCCGGGGGCAGGCGGGGGGACGGGCGGCATGGCGGGTGGCATGGGCGGCGGCGAGGCCGCCGACGCCGACGTGCACGTCGCCATCAGTGGCGGCACGATCACCGTCGATGCCGAAGGTGACGGCCTCGACTCCAACGGCGACGCCAGTGTCTCCGGCGGCACGGTCGTGGTGGAGGGTCCCACGGGCAACGGCAACGGCGCCCTCGACGTCAACGGCACCCTCACGGTGTCCGGCGGCGAGCTGCTGGCCACCGGCAGTTCGGGGATGGCTGTCTCACCGGGTGCGGACTCGCCGCAGGGCTGGCTGGCCGCCACGCTGAGCGGCTCGGTGGGCCCCGGCACCGTCCTGGACGTCGTCGCCGCGGACGGCGCCATCGTCACCTCGTTCACCACCACCAAGACGCTGTCCTCGGTCGTGTACTCGTCGAGCGCGGTCACCGCGGGCAGCAGCTACACGATCGTCGCCGGCGGGACCACGCTGGCGACCACCACGGCCGGTCAGGCGGCGACGGGCGGCATGGGCAGCGGACGGGGCGTCACCAGGCCGGGAAGGTGATCTCCGGGTCGACCGCGGTCAACCGGAACAGCCGGACCGTCCGGCCCGAGTTCCGTTCGTAGTCCCGGTATCCCGGCCACTGCCGCTCGATCCGCGCCCAGGCCCGGTCGCGCTCGTCGCCCCCGATCGGCACCGCCAGCACCTCGAACGTCCGCCCGCGCACGCTCACCGCGGCGTCCGGGTGGGCCAGGAGGTTGCCGCTCCACGCCGGATGCCGGTCGCGGGCGAAGCTGGTCCCGGCGACCACCGCGCCGCCGACGCCGTCCGGGGTGTACATGAGCACCGACTGCCGGGCCGTCCCGGTCCGGGAGCCGGTGGTGTGCAACACCAGCGACGGCACCAAGAGCCCGCTCAGCGGTACCCGCCCCCCGGTGACCCGGTCCATCAGCCGCTCCAGCCGCGGCAGCACCCTCGGTCCGACCCGGCGGAACGCCCGGGTCCGGCTCAGCGGCGCGATGAGGTGCCGCAGCGCGCGGACCAGCAGCTCACGCAGGCGGCGCAGTCCGACCCTCATGCGACACGCACCGGAACCCGGAACTGCTCGAGCGTCCCGGCCGCCTCGGCGAGGACGGCCGCCGGCACCTCGGTCGTCCGTTGCACGTCGACGTCCCGGCCGAGTGCCGCGATGAACGCCTCCTTGGCGTCGTCCCACCGTAGGCCGGGCACGACGTCGACCACCGATCCGACCGTGGCCGGGGCGAAGTCCAGGCCGAGCGCCGCGTACACGTCGACCAGCGCCGCCCGCACCGGATCCGGCGGCCCCACCGTGACCACCGAGCTGAACAGCCAGCCGGCGCGGGTCAGCCGCTGCGCCGTGCCCAGCAGCTTGTGCCCGGCCCCGTCGTTCACGCTCCAGTCGCCCGGGCAGTACTCCCCTGGGACCGCGCCGACCTGGGCGTCGACCCCGAGCGCGCGCAACGCGTCGGCGAACCGGTGCGCGAACCGGGCGAACCGGCCGGTGATGTCGGGTGTGCCCGGGCCGGTCCGACCCACGTGGTCCAGGCACAGCGAGCCCCGGTCGTACCCGGCGGCCCGGCCGCCCGGCCCCCGCCGGACCGGTACGTACCCGTGACGCTCGGCGGCGACCACCGCCTCCGCGATGCCCGGCGTCACGCAGTCCCGGCCGGTGAAGGCCATGGTCGGATCGGGACGCCACGCCCGCACCGCCTCGTCCACGGGCGGACCGCCGCCGTCGTCGTTGTCGTCGGACGCAGGGTCGCCGATCCAGCGCATCAGCGCCGGGCCCAGGGCGGTGTGCGGCACCGGCGGGCGGGCGGTGACGTCGTCGATGACCAGCAGGCGTGACACCAGCTCATTGTCGACCGTCGCGCCGGCTCGGTGCACCGGGCGGTCAGCCGGTCCCCAGCACCCGCTGCGCCTCCTGCCGGGCGACCGCGGACGGGACGACCACCACCGGGACCGGCGAGTGCCGGACGATCTTGGTCGCCCGCGAACCGAGGAACACCCGGGCCAGCGGTCCGCGTCGCGACGAGCCGACCAGGCCGCCACCGGCCGACCCGGTCGGGCCGCCGGCGCGACGGATCAGCTGTCATCACCCACGGTCACAGGCCGTGCGTCAAGAGGTCGCGGCCGGCCACACCGACGGATCGCCCCCATGGACACACCGTCTTGCTACCGGAAGCTGGGCTGGCCCACAGCAACGCTGCCCAAGCTCCGTCGAGATCAGGCTGCGTGCCCACGCGGCACGGTTCGACGCGAGGACAGCTGCATGACGAGAGTTCGCCGGATCTTGACCGTCCGGCCCTGGGTCACTGTCCTGGTCGGTGCGGTACTGATCGCCGCCCTGTCGGCCGGCGGCACCTGGTGGTTCCTGCGGTCCAACAGCGACGACGCCGCCGCCGGCCCCCTGCCGACGAGTCAGTCCCGCATCGTGACCGCCGCGGTGAGCACCATCGCCAAGACGATCAGCGCCAGCGGCACCCTCACCCCCAGCGTGCAGCAGGACGTCGAGTTCGTCGGCTCCGGGACGGTCACCTCGGTGGACGTACAGGCCGGCCAAGCCGTGACCGCCGGACAGGCGCTGGCCACCGTCGACACGTTGGGCATGCAGGTCACCCTGGCCAAGGCCAAGGCCGAGCTGGCCCAGGCCCAGGCGACGCTGTCCGACCACGAGGACGCCGACGCCTCCGACGAGCAACTCGCCGCGGACGAGGCCGAGATCGCGCTGGCGCAGACCGACGTGGACACCGCTCAGACGGCCCTGGACAGTGCCACCCTGGTCTCCCCGATCAACGGCGTCGTCTCCAGCGTCGGGGTGTCGGTCGGGCAGACCGTCACCGGCTCGACCGGCAGCACCAGCACCAGCGGCGGTCAGGGCGGGGGCACGTCAGGCGGCGGCACGACCAGCAACACGGCCGCGTTCGTCATCGTCGCCACCGACTCCTGGCGGGTCGACGTGACGGTGGACGACACCCAGGTCGATCTGGTCGCCGCGGGCGACCAGGCCCAACTGACCGTCGACGGCGCCGACGCGACGATCTTCGGGGTGGTCGAATCGGTCGGCCTGATCTCCACCAGCTCGTCGGACACCGCCGCGTACCCGGTGACCATCCAGGTCACCGGTAGCCCCACTGGCGTGCACGACGGCACCGCGGCCGAGGTGGCCATCACCTACGAGCAGGTCACCGACGTCCTGACCGTGCCGAGCGCGGCCGTACGCACCGTCGACGGCACGTCGACCGTGTCGCTGGTCCCGGCCGGCAGCACCGACCCGGCTGCGGCCGTCGACACCGAGGTGAGCACCGGGGCCACCGACGGAACCGCCGTGCAGATCACCGCCGGGCTGGCCGAGGGTGACCAGGTCGTGGTCACCACGCTGACCGGCGGCGGCGCCCGGACCGGTACCGACGGCGGGACCGGGCAGATGCCGGGCGGCGGTGAATTCCCCGGCGGCGGTGAATTCCCCGGCGGTGGCGGACAGTTCCCCGGCGGCGGCTCATCCGGCGGGGCGGGTGGCGCGCCGGCCGGGTTCGGTGGCGGTCGGTGAGCGCCACCACGATCGAGCCGGGCGAGCACGCCGCACCGGTGATCGAGCTCGTCGAGGTTCGCAAGACCTATCGCACCGGATCCATCGAGTTCGAGGCGCTGCGCGGCGTCTCGCTCAGGATCGACCAGGGTGAGTACGTCGCGGTCATGGGCCCTTCGGGATCGGGCAAGTCGACGCTGATGAACATCCTGGGCTGCCTGGACACCCGCACCGCGGGCAGCTACCGGTTGGCCGGTGAGGACGTCGGCGAGATGGACGAGGTGGACCTGGCCGAGATCCGCAACCAGCGGATCGGCTTCGTGTTCCAGCAGTTCAACCTGCTGCCCTCGTTGCCGGCCTGGCGGAACGTCGAACTGCCGCTGAGCTACGCCGGCGTCCCCAGGGGCGAACGGCGGGCCCGGGCGATCGCCGCCCTGGAGCGGGTCGGGCTCGGCGAGAAGGTCGGCAACCGCCCGGGCGAGCTGTCCGGCGGGCAGCAACAGCGGGTCGCGGTGGCGCGGGCACTGGTCAGCGAGCCGGCGCTGGTGCTGGCGGACGAGCCGACCGGAAACCTGGACAGCACCGCCACCGCCGACGTACTGCAACTGTTCGACGAGTTGCACGCCCAGGGCCGCACCGTCGTGCTGATCACGCACGAGCAGGAGGTGGCCGAGCGGGCCGCCCGGATCATCCGGGTCCGCGACGGCCTGCTGGCCGAGGTCGGGGTGCGGTCGTGACGTGGTTCGACACCTTCCGCACCGGCTGGGAGGCCATCCGCAGCCACCGGCTCCGCTCCGCGCTGACCATGCTGGGCATCCTCATCGGGATCGCCGCCGTGGTGCTCACCGTGGGCCTGGGCCTGGGCAGCCAGCAGCAGGTCGGCGCCTCGATCAGCTCGCTGGGATCGAACCTGCTCATCGTGTCTCCCGGTAGCAGTACCGACTCGGGTGGCGTCCGAGGCGGTTTCGGCTCCGCATCCACCCTGACCGTGGCCGACGCGCAGGCCCTGACCTCGGACACCGCGGCGCCGGACATCGCCGCGGTGGCCCCGGTGAAGTCGACCTCGACGGCCCTCGCCGCCGGCGACACCACCTGGACCACGTCGGTCGTCGGAACCACCGCCGACTGGCTGGACGTCCGGACGCGGACCCTGGCCGGCGGCCGGTTCCTGACCACCGCGGACGACGCCGACCAGGCCGCGGTCACCGTGCTGGGTTCCGAGACGGCCACCGAACTGTTCGGCACCACCGACGCCGTCGGTCGCACCGTCTCCATCGGCGATCTGTCGTTCGAGGTGGTCGGCGTGCTGACCGCCGCCGGCTCCGACTCGACGACGAACCTCGACGACCAGGCGCTGGTACCGATGTCGACCGCCGCCAACCGGATCATCGGCGGGTCGACGCGGACGGCGGTGTCCACCATCTACCTGCGGGCGACGTCCGAGGACACCCTGTCGGCCGCGTACCAGGAGGCGCAGGCGCTGTTGCTGACCCGCCACGGCATCTCCGACGCCGAATCCGCCGATTTCAGCATCGCCAGTCAGGAGTCGCTCCTGGCCACGGCCACCTCGGTGAGTCGGACGCTCACCGTGTTGCTCACCGGAATCGCCGCACTGTCACTGCTGGTCGGTGGCATCGGCGTCATGAACATCATGTTGGTGTCGGTCACCGAGCGGACCCGAGAGATCGGACTGCGCAAGGCGCTCGGGGCGCCGCCGGCCGCGATCCGGCGCCAATTCCTGGTCGAGGCCACGGTTCTGGGGCTGGCCGGCGGCCTGCTCGGCGCCCTCCTCGGCATCGTCGCCGCGCGGGTCCTGCCGACGTTGCTGGACACCACGATCGTGGTGTCGCCCGCCGCGGTCGCCGGATCCATCGCCGTCGCGGTGGCCATCGGCATCGTCTTCGGCGTCTACCCCGCCACCCGCGCCGCCCGGCTGGCCCCGATCGATGCCCTCCGCAGCGAGTGACCGCGCTCCCGCTCCCGCCTTCCCGTTCCATCACCGACGAGGACCCTCGATGACCACTCGCACGTCTCATCCGTCCCGCCGACTGCTGCGCCCTGCGCTGGTGGGCATCACGGCCGCGGTCGTCACCCTCGGTCTCGCCGCCTGCGGCAGCTCCGACACCGCGACGAGCGGGACGGTCGCCGACATCTCGGTCGACCAGACCGCCGCCGGACAGGAACCGACCGGTCAGGGCGGCGCCGGTCAGAACGGGAGTCCGGGTGGGCAGTTCGGTGCCGCCCGGTCGGCCGCTTCGGGCACCATTGCGGCCGCGACCGACGCGCAGCTACAGGTGCAGAGTTCCGACCGACAGACCACCGTCAACTACGACAGCAGCACCGCCATCACGCAGACGGTCACCACCGACCTGTCCGCGATCACGGTCGGCAGCTGCATCACGGTGATCGGCCAGACCGCCGACACCGACGACACCGACGAATCGATCACCGCAGCCAGCGTGCAGGTCACACAGCCGGTCGACGGCAGCTGCGCCGCGGGTGGCTTCGGGATGATGGGCGGGGCCGGGCCCGGTGGCGACATGCCCACCGGAGCCATGCCCACCGGAGCACCGCAGTCCGGAGCACCGCAGTCCGGAGCCCCCGACGGCGGCGGCCCCGGTGGTGACCGCAGTGGTGGTCCCGGTGGTGACCCAGGTGGTGACATGGCCGGATTCGTCAGCGGTGCGGTCACGGCCGTCGACGGCGCGACCGTCACGGTCGAGGCGGCCAGCATGCCCGGACCGGGCGCGACCAGCTCGGACGACCAGGGCAGCACCACCACCCGGACCCTGACCATCACCGACACCACCACCATCACCACCACTCAGGCCACCGACGCCGCCGCCCTCACGGTGGGCCGGTGCGCCACCGCGCAAGGTGAGACCGACAGCAAGGGCGCCGTCACGGCCACCGCCATCGCGGTCAGCGACCCCGGCGACGACGGGTGCACCACCGGCTTCGGCGCCGGCCGCGGCGGACGCTCGGAGCAGGGCACCGGCAATGGCTGAGCCGCCGACCTCGCCGATCTGGGCGCTGCACACCGACCCGCCGACCGGCCGGCCCACCGCCGCCCAGCGCCGCGCGCAACGCCGCCGGCGCCGCCGCATCGGCGCAGCCGTCGCCGCAGCCGTCGTGCTCGGCGTCGGCGCGGGCGGCGTCGCCGTGGCCCGCACCGGGTCCGACGGACCGGGATACCGGACCGCGACGGTGACCCGGGGATCGGTCGCCCAGATCGCAGCGTCCGTCGGCACGATCAGCTCGGTCGACCGGGCCGACGCCGCGTTCGCCGTGAGCGGCACGGTCAGCTCGATCGACGTCGCCATCGGCGACACGGTGACCGCCGGGCAGACCCTGGCCACGATCGACCCTGCCGCGCTGCAGGAGCAGCTCGAACAGGCCGAGCAGGCGCTGGCCGACGCGCATGAGGTGCTGGCGGCGGACCAGGAGAGCCAGACCGCCACCGACACCACCGACACCGACACCGACACCGACACCAACACCAACACCAACACCAACAGTGTCGCGGCGGACGACACTGCCGGGTCGAACACCGCCGGCGACACCGACTCCGCACCCGCCGCGGCCCGCGGGTCCGCGGCCGCCACGGCGACCCCCACGACCGAACCCGCATCCGCATCCGAGGCAGCCCCGGCGGCGACCGGGACCGCCGACTCCACCGACACCACCACCGGGTCCGCGGCTGCGGACCTCGAGCCGGTGGTCACCGCCGTGCGCACCGCTCAGGATGCGGTCATCCAGCAGCAGCGAGACATCGACGCGCTGCTGACGCAGGTCGCAGCGGACATCGACCAGGAGCGGACGGCGTGCGCGCCGTTGCTGAACCAGACAACCGCGACCACCAGCACCAGCACCAGCACCGTGACCGCGCCGTCCACCAGTACCCCGACTGACAGCACATCCAGCCCGACCACACCCACCGACACCACCACGTCCTCCACGACGGCGCCGGCCACCACGGCACCGTCGAGCACGCCGGACACCACCGAAGCGACCACCGCACCCGAGAACGGCGCCGACGACGCTGACGTCGATCCTTCCGAGGACTGGACCGCAGCCCTCGTCTCCTGCCGTACGGCGATCTCGCGGGTCCTGGACGGCCAGCAGGCGGTGCAGCAGGCGCAGTTCGCACAGCAGGACGTCGAAGCCACCCTCGATGACGCGATCGCCGCCCTGGTCGCCGCAGCCGCGGCAACCAGCGGCAGCGGAAGCGGCAGCGGAAGCGGCAGCGGAAGCGGCGACAGTGATGCCGGCAGCCAGATCCCGAGCGGGGCCTCCGACAGCGCGAGCAGCGGTGGTGCAGCCGGCTCGGTTCCCGACGGATCGGGGAGTGAGCAGACCCAGGACGCTCCGACCAGCGCGGGTGCGTCCAGTACCGGTACCGGGAGTGCCGGTACCGGTACCACGGGGGCCGGCAGTGTCGGGGCGAGCAGCGCGGGCGCGGGCAGCAACACCGGCGGCACCGCCGGTGAGTCGCTGACCGAGACCGGCAGCGGCACCACCCGGAGCTCCGCACCGGCCAGCGCGGCCCAGCTGTCGGCCGACCAGGCGCAGATCGACCTGGCGGAAGCCGAGCTCGCGGTGGCGACGCAGCAGCTGGCCCTGGCCACGCTGACCAGCCCGCTCGCCGGCACCGTGGCCGCGATCTCGGTCGAGGTCGGTGGGTCGGTGAGCGCGTCGTCCAGCACCGCGGTGATCACCGTGGTCGGCACCGAGAGCTACGCGGTGACCACCACCGCGTCACTGGCCGTCATCGACTCTGTCGCCGTCGGCCAGCAGGCCACCATCCAGGTCGACGGGGTCGAGCAGACGCTGACCGGGGTGGTGTCGGTCATCGGCGTGCTGGCCGACTCCTCCACCGGCACGGCCAGCTACCCGGTGACGGTCACGCTCGATCCGGTCGACCACATGCTCTACAACGGCGCCGGCGCAGCCGTGTCGATCACGGTCCACGACGTGGCCGACGTGCTCACCGTCCCGGCCTCGGCGGTGACCCGGTCCGGGTCGGCCAGCACCGTCGCCGTGCTGCAGGACTCCGGAGCGATCGCCGTCACGCCGGTCACCGTCGGCGCCATCGGCACCGACAGCGTCGAGGTCACCGACGGACTGACCGCCGGCCAGCAGGTGGTCCTGGCCGACCTGTTCGCCGCGCTGCCGTCGGAGGACTCCGACGACAGCAGCTCCAGCGGGTTGGGTGGCCTCACCGGCGGCACCCAGACCGGACCCGGCAGGGGCGGATTCGGCGGCGGTTCCAGCGGGTCCGGGACCGGCGGGCGACGCACGAACGGCTGAACGGTACGCCGCCACGCCACCACTGTTCGAACACGTGTACAGTGTCCGTACGGCGGTGGACGGAGGTGAACCATGCGGATGTTGGTGGCCACGGCGTGGGCTCAGGGGCAGCGCGCCAACGACTTCCACCACTGCGTGGAGGGAGAACTGGTCTGGATCGGGCCGGTCTGCAGCGCGGACGAACGCGACCCTGACGGCGCCTGCGGGTGCGGGCGCGCCTTCGCGGGGATGCACTCCCACCTGGCCACGACCACCGCCCGGGTCGGGAACGTCGCGCTGTCCGCTGCCGACGTGGTGGTGGCGCTGGCCGGCTGCCTGGAGCAACAGGGCTGGAACCCACGCGTCGCGCCGGCCCTGGCCGACGAGATGCTCACGCTGGCCGCGTCGTACCCGGTCGGCACGGTGCTCGAACGTCGGCTGGACCGGATCAGCGCGCGAGGCCGCTGGCCGGTCACCCCGGAGCCGGTCTGAGCCTCGTTGTCGGTGCCGGGTGCCACCATCCCGCCATGATCGAGCGTCCCGTGCCGACCGTGCTGACCGAGCCGAGCGACCGGTTTCGTCCCGGCGCGGGGCCTGAGCCGCTGCCCGGCGACCGACGGGTCCCGGTCACCACGCTCCCCGCCGGGGCCGACGACCGGTTGGCGGCCCTCGGCCTGAGCACCCGAGTGCTGCTGACCGCGGCGGCGGCAGCGGGCCGGGGGCACGACCAGGACTCGCCGTTCGACCCGCCGATCATGCCGGGGCTGCGGCGCTGGGCGGCCGTGGTCCGCACCTTGCGCAGCCAACTGGTGCCGCTCGGGTGGCGCCAGGACAACCCCAGCAACCTGCCGCGCACCCTGCACCCCGACGGCAGCTTCGCCGTCGTGGTGACCACCGGCGACGACCACACCGGCGTGCCGTGGGCACCGCCGGGCACCCGTCACCTCAAGGGCACGGCCACCCGGCTGGCCATCGAGCCGAACGCCCAGTTGGCGTTCGACCTGGGCGACCACCTGCTGCCCGCCGCCACGGACGAGCTGCCGTTGGTGCTCACCGGCACGCAGACCTGGTTCCTGCTGTTCCACCCGGCCGGCCCGGTCGTGCGCAGTGAACTGTCCTTCCCGCAGGCCATCTCCCGCGGCCGGATGCTGCAGTGGGCCGAACGGATCATCCTGCCGGAGGTCGTGCTGGGCTGACCCCGTCAGCTGCTCCGGGCGTTCGCCCGGGCCGCCTGCTGGGCGATGGTGGTGAGCAGCGGCGGCACGTCGAGCCGGTCGACCACCGCCTGCACGAGGCTGAACCGGGCCGGGTGGGCCGCCGCCGCACCCAGCGCGGCCGTCAGCTCGGTCTCGGTGCGCACCACAGCGGCGTCGGCGTCGTGACCGAGGCCGAGCGCCGCCGGCAGCGCCGCCCAGTCGTACCGAGCGATGTCGTTGTACGGCTCGGCCGGTCCGTGGATGGCGCGCTCCACCGTGTAGCCGTCGTTGTCGACCACCACGACCAGCACCGGCAGCTCCAGCCGCAGCACCGTGGCCAGTTCCTGCACCGTCATCTGGGCGGCGCCGTCACCGACCAGCAGCACACCCCGGCGCCCCGGCGCGCCCAGGCAGGCGCCGAGCAGGGCCGGGACGGTCCAGCCGATGGACGCCCAGAGCGGCTGGCCGAGGAACGTCACGCCGGTCGGCAGCCGGTGCGTGGCCATGCCGTAGAACGAGGTGCCCTGATCGGCCAGCACCACGTCGCCGGGACGCAGATGCGCCGCCACGGTGTCCCAGAGTTGTTGCTGTGTCAGCGCTGTCGAGCCGTTGCGGTCCCGGACAGCCGGTGTGTCGACGGTCACGTCTGCCGCTCCGCCGTCGGTGACCGGCCGGTCCTGGGCCAGGTCGGCCAGCACGCGCAGCGCGGTCGGCAGCGCGATCGGCTGGAACAGCCGGTCCCCGACGCTCACCGCGGCCGCGGCCACCTCGACGGTCCGCTCCCGCGGCAACTGCTGGCTGAAGAAGCCGCTGGTCAGGTCGGTGAACTGCACGCCGGCGGTGATCAGCACCGGGGCGTCCTCGACCAGCCGGCGCACCTGCGGGTCGCTGGCCGCACCGGCGTAGATGCCGGTGAACCGCGGGTCGGCCTCGTCGAGCAGGCTCTTGGCCCACATGGTGGTGGCCAGCCCGGCACTGCGCCGGACCAGCCGGGCCAGCTCGGCGGTCGCGCCGAACCGGTGGGTGAGCAGCCCGCCCAACACCACCGGCGGGCCGTCGGCTCCGGCCAGCAGGGCCGCCGCGGCCTCGCGGAACGCGGCCAGCGCCACCGGGTCCGTCGGATCCACCGGCGCCGGCAGCGGCCCGGTGGGTGCCGGGCACGCGGCCTCGGCGACGTCCGCGGGCAGCAGCAGGTAGCCCGGCAGCTTGTGGTCGCGGACGGCGACGAGCACCCGGTCGATCTCCGCGGCCGCGTTCTCGGCGGTGAGTGACGCCCGAGCCACGGTGATGTCGGTGTGCATGTGCAGGAACTGGTCGAACACCCCGTCACCGAGCGAGTGGTGCACGATCCGGTGCGCCGCCTGGGTCCGGGTGGCCGGCGAGCCGACGATCTGCACCACCGGGACGTGCTCGGCGTAGCTGCCGGCCAGCGCGTTGATCGCGCTGAGCTCCCCCACACCGAAGGTCGTGCAGAGCGCGGCGATCCCGCACAGGCGCGCGTACCCGTCGGCGGCGTATCCGGCGTTCAGTTCGTTGCTGCACCCGGTCCAGGTCAGGCCGGGGTGGGCGACGACGTGATCCAGCAGGCTCAGGGTGTAGTCGCCGGGGACGCCGAACACCCGGTCGGCGCCCAGCTCGGCCAGCCGGTCCATCAGGTGGTCGGCCACGGTGCGCGGTGCTGCCGTCATCTCGGTCCCCCGGACGTGGTCCGCCGCGGGCGCGGCGGACTCCGGTGGAATCATCGCGGTGTGACGCATCCCCTGACCAGCCCGCCCACCGCCGAGTTGCACCTGCACATCGAGGGCACCATCGAGCCGGCCGCGGTGATCGAGATGGGCGCCCGCAACGGCGTCGGGCTCCCGGTGGAGAGCCTGGAGGAGCTGGAGGCCAAGTACGCGTTCACCGACCTGCAGTCCTTCCTGGACCTGCACTACGCGAACCTGACCGTGCTGCGCACCGAGCAGGACTTCTTCGAGCTGGCCACCGGGTACCTGGACCGAGCTCGGGTGGCGAACGTGCGCCGGGCGGAGATCTTCTTCGACCCGCAGACACACCTGGGCAACGGCGTGCCGATCGAGGCGGTGATGGCCGGTCTGACGGGCGCCCTGGACGAGTCGGAGCGCACGCACGGCATCTCCACCGACCTGATCATGTGCTTCCTGCGGGACCGCGGCGCCGCCGCAGCCGACGAGATGCTGACGGCGATCCTGCCGTTCCGCGACCGCATCATCGGGGTGGGCCTGGACTCGACCGAGATCGGCTTTCCGCCGGAGCTGTTCGCCGACGTGTACGCCCGCGCCGCGGCGGAGGACCTGCACCTGGTCGCCCACGCCGGGGAGGAGGGCGGGCCGGAGACGGTCATCGCCGCGTTGGACGTGCTGCACGTCGGCCGGGTCGACCACGGCATCCGGTCGATCGAGGACCCGGCGCTGGTCCGGCGGCTGGTCGAGGACCAGGTCCCGCTCACCGTCTGCCCGCTGTCCAACGTGGCCCTGCGCGCGGTGGACACGCTGGCCGACCACCCGTTGCCCGCGCTGCTCGACGCCGGCGTGCTGGTCACGGTCAACAGCGACGACCCGCCCTACTTCGGCGGGTACGTGGACGCCAACTACGCCGCGCTGCACACCGGACTCGGGATGGACGTCGAGGCGTTGGAGCGGTTGGCGCTCAACTCGTTCGACGCCGCGTTCATCGACGGTGCACGGCGGGCGGCCTGGCAGCAGGAGGTCCGGACGCACTTCGCGGCGCACCGGGGCTGACCGCGACCGTCGGCGATCCGCAGGAGGAGTCGGCTCAGCCCGGCTCGGATCCGGTGACCGCCGGCCGCTCCGGCAGGTTCGACCACTGCGACCACGAGCCCGGGTACAGGGCGGCATCGATGCCCTGGTCGGCCAGCACCGCGACGGTGTGCGCGGCGGTGACGCCGGAGCCGCAGTAGACGCCGACCGGGACGTCGCCGCCGGCCACCACCCCGAGTCCGGCGAACCGCGCGCGCAGCCGGTCGGCCGGCAGCATCGTGCCGTCGGCGCTGACGTTGTCGGCGGTGGGCGCGGACCGGGCGCCGGGGATGTGCCCGGGCCGCGGGTCGAGCGCCTCCTGCTCGCCGCGGTACCGCACCGCGGGCCGGGCGTCGAGCAGGACGCCGGCGCGGGCCAGGGCCGCGGCACCATCGGGATCCAGCGTCGGCATCTGCCCGGGCTGCAGCTCGACGTCCCCGGCGTCCGCGGTCACGTCCCCGGCCTCGACCGGGAGTCCCGCGGCGCGCCACGCGGCCAGCCCGCCGTCCAGGATGCGGACATCGGCGATGCCGGTCCAGCGCAGCAACCACCAGGCCCGGCCGGCGGCCATCCCCTTCCAGTCGTCGTAGACGACCACCGGCTCGCCGGCGCGCAGTCCCCACCGCCGTACCGCGACCTGAAGGTCGGCCACGTCGGGCAGCGGGTGCCGCCCGTCCTCCGGAGCGCCGTGGGTGGACAGTTCGGTGTCCAGGTCGACGTAGACGGCGCCCGGCAGGTGCGCCTCCAGGTACTCGGGCCGCCCGGGTGGGCCGCCGAACACCCAGCGCACGTCGAGCAGGTGCGGGCGGGTGCTCCCGTCGAGCTCCGAGGCCAGATCGGCCGGTGACACGAACACGGGACGGGGCGCGGTCTGCTCCGCGCTCGACGATGCCTCGGTCATCCGGGCACTCTACGAACCCGGCCGCACCGGCCCGACGGTGGTCCCGGTCGACCCACCGACCCCGCGGGTACCGTGCGTCGGTGCCCGCCGACCCGTACGCCGACCTGCTCGGCCGCCGCCGACCGGCCCGTGGCGAACGCGCCGCCCTCGAACCGCATCTGGCGGACGTGCAGCGACTGTTCGACCGTTCCACTGCCGTCCGGATGATCGACCCGACCGACGGTCGGGTGCTGCTGCAGCCCCTGCTGCTCGTCGTCACCGACGTGCGGCTGATCGCCGCGGCCGCTACCGGCGGGTTCCGCCCGTCCTGGGAGGTGGTGACCTTCCCGTACGGCCACCTGGACCCCGAGTTCGGTCCGGACGCGGTGCAGCCCGGTGGTCCCGCGGACGCGTCGGCCACGGTGCGCATCCCGGTGTTCGGGCGGCGGCAGTACCAGGCCCAGTTCGCCGACACCGCCGACGCCACCGCCTTCAGCGTCGCCGCCGCCGAGGCCCTGGGCACCTACCGGCGGGAGCGGATGGGCCTGCCCGGCTGAGCGGTCCGGGCACCGCCCGGCCCGCCCCGGCGCCGCCGATCAGGCCCGATCGAGTCGCGGCAGCAACAGCTCTCGCACCAGCAGCAGCACCGCGGCGGCGATCGGGATGGCCACCAGCGCCCCCACGATGCCCAGCAGCGCCCCGCCGATGAGCACGGCCACCACGGTGACCATGGCCGGCACGTGCACGGTGCGCCCGATGATGCGCGGGATGAGCAGGTAGTCCTCGGCCAGCCGGTACACCACGAAGTAGGCGACGGTGGCCAGCGCGACCGGCACCGAGACGGTCAGCGCGACCAGGGCGACCAACGCGCCGGCGATGGTCGAGCCGATCACCGGGATCAGGTCCAGCAGTGCCACGGCGATGGACAGCAGCAGCGCGTACGGCACGCCCCAGGCGATCAGCCAGATGAAGGTCAGCACGCCGGCGACCAGTGAGATGACCAGGTTGCCCAGGACGTAACCGCCCACCTTGGCCATGATGTCGTCGCCCAGCAGCACCGCCCGGGGCCGACGCGAGCCGGGCACCAGCCGGTAGGCCAGGGCCCGCAGCCGGGGCAGATCGGCCAGGAAGTAGACGGTCAGCACCAGCACGATGAGGCTGTCGCCGACCACCGAGAACACCTCGCGGCTGATCCCGACCACCCCGTCGACCAGCGTCGATCCCGAGTCGGACAACAGGGTCTGGGCCTTGGCGGTCAGGTCGAACCGGTCGTTGAGCCGGCCCAGCCACGACTGGTGGTCCTGGGCCCGCTGCAACCAGCCGGGCACGTCGGCGGCCAGCTGTTCACCCTGGTGGACGATCACCGGGATGGCGGCGGCCAGGAAGCCGCCGAGGACGCCCAGGATCAGCAGCACGGTGGTGAGCACGGCCCAGCCGCGCCGGAATCCGTGCCTCACCAGCCAGGAGACCAACGGCTCCATGCCGACGGCCAGGAACAACGCCAGGCCGATGAGCACCAGCACCCCGCCGGCCAGCATCGCCAGATGGATGGCGCCGTAGGTGACGGCCACCCCGGCCGTGGCGGTGACGCCGATGAAGAATGGCGACCGCCAGTTGAACGGCCGGCCGGGACGCCCCTGCGGCCGGTCCGACGACGGGACGGTGGGGTCGGCACCCTCGGGCAGCGGGACGGATCCGGACATGGTGACCTCCAGCGACCGGCCGTGGCGGTCCGTCCCGGCGTTCCGGGGCGATCAGGCGGCCTGACCGGCGCCACCGATCATCACCCCGGAGCCCGGAGGATCACAGGATCGGCCGGCCGCCTGTCACGGCGACCCGGGCGCCGGAGAGGTCGCTGCCGTCGTCCGAGGCCACCAGCACGGACATTGGGGCCAGCTCGGCCGGCGGCCTTCACCCGCGGTCTGCACCGGCCGGCCCGGCACCGGCCAGCCGGAAGACCGGCCAGCCGATCTCGGTGCGCCACCGGTCGGGATCCGGGGTGTCCCGCGGCCCGACCAGGTACCGCTCGTGCACGGGACCGGCCACGGCCAGGGCGTGCTCGACCACCCAGCCACCCAGCCGGCCGTAGGTGACGTCGATCGTGTCGTGCGGACCGGGGTGGACGGTGACGGCCAGGTCGGCCGCCGGACGGGTCACCGCCCGGACCCGCCCCGGAGGACCGACGGCGGGAGGCGCCGTTGCGTCGACGGGCAGGTAGATGACCGCCCGGCCACGGCCGTGACTGAACAGCTCGTTGTCGTACATGCCGCCGGGCGGTCCGGCCGGCGCGGGGACCGCCGCGTCGAGCTCGGCCATCGCGGCGGCGTAGGCGTCCAGCACATCGACCTCGTCGACGACGACGGTCACCGCGGCGACCGGCAGCTCGGATTCCCGGCGCAGATCGACGACCACTACCCCCGGCTCGGGCCGCAACAACCGGCGCAGCGAGGCCACCGCCGTGCGGGTCTGCTCCAGCCGGTCCTCGAGCCGGCCCAGGTGCTCGGCGACGAGCGCGGCCCGGGCGTCAGCGTCGTCCGTGTGCAGGATGTTCCTGACGTCGGCCAGCGGAACGTCCAGCTGACGGAGCCGGTGGATGACCTGTGCGGTCGGAATCTGGGTCGGGTCGTACCGGCGGTAGCCGGTGGCCGGGTCGACCCGGACCGGCTCCAGCAGACCCGCGTCGTGGTAGCGGCGCAACGTCCGGATGCTCAGGTGGGTCACCTGGGCGAACTCTCCGATCGAGAGCACTCCACCGTCGTGCATGCCTCCAGCATTGACCCTCTCCCCGGGAGAGACGCAACGGTCGAGTGGTCCGGAGCTCGCACCTCGATCGGAGACGCCATGACCAGCACCAGCCCCGTCGACCTGACCGCCCTGCCCACCGCGATCGGCGCCTACCTGGCCGCACACGCCGCCCGGGACGCCGACGCCTTCGAGCGACTGTTCACCCCCGACGCGACCGTCACGGACGAGGGCCGGGCCCACCACGGCATCGAGGCGATCCAGCGCTGGCGGCGGACGGCGTCGTCGCAGTACACGTACACGGCGAGGCTGACCGGTGCCGAGCGGACCGACAGCGCCCATGCGGTGGTCACCCAGCACCTGGAGGGCGACTTCCCGGGCGGGGTCGTCGACCTCCGCTTCCGCTTCACCCTGGACGGCGATCGGATCGCGGACCTGACCATCGCGCCCTGATCGGGGCGCCGCGCCGGTCGGGGTCCCACGCTCGGGGAGCCCCGACGCGGTGAGCGCCCTGCACCTCCAGGTGCCGACCATGTCACTGCACTTCGACGTCACTGCACTTCGACCACGCCTCCGTCGATGTCACCGTCCGCCAGCACGAGGCCGCCCAGCTGCGGAAGACCATGGCGGCAGCTGATCCTCGCGTCAGCGCGGAGATCGCCGCCATCGTCGTCCACACCTGAGCACCTCGCTGACATCGCACATCGGCGCACACGAGTGCTACCGTGTGCGCCTCAGGGAGGTGGGTCATGTCGACCGTGACCGAGGTGCTCCGCCGGTTCGGCGTCGGCCTCACCGAGGCCGACGTCGCGGCCGGGCTCGCCGACGCCCTGGAGTCGCTGCCCGGCACCGCCGCCGCGCCACTCACCGGTCCCGAGATCGACTACCTGACCCGACATGCCGGCACCGGTGTGCGGGTGGCGTCCTGGGAGCCGGATCAGGAGCGGGAACGCCGCGCCGCGGCGGCGGCCGGGGCGGTCGAACGGCTGGTGGTCGGCACGATGAGCATCGAGCAGACGGCCACTCTGCTCCGGCTGGACCGATCGCGCATCTCGCACCGGCTGGCCGCGGGCGCGCTGTACGCCGTCACCATCGGGACCCGCCGGCGGATCCCGAGCTGGCAGTTCAGCGGGGGCGCCGAGCTGCCGGGGCTGGGCGTGGTGGTCGCCGCGATCCCCGCGGCCGCGCACCCGCTGGACGTCCAGGCCCTGATGACGTCGCCGCAGGAGGAACTGTCCGGGCGCACCCCGGTCGAGCACCTGGCCACCGGCGGCGATCCCGCCCCGGTCGCAGAACTCGTGGCCGACCTGGCCCGGTGGTGACGACCCGCCGCAAGGTTCCGGCCCACCCGCCGGCTCCGCTGCACCGCCGACCCGGCGACGTCCTGACCATCCAGCCGGTGCTGTGGCGCCTGCACCGGACGCGCGGGCCGTTCGTGCTGCCGTGGAACGGGTTCCGCATCTTCGGACCGCTGACCTCGGCCCGCTGGGACCCGCACCCGTCGCCGCAGGGCGAGCATCCCGGTTCGGGCGTCAGCTACGCGGCGATCGACCTGCGCACCGCCGTCGCGGAGGTGTTCCAGACGGCCCGGCGGGTGACCGCCTCCGACGAGGTCCAGGCCACGTCGTGGACACCCACCCGCTCGCTGTGCCTCCTGGACCTGACCGGGGACTGGGCGTTGCGGAGCGACGCCGCGCACGCCCTGGCCGCCGCGCCCCGCCGCGTCTGCCGGACGTGGTCGCAGGCCATCAGGTCGCAGTGGCCGGACCTGGACGGGTTGTGGGCACCGTCGACGCTGACCGGGAGCCCGGTCGTCACTCTGTACGAGCCGGCCGCCGACACCTTCCCGCCCGCTCCGGCCTTCTCCCGCCCACTCAGCGCCAGCCTGCTGTGGAGTCTGGTCGCCGACGCGGCGGAGTCGATCGGGTACGAGATCGGGTGACGAGGCCGTGGACCGGCCCCCTCCCAGTCGGATCACTCGCTGCCCGGCGACGACACATCGACCCCACCGCCGAATCGCACGGCAACCGACGGTCAGCCCCGGCGGGACCACCCCGCGGGGAAGGACCAGCATGACCGGCAGGAACACCGTGATCATCTGCGCATCGGTGTCGGCACAAACCACCGGAATGACGCGGAGGGGGAATGAGTCAACAAGCCGCGGGCTTTGAGCATCTCGTCGGGACCGGGAATGCAGCTATCCTTCCGGTGTGGATGAATCGTGGGTCATCTCGGCGGACCGGTTTAGGTACTGGCAGATCGATCACGGAAGCGGCAACTTTCGCATCGTGTGCCAGGACGGGCGGGTTCTTGACGGCAGGCTCGAGCCCGAGCACCAGCGGCATGACTCCATGGTCGCGACCTCGACGTTCGACTGGGAGAAGTGGTGGATCTTGTCGACCACCGTGAAGAACGACCTAATCATTACCGAGGGTTATAACCCAGCGACCGATCCCTCGCTCAACGGCCGGCCGTCGGTGTACCTCGACCAGAATCAGTGGAGGACCGTCGCCGACGCCATGCACGACCCCTCCCGTGTTAGGAACCCTGACGAGCGACGCGCAGCGCGAGATCTCATTCGACTTGCCAATGACGGCGGGATCGTGCTTCCCCTCTCGACGGGGCACTTGGTGGAGACCGCGGGCCTGAACGGTGACCGGCGCTACGAGATTGGCGTCGCCATGGCCCACCTGGCCAGCGGGTGGCAGATACGCAACCCACTGGACCTCTGGCAGCACGAATGTGAGGTGTCGATCCGTAAGCATCTCGGCCTGACGCAGAACGCACCTATCCTGCATCCCATCGTCACCGAGCCAGGAGCGCTCTTCGGAAGGGAAACATCCCTGGGCATCACCGATCAAACCCCCGAGCTAGCCAAATTCATCGCAATGCTTACCATGCCGAGCGTCATCCTCGACGCGCTCCTAGACCCCGATCGGATGCCGAGAGATTCACTCACGAAGTGGGTCACCCATCACACCAAGATCACCGCACAGATCCACGCTGAGCACTTACCGAAGGAGCAACGCCGGCGACTCGCCAGGCGTCGGTACTGGAACGAGAACATCAGCTACTACACAGCCGCCTACAGGCGCCTTACGTACGCAACAGACTTCCCGACCTTCAGCGACCGCGAGCTCTCACGTCTGTTTACGGACTCGCCGATGGTCGGGCTCGTATCTGAGCTGTTCATCCGCCGATTCACCGACCACATGAACAAATGGAAACGCAACGACCTGGTCGACATGTTCCACCTGGCAAGCGCCGCCGGCTATGCCAGGTACGTGTGCGCCGAGGTTCACACCGGTACACAACTTCGAGATGCGCAGCGCGCGCTCGGGCGTCCCCAGACTGTCTTCACAAGCCTGAACGATCTGGTCACCGCCGTTCGCCGCGACGGTGCCCGGGCCGAGTCCGAGCGAGCCAGTTCCAGCTAGATCTTCGTGCGAGTTCGCGCTTGCGGGGGGGGGGGGGGGGGGGGGGGGGGGGGGGGGGGGGGGGGGGGGGGGGGGGGGGGGGGGGGGGGGGGGGGGGGGGGGGGGGGGGGGGGGGGGGGGGGGGGGGGGGGGGGGGGGGGGGGGGG
>NZ_JAERWK010000017.1 GCF_016918035.1 Nakamurella leprariae | reverse complement strand
CCGCCGCCCTTTCCTCCTTTATCTTGGGGGGGGGGGGGGGGGGCCCCCCCCCCCCCCCCCCCCCCCCCGGCTGGGACGACCACTGGCTAGGGACGGGACTCGCGGGAACTCACTGTGGTGCAGGTCGTAGCATGGGCGGGCGTCTCTGCAGTCCGGTTCCTGCAGAATCCGGGGTCTGGGACAAGATGAGCGGCATGGACAACGAGGACGCCCCGGACTGTGCGGACGCGACGCACGAACGTCCGGACGAGCCGTGGGTCATGGCGCGCGAGTACGAGATCGGTGGACTGCACTGGTTCAGTAACGCGTCGCGGGAGATGGCCCGCGCTCTCCACCCGTTGCTCGCTCAGGTGACACGCGAAGAACTGGGCGAGGGGCCACCGCCGCCCGATGAGGGCACTGCTCTCCCTGCCGAGGCGTCATCCCTCTACCGCCCGATGGAGGTACAGCACGTTTGGACGGTGTCGATCGAGGACGTGGTCGACTTCAACGTAGACCAGTTCTTGACAGACTTGCACGCGCTGAGCGACTCGATGGGCGCACAGATGGTCCGCGGCATGTTGGAGCACATCTCTGCCGTGACCGAGGAGTACGGCAACACCGTCGACGCCACGGGCCGGGACTTTGCCGACGCCTTTGCCGACTCGCTGGAGAGGATGGATATCTCCTTCGACGCGGACGACCGACCGAACGTCACGATCGTCATGCACCCCGACCAGGTGGAGAAACTGCGCGAAAATCCGCCAACACCCGAACAGGAAGCGCGCATCGACGCGATCTTGGCCCGACGAAGGGAGGAGTGGATTGCTTCGCGACGTCGTCGGGACCTTCCTTGACACCCTCACGGAGCGCGAGTTCGACGGCCCCCTGCTGGCCCTCCTCCACGTGCGCGGTTTCACAGACATTCACTTCATTCACGGTGCCTTCGAGTTTGGGAAAGACATCCTGGCCAAGAAGACCGACCCGGCCACGGGCCAGACGCGCCAGTACGTCATCCAAGCCAAGGCCGGCGACATCGGCCAACCCGAGTGGCGCGCGGTCCGTCCACAGTTGGAGGAGTGCGAGTACAACACCATCGGGCATCCGTCGTTCAACCCGGACCTCCCGCGAGTCGCGGTGCTAGTAACTACCGGCCGTTTGAAGGGCGCAGCCCCGGCCGACGTCACCGAGTACCGCAGGTCCGTCGAAGCCCGGGGCCTCGCCGACCTTGTAATCTGGGAGAGGCCCGACCTCGTTGAGTGGCTCAGCGACGACCCGTTCATCGGAGTGGCCGGAACAGCGGTGCAGGCCGACCTGATGGGGATGCTTACGTCCGTGGCGGATGGTGGGGTCACGGACCGCCGCATCGAGACCTACGCACGGCGCTGGCTGCCCCCCGCGGGCACCGCTGCGCGCGCATCAGTTGAGGCCGCCATCCTCGTGAACTCGCTGCTGCGGACCAAGCGGCTTGACCTTGCCCTATGCGTTGGCCTCCAGCTGATCCGCGCGACCGAACACGACCCGGCTGCTTCCGACGACGCCAAGTCGGCAGCGAGGAGGTTGGTTCTCGGGCTGGCGTTGCAGATCTGCGATCAGACCGAACCTTTGCTGAAGGATCCGCTCGACTTCACGCGTTCTACGGTGGGGCGATTGGCTTTGCTGACCTACCCAGTGATCTGCTGCCGGGTGGCAGAGGCCCTCGCCCTCGGGCTGGCGCTTGCGCGGGAGGCCAAGGACGGCGTCGCGGCGACCCGGTTCGAGGAGACGCTGCGTGTTTTCGCCGAACAGCCCGGCGCAGCCCGCCCTGTCGGAGACCTCTTCGCGCCGTCGGTGGTCGCTGTGACGGTGATGCTGGCAACCCTCGACCGCGCTGCCGCCAAGGCATACCTGGGTCGAGTCGCCCGCTGGATGCTCGACCGGCACGACGAGGAACTCGCCGGCCTCGGGCTGGCGTCACTCGCCGAGGACGAGGAGAAAACTGCGGAGCGGCTGCTTGCCGGCTCTCTGACTAGCACGACGATGGATCGCCGGACGTCGAGTTACCTCGCGACCGTCGTCCTCGATCTCGCTCTGCATCTTGGAGAGACGGACTTGTACGAGGCCGTGCGCGCCAACATAAATGCCCTACGCATCATCCCGCAGACGACCAGCGCCAACGAGAGCCAAGCCCGGTGGACTCGCGGCGGCACCGGCGTGTGGCCGCTGCCGCGCGTCGAGTTCGAGGAGTGGCATGCGCAGAACGCACGGGCCGTGCCGAGCGCTCCCACGGACCCCGTGCTGTCTCTGGTCCTCGCGGCTGCCTGTCGCTCGCGTCACTACCCGGGAGGTTGGGGCGGACTGCCGAGCGACTGACTGGCGTTCTGTGGTCGGGAATCGGTGAGGTCACGTGCGACCTTCCTGGTCGCGGCCAACACGTCGGCCCGCCCGGTTCTATCCGCGCGCCAGCCGCGCCGTCAGCCAAGGCCGGCCCGACGCGACGCCCGTCGAGCTGCTTGAGTAATTCGTGCCCCGGGGGTGCCACCGGGCCGGGCTGGCCGCGTCCCGGCTCGTCCTCACCCTCCATCCGGCCGGCGGTGGCGACGCCGGCTCCCGGCCGGAGACCCGCCGCAGTGCGCCGCTGCCGGCGACGGCCGACCCCGCCGTCTGGCGGCGGATCGCCCGGGACCTGCTCGACCGGACGGCGGTGCCGCCGCTGGACCGCCTGGGCGTGACCCTGACCGGACTGGTGCCGGCCGACCAGGTGCAGGCCGCACTGTTCTGACGGTGCCCGTCTGACGGTGCCCGCTCATCCCGACGCGAGAACCAGTGTCGCCGTGCAACCCACCAGCAGCACCGGCACCAGCACCAGCCCGCGCCCCAGCACCCCGCGCCACGGCAGCGTCACCCCGGCCGCCTCGCACCGGTGCCGCCACAGCACGGTGGCCAGCGAAGCCCACAGGGTCAGCAGCGGTCCGACGTTCACCCCGATGAGCAGGGCGGCCAGCCGGATCGGGCTGTCGGCGGCCGGCTCCAGGGCCAGGTAGGCAGGCAGGTTGTTGACGCCGTTGGCGGCCAGCGCCCCGACCCCGGCCAGGCGGACCAGGGCCGGCCACGACTCCCCCACGCCGGCCAGCCCGGTGAGCCAGTCACCCACGCCGTTGCGCGCGATCGCCTCCACCACCAGGAACAACCCCGACACCATCAGCACAGTGCGCCACGGCACCATCGACCAGTGCAGGTCGGACCGGCGCCGCCACGCGAACGCGGCGAGCAACAGGACGGCACCGACCGAAGCCGGCCAGGCGACCGGGACACCGGTCAGGAAGGCCGGCACGAGCGCGGCGACGACCACCACCGTGATCCGGAACAGCACCGGATCCGGCGCGGGGCGACGCGGTGGCACCTGGTAGCGGCCGGCCAGGTCCCGGCGGAAGAACAGTCCGAGCACCAGCACGGTGCCCACGACGGCGACCAGTGCCGGCGCCCAGAGCAGCTCCAGGTAGCCCCCGAGCCCGACACCCATCCCGGCCAGCCGGTGCAGCGCCAGCAGGTTGGTCAGGTTCGACACCGGCAGCAGCAACGACGCCGTGTTGGCCAGCCACAGGGCGGTCACCGCGAACACCACCGGCCGCAGCCGGAGGTGCCGGCTCAGCGTCAGCACCACCGGGGTGAGCAGCACCGCGGTCGTGTCCAGCGACAGCACCACCGTGATGACCACGGCCAGCGCGACGATCACCGCCCAGAGCAGGACGGTCCGCCCGTGCGCGACCCGCGCCGCCCAGCCGGCCCAGGCGGTGAACACCCCGGCCCGGTCGGCCAGCGCGGCCACCACGGTGATCGCCACCAGGAACACCAGCACCGGCGCGGTGCGCGAGATCACCTCACGCGCCGCCGATCCCGCCAGGAACCCGGTGACCACCACCAGCAGACCCGCGACGGCCGCGACCACCCAGGCGGGCGGCAGCCGGCGCCGCAGCGCCGCCGCCGCGGACCGCGGGTTCACCGTTGCGGCGCGGCGGTCGCGTCGGGGTCCGGGCTGATGCCGAGTCGGTCGGCCAGCACGAGGAACGCCTCGGCGAACGGGTTCTCCTCGGTGTCACGGCGGATCCGGTCCCAGTCCAACTGCTCCCGGACCGCCCGCACCGCGGGCAGCATGCTGCCGAAGTCGCAGTAGCGCTCGGACATCGCGCGCAACTTGCCGGTGATCACCGAGTTGGCCGACAGCACCGGGATGTGCAGGCCGAGCACATCCTCTTCGGCCGCATCGGCCAGCGTCGCGTCGTCGACGTCGCGGTTGTTCACCTGGTGCAGCACGTCGACCATGGCGCCGTCCAGGAACGCCTTGAACAGCCAGTCCTCCGGCGGCCGCCGGATGGAGAAGCCGGCGGCGGCCAGCACCTCGGCGGCCTGCTCGACCTCGGCCGGGCGGACCATCAGGTCGACGTCATGGGTGTTCTCGGGCGCCCCGTGCACCCACAGCGCGTAACTGCCGGCCAGGGCGAACCGGATGCCCTCCGCCTTGAGCGCCGAGGCAGCCACCTTGAGCGCGGCGCGCAGCAGGGGCGGGTCCGTGGGCTGGTCCGGGTCGAGCACGGTCTCGGTGTCTTCGGGGCTCACGCTGTTCACTCTGCCGATCGGTGCTGGTCGGTACGGTTCGGGTCATGCGGCTGGCAACCTTCAACATCCTGCACGGCCGGACCGTCGCCGATGACCTGGTGATCCCGGAACGGCTCCGGCAGGCTGTCCAGGACCTGGACGCCGACGTCCTGGCCCTGCAGGAGGTCGACCGGGACCAGCCGCGCTCGCACCTGGCCGACCTCACCGCGGTGGCGGCCGACGCGATGGGTGCGGTGTCCAGCCAGTTCGTCGCGGCGATCTCCGGCACGCCCGGCGCGACCTGGATGGCCGCCACCGGCCGGGAGAGCCCGGGCACCGCGTCGTACGGGATCGCGCTGCTCTCCCGGTACCCGGTGCTGGACTGGCAGGTCTTGCGGCTGCCGCGCATCCCCGCGAAGTTCCCCATGTGGCTGCGGGTGCCGCGGAAGATCATCGTGGTGCACGAGGAGCCGCGCGCGGTGGTCGTCGGTCGGTTCGACACCCCGACCGGCCCGCTGGTGGTGGCCAACACTCACCTGTCGTTCGTGCCTGGCTGGAACCGGTTGCAGCTGCAGCGGATCCGCCGGTACCTGCGCGTCTTCGACGAGCCGGTGGTGCTCATGGGCGACCTGAACATGGCCGGCCGCGCACCGGCCGAACTCACCGGCTTCACGCCGCTGGCCACCCATCCCACGTTCCCGCTGGCCGAGCCGACCGAGCAGCTCGACCACATCCTGCTGCGCGGCTCGCTCGGACCGGTCGTGTCCAGCGACGCCCCGCTCATGCCGCTGTCGGACCACCGCGCCCTGGTCGTCGACCTGGCCTGATCCACCCGGGGGGACATCAGCGGCGACGCACCCGTTCCCGCACCCGGCCCAGCAGGGTGCGCCCCACCGACACCGGCCGGAAGGCGCGCGCCTGGGCGGTCAGCTCGGCGATCTCGTCCGCGGTCAACTCGAGATCGGCCGCGGCCACGTTGGACTCGAGCTGCTCCACGCTGGACGCCCCGGGGATGACCACCACCCGCGGCTGGGCCAGCAACCAGGCCAACGCGACCTGGGCCGGCCTGGCGTCGTGCGCGGCGGCCACCCGGCGCAGCGCCGCCAGCAGCGGCGCGGCGCGGCGCAGGTTCTCGGTGCCGAACAACCGGTTCATCGCGCGCACGCCGCCGGGTCGGTGGTCGAGGTCGTACCGGCCGCCCAGCAGGCCCTGGGCCAGCGGGCTGTAGGCCATCACCATCCGGCCCTCGCGCTCCGCGAACGGCACCAGCTCGTCCAGCGGGTCGGCGTGGGCCAACGAGAAGCTGACCTGGTTGCTGACGGTGGCGCGGCCCAGCGCCGCGTCGGCCTTCCGCCACCGGCTCAGCGAGTAGTTGGACACCCCGACCGCGCCGATCGTCCCGTCGTCGAGCAGCGACCGCATGCCCCGCATGATCACCGAGTCCGGCACCACCGGGTTGGGCTGGTGCACCTGGTAGAGCGGGATCCGCGGCAGCTGCAGCCGCTGCGCGCTGGCCCTCGCGCGGTGCCGGACGATCGGCGGGAACGGCGCCACCGGGAACAGCTTGCTGGCCACCACCACCTCGCCGCGCCGCTCGCCCAGGGCGGCGGCCAGGATCCGTTCGCTGCGGCCACCGCCGTAGAGCTCGGCCGTGTCGAACAGCGTGACCCCGAGTTCCAACGCCCGGCGGACGATGTCGGCGGCCCCGCCCTGGGCGTACGTCTCGCCGTACCCCCACTCGCGCGAGCCGAACTGCCAGGTGCCCAGGCCGACCCGGCTCACCGGTCCGAGCCCGTCGACGTCGAGGATCTCCATCCTGCGAGTGTGCCGGGTTCATCGAGTGGCCCGGGGGATACCGTCGGCCCATGGGCGCGACCGAACTCATCCTGGTCCGGCACGGCGAGTCCGCCGGCAACGTCGCGGCGACCGCGGCGATGGCGGCGGGCGCCGAGGTCATCGAGGTGGACCGGCGGGACGCCGACGTCCCACTGTCCCCGCTGGGCGAGGCGCAGGCCGCGGCGTTCGGGCGCTGGCTGGCCGAGCTGCCGATGGACCAGCGGCCCGACGCGGTGTGGTCGTCGCCGTACCTGCGGGCCCAGCAGACCGCCCGGATCGGCCTGGACACCTCGGTCGCCGGCACGGTCGGCACCGATGGCGGCGGCTGGGCGGTCCCGCCGGTGCGGGTCGACGAACGGTTCCGCGACCGCGAGCTGGGCATCCTGGACCTGCTCACCCCGCTCGGCGTGCAGCGGCGGTTCCCCGAGGAGGCGCAGCGGCGGCGGTGGCTCGGCAAGTTCTACCACCGGCCGCCGGGCGGGGAGTCCTGGGCGGACGTGGCCCTCCGGCTGCGCAGCGGGCTGCTCGACCTGGACATCGTCGAGGACGGCAGGCGTGTGTTGGTCGTCGCCCACGATGCGGTGGTGCTGTTGCTCCGATACGTCTGCGAGGGCATGACCGAGCAGGACGTGCTCGGCATCGCCTCGACCGTCTCGGTCCGCAACGCGAGCGTCACCCGCCTCGTCCGCGATCCCGCGACGGGGTACTGGCAGTGCGTGGACTTCAACCTGGTCGGGCACCTGGCCGACGAGGGTGTGCCGTCCACCGAGCACGCGGGGGACGCCAATGCGCGCCCGCAGTGAACCCGAACTCGACCGCGATCCCAAGGACCCGGTGAACCAGGTCCCCGGACCGCACCGGGTGCTCACCCCGGCGATGCTGCGGGACTGGCCGTTGCCCTCGGTCGGCGACTCCAAGTACTCGCGCGGTCAGGTGCTGGTCATCGGCGGCGCGCGCCGGACGCCCGGCGCCGCGGTGTTGGCCGGGCTGGCCGCACTGCGGGTCGGGGCCGGCCGGTTGACCATGGCGGTGGCCGAGTCGGTGGCTCCGGCCCTGGCCGTCGCCACCCCCGAAGCGGGCGTCGTCGGCCTGGCCGAGAACCGGGCCGGATCGGTGACGGCCGAGGACATCGACGTGCTGGCCACCGACCTCGAAGCAGCCGACGCCGTGCTCATCGGCGCGGGCCTGGACGACGCCGACCTCACCGCCGCGCTGCTGCGGCAGGTGCTGCCGCAGCTGGGTCCCGAGGCGACGGTGGTGCTGGACGCGTACGCGCTCGGGGTGCTGCCCCGGGTCGAGGAACGCGAGACCGTCGCCGGGAGACTGGTCCTGACGCCCAACCTGGTCGAGGGGGCGTTCCTGCTCGACCACGACGGAGACCTCGACGAGGGCGACCTGCACGAGGCGGTGCCTGCCATGGCCGAGCGCTACCAGGCCGTCGTCAGCTGCCACAACGTGCTGGCCGATCCGTCCCGCCAGGTGTGGGTCAACTCGTCCGGGCACGGCGGCCTGGGCACCTCCGGCAGCGGTGACGTCCTCGCCGGCGCCGCGCTCGGCCTGCTCGCCCGCGGCGCTCCGCCCGACCAGGCGGCGTGCTGGGCGACCTACCTGCACGCCGCGGGTGGCGACCGGCTGGCCGCGCAGGTCGGGCCGCTGGGCTTCCTGGCCCGCGAACTGCTCGATCAGCTGCCGCGGGTGCTGGTGGAACTGAACACCTGACCGGTCATCGTCGACCCGGGCGGGTCGCCGCCGGCATGATCAGCGCGCGCCACGTCCTGCGGGTCCTCGGCGACGACGACGAGCTCAGGGCGTCGGTGCGGCCCGGGCCGGTGCCGGACACGGGGTGCTGGACGGTGGTCATGCTTCCCTGGATGCGGGATCCCGACGGTCGAACGGCTGCGGTCGCAGCGGATCGACCGAGTCGGTGACGTCCGGATCAGGACATCGGGAGGCGCTGGACCTCCACTTGGAATCCGCTTGGGTCGCCCGGGCCGGCCCGCTGGGGCGATCGCCCCGCGGCGTCAGAACGCGTAGCGGACGGGCAGCCAGGGGGCGTGCTCGGCGATCAGTCCGGTCAGCGTGGCCACCGCCCGGGACTTGGTGGCCCGGTCGTACCGCACGTTGTGCTGGCCGTTCTCGCTGACCTTGCGTTCCTGCAGGTCGGGACGCCACAGCACGTCCTCAGCGCGGGGATGCCAGCCGAGGTTGACCGCATGCAGTCCCTCGTTGTGGGTGAGGAAGATGACCTCGCAGGCGGCCTGCTGCTTGAACGCCGACGACAGTTGGTCGTCGAGCTGGATGAGCAGCTCGGCCCAGTCCGGGATCCAGCCGGGTCGCACGACGACGGGCGAGAAGTTCAGGTGCACCTCGTACCCGGCCGCCACGAAGTCGTCGACCGCGGCGATGCGCCCGGCGATCGGCGTGGTCCGGACGTCGAGCTGGCGGGCGTCGGCGTGCGGCATGAGGGAGAACCGGATGCGCGTCCGGCCCTGTGGGTCGGCGTCCAGCAGCGAGCGGTTCACGTACTTGGTCGCGAACGAGGCCTTGGCCGTGGGCAGCTCGCGGAACGTGGCGATCAGGTCGGTGACGTTGTCACTGATCATCGCGTCGACGGAGCAGTCGCTGTTCTCGCCCAGGTCGTAGACCCAGGCCGTCGGGTCGCACTGGTTCGGCCCGGGTTTCGGTCCCTGCTTGGCCACGTGCCGGCGCAGGTGGGCGACGATCCTCTCGATGTTGGTGAACACCGTGATCGGGTTGGCGTAGCCCTTCCGGCGCGGCACGTAGCAGTACACGCAGGCCATCGCACAGCCGTTCGCGGTGGACGGGGCGATGAAGTCGGCGGACCGGCCGTTGGGCCGGGTGGCGATGCTCTTCTTGGTCCCGACGACCAGGTCCTCGGACTTCACTCGGACCCATCGCTGCAGGTTCCCCGCGTTGCCGTGCAGCTCCGGGATGTTCCAGTGCGAGGCGACCTCGATGAGCTCGGCGTCCGGGAACCGGTCACGCACCTGCCGGCCGCGGTCGGTGTCCAGCGCCCCGGGCTCCACCCAGAGCCGTCGCACGTCCAGCAGGGTCCGCGCGCGGGCCTGCTCGCGGGCCTGTTGCGTCACCACCATGTCCCCACGGGCATCATGACGATCCGACAGTCAGCCGCCGAACACCTCGACGGTGGCCGCCACGAAGGCGTCCAGGTCGTCCGGCTTGCGGCTCGTCACCAGGGTCCAGCCGTTGCCGTCGTGGCGGCACACCTCCTGGTCGACCCAGCTGCCGCCGGCGTTGCGGATGTCGGTCTGCAGGCTGGGCCAGCTGGTCAGCGTCTTGCCGCGGACCACGTCCGCCTCGACCAGCGTCCACGGGCCGTGGCAGATCGCCGCGATCGGCTTGCCGGCAGCGGCGAAGGCGGCGACGAACGCCACCGCGGCCGGGTCCATCCGCAGCTTGTCCGGGTTGGTGGTGCCGCCGGGCAGCACCAGGCCGTCGAAGTCGGCGGCATCGGCGTCAGCCAGGGCCAGGTCGGCCGGGAAGGTGTCCCCCGGTTCCACGTCGTGGTTGAACGCCTGCACCGTGTCCCGCTCCGGCGCCACCAGCACGGTCGTCGCACCGGCGGCCCGCAGTCCGTCCCAGGGCTGGGTCAGCTCGGCCTGCTCCACGCCTGAGTTGGCGACCAGGAAGGCGATCGTCCTGCCGGCCAGTTCGTTGCTCATCGCAGATCCTCCTCGTGGTGATCACCCGCACGGGGTGCGGTGGAACGGTCCGGATCACCGGTACCCATCCGGCCGGGCCGGCAACCCGGGCTCCAGCCGGCCCATCACCACCTCCGCCCTCCCGCCCGGGCCGCCGACGGCGGGGCTACCGTCCAGAACCATGCGAGCGATCGTCTACACCCGGACCGGCGACCCCGACGTGCTCACCCTGATCGACAAGCCCGAGACCCCGCCCGGTCCCGGTGAGGTCCAGGTGCGCATCCACCGCAGCGGCGTCAACCCGACCGACTGGAAGACCCGCCGGGGCGGCGTCGGCGGCACGTCCGGTGGGACCGTGGATCCTCCGCAGGTCCCCGGCCAGGACGGGGCCGGGGTGGTCGAGGCGGTCGGTGCCGGGGTGTCGCCGGACTGGATCGGGCGTCGGGTCTGGGTGTGGGAGGCGGCGGCCGGCCGCCCCGAGGGCACCCTGCAGGAACTGGCGCTGGTGCCCGAGACGCAGGTGGTCCCGCTGCCGGACTCGGCGTCGTTCGACCTGGGGGCCGCGCTGCCCATCCCGTTCGTCACCGCGCACCGCTGCCTGACCCTCGACGAGAACGGCCCGCAGGTGATCGGCCCGGGCGCGCTGCAGGGCCGCACCGTCCTGGTCGCCGGCGGCGCCGGCGCGGTCGGCAACGCGGCCATCCAACTGGCCCGGTGGGCCGATGCGACGGTGATCGCCACGGTCAGCGGCCCGGAGAAGGCGCAGCTGGCGGTGGCCGCCGGCGCCGACCACGTCGTGGACTACCGCCGGCAGGACGTGGTCGCCGAGGTGCGCAAGCTGGCGCCGCACGGGGTCAACACCGTCGTCGAGGTGTCGGTCTCGCAGAACGCCGCGATCGACGCCGCGGTGCTGGCCCCGCACGGCGTGGTGGCGATCTACGCCGGCAACGCCGACGACCAGGTCACCCTGCCGGTGCGCTCGTCCATGGTGCAGAACGCCCGCTGGCAGTTCGTCCTGCTCTACACCGAGCCGCACGGCGCCAAGGTGCGGGCGGTCCGCGACCTCACCGCCGCGCTGGAGGCCGGCGCCGTCCGGGTCGGCCAGGACGCGGGTGTCCCGCTGCACCACTTCGACCTGGCCGACGCCGCGGCCGCGCACCAGGCCGTGGAGGACGGCGCGGTGGGCAAGGTGCTGGTCGACGTCCTGCCGTGACGCCCGGGCCGTGATCCCCGGCCCGGCGCGAGCCGTCAGCGGCCGTTGCCGTCAGTGACCGTTGCCGTCGACGCCGCCGGGCTCGCCGAGCCGCTGCAACTCCCGGACGATGCCGGCCAGCCCGGCGCGCAGACCGGCCAGTTCGTCCTCGGTGAGGCCAGACAGCACGGCGACGTCGGACTCGATGTCCAGCGACATCAGGCTGCGGACCACCTGCTGCCCGGCCTGGGTGGGAATGATCGTGCGGCCGCGGCCGTCGCGGTCGTCGACGTGCCGGGTGATCATCCCGGCCCGGACGAGGCGGTCCGCGATGCCGGTCATCGTCGCCGGGCTGACCTGCAGCAGGGTGCTGAGCTGCTGGGGGGACGCGGTGCCGTGCACGACCAGGATGGTCATGCAGCGGAGCTGTTGGACGGTCAGCGGCGTCCGCAGCAGGGTGCCCATGCGGCGGCGGATCTCGTGATCGCCGACCTGCTCGGCCAGCACCAGGACGTGGCGGACCGAGTCGGAGACCGAGCCGTCGGGCCACATCTCGGCCACCCGGTCGGCGGGGTGGGTGTGGACGGATGCGCGAGCGGTGTCGTGCGGTGAGCCTGCTGCCATCGCAGAACTCCTTCCGTGGCCACCGGACCGGGTTGGCCGGGCGGCATGGACGTCGGTGAACTCGGCGGTCCGCGTTCACTCAGGAACAGTGCCACGACCAGCCGCGCCGCCGCTGGACGAACCGCCCGCGGCGGGTCCGGCGGCCATCAGCAGGTGGCCGCCAGCACCGCGTCGAGCGGGGCCGGAACGTGCTCGAGGTCCAGGGCGGCGGTGAGCAACCGCGCGTACCGGATCTTGCGGCCTGATCCCGCACCCAGGAACCGGTGCAGCACCGCCTCAGCCGGGCGGCCGCGGTGGGCGGGCATCCCGGCCAGGTGCCGCAACGCCCGCAGATCGCCCGCCGTCTCGACCAGCGAAACGCACACCGTCACCCCGAGGGCGCGGATCAGCTCGTCCTCCAGGTCGTCCCGGCAGCCGTGGAACCCACGCGCGGCCAGCTCGGCGGGTTCCGGCCCCGGACGGTGTCCCGGCACCGCCAGCGCCCGGCGGACCCAGCGCTCCTCGGCCGCGTCGTACAGGCCGACCACGGCCACGCCCCGCGCGGTGACCTCGGCGACCCGCTTGGGGAGCTGGGTGATGCCGCCCATCGCCAGCACCTGCACCCGCTCGGCGGTCAGGTCCCGTCCGCGCCGTTGCGCCAGCGTCTCGACCGCGACCCGGTCGCTCTCCCCCTCGACCAGGACGACGACCCGGACCGGCGGCAGCAGCTCCGACGGGGATCGTTCGGTCGGCGCGGGCACGCCCGCCATTGAACGCCCCGTCGTCCGGGAATGTCCGGCCGCCCGGTGTGGTTGACTCGATCGACGGTCCCGCGGACATGCCCCGGGTACCACCCCTTCAGTCGCCGAGAGCGACCTCGTGCCGAGAGGCGCACTGGCGTGGGGCCGTCCTCGCGTGGCCGATGGCCCGCCGCCCGCACCGATCGGGTGGGCGGGCCATCGTCGGCCTGCGGCCCCACCAGCCGAAGATATTGCTGATGTTTCCAGCAAATTGCCGGCTGATTCCAGCGCCACGTTCCGTCACGGTGGCACGTCATTCACTCACTGCCGGTGAAATGCCGAGATCATTGTTTGGAATCATTCCGCCGATCGGCGGTGCAGCGTACCGACGGACGGTGTCGACAATTCCGTGTCCTGTTCGCGGGGAATCTCCGCGACGTCGATCACGGAGGCAGACGGATGAACGCACCAGGTCCCGACGGAGCGGCCATCACTCGGACGCTGGTGGAACGACTGGGGCGCCGAACCTTCCTGCGAGCGGTCAGCGCGGTCGGGATCACCGGCGGGGCGATGGCCGTCGGCGCCGTGCCGGCACTGGCCGGCGACCGGGACGGGCGGCGGGGCGGTGACCGGGACGGGCGGCGCGGCGACCGCGGTCACCACGACCGCGACCGGTCCTGCGCCCCGGACGACTTCCCTGTGCTGCAGCCAGGCGCCGGAGCGATCCACGGAGACCACTACCTGGCGTCGGACCCGACCCTGGTCCGGTGGGGATACGTGCCGACGGTGCACGCCGAACCGGTGCTGACGATGGCCTCCGGCCAGACGGTCACCATCGACACCGTTTCGCACGAGGGTATTCTCGAGGACCAGGGCAGGGATCCGGTCACCTTCTTCGGGCAGCACGGGATGGACCGGTCCCGGGTCCTCGACGACGCGGTGGCGGTGGCCGCCGAGTACGACCGCCACCCGCGCAATTTCGACCTGGATGGACCCCACGTGGTCACCGGTCCCGTCTTCGTCGAGGGCGCCGAGCCCGGTGACGTCCTGAAGATCGAGCCGCTGGAGGCCGTCCCGCGGGTTCCCTACGGCGTCGTGTCGAGTCGGCACGGGAAGGGATCGCTGCCTCGACTGTCCGACGGATCGGCTCCCGCGGGCATCACCCTCGAGGAGGTGATGCCGCCGATCGAGACCGACGGCCGACCGACCGGTGTCCCGACCCAGTACGGGAACGTCTCGGTCTTCACCGCGATCGATGACGACGACGGGGTGATGCCCTTCGGTGACGACCGGACGGTGCGATTCCCGCTGCGGCCGTTCATGGGAATGATGGGTGTGGCGTTCGCCGACGCCACCGAGCTGACCTCGCCGACCGCCAATTCCATCCCGCCCACCCTCGGCGGCGGCAACATCGACATCCGGCTGCTCGGGGTCGGCTCCACGTTCTACCTGCCGGTCTTCGCGCCCGGCGCACTGTTCTACGTCGGTGATCCGCACATGTCGATGGGCGATGGTGAGGTGGCGCTGACGGCGATGGAGGGGTCGTTGCGCGGCACCTTCCGGCTCACCGTCTGCAAGCCCGGGTCCGGCGACGCGCCGTCCGTGGCGCATCGCTACCCGTTCGCGGAGACCGAGAACGCCTGGATCCCCATCGGCCTGTCCGATCCGGACGGCGCCGTCGATGGTCAGAACAGCGACCTCGACGTGGCCATGCGCCGCGCCGTGCTCAATGCCCTGGACTTCCTGCAGGAGGAGCAGGGCATGGACCGGGCCACGGCCTACGCCTACCTGTCCGCGGCGGCCGACTTCGTGATCTCCCAGGTGGTGGACCGGACGGTCGGGGTCCACGGCCTCATCGCCAAGAATCACTTCGCCTGAGTCGCCGCGTCCGCGGATCGTCGGTCGACCACTGCCCAGAAGCCCCACGACGCGGCCGGCGGCGCCGGGTTGCTCCACCGGGATGAGCACCCGTGGACCGGACACCGTCCCCACCGAGGCATCGGTCATCGTCGCCGCTGGGAAGTGCGATGGGCGACGTCCCTGGGCTGGCCGACCCCGACCCGGATGACGCCGTGGTGGACGCCATCTGGAGGCTCGCCGCACGAGACGTGCGGCTGAACTCGGTCTCCGGGCCGGGACCGGGCCGCCGACACCGCCCGGACATGACGAACGGCCGGGTCGCACCTGCTGGTGCGGCCCGGCCGTCGGGACAGCGGAGCGCCGGAGCGCTCCCTCACTCCATGTCGGAGTCCTCCAGGCGGAACCCGACCTTCATCGTCACCTGGTAGTGCGCGACCTGGCCGTTCTCGATCTCGCCGCGGATGGACGAGGTCTCGAACCAGTCGAGGTGGCGCAGGGTGCGGGCGGCCCGCTGGACGGCGTTGGTGATGGCGTCCTCGACGCCGGTCTTGGACGTCCCGACGATCTCGGTCACCCGGTACACGTGCTCGGTCATGTTGTGCTCCCTCGCTGTCGACGAACGGTGTCGCGCGGCTGCGGTGTGGACTGCCACCGGCTGATCAGCGACCCTATCGGGGGCCAGATGGCAGACGCCGCCCGGGTGCTCGTTCCCATCGACGGATCGACCGGCCGCCGATCACCGCCCGGGCGCGAAGGTCTCGAGCAGGTGCATGGCCCGTCGCAACGACTCGGCGGGATCGGCACCCGGCCCGCTGATGGCCGGATCGAAGTTGGGATCCAGGAACACCTCGGTCACGCCGGCGGCCGCGAGCGCGGCCAGGTCCTCCCGGATCTGCTCGGCACTCCCCCGCAGCGGCCGGCGTGCGGCCGGATCTCCGGCCCGGTCGGCGCCGTCGGTCAACCGGACCACCCCGCGGCAGACGATCCGCAGCCGGTCGGGGTCGCGACCGGCCGTCGTCGCCGCTTCCCGGATGATCGCGATGTCCTCCCCGATACGGCGCAGGTCGGCGCGGCTGGCACTGATCCAGCCGTCGGCCATCCGGCCGACCCGGCGCAGGGCGGCCGGGGCAGCGCCGCCCAGCAGCACCGGCGGATGCGGACGCTGCCGCGGCTTGGGGTCGACGTGCGAGCGAGGCACCCGGTAGAACGCCCCGTCGAACTCCACCGGATCCTGCGTCCAGATCGCGGTCAGGCAGCGCAGGAACTCCTCGAACCTGGCCCCGCGTCGGGCGAAGGGGACGCCCACCGCGTCGAACTCCTCCTGGGCCCAGCCCGCTCCGAGGCCGAGGTCGAGCCGACCGGCGCTGACCTCGTCGAGCGTGGTCGCCGCCTTGGCCAGCTGGAGCGGCGTCGTGAACGGGGCGTTCAGCACCGCCACCCCGAGCCGCACCCGTTCGGTCAGCGCCGCGGCGTAGGCCAACGACACCAAGGGATCGTGTGGAGAGTCGTAGGACGAGCCCCAGGAGTGCTCGATCGGGGTGAGCAGACGTTGGAACGTCCACAGCGAGTGGTACCCGGCCGCCTCGGCCTCGCGGGCCACGGTCGCCATGGCGTCCGCCGTGGCCCAGGCTCCGGACGTCGGGAGTCCGAAGCCGAGCGCGGGAGAAGGTCCGGACGGGGCGGCACCGGGCTGCGTCACGGGCGGAACCCTACCGAGCGCCCCGATCACCGCGCTCGATCACTCGGTCGGTGCCCCGACCGCGCGCAGTCCCGTGACCGCCCAGCGCTCGGCCCGGCGCACGGCCGCACCGCTCGGGGCGCCGGCCAGCGCACCGCCGGCCAACAGCCGGTACCGCTCGCCCGCCTGCCGGTCCGCGGCGGACAGCCCAGGGTCGTCGAGGGCGTGCTCCAGTCGGTCGACCAGCATCCGGGCCCTGGCTCGGCCGGCGGTGTCGACGCGCGGCCGGGCCCGCAGCAGCGGCAGACCCGCCCCCAGCAGCAGGATCACCCCACCGGCCAGCCACACCCACATCAGGCGCCCACTCCCGCGGCGGTGAGGCGGCGGCGCAGCTCGCGGATCCGTCGCGTCGGGACGACGGCGTCATCGCCGAGCCGCAGCGACCCGACGATGCTCACCAGGTCGAGGTACTCGGGCACGACCTCCGCGGCCGACCGCCGGTGCCGCTCGGGGGCATCCGGGCCGAGTTCCAACAGCAGCAGGGCGATCTCGCTGAGCGCGCTGTCCAGCCCGTCGCGGAGGTCGACGAACCGCCGGCGGCGCTCCCGCGCCGCGGCGACGGCCGCGACGATGCGCCGGCCGCCCCACCAGCCGCCGGCCGCGGCGGCGACCACGCCGGCGGTGATGCCACCGGCGATCAGCCAGTCGCGGGCCGGGGCCGGGTACTGCCGGACGCGGTCGTCGACATCGCCGCGGCGGACGGCGCCGTCGTAGGTGAAGGCCAGCTGCTCGGCCTGGCCACGGAGATCGTCGGTGAGGTACTTGGTCGAGTACCCGAGTTCGCGTTCGATCCGGACGTCGAAGCCGAAGTCATCGACCTGGAGGCCGATGTCGTCGCCGAAGCACTCGGCGGCGAAGCCCCCGTCCTCGGGGACGGACACCAGGATCAGCACGTCGTCGAGGCGACTCTCGATGGCGGTGCAGGTGCCCAACGGCTTCTCGGCCATGGGACTGTCCTCGGCCAGCGCGACCAGCACCACGGGTCGCTGCCCGATGGTGCCGCGGATCCGGTCGGCGAGCGCGGCCGGATCGCCGCCGGTGATCTGATCCGGCAGGTCCGGGTCCAGCCAGACCGAGTCCCGATCGAGCGCCTCGACCACCGGCGCGACGTCGCTGAACGGCAGGGTCAGCCGCGGCCACTGCTGCCAGACGAGCGCGCCGATCCCGATGATCGCCAGGATGACCGCGGCCCGCAGGCCGTGGGTCCACCGATCGACGGCGGCCACCGTGCGGCGCGTGCCCTTCGGTGCGGGTGGCTGCTTCCGGCTGGGCGCCACCGGCTTCCGTCGTGTGCGACCGCGCCGGGCCGCCTGCTCGGCGGTGCCGCGCGCCTGGCGCCGGCTCATCGCCCGCTCCCCGAAGTCGCAGCCGCTCCGACACCGATCAGGGCCTGACGTGCCCGGGCCAGCGATCGTTCCGCGTCGTCCGGGTCACCCCGCGCGGCCAGCAGATCCCGGGCCTCGGCCAGCGCCTGCAACGCCGTGTCGACGAGCCGCCGGTCCTCGTCCTCCCGGGCCAGCGGCTCCAACTCGAGCAGCCGTGCCGACAGCGCCGCCACCTGTCCGGCCAGCCGGTCGCGCTGCAACTCGTCAGCGCGGTCGCGTTCGGCCTGGGCGACTCTGCGCATCCGGTTCCGGCGCCGGGCCAGCAGCCAGCTTCCACCGACCAGCACCGCCGCGGTGCCGGAGAACAGCCAGGGCAGCACGCCGCTGACACCGCCGACCGGATCGGCGGTCTCGGGTGACGGCTGATCGGTGGTCACCCCGGTGCGCAGTGCTCGGATGCGCGACGCGATCCCGTTCAGCAGCCGGTGCGGCGCCTCGCCGTACTGCAGGAAGAAGTCGGTGTACGCCCCGTAGGAGTACAGCAGCGCCGCACGCAGGAGATCTGGCTCAGGACCGGCCATGTCGAACCAGCGACCGGTGACGACGACGACCACGTCGTCCGGGAACCGTTGCGCCAGTGGTCCGATCAGGTTTGGGTACCCACCGTCCAGCCCCGGTGAGGGCAGGAACGCCGCTCGCACCCGCAGGTCCGGTCCGACATCCCACCCCTGGGCGACCACGTCGTCGGCCACGCCGTCGGCGCGGAAGAAGCCCTCCGCGGCAAGGGCGTCGCCGACCGCAGCGACCAGCTCGGGATCGGCGGGAACGGGAACTTCGACCTGGGTGTCGGTGTCCTCCGCCTGCGCGGCGTCCCGATCGACGAGGTACCGGGCGGCGAACCGGGCCTGCCGGGTCACGTCCTGTCGCAACAGGTTCGTCTGCAGCCCACCGAGCTCGTCGGGGCTGACGGTGAAGATCGACACCGACGCCATCAGGCCGGTGACTGACAGCAGCTCGAACTCCTGCTCCGCCGCCCACTCCTGCACCGCACTGACCTGGTCGTACGACGTGCGCCGGGCGTCCCGATCGGCGAACGGCAGCAGCAGCAGCTTCGCGTTCGCCGCGGCCAGCGCCGGCCGCACCACCGACTCGTCGATGCGCGCCGGCGCGCCACCCACCGACGCGATGTCGTCGCTGCGCAATGCCGCGATCGCCTCGTCGACCGTCCAGCTCAGCGCCACCGGGGACGATTCGTCGAAGGTCGTCGGTTCGCGCACCCGGAGGAGTCTAGGAAGCGGGGTGGACATCCCCCAACGCGCGAGGGGAGCACCACCCGGTCGGGTGGTGCTCCCGGTCGAGACTGATCACACGGAGCTGATCAGAGCAGCGCCTTCACCTCGAGGAACTCCTCGAAGCCGAACGGCCCCCACTCGCGGCCCAGGCCGGACTGCTTGTAGCCGCCGAACGGCGCCAGCGGGTTGTACTGGCCGCCGTTGATCTGCACCTGACCGGTGCGGATCCGCTTGGCCACCGCCTCGGCGTGCTTGCGGTCGCCCGACCACACGCCGCCGGCCAGCCCGTAGATCGAGTCGTTGGCGATCCGGACGGCCTCGTCCTCGTCGTCGTACGGGAGGATCGACAGCACCGGCCCGAAGATCTCCTGCTGGGCGATGGTCATCTCCGTGGTGACCTCGGAGAACACCGTCGGCTTCACGAAGTAGCCGGCGGGCAGGTCCTCGGGGGTGTCACCGCCGCCGGTGACCAGCTTGGCGCCCTCGACCACGCCCTGCTCGATCAGCTCGCGCACCCGTTGCAGCTGAGTGGAGGACACGACCGGGCCCAGCTTGGTGCCCTCGGCGAACGGGTCGCCGATGGTGTAGGTCTCGGCGACGCGCTTGGCGATCTCCTCGGCCTGGGCCAGCGATTCACGCGGGACCAGCATCCGGGTCAGCGCCGAGCAGGTCTGCCCTGAGTTGGCGTAACAGGCGCCGACGCCGCTGGTCACGGCCTGCTCCAGGTCTGCGTCGCGCAGGATGATGTTGGCCGACTTGCCGCCCAGCTCGAGCGCCACCCGCTTGACGGTCTGCGAGGCCAGCTCGGAGACGCGGCGCCCGGCCCGGGTGGAGCCGGTGAACGAGACCATGTCGACGTCCGGGTGCGCGGCGATGGCCTCGCCGACCACCGGCCCGGTGCCCTGGACCATGTTGAAGACGCCGGCCGGCACGCCCGCGGCCTCGACGACCTCGGCCAGGATGTAGGCGCTCAGCGGCGCGACCTCGGACGGCTTGACCACGACGGTGCAGCCGGCGGCCAGCGCGGGCGCCACCTTGCAGCAGATCTGGTGCAGCGGGTAGTTCCACGGCGTGATGCAGCCGACGACGCCCACGGCCTCCTTGACGATGGTCGACGGGCCGAGCGCGGACTCGAACTCGAAGGACTCGAGCACGTCGGCCGCCACGGTGAACGACATCGGGGCGAGCCCGGCCTGCACACCGGTGGCCATCCACAGCGGCGAGCCCATCTCGCTGGCGATGATCTCGGCGATCTCGGCGGACCGCTCCTGCAGTCCGGCGGCGATGGCCCGCAGCACGGCGACGCGCTCGGCCTTCGGGGTCACGGACCAGGCGTCGAACGCGGCCCGGGCGGCGGTGACGGCGTCGTCGACCTCCTCGGCGGTGCCGGCGGGCACCGACCCGATGGCCTCCTCCGTGGCCGGGTTGATCACCTCGATCGCCTCGCCCGAGCGGCTCGGGGTCCAGGCGCCGCCGATGTACTGATCGGTGCGCTCGAGTCTCGTCCTGGTGGCCGTCATGGGCACTCCCCCGCGATGTCGTCGTTGAACACGGTCGGGTCGATGCCGACCGGGGGGTCGGCCCGGCGAGTATCGCGGGTGTCGTCAGCGGGGGGCAATGCGGACCGACCACCCGGCTGGTCGCCAGGTGGCGACGATCGCCCGCCGGCAGTGGCCAAGTGCGACGCGGGAGCCGCACGGCCGGTTTCGTATCCTGAGCCCGGCGAACGATCGCCATCGTTCGTCCACCGCCTCGCCGAGCCGTGCCCACGTCCCGTGGCCGGACCGGCATCCCCAGGAAGCGTCCGTCTGCTGATGTCTGCCGCCGCCCGGCCCTCCGGCGCCGAGTTGCCCCACGACGCTGCGCCGACCACCGGGACGGATCCGGTCCGCATGCCCCGTCAGATCTTCGTGCTGGCGATCGTCGCCTTCCTGGTGGCGATCGGCCTGGGCATCGTCGGGCCGGCGATCCCCTTGCTGGCCGCCGACTTCGGCGTGGGCAAGACCCTGGCCGCCACCGCGATCAGTGTCTTCGCCCTGTTCCGGCTGGTGTCCGCGTTCGCCAACGGCCGACTGGTGGAACGGTTCGGCGAACGGCGGGTGCTGGGCATCGGGCTGGCCATGCAGGCGGTGACCACGGTGCTGGCCGGCATCGCCCCCAACTTCACCCTGGTGATCCTGTTCCGGTCGCTGGGTGGCTTCGGCAGTGCCGCCTTCACCGTGGCGGCCATGTCCCTGCTGCTCCGGATCGCGCCCGAGACGCACCGCGGCCGGGCGGCCAGCATGTATCAGGGTGGCTTCCTGCTCGGCGCCATCGGTGGGCCGGCGCTGGGCGGCTTCCTGACCGAGGTCTCGCCGCGGGTGCCGTTCATCGTCTACGGCGTGCTGCTGGCCATCGCCGGCACGGTCGGCATGATCATGTTGCGCGGCGCCCCGCCGCCACCGCCGCCGGCTCCGCGGACCGCCCGGCCCTCGCAGCGCCGGCTCGGGCTGCGGCGGCGCAGCCGCCGGTCGGGCCCGTTGGTGTCCCCGACGCCCGCGCCGGACGACGTCACCGAGACGGTGGTGGAGCGCGCAGTGGCCGGCGCCGACCGGGCTCGCCCTGCCTTCTCGTTGGCGCAGGCGTTCCGGTCGCGGGCCTTCATCACCTGCCTGATCATCAACTTCGCCGCCGGCTGGACCCTGTACGGGATGCGCACGTCGCTCATGCCGATCTACGTGGTCGAGGACGTCGGCCGCAGCATCGCCTGGGCCGGGGTGGCGTTCCTCATCGGCTCGGCCGTCCAGGCGCTGATCCTGCTCCGAGTGGGCAAGCTGGTCGACGTCACCGGCCGCAAACCGGTGCTGATCGTCGGCGCGGCCCTGGTGACGGCGGCCATCGGGGTTCTGATGTTCCCGGCTTCCGCCCCGTCGTTCCTGGTGTCGATGGTGCTGATGGGAGCGGGCGGCGCCATGCTGGCCAGCGCCCCGGCCGCCATCCTGGCGGACCTCACCGGTGGACGCGGCGGGCGGGTGGTCGCGGTCTTCCAGATGGCGTCCGACCTCGGCGCGGTGATCGGGCCGATGGTGGCGGGGGCGCTCACCGACGCCATCTCCTACCAAGTGGCGTTCAGCGCCTCCGCCGTCGTGCTGGCCATCGGGCTGGGCTGTTCGATCTTCATGCCGGAGACGAAGCGACGCGCCAAGGTCTGAGTGCCGCTGTCGGTGGGCGTGGCTACCGTCCCCGACATGAGCGCCGACATCGACGTCCCCGACGATCTCGACGCGGTCCGCCGGTCGTACGACGCGGTGGCCGACTCGTACGTGGCGATGGGCGCCGGGCGCCTCGACTCGGCGCCGTGGTTGCGGGCAGCGTTGGATGCCTTCGCCGAGCAGGTCCGGGGCCTCGGTCCGGTACTCGACGCGGGGTGCGGCCCGGGCGACGCGTCCGGATACCTGCACGAACGGGGCGTCCAGGTGACCGGCATCGACCTGTCACCGCGCATGGTCGGGCACGCCCGGCGGCTGCATCCACAGCTGACGTTCGACGTCGCCTCGGTGACGGAGATCGCCCCGGCCGCAGAGTCGCTCGGCGGGGTCCTGGGTTGGTGGTCGTGGTTCAACCTGCCGCGGGCTGTGCTGCCCCAGGTGATCGCTCGGATGACCGGAGCACTGCGACCAGGCGGGCACCTGCTCATCGGCACTCACGTCGGCGAGGGCGACCTCGAGCGGACGACGGCCTACGGCGACGTCCCCGTGCACTGGACGACGCATCTGTACCAGCCGGAAGAACTGACGACCCTGCTCACGGCCGCCGGCCTGACCATCGCCGCCGAGTTGCGCCTGCCGTCCGAACCGCCGCAACACGCCCAGGTGATCATCTCAGCACGCACGCCGAGCGGTGGGCCGCCCCATCTGGAACAGGACGGTGCCGGGGAATGTACGGTCGTACACATGGCGACCTCCTGCACGGGTGATCCCTGGACCGACGGCGAGGACGCGTGACCACCTCGCGCACGCCGCGGCGGACCGACCCGATGCGCCGGGACCGGATCATCGACGCCTGCCTGGACGTCATCGCCGAGGTCGGGGTGGCCGGGACGTCGCACCGCAGGGTGGCCGCGGCCGCCGACGTCCCGCTGGGCTCGATGACCTACCACTTCTTCGGCATGGACGAGCTGCTGCACGAGGCGTTCAGCCGCTTCGCCGCGACGGTGAGCGAACGCTTCGCGGCACGGATGGCCGAAGCGACCGATCTGGACGCCGCCCGGCGGGCGGTCGTCACCCTCATCACCGCCGACGTGCTGGCCGACCGCCGTGACCTGGCCATCACCCTGGAGCTCTCCGCGCTGGCTGCCCGGGAACCGGACTACCGGGACATCACCACCGCCTGGATGGCCCGCAGCCGCGCGGCACTGGAACAGCACTTCCCGTCCTCGGTGACCCGGGCCCTCGACGCCCTCATCGAGGGCCTCACCGTGCACCGGGCGTTGAGTACCGAGCCGATCGACGACGCCACCGTCGCCGCGGCGGTGCAGCGCATCACCGCAGCGGTCTGAGCGCACGTTGCCGCGGAATGTACGATCGTCCACATCATGTGTACGCTCGTACACATGGCCGGCCCGACCCTTGCACCCTCCCGCGCCGACCAGCGGGCCCGTGTCGCCGTCGCGGCTCTGTTCTTCACCAACGGCGCGCTGTTCGCGAACCTGCTGCCCCGCTACCCGGAGATCAAAACCGCGCTGCAGCTGGACAACTCGGCCTACGGACTGTCGGTGGCCGCGTTCCCGGCCGGTGCCATCGTGGCCGGGCTGGCCGCGGGGGTGCTGGTCCGCCGGATGGGCTCGGCCCGGGTGGCGGCATTCGGAACCATCCTGACCGGCCTCGGCGCGCTGGTCGCCGGGATCTCACCGGCCCCGGTGCTCTTCGCCGCCGCCCTGTTCGTCGCCGGAGCCATGGACGCGCTCACCGACGTCGGCCAGAACGCCCACGGACTGCGCGTGCAGCGGCGGTACGGCCGGTCGATCATCAACTCGTTCCACGCGGTGTGGTCGATCGGTGCGGTGACCGGCGGATCGATGGCCGCCGGGGCCATCGCGTTGGGCCTGCCGCTGGGCGTGCACCTGAGCATCTCGACCGTGCTGTTCGCCGCTGTGGCGCTGATCGCGCTGCGGTTCTGCCTGCCCGGGCGGGACACCGACCCGGCCGACGGCACCGCGGACCCCACCGAGGCGGCGACCGCCGGACGTCGGGTTCCGATCCGGTTGTGGCTGATGATCGTGGCGTTCGTCCTCATCGCCATCGCCGGCACCACCGTCGAGGACGCCGGCAACTCGTGGGCCACTTTGTACCTGGGCTCGCTGTCGGCGCCGGCCGCGGTGGCCACATCGGGGTTCGTCGCGCTGGTCGGGGCGCAGTTCGTCGGCCGCCTGCTCGGCGACCGGCTCGTCGACCGCTTCGGCCAGCGGGCGGTGGCCCGGACCGGCGGGCTCATCGTCGCGGTCGGGATGGGTGCCGCTCTGGCCCTCCCGTCCGTCCCCGGTGCGATCCTCGGCTTCGCCGCGGCCGGGTTCGGGGTGGCCACGCTGGTCCCGGCGGCGATGCACGAGGCCGACGAGTTGCCCGGCCTCAAGCCGGGCACCGGTCTGACCCTGGTGTCGTGGCTGATGCGGATCGGCTTCCTGGCCTCGCCGCCGGTGGTCGGGGCGATCGCGGATGCGACCAGCCTGCGCATCGGTCTGCTGGTCGTGCCGATCGCCGGCATCGTGGTCATCCTGCTGGCCGGGGTGCTGCAGCCGCGACGGGATTGAGCGGTCGACACACTGACCGACCGGATGGACCGGTGGCGCGCCGCCACGCCACCGGCCCGGACCACCGGTCGGGTCAGCTGGACGATCCGGCCTCCACCTGGCGGTCCGACGGCCCGTCAGCCGACCTGCTCTCGACCGTCGAGGCGCGCAGCGACGTCGGCGTCTCGGCCAGATCGATCGGGATCCTGCGCTGCTTGGCGCGTTCCGCGATCGGAATGATCACCGTCAGGACGCCGTTGGCGTAGTTGGCACTGATCCGCTCGGTGTCGACGCCGTCGCCCAGGCTCAGCTGCCGCAGGTACGACCCGGCGAACCGCTCGTTGGTCAGCCACTGGCCGCCCTGATGCTCGGCCGCCGTCCGGTGGGCCCGGATGGTCAGGGTGTTGTGGTCGACATCCAGGTCGACCGACCCGGGGTCGACACCCGGCAGGTCGGCGAGCACCACGAAGTGGTCGTCGACCTTGACCACGTCCATCGGCATGAAGCGGGGGGTCCGGCCGTTCTCCACGGTCCCCATGGCCAACCGGCGAAACGCCTCGACGTCGCGGAAGGGATCGAAACCAAGCACAGCAACCACCTCCTGTGGACCTCTCCTCTGGCTCACCCGCCCCGGTGGCGGGCGCCGTGTCGTCTGTGCCTGCCGTCTGTTCTAGCACTCGCACCCCGAGAGTGACAAGTCCGAAGTTTGCGAAGTAGGCTGCGCGCCTGCAGCTCTCGTGGTTCGGCTCGGGCGATGGGGCGCGATGCGCGGCAGTCCCCAGGCGCACCTACCCTGGAGCCATGACGACCAACGGCGAGTACGCCCCCAGCCCCACCGAATGGGTCCGCAAGCAGGTCGAGGAGTACGAGGGCTCCGGCGGAACCCATGGCACCGACCTCCGCGGCATGCCGGTGGTGATCCTGACCATGCGCGGCGCCAAGAGCGGCAAGCTGCGCAAGGTGCCGCTGATGCGCGTGGAGCACGACGGCCGGTACGCCGCGGTGGCGTCCCGGGGCGGGGCGCCGAAGCACCCGGTCTGGTACTACAACCTGCAGGCGAACCCGGAGCTGGAGCTGCGCGACGGCACCGAGACCTTCGCGATGAAGGCGCGCGAGGTGTACGACGACGAGCGACAGGAATGGTGGGACCGGGCCGTCGAGGCGTACCCGGACTACGCCGACTACGAGCGCAAGACCGATCGGGTCATCCCGGTGTTCGTCCTGGAACCGGTCACTGAGTGAACCGGGTGGGGCGGGCGCCGCAGCGGCCACCCCACCCGCGCGATCAACTCGAGATGGCGGACGGGGTCGGCACCGCGCCGTCCCATCGGCTGCTGCCCTTCAGCGAGTGCGAACTCGCCGCGATCGGGAAGCCGGTGGTGAAGGACAGCTGCAGCCGGACGTTGCTGACCTTCATGGCATAGACGGTGGGTGTCGCGCCCGCCGGGCAGTTGCGGGGCTCAGCGTTCGCCGGGAAGCCGTAGGTCGACACGCTCAGCTGGTCGCCCGTCCTGGGCACCGTGAACCCGAAGCCCCGACGCGTGTTCAGCGGCAGAGGCTCAACCACCGTGCGGTTGTACGCCCGGAGTCGCTTGCCGTCCCGTTCGCAACCGTAGGCCCGCGCGAGGGTGGCGGTGCCGGTCAGGTTGCCCTCCGGCATCGGCCCCTGACGCGGCGGCAGGGCGCGGCCGGCCAGTCCCGAGAACGTCGCCTGCACGGTGACGGTGCCGCAGTTCAGGAAGGACCCCTGGTCGCAGATCGGCGCGATCTGCGGCGGGGACAGGGTGACCGTGGTGATGTGGCTGGTGAGCGTGAGCGGCCGGTTCTGCTTGGTCGACGCCTGGGCCGTCATGGGCACCGTGAGCAGCAGCAGGGTGGACAGGAGCGACACCAGCAGGGTGTTGCGACAGCGCATCGGAGATCCTCTCGTCGATGAGCAAGCGCATGGCGTCCGAGCCGGCCAGGCCGACCCGGACCGCTCGGAGTCCACCGTGGTTGGGGATCATCCGGGCCGTGCGACCGTACGGCCGTCGACGACCCGGAACGACCATCGGTCGCGATGTTGGCCGAACCGTCACTCACTTGCGACCGGGGCGTTGATCAACATTCCGTTCCACGGATGCCGGGCCGGGGAATGGAACGCCCGACCGGTCGATCGAATGAATGCTCAACCATTTTCGGTCACACGTTCGGCCCGAAGGCCCCTCACAGCACCGTGTTTCGCTCAACTGTCGATCATCCTCGGCGATCGAGCGCTGGTGCGGACCTCGTTTCCGGCGAATGGCCGACCAGACGACCGGCCGCCACCGTCACACACCGGAGTGCTTTTCCCCGCTCCATCGAGCGGTGAACACGCCGGATCCGGTGAATCGCGAGATCGAACTCGCTGACCGTCACCGGCCGGCGTCGTGGGATCGGGCGCCATCGGTGTGCATCCGAACCACCCGGCAGACTGACCGGGTGGCATCCTCCGTACCGCGTCCGTCCCTCGACCACCGCCAGATGGACCGCGCCGTCGGTGCGGTGCTCGGTGGCGCAACCGGGGACGCGCTCGGGGTGCCGTACGAGTACGGGTCACGACCGCTGGAGACGCCTGCCCGCATGCTCGGCGGCGGACTCGGGAACTACGCGCCCGGACAGTGGAGCGACGACACCGAGATGGCCACGTGCATCCTGCGGGTGGCGGCCACCGGCGCCGACCTGCGGACCGCCGAGTCGCTCGACCGGATCGCCGAGCTGTTCCTGGAATGGGCGGCCACCGATCCCGCCGACATCGGCATCCACACCCGCGACCTGCTCGGCGAGGCACTCGTCGAGCGCGCCCGGCGTCCGGACGAGCCCACCGGCGCGCTGCTCACCCGACTGTCCACCGAGCGGCACGCCCGCACCGGCCGCACCGCCGGCAACGGCTCCCTGATGCGGACCGCACCGGTGGCGCTCGCGCACCTGGGCGACCCGGATGCCATCGACGGCGCCGCCCGCGCCGACAGCGCACTCACCCACGCCGATCCGATCGCCGGTGAGGCGTGCGTGCTGTGGTGCATGGCCATCGACCACGCCATCCGGGCCGGAACACTCGACGTACGCGTCGGTCTCGACCGGGTGAGCCCCGCCTGGAACGGATGGCTCGATGCGGCCGAGCGTCAGGAACCCGCCCACTTCGCCGACCACAACGGGTGGGTGGTGGCCGCACTGCAGGGCGCGTGGTCGGCGGTCGTCCGCGCCGACAGCCTGCCCGACGGGCTGCAGCGCGCGGTCGCCGGCGGCGGCGACACCGACACCGTGGCCGCCATCGCCGGTGCGCTGCTCGGCGCCCGGTTCGGCGGCAGCACCGTGCCGGCCGCGGAGCGGCGCATCGTGCACGGCTGGCCCGGCTACCGCGCCCGGGACCTGGTCGCGCTCGCTGCGCTGGCCGCCCGCGGCGGCCGTCCCGACCCGGACGGCTGGCCGACCGTCGGCGCGATGTCCTACTCGGGCAACGGTGGCGGCGGCCGCCCGGTGCCGCACCCCGACGACCCCGGTGTGCTGCTCGCTGCGGCCGACGCGCTGCACCCCGGCGTGGCCGACGCCGTGGTCAGCCTGTGCCGACTCGGCGCCGACGAGGTACCACTGGCCGGCGTCCGACCGGAGGACCACGTCGAGGTCTGGCTGGTCGACAAGGAGGACGCCAACAACGATCTCACCCGAGCGGTGTGGGACGCGGCGGCCGTCGTCCGGGACCTGCGGACCGAGGGCCGCACCGTGCTGCTGCACTGCGTACACGCCCAGACCCGCACACCAGTGGTGGCCGCCGCGTACGGAGCCCTCATCACCGGCACCGATCCGGGCGAAGCGCTGCAGCGGGTGCAGCGCGTGCTGCCGTCGGCCGCGCATCCGCGGCCGTCGGTGGTGGCCGCGCTGAACGCCGCTGTCCCGCAATCCATCCCGCCCCGACCAACAGGAGCGCAGTGATGCAGGTCGAACAGGTCACCGATCCGATCGCCTACCACGCGGAGGGCCCGGTCTGGTGGCCCGGCTGGGGTGGCCTGCGGTGGGTCGACATGCTGGCCGGGGACGTCCTCTCGCTCCGTCCGGACGGCAGCATCGGCCGTCGCACCGTCGGGACCATCGCCGCGTGCGTGCGCCCACGGACCGGCGGCGGCGCGGTGATCGGCGTGGAACGCGGCTTCGCGCTGGAGGATCCGGACGGCACCCTGCAGGTGCTGCCGCCGGTGTTCCTCGACGCGGGCGTGCGGATGAACGAAGGCGACTGCGATCCGCACGGCCGGTTCTGGTGCGGGTCGATGGCTGCGGACCGGTCGCCCAGCGCCACCCTGTACCGACTCGATCCCGACCGCACCGTCACGCCGGTGCTGACCGGCGTCACCGTCTCCAACGGGCTGTCCTGGACCCCGGACGGCGACCGCGCCTTCTACAACGACACCGCCACCCAGCAGGTCGCGGTGTTCGACGTCGACGCCGATCGCGGTCTCACCCACCGACGGGTGTTTGCCGAGATCGCCGAGAGCGACGGCCATCCCGACGGACTGACCGTCGATGCGCAGGGTGGGGTGTGGGTCGCGCTGTACGGCGGCGGAGCCGTCCACCACTACCTGCCGGGCGGCACCCTGGCCGACGTCATCGAACTGCCGGTCAGCAAGGTCACCGCATGCACGTTCGGTGGCGAGCACCTCGACGAGCTGTTCATCACCACCTCGCGCGAGGATCTCCCGGACGACGCAGAACCGTTGGCGGGTTCGGTGTTCCGAGCTCGTCCTGGGGTGACCGGGCAGCCGGCCCGGACGTTCGCGGGCTGATCGTCGCCGCCGGACTCGGAGTCCCACACGAATGCGGTGACGCCGCGTCGGATCCCGCAGTGGTCGACGATGCCACGTTCGGAGATCGGCAGCAGGTGCATGGTCAAACGCTGCTCACGAGACGGTGTGCCGCTGATCACGTGTCAGGACGGCGCACCCGGGCTCAGCCGGTCGGCCGGCCCGTCGCCCGGCCGTCGTGATCATTCCGTTGCCGTGACGATCGCCACGCGCAGGCTCCGGGCCTGCGGCGTCGCCCGGTACGATGCGTACTTTCCGACCGACCGGTCGGACAGCCCCCAACGACACAGCAGTCGGAAGGAATCATGAGGGCATCAGCAACGACGCTGCGCGGTCGGCGCACCCGCTGGTTGATCAGTGCACTGGCCATCACGGCGCTCACCGTCACCGCGTGCGGCGGCGGCTCGGACAGCGGCTCGGACGGCGACGCGACGAGCAGCGGGCAGCTCGGCGGCACCGTGTCGGAGGGCGTCGACACCATCGGCGCCAACTACGACCAGCGTGACCCGGACGGCACCTTCCGGTACGTGTTCGTGCAGAACCCGACCAACTTCGACCCGGCCCGGTCGTCGAACGCGTTCGACATGATCTTCCTGCGGCTGGTCTACGACCAGCTGCTCCGGCAGAACGCCGAAGGCGAGCTGGAGCCGCAGCTGGCCACCGAGTGGGAGTTCGTCGACGACGACACCGCCCTGGTCATGAAGCTGCGCGACGACGTCGACTTCATCGACGGCACCCACTTCGACGCCAGCGTGGTCAAGGCCAACATCGACCGGGCGAAGACCCTGGAGACCAGCGTCCACAAGGGCGCCCTGGCCCGGGTGGCCGACGTCCAGGTGATCGACGAGTACACGGTGCGGTTCAACCTGTCCGGCCCCGGCGGCAACCTGCCGGCGATCTTCGCCGCCAACCTCGGCTCGATGGCCAGTCCGGCCGCGTTCGACAACCCGGACCTGGACCAGAACCCGGTCGGCTCCGGCTTCGCGACGCTCACGGAGTACGTGCCCGGCCAGGTCTCCCGGTACGAGCGCAACGAGGACTACTGGGATCCGGAGGCGGCCGGCGCGGCCAAGTACGAGATCTACATCCAGACCTCGGCGCCGACGCGGCTCAACATGCTGCAGACCGGCCAGGCGGAGCTCACCTACCTGGACGCCTCACAGGCCGAGCAGTCGGCCGCGGCGGGTCTGAACACCGCCCCCTCGCAGACGCTGACGATCCTGCAGATGTACACGAACCCCGGGAAGCCGCCGTTCGACGACTTCCGGGTGCGTGAGGCACTGGAGCACGCCATCGACCGGCAGGCCATCGTCGACGGGGTGTTCTTCGGACTGGACGCGCCGGTCGCGCAGTTCATGCCGCCGGACTACTGGGCCTACGACGAGGGTGTCCAGCCGGACGACCCCCGGTACAACTACGACCCGGAGAAGGCCAAGCAGCTGCTGACCGAGGCCGGCTACCCGGACGGCATCGACTTCGAGATGGTCGTGCCCAGCCTGGACGACCACCGGGCCGTCGCCGAGGCGCTGCTGCCCATGCTGGCCGAGGTCGGCCTGCGCGCCACCACTCGCGTCATCGAGGCCTCCAGCGCCGGCGTGACGTTCTTCAGCCGGCAGGAGGGCAACCTCATGCCCGGCATGGCCCCGCCGTTCTCCGACGTGACCAGCGCGTACCAGACCAATCTGACCGGCCAGTTCTCCAACCCGTGGAACCTGACCACGCCGGAGTTCGAGGCCGCGTGGCTGGAGGCGCTCGAGGGCGCCACCCAGGACGACCGTCTCCCCGGCATCGCCAAGATGGTGCAGGCGGAGAAGGAGATCCGGAAGAACGTGCCGATCCTGGCGCACTACCCCCCCAGCGCGTGGACCGACAAGGCCGCGTTCCCGGAGGGCTACCTCCCGGCCTACTCGGCCGACCTGCGCTACGTGGGCGTCACCGGCTGACCCCAGATCCATCCAGCGGATGCCCGGGAACCGTGCGACGGTTCCCGGGCATTCCTGCGTCCGGGCCAGGAGGAGCCGATCGATGACCGTCACCACCGACCGCGTGGACTTCAAGCGCACGCTCGACGACTACCGCGCGAAGCGGGGCGAGTTCCGCACGCTGGACGTGCCCGCCCGGCAGTACCTCGCCATCGACGGCTCCGGTGACCCCAACCGCTCACTCCAGTACGCCGACAGCATCGCCGCGCTGTACCCGGTCGCCTACGCGCTGAAGTTCGCCAGCAAGCGCGAGCTGGGCCGGGACTATGTCGTCCCGCCGCTCGAGGGCCTGTGGTGGGCCGACGACATGGACGCGTTCACCGCCCGCCGGGACAAGGCACAGTGGCAGTGGACGTTGCTGATCATGACGCCGGACTGGATCGAGCCGGTGGTGGTCGACGCGGCCGTGGCGAAGGCCGGGCGCACGGACCGGCCCGCCCGCCTGGACGACGTCCGGCTCCGGTCGCTGGCCGAGGGCACCGTCGTGCAGACCCTGCATGTCGGCTCCTACGACGACGAGGCCGAGGTGCTGGCCCGGCTGCACGACGAGTTCATCCCGGCCAACGGCCTGCGGATGACCGGCCGGCACCACGAGATCTACCTGTCCGACCCCCGCCGGGTCGCCCCCGAGAAGCTGCGCACCATCCTGCGGCAGCCGGTCGGCTGACCGCACCGTTCGCTCAGTGCTTCATCACCGCGATCATGTCCTTGACCCCCGCCGTGGGGAGGTAGGCCCGGGTGATCGCGATGCCGATCCGCGGCAGGTCGCCCTCGTTCCGGAAGGCCATGTACATCGGCTCCAGCCGCGGCTGGAACTTGCTCTTGAACGCGTGCAGCGACCGGAAGCCGTAGACCGGCTCGAGCGACTCACCCAGCTGGTCGAGGAACTTCTCCACCGACGATTCAGCCGACTCGTCGTCGGCCGAGCGGGCCAACGGCGCACCCGACAGCGAGATGAACTGCGCGCCCTCGGCCTTGAAGTGCAGGGCCGAGGAGGCCAGCAGGAACTCGATGGTGGCGCGGAACCCGCCGTCGGCCCGACGCATCAGGTCCAGCGTCCAGCCGACGATGACGCCGCCCTCGCCGTACACGGGCATCCACGAGGTCACGCCGTGGACCTTGCCGGCGCCGTCGACGGCCAGCCCGACCTTCACCTCGGGATCCAGCGCCTCGGTGACACCGCCGAGGGTGAAGCCCATCTCGGGCAGCTCCTTGTCCCCCAGCCACTCCTGCGACAGGTGCTCGACCTGTCGGACCATGCTCCAGGGCTCGTCGGCCAGGGAGACCATCGTGAACTGGATGCCCTCCTTGGGCGCCTTGTTCAGCGCCGTCCGGATGTCCTGCCACTTCTTGCCCTTGAACTCCAGGCCGGGTAGGTCGATGAGGTTGTCCTCGGCGACCTGGGCGCTCTGCCAGCCCAGCGCGTCGGTGACTTCGGTGGTGAGCCGGGTGCACGAGAAGATGTACGGCACCAGGCCCGAGTTGTCGCACAGCTGGACGAACTCGTTGATGGTCGTGGCGGCCGATCCGGGCGGCCCGACCGGATCGCCGAGCGCCACCGCGACGCCCGCGTGCTTGCGGAACGCGACGAAGCCCTCGCCGTCGGCGGTGACCATCTGCCGGTTCTCCGGCCAGGTCGTCATCCAGGACAGAGTGCTGCCGCCCCAGCGGCGCAGCAGGTCCTTGGCCTTCTCCGGGTCCGCGGTGCTCAGATTCCGCCGCCGCTTGCTGCGCCGGGGCACCCGGAACGCCTGACGACCGGCGATGAGCATGACCAGCAGCGCGACCCAGATCAGGGACGTGGCGAAGAGTTCGGGTGCGCCGTCGATCTCGATGTCCGCGTCGGGCACGAACGCCCCGATGATCAGGAACGTCACCACCAGAACCATGAGTAGCAGCGGCAACACGCAGAGCACGACGCCCCACCACCAGGCCCACCGGTACCCCTTGCGCAGCCCGTTCGCGATCAGCCCCGAGATCAGCAGCATCGGCAGCAGGTAGGTCCACGAGATCGGCTCGTCGCTGGTGGAGCCGAACGGGGTCAGCCGGTCGGGCAGGAAGTCGGCGAGCGCCTGCAGGACCGCCAGCAGCACGACGGCGACCATGGCCAGCAGGCGCAGCTCGTGCCGGGTGGGCAGGGCCCGCGCGGGGCGGGCGTGCGGGCCGGCCAGCTTGGACGAGAACGGCAGGCTCAGCAGCACGGCGACCAGGTGCTCGGCATCGGCCATCTGCCCGATGAACAGGATGGAGAAGCCGACGTAGACCCAGATGCCCAGCCGCAGCCGGAGTCGCCACGGCGGCCGAACGGTCGCGGTGGCCACGCTGAGCACGGCGAGCATGCCGGCGGAGAATCCGACGTCGGTCTCGGAGGCCCGCTCGGCCACCCAGCCCCAGCCGGAATCGCGGAAGACCAGGAAGACCAGCGCCACGATCAGGACCGCGGCGATCTGGTAGACGGTGCACAGCAGGGCCGTCCGGGCCGTGCCCAGGCGCCACTCGGCGAACCCGGTGAGCACGGCGAACACACCGGCCACGAACAGGTAGTACACGGGGTAGAGCGCGAAGAAGTTGCCCCAGATCAACGTGAGCCAGCGGCCGTCCTCGAACGCCGGCAGGCCGTAGGCGACGTGCGGGTAGATCGACTTCTGCTCGATCCCGCCCCACAGGGTGCCGAAGACGATCGACAGCACCATGGTGATGACGACGTAGCCGGTGGTGAACGGCAAGCGGGTCGCCAGCAGCAGTGGCCACGGCTTGCGCTTCGGCTCTCCGGCTGCGGCGGGCTCGGTGGCGGCCGACGCCGTCGCCGTGGCCGTGGCCGCTGCAGCCGTCGCCCCGGTGGGCGCCGGCGGTCCGGGATGGACGGCGGTGGTTCCGCCGCCGTCACCGGGATCGGGTCCGATCGCCCCGGGGTGTTGCTGGGTGTCACTCACGGTGGTTCTGCCTCCCCCTCGACCGCCGACCGGGCTGACGCGACGTCCGGCCCCACCATCGTTGCAGGTTGTAGCAAGATCGTCACCCTCTGCCACCGGATCCGGTCGACAACCCCGTACGGCGGTCCGGGAATGATCCGGGACGAGCATGGCGTCCCGCCGTCCGGCACGGAAGGGCCGCCCGGCATCTCCGGCCGTGATCACCCGCCACACCACCCCGACCAGCCCAGATGATGACGCACCGGCAGGATGTCCGGATGGATCTCGACGAGGTGGCCGACGAGCTGTACGGGCTGCCGCTGGACGAGTTCACCCCGACCCGCACCGAGCGGGAACGCCAGGCCAAGAGCGACGGTGACCAGCAGCTGGCCGGCGCGATCCGCCGGCTGACCAAACCGAACGTGGCCGCCTGGCTGACCAACCAACTCGTCCGGCAGCACCCCGACGAGATCGACCCGCTGCTGCAGCTCGGGGCCGGGCTCCGGGACGCCACTGCGGCGCTGAGCGGCGACCGGTTGCGCACGCTGGCCCGCGAGCAGCACCGGGTGGTGGCCGCGTTGGTGCAGCAGGCGCGGGCGCTGGCCAGGGACGCCGGGCAGGCGGTCAGTGAGGACACCGCCCGGGCGGTGCAGACGACCCTGCAGGCGGCGTTGGCCGATGAGGACGCCGCCGACGCGGTGCGCGCCGCCCGGCTCACCAAGCCCCTCGAGCACACCGGGTTCGGTGGCCTGAGCGGACTGGGCGACCGTGGCGCGAGCGGAGCTGCGACCCGATCGGATCGGCCCGGACGGACCGGCACCTCCGATGACTTCCCCGATGATTCCCCCGATGACAGCGCGGACGACCGCGCCGCGGCCCGCGAGCGGGACCGCGCCGAGCGGGAACTCGAGCAGGCGCGGCAAGCGGTCGCCGACGCCACCGAGCAGCGCTCCGAGGCCAGGGCCACGGCCCGGGCGGCGACCGACGCGGCCCGGGACGCCCGCGACGAGGTGGACCGCCTGGAGGACGCGTTGGCCTCCGCCCGACGGGACCTGACGCAGCGGGAACGGGAGCAGGCCCGCACCTCGTCGGCGCTCGACCGGGCCGAGCAGGCGCTCGCCGCCACCCAGGCCCGGGTGCGCGAACTGACATCCCCAGGAACACCCCGATCAACGAGCAGGAGACGCTGATGGCCCGCGCGATCTGGACCGGTGTGCTGAGCTTCGGGCTGGTCTCGGTGCCCGTCGGGCTGTACTCGGCCACCTCCGAGCACGAGATCCGCTTCCACCAGTTCGAAGCGGGCACCACCGACCGCATCCGGTACCAGCGGGTCAACGAGCGGACCGGCAAGGAGGTCGACTACGCCGACATCGTGCGCGGCACCGAGGTCGGGGAGGACGGCGAATTGGTGCTGCTGGACCAGGACGAGCTGGACTCGGTGGCGCCCGGGCGCTCCCGCTCGCTGGACATCGAGACGTTCGTCGACCTCGAGGACATCGACCCGATCCACTACCAGAAGACCTACTACCTGGGCCCGGCCACGCCCGAGTCGGCCAAGGTGTACGGCCTGCTGCGGGACGCCATGGCCAGGACCGACCGGGCCGCGATCGGCTCGTTCGTCATGCGCGGCAAGGAGTACCTGGCCACGGTCCGCGCCGACGGCGACCTGTTGCTGCTGCACACCATGTTCTTCGCCGACGAGATCCGCGACGCCGGCCAGGAACTGCCGGAACTGCCGAAGTCCGGCAAGGCGGGCAGCAAGGAACTGAAGATGGCCCAGCAGCTCATCGAGTCGATGACCGGCCGCTGGGACCCCGAGGACTACCGGGACACCTACACCGACCGCGTCGCCAAGCTGGTCAGGGACAAGGCCAAGGGCAGGACGGCCAAGGCGGCCAAGGCGGCGCCCGAGCCGACCGAGGTGGTCGACCTGCTGGAGGCGCTGCGACGCAGCGTGCAGGGGTCCAAGGGCGGCAGCTCGAAGTCGTCGAGCCGCTCCACTTCGGCGCGGAAGTCGACGTCCGGGACCGGCGCCAAGCGATCGACCTCCGGCTCGACGGCCAAGCAGTCGACGGCCAAGCAGTCGACGACGGGAACGAGTCGGAAGTCCACCACGGCGAAGTCGTCGAGCAGGCGGAGCAAGAAGGCGTCCTGAGGTCAGGTCACCCGCACCACCAGGTCGGCCCGGTGCGCGGTGGCCGCGATCAGATCGGCGTTGCGCTGGTCGGTGCCCAACGCCCAGGCCCACGCGTCCGCCGGTGACTTGCCGAACGCCTGGTGCCGGCGCACCAGGCGGTCCTGCCGGATGTCCTCGCCCGGTGCCAGGTACCAGACCGCGTCGAGCAGCGCGCGGGCCCGGGGCCAGGCACCGTGGTCCAGCAGCAGATAGTTGCCCTCGGTGACCACCAATGGCACGTCCGGCGGGACCGGGACGGCCGAGCCGATCGGCTCCTCGATCTCCCGACGGAACTCCGGCGCGTAGACGGTCTCCGCTGCGCCGGGCCCGCCGCGGGCGGATCGGTGCAGCCGGACGAGCAGCCCGACGTAGCCGGCTGCGTCGAAGGTGTCGTGGGCGCCCTTGCGGTCCCGGCGGCCCAGGGCCTCGAGGACGACGTTGGCCAGGTGGTAGCCGTCCATGGCCACCAGCACCGCGGTGTCCGGGCCGAGAGCGTCCACGATCTCCGCGGCCACCGTCGACTTGCCGGCGCCGGGCGCCCCGGTGATCCCGAGGATGCTGCGCCCGCCGGGGACCGCGAGGGCGCGAGCCCGCTCCACCAGGTCGGTGATCGGCAGCGCCACCGGGGACGGCACCTCAGACGGCTCGGTCACCGGATCACCGACTCCCCCGCCGGAGCTCGTCCAGCCAGTCGCGCGGCCCGACGCTCGCGACGCGACGCGCCGCGATCCGGGCGGCCCGGGTCAGTCGGTCCGCATCGCTCATCTCCGGGTGGGCGCGGAAGAAGGCGTGGGCACCGTGCAGCGCGTCGCCGGCGCCCAGGGTGTCGACCGCCTCGACCGCCGGCACGGCGACCTCGCCGCCGCGCTCGCCGCGCCACCACATGATCGGATCGGATCCGTGGGTCACGGCGACCAGCCGCTCCGCTCCCGGCTGCGCGCGCAGGGCGGCGGCCGAGTCGTCGACCGTGCCGCGGCCCTCCCAGCGGAAGTCGGCCGAGCACACGACGTCGTCGGCGACCGGCACCAGTCGAGCGAAGACCGGCTTCCACCGACCGGCGTCCAGCACCACCGGGATGCCGGCGGCCGCCGCGGCGGTGGCCGCGGCGACCGCCAGATCGGGGTGGTGCCCGTCGACGAGCACCACATCGGCCGGCACCACCAGCGCCACCGGATCGGCCGGCGCGGGCACCGTCCGGGCGGTGGCGTCCATCGAGACCACCGACCGATCGCCACTGCCCTGCACCACCGTCACGGCTGAGATGGCCGGCGCGGCAGGATCATCCGGGATCAGGTCGACCACCTCGACGCCGGCCCGGACGAGATCGGCCCGGATCAGGTCGGCCACCGGCGAGACACCGAGCGCGGTGACCAGTCGGGCACGGCCACCCAGGGCGGCGAACACCACCGCCGCGTTCGCCGCCGGCCCACCCGCGGCGACGTCCTGCCGCGTGGCGGTGATCTTCTCGTTGCGGGCGGGTGGAGCCGTCACCCGGTGGACGATGTCGAGTGTGGCCAACCCGACGAAGACGCCCAGCGGGCGGGGTGTGTCACGAGCCACCGGCGCGTTCCCGCTCCGTCGGCTCGGTGGCGCCGGTCATCAGGGCCACGACCTCCGACATCGTCCGCTCGCTCGGCCGGACCACCGCGGCCCGCTGCCCGAGCCGGTGCACGTGGATCCGGTCGGCCACCTCGAACACGTGCGGCATGTCGTGACTGATGAGCACCACCGGCAGTCCCCGGTCACGCAACTGCTTGATCAGATCGACCACCTGCCCGGACTCGCGGACGCCCAGCGCGGCCGTCGGCTCGTCCATGATGATCACCCGTCGGCCGAAGGTGGCCGACCGGACCACGGCCACCCCCTGTCGCTGACCGCCGGACAGCGTCTCGACGGCCTGGCTCACCGACTTGATCCCGATCCGCAGATCGGCCAGGTGGTCGGCCGAGTCCTTGCGCATGGCCGGCATGTCGAGGCGGCGCAGCACCGAGCCCATGAAGCCCTTCCGGCGGATCTCCCGGCCGAGGTAGACGTTGCTGGCGATGTCCAGCGCTGGGATGACGGCCAGGTCCTGGTACACGGTCTCGATGCCGTGCGCCCGGGCGTCCCGGGTGGTGCGGAAGCTGACCGGCTGACCGTCCATCCGCAGCTCGCCGGAGTCCGGGACGACGGCCCCGGCCAGCACCTTGATGAGACTCGACTTGCCGGCCCCGTTGTCGCCGATGACCGCCAGCACCTCGGCCGGGTGCAACTCGAAGTCCGCGCCGTTGATGGCGGTGACGTTGCCGTACCGCTTGACCAACCCATGGGCCTCGAGCACCGGGACCACCGGCCGGGTGGCCGCACTCGTCCCGGTGCCGCTGATCGTCTCGGTCATCGGTTCCTCCTGCGGGCCAACTGGTCCAGCGCGACGGCGGCGATGACCAGGACCCCGGTGGCGATGTTCTGGTACAGGTTGTCCACGCCGGCCTGGGTCAGTCCGTTGCGCAGCACGCCGACGATGAGCGTCCCGACCAGGGTCCCCAGCACGCTGCCCCGGCCGCCGAACAGACTCGTACCGCCGATGACCACCGCGGTGATCGTCTCGAGATTGGCGTTCTGGTAGGCGTTCGGGTCCGCGTTGGGGATGCGACCGAGCGCCGCCCACGCCGCGATCGCCGCGATGACACCGGTGAGCACGTACACGCTCATCAGCACCCGGTTGCTGCGGATGCCGGACAGCCGGGCCGCCTCCGGGCTGCCACCGACGGCGTAGACGTGCTTGCCGCCGGCGGTCTGCGACAGCGCGTACCAGGCGACCGCATACACCAGCACCATGGCGACCACCCCGTAGGTGGTGACGAAGCCACCGATCCGGAACGTCTCTCCCAGCACGGTGAGTGGACCGTCAGGCACCTGGTAGGTGGCCGAACCGGCCACCAGCTGGGTCGTCGCGTACAGGATGGTGAAGGTGCCCAGGGTGACGATGAACGGTGGCAGTCGCAACGAGGTGACCAGCCCGCCGTTCACCGCCCCGATGAGCGCGCACAGCACGAGGACCACCAGCAGGGCCAGGAAGCTGCCGGAGGCGTCGTTGGTCCTGGCCATGACGATGGTGCCGAGCACGGCGACCGCGCCGATGGACAGGTCGATGCCGCCGGTCAGGATGATCAGCGTCTGGCCGACGGCCAGGATCCCGATGACCACCGACTGCTGCAGGATGAGCGACAGGTTCTGTGGTCGCAGGAACGAGTCGGTGATGATGCTGAAGACGACGATGGCGATGATCAGTGCGGCGAGCGGGCCGAGCAGGGGCTGCCGCAGCACGCCCGCCAGCGTCACCCGGCGGGCCGGGGGTGCCTCGGCCATGCGCTGCGCGGTGGGGGTTCCGGTCACGGATCCGTCCTCCCGGAGTGGTCGCAGGTGGTTGAGCCGGCCGGCCGGGGCCGATCGGCGCCGGCCGGCCGCGCACGGGTCGGAAGTCGGTCAGCCCCAGCAGTTCTCCGCACCCCAGGTGGTGTCCTCGGACTCCACGCCGTCCACCGGCTGGTCGGTGATGAGCTGCGAGCCGGTGTCGTTGAACCCGCTCGGCTTGGTCCCGTCGGCCGCGAACGCGATGACCGCGTCGACGCCCTGTTCGGCCATCCGGCTCGGGAACTGCATGACCGTCGCCCCGATGATGCCGTCGGCCACGTTCTGCACACCGGTGCAACTGCCGTCGATCGAGCCGATGGTGATCTGGTCGGTCAGGCCGGCCGACTCGATGGCCTGGTAGCCGCCGGCGGCGGCCGGTTCGTTGATGGTGTACAGCGCGTTGGCGTCCGGAGCGCGCTGCAGCAGGTTCTCCATCGCGGTCTGCGCCTTGGTCTGGTCGCCATTGGTGTTCTCCATGCCCAGGATCTCCGGGCTGTCGTTGGTCAGCCCCATCCCGGCGAGGAAGCCGTCGTGCCGGAAGGTGTCGACCGTGCCGCCCGGCGTCCCGTCCAGCATCAGCACCTTGGGCGAGGTGTCCCCCAACGTCGCCTTGACCCACTGGCCCTGCAACTCGCCGGCCTTGGTGTTGTCGGTGGCGAAGGTCGCGTCGACCGCGTCCTCGGGATCGGTCGCGGTGTCCAACGCGATGACCAGGATGCCCTGGTCCCGCGCCTGCTCGATGGCGTTGAGGATGCCGGTGGACGAGTTCGGCGTGATCAGGATGCCGTCGACGCCCTGGCTGACCAGGTTCTCGATGGCGGACACCTGGCCCTCGTTGTCACCGTCGAACTCACCGGCCAACGCGACCAGCTCGGCGCCCTGAGCCTCGGCCCGCGCCTGGGCCGTCTCCCGCATCGACACGAAGAACGGGTTCGAATCGGTCTTGGTGATCAGCCCGATGGTGACGCCGGCGCCCGCGTCCGGGTCTGGCGCGGAGGACGTCGCGCCTCCGGCCGCGGAACTGGCGGCGGACCCGGCGGCCGACGTGGCGGCCGAGGCGGCGGACGTGACGCTCGATCCGGCGTCGTCCGACCCGCCGCAGGCGATGGTGGTGACCAGGGCGACGACCAGGACACCGGCGAACAGTGACCGCCTCCGGCCGGCGGAGGACGGCCCGGACAGCTGCAGGGACATTTCGGGACTCCTTTGTCCGATGGTCCACGGGATAGCCCGACAGACGTGACGCACGTCACGGAGAACGCCACCGTAGGGTGAGGAAAGCGCTTGCGCAACCGGTTGCGAGCCCGCCTGGACGAGGTGACCCATGGAGCGCGGACGGACCATGGCCGATGTCGCCCGGGTCGCCGGCGTGTCCCTGTCGACGGTGTCGCACGTCGTCAACGGGACCCGGTCGGTGACCCCGGCGACCGAACAGCTGGTGCGGATCGCCATCGAGCAGCTGGGCTACCGACGCAACACGGTGGCCCGCGCGCTGGCCACCTCCCGGACGATGATGGTCGGGGTCTGCGTCCCGGTGACCGCGAACTCGACGTTCCCGGTCCTGGTGGACACGCTCGAGCAGCGGCTCACCGCACACGGATACACCGTGGTGCTGCACAACACTCGCGACGATCCCGCGGTCCAGCACCGGGTCATGACCCAGCTGCTGGACCTGCGCGCCGACGGCATCCTGCTCGCGCCGGCCCCCCGCCCGCACGGGCCGACGAACGGGTCCGTGAGCGGCGGTGACCCGGACGCCACGCTGGCCGTCCGGTCCGGGACCCCGCTGGTCCTGCTGGACCGCTTCTCGGCCGTGCCGTGCGACCAGGTCGCGTCCGAGGGGGCGACCGCGGTGGATCGGCTGACCACGCACCTGGCCGACCGTGGGCATCGGCGCATCGCCGTGGTGGGCGGCCTGCCGGGCCTGGCCACCACCGTCGACCGGCTCGACGGGCACCGTCGGGCCGTGATCCGACTCGGTCTGGACGACGATCCGCGCCTGGTGGTGGCCGGCGCGTCCGACGTCGAGGTGACCCGGACTGTCGTCCGAGACCTGTTCGCGTCCGCCGACCGGCCCACGGCGGTGGTTCCGACCAACAACGTGATGACCATCGGGACCATGCGCGGACTGGCCGATCTCGGGCTCGCGGTCCCGCAGGACGTGGCCCTCGCCTGCTTCGACGACTTCGAGTGGGCCGACGTGTTCACGCCCCGGCTGACCACCATGGGGCAGGACCTGGTCGGGATGGCGGACCGGGCGGTCGCGATGCTGCTGCAGCGGATCGCCGAGCCGGACGCCCCGCCGCGGCAGGAGCTGGTGCCCACCGACTTCCGGCACCGCGACTCCTGCGGGTGCGGAGCCACCCCGGGCTGACCTCGAGCTGGGTCGCCGCCCGATCCGCTGGGTACCACCAGCGGCATCACGGCCGCGCCGGGACGGCCCGTGCGGAACGAGACACCCATGACCGGCCGCTCCGTCCTGACCGGCGCGCTGATCGGGTGGGGGTGGCCGGGTCCATCGACGAGACGGTCTTCCATCAGCTGCTGCACTGGCGCCATGTCCACGACCGCTCCACCCCGGACGCCCGGCTTCCTGTTCGCCGACCTGCAGCGTCGGCGCGGCACCGTGCCCAAGCGGGTGTGGGCTGGGGCGGCTTCCAGGTCGGGGTGGACCCGATGCCGCACCGCCCGTCCGTGCCGGTGCGGGCTGGGCGTGCTGGTCGCCGCGGCCGCCGCCCACGACGTGCTGGCCAGGCTGCTGTACTCGCACGAGTTGCCGCGCGGCGCGGACGATCTCGCCGGACTGCGGTCCGGCCACCACCAGGCCGGCCACGGCGCCGAGCAGCATCCGTGCGGGGTCCTGATACGCCGGACGGTCAGCCGGTGACGGCGTAGGTCACCAGCAGCACTCCGCTGGCGAACGGCTGCGCTTCCCGGAGCTGCAGCTGCGGCGGGATCACCCCGTCCCGGAACAGCCGGCGCCCCCGGCCGACGACGACCGGATAGGTGAACAGCCGGAACTCGTCGACCAGTCCGGCGTCGATCAGGTCGTGCACCAGGCTGATACTGCCGGTCACGACGATCTCGCCGTCGCCGGTCTCCTTGAGTCGGCCCACCTGGTCGACGAGTGAGCCGGTCAGCACCGTCGTGTGCTCCCAGCCCGGGTCGGGCAGGCCGGCCCGGGTCACCACGTACTTGTCCACCCGGTTCAGGTGCGCGGTGACGCCGGTGGTGTCGTCGGTCTGGGCCGGCCAGTACCCGCGGAAGTCCTCGAACGTCTGCCGGCCGAGCAGCACCGCCTGCTCCACCGCCATGTGCCGGTCGCTGACGGCAGCGTGCTCCGGATCGATCTCCTCGTCGGGAGCGGACCAGTCCGTGACCATCTCGACGACGCCGTCCACGGTGATGTTCTCGGTGACGACCAGGCGGGCAGGCATGGGCGACCTCTCAGCTCGGTCGGTGATGATGTGGGCGGTGATGATCGGTGTCGGTCCGGTTGTCCGGACCGCGGGGCTACCGGTTGCGGCCGCGGGCGTACCAGGCCACCAGCCCGGCTCCGGCCGAGACCCCGGCGGCCGCCCTGGCCACCGCCGTCCGCTCCGGCACCCGGGCCGTCGGTGGCCGCCAGGGCCGGTGCACGGCGCCGTCCGGCGACCAGCCCAGCTCCCGCAGCGTGTTGAGGGCCATCATCCCGATGAACATCGGGTTGGGGTTGGCCCCGCCCACGTCGAGTTCGCCCAGCAGGCGGGTGTAGTCGCCGACGAAGTCGGCCGGCGGCAGCTCGGCGTGGTGCGCGACCAGCTCCGCCGACCGGCTCTGCAGGGTCGCGGCCTGCTCGAGCAGGGTGGCCAGCCGGGCCGCCGCCTGCTGCGCGTCCTCGACGCCCGGGGTGTGCCCGTCGGTCAGGGTGGTGACGACGCCGTCGTCGATCATCGTGGCGGCGGCGGCCCAGGTCTCGGTCAGCTTGAGCTGGTCGGCGTCGACCATCACCCCGCAGGCGCCGTTCGGCTCGTCACCCAGGTGCAGCACCCCGGCGTCCCGCAGGTGCACCACGACGTGACCGGCGCAGTGGCCCTGGCTGCGCAGCACCCGGACCGCCCCGTCGGCGAAGGTCCACCCGGTGGACCGCTGCGACCCGATGCGGATCGACTCCAGCGGCAGCTCCTCGAACGTGCGGGTGGTCCGGCCGAACGGCGTCATCGGCTGGAAGAGCGAGACCACCTTCGATGCCACGACGGCCGGTTGCGCCGGCATGGGCACCACCCCCGCCACCCGGTCGAACACCCGCTCCCAGTAGTCGCGCGGATCCTGCATCTGCGCGACGTCCCGCGCCGGGACGAAGTGCGTCACGGTGCCGCCGCGGCCCCGTTGCGCCACCAGGTCGTCGACCAGGTCGTTGTTGCCGATGTGGTCGACGTGCCCGTGACTGGTCAGCAGCAGCAGGTCCGTCCAGTCACCGACGGTGGTCACCGCCCGGCGCAGCGCGTCGCGGAACGCGGTGGTCACCCCGGTGTCCACCATGACCAGCAGCTCACCGACCCGGTGGATCAGGGCGTTGCCGACATCGGGTTGGTTGCGGGCGATGACCATCTCCTGGCCCACCACCAGCACCGTCCGGTCGTCGATCCTGATCACGTCGCCGAGCGCCACACGGGCCTCCTCGTCCCCGGCCCGCATCCCACGAGGGACTCCGGGCCGCCGATCACTGCCGCGCCCACTGTGTCGGTGATCGATCCGTCAGACAAGGGCATGGAACAGACAAGGGGATGGAACAGACAAGGGGGCGGCGTCCGCGCGGAGCTACCGTGGACGCGGTGAAGACCTTCAGCCGGGGCCGGTTGACCTTCCCCGTGCGCGACAGCGGTGATCGTGGTGGTGATCGGGGTGCGCCGATCGCGGTGCTGCTGCACGGGTTCCCGCAGGACCCGGCCAGCTGGGACCGGGTCACCGACGGTCTGGTCGCCGCCGGGTGGCGGACGCTGGTCCCGACTCAGCGCGGGTACGCCGAGACGGCCCGCCCGTCCGGGCGCTGGGCGTACCGGATCAGCGAGCTGGTCGCCGACGTGGTGACGCTGATCGACACCAGCGGCGCCGACCGGGTGCACCTGGTCGGGCACGACTGGGGCGGCGGGGTCGCCTGGGCGACCGCGGCGGCGGTGCCCGAGCGGCTCTCCGGGCTGACCGTGCTGTCCACCCCGCACCCCGGTGCGCTGGCCCGGTCGCTGGTCACCAGCGGCCAGGCGCTGCGCTCCTGGTACATGGGCTTCTTCCAGCTGCCGGTGCTGCCCGAGCTCGCCCTGTCCCGCACGCTGCGCGACACGCTGACCGCCGGCCCGGACGGTCTGCCGCCGGAGGTGGCGGACCGGCTCACCGCGATGATGGCCGATCCCGCGACCCGCACGGCCGCGATCAACTGGTACCGCGGCGGGCTGTTCAGCCTGTTCGACCGGGTCGGCCCCGCGCGGGTGCCGACCACGTACGTGTGGGGTTCGGACGACCCCTTCCTGGGGCGCGCGGCCGCCGAGCACACCGGTGACCACGTCGAGGCGCCGTACCGGTTCGTCGAGCTCGACGCCGGCCACTGGCTGCCCGAGCTGCATCCGGACGCGGTGGTGCGGGCGGTACTCGATCCGCCGACCGACCGGCTCGGCGACCAGGACGCACCGGCCGAGGAGACGGGATGACCACTGCTGTGCCCTCGTCCGCGGACGTGGTGGTGATCGGTGCCAGCCTGGCCGGACTGTTCGCCGCGGCGGCCGCAGCCGGCTCCGGACGGTCCGTCGTCCTGCTCGAGCGGGACGACCTGCCGGACGAGGCCGTGCCCCGGCCAGGCGTGCCGCAGGGCCGCCAGCCGCACGTGCTGCTGCACCGTGGCCTGCTGGCCATGGGCGAGCTGCTGCCCGGCATCCGGACCGACCTGGTCGCGGCCGGCGGCGTGCCGGTGGACACGGGCATGCTGGCCTGGCTGGACCCACGCGGCTGGTCGGTGCACGAGCCCGGCCTCGAGGTGGTCTCCGCGACCCGTCCTCTGGTCGAACACGTGGTTCGGCAACGGGTGCTGGCGCTGCCCGGCGTGCGGATCGTCGACCGCAGCAGAGTCCGGTCGGTGGCCCGGACCGCCGGCGCCTGGTCGGTCACCGTACTGGGCCAGGACGGCGAGAGCCGTTGGCACACCGGCATCGTGGTCGACGCGTCCGGTCGTTCCTCGCGGCTGCCGGTCTGGCTCGAGGAGCTGCACGTCCGACCCGCGACGGTGACCGAGTTGGACGCCGGCGTCGGGTACGCGAGCCGTCGGTACCAGGGCGGCCCGGACCCGCGGGAGCTGGCCGGGGTGGTGGTCGCGGCCACCCCGGGATCACCGCGCGGTGGGCTGGCCCTGCCGGTGGAGGGCGGCGGCTGGCTGATCGGCGCGGTCGGGCTCGGCGAGCACCGGCCACCCCGGGACGCGGCCGGGTTCGACGACTTCCTGCACGCCATGCGCGATCCGGTGCTGGCCGACCTGGCCGCGGGCGCCGATTCGGCCGGGCCGGTGGCCGTCCACCGGCAGACCGAGAACCGCCGGCGTGCGTATCATCTGGTGCCTCACTGGCCCGACGACCTGGTGCCGCTGGGCGACTCGTTCTGCGCATTCAACCCGGTCTACGGGCAGGACATCACGGTCGCGGCCCGGGAGGCCGTGCTGCTGCACCGGTCGCTGAGCAGCGACTCCCGCCCGGGCCGGACCTCCCGGTTGCTCCGGGACTTCGCCGTCGAGACCCTGCTGCCCTGGTCCATGGCCACCGGGGCCGACGCCCAGCTGGCCGGGACCGCGGAGCGGCTCGGACCGATGAGCGGGGTGCAGGCCGCGCTGCGCTGGTGGGTCGGCGAGGTGGCCCGGCTGGCCGTGCACGGCGACCGCCGGGCCGGCCGGGCGATCAACCGGACCTTCCACCTGATGGGCTCACCGCTCGACCTGCTCCACCCGGCACTGGCCGCCAACGCGCTGCGGACCCGGCTCATCGGCGCCCCGGCCAACCCCCGCCCAGCGGCGGTCCGCGCCCTGGCCACTCCGTAACGCCGGACGCCCACGATATGGTTGATTCATCAACTCGGTCGCGGGAGGACCTCCATGCCGGAACACGGGCAGCCAGTACGGCGCCTCGGATTCCTGACCATCGGGCTGTTCGACAGCGCCGATCCCAGCCCGGGGCACGAGTCCACCCTGGCGATCATCGAACTCGGTGAGCAGCTGGGCTTCGACTCCGCCTGGCTGCGCCACCGGCACCTCCAGTACGGCATCTCGTCGCCGATCGCGATGATGGCGGCCGCGTCCCAACGCACGTCCCGCATCGAACTCGGCACCGCGGTCACCCCGCTGGGGTGGGAGAACCCGCTGCGACTGGCCGAGGACCTGGCCACGGTGGACGTGCTGTCCGGTGGTCGGATCAACCCCGGCGTCAGCGTCGGCCTGCCGATGCGCTGGGACGACGTCCGCGAGGCGCTCTACCCGGACACCGCCGACGCCGAGGACTTCGGCTACCAGCGGGTCGAGCGGTTGCTGCGGTTCGTCCGCGGCGAGCGCGTCTCGGGCTTCCGCGGCACCGAGGGCATCGAGGTCTTCTCCGACCGGGTGGAGCCGCACTCGCCGGGTCTGATCGACCGCATGTGGTACGGCGCGGCCAGCACCACGTCGGCGCGGTGGGCCGGTGAGCACGGGCTGAACCTGTTGTCCAGCAGCGTGGTCCGGGCCGAGGGCGAGCCGGACGTCGACGGCGCGTTCGACTTCGCCACCATCCAGCGGCGGCAGATCGACGCCTTCCGGGACACGAATCCGACCGGGCGGGTGTCGCACGGCCTGGTGATCATCCCGACCGACTCGGCGACACCGGACCAGATCGCCCGGTACCGGGCCTACGTGGACGCGCGGACCCCGCGGACGGCGGCCCCGCAGGGGCCTGGCCGGATGCTGTTCGCCCGGGACCTGCTGGGGCCGTCCGAGCAGCTGGCCGACCAGCTCTGGGCCCACGCCGGCTTCCGGGGCGCCGACGAGGTGACGGTCGCGCTGCCCTTCAGCTTCGACCATGACGACCACGTGCAGATCCTCACCGACCTGGCCACGCGGCTGGGACCGACGCTGGGCTGGCAGCCGGCCGGCTGAGTCGCCGCGTTCAGGACCAGTGCGACGGCCGCCGCAGCCGCGACGGCAACCGGGTGGCCCGGCTGCCGCGGGCCGCGTTGACCTGCATCTGGGTGAGGTAGAGGGCCGTCGACAGATCGGCATCGGACAGATCGGTGTTGCGGAGGTCGGCGCCGATCAGGTCGGCCTCCCGCAGGTCGCAGCCGCGCAGATCAGCGGCGATGAGCCGGGCGCCGCGCAGGTCCACCCCCCGCAGGTCCTGTCCGGACAGGTCGGCGCCCATCAGGTCGGCCCCGGGCTGCGCCCTGCGCCCGGCGCGGGTCGGCCGGCGCCCGGTGCGGACGCCCGCCCGGACCAGCGCGCTGGCCCGGATCAGCACCTCCCGGACCCGCTCGCGTTCTCCGGTCAGGTCGCTGCGCATGATCTCTTCGGCGCTGCGGCGGGTGAGCGCGTCGATGTGCTCGTACGCCCGGTCCAGCTCGGTGTGCAGCGCGGACGCCGCCGGCCGGGCCAGCGCGTCGACGACGTACCAGAGCAGCTCGTGCAGCGGCCGCATCACGTGGAACGTGGCGAACATGAACTCCCGGTCGGCGTCCTCGTCGCGCCAGTCGCGGCCGGCGAAGGTCAGCTGGGTGACCTTCTGCCCGGCGCCCTGGCAGTCGAAGACGGTGCAGCCCGGGAATCCACGCTCGCGCAGTTGCGCGTGGATGCCGCAGCCGAAGTCCTCCTGCAGGTTGCGGCACGGCTCACCGGCGTCCTTGTCGAACGCGAACCCGCCCATCTTGACGAACGCCAAGGCCACGCAGCACAGGCCGGCGCAGTTGCCGCAGTCGGCGTGCAGCTGCGCCGCGCGGTCGTCGGCCCCACCCGGCTCGACAGGAGCCGGATCGGTCAGGACGGGGAGCGGCAGGCGGGTCACTGGTCCCAGTGTGCGCTACCGCAGGAACGTCTCCGGATCGAAGGCGTCGAGCTCGATCACCCGGATCCGCGGCAGTCGCTGGTTGAACGCCGCGATGTCGTCCTCCAGGTCGATCATCTCCATGCCCTGCTCGGTGAGCTCGGAGTACGCCCCGGCCATGTGCTCGGTGAACCCGGCCAGGCCGATGCGGCGCACCCCGTCGACCAGCGGCCGCAGGTTGGGGATGAAGTCCTTGTCGTGACTGACCAGCAGGATGTCGCCGTCACGGTCGTTGAGCGCGTCCAAGGTGCGCTGGATGGCGACGTCGACGACCTTGACCGTGCTCGGTCCGGCCAACGGGATCGGGGTGTAGCCGGCGCCGACCAGCGCCTGCACGAACGGGCCCGGGATGCTCCGGTTCGGCACGTTCAGGAAGAACAGACCGCTGGGCGTACCGCCCCAGTGCTGTTGGGCCCACTGCAGCAGTCGCTCCCACCGCGGACGCTCGTCCGACTGGGGGCGGCGACCGAGGATGGTGACGCCGAGGGTGGCGTCGATGTTCTCCCCGTCGACGAGGACGTAGATGCGGCGGTCCTGTGAGCTCACCCGGTCACCTTCGCAGGCCGCACCCGCTCCAGGCCAGCAAGGGCCCGGCGTGGTCAGCTCCGCGGCGGTCGCCGGCCCGGATCCCGGCCGCCCAGGCCGTTGAGCCGATCGAGCACCGGAACGTCCGCCGGGACCCGGGACCACCGGCCCGAGCAGTTGCGGCGCCCGCGGCTGGTCGACCAGGAAGTCCGCGCAGGCCCGGACGGCGCCCGGGTCGGCGGTGTCCGGCTGACCGGTGGCCACGGCCAGCTCCCAGCCATGCAGCACGATCTCGTCCAGCGCGAAGATGCCGGCGTCGGCAGCGGCCAGCGGCACCCCGCCGGCCTGCGTCCGGCGGTGAGGTCGGGGGCATGCCGGTCAGTGTGATCGGTTGACGGCTCGGCGCCCGGGTACCGCTGGTGCGAGCATGGAACCCGAGCCGTCGATCAGGGGAGGTCGGAATGCCTGCGAACGAGGAAGAGCTACCGGGAACGCTCGAGCGGTCACCAAAGAAGGTGCAGCACGCCTACGAGGAGACCCTCGACTCCGCGCACGAGCAGTACGACAGCGAACAACAGGCCCATCGCGTGGCCTGGGGATCGGTGAAGAACATCGCCGAGAAGGTCGGCGACCACTGGGAGCTCAAGGACGAGACGGGTCCGTCCGACTCCCGCTCGAAGCAGCCGCAGCACAAGAAGATCAAGGGCGAGGGCGAGACCTACGGCGGCATCGACGTGGAGGGCAACACCCGCGACGAGCTCGTCGAGCGGGCCAAGAAGGCCGGCGTGAAGGGCTACTCGTCGATGAACAAGCACGAGCTGGGCAAGGCGCTGCAGCGCAAGCAGGGCTGACCCGTCCGTGACGGGCACGAATGACCGCCCCGGACCGACGACCTCGGCATCGACCTGGCCGACGGTGCCGACGGGCCGGTGTTCCGATGGCTGGTCGTCTGCCTGCTGTTCAGCGCGCGGATCAACCAGGACCTCGCGGCCGGCGCCTGGCGGCAGCTCGACGACGACGGGTTGCTCGCCCCGCGCACGCTGGCCGACGCGAACTGGCAGCACGTGGTGCGGCTGCTCGCCGCGGGCGGCTACCGCCGCTTCGACGACTCGACCGCCCGTGAGCTGATCCAGCTGGGCCGGGACGTCCTCGAGCGGTACGACGGCAGCATCGGGCGGATCAAGGACACCGACGGGGGACTGCGTCGCGGCGGCAGGTGTCCTGGAAGGGCCAGGAGTTCGAGGGCATCGGCCCGACGGGCGCGGAGATCTTCCTGCGGGAGGTGGCTCCCGTCTGGGGACTGTGAGTCGTCGCCGTCGAGTTTCGCCGGTGCGCGCACTGTCCGTCGATCAGAACTGGACGGCGCTGACCCCGAGACTCACTGCGACCACCATGGTCGCCATCACCACCGCGGGGAGCACCTCGTCCCGGCCGACGATGTCGCGCATGTGCCGGCTGCGGATGATCAGCAGGTCGATCAGCCAGACCAGCACCAGCAGGCCGATCAGGCCGGCCACGGCGGTGACGGCGAAGCCGGCCAGGCCGGCGCCCCACCCCATGAAGTCGCCGGAGATGGCGGTCCGCAGCACCAGGCCCAGGCCGATCAACACCCCTGCGGTCATCACCGCGGTGGCCAGGTTGCTGCCCTGCGGCCGCACGTGCCGGCCGAACGGGCCGATCGTCATCATCACCACGTGCGCGAGCAGCAGCGCGACCAGGCCGAGCGCGGCGAACACCAGGCTCGAGGCGATCGCGGTCCCGATGGACGGCGCCGTCCCGCTCAGCGCGGCGTGGAACACCAGTCCGGCCGCGACCAGGAAGCCGCCCTGCACGACCGCCGCCGGCAACGCGGCCGACCCGGCCGACGCGCTCGGCGCAGGTCCTACCCCGAGCACCCGGTTGCCCACGGCCCCGAGCGCGAGCAGCACCACGAGGATGCCGACACCCCACCCGGCCAACGTGCCGAGCTCGCTCCAGAACGCGCCGGTGGTGTACCCGAGCAGCGGCACCATCGCGATGGCCTGCGCCGCTACCAGCGCGATGCGGACGACGGCGTACGGCACGTTCCGCCGGGTGAACAGCTCCTGCTCGTCGTCGACGTGCGTCAACGCGTTGATCAACTCCCACAGCGCGGCCAGCAGGCCGACGAAGAGCAGGATCTTGAGTCCGGCGAGGCCCCACGACTCCCAGTCCGGCAGCACGTACGGCTGATCGGTGATCATGTCGGTCAACGAGGTCCTGTCCTTGGGGTCGGCTGGGTCAGTCGGCTGGGTCAGTCGATGATGCAGTGCGGCACGAACGAGCTGCGGTTGTCGGTGATCAGCGTGGCGCTCTCGCGAATGCCGAGTCCGGCCGCCTCGCCGTCGACCATCCACACCCCCACCACCGGGTGGTGCGGCCCGTCCACGCCGTGGAAGTCGGGCAACGGGGCCAGCTGCTGGCGGACGCTGCCCTCACTGCCGTAGGGCCCGCCGTTCACCGCCAGGACCCGGCCGTCCTGCACCAGCCGGACGCTGGCGCCCTCCCGGCCGAACAGCGGCTTCTGCGCGAAATCGGTGAGACCGGCCGGTTCCTCGCCGAGGAAGTACGTCGGCAGCAGGTACTGGGACAGTTCGGCGTCGCCGCCGAACAGCTCCCACAGCACGGCCAGGATGCCCTTGTTGCTCCACAGCATCTTGTACGGCGGCTCCACCCACACGGTGCCGCCCGGCTGCAGGGTGTTCCACAGCACCGAGGGGCCGAAGCGGTCGCGGGCCAGATCCTCCCACGGGTACAGCTTGAAGATGACGTCGATGTCCTCACCGTCCTGGTCGAGCAGCCGACCCGGGTGCACCGCGACGCCGTTCAGCGGGACCTGCTCGTGCTCCTCGACCAGGCGGATGTCCTCGGTGTGCAGGAACTTGGTCTCGACGCCCGCCGCCCGGGCCGCATCGGCCAGGCACAGCACGGTGAACTTGTCCTCGCCGGACTGTTCCAACGAGGTCCAGGTGAAGTGCACCCGCGGAACCTGCCGGCCAGTGCGGTTGCGCAGCATCGCGAGGTTGCGCGTCCACGCCGCGGTCAGCGCGTCGTAGATGTTGTTCCACTGGTCGCGGTGCTGCACCGCATCGTTGCCCAGCAACCAGTTCCACTGGATGACCGCCGACTCCAGCAGGCTGGTCGGGGTGTCCGCGTTGAACTCCAGCAGCTTCGGCGTGGCCAGCGACGGGTCCCGGTCGACCAGATCCGGGTCGTTTCCGTACCGGAGGTCGAAGCGGCCGTAGACGCTCGGCGCGTCCTCGTGCCAGGACCGTTCGATGGCCGGCACGGCGACCTGCGGGATCGACAGCCGGTCGTAGAGCTTGTTGGCGATGACATGATCACCGGCTTCGACCAGCATCCGGTCGAACAGGGTGTCGGCGACCGATGCGAGCCGCTCGACCTCCGCGGCGGTGAAGGAGTAGTACTCGGCCTCGGTCCAGTAGGAGCGGGGGTCCCGGCCGTCGGCGCTCTCGTGGTAGACGAGGCCCTCCGCGACGATCTGCGCCTGCCAGCCGGGGCGCAGCACGCCGTCCTGGTGACGCCGCATCAGCTGCCGGATCCGGTGTCGCCCGAACTGCCGCCGCCGCCCTTGCCGATGCCGCCCGACTTGATCGTGGTGCCGGCCGCCCGACCGGTGGCCGGCAGGCCGGCGCCGGCCCGGGCCGCGCTGTCGGCCGGGTTGATCCGACTGGAGTACATGGCGCTCGACGGGATGACCGAACCCCGCCCGAATCCGCCGGCCGCCATCATCAGGAAGAAGAGACCGCCGCCGTAGCCACGACTCTCGTCGCAGTTCGAGTCGTCGACCACCTGGTTGTCCTGATCGACGCAGTAGGCGGTCTGGTCGGCTTCGTCGCTGCTGCAGGCAGCCACCGACGGCACCACCAGCGCGCCCGCGGCAGCCAGCGTCACCAGCCGGAGCCGCAACGGCCGGCGTTCGAGAGGCATCGCAGGTCCGCCCTTCCCATCGAGTCGGCCCTCGGTACCCCTGCGGACCGCGGACCAACCCTAGGACACCCTCGCCGGCCTCCCGTGGCCGTCCGCGCCCGGTGATCAGCCCGTCGCCCGGCCGTGGATCCAGTAGAACTGGGTGAACTGGTGGGCGCGGTCGAGGGCGAGCGTCTCCCGCAACACCGGCCGGACCGCCTTGACCAGCGACTTCTCCCCCGCCGCCCAGGCGTAGACGCCGGGACCGGCCCGTTCGGCGGTCGCCAGGTGAGCGGCCAGCGCCCCGCCCCGGTCACCCTCCGGCGTGATCCAGTGCCATTGCAGACGATCACGTCCGGCCCGCGGCAGGTCCACGACGTCGGCATGGCCGTCCTCGATCGACACGGACACCTGGACGTCCGCCGGCAGCGCCTGCACCCAGCTGTTGATCGCCGGCAGGGCGGTGACGTCGCCGGCCAGCACGACCCGCTCGGTACCGTCCGGGATCCCGGGCCGGGACGGGGTGATCGACACCTCCCGCTCGTCACCCACCGCCGCCGTCCGGGCCCAGTCGCCGGCCGGTCCCTCGACCTCGTGCAGCACGAAATCGAGCCCGAAGGTCCCGGCGTCCGGACACACGTCGACCAGGGTGTAGCCGCGTTGGCTGAGGTGGCCGTCCCCGCGGGACGGATGCGGCACCCACAACCGCAACCAGGCGGTCGGGAACGCCTCGAGTTGCCGGACGAAGGCCGGGGCGCTGAAGGTGATCCGCCGGTACCAGGGCGTGAAGTCGTGCACCGCCACCACCCGGACCGGGTGGTTGGCGATCCGCATCACCCGCATGACACCGCGCTGCCAGTTGACCATGCCGCACCTCCACCAGTGAGGATAGCCTGGCCTTACTCGATGCAGCCGACCAGGGTGGGTAGCGCGATGATGCGCGCCGTGGAGGCTGGACTCGCACTCCTGGCCGGTCAAAGACGGGGGCGCGGGGAGGCGCGAGATCTGCGGCGGAACAGGCGGTCTCATCGCAGAACTGGACGGGACCACCGACGCCGGCGAACGATCAGGTCGTGGTGGAGACGAGGAGAATCGAACTCCCAACCCCCGCCTTGCAAAGGCGGTGCTCTGCCAATTGAGCTACGTCCCCGGAGCCGCCGGCGAGCCGGCGACAGAGCGTCGCTACACTCAGGAAGTGCTGCCGGGGATCGGGGTCCCGGCGCCGGCCTGGCCCGTCGGCGGGGCGGGAGACGGCGTGGCCGGAGCCGTGGTGGCCGACTCGCTCGCCGGAGCACTGGCCGCGGGCGTCGACGCGACGGTCACCGGAGCGGGCTTGGCGCTGGTGTCGCCGGGGCTCGGCACCGGGCCGGGAGCCGGCGACGGCGTGGCGGCGGTGGCCTCGGCCCACAGGGCGGCCTCTGCTTCCGCCTCGCGCTTGCGCTTCTGGGCGAACAACACTGCGCCCGCGCCGAGCGCGATCAAGAACAGCGCCTTCTTCATGGGTCAGCCTCCCGTGGTGTGCCGTTCCGCTCCGGTTCGACCACACTACGGCTCGTCGCCGGAGGGCTTCCGCAGTGGGCCTGGGAGGACTTGAACCTCCGACCTCTTCCTTATCAGGGAAGCGCTCTAACCGCCTGAGCTACAGGCCCTCGACAACACTCACGGCGCTCGGATCCGATCCCGACCCCCGCGCGCCGCGGTCACCGACACTAGCGCACTCGACAGCCCGCCCAAAATCGCCGTCAGCTGACGGGGGCAGGCGACCAACACTGGCCACCCGGGGGACCGTTGGACACACTGGGCGACGCCGGCCGTTCGATCTCGGGAGGAACCATGACCGCACCGTCGACGCCCCCCAGCAGCCCGCGGACCGGAAGTCCGGCCGGACGGTTCTTCAAGCGCCGATGGCTGACCATCGTGTTGATCGTGCTGGCCATCGTCTTCATCACCCAGAACCGCAACCGGGTGTCGGTCGACCTGTTCTGGATGACTCTGACCACCCCGCTGTGGCTGATCCTGACCGTCGTGTTCGTGGCCGGACTGCTCGCCGGTGCCGTCTCGTTCAAGCGCCGCCGCGCAGTCAAGTCACCGTGACACCCGCGGCCTCGACGTCACCGCGGCGCCTGTTCGGACCACCGGTACATCGCCACCACGGCCTGGGCGAAGACCAGGATGCCGATCCACAGCACCAGCGCCCACCAGCCGATCCCGCGGTGCAGCACGGCCGATCCGGCCAGGCCCGAGGCCGCTCCGACGGTCGACAGCAACCACAGCCAGCGGTCCGCGGCGCGGCTACCGGGCACCCGACGGGCCGAGTCCTGTCGCGCGTACGGAGCACAGGCGACCATCACCGCTCCGACCACCACGGCCAGGAATCCGGCCATCACGACCGGCCACCGCCCCGGCTCGCGTGCTGCCGCCGTGCGCCGCAGCACGCCGCACCGGTCCTCGCCGGTGCGCGCCGATGCGATCGACACCCCATGGTCCACGTCCTGTCGTCCGGTCCCGTCGACGCTGACGGGGACACACGCGAATCCCGCCGCCAGGGTAGGTCGGGCCGGACGACAGTGCTCGTCGACGCAGTTCACAGTGCCCGGCACCGTTCCCAACCGACCGGCCGGACGGCTTGCCCGGCCGGAGCCCGGATGCCTATCCTCTTGGCACGCGTCACACCGTGATGCGTGCCACTCGGGGACGCGCCGACTCGTCCCGATCGCTGTGCATCAGATCCTCGGCCAATGCGGGCCCGGACCTCTCGGTCCCGACCCCCGTGGTCGGCCGCAGGGACCGGAGGAGTTCGTGAGCACACCGTTCGACGTCACCGACAAGGTCGTCTGGATCACCGGAGCCAGTCGTGGCATCGGCGAGGGCATCGCCCGCGGCTTGGCCGCCAACGGCGCCCGCCTCGTGCTGCAGGCCCGCTCCGGCGACGCTCTGCACACGATCAAGAAGGACATCGAGCACGAGGGTGGGCGGGCCGAGATCGTCGTCGGCTCCGTCACCGACCCGGAGGTCGCCGAGGCCTGCGTGCAGGCCGCCGTCGCGCGGTTCGGTCGACTGGACGGTCTGGTCAACAACGCCGGCATCAGCCCGGTGCTGGTCCGCAGCGAACAACTGAGCCTCGCCGACTGGACCAACATCATCGACATCAACCTGACCGGCGCGTTCATCGCCGCCACCGCCGCCGGTCGCGTCATGCTCGAGGCCGGCAGCGGGAGCATCGTCAACGTCTCGTCCATCCACGGCGCGGTCGCCGCGCCGCGCCTGGCCGCGTACGCCGCCTCGAAGGGCGGCATCGACATGCTGACCCGCACCCTGGCGGTCGAGTGGGCGCCCCAGGGGGTCCGGGTGAACGCCGTCGCTCCGGGGTACGTCGAGACCTCGATGACCGCGGGTATGCGCGGTCACGAGAAGTCCCGCGACCGGCTGCTCAACCAGATCCCGCTCGGCGCCTTCGCCACCCCGGCAGATCTGGAAGGCGCTGTGCAGTACCTGCTCTCGGACGCCGCGCGATACCTCATCGGATCGATCATCACCATCGACGGAGGTTGGGCTGCTCAGTGAACAGGCCCACCCGGACCGCCTGACCGGCGGTCTGTCCCGAGTTCAGGCCCGGCACCAGACCACTCCGGTGCCGGGCCGGATGCAAGCCCGCACCAGGCCGCACGCGGGGTCGCGCCGGCGCAGTGCCGCCGGGAGACGAGCGGACGCCCCGGAACGCCACGAGGGCGCTCCCGCCGTGGCGGGAACGCCCTCGTCGAACAGTCGGACCGGAACCGTCAGACGGTCGCGGCGGACAGCTTGGCGGCAGCGGCCGCGGCCACCCGACGCTGGCTCTCCTGCGGAGTCCAGTGGTCCTCGTACTCCGAGTGCACGTCGCGGAGCTTGGGGATCACGTGACGGCCGAAGAGGTCGACGTTCATCGACGCCGTCTCCTCGTCCAGGTTGCCCATGTGCATGCAGGTGATCAGCTGGCCGATGCGCAGCTCCTCGGACAGCTCGCGCACGCGCTGCTCGACCCGCTCCGGGGTGCCGGCGATGATGTAGCCCAGCTCGTCGTACTCCCAGAAGGACAGCTCGCCCTTGGCCGCCTTGGCCCGCTGCTCGGCTGAGATGGTCTTCTCACGACCGAGCATGGCGCGCATCGACGGCAGCGAGTTGTATCCGGGAGGGCCACCGAACTCAGGGGCGACCGGGTTCTGACGGTAGAAGTACCGGATGGCGTCGTAGTACTTCTCCTCCGCCTCCTTGTCCGAGTCGGCGGTGCAGATCACCTGGGTGAAGGCCATCCGGTTCGGGTTCATGTTCGCCCCGGTGGACTCCGTGTACTCCCAGAAACCGTTCACGATCGGCTGGGCGCTCTGCTTGCCCGAGAAGGACAGGTAGCCGTAGCAGTAGTCGTTGTCGTTGACGACGTCCCAGGTCTCGACCGAGCCGGAGCCCGGGATCCAGATCGGGATGTTCTTCTGGATCGGCCGCGGCCAGATGTTGACGTAGCGGAGCTTGTTGTAGGTGCCGTTGAAGGCGAACGGCTCCGGCTCCTTCCACGCCCGGGTGACCAGCTCGCGGGCCTCGTGGAAACGCTCACGGGCCTCGATCGGCGGCACGCCGTAGCAGAAGGCGGTGTCCATCGGGGTGCCGAACACGATGCCGGCGATGAGGCGGCCGCCGGACAGGGTGTCCAGGGTGGCCATCTCCTCGGCCACGCGGACCGGCGGGTTGTACAGGGCCAGCGAGTTGCCGCACAGGGTGATGGCGGCGTTCTCCGTGGTCGCGGCCAGCACCGAGGCGAACAGGTTCGGCGACGGCGTCATGGCCAGGGAGGTCTGGTGGTGCTCGTTCAGCAGCAACGAGTCCCAGCCCTCCCTGTCGGCACGCTGCATGAGCCGGAGGTACATCCGGTAGTCCTCACCGATCTGCTCCGGATCGGCAGCGGAGATCGGGGCGTCCACCCAGGAGCTGTGGACGGTGTCGCCGTAGTTCTCGGCGAGCTTGGTGTAGTAGTACTGCGCGAACCAGTGGAACTTCATCGGTCCAGCCTTTCTGCGAGATGCCAGCCCGCGTGGGCCGGGGATGCAGGTGCAACAGCGGTGGGTCCGGTCTCGCCGCGAGACGGGGTCGGGGCGGACCGAGCCGGTGGAACGTCCGGTCAGCCGGCCGACTCGACGTGAGCGCGGATGCTGCTGTCGGAGTCCCGGTACCAGCCCTTGGACTGGGCGTACTTCAGCATGCCCGCCAGGCCGGTCTCCCAGTCGGCGTCCGCTGCGGGGCCGGCGAGCCGGCGGAGCAGATCGACCGGGATCCAGGCGTGCTCGTCCTCGACGGCGACGCCCGCCGCCTGCAGCGGAGCCCTGGCGGCGTCGAGGCCGCCCGGGCTGATCACTGCGAAGGACTTGAAGTCGTCCGGTCCGACCAGTCTGACGGCGTCGTCCGACGCGGACGGGTCGACGTGGATCTGCACCGATGGTCTCCTCGGGTGAACCGGAACGGACGGGGTCGGATCAGACGATCTCGGTGATCACCGAGGTCGACGGCGTGCTGGCCACGTTCGGGGTGTCGGCGGCGAGGGCGGCACCCTCGGGCGTCTGCATGGCCGCACCGAAGGTGGCGGCGTCCGGGAACCACAGCTCCGACACCAGGTGGAACGGCGGCTTCGAACCGTCCGGACCCGGGGCGGCGAAAGCGACCTCGAACTTGTCGAGACCCGGCAGTGCCCGCACGAGCGGCGAATGCACGTTCAGGTAGTGCTCCCGGAACGCCTCAGGATCGGCCGGCTCCTGGTAGAGCACCGTCAGCTTGATCATGTCACTCCTTCTCCACCATTGGACAGGACGACCGGTGAGGCGCCGGGGGTGACCTCCGGCGGTTGCCCACCGAACGACTACTCGTTAGTCTCCTCACCGTACACCACCCGACGCCCGATGGAATCCCCAGAAATGCTGCCAGACAGCAGGATCGGGGTCCACCGGAGCTCCGGGGTGCCGCGAACTCCAAAGGAGGAGTTGCATGACGGATCTGTCCGGGAAGGTGGCCCTGGTCACGGGTGCGGCAGGCGGCATCGGCGCCGCCACCGCCGAAGTGCTCGCCGGGTACGGCGCCAAGGTGGTCATCGGGGACATCCAGGCGGAGGCGGCCCAGGCCACCGCCGAACGACTCGGATCGAACGTCTCGGCCGTGGCGTACGACGCCTCGGACGTCGACTCCATCACGAGCCTGGTCGACGCCGTCGTCGAGCAGCACGGCGGCCTCGACATCCTGCACAACAACGCCGCCATCACGGCTGCGGCCTGGAGCCGCGACACCACACTGCTGGACACCGAGATCGACTGGTACGACCGCACCATGGCGGTCAACCTGCGCAGCACCTTCGTGCTGTCGAAATTGGCTGTGCCGCACATGATCCGGCGCGGGGGTGGGTCCATCGTGAACATGGCCTCGATCGCGGCGTTCTCCGGGTCGCCGACGCTGATCGCCTACGGCATCTCCAAGGCCGGCGTGGCCGCCCTGACCAAGTACATGGCCGTCCAGTACGGCCGCAACAACGTCCGCACCAACTGCATCGCCCCAGGCGCGGTCCTCACCGAACAGGTCCTGGCCAACGTCCCTGGCGTCGAGGAGGGCGTGCTCTCCACCCTTCCATGGATCCGCGGCGGAGTTGGCAAGGACATGGGCAACGTGGTCGCGTTCCTGTCCTCCAAGGAGGGCGAGTACATCAACGGCCAGGTGATCACCGTGGACGGCGGCAGCACCGCCGGTGTCGCCGCTCCCAAGGTCGAGCTCCCGGCCGAGCACGGCGTCTCCGCCTGATCTCGTCCCGTCCCACCACCGGCAACACCCCGATCCACTCACTGACCCACTGGCACGAGGAGAAGCAATGGCGCTGAACCTTCAGAACCGCCTCCAGGACCGCATCGCGATCGTCACCGGCGCCGGCTCCGGCATCGGCGAGGCCTCCGCCCGCCGGCTGGCCGCCGAGGGCGCCAAGCTGCTGCTGCTGGACCTGCGCGAGGACGCCGTCAAGGGCGTCGCCGAGTCCATCAAGGAGACCGGCGCGGAGGTCGACTACCAGCAGGCCGACGCCGGCACCCCCGAGGCGATCGAAGCGGCCGTGCAGAACGTGCTGGACAAGCACGGCCGGCTCGACATCCTGCACAACAACCACGTCTGGTTCGAGAGCGGCCGGATGGGCGACGTGACGCTGGAAGGCGTGCGGCGGTCCCTGGACATCAGCCTGGTCGCGTACTGGTACGCGGTCAAACTGGCCCTCGTGCCGATGGTCGCGCAGGGCAAGGGCGCCATCGTCAGCACCTCGTCGGTGTCCGGCCTGGCCGGCGACTACGGCCTGGGTGTCTACAACATGCTCAAGGCGGGCATCCTGGGCATGACCAAGGCGGCCGGGATCGAGTACGCCCGCAAGGGGGTCCGCGTCAACGCGGTCTGCCCCGGCCCGATCGGCACGCCGCCGATCGAGTCCGCCCTCAAGGACGGCGCGCCGGAGATCTACGACAGCATCAAGAACGCCATCCCCATGGGTCGCTACGGCAAGCCCGAGGAGATCGCCGCGACCGTGGCCTTCCTGGCTTCGGACGACGCCGGCTTCATGACCGGGACCTACGTCACCGTCGACGGTGGTCTGCACGCCCACTCCGGCATGCCGCCGATCAGTGGCCTCGGCCCCGACTTCTGATCGTCCCGTCCACCGTCCCGACGCGCGAGAACTGGAGCATTCAACGATGAAGTTCCACTGGTTCGCCGAGGCCACCTACGGCGATCTGCCGAAGGATGTGTCATCGGTCAGCGTGGACATCCCCCGGGACGTCCTGGATCCGTACACGGTCGGACAGCACTACAAGATGTTCACCCGGCTCATGCAGCAGGCGGACGCCCTCGGGTGGGACGGCCTGGCCGTCAACGAGCACCACCAGACGGCGTTCGCCATGACCCCGTCACCGAACCTGCTGGCGGCCACGCTGGCGGACACCACGCAGAACGCCGCGATCCTGATCATCGGCGACTCGCTGGCCCTCTACAACCCACCGATCCGGGTGGCCGAAGAGATGGCCTACATCGACTGCGTGTCCGAGGGCCGGGTCATCGCCGGCTTCGTCTTCGGGACGCCGCCGGACACCGCATTCGCCTACGGGATCCCGCCGGCCGAGATCCGCGACCGGTTCCACGAGGCCCGCCAGCTCATCACCCGGGCGTGGACGGAGCCGGAGCCGTTCGCGTTCAACGGCAAGTACAACAAGCTCCGCTACGTGAACGCGGTGCCGCGTCCGATCCAGGGCCGGCCGCCGATCTGGGTGCCGGGCACCGGCAGCGTCGAGACCTGGGACCTGGTGCTGCAGGAGGACTACTGCTACGGCTACCTGTCCTTCCTGGGGCTCGACAACGCCCGTCCGATCGTCAAGGGTTTCTGGGACCGGGTCGACGAGCTCGGCGCCGAGGCCAATCCGAACCGGATGGCCTTCACCCAGCTGATCTGCGTGGCGGACAGCGACGCGGAGGCCGAGGCCAAGTACGCCGAGGCGGTCAACTACTTCTTCACGATGCAGAAGGGCCAGCCGCACTTCGGCACACCGCCGGGGTACACCAGCATCGCCACCCAGCGCGAGCAGCTCCGGCGCGCCAAGGGTGTCAGCCCGGAGGTCCGTGCCAAGCTCGCCCGGGGCGAGCTGAGTTTCTGGGACTACGACGATCTCGGCTTCATCATCGCCGGTACGCCGGAGAAGGTGCGGCAGCGGGTCCGCGATCTCGCCGTCGAACTGCGGGTGGGCCAGCTCATCACCTGCATGCACATCGGCAACCTCCCCGAGGAGGTCGCCGCCGAGAACAACCACCTGTTCGGCACCCAGGTCGCCCCCCATCTCCGGGACGTCTGGTCGGAGTACGAGGACCGGTGGACGCCGCAGGTCAGCCAGCAGCGGGTCGCCGCCCACGCACCGAGGGCCGATCTGTCCCCGACATCCGCCTGAACCCTGGCGGGTCCGCCCGCTCCCCCGGCCACCGCACCAGCGGTGATCGACTGATCGAAAGGAACAGCATGAGCACCGTCGACGTCCCGAACGTCGGAACGTTCACCGTGAACGTCGTCACCACCGGCAGTGGAGACCCATTGGTCTTCCTGCACGGCTACGAGCGGCACCCGGGCGAAGCCGCCTTCCTGACCGAGCTGGGGAAGAGCTACTCCGTCGTCGCTCCGGAGCAGCCGGGTTACGGCACCTCTGAGGGCTTCGAGAACCTCACCGACATCTACGATCTCGTGCTCTTCTACCGGAAGTTCATCGAGACCCTGGGTGGTCCGGTGGTTCTGGTCGGGCACTCCTCGGGTGGCATGATCGCCGGCGAGATCGCCGCGTTCTTCCCGCATCTGGTGAAGAAGCTCGTCTTGGTCGACTCGTTCGGCGTCTGGATCGACGACCAGCCGGCGCCGCAGGATCCGTTCGGCGCCCCGAAGGACGTCCAGGCCGCGCTGTGGGCCGATCCGTCGGCCAAGCCGGACCCGGAGCCGACGATCTTCGTCGAGGATCCCAACGATCCGTTCGGCGCGATGTTCTTCCAGGCCCAGAACCTGGGCACGGCCACCAAGTTCCTGTGGCCGATCGCCGACCGCGGCCTGGCCCGTCGTCTGCCCTACGTGGACGCCCCGACCCTGGTGGTCAACGGCGCCAAGGACGGCGTCGTGCCGGTGGCGCAGGCGGAGGAGATCGCCCGCCTGGTGCCGACCGCCGAGCTGGAGATCATCGACGGCGCAGGCCACTACCCGATGTTCGAGCAGCCGGAGCAGTTCCTGACCGTGGTCAAGAACTTCCTGGCCAAGTGATGCGCGGCCGCCGGGCTCCGGCGGCCCGACCAGCAGGACTTCCGGGTCGCGTCCGCCGGATCCCGGTGGACGCGACCCGGAATGGTGTGCAGCCGGCGCCGGCAGGTGTCGGCACTTCGAAGCAATCCGAGAGGAATGATCAATGGGACGGGTCGAAGGCAAAGTTGCCATCGTCACGGGTGGTGGTTCCGGCATCGGCGCCGCGACGGTGCGGAAGCTGGCGGCCGAGGGCGCCAAGGTCGTCATCGGCGACCTGCAGTACGACAACGCCGTCAAGGTGGCCGAGAGCATCGGTGACAACGTCAGCGCGGTGTACTTCGACGCCGTGCAGGGCGACACCATCGAGAACCTGATCAACACCACGATGGAGCGGCACGGCCGCATCGACATCCTGCACAACAACGCCGCGCTGGTCGGTCCGACCGCGTGGTTCGAGGACGGCACCGTGCTGTCCACCAGCGTCGAGCTGTGGGACCGGTCGTTCGCCACCAATGTCCGCAGCATCTTCCTGGCCTCCAAGTTCGCCCTGCCGCACATGGTGGCCGGGGGCGGCGGCTCGATCATCAACATGGCCTCCATCGGCGGCCTCATCGGTGGCGCCGCGTTGACCGCCTACGGCACCACCAAGGCGGCCGTGATCGGGCTGACCCGCAACATCGCCGCCCAGCACGGCAAGGAGGGCGTCCGCTGCAACGCGATCGCCCCGGGCGTCATCCAGACCGAGCAGCTGCTCGCCGCGGTGCCGGACATGCCGGCGGCCGCCCTGGCCGGCGTGGCCACTCCGCGCGTGGGTGTGCCGGACGACATCGCCAACATGGTGCTGTTCCTGGCCTCCGACGAATCCGCCTTCATCACCGGTGAGACCTACCGGGTCGACGGCGGCAGCATGACCACCGGTGGAGGCGGCTGATCAGCTGCCCCACCACGACGACGGGCCCGGTCCGCATCCCCGAGGGGACGTCGGACCGGGCCCGCTCCGTCTGATCGTCGGATCAACTGCGATGGACGTCCACCTGGGCCGGAATCACCACACCGGCCATCGCGGCACCGGCGCGACCCACCGCCGCGGGCGCCGCGTTCACCAATCGCAGCGCCATGTCCCCGTAGTAATAGCCCAGCTGCGCCACGGTGAGCGGGCCGCCCGGACGGAACCACATCGAAACTCCGATGCCCATTTCCAGCATCGCGAAACTCGACAACCGGGGCGACGGAGAATCGAATCGTCCCTCCCGGACACCCCGCTCGATGATCGATTGCCAGGAGGCGCTGTATTCATCGCGCATGCGGAGGATCTCCCCGTGGACGGGTTCTTCCAGGTTCTGGATCTCAGCGTTGCCGATCCGGACGTCCCGCGGATTGTTCGCGTGGTAGATCACGTGCGTCTCCATCGCCCGGCGCAACTGCTCCACCACGTCCGCGCTGGTCGCGATGACCGCGCGGTGAGAATTCAGCAGCTCGTTCATGGTGCGGACCATGATCTCTCGGAGCAGCTCCTGCTTGGAGTCGACGTGGTTGTACAGACTGGGCGCTCGCAACCCCAGCAGGCCGGCGATGTCCTTCATGCTGGTCCCGAGATATCCGCGCTCGGCGAACAGGGTCAGCGCCGCTTCCACCACGTCCTGGAACCGACCGGGACCCGTGCGGGTGGACCGCTCGTTCCCAGGCGAAGGATCTTCCTGCAGTGGCGCCGACATGGGTAAAGTCTATCTTCCCCGGGCCACTTGGAAACCCGATTCATCCACCGGGTACGGCGGCTCCGGCCCTGACCCGGTCGCCCGCGCGAACCATCCCCTCCCGACTGCGGAAGCAGGTAGCGTCGACCCATGGCAGCCGCCCCCGTCCGGAGCGACGACGACGTCCGGCGTTCACCGGGACGTCCACGCGCCGCAGCCGTGGACGCCCGGATCATGCGCTGCGCGCTGGACGAGATCGCCGATGCCGGACTGACCGGCTTCAGCCTGGTGTCCGTGGCCCGCCGCGCCGGCGTCGCCAAGAACACCGTCTACCTGCGGTGGCCGAGGCGTGAGGACCTCATGCGGGCCGCACTCATGTCCGGCGAGGACGGGCACGAGCCGCCCCTCCCGACGGGTGAGCTCGAGGTCGACCTGGCGTCGATGATCGACTTCTTCGCCGGCCTGTTCGCCACCGAGACCGGCCTGGCCACCTACTACCAGGCATCCACGACCAGCCGCGTCGACCAGGAGATGTGGTCCTGGTACAAGGCGAACATCATCGACACGGCGCACGAGATCCCCGAACGACTGATCCGGTTCCACCAGGGCAACGGCACCGCCCGGCCGGACGCCGACGCCTCGGTCCTGGCTCGCATGCTGGCCGGCGGGGTGTACACCGAAGCCATCCTGGAGACGCCGCACGGTTCGGTGAGCGGCCACTTCCGGCAGACGCTGCTCACCTACCTGCTCGCGCTGCTCAGTCCGTCCGCCTGACGCCGGCTCGGTCTTCGGTCGACCCCCGGCTGGGCGTCGCCAGTCTCGACCTGCTGGCCGTCCGTCACCGGCCGCACGCGCCCGTGCCGCACCGCACCGCCGGGCCACGCACGTCCTCGACTTCGGGTGGCCGGCCATCTGGTCGATTGGTAGCGTCCCAAGCCTTGGCACTCGACTGTGACCGGTGCAATACTGAACCACCGGATCAGTAATCGAGGTGCGATGAACAGTCAGAGTCGACCGACCGCCTCCTCCGACAGGCAGCGCGGGAGTCGTCCACAGCTCCACACCGATCCGTCCCCGGGTTTCTCGTCGGTGGACGACGCGGTCGCGGCCATCCGCGCCGGGGGCATGGTCGTGGTCGTGGATTCTCCTGATCGGGAGAACGAGGGCGACCTGGTCATGGCCGCCGCCCGGGTCAATCCGGACCACATCAACTTCATGGCGACGCACGGGCGCGGCCTCGTCTGCGTGTCGCTGACTGAGGCGCGTCTCCGCGACCTGGAGATCCCGCCGATGGTCACCCGGGTGACCGATCCGTTGCGGACGGCGTTCCATGTGACCGTCGATCACCGCACGCGCACCACCACCGGGATCTCGGCCACCGACCGGTCGGAGACGATCAAGGCACTGGTGGACCCGCGCGCCCGGCCCGACGACTTCAGCCAGCCCGGGCACACCTTCCCACTGGCGGCGAAGGACGGCGGTGTGCTCAAGCGCGCCGGTCACACCGAGGCCTCGGTCGATCTGGCCGAACTGGCCGGCCTCGCCCCCGCCGGCGTGATCTGCGAGATCGCCGACGAGGACGGTGAGATGGCGCGGCTGCCGTCACTCCGCGAGTTCGCGCAGCGGCACGGATTGCCGTTGATCTGTATCTCCGACCTGATCCGCTACCGCCGGGGGCAGCTGGTCCCGTCCAGCGTCCTCCGGACCGGGAACGCATCGCTGCCGCTCGGGGTCGGCACCTTCTGCGCCACCGCGTACCGGGACGCCGACACCGGCATCGAGCACCTCGCGCTCGTGCACGGCACCCCGCGGCCGGGCGTCGTGCCGCTGGTCCGCGTCCACTCCGAATGCCTGACCGGTGACATCATGGGCTCGCGCCGGTGCGACTGTGGCGAGCAGCTCGACCAATCCCTGCGGCGCATCGCGTCCGAGGAGTACGGGGCGTTGATCTACCTGCGCGGCCACGAGGGCCGCGGCATCGGCCTCGGCGAGAAGTTGCGGGCGTACCAGCTGCAGGAGCAGGGCCTGGACACGGTCGAGGCCAACCTCGCTCTGGGGCACCCGGTCGATGCGCGCGATTACGGTGTCGGCGCCGAGATCCTCAAGGACCTGGGCATGACCCAGGTCCGGCTGCTGACGAACAACGTGGAGAAGCGGCTCGGTCTCGAGGATCGGGGCGTCCTGGTCACCGAGCGGCTGACCGTGCAGACCACCCCGCACCCGGACAACGTCCGGTACCTCTCCACCAAGCGCACCAAGCTGGGCCACATGCTCGAGGAGTTCGCGACCCCGGTCGTGCTGTCGTGATCAGCGTGGTGGGTGGACCGGATCTCCGGACCACCCACCCGCCACGTCAGTCGCGCGTCCGCCCGTCAGCGGGCGAGGAACTCCTGGATGACCGGGACGACCGCACCGCCGAACTCGATGACCATGCCGTGGCTGCCGCGGGGCAGGACGACCAGCTCGGCACCTTCGATGCCCTGGGCCATCTGGATCGCCTGGGCCGGCGGGGTGAGGATGTCCTCGGCCCCGACCAGCACCAGGGTCGGGACGTTCTTGATGGTCGGCAGCTGGTCGACGATGTCGAACCGGCGGATGCCGTGGGCCTGGGCGGCGAAGCCCTCGGCCGAGGTCGGCTCCGGATCCTGCGCACCCATGTCGAGCATGACCTTGACCGCGTCGTGGTTGGACAGCGCGAACCCGGTGAAGCCCCACGGCAGGCTGGCGGTGGCCAGTACCTGCGGTGACACCTTCTGCTCACGCAGCGCCAGCAGCCCGTCCAGCCAGGCGTGCTGCACGTAGGTGTAGGACGGGAACGTACTCAGCAGCACGGCCCGGCTCACCTTGCCGGGATGCTCGACCATGAGCGCCTGCAGGATGACGCCACCCATCGACCAGCCCACGACGGGGACCGGGCCGATGCCCAGGTGGTCGATCAGCGCGGCGGTGTCGGCGGCCAGGTCGCTCATCGAGTACGGCCCGGGCGGGACCTCCGACTGACCGGTGCCCCGGTTGTCGAAGGTGATGACCCGGTACTGCTGGCTGAGCACCGGCACGACGGTGGCCCAGGCGTTGCGGTTCGCTCCCAGGCCCGAGATGAGGAGCAGCGGCGGACCTTCACCGGCTTCCTCGTAGTTCAGTTCGACCCCGTTGACGACTGCCTTCGGCACTGGAGACCTCCTCGACGATGAATCAGGTGGGCGACACGGGCAGACCGCGACCGACGAGTCGATGCGCTGTCCCCGCCACCCGGAAGACTAATACCTGTTAGCAACGCCCGCCCGGGCGGGCGGAGTCGTTGCTGCGCTGATGGATCGGCGGCCTCAGTTCATTGACCTGGGCAGGGTCGAGGCTCACACTCACTACCGTTCATTCGCGCGATCAAAGGAGATCGATGTGAAGTCAGTTCGATCGGCGGTCGGCCGAGGCCGCCGCCGGAGCGGCATCATCGCCGCAGTGGCGGCGCTGGGGATCCTGGTCGCAGCGTGCAGCCCGCCCGCCAACGGCGGGGACAGCAGCGGCAGTGCCGGAAGTGGTGGCGGATCCGATGCCGACGCTCAGGCCGCCGTGGCGGCGGCCGACGAACAGCTGGTCGTGGCCCGGAAGGGTCGGCAGACCGAGCCGCCGAGCGACCCGAGCCCGGCTGCTCCCAAGCAGAACGTGTGGATCATCCAGTCCTCGGCCGCCGGCCCGTCGGTGGCCATCCCGGCCAACGCGGCCGCGGAGGCCGGCAAGGTGCTCGGCTGGGACGTCACCCTGTACGACGCCAAGGGTGACCCGGGCAACTACACCAAGGGCATCAGCAACGCGATCGCCAACGGAGCCACCGGCCTCGTCCTGGTCGCCATCGACTGCTCGTACGTGACGAACCAGCTGAAGGACGCCAAGGCCAAGAACATCGCGGTCACCGAGGTCTACGCCTTCGACTGCGACGACACGAACCCCGGCTCCGAGAGTTTGTTCTCGGCGGACCTGTCCTTCGGCGACCGGTACGCGAGCCTGCTCGACGCCTGGGAGCAGTGGGGTTCGGACACCGCCGCGTGGATCATCTCCGCGACCGGCGGCAAGGCCCACCCGATGGTGCTGAAGAACGAGCAGATCGCCGTGCTCATCAGCTACCAGAAGGGCTTCGAGGAGCGGATGGCGGAGTGCAAGACCTGCACCGTCATCGACGTGCCATGGGACGTCATCACCTCCGGCACCCCGGCCGCCATCGCACAGCTGATGAAGTCCGCGGTGCTGAAGAACCCGGAGATCAACTCCTCGATGTTCGGCTCCACCGTCACCTCGGGCTACAACCAGGCCATCCTGGGCTTGGGCGCCAAGGCCAAGGAGATGCAGGTCATCGCCGGGCTGGGTCTGCCGGACGAGTTCAACCTGATCCGGGAGAGCAAGGGCCTGCAGGCGACCACGGCGTGGCCGCAGGAGTGGATCGGCTGGGCCGCCATGGACTCCATCAACTCCTACGTCAAGGGCGAGGAGCCGCGGGACCAGGGCCTGGGCTGGCAGATCATCGACAACACCAACCCGGAGGACATGCCGCCGTCCGGTGAGCTCTACCAGGGCAGCGACGACTTCCGCGAGGTGTACACGAAGTCCTGGACGGGTCAGTGAGTCACCCGGCCGAGCACGACCCGGCGGCTCCGGCCGTCGATGACTCGCTCCTGAGCGCGTCCGAGGTGCCGACCGCCGCGAGCACGCGGCGGTCGGCCCTGGACGCGCAGGGCGTGGTGAAGACCTTCGGCGCCACCAAGGCGCTCAAGGGTGTGAAGCTGCAGATCGACGCGGGCGAGGTGCACGCGCTGATCGGCGGCAACGGATGCGGGAAGTCCACCCTCATCAAGTGCCTGGCCGGCGTGCACCAGGCCGACTCCGGCACCGCGGTCATCCGCGGCCAGGAGATCGACCTGACCGCCCAGACCCCGGAGGGAGCGCGGGCCGCCGGCCTGCGCTTCGTACACCAGGATCCGGGCATCTTCCCGACCATGTCGCTCACCGAGAACCTGTTCCTCGGAACCGGTTTCATCCGCTCGGCCGGCCGCATCGACTGGAAGGCCAACCACCGCAAGGCGCAGCAGGTGCTGGATCGCTTCGACATCAAGGGTGACCCCAAGCAGCTGGCGGCCACCCTGTCGGTGCCGCAGCGGGCGATGCTGGCCATCGCCCGGGCCCTGCAGGACCTGGACGACCAGGAGGGCGGCGTGCTCGTCCTGGACGAGCCGACCGCGGCGCTGCCGGCCACCGAGGTGCATCTGCTGCTGGAGTCCATCCGGCGGCTGGCCGCGCAGGGTCACGCCATCTTGATCGTCACCCACCGGCTCGACGAGGTGAAGCAGGTGGCCGACCGGGTCACCGCCTTCCGAGACGGCGAGTACATCAACACCATCAGCGGCGAGAACCTCACCGAGGGTGCGCTCGTCGAACTGATCCTGGGTCGCCGACTCGAGTCCGCGGCCAGCGTCACCGAGGGTCCCTCGGACGGCGAGATCACCCTGGACGTGAAGAACCTGGTCGGCGGCCCACTGCAGGGCATCGATCTCACGGTGCGGGCAGGCGAGGTGGTCGGCATCGCCGGCCTCCTCGGCTCCGGTCGTACCGAGCTGCTGCAGATGATCTACGGGCTGTTCCCACCCACCAGCGGGACCATCACCTACCAGGGCAAGCAGCTCGCCGGTCACAAGCCGGCCGAGTCGACCCGCACCGGCATGGCCTTCGTCCCGGAGGACCGGGGTGCCGAGGCCGTCTTCCCCGCCTCCAGCGTGCTGGAGAACATGGTGGCCGGCCACGAGCACAAGTACTTCAAGGGCGGCTGGCTGCGAGACCGCAAGGAGCGCGCCGACGCCCGCGACGACGTCAAGCGGTTCGGCATCCGGACGGCCAGCACTTCGGCGTACATCGAGAGCCTGTCCGGCGGGAACCAGCAGAAGGTCATCGTGGCCCGGTGGCTGCGGCAGAACCCCAAGCTGCTCCTGCTGGACGAGCCCACCCAAGGTGTCGACGTCGGTGCCCGCGATGAGATCTACAAGCTGATCGCGCTGGCTGCCGACCAGGGCTGCGCCGTGGTCGTGGTCAGCTCCGAGTTCGAGGAACTGGCCCGCATCTGCGGCCGCGTCGCCGTGCTGTCCAAGGGCCGCATCGTCACCGAGATGCGGCAGCCGCTCGAGGCCCACGAAATCCTGGAAGTCACCATCGGAACGAAGGAGGTGGCCGCATGAAGCGGATCAGCACGATGTCGCTGGTCGAGAAGTACGGCCTGGCGCTGCTGCTCGTCATTGTTCTCGTGTTCTTCACCCTCAGCCCGGCCACTCCGCAGTTCTCCTCGGTGGCCAACATCAAGTCGGTGCTCTCCAACGAGTCGCTCACCGGCATCATCGCGATGGCCAGCATCTTCCCGCTGGTCGGCGGACAGTTCGACCTGTCGCTCGGGCCGTTGATGGGCATGACCTCGATCGTGTGTGCCGCCGCGATGTCCGACTTCGGCCTGCCGCTGTGGCTGGCCATCATCGTCGCGCTGCTCGCCGGCTGCCTCATCGGCCTGATCAACGGCCTGGCCACCACCAAGCTGAAGGTCAGCTCGATCGTCACCACCCTGGGTATGACCAGCATCATCGCGGCGCTGGTCACCTGGTACACCGGCGGCAACTCGATCATCGAGCGGATCAGCCCCGCGCTGACGGACCTCGGCACCGGCGAGTGGTTCGGGATCCCGTGCCCGCTCTACTTCCTCGCCGCCGTGTCGCTGGTCTCCTGGTACCTGCTGCAGCACACCCCGTGGGGTCGCGCCCTGCAGGGCGTGGGCGCCAACCCCAGGGCGGCCGAGATCGTCGGTCTCCCGGCCGATCGGCTCACCATCCAGAGCTTCGTCATGGGTGGTGCGCTGGCCGGTGTCGGTGGCGTGCTGCTGTTGGCGGTGTCCGGTTCGGCGAACCCGTCGGTGGGTCCGTCCTACCTGCTGCCGGCCCTGGCCGCCGCGCTGCTCGGTGCGACCACCATCGCACCGGGTCGCTTCAACGTGGTGGGTACGCTGATCGCCGTCTACTTCCTCGCATTCACCGTCTCCGGCCTGACCTTCCTGGGTGCCCAGCCGTGGGTCTCCAGCATGTTCAACGGCGTGGCGCTGATCATCGCCGTCGGCATCTCGGTCTGGTCCGGTCGCATCAAGACCCGGGCCCCCGCCGGTCTGGTCGAGGATCCGAAACGGGAGGATGAGGGCGAGATGGGCGTCGTCGCCAAGAAGGACGAATCCGTCTCCAACACTCGAGAGCCGGTCTGACCGGCGCCTCGTCGACGGGCCGACCGCCCACTGCGCGGTCGGCCCGTCGCCTGCAAGGGCACGAACCCGAACCCAACGGAGGGAACACCGTATGACTGCCCCGACCACGACCGGCCGCCTCGCCGGCAAGGTCGCCCTGATCACGGGCGGCGCCAGCGGCATCGGCCAGGCCTGCGCCGTGCTGTTCGCCAAGGAGGGCGCCGACATCGTCGTCGCCGATCTGTCCGACGGCAGCAAGACCATCTCCCTGGTCGAGGCAGAGGGCCGCAAGGCCGTCGCCATCAAGACCGACACCACCAAGGCCGAGGACAACCAGGCCGCGGTCGATCTGGCCGTCGAGACCTTCGGTCACCTGGACGTCGTCGTCGCCTCCGCGGGTGTGGCCTCGGTGAACCGCAGCGAGGACCCGGCCTCGAACCTGGTCGAGAACCTGGACGTGGAGAAGTTCACCCGGGTCATCGACATCAACGTCACCGGCGTGATGCTCACCGACCAGGCCGCCATCCGGCAGATGCTCAAGCAGGGCACCGGCGGCTCGATCATCAACATCGCCTCGACCGCGGGCAAGATCCCGCTGGCCGGCGCGGCGCCGTACTGCGTGTCCAAGGCCGGCGTGCACATGCTCAGCAAGGTGCTGGCGGTCGAGCTGGCCACCCGCGGCATCCGGGTCAACGCGGTGGGCCCGGGCTACACCCGGACCCCGATGTGGGACGTGGACGAGGACAGCCCGGCCGGCCAGGTCGCCATGAGCATCACTCCGATGGGCCGCAACGGCACCCCGGAGGAGCAGGCCCAGGCGTGTCTGTTCCTGGCCGACGAGAAGGCGTCGTCGTTCATGACCGGTCAGATGCTGCACCCGGCCGGCGGGCAGTTCACCGGCTGATGCAGAGTTCCCGGCCCTCCCTCGCGGAGGGCCACACCGCACACGGGTCCCGTTCGGCACACCAGCCGGGCGGGACCCGTCGGCGTGCTCCCCACGCCGCCATCCTGACCGTCCTCATCCTCGGGGGTACCTGCTTCGCCCTCCTGCAGTCGATGGTGGTCCCGGCGCTCCCGGTCTTCCAGGACTCGCTCGGGGTCTCGGCCGAGGCGGCCAGCTGGTTGCTGACGGCCAACCTGCTCGCCGGTGCCGTGGCCACGCCGATCCTCGGCCGGCTCGGCGACATGTTCGGCAAGGACCGCGTGCTCTTCGTGGTGATGGGCCTGCTCATCATCGGCACCGTGGTGGCGGCCCTGTCGACCACCGCGTTCCTGCCGATGATCGTCGCCCGGGTCCTGCAGGGCTGCGGCGCCGGCATCTTCCCGGTCGCCTTCGGCATCATCCGCGACGAGTTCCCGCCGGATCGCCGCCCGCACGCGGTCGGGCTCATGTCGTCGCTGTTCGGCATCGGCGGCGGTGCCGGGCTGGTGCTGGCCGGCCCGATCAGTGACGGTCTGGGCACGCCGTGGCTGTTCTGGATCCCGCTGGTCGTCATGTTCCTCGTCACTGCGGCGATGGTCTGGATCATCCCGCGCTCCCCCGTGCTGCAGCCGGGCCGGGTCAACTTCGTGTCGGCCGCCCTGCTCGCCGGCGGGCTGGTGTCACTGCTGCTGCTGATCAGCCTGGTCAACAGCTGGGGCCCGCTGTCCGCGGGCAGCATCGGCCTGCTCGTCGCGGCGGTGCTGCTGCTGGGCGGCTGGGTCCTGTCAGACCTGCGGTCGTCCGCTCCGCTGGTGGACGTCCGGCTGCTGAGCCGGCGGGCGTTGTGGACCACCAACGTCGCGGCGTTCATGCTCGGCCTGGGCATGTACGCCTCGTTCCTGCTACTGCCGCGCTTCGTGCAGCAGCCCGGCACCGGCGCGGACGGCTACGGCGTCAGCCTGGCCACCGCGGGCCTGTACCTGGTACCGCAGACCGTGGCCCTGGTCGCGCTCGGTCAACTCTCCGGCGTCTTCGACCGGCTCCTCGGCGCCCGCCGGAGCCTGCTGGTCGGCTGCTCCATCGTCACCGTGTCGTTCCTGGGCCTCACCCTGGCCCGCGCGAAACCCTGGGAACTGCTGCTCTGGTCGGGACTCTCGGGCGTCGGCATGGCCCTGGCCTTCGCCGCGATGGCCAACCTGGTCATGTCCAGCGTGCCGCAGAACCGCACCGGCCAGGCCACCGGCGTCAACACGGTGACCCGCACGGTGGGCGGCACCATCGGTGGCCAGGCGGTCGTCGCGCTGCTGGCCGTGCACACGCCGCCGGGCGGGTTCCCGGACGCGACCGGCTACACCATTTCCTTCACCTTCTGCACGGTCGCTATGGTCGGTGCGGTGTTCGTGGCCTGGATCATCCCGAAGCGCCCCCGGGGGCGGGACAGGGACACCGTGGTCGCCACCGGATCGGACGTCGCAACCGCCCCCTGACGCCGTTCCGGATGGCGGTGCCCTGCCGCCGACCCGCTCGGCTCCGGAGACGTCCCGCTCCGGTCGAGTGTCCGCAGCCGATCTCAGGAGAGGGAACCCCGATGGACAAGCTGGTACCCGACGTCAACGACGCAGTCGCGGACATCACCGATGGGGCGTCCCTCGCGGTGGGTGGGTTCGGACTCTGCGGCATCCCCAGCGCGCTCATCCAGGCGGTGCTGGACAACGGGGCCCGCGACCTGCGCGTCGCGTCGAACAACTGCGGCGTGGACGACTTCGGGCTCGGCATCCTGCTGGGGGCGCACCGGATCTCCCGGATGACCAGCTCGTACGTCGGGGACAACAAGGAGTTCGAGCGCCAGTTCCTCTCCGGTGAGCTCGAGGTCGAGCTGACACCGCAGGGCACGCTGGCCGAGCGGCTCCGGGCCGGTGGTGTGGGCCTGGCCGCGTTCTTCACCCCGACCGGCGTCGGCACCCAGGTCTCGGACGGCGGCCTGCCGTGGCGCTACGCCCCGGACGGTTCGGTCGCGGTGGCCTCGCCGCCCAAGGAGGTGCGTGAGTTCAACGGCCGGCAGTACGTGCTGGAGGAGGCGATCACCGCCGACTTCGCGCTCGTCCGGGCGTCCAGGGCCGACCGCCTCGGCAACTGTGTCTTCGACCTGACCACCCAGAACTTCAATCCGCTGTGTGCGATGGCCGGGAGGACCACCATCGTCGAGGCGGAGGAGATCGTCGAGGTCGGGGCGATCCCGCCGGCCCAGATCCACCTGGCCGGCATCTTCGTGCAGCGCGTCGTCGCGCTGACCCCGGAGCAGATCGCGCTCAAGCGCCTCGAACGTCGCATGGTCCGGCCGCGTCCGGCCGTGGACGTCGGCGCGGTGCCGACCAGCGCGGCCGGCGCCGACGGGACCACCGAGTGATCACCGGAACACCCCAGGAGGTCGGAAGCTGATGGCGCTCACCCGCGAACAGGTCGCTGCCCGCGCGGCGATGGAACTCGAGGACGGCGAGTTCGTCAACCTGGGCATCGGCGTACCGGTGCTGGTGCCGAACTTCCTGCCCGAGGGGGTGCAGGTCACCCTGCAGTCCGAGAACGGCATCCTCGGCCTCGGCCCCTACCCGTACGAGGGCGAGGAGGACCCCGACCTGGTCAACGCCGGCAAGGAGTCCGTGACGATGCAGACCGGCGCCGCGACCTTCGACTCGGCCACGTCCTTCGGGATGATCCGCGGCGGCCACATCGACGCCGCGATCCTGGGCGCCATGCAGGTCTCGGCCAAGGGCGACCTGTCCAACTGGATGATCCCGGGCAAGATGGTCAAGGGCATGGGCGGCGCGATGGACCTGGTCAACGGGGCCAAGCGGGTCATCGTGGCCATGGAGCACACCACCCGCGACGGCTCCCCGAAGATCCTCGAGGAGTGCACGCTGCCCTACACGGGGCGAGGCGTGGTCGGCAGGATCATCACCGACCTGGCCGTCATCGACGTCACCCCGGACGGGCTGGTGTTGCGTGAGGTGGCGCCGGGCGTCACCGCCGACGAGGTCGTGGCCGCCACCGGTGCCCCGCTCGCCGTGCCGAGCGAACCCACCGAGATGCAGGTGCCGCCGGCCCAGGCCGACGCCTGACGTCCGTTCCGTCCGACGACGGCAGGATCCGGCCGCTCCGGGTCCTGCCGTCGTCGTCCGTGCTCCGCCGCCGGTGGTCCGCCGCCGGTCGTGCGCTCAGTCGCCGACGGCGATGGTGACGTGCTCCGGGTAGAAGGCCACCCGCCCGGCGATCTCGGCCACGGCCGGGTAGGGCTCCCGGTAGCTCCAGACCGCGTCGCTCACCACCCCGTCGACGGTGACCAGGTCGTAGTACGACGCGTCACCCTTGTACGGGCAGTGCGAGGTCGAGCTCGAGGGTCGCAGCCGGTCCGGTCGCACGTCCTCGAGCGGCACGTACAGCACCGGCGGGTAGTCGCTCTCCTGCAGCGTCAGCGCCCGGCCGGTCTCGGCGATCACGTCGTCGCCGCTGCGCACCGTCACCCTTCCGACGGTCGGATCGATGGTGATCGGGTGGCTCGGTCCCGGGATCTTCATGGCCGCTCCCCTGCGCTCGTGGGCCGACGGACGTCAGGCGCCTCGCTGGGTGCGAACCACGTCCGGCCCGTCGGTGTTCCCCCGCCGGTCGTCGGACCCACCGCGTACGGTCGGCGAGACCGGTGACCGCCGTCCGCGTCGGGGCCGGACCGGACCCTCGACCTCGACCTTGACCTTGACCTTGACCTTGACCTTGACCTTGACCTTGACCTTGACCTTGACGGAGACCCTGTGCCCGCTGACCCGGCCACCACCCCGGGAGTCCATCCGGACGCCAACCCGCTGCTCGAGCCGTCGCCGCTGCCGTTCCGGCTGCCGCCGTTCGCCGACATCCACGAGGCGCACTACGGGCCGGCGTTCGACCTGGGCATGGGTCAAGCCCGACGGCGTGGTGTGTGACGGCGACCGCGTGATCTTCGGTCTGGGTCAGGCGCTGAGCGCCGGGATGTCGTTGGTCGTGGTCACCTCCTGGTTGGTGTCGGCGGTGTCGCCGACGGG
>NZ_JAERWK010000016.1 GCF_016918035.1 Nakamurella leprariae | reverse complement strand
CAGCAGGATCTGCTCGGTGGCCAGGGTCGGATCGGGATCGACCCCGATCGCGCGGGCGAAGACGTTGGTGGATCCGCCGGGCACGATGGCCAGCTGCGGGGGCGGGGGGGGGGCCCCCCCCCCCCCCCCCCCCCCGGGCCCCCCCGCGGGGGGGGGGGGGGGGGGGGGGGGGGGGGCGGGGGGGGGGGGGGCCGGCCCCCCCCCCCCCCCCCCCCCCCCCCCCCCCCCCCCCCCCCCCCCCCCCCCACGACCACGCCGACGACGACGACCGCCACCTCGACGACCACGTCGAGCAGCACGCCCTCCAGCATCAGCACGAGCAGCACGCCGACCACGACCTCGACCACCCCGAGCCCGGCGCCGACCTCGGGCGGCAGTTCGCTGTGGTGGCTCTGGCTGGTGCTGGCCCTGGTGGTGCTGGCCGCGCTGATCACCGGCATCCTGCTGTACCGGCGCCGGCAGCAGGAGGAGGCCCGGCGGCAGCAGCAGGCCACCCTGGCCGCCCAGGCCGAGCAGCAGCGTCAGGACCAGCAGCGCCGCGCCGGGCCGGGCCTGCCGCCGGTGCCCCCGGTGCCGCCCGCCCCGCGGTCGACCTGGCCGGAGCAGCAGTCCTGGTCGCCGCCGCAGCAGGACCCCTACGGACTGCTGGCCGGCGACCCGGACGCACCCACCCGGCAGGTCGGCGGGCCGGACGCCCCCACCCGATGGACCCCGCCGCACGACCAGCAGGACCCGCGTACCCGGCTCATCCCGCCGGCCGGGTCCCCGCAGCGGCCCGGTCCCGGCCGTCCCGCACCCGACCAGCCCACCCAGCAGTGGTCGGATCCGTCGCTGCCGCCGGCCGGTCGCGGACCCGGATCACCCGAGACGCAGCGTTGGACTCCCGACTTCACCCAGAGCGGTCAGGACGAGCCGGAGCCGGAGCCGGACCAGGACCCACGCACGCAGCAGTGGCGGCCCGACTTCGACGACCCGGACGAACAGGAACCGCCGCGGCGCCGGTGACGCGGGGCGCGGTCAGCCGACGTGGTCGGCTAGGAGACCGAGCGCAGGGCGGGCGCGGTGCGGACGCGCTCCCGCACGGCGTCGGCGGCCGCGGTGGCCAGGTCGGCCGACAGGCCGGAACGCCACCGGACGACCAGCGGGACCGGCCGGGGCGTCGGCAGCGATGGCTGCGGCACCAAACCGTCCGGGGCGGGACCGACGTCGGCCAGCATGGCCACCCCCAGGCCGGCCCGCGCCGCGGCCAGCACACCACCCAGATTGGTCGCCTCGCAAGCCATCTCGGCGCGGGTGCCGTGCTCCGCGAGCGTCTCCAGGGCGCGGTTGCGGATGGCGCACGGATCGTCGAACGCGACCAGCGGCAGCCCCGCGCCAGGGGTCGGCGGTCGCCAGCCCGGGGCGGCGAACCAGCCGAGCGGCAGCATGCCGGCCTCGACGGTCCGTTCCCGGTCGGCCGCGCCGATGAGCAGGGCCAGGTCGACGTCGCCACGGTCGATCGCTGAGCGCAACGGGGTCCCGCGGTCGATGCGGAAACGGACCCGGCCGGCGTCGGGATCGGCGGCCAGGGCCGCGGCCAGCTGCGGGATGAGATGGTCGGCGCCGTGCTCGGTGGCGCCCACGACCAGGTCGGGATCGGCCTGCAGCGCCACCCGGCGGAGCATCTCGTCGTGCGCGGCCAGCATCCGGCGGGCCTCGGTGAGCAGCAACTCGCCGACCTCGGTGAGCCGGGTGGTGCGGCCGTCCCGTTCGGTCAGCGACTGACCGACCACCGCCTCCAGTCGGCGGATGTGCTGACTGATCGTCGACTGGCTCAGGTGCAGGGCCCGGGCCGCCCGGTGGTGACCGCCGCAGTCGGCCACGGCCACGAAGCTGCGCAGCGGGACGACGTCCAGCACCTTGCTCGTCCCGGGGTTGCCCACGGGGGTCAACGCTACTCGATCGATCGCGTCCGATGATCGGTCCGACCGGGAATCCTCACCGATGCGCTGCTGATCAGGTTGGACAGCCCGTTCCGGGCGCTGCCACAATGGGGGACATGCTGGCGGCGAGCGGGACGATGACCGACGGGGTACGCCCGTCGTCGGATCCGCACGCCGTCCCCGCGTCCGGCCGCCCCGCGCGCCTGACCCAGCGACGCACCATCGACCTGGCGCTGGTCTGCAGCGCAGGGTGTTGTCGAATGTGCAGCTGCTGAACGCAGCTCCTGCGCTCGGACGGCACTGACGCGCGTCCGCCCCGGATCCCTCGGTCGACCGAGCCGGACGGGGTGGTGCGTCGGCACCGAGCGGCCCGGGTCCGCCCCGGAGGAGCTCCGTCCGGCCCACGGCCCCGTCCGCGTGACCTCCGCGCGCTGCCGTCCGACCACCCGCAGCGCCGCTCGATCCAGAAGGAACCAGCCACCATGCCCCGATCGCAGTCCGCGAACCGCCAGATCAAGCTGGGTGCCGTGCTGTTCGGTGTCGGCGGGCCCGGCGACCACGACAGCTGGCGGAACCCGGAGATCCCCGGCGATGCCAGCGTCGACATCGACTGGTACATCGCCCGGGCCCGGCAGGCCGAGGCGGCCAAGTTCGACCTGGTGTTCATCGTCGACAGCCAGTTCATCACCCCGGACTCGCCGCCCCACTACCTGAACCGGCTCGAGCCGCTGACCCTGATGTCGGCGCTCGCGGTGTCCACCACCAACATCGGGCTGGTCGGCACGCTCACCACCTCGTACAACACCCCGTTCAACCTGGCCCGGCGCCTGGCGTCGGTCGACCTGATCAGCCGTGGCCGGGCCGGCTGGAACGTCGTGGCCACCGGGGACGGCGGCACCGCGGCGAACTACAGCCGGGACGAGCACTACGACTACGAGTCGCGGTACGCCCGGGCGCTGGAGTGCGTGCGGGTCGTCCAGGGCCTGTGGGACAGCTACGAGGACGACGCCTTCCCGCGGGACCGGGAGACCGGCCAGTTCGTGGACCCGTCCCGGCAGCACAAGCTGAACCACAAGGGCCGGTTCTTCCAGGTGCAGGGCCCGCTGAACATCGTGCGGTCCCGGCAGGGGCAGCCGGTGATCTTCCAGGCCGGTGACTCGGACGAGGGCCGCGATCTCGGCGCGGCCATCGGCGAGGGCATCTTCACCCACGCCCCGACCCTGGAGGCCGGCGTCGCCTTCGCCCGTGACATCAAGGCGCGGGCCGCGGCCAAGGGGCGCAACCCCGACCACGTGCTCATCCAGCCGGGCGTGCGGCCGTGGATCGCCGACACCGACGCCGAGGCGATCGAGGCCGAGCGCTACGAGCGGCTGCACAAGGACTTCGGCAAGACGCTGGCCCAGTTCGGCCGGCCGTTCGGCTGGCACGACTTCAGCCAGTACGACCTGGACGCGCCGTTCCCGGAGCTGGGTGACCTCGGCAACGACAGCTTCAAGACCCAGGCCGACCGGATCAAGGCGGTGGCCAAGGAGCGGAACCTGACGCTGCGGCAGGCCGTCACCTTCTTCTCCGAGCAGCACCGCTCGCCGTTCGTCGGTTCGCCGCTGACCGTGGCCAACACCATCGAGGAGTGGTTCCGGGCCGGTGCCTTCGACGGCCTGAACATCACCGTGACCATCCCCAGCGAGTTCGCCAAGTTCACCGACCAGGTGCTGCCGATCCTGCGCGAGCGCGGCCTGGTCCGGGCGGAGTACGAGTCGGACACCCTGCGCGGCAACCTCGGCCTCCCGGTCCCGGAGAACCGCTGGACCCAGGCCCGGCGGGCCACCGACGAGGCCGTGCGCGACACCCTCGTCGAGGCCTGACGACCGCTATCCCGAGCCGGTGCGCCACCTGCGCGCCGACCGGATCCTTCCCCCTGCGCGGCGTCGCCCGGCGCCGTCGACCGCGGCCGCGTGCGCCGCGCCCACGAGAACCTGGAGTAGCTCGACCATGAAGCGACTTGCCCGGAGCCGGACCCTCGCGGTCGGCGCGGTGTTGACACTGGTGTCGACCATTGGGCTGGCCGGATGTTCCTCCGACAGCGGCAGCGGCGGCGGATCCGGTGGTGAGGGCGGCACTTCGACGCTGCGCTGGGCGTTCAGCCTGCCGACCTCCTGGGACCCGGTCACCTCCAGCACCGGCAACGACATCAACACCCTGAGCCTGGTGTACGCCTCGCTGACCCAACTGGACGAGCAGGGCACGGCCGGCCCCGGCCTGGCCGAGTCCTGGGAGTACAACGCCGACGGCACCGAGGTCACCTTCACCCTGCGGCCCAACCTGAAGTTCAGCGACGGCACCGCCCTGGACGCCGAGGCGGTCCGCACCAGCCTGCTGCGCGGCAAGACGCAGGACAACTCGCTGCTCAAGGACCAGCTCTCCACCATCAAGGACGTCCAGGCCCCGGACGCCACCACGGTGGTCGTCCAGCTGCAGGCCCCCGACTACCAGGTGCCGCTGCTGCTGGCCGGCAAGACCGGGGCGATCGTCAGCCCCAAGGCGATCGAGGAGAACGTCAGCGGGCTGCCCACCGCGCCGGTCGGGGCCGGGCCGTTCAAGTTCGAGAGCTTCATCCCGGAGTCGCAGGCCATCATGGTGGCCAATCCGGAGTACTGGGACGCCGCGGACATCAGCATCGACCGGCTCGAGCTGACCGTGGCCCCGGATCCGGCCACCATCGTCACCGCCGTGCAGTCAGGGGCCATCGACGTGGCCACCCTGCAGCCCCGGCTCATCGACCAGGCCAAGTCGGCCGGCCTCGGCGTCGACATCAGCCCCACGCTGACCGTCAACCAGGTCGACGTGAACAGCACGCTGCCCGGCGTCGACGACCCCACCGTGGTCGAGGCGCTGAAGTACGCGGTGGACCGCCAGCAGCTGGTCGACGTCATCACCGCCGGTCAGGGCAAGGTCACCTACCAGCCGTTCCCGCCGGACTACATCGCCTACGACCCGGAGCTGGACGACCGGTTCGCCTACGACCCGGAGAAGGCCAGGGCGCTGCTGGCCGAGGCCGGCCACGGCCCGGACGACCCGCTGGACCTGACCATCACCGCCGCCGCGTACAACCAGCAGCAGGCCGAGCTGGTGCAGGCCCAGTTGCAGGTCGTGGGCGTGAACTCGACGATCAAGATCGTGCCGCCGGGGTCCTCGACCTGGCAGCAGGAGGTCTACCTGGGCCGCAACGCCCAGTTCGCGCTGGACGGCACCGTGGGGCGTGAGTCCCCGGTGCAGAACCTGACCGTGGTCTACGGCGCGCAGGGTCTGATGAACACCAGCAAGGTGGCCACGCCCGAGTTCCTGGCCGCCCTGGACAAGGTGCGCCAGACCCCGCTGGACGACCCGAACTACCAGACGGTGCTGCACGAGGCCGTCGCGCTGGGCGTCGAACAGAACCCGAGCTTCTCGACCTTCAACACGCCGCGGGTCACCGTCCGCAGCGAGAAGGTCTCGGAGCTGCCGCCGTTCATCTCGCAGTACCGCTGGGAAGGCGTCACGGTCCAGCCGTGATCCACCAGCAGCCCACCCCCCGTGTGTCCGATCGCCCGGAGGCCGCCCCGTCGGCACCCGGGCGGTCGGGCATCGGCTGTTCCGGACCCGGACGGCCGGCACCAGGACGGAAGGCCCAGCCATGGTGACCGTGCTCGGCGGCCAGACCACCGACGTCGCTCCCGGGGTTCCCGCGGTCGGCGACGGCCCGACCTCGCCCGGGACCGGCGGGTCGGGTCCCGGCCGCACCCGCGCCCTGCACGGGGTCACCGGACTGCTGCGCTGGGTGGTCCGCACCCTGCTGGTGGTCGTCCCGGTCTTCCTGTTCGCCACCTTCGTGACGTTCGTGCTCGGCGCGGTCAGCGACCTGTCCCCGGCCGGCGTGGTGCTGGGGGACGCGGCCACGCCCGAGCAGGTGGCCGAGGTCGAGGCGCGGTTCGGGCTGGACAAGCCCGTGGTGGTGCAGTACCTCGACTGGCTCGGCGGGCTGCTGCACGGCGACCTCGGTCAGTCCTGGTTCAACGGCATCTCGGTCAGCGAGCAGATCGGGCAGCGGCTCGAGGTCAGCGGCTCGGTCGCCGGCCTGGCCCTGATCATCGGCGTCGTCGGCGGCGTGACCCTCGGGCTGCTCGCCGCGCTCACCCGTGGGTCCTGGATCGACCGGTCCATCACCGTGGTCTGCACCTTCATCGCCACGATCCCGCCGTTCGTCATGGCGATGGCGCTCATCGTGGTGTTCTGCGTGGCCATCCCGCTGCTGCCGTCGGCCGGGTACGTCTCACCGACCGTCGACGTCGGCCGCTGGCTGGCCTGCATCATCCTGCCGGCCCTGGCCCTGAGCGCCGACGTGGTGGCCGACATCGCCCGTCAGTTGCGCACCGGTCTGGTCTCGGCTTACCAGGAGAACTACGTGACCGGCGCCCTGGTGCGCGGCCTGAGCCCCCGCCGCATCCTGTTCAAGCACGTGCTGCGCAACGGCTCCGGACCGGCCATCACCACCTTGGGGCTGCGCATCCCGGCGCTCATCGGCGGCGCCGTGGTCACCGAGAGCATCTTCGCCATGCCCGGGTACGGGCGGTTCGCAGCCGAGGGAGCGCTGCGCGGCGACGTCCCGGTCGTCCAGGGTGCCCTGGTCGTGGCCATCGTCCTGGTGCTGGCGTTCAACCTGGTCATCAACGCGATGCTGGTGCGGCTGCGCCCGGTGGCCGGACGGGGGATCTGATGATCCGTGCGGTGTGGCAGTTGCGGCTCGGCCGCATCTGCATCGTGGTCCTGACCCTGATCGCCCTGCTGGGCATCCTCGGCCCGATGCTGGCGCCCTACGGTCCCAACGACCAGGACGTGGCGGTGATGCTGCAGGGCCCGTCGGCCGCCCACTGGCTGGGCACCGACGACCTGGGCCGGGACGTGCTGAGCCGACTGCTGGCCGGTTCCACCCTGTCGCTGGTGGCCGCGCTCGAGGCGGTCGGCATCGGGCTGGTGCTGGGCGTGCTGCCCGGGTTGCTGTCCATGGTGTTCGGCCGGATCTTCGAGTGGGTCAGCCTGCGGGTCATGGACGCCCTCATCACCCTGCCGTTCATGGTGTTCGCGGTGGCCATGACCGCGCTGCTGGGCAACGGCCTGCACCAGGCCATGTTCGCCGTCGGTCTGCTGGTGGCACCGGCGTTCTACCGGATCACCCGAGCGGCGGCGATGACCGTGATCGGCTCGTCGTTCGTGGAGGCGGCCCGGCTCACCGGCCTGTCCGAGCTGGCCGTCATCCGCCGGCACGTGTGGCCCAAGGTGGCCCCGGCCATCGCGGTGACCACGGCCTCGATGCTCGGCACCGGCCTGGTCGTGGTGTCCTCGCTGACGTTCCTGGGCATCGGCATCGTCCCGCCCGAGCCCACCTGGGGCGGCATGATGGCCACCGACCTGAACTTCCTGTACCAGAAGCCGTGGGGCCCGCTGGTGCCCGCCGCGCTCATCATCATCACGGTGGCCGCGCTCAGCGGGCTGGCCGACGCCCTGCGCGACGCCACCGGCCAGTCGGGCCGGTCGCTGATCAGCGCCCGCCGCGCCAAGCAGGCCCGGGCCAAGGCGGCCCGGAACGCCGGTGGTCCGGTCGCCCCGGCCGGGCGGCCCGACGATCGGAGCACCGTCGATGCCTGAGACCACCACCCTGTCCGGCGCCGCGCTGCCGACCGCGGCCGGAGCGCCGGCCGGCCACACCGTCGTCGAGCCGGCCGTGCCGCTGCTGTCCGTCGACCACCTGACCGTGACCGCGTTCTCGCCCGACCACGACGGCGAGGTCACCCTCGTCGACGACGTGTCGTTCCACCTCGGTCGGGGCGAGACCTTCGGCATCGTGGGCGAGTCCGGCAGCGGCAAGTCGATGACCTGCCGGTCGGTGCTCGGCATCCTGCCCGCCGGGGTGCACACCGCACCCGGTTCGGCCGTGTCCTTCGACGGCACCGACCTGCTCGGCCTGTCGGACAAGCAGTGGATGTCGTTGCGCGGCACCCGGATCGCCGCGGTCTTCCAGGACCCTGGCTCCTACCTGAACCCGTCGATGACGGTCGGCGCGCAACTCGTCGAGGTGCTGCGGATCAAGGGCGGGCTGAAGCGCCGCCAGGCGCGCGAGCGGGCGCTCGAGCTGTTCGGTGACATCGGGCTGCGCAACCCGACCGCGGTGTTCCGGCAGTACCCGTTCGAGCTGTCCGGCGGCATGTTGCAGCGCGTGCTCATCGCCATCGCCATCTCCGGTGACCCGGACCTGCTCATCGCCGACGAGGCCACCACCGCGCTGGACGTGACCGTCCAGGCCGAGGTGCTCGACCTGCTGGCGGAGCTGCAGGAGCGGACCGGGCTGGCCCTGGTCGTCGTCTCGCACGACCTGGCCGTGGTCGCGCAGGTGTGCGAGCGGGTCATGGTGATGCAGTCCGGCGTCGTGGTCGAGTCCGGCCCGACCAAGGAGGTGCTGCACGACCCGCAGCACTCCTACACCCGTGAGCTGATGCGCGCTCACGCGGAGTACGGGTTGGAACGATGGGACGAGGAGCGGCCATGAGCCAGCCGAACGGTGCCCGGCCGGACGCCCCGGCGGCCGGCGCGGAGCTGCCCGACGAGGTGCTGACCGTGCGCGACCTGGTCGTCTCGCTCGGCCGCGGCCGGGCCCGCCGCGAGGTGCTGCACGGTGCGTCGCTGACGGTGCGGCGCGGCCGGATCGTCGCCCTCATCGGTGAGACCGGGTCCGGCAAGACCACCCTGGCTCGCACCGTGCTCGGCCTGGTGTCGCCCGACTCCGGGGAGATCCGGGTGGACGGCCGGCTGGTCAGCGGGCTGAGCGGCGCGGAGCTGCGCACGTTCCGCCGCTCCGGGCAGGTCCAGTACGTCTTCCAGGACCCGCTGCAGAGCCTCGACCCGGACCTGAGCGTGGGCGATTCCATCGCCGAGGGCCTGCTGGCCCGGGGCGAGGGCAACGCCGCCGCCCGGACCGACGCGGTGGCCGACGCGCTGCGCCTGGTCGGCCTGCCGGTCGAGCTGGCCAGCCGGCTGCCCGGCGAGATCTCCGGCGGTCAGCGGCAGCGGGTCACCATCGCCCGGGCCATGGTGCTCGGCCCCGAACTGGTGCTGCTCGACGAGCCGGTGAGCGCCCTCGACGCGGCCAACCGGGTGCAGATCCTCGACCTGCTGCAACGGCTGCGCGCCGAGCGCAACGTCGGGATGCTGTTCATCTCGCACGATCTCGGCTCGGTCGCCGGCATCAGCGACGAGGTCGCGGTGCTCTACCGCGGCGAGATCGTCGAGGTCGGCACCACCCGGCAGGTGCTCACCGATCCCCAGCACCCCTACACGCAGCTGCTGGTCGGCTCGGCCCCCACCCTGCACGGGGAGGGCCTGTCCCGCAGCGAGCGCGAACGGCTCCGGGCCTTGTTGCCCGCCTGATCCCGGCGCCACCCGCCGGGATCCGCCCGGATCCCGGCGTCCCCCAGTCCAGCGTTGTCCAGTCCCAGCGTTGTCCTCTCCAGAAGGGAAGTCGTCGACATGTCCGTCGTCACCTCAGCTCCGGCCGACCGCCTGACCTGGTCGCCGCCCGAGGGTGTTGCCGTGCGCGGCACCGTCCTGGTGGTGCCCGGCCGCGGCGAGACCGACACCGTGTACACCCGGTTCGGCACCCGGCTGTCGGTGGACGGGTACCGGGTCCGCACCCTCGACCCCACCCAGCCGGCCGACGCCGCCGTGGCCGAGCTCACCGAGCTCGCGGCGGCCGAGCAGCACCCGCTGGTCCTGGTCGGCTCCGACACCGGCGCCGACGCCGCCCTCCGGCTGGCCGCCGCGGCCGGCTCCGCCGTCGACGCGGTGGTCGCCGCCGGCGTCACCACCGGCGCCACCGACCCGGTCGAGATCGCCGACTGGGACGACGAACTCGACGCCCGCTCCGCCTGCCCGGTGCACCGCGGCCGGCTGGAGGGCGACACCGGCTTCGTCCGCGGCGCCTACGCCGGCGCCCCGGCCGAGACCGCGACCGAGGTCCCGGTGGTCGCCGCGCCGGTGCTGCTGGTGCACGGTGCCGACGACCGGATCGCTCCCGTCGCCGGCGCCCGCGCCGTCCGTGACGCCCTGCCGCAGGCCCGGCTCGTGGTCGCCGCCGCCGGCCGCCACGACGTGCTCAACGACGTCGCCCACCGCAGCGTGGCCGCCGAGATCGTCCAGTTCCTCGAGGCGCTGCGGCTCGATCCCGCCGCCGCCCCGGTGCTGCAGGACGACGCCCGATGACCGACACGGACCACGCAGCGCACACCCACCCGCACGACGAGCACGAGCACGAGCACCAGGACGCCAACGGGGTCTGGCACCGCGACCTGCGGGTGGTCCGGTCGCAGGACCTGACCGGCGAGACCAGCCAGACGATGGGCATGACCCGGTACGAGGCGATCTCGGGCAAGACGGTCGGCAGCGAGAAGCTGTGGACCGGCGAGACGCACGTCGGCCCGGCCACCAACTCCGGTGACCACCACCACGGCGAGGCCGAGACCTCGATCTACGTGGTGTCCGGCCACCCGGTGTTCGTCTTCGCCAAGGGCCAGGAGGAGATCCGGGTCGAGACCAACCCGGGCGACTACATCTTCGTCCCGCCGTACCTGCCGCACCGCGAGGAGAACCCGACGGACGAGCCCGCCGTGGTGGTCATCTCGCGGACCAGCCAGGAGGGCATCGTGGTGAACCTGCCCAGCCTCTGGGCGCCGGTGGAGCGGCCCGAGCAGGACTGACCCCAGGGTGCCCTGACGAACGAGGCCTCCGGAGCCGTGGTGGTTCCGGAGGTCTCGTCGTCGGCGCGACTGGTGAGATGGTCGGAGCCCGCGCTCGCTCGTCCCTCGCTCGCGCGACTCCTCCTAGATCACGGGTGGGTCATGGAGAGCACGTCCAGGGCGGCGTCCAGCTGCTCCTGGGTGACCTTGCCGTTCTCCAGGTGGCCGCGCTCGACGACGACCTGACGGATGGTCTTGCCCTCCTTGAGGGCCTGCTTGGCCACCGCGGCGGCCTCCTCGTACCCGATGTACTTGTTCAGCGGGGTCACGATCGACGGCGAGGACTCGGCGTAGGCCAGGCAGCGCTCGACGTCTGCCTCGATGCCGGCGATGCACCGGTCGGCCAGCACGCGGGAGACGTTGGCCAGCAGGCGGATCGACTCCAGCAGGTTGCGGGCGATGACCGGGAACATGACGTTCAGCTCGAAGTTGCCCTGCGAGCCGGCGAACGCGACGGTCGCGTCGTTGCCGATGACCTGGGCGCACACCTGCAGGGTGGCCTCGGGCAGCACCGGGTTGACCTTGCCCGGCATGATCGAGCTGCCGGGCTGCAGGTCGGGCAGCCGGATCTCGGACAGACCGGCGCGCGGGCCGGAGCCCATCCAGCGGATGTCGTTGCAGATCTTGGTCAGGCCGACCGCGATGGTGCGCAGCTGACCGGAGGCCTCGACCAGGCCGTCCCGGGCGCCCTGCGCCTCGAAGTGGTTGCGCGCCTCGGTGAACGGGAGGCCGGTCGCGTTCGACAGCTCGGTGATGACCGCGGCGGCGAAGCCGGGCGGGGTGTTGATGCCGGTGCCGACGGCGGTGCCGCCCAGCGGCAGCTCGGCCAGCCGGGGCAGACTGGCCTGCAACCGCTCGATGCCGTACCGGACCTGCGCGGCGTACCCGCCGAACTCCTGGCCCAGGGTGACCGGGGTGGCGTCCATCAGGTGGGTGCGACCGGACTTCACCACGCCGGCCCACTCGGCCGCCTTGGCCTCGAGCGCCTCGGCCAGGTGCTGCAGACCGGGGATCAGGTCGGTGACCACGGCCTCGGTGGCGGCCACGTGGATGGAGGTCGGGAAGACGTCGTTGGACGACTGCGAGGCGTTGACGTGGTCGTTCGGGTGGATCTGCACCGTGCCGGCCTGGTTGGCCAGGGTGGCGACGACCTCGTTGGTGTTCATGTTCGAGCTGGTGCCCGAACCCGTCTGGAACACGTCGATCGGGAAGTGGCCGTCGTAGGAGCCGGACGCGACCTGGTTCGCGGCGTCGGCGATGGCCGTCGCGCGCTCGGTGGAGATGACCCCCAGCTGCCCGTTCACGGTGGCCGCAGCCGCCTTGATGAGTGCCAGCGCCCGGATCTGGGACCGCTCCAGCCCGCGGAAGGAGATGGGGAAGTTCTCCACGGCCCGCTGGGTCTGCGCCTGGTACAGCGCGTCCTTGGGGACCCGGACCTCACCCATCGTGTCGTGCTCGATGCGGTACTCGACCTCGCCGTCGTGTTCAGCCATGGGCCAGAGGCTAACGGGGCTCGGAGGCCGGATGAGCCCCGGCGGAGCTGATCTGGGTCACACCCACCCAGGAGGGCGGCCGGCGCCCCGTCGATCGCGACCCGGGCCGGTCCCGGCGTGGGACCATGGCCGGGTGGCGAGACGACGGACCAGCACCGGACGCGACATGACCCTGTCGATGGGGCTGCTGGTGATCGTCGTGCTGCTCGCCGCCTGGCTGGCCGGCACGGTGGACTTCGCCCCGGGCGGTCCCAAGGACGGCCCCGCGCCCACGGCCGACGTGGTCGGCGGGCTGGCCCGCGCGGACGCCTCCACCGGGTTCGACGTGGTCACACCGGACGGTGTGCCGGGGGACTGGCAGCCCAGCGCCTTCTCGGTGATCGAGGCCGGCTCGGTCGAACCGCCGGCCGCACGCGCCGCGTGGATCACCCCGGCCGGCAGTTTCATCACGCTCATCCAGGCCCAGGGGGACACCGCCCGGGTGCTGGCCGCGGAGCTGGACGACGACCCGTCGGACGCGCGGAGCCGCACCGCGTCCGGCGTGCGGGCCGTGGACGGTCGGGACTGGACGGTCACCACCGGCCGGCGGGGCGAGGCCGCGTGGTACCTGACCACGCCCGCCACCGACTCGGCCGACCAGGTGGTCCTGCTCATCACCGGCAGCGCCACCCCGGACGACTTCACCGCGCTGGCCGCCGCGACCGGCCGGGCGATCGGCGTCCCGACCTCCTGACGCCGAGCTGGTCGCCGGACCGACGGCAGCCCCGGGTGGCCGGCGTCGCGGTCCTAGTCCTCGTCGGCGGCCTCGGCCCGGGCCAGCACGTCCTCGACCCGGCTGCGCGCCCCGGCGAGCAGCCGGGTGCACACCGCGGCCAGGTGCTCGCCGCGCTCCCACAGGGTCAGGGACTCCTCCAGGGAGAGGCCACCGGCCTCCAGTCGGCCCACCACGTCGGCGAGCTCGTCCCGGGCCGCCTCGTAGCTGACCGGGTCGCCCTGCTGGGCGGGGGCCTCGGCGGGCTCAGTGGGGGGCGTCGCGCGCGGTGCGGAGCGGCTCATCGGGATGTCTCCTGCTCGGGGGCGGCGCTCGGGCCGCCGGTCGCGTGCTCGGCGGGCGTTGCCGGGGTGCGGGTCTCGGCCGGCCGCGGCGGGCCAACCGTGCGGGCCAGCACCGAGCCGTCGGCCACCCGGATCCGCAGCGGGGTGCCGTCCGGGGCCTGGTCGACGGACCGGAGCACCGGGCCGCCCGGGTGCTCCGGGTCGAGCTGGACGACGGCGTAGCCGCGGGCCAGGGTGGCCGCCGGGCCGAGGACGGCCAGTTGCGCGCGGCGGTGGGCCAGGTCGCGGTCCTGCCGGTCCAGGGCGTGCAGCAGCGCGGTCCGGGCCCGGGTCTGCAGCCCGGTGACCTGGTCGGCACGCTGCTGCAGCGGCGCCAGCGGTTCGGTGATCGCCCACGACGTGGTCAACCGGTGCAGGCGCACCTGTTCGGTGGTGACCCAGCCGAGCAGCGCCCGCCGGGCGCGCTCCCGCCACTGCTGCACCCCGCGCAGCTCTGCGGCCACGTCGGGCACCACCCGCTTGCCGGCGTCGGTGGGGGTGGAGCACCGCACGTCGGCGACGTCGTCGACGATCGGATGATCGGGTTCGTGCCCGATGGCGGCCACGACCGGGGTGCGGCAGGCGGCCACCGCCCGGCACAGCGTCTCGTCGGAGAACGGCAGCAGGTCCTCGACGCTGCCGCCGCCTCGGGCCAGCACGATGACCTCGACGTCCGGGTCTGCGTCGAGCCGGGTCAGCGCCTCGATCAGGGTCGGCACCGCGTTCACGCCCTGCACGGTGGCGTGCTCGATCCGGAACTCGACCGCGGGCCAGCGGGCGCGGGCATTGGCCAGCACATCGGACTCGGCCGCGCTCGCCCGGGCGGTGACCAGCCCGACCGTCCTGGGCAGGAACGGCAGGCGGCGCTTGCGGGCCGGGGCGGTGAGGCCCTCGGCGGCCAGCAAGCGGCGCAGCCGTTCCAGCCGGGCCAGCAGCTCACCCAGGCCGATCGGGTGCAGCTCGTCGACCCGCAGCGACAGCGATCCGCGCGCCGGGTAGAACTCGAACTTGCCGTGCACGACGACCCGGGAGCCCTCGACCGGCGGCGCGTCCAGGGCCATGAGCACCGACCGGGAGCAGGTCAGCTGCAGCGACATCGGCACGGCCGGGTCGCGCAGGGTGAGGTACCCCACCGAGCTGTTCGGTCGCAGCGAGATCTGCGCGATCTGTCCCTCCACCCAGGCGGCGGGAGCCCGGGCGATGTACTCGGTCATCCGCTGGGTGAGTGCCCGCACCGGCCACGGGTACTCGCGGCTGGTCTCGGCGGCCGTGGCGGGCGGTCGGGACGGGGCACCGGGGGTTGACGCCCCGGGGGTCGACGCCCTGGGGGTTGAGGCGGCCGTCACCGGTCGGTGGTGCCCAGCGTGGTCAGCCGGTTGGTCAGCAGCGTCAGGAACGGCGCCCGCGCCTCGTGCTGCTGTTCGAACTCGAGCAGGTCCCGCACCTGGCTGGCGGACATCTCGCCCAGCCGGCCCTTGAGCTGGGCGAGCGTCAGGCTGGGGTAGTCCGGGACGGCATCCATCCGGGCGGTGCCGGACGCCAGCCCGGCCGGTGGTGCGGCGGGATCGATGACGGGGGGGTCGGCGACGACCGCGCCCTCGGCGGGCTCGGTGACGATCGCACCGGGTGCGGCACCGGTGGGAGCGGTCGGGGCGGCGGCGCGAGCGGTCCGGCGACCGCCGGTGCGGTGGGGGACCGGGGCGCCGTCGTCCGAGGGCGTTCCCGGCGCGACGGGGGTCGGTCCGGCGTCCTCGGTCGCCCCGGCGGGTGCGGTCGAGGCCGGCGTGGCCGGGACCGGTTCCCCGGCGACGGTGGTCGCTGCGTCGGCCGGGTCCATGGCGCCGGCAGCGTCGGCGGCATCGTCGGCGGCAGCGTCGGCGGCATCGTCCTCGTCGTCGTCGAAGCGGGCCCAGGCGGGGCTGTCCTCCTCCCGCCCGGTCAGGTCGGCGAGGAACTGCTCGCCCCGACCGGCGAGCGCGGCCAGCTCCTGCTGCACCTTCATCGACCAGCGCACGGCGCTGCCGGCCACGGTCACCGGCAGGGTCGGCAGTTCCTCGGGCAGTCGGCGGACCCGGTCGATCCCGGTGGCGAGCAGTCCGGCGGCGACGTAGACGGGCGTCGGCAGCGTGATGGCCATGGCCCCAGCCTGCCACCACGGCTGATCGATCGGGACGGCTGTTGCGCGCGTCCGACGGGTGGGAGGGCGCTCAGGATCCAGGAGTGCCGAGTCGGGCGGCGAGCGCGACCAGGTCGCGGGCCGGTCCGGCCGGCGGGTGGGCGCCGGAACGCCACACCGCGTGCAGTCGTCGGTGCAGGTCGAGGCCGGTCACCGGCACCCGGACGAGCCGGCCCAGGGCCAGGTCGTCAGCCACGGCCAGCACGCTCAGCACGCCCGGAGCGGTGCCGGCGACGATCGCGGCCCGGACGCCGGCGGTGCTGCTGGCCTCCAGCGCCGGGGCGACCGGGTGGTCCGGGTCGCGGAACGGGGCGAGCGCGGTGTCGAGCGCCTCCCGGGTACCGGAGCCCGCCTCCCGGCTGATGAGTGCGGTGGCCGCGAGCCGGGCCGGCGGGATCGAGCCGCCGGCCCACCGGTGCCCGGGCGGGACGACCAGCACCAGCTCGTCGATGGCCACGACCCGTGCGGGGAGGTCGACCGGTGGTTGCGCCGACTCGATGAACCCGAGGTCGACCTCGGCGTCGCGGACCCGCCGCACCACGGTCTCGCTGTTGACTGCGGCCAGCTCGATGCTGGTCGGTGCATGGCCGAGCGCGAGCTGATCGTCCCGCAGCGCCAGCAGCCATCGCGGCATCAGGTGCTCGGCCACGGTGAGGCTGGCCGCGACCCGCAGGTGGGCGTCCCGCTCCCCCCGCAGCGAGGTGATCCCGGTGTCCAGCTCGGTCGCGGCCCGGATCACCGCGTCCGCCCACTGCGCCAGCAGCCCGCCGGCGTCGGTGAGCCGGGAGCCGCGCCGGGTGCGGACCAGGACCGGGAAGCCGACGCGGCGCTCCAGCGCCCGGATCCGCGCGGACGCGGCCTGCTGGCTGATGCCCAGGGCGACGCCGGCCGCCCCCAGGCTGCCCGCGCGCTGGACGGCCAGCAGCAGCTGCAGGTCGGCCAGATCGGGCACCCGGGCGCTCAGCACACGGTCATGCAACCACACCAGTCACAACCAACGGTTGGGACATCACCATGATCCACCGGCTACCGGCGGACCGCGGCGCGGCCGAGGGTGGAGGCATGTCGATCACCGAGGGAACCCGCGTCCGGCCGGCCGCGGTCACCGCCGCCGCGGCCGGCCCGGTCGCGTCCGGGCTGGCCGGTCTGGTCCGTGGGGGGACGGCGCTGGCCCAGCTCACGCCGAACTGGTTCGCGGCGGTGATGGGCACCGGCATCGTGGCCAACGCGGCCGCCGTGCTGCCGGTCGGCGCCGGGATACACGACGTGATCCGTCCGGTCGCCATCGCCGTCTGGCTGCTGGCCACGGCGTTGCTCATCACGTTGGCCGCTGCGACGGCCGGACACTGGCGCTGGCACCGGGCCGCCGCCCGGGCCGCGATCGACCACCCGGTGATGGGCCAGTTCACCGGCGCGGCGCCGATGGCCGTGCTGACCGTCGGCGCCGGCACGGTGGCCTTCGGGTCGCCGCTGCTCGGCAGCACCGCGGCCGTGGCCGTCGGGGGCGCGCTGTGGCTCATCGGGACGCTGGCTGGACTGGCCACCTGCGTGCTGGTGCCGCTGCGCACGATGCTCCGGCCTGACGAGTCCCGCGGCACCCCGGTGCCGGCCTGGTTGATGCCGGTGGTGCCGCCCATGGTGTCGGCCAGCACCGCGGCCGCCCTGGTGCCCCACCTGCCCGCCGGACAGCTCCGGCTGACGCTGCTGCTGACCGGCTACGCCCTCTTCGGCATGACGCTGGTCGTCGGCCTGCTCACCGTGGGCCTGGTCTACGCCCGGTTGATGGGCCGTGGGGTGCTCGGCACGGTGGGCGCGGCGGCGGCGGTGCCGACCGTCTGGATCACGCTCGGGATGATCGGCCAGTCGGCCACCGCGGCGGTCCTGCTCGGCGCGCGGGCCGACGGGGTGCTGCCGAACGGGATGGCCGCCGGCGCCCATGCGTTCGGCCTGCTGTACGGGCTGGTCATCCTGGGGTTCGGCGCGTTCGTCTTCGCCCTCGCCGTCGGCGTGACGGTGCACACCGCCCGGACCGCGTTGCCGTTCTCGATGACCTGGTGGGCGTTCACCTTCCCGGTCGGTACCTGTGTCACCGGGGCGGCGGCGCTGGCCGGCACCACCGGGGCGACCGCGCTGGCCGCGCTGGCCGACGCGCTGTACGTCGGCCTGGTCGGGGCCTTGCTGCTGGTGGTGGCCCGGACGGCGCACGGCGTGGCGACCGGCCGGCTGCTGGGCGCGGTGTGACCGGTTCCGGTCGTCGCCGGACCGGTCTGCGGCCCGTCCGTCTCTACCATGGAGGCATGTCTTCCGACGGCCGTCGTGTCCTGCTCGCCCGTCCCCGTGGTTACTGCGCCGGGGTCGACCGTGCCGTGGTGACCGTGGAGCAGGCGCTGGACCGCTTCGGGGCGCCGGTGTACGTGCGCAAGCAGATCGTGCACAACAAGCACGTGGTGGCGAACCTGGAGGCGCGCGGCGCGATCTTCGTCGACGAGACGGACGAGGTCCCCGAGGGCGCACTCGTCGTCTTCTCCGCCCACGGGGTGTCCCCGGCGGTGCACCAGCAGGCCGCGGACCGGTCGCTGCGGGTGATCGACGCAACCTGCCCGCTGGTCACCAAGGTGCACAAGGAGGCCAAGCGCTACGCGGCCGAGGGCTACGACATCCTGCTCATCGGGCACACCGGCCACGAGGAGGTCGAGGGCACCCACGGTGAGGCGCCCGAGGCCATCCAGGTCATCAACGACGCCTCGGACGTCGACCGGGTGCAGGTCGCCGATCCGGACAAGGTGGTCTGGCTGTCCCAGACGACGCTGTCGGTCGACGAGACGCTGGACACGGTGGGCCTGCTCAAGCGCCGGTTCCCGCTGCTGACCCAGCCGCCCAGCGACGACATCTGCTACGCCACGCAGAACCGCCAGGAAGTGGTCAAGCAGATCGCCCCGGACTGCGACCTCGTCATCGTGGTGGGGTCGACGAACTCGTCGAACTCGGTGCGGCTGGTCGAGGTGGCGCTGGATGCGGGAGCCCGGTCGTCGTACCTGGTGGACGACGCCGGCGAGATCGACCCGGCCTGGCTGGACGGGGTGCGGACGGTGGGCGTGACCAGCGGGGCGTCGGTGCCGGACGACCTCGTCACCGGCGTCCTGGACTGGTTGGCCGAGCGCGGCTTCGGCGACGTCGAGGAGTTCACCGCGGCCACCGAGACGCTGACCTTCTCGCTGCCGCGCGAACTGCGCACGGTCGGCGCCCGCGCCTGAGGAACGGACCGCGCAGGGTGCGGTCCGGGGCCCGGTCGGTCAGGCCGGGTCGCGCGGCGCGAGGCGTCGCGAGGACGATCGGTTCGGCTGCGCCACGATCCGGATGACGCCGATGACCACGGCGGCGGCCGTCCCGACCAGCATGGTGGGGAAGCCGGCGACCACCCGCAGGGCGGTCGCGTACAGGCCGGTCTCGGCGAACACCGTGCTGCCCACCAGGATGGCCACGACCAGGACCAACGGCGGCTGCACCATCGCGGTGAACAACGAGTCCCGCCGGATGAGCAGGGCGGCCACCACGACGCCCGCGACGAAGCCGATCTGCAGTCCCCAGCCCAACGCACCGCTGGCCATGCCATCGACCGCGGCGCCCAGCAGCGAAGCGACCAGCGCGACGAGCACCGCGACCCACCAGTGGATGCCCGGCCGGGTGGTGACCGCGGAGGCGGCGGCCGCGACGGGCCGGGCGGTCGGCGGGTGAACACTCATCCCTCCACGGTAATGCCTGGTCCCCGCGACGGAGCCGTGTCGCCGACGGCGGTGTCCGGTGGCGCGGGGTCCGGCCACGGGTCGCCGAGCCCGGCGTCCCGGCCGGCCCGGTCGTGCGGGGGCCGGGGCCGGCGCGGCACCACGGTGAGCGGGACGACCTCCGGCAGCGGGGGCCCGGCCACCCCCAGGTCGGTGAACCGGCGGGCGGTGACCAGCACCCGGCTCTCGGTGGAGCCGACCAGGTCGTTGTAGGACTCGACGGCGCGGTGCAGTCCGGTGCCCATCCGGGTCAGGTGGCCGGTCAGCGTGCTCAGCCGGCGGTGGAGGTCGCGACCCAGCTCGTGGATCTGCGCCGCCGAGGCGGACAGGCGTTCCTGCCGCCAGGTGAAGGCGACCGTCCGCAGCAGCGCCATCAACGAGGTGGGCGTCGCGATCACCACCGATCGCTCGAACGCGTACTCCGCCAGCCCGGGGTCCCGGGTCATCGCCGCGTCCAGCAACGGCTCGCCCGGCACGAACATGACCACGAACTCCGGTGCCGCCTCGAAGCGTTCCCAGTACGCCTTGCCCGCCAGGGCGTCGACGTGGGCCCGCATCGCGCGGGCGTGCGCGGTCAGCAACGCCGCCTGGCGGGGCGGGTCGTCGGTGTCCAGGGCTTCCAGCCACGCGGCGAACGGCACCTTGGCGTCCACCGGGATGCAGCGGCCGCCGGACAGCCGGATGACCATGTCGGGCCGGACCCCGCGCCGCTCGTCGGCCGACCGCCCGCCGCCGGGTCGGTGCACCTGGGTGTCGAAGTCGCAGTGCTCGACCATCCCGGCCAGTTCGACGATGCGTTGCAACTGCACCTCGCCCCAGCGCCCGCGGACGGCCGGCGCCCGCAACGCCCCGGCCAGCGACCGGGTCTGCTGGCCCAGCTCGGTGGAGGTGCGCAGCAGCGCGGCGACCTGCTCACGCAGCCCGGCGTAGGCGCCGGCGCGGTCCCGCTCCACCTCGCGCAGGCGTTCCTCCACTCGGGCCAGCGCCTGCCCGGCGGGCGCGAGGACGGCGGCGACCTGGGTGACCGGGTCCGGCCGGTCGTCGCCGCGACCGGCCGTCCGGGACCGCCCCAGCAGGAGACCCAGCACCGTGCCGACCACCAGTCCGGCCAGCAGCAGCAGCGCCCCGACGAGCAGCGGCGAGGTCCCGGGGTCCGTCGTGGGCAGGCCCGGTTCGGCCAACCCGCCGGACAGCGCCGGCGGGGCGGGGGTCGTTCCGTCGATGAGTCGCACCAGGTCCACGCCGCGGAGCATGCCGGGGACCACCGACAAGTCCGGCCGTCCGCCCCGCCCCCGGCGCATCACCGCTGATCACCGGGGCGAGCTCACCGGCCCGGCGGCGGCCCGTCTGTATGCTCCGGGCGGGTCGGCCGGGTCGTCCCGTCAGGTCCGTCGCTCACCGGACCCGCGCCCGTCGAGTCCGCCGATCAGTGCCGCCGCCCACCCCGTCCGGTTCCGCCTCGTGGTCTGCGTTCCAGTCGCCTGCGCGCGCCGTGCCCGCGCCGGCTGGCCCCGGACCGACGGCGTCCTGCCCGCAAGGATCTCCTCGTGTCGAGTGATTTCATCGCGTCGGTCGACGACCCCACCGTCCTGCCCGGCGCGCTGCCCGGCCCGCCCGGTGGTCCGGGGCCGGGCGGCACCGAGACCCCGGCGGCGGGGCTGCACCACCGTCGTCCCGACGCCGGGCGCGGCCAGGGTCAGTGGGCGCTGGGCCATCGCGAGCCGCTGAACCCCAACGAGCGGGCCAAGCGGGACGACGACGGCCTGCACTGCCGGGCTCGGATCGAGTCGACGTACCGGCACACCGGCTTCGACGGCATCGATCCCACCGACCTGCGCAGCCGGTTCCGCTGGTGGGGGCTGTACACCCAGCGCGCTCCCGGCATCGACGGCGGCCGCACCGCGGTGCTGGCCCCCGAGGAGCTCGAGGACCGGTACTTCATGCTGCGGATCCGGGTGGACGGTGGCCTGCTGACGACCGAGCAGCTGCGCACCATCGGCACCGTGTCCTCCCGGTACGCCCGCGACTCCGCCGACCTGACCGACCGGCAGAACGTGCAGCTGCACTGGGTGCGGATCGAGGACGTCCCGGACATCTGGGCGGCCGTCGAAGGCGTCGGCCTGACCACCGCCGAGGCCTGCGGGGACACCCCGCGGGTCATCCTCGGCTCGCCGGTGGCCGGCATCGCCGCGGACGAGATCATCGACGGCACCCCCGCGATCCGGGAGATCGTGCGCCGGTTCGTGGGCACCGAGGAGTTCTCCAACCTGCCGCGCAAGTTCAAGACGGCGATCTCCGGGTCGCCCCGGCAGGACGTCGCGCACGAGATCCACGACGTGGCCTTCGTCGGCGTGGTGCACCCCGAGCACGGCCCGGGCTTCGATCTGTGGGTCGGCGGCGGACTGTCCACCAATCCGATGCTCGCGCAGCGGCTGGGAGCCTGGGTGCCGCTCAGCGAGGTGCCGGACGTGTGGGCCGGCGTCGTGTCGATCTTCCGGGACTTCGGCTACCGGCGGCTGCGCAACCGGGCCCGGCTGAAGTTCCTGGTCGCGGACTGGGGCGTGCGGCGGTTCCGGGAGGTGCTGGAGCAGGAGTACCTGCACCGGCCGTTGCTGGACGGGCCGGCCCCGGTCCCGGCCACCGGAGCCCGCGACCACGTCGGTGTCCACCCGCAGCGCGACGGGCGGTGGTACGTCGGCGTCAACCCCACGGTGGGCCGGGTTTCCGGGACCGTGCTGACCCGGCTGGCCGACCTGGCCGAGGCGCACGGCTCGGGACGGCTCCGCCTGACCAGCGACCAGGGACTGGTGCTGCTGGACATCGCCGCCGACAAGCTCGACTCGCTCACCGCCGGGCTGGCCGAGCTGGGGCTGTCCACCACGCCGTCGACGTTCCGGCGGAACATGATGGCCTGCACCGGGCTGGAGTTCTGCAAGCTGGCCATCGTCGAGACCAAGGCCCGGGGCATCGCGCTGGTCGACGAGCTGGAGTCCCGGCTCGGCGACCTGGACGTGCCGCTGACCATCAACCTCAACGGCTGCCCGAACGCCTGCGCCCGGACCCAGATCGCCGACATCGGGCTCAAGGGCATGATCGTCACCACGCCGGCGGGGGAGCAGGTCGAGGGCTTCCAGGTCCACCTCGGCGGCGGTCTCGGGCTGGACGCAGGGTTCGGGCGCAAGCTGCGCGGCCAGAAGCTGGCCGGCGACGACGTCGCCGACTACGTCGAGCGGGTGGTGCGGTCGTTCCAGGCGGAGCGGGAGCCGGGGGAGCGGTTCGCCCAGTGGGTGCAGCGCGCCGACGAGACGGCCCTGCGATGACCGAGCGATGACCGGGCGGCCGCGGTGACTGAGAACCGGGCTCCGGCCCAGTACTGCCCGTACTGCGGCGAGACCGACCTGTGGCCGCACGAGGCGTCGCACGGCGCGTGGCGGTGCCGCAGTTGCGGACGGGTGTTCGCGGTCCGGTTCATCGGGTTGGCTGGGGGTGGCGAGCCCGGTGCCGGCGCCCGACCCGCGGACGACGGGATCAGCTCGCCTGCTCCAGACGCCGGAGCAACCGGCTGACGTCCCCGCGCGAACACGGCTTGGGCAGGGTCTCGTCGGCAGCCGGGTGATCCTCCGGGTCGAGCATCGAGCAGATGACGATCCGGGTCCCGGCGTGCTGGGTGCGCAGCAACGGAATGAGTTGCCAACCGTCCAGCAGGCCACCGAGGATCAGGTCGACCACCGCGAGATCGACGATCACGCCGGAGGTCCGGGCCAGCGCCTCATCGGCGGACAGCGCAGCGATGACGGTGCGGTGCTCCCCACGGAACCAGATGCTCAGCAGTTCCAGCAGATCCGGGTCGTCCTCGACGATCAGCACCACCTCGTCGGGACCGCCATCGCACGCCGGCTCGCGGGGAGCACGCAGCGGGAACGACACGGGGACTCCAGTTCCGACCGGCTCACAGCGCCGAGCCCGACGACCGGACGCGCGCGATGGGCTGGGAGAGGCGGACCGCTGGTTGGGCCGATCCGGGGGCGTTGACTGCCCGCGCCGGGTCGGTCCAGTGTGCCGGGCCGCGGCGCTCCCCGGCCATCCCCGGACCGGGTGTCGCAGCAGCGCCGTCGACCCTTGCGTGGTCACTCCGCGTCACCTCGACGCGGGACGGGCGGTCCGCAGTGGACCGACCGGACCCGGTCCGGTTGCGCTGACCGAGGGTGCGCTCAGACCGGATCGGACAGGAAGGCCACGGCCGCGGCGGTGAGCCGGGCCGGGTCCTGCGCCCCGCACAGCTCCCGGACCGAGTGCATCGACAGCACCGGGATGCCGACGTCGACCGTGCGGATGCCCAGCCGGGTGGCCAGGATCGGCCCCACCGTCGACCCGCACGGCACCGTGTTGCGGGAGACGAACACCTGACTGGGCACGCCGGCCCGGGCGCACGCCCGGGTCCACGCGGCCGCCCCGGGGGCGTCGGTGGCGTACCGCTGCACCGCGTTGACCTTGAGCGCCGGACCGCCGTTGGGCAGGCACAGGTGCTCGGGCTCGTAGCGGTCCAGGTAGCCGGGGTGCACGGCGTGCGTGACGTCGACGGACAGGCACCGGGACTCGGCGAAGACCCCGGCGCGGACACCCGGAGCCTGGTCGCCGCCGGCCAACAGGGTGAGTACCGATCCCAGCAGCGGCCCGCCGGCGCCGGTGGCCGTGTCGCTGCCCACCTCCTCGTGGTCGAACGCGGCCAGCACCGAGATGGGGGCGTCCGGCTGCGGATCGGCCGCCCGCAGCTGCAGCAGCGCGTCGAGGCCGGCGTGCACGGACACCAGGTTGTCCAGCCGGCCGGCGGCGAACAGCTCCCGGTCGCGGCCGAGCAGCGCCGGCGGGCTCAGCTCCACGGTGATGAGGTCGTGCGCCGCGATGTCACCGGCGGCGACGCCCAGCTCGGCGGCCAGGAACTCGAGCAGGTCACCCGCGGCCACCCGGCCCAGACCCCACACCGGCGTCAGCTGCCGCTGCGGGTCCAGGGTCAGGCCCTGGTTGACGCTGCGGTCCAGGTGGATGGCCAACTGCGGCACCCGCAGCAGCGGTCGGTCCACGAACACCGGCAGCACCGTGCCGTCCCGCAGCACCACCCGGCCGGCCAGCCCCAGGTCCCGGTCCAGCCAGGAGTTCCAGAGCGCGCCGCCGTAGACCTCGACGCCGAGCTGTCGCCACCCCGCGACGCCGGTGTCCGGGTGCGGCTTGATGCGCAGTGCGGGAGAGTCGGTGTGCGCGGCGAAGATCCGCAGCGGCGCGCCCGCGGTGGCGCCCGCGGGCACCACCCAGGCGATGAGGGCCCCGTCGCGGACCAGCCAGTGACCGCCGGGTCGCAGCGGGTCGTCGCCCGGCGCGCCCGGTCGGGGCCAGCGGTGTTCGGTGAAGCCCTCGGCCCGCAGCCGGGTCGCCGCTTCGGCGACCGCGTGGAACGGCCCGGGCGAGGCCCGCAGGAAGGCGGCCAGGTCGGCCAGACCGGCGCGCTCGAGGTCGTCCTGGCCGGCGGCGGGGGCGGTCGTCATGCGGCGATCCTGGCAGAGCGGTCGGACGCGACCGCGACCTCGGGCGGTCCGGGAGCCGGCGACCGGGGACACTGGGGCGATGACGCAGCGTTCGGAGGTCACCGGGGCCGCGGGCCCGACCCGGTGGGACACCACCATGACCGGGCCGTCCTGGCAGGCCTACGTGGACCGGTTCGGCCGGGCCTTCGAACGGGGCGACGATCTGGAGGGCGAGGCCCGCTTCGTCGATGCGCTGGCGCCGCGGGGCGCGGCCGTGCTGGACGCCGGCTGCGGCACCGGCCGGATCGCCGCCGCGCTGCACCGGGCCGGCCACCGGGCCCTGGGCATCGACCGGGACGCCGGGCAACTGGCGGTGGGACGGGGGCGGTACCCGGGCGTCCCGCTGCTCGAGCTCGACCTGCTCGACGTGACCCCCGCCGCGTTGCGCGCGGCGGGGCCCCCGAGGCCTTCGACGTGATCGCGCTGCCCGGCAACGTGCTGGTCTTCCAGGCTCCCGGCACCGAGCGGGCCGTGCTGGCCCGGCTGACCGCGGTGCTCGCCGCGGGCGGTCGGCTCGTCGCCGGCTTCGCGACCGACCGGGAGTACCGCCTGGACGACTTCGACCGGGACGCCGCGGCGGCCGGCCTGACGCTGGAGCACCGGTTCGCCACCTGGCACCTGGATCCGTGGCCGGACGACCCCGGCCCGATCCCGGGCTGGGCGGTGAGCGTGCTGCGACGCACCCCGCCGGCCGACGTGCAGGACGGCACCGGACCCGGGACCGACGGCGCGGCGGTGACCGCATGACCGGGCCGGGATCGCCGCTGCCGCCGGTCCGGGTCGGTCTGGTCGGCGCGGGGCCGTGGGCCCAGCAGTTCTGGGCGCCGACGCTGGCCACCGGGCCGCGGACCCGGCTGACCGCCGTGTGGGCCCGCCGCTCGGAGGCGGCGACAGCGCTGGCCGACCGGTACCAGGCCAAGGCGTGCGCCTCGCTGGACGAACTGTTCGGCCGGTGCGAGGCGGTCGCCTTCGCGGTGCCGCCGGACGTGCAACCCGACCTGGCCGTGCGTGCGGCCGCCGCCGGGCGACACCTGTTGCTGGACAAGCCGTTGGGGCTGACCCTGGAGCAGGCCGATCGGGTCGCCGATGCCGTCAGGGTCGCCGGCGTGATCAGCGTGCTGAACCTGACCAACCGGTTCTCCCCGCTGGTGCGGGATTTCCTGGCCCGGGTCGCGCCGGCCGGTCCGGTGGCCGGGCAGGCCGTCTTCATCTCGTCGGCGGCCCGGGAGGGCGGGATGTTCGCGACGCCGTGGCGGCAGCAGCACGGGGCGCTGCCCGATCTGGCGCCGCACGTGCTCGACCTGCTGGACGCCGGGGTGGGGCGGATCGAACAGGTCCGCCGGGCCCCGACCCCACAGGTCGAACGGAAGCACGGCGGTGGCCGGACCGACTGGGTGGTGCTGGACGTGACCCACCGGGGCGGCGCGGTCAGCCAGGCCATCCTGTCCATCACCGCGCCGGTCGAGGGCATGACGTTCCGCACCTCGGTGCTGACCGCCGGCGGCGAGGTCACCCTCACCGACCCGGTGGCCGGCGACGACCCGGCCGCCCGTCGGGCGCTGACCGCGGAGTTCGCGGCGGCGGTGCGCACCGGCCGGCCGCATCCGCTGGACGCGGAACGGGGCCGGTACCTGGCCCGATTGACCGAGCAGGCCGTCACCGGCACCTAGACTCAAGGCCCGTGACGCTCACCCTCGGCATCGTCGGCCTGCCCAACGTCGGCAAGTCGACCCTGTTCAACGCCCTGACCAAGGCCGACGTGCTGGCCGCGAACTATCCGTTCGCCACCATCGAGCCCAACGTCGGCGTGGTGCCGCTGCCGGATCCGCGGCTGGACCGGTTGGCCCAGCTGTTCTCATCGGTCAAGACGGTGCCGGCCACGGTGTCCTTCGTGGACATCGCCGGCATCGTCAAGGGCGCGTCCGAGGGGGCCGGGTTGGGCAACAAGTTCCTGGCCAACATCCGCGAGGCGGACGCCATCTGCCAGGTCGTCCGGGTCTTCGCCGACGACGACGTGGTGCACGTCGACGGCAAGGTCGACCCGCTGGCCGACGTCGAGACGATCAACACCGAGCTGATCCTGGCCGACCTGCAGACGCTGGAGAAGGCGGTGCCGCGGCTGGAGAAGGAGGCCCGCAACGCCAAGGACCGCAAGCCGGTGCTGGACGCGGCCAAGGCCGCGCAGGTGCTGCTGGACTCCGGCCGGACGCTGTTCTCCGCGCCGAAGACCGGGTCGGACGCGATCGATCTCGGCCTGCTGCGCGAACTGTCGCTGATGACGACCAAGCCATTCCTGTACGTCTTCAACGCCGACGAGAGCGTGCTGACCGACGACGACAAGCGGGCCGAGCTGACCGCTGCCGTGGCCCCGGCCGACGCGGTGTTCCTGGACGCCAAGGTCGAGTTCGAGCTGCTGGAGCTGGACGAGGAGTCGGCGCTGGAGCTGCTGGAGTCGGTCGGCCAGGCCGAGCCGGGCCTGCATGCGCTGGCCCGCGCCGGCTTCCACACCCTGGGGCTGCAGACGTACCTGACCGCCGGCCCCAAGGAGGCGCGGGCCTGGACGATCAAGCAGGGCGCCACCGCCCCGCAGGCCGCCGGCGTCATCCACACCGACTTCGAGCGCGGCTTCATCAAGGCCGAGATCGTCGGCTACGAGGACCTTCTCGAGGCCGGATCGGTCGCCGCCGCCCGGGCCGCCGGCAAGGTGCGCATGGAGGGCAAGGACTACGTCATGCAGGACGGCGACGTGGTGGAGTTCCGCTTCAACGTCTGATCCACGGCTGGGCTCGCACGGTGCCGCGTGCGGTCATCCGGCGCGGCGCACCATCTCAGCGATCCACACGGGCGCGTAGGGCGAGGTGCAGTTCGGCGCAGTCGGGTAGTCCTTGAGGACCTCGAGTCGCTCACCGATGTCGATCGCCCGAGCCCGGTGCCGGGCGTGCGAGATGCCGATCTGGGCCAGGCAGTGGTTCATCGCCCACTGCAGTCGGTCCGGGGCGTCCTTCATCTCGGCCTCGATGACGTCGAGCAGCTCCGTGACATCGAGGCCCTCGGGTCGCCTGGCCACCCGTTCCGTGGTCATCGCCCACCCTGCGCTCGCGACCCCCGCGTCCGGATCCGTCAGCCAGGCCAGCCGCAGTGCTTCGGCGTGCGGACTCTTCCTGACCACGGAGCCCACCAGCCAGTCGTGCACTTTGGGCGTACGCGCGGCGCGGAGCATGCCGTCCAGTTCGTCTCGATCGAACTGTTTCGGCCGGCAGACCAGGACGGCCAGGAGCTTGGCTGCGCTGTCGTCGGTCGCCCACAACTCGCGAGCCAGGTCAGGTTGCGTCTTCAGGCGCTTGGCCACGGCCCGCAGGTGGCCCAGATTCACCGCGTGGTCGTCGCCGTGCCTGGCGTTCACCTCGCGGATCCTCGGGTCTTCCAGGGTGGCCAACTCGGCCAGCACCTCGTCGATGGGCGTTCCAGCGGTCGTCGTTCCGGCCACATCAGCTCCCAGTCGGTCCCGTGTGCCCGCAGCGTAGGTCAGGCCCGTTCCGGCGGTCGGTCGGGTGGCGTCACAGCCCGTTCGCCGCGGCCGCCCGAGCAATCCCGGCAGCACCGCCTCTTCGTTGCGCCGCCCGCAGCGGCGGCCATCGGCAGGAAGTGGCCCAGCAGCGGCGAGGTCGTGGCCAGGATCCTCAGCGGGTGCCCCCCGGGCGGACCCGGCCCTGGGCGGGAACCCGGGCAGGCCCGTCGAGCAGCACCCTGGCCAGCTCGGGTGGGCGCGGCGACGCGGTGCAGTCCCGGACGGCTCAGGCCGGGTCCGCCGCCGTCACTCGGCGCGCCCGGGCGCGCATCCCCACCTGGTGGATGAGCAGCGCGATCAGCAGTGCGGCGCATCCGACGGCCCCGATGGCCAGGGCCGTGTCGATCCCGGTGCCGGACGGGTGCAGGTCGGGGGCCATGTTGGCGGCCAGCACCGCGCCGGAGATCGCGCTGCCGAAGGATCCGCCGACCGTGCGCAGCACCTGGTTGAAACTGACGGCGCTCCCGAGTTCCTCGCTGGCCACGCTGCGGGCGATCAGCCCGGGCATGGCGGCGTACGTGCTGCCGAGGCCGATACCCAGCAACAGCGTGGCGATCAGGATCTCCGCGAGTGTGTCGTGGGCGAACAGCAGGAGCACGGTCGAGACGGTGACCAGCGCGGCACCGGTGGGCAGCAGGGTGGTGGGGTGGATCCGCCCGGCGAACCGGTGCACCAGTCGGTTGGCGCCGAAACTGCCGACGGACAGCGGGAACATCACGAAGCCGGCCCAGAGCACCGGCAGGGCGATGCCGTAGCCGGTCTCGCTCGGCGCCTGGGCGATCAGGCTGCCGATCGACAGACCCATGTACATCACGGTGCCCAGGCCGATGGCGGTGGCGTTGGCCAGTAGTGCGTCGCCGTGCCGCAGCACCCGCAGGTTGACCAGCGGGTGCCGCACCCGCAGCTCCACCAGCACCCACGCGGTCAGCAGGAGACCGACGGCCACCGTGGTGCCGATGATGGCGGGGGAATCCCAGCCCCAGTTGGGTCCCTCGCTGACCGCGACCAGCAGGCCGCCGAGCCCGAGGGCGAGCAGCGTCGCGCCGGTGCCGTCGAACGACGTGCGCGGCGCTCGCTCGTCGGGCCCGGCCGGCACGGCGCGGAGCACCACCGCGATGGCCGACGTCACGAAGAGTGCGGCGAACCAGAACGCCATCCGGTAGTCGAGCAGCCCGGCGATGATGCCGGTGAGCGGGTAGCCGATGCCGATCCCGGTGGCGACCGTCACCGACAGGCTCGAGATGCCGGACGCCGCCGTCGCCTCGGGCAGGTAGCGCCGCGCGAGGGCGATCGTCACCGGCACGATGCCGTACGTCAGCCCCTGCAGCGCGCGACCGATCAGGAACACGGTGAAGTTCGGCGCCAGGGCTGCGGTGACGGATCCGACCAGGATGATCGACAGGGAGACCACGAGGAGCCGCTTCTTGTGCGGCCCGTCGCTCAGTCGCCCCATGACCGGAGTGGCGACCGCACCCACCAGCAGGTTGACCGTGAGCATCCACTGGGCGGCGCTCACCGGGACGTCGAGCTCCTGGGAGATGGTCGGCACCAGCAGCATGCCGAGCGAACTGACCACTGCGGTGGACAGGGCGGCCCAGACCAGGACGGGCAGCAAACGGGCGCTCGCGGTGCGGTCGATCAGCCGATCAGTCATCCGATCGCTCCGCGGTGATGGTCTCGAGCACCGCGGAAGCTTACCGCGGCTAATGAAGTTGGGCGAGCGTCTGGGCAGTGACGAGCGCGACCGACCCGGTGTCGGACCGGCGTGCGACGATCTCCGGCGTTCATCGACGAACCGACACGCACGTAGGTGGGAGCGGACATGCAGGCGTTGCTGGAGCAGGCGCGGGTACTGGGCGAGCGGCTCAAGGAGCGGGGCGAGACGATCGCCATCGCCGAGACGTCCTCGGGCGGGCTCATCTCGGCGACGCTGCTGGCCGTGCCCGGGGCCTCCGCCTACTACCTGGGCGGCGGCGTGCTCTACACGATGCCGGCCCGCGCCACCCTGTTGGGCATCTCCAACTTCTCGGTCAAGCACACCCGCTCGTCCAGCGAGCCGTACGCGCAGATCCTGGCGGCCACGGTCAGAGAGCGGCTGGGCGCCACCTGGGGCCTGTCGGAGACCGGGGCGGCCGGTCCGGTCGGCAACCCGTACGGCGACGCCGCCGGCCACACCTGCGTGGCGCTGGCCGGTCCGGTCGAGGCGGTCACCACGCTGGAGACCGGCGAGCAGGACCGGTGGGCGAACATGCAGGCCTTCGCCGCGGCCGCGTTCCGGCTGCTCGACGAGGCCACCGCGGGCTGAGCCGGGGCGATCCGCGGAAGGTTCCGGCGGTTCGAGCGGCGGCGCGCGTCACCCTCCCCGATCGTTGAGTCTGAGCCGGACGGCTCTGTAACATTCGGTAGTCGACGCTCGACAGAGGGTAGTGCGGGCTGACGTCGCTCGAGGGGTGCGTCGTCACCGCCGCACGGCTGGGAGCATCGGGTCGGCCGGGACCGCCGCGGTCCCGGCTGGCCCCCGCCGCGGTCGTCCGCGCGCCTCGACCTGGGACCGTCCGTCGGACGGTCACGCAGCGAGTCGGAGGAACGGGTGGACCAGCAGGCGGTTCCGGGGCCGTCGCACGAGCCGCACGACCCCGGGCTGGGCAGCCGGCTGAACTGGCTCCGGGCCGGTGTGCTCGGCGCCAACGACGGCATCGTGTCCACCGCCGCGATCATCCTGGGCTTCTCCGGCGCCACCGACGACCGCGCCGCCGTGCTCACCGCGGGGTGCGTCGGCCTGCTGGCCGGCGCGATGTCCATGGCCGTCGGTGAGTACGTGTCCGTGTCGACGCAGCGGGACGCCGAGAAGGCCGCCCTGGCGATGGAGCGGCGGGAACTGGCCGAGGACCCGCAGGGCGAGCTCGCCGAGCTGGCCGGGTTCTACCGGGCCAAGGGGCTGGACCCCGACCTCGCGCACCGGGTCGCCGAGCAGCTCAGCGAGCGGGACGCGCTGGCCGCCCACGCCGAGATGGAGTTCGGCGTCGACCCCGACGAGCTGACCGATCCGTACCAGGCCGCCGGGGCCAGCTTCCTGTCGTTCGTGGTCGGGGCGCTGGTGCCGCTGCTGGCCGTGGTGCTCTCGCCGGCGCACTGGATGACCGCGGTGGCCGTGGCCGTCGCGCTCGCCGTCACCGGCACCGTCAGTGCCCGGCTGGGCCGGGCCCCGGTGGCGCGCGCGGTGATCCGCAACGTGCTGGGCGGCGTGGTCGCCATGGCCGTCACCTATCTGCTCGGTGGCCTCGTCGGCACCGTGACCGGCTGACCCCGCCCGTAGGATCGCGGACCGTGACGGAAGCGGGACGGCGGTCGGAGCGCCGCGGCGCGGCTCGACTGCTGGACCGGTTCCTGGGGTCCCCGGGCCCCTGGGTGCTGCTGGCCGCGACGCTGGTGCTGCACGTGGTGGCCACCGTGGCCGGGGCCGACCCGTTCGCGATGGTGGACCTGGAGGTCTACGTCGAGGGCAGCCGGCACCTGGGCGACGGGCTGTACGACTTCGTGACGCTGCCGCTGGAGCTGCCGTTCACCTACCCGCCGTTCTCGGCCATGCTCTTCCTGCCGCTGGGCTGGCTGCCGTGGACCGTGACCCGGGTGCTCTGGCAGGTGGCGTCGTTCGCCGCGCTGGCCGCCATCGTCTTCCTCAGTCTCAAGCTGCTCGGCCGGGCCGGACGCGGGGCGACCCGACCGGTGCCGCACGTCCGGGGCGTGGTGGTCACCGGCACCGCGGTGGGCCTGTGGCTGGAACCGGTGCGGACGACCTTCAACTACGGGCAGATCAACCTGTTCCTGGTCGCCCTGCTGCTGGCCGGCGCGGCCGCCGTCGGGCCTCGCCGCGAGCTGTGGGCCGGGTTCACGGTCGGCCTGGCCGCCGGCATCAAGCTGACCCCGGCGATCACCGGGCTGTTCTACCTGGTCCAGCGGCGGTGGTCGGCCGTGCTGTGGTCCGTGGCCGCCTTCGCGGTCACGGTTCTGATCGCCGTGGCCGTGCTGCCCAGCCAGACCTGGCGGTACTGGACCGAGCTCATCTTCGATCCCGGCCGCACCGGGCCGGTGTGGTCGGCCATCAACCAGTCGCTGCGCGGGGCGCTGGCCCGGCTGGCCGGGCACGACGTGTCCACGGCCTGGTACCTGGCCGTCCTGCTGGCCGTCGCGCTCGGCGTCACCGCGACCGTGCTGACCGCCCGGGCGGGTGACCGGGCGGCGGCGCTGCTGGCCGTGCAACTGACCGGCCTGCTGGTGTCACCGATCTCCTGGAGCCACCACTGGGTGTGGGTGGTGCCGCTGCTGCTGTGGTGCCTGCTCGGGCCGTCCTCGCGGCTGCCCGCGGTCCGGGTGCTGGCCGGGCTGTGGCTGGCCGGCACGCTCAGCTATGTGGTCAGCCTGCTCATCGCCCGTCAGGACCCGGACCAGCCGGCCACCCGGCCCGGATGGGAGTCCTGGCTGGGAACCGTCTATCCGGTGCTCGGCCTGCTCACCCTGGCACTGCTGCTCGTCCTGGGGTTGCGCGCCGGCCGCGCCGCCACCGCGGTGCCCGGTCCGGCCGGAGCGAGACGGTGAGGCGGCCCGGCTGGGACGTGCAGGAGGCCGTCACCCTGACGATGGACGCCCCGCCCGGCGCGATCCGCCGCACGCTGTGGTCCGGCGAGGTGTGGGTGCGCGCGGCCCGGGTGATGGACGGCCGGCTGGAGATCGCCGGGCTGGGCGCCGAGCCGCGCCGGACCATCCGGCCGCCGGACCTGATGCGGGTCCGGCGTGCGGGTGCGTTGGCCGGCCTGCTGCCGGGCCGCTCACTGCTGCTGCGGGTGTCCCGCGACGACCGGCCGGACGGCGGACTGCCCCGGCTGGAGCAGGTGACGACACCGGGTCGGGCGCTGACGGTCTCGTTCGACGTCGACGACACCGGCGACGAGGTCGGCTCAGCGGCGTCGACCGCGGTCACCGTGCGGTTCGCCGCCCGGGTGACCGATCCGGTCGCGGCCCGGCGGCTGCGGCCCCGGCTGCGCCGGGTCGGCGAGATCCTGCTCGGGGTGACCGCGCTGGTGGCGCGGCAGCCGGTCGTGGTGGTGGCCGGAGCCGTCCTGGACGGCGGCGGGCGGGTGCTGGCCGCGCGGCGCTGCTACCCGGCCGGCGCCGCGGGACGCTGGGAACTGCCCGGCGGCAAGGTCGAGCCGGGGGAGACCGAACCGCGTGCCCTGGCCCGCGAGCTGCAGGAGGAGCTGGGCGCCACCGTGGTGGTCGGTGACCGGCTCGGACCGGAGGTGCCGCTGCCCGACGGGGTGGTGCTGCGCTGTTGGCTGGCCGCGGTCGAGCACGGCGACCCGCAGCCGCACGAGCACGCCGAACTGCGCTGGCTCGACGCCACCTCGCTCGAGTCGGTGGCCTGGCTGGACAGCGACCGCGCCCTGCTGCCGGCGCTGCGGGACCTGCTGAGCTGAGCGGGGCCGGTTCGGCCCCGGCGAACCCGGCGACCGCGGACCCGCGCTCACACTCCGATCTCGCGGCGTCGCGGACGGTGCGCGATCCGGTTCTGCCGTGTCGATCGGCCGAGGATGGAAACCAGCACGAGGAAACCTGCTCGTCATCGACCGCATGGCAGGATGCCATGGCTTCGTCACCACGAGGCAACCCAGGTCGCCCGCGAAGACGTTGACACGCGCGTCGCCGGTGGCGGTCCCGGGAACCCGTCCGACCAGTACGACCGTGACCCGGGAGTTGATCGTGACCATCCGTAGCACCGTTCGCCGCCCCGCCCGCACCCTGCTGGTGCCCGCGGCCGCTGCCGTCCTGCTGCTGTCCGCCTGTGGCGGCTCCGACGACGCCGGCTCGTCCGCCTCCTCGACGCCGGCCAGTTCGTCCTCAGCGGCGTCCTCGACGTCCTCGTCGTCCGCCGGATCTTCGACCGCGGGCAGCTCGGCGTCCGGTTCCGACGCCGCGACCGGCGTCACCCAGGCCGACATCGACGCGGCCAAGGAGACGCTCATCGCCGACGGGGTGCTGACCACCTGCACGCACCTGCCGTACGCGCCGTTCCAGTCGCCGGACGACGACGGCAACATCGTCGGCTTCGACGTCGACATGCTCGACCTGGTCGCCGAGCAGCTCGGGGTCGAGCAGACCATCGTGGACACCCCGTTCGAGGGCATCAAGAGCGGCCAGGACCTGTCCACCGGCAAGTGCGACATCGCCGCCGCGGCCATGAGCATCACCCCGGAGCGCGAGCAGGTCATCCTGTTCTCCGAGGGCTACTTCGACGCCAACCAGGCGCTGCTGGTGCGCACCGGCGACAGCTACACCACGCTGGCCGACCTGTCCGGCAAGCGGCTCGGGGCCCAGGCGGCCACCACCGGGCTGGAGTACGCGCAGGAGAACGCGGACGCCAGCGGGTACGAGATCGTCGAGTTCGAGGACCTGGCCGCCGAGCAGCAGGCCCTGGTCACCGGTCAGGTGGACGCGGCGATCAACGACCTCCCGGTGTGGAGCGAGTTCGTCAAGGAGCAGCCGGGTCGCGCCGAGATCACCGGCCAGTTCGACACCGGCGACCGCTACGGCTTCGGCATGAAGCTGGGCAACGACGCCCTCAAGCGCGTGGTCGACGGCACCCTCGAGGCCGCTCGCGAGGACGGCCGGTACGACGACATCTACGCCCAGTGGATCGGGACCACCCCCGGCAGCTGACCACTGGCCGCGTCGGCGGCACCGGTCATCCGTGGCGCGCCGCCCCACGGGTGACCGGCCCCGGCCGGGATCCCGCCCGCCGGCCCGGCAGCAGCCCCGGCAGCGTCACCGCCGGCAGCACCGTCCTCGCTGTCCCGCCCACCCCGGGGAGCCATCATGGCCACCACGTCCGGCACCACGCATCCGACTGGCCCGACCGGCGAGGCCGATGACCCGCCCAAGCCACGGATGACGCGCCGGCAACGGGCCCGGCTCAGTCGCGGCATCCAGTACGCAGTGCTGGTGATCGTGGTCGCGGTGATCGCCTTCCGCGCCGACTGGGGCAACCTGCAGCAGGCGTTCTTCAACACCGAGGTCATCGGGCGGATGTTCCCCCGCGTCCTGATCGTCGCCCTGGTCAACACCCTGCTGTACACCGCACTGGCGTTCGTCTTCGGCCTGCTGCTGGGCATCGTCATCGCGTTGATGCGGCTGTCGTCGGTCGGGCCGTACCGCTGGCTGGCCAGTGCCTACGTCGAGCTGTTCCGCGGACTGCCCGCGCTGCTCGTGCTGTTCTTCGTCGCCTACGGCATCCCGAACGCGTTCCCCGGCTTCACCCTGCCGTTCCTGGTCATGGTGACCGTGGGCCTGGGCCTGACCGCGGCGGCGTACATGTCCGAGACCATCCGGGCCGGCATCCAGGCGGTGCCGCGCGGCCAGGTCGAGGCGGCCCGGACGCTGGGCATGTCCCCGGCCCGGACCATGGTGACGATCGTGCTGCCGCAGGCGTTCCGCATCGTCATCCCGCCGCTGACCAACGAGATCATCCTGCTGACCAAGGACTCCTCGCTGGTCTACGTGCTGGGCGTGACCGCGGGACAGGTCGAGCTGACCAAGTTCAGCCGGGACATGCTGAACACCACCGTGAACAGCACCCCACTGCTCATCGGTGGGCTGCTGTACCTGTGCATCACGCTGCCGCTGTCGCAGCTGGTGCGCCGGCTCGAGATCCGTCACGCGAAGGCCAGGTGACTACCAGCATGACCGGGACCGACACCAGGAGCGCCGCGCCGGCGATCTCGATCCGTGGGTTGCACAAGTCGTTCGGACCGGTGGAGGTGCTCAAGGGCATCGACCTCGACGTGCCCGGCGAGGTCGTGTGCGTGATCGGGCCGTCCGGCTCGGGCAAGTCCACCCTGCTGCGCTGCGTGAACCTGCTGGAGACGCCCACCTCCGGGAAGGTCTTCGTCGGCCGGGACGAGATGACCGATCCCGACTGCGATCTGGACCGGGTGCGGCGCCGCATCGGCATGGTGTTCCAGTCGTTCAACCTCTTCGCGCACCTGAACGTGCTGCGCAACCTGACCATCGCCCAGATCAAAGTGCTCCGCCGTTCCCGCACCGAGGCCGAGGCGATCGCCCGCCGAACCCTGGACCGGGTCGGGCTGGCCGGCCGCGAGACCGCCTTCCCGGCGCAGCTGTCCGGCGGTCAGCAGCAGCGGGTGGCCATCGCCCGGTCGCTGGCCATGTCCCCGGAGCTGATGCTGTTCGACGAACCCACCTCCGCGCTGGACCCCGAGCTGGTCGGCGAGGTGCTGGCCGTGATGCGCGGGCTGGCCGCGGAAGGCATGACGATGATGGTCGTCACGCACGAGATGGCGTTCGCGCGGGACGTCGCCGACCGGGTGGTGTTCATGGACGGCGGCGTCGTCGTCGAGCAGGGCCCGCCGGAGCAGGTCATCGGTGACCCGCAGCAGGAACGCACCCGCGCCTTCCTGTCCCGGGTGCTCAACCCGACCGCGGTGGATCCGGCCGAGGAGGTGTCGGCCACGCCCGCCGGCGCCCAGATCGGCAGCCTGCACGTCGAGCCCGGCGCCGTCCCGGGCCACTGACGCCCCGGTCCCGTGCGCTCGCAAGGAGTGCCAGGATGAGGCCATGAGCGAGTCCGGACAGTCCGCCCAGCAGCAGTACACCGTCGACGACCCCCCGGACCTGCCGCTGCAGGTCCTGGAGGAGGACGAGACGGTGCCGCCGCGGCCGGAGGAGGAGCTGGCTGACGTCGAGCGCAGCGAGCCGCAGCGGTAGGGAGCGCCGGCGATCGGACGGGCGGCGCGGCGAGCACCGAACTCCGCGCGGACCGGTCCGATGCCGGCCAGGTTGGAGCCCAGAGCCATCCACAGGTCGCACACCGCCAGCCAGATCACGTTCAGCAGCGCGCGCACGACGGCCACGGCGCCGTACCGAGGTGGGCGGCGCACCGGAAGCCCGGGTGCTGACCGGTAGCATGGAGCGGCTGCGCTGTTCAGGTCAGGGGAACCGGGCGGGTGGCCACCACGAACGTCCGGCAGCGAGCGATGCGGCGCGCCCGGGCAGAAGAACCCGGAAGATCCCCACGAAGGAGCTCTGCCAGCGTGTCCGCCACCACTTCGGATGCCACCACTTCGGATGCCACCACGACCGGCGCCCGGACCACTCGCGACGACCTGCGCAACCTGGCCATCGTCGCGCACGTCGACCACGGCAAGACGACCCTGGTCGACGCCATGCTGTGGCAGTCCGGCGCCTTCCGCGAGGGATCCACCCAGAACGACCGGGTGATGGACTCCAACGACCTGGAGCGCGAGAAGGGCATCACCATCCTGGCCAAGAACACCGCGATCAAACGCAGTGGTGACGATGGCAATGAGATGGTCATCAACATCGTCGACACCCCCGGTCACGCCGACTTCGGCGGCGAGGTCGAGCGTGCGCTGTCGATGGTGGACGGCGTGGTGCTGCTCGTCGACGCCTCCGAGGGCCCGCTGCCGCAGACCCGGTTCGTGCTGCGCAAGGCGTTGTCCGCGCGGCTGCCGGTGGTGCTGGTCATTAACAAGACCGACCGCCCGGACGCCCGGATCGACGAGGTCATCGACGAGACCTACGCGCTGTTCCTCGACCTGGACGCGGACGACGACCAGATCGAGTTCCCGATCGTCTACTGCTCGGGTCGCGCCGGCCGGGCCAGCCTGACCAAGCCGGGCAACGGCGAGCTGCCCGACCAGGAGAACCTGGACGTGCTGTTCGACGTGCTGCTGGAGACCATCCCGGCGCCCGCGTACACCCCGGGCGCCCCGCTGCAGGCCCAGGTCACCAACATCGATGCGAGCCCCTTCCTCGGCCGGATCGGCATGTGCCGCGTCATCGAGGGCACCATCACCAAGGGTCAGCAGGTCGCCTGGATCAGGGCCGACGGCACCACCAGTCGCACCAAGATCACCGAGCTGCTGATCACCGAGGCGCTCACCCGGGTGCCGGTCGAGTCGGCCTCGGCCGGTGATCTGATCGCCGTGGCCGGCATCGCCGACATCACCATCGGCGAGACCCTGGCCGACGCGGAGAACCCGGTCGCGTTGCCGCCCATCACGGTGGACGAGCCGGCCATCTCGATGACCGTCGGCATCAACACCTCGCCGCTGGCCGGCAAGGACGGCGGCACCAAGCTGACCGCGCGTCAGGTGAAGAACCGGCTGGACACCGAGCTCATCGGCAACGTCTCCATCCGGGTGCTGGAGACCGAGCGTCCGGACACCTGGGAGGTGCAGGGCCGCGGTGAGCTGGCGCTGGCCATCCTGGTCGAGACCATGCGCCGCGAGGGCTTCGAGCTGACCATCGGCAAGCCGCAGGTGGTCACCCGCATCGTCGACGGCAAGAAGCACGAGCCGTTCGAGCGCCTCACCATCGACGCGCCCGAGGAGTACCTGGGGGCCATCACCCAGCTCATGGCCGTCCGCAAGGGCCGCATGGAGACGATGAGCAATCACGGCACCGGCTGGGTGCGCCTGGAGTTCCACGTGCCGTCGCGCGGCCTCATCGGTTTCCGGACCGCGTTCCTGACCGAGACCCGCGGCACCGGCATCGCCAGCGCCATCTTCGACGGCTACGGGCCGTGGGCCGGCGACCTGCGGGCCCGCCCCACCGGCTCGTTGGTGGCCGACCGGGCCGGCAAGGCAACCCCCTTCGCGATGTTCTCGCTGCAGGAGCGAGGCACCATGTTCGTCCCGCCGACCACCGAGGTCTACGAGGGCATGGTCGTGGGGGAGAACTCCCGCGCCGACGACATGGACGTCAACATCACCAAGGAGAAGAAGCTCACCAACATGCGGTCCTCGACCGGGGACGAGTTGGTGCACCTGGTGCCGGCGCGACTGCTGAACCTCGAGGAGGCCCTCGAGTTCTGTGCCGACGACGAGTGCGTCGAGGTCACCCCGACCAACGCCCGCATCCGCAAGGTCATCCTGAACGCCGGCGAGCGGGCCCGGTCCCGTACCCGCAACAAGACCAGCTGACCCGCGCCCGGACGGGACCCACCCGGTCCCGTCCGGCGCGCGGTGTCCGGTCAGCGGCGCGTGACCCGTTCGGCGGCGCGCCGCACCAGTTCCTGTTCCCGCTTCGTGGTCTCCCGCAGCCGGGTCTCGGCCTCCCGGCGCATCCGCACCGCGGCCCGGACCTCCGGGTCCTTGTGCACGGCCCGCACCTGCTGGTCCGAGAGCTCCTGCGTCACGGCGGATTCCGGCTGTCCTTCCGCGGATGCGCTCGCCGGGTCGGCCGGGGTGGCGCCGCCCCGCGCGGCCACCAGCTGCTCGACGCCGTCGAGCACCCGGTCGATGCTGAACCGGTACTCGGCGTCCATCACCGGACCCTCGAACGCCATCTGGGTCTCGTCCGGCGTGTACTCGCCGGCCCGCACGATCGGCGCCAGCGCGGGGAACCGGTCGTCGGTGACCAGCGTGCTGAGCGCGCCCACGGTGAGCCGCGGTTCGGTACCGTTCTCTCGCGCGGAGAGCAGTTCGGCCTCGTAGCCGCCGAGCACCCGGGCCAGCCCGGTCAGCGCGAGCAGCGTGGCCAGCTTCTCCTCGGTGTCCAGCGGCAACCCAGCCATCGCGCCGAGCGCGTAGTCGACCAGGTAGAGGTTGTTCGGCGTCATCGGCACCCCGCGGATGGGCAGCCGCGCGGCCCAGGGATGGGCCCGGATCCCGGTCATGCATGCGTCGACCAGCGCCCGCATCGCGGGCCGCCACGGTGTGCCCGGCTCCGGCCGGCTCAGCGGCACCGCATAGACCGCGTCCTCCATGAGCAGCAGCAGGTCGTCCTTGCTGGTCACGTACCGGTACAGCGACATGGTGGTGTAGCCGAGCGCGGCGGCCACGCGGGCCATGGACACCGCACCCAGTCCCTCGGCGTCGGCCATCTCGATCGCCGCGTCGACGATCTTCTCGATGCTCAGCTCCCGCCGCGGGCCGCGCTGCGGCTGCTCGGCGATGCCCCACGTCAGCGCCAGGGCGTGCGGCAGCACCGGCTCCTCGGACGGCGCCGCGCCGTTCCTCGACTCCATGTCCACGCATCGACCTCCGCCCGTCCGCTGATCCGCCGGACTGCGTACCACCTGCACAGCGGTCTATGACATACACAGTGGATGCCATACACTGAAGCGGCCGGTGCGGAGCGCGCCGATGCGGCCCAGCGACGAGGAGCCCAGCCATGGAGACCGCCACCGTCAGTGCCACCACCGCGGGAGCACCGACCGGTCCGACCGGTGCTCCGGCGGTCGAGATCCGCGGGCTGGTCAAGACTTTCGGTCAGCAGCCGGTGCTGCAGGGCGTCGACCTGACGGTGCGGCGCGGCCAGATCGTCGCGCTGCTGGGTCGCAACGGCGCCGGCAAGACCACGCTCATCTCCGTCCTGGCCACGCTGCTGCGGGCGGACGGCGGCACGGCCCGGGTGGACGGGCACGACGTGCGGACGGACCCGGACGCCGTGCGTCGGGTCATCGCGCTGACCGGCCAGTTCGCGGCGGTGGACGACCGGCTCACCGGGCGCGAGAACCTGCAGATGATCGCGGAGCTGGTCGGTTGGTCCCGACGGGACGCCCGGGCGACGGCGCTGGCCGCTCTGGAGCGGTTCGGCCTGTCCGGCGCCGCCCACCGCCGGGCGGCCACCTACTCGGGTGGCATGCGCCGCCGGCTCGACCTGGCCGCGGGGCTGATGTCGGAGCCCGCGGTGCTCATGCTCGACGAGCCGACCACCGGCCTGGACACGGTGAGCCGTCGCGTGGTCTGGCAGCACGTGCGCGAGCTGGCGGCCGCCGGCACCACGGTCTTCCTGACCACCCAGTACCTGGAGGAGGCCGACCAGCTGGCCGACCGGATCGCGGTGCTCGAGGGCGGCCGCATCGTGGCCGAGGGCACGGCGTCCCAGCTCAAGGCCCAGGTCGGGACGGACGTCGTCGAGCTGCGCGACGGGGACGACCGGCTGGTCCGGGAACTGGCCAGCGACGGCACCGCTGCTGACGTCCGTGCCCTGCTCGAGGCCGCCGCGAGCGACGGCCTGACCGACGTCCGGGTCAGCATCCGGCGCCCGTCCCTGGACGACGTCTTCCTCCGGCTGTCCGGCCAGGCGCCGGAGTCCCGCGGCGCGGAGCTCCCGGACCCGCGCTGACCCGCTGACCCGCGCTGACCCGCGCTGACCCGCTCCCTCTTCCCGACCACCCGGAAGGATCCCCATGTCCGTCATCGTCGATCGCGACACCGCGGGCCCGGCTCCGGCGGCCGCCGGGCCACCGGCCGCCCGCCGGGCGCCGCGGGTCGGACCCGTACGCAGCGGCTGGGTCTTCACCCGCCGCAGCGTCCTGCACTCCCGCCGCGACGTGGAGTCGCTGCTGATGGCGTTGATGCTGCCGGTGACGTTGATGCTGTTGTTCACCTACGTGTTCGGCGGCGCCTTCGACTTCACCGACGCCACCGGCCCGGTTCCGGCCGACCTGTCGGCCCGGGAGGTCTACGCGACCTTCGTGACGCCCGGCATCATCCTGCTCTGTGCGGGGTTCGGTGCCGCCGGGACCGCGGTGGCCGTGGCCGACGACATGCGCACCGGCATCGTGGACCGGTTCCGCAGCATGCCGATCCACAGCGTCGGAGTGCTGACCGGGGCCGTCGTGGCCAGCCTGGTCCGCAACCTGGTCGCCACGGCGCTGGTGCTGGGCGTCGGCCTGCTCGTCGGGTTCCGGCCCGACGCCGGTCCAGGGCTGTGGCTGGCCGCGATCGGGCTGGTCTCGCTGTTCATCGTGGCCATCACCTGGCTGTACGCGGCGATCGGGTTGGCCGCCGCGGGGCCCCAGGCGGCCAGCGGGTACGGCTTCGTCCTGCTCTTCCTGCCCTACCTGTCCAGCGCGTTCGTGCCGACCGAGACCATGCCCGCGGGCCTCCGGTGGTTCGCCGACCACCAGCCGATCACCCCGTTGGTCGACACGCTCCGCTCGCTGCTCATCGGGTTGCCGGCCCCAACCGGGTCGGCCTGGCTGGCGGTTGGGTGGTGCCTGGTCATCATGGTCGGCGCAATGGTGTGGGCCCGATGGATGTTCCCCCGCCGGGCGGTCCGCCGGTGACGATCTCGCCCGAGGTGGCGGGCTGACGGGCCGTCCGGCCCCGCCCGCTCCCTAGGGTGGGTCGGGTGCGGACCAGCCGGAGACCACCACGTCGGGTGGTCCGGTCGTCCCGCAGGGCGGCGGCGACCGGGATGCTGGCCCTCCTCCTGACCGCATGCACCCCGCCCGGGCTGCCGGCGCCCATCCCGCCCAGCGGGGAGGCCGCGCCGACGGCCGTGGCGCCGGTGCCGGGCTCGGTGGTGGTGGGGCTGGAGAGCACCCTGCCCGGGTTCAACCCGCACCTGATCGCCGACTGGTCCCCGGCCACCCAGGCGGTGGCCCAGCTGGTACTGCCCTGGCCGATGGTCACCGCCGCGGACGGCACCGTCGCGCCCGACCCGGAGGTCCTGGACGCGGTGGTGGTCACGCCCGAGGGCTCGGTGCCGCCGTCGGCGACGACGGACGGCGCCGGGACCGGGTCGGACGACCCGGACGCGGACAGCACCGACGAGGACGCCGGCCCGGACCGGCCTTTCACCGTCACCTACCGGCTCGACCCGGATGCCGCCTGGTCCGACGGCACGCCGATCACGGCCGAGGACTTCTCCTACCTGTGGACCGAGATGACCAGTGCCGCCGGCGCAGTCGCCCCGGCCGGGTACCGACTGATCACCGAGGTGCGCTCGCTGGACGCGGGCAAGACGGTCGAGGTGGCGTTCGCCGAGCCGTTCGACGACTGGCGGACGCTGTTCTCGCCGTTGCTGCCCAGTCATCTGGTCCGGGACGCCCCGGGCGGGTTCGCCGAGGCGCTGGCGGCGGGGGTTCCGGTCTCCGGCAACCGCTACAAGCTCACCGACGTCAACCTCGTCGCGGGCCAGCTGACCCTCACCCGCAACGACAAGTACTGGGCGGCGCAGCCCGGACCGGCCTCGGTGACGCTGCGGCTGGGCCGGCCGGCCGAACTGCTGGAGGCCTACCGCCGCGGCGAGCTGCAGGCCCTGCTGGTCGGCCCGGATCCGTCGGTCGCCGGGCTCTTCACCGTGGCGGTACCGGCCGACCGCCGGGTCCTGGTGCCACAGCCGGCCACCGTCCAGCTGGTCTTCGACGCCACCGCCGGTCCGGCCGCCGAGCCGGCGCTGCGCCGGGTGGTGGCCACCGCGCTGTCCGGGCGGGGCCTGGCCGACGCGATGGCCGGCAGCAGCGGCGCGGCCGCCCTGGTGCCGGCGGTGACCTCGCAGGTCAGCCTGCCGGCCGAGCCCGGGGGAACCGCCGCCGGGGAGCCGGCCACGTCGACGCCGGACGCCGGCGTCGACACTCCCGCCGGCCGCCTGCTGGCCGGTGACCTGGCGGCTGCCCGGGCCGGGCTGGCCGAGCTCGGCTGGTCGACCGACGGTCTGGTGGCCATCCGGGACGGCGAGGTGCTGCGGCTGCGTCTCGGGGTCCCCGCCGGCGACCCGCGGCTGACCGCCGCTGCGGCGGCCGTGCAGCAGCAGCTCGGCCAGGTCGGCATCGAGGTGGTGCTGCGCACTGACGACCCCACCACGTTGATCGACACCGCGCTGCCGGAGCACCAGGTCGACCTGGCGCTGCTGTCCGTGCCGCGCGGCGCGTCCGACGCGGTGACGGCGGCGTCGGCGTACACCTGTACCCCGCAGACCGGGCCGGACGACGGGTCCGCGGACACCGCGTCGGTCCCCTCCGGCGGCGACCGTGGCGAGTCCCGATCGGGCCACGCCGCTCCGACCGACGACCCCGATGAGGACGTGCTCGCCGCCGTCCGCGGGGCGAACCTGTCCGGCTTCTGCGATCCCGGCGTCGACGCGCTGACCGAGCAGGCCCTGACCATGCCCGACGGCACCCGACGCGCCGCCGCGCTGGCCGGGGTGGACCGGGCTGTCTGGCAGCAGCTCCCCGTCCTGCCGTTGACCCGACCGGGTGCCGTCTTCGCGGTCGTCGACCCGCTCACCGACCTGCTCAGCCGGCCGCACGACGGGTGGGACTGGACCGGGCCGTGGCCCACCGTGCCGGATTGGCTGAGCTGATCCCGCGATCGATTCGCGCTGGGTCACGGCGCAGTCACGATTGGGCCGCCGGCCCACAGGGGACTATCGTCTTGATCTCGGAACGCTCTCACGCAACATCCGCGGCCGACCGACGGAACCGCCACAAGTTCTTCCGTTGATCGTCCGCTCAGCGGAAGAGGATCCGAAGATCGCCCGGACTTGCGCACGCAGCGGCGGACTCGTCGCATCGTGGCCCCCGCCTGCCGGCGGACGTATGGTCGGTCGATGGTGGCCGCGGAAGCGGGCCGCGCATCGATCGGCTGGTCCGGGTGCACAGGTGCAGCGCGGCTGCGGCGTCCCGGCCGAGATCCGGTCGGACGGCGGCGCAGCCGAACGACGGAGGAGGACCGTTGAAGAGAACATCCAGGGGAGCGGGGCCGATCGCGCTGGCGCTCTCGACCGCAGCGCTGGTCGTGGTGGCGGGATGCACCACCTCGGGCGGGGGTGACACCACCACCACCTCGTCGTCGACGTCCGGGAGTGCGAGCGGGACCACCTCCGACTCTTCCGGCAGCGGCGGTGGCTCGGCGGACACCACCATCACCTACGCGGCGGAGCAGGACTTCTACGCGTACAACACCTTCACGGTCGACGGGAACGCCACCGCGAACCAGACCGTGCTCAACCAGGTGCTGCGTGGGTTCTCCTACGTGGACAACGAGGGTGCCGTCCAGATGGACACCGAGTTCGGCACCATCGAGAAGACCTCGGACGATCCGCTGACCGTGCAGTACACCTTCGCGGACGACGCCCGCTGGTCGGACGGTGAGCCGATCGGCTGCGCCGACTTCCTGCTCACCTGGGCGGCCGGCTCGGGCTACTACAACAAGGACGGCTCAGCCAACACCGGCGGCCGCACCGCCGAGTCGGAGAACCTGTTCGACTCCGCGTCGACCACCGGCCTGGACCAGACCGAGAAGCCGACCTGCGCCGACGGCGACAAGACCGTCACGCTGACGTACAAGGTCCCCTACGTCGACTGGAACGTCGCGATCGGCACGTCGGCTGGTGGCTCGTTCATGCCGGCTCACGTGGCCGCCGAGCAGGCCGGCACCGACACCGCCGGGCTGGTCGCCGCCTTCGAGAGCGACGACGCCGCGGTGCTCACCCCCGTGGCCGAGTTCTGGAACACCGGCTGGTCGTTGAACCCCGACCAGGGCCTGCCGGACGCGTCGCTCATCCCGTCCTCCGGCCCGTTCCTGATCTCGGCCTGGGACCCGGGCCAGTCGATCACCCTGACCGCGAACCCGGAGTGGTGGGGCACCCCGCCGGCCAGCAACACCGTGGTCATGCGCTTCATCGACCAGAGCCAGCAGGTCTCGGCGCTGCAGTCCGGTGAGGTCGACGTCATCGAGCCGCAGGCCAACCCGGACAGCCTGGCCGCGCTGGACGCCCTGGGTGCCGCGGTCGACGTGCAGACCGGTCCGCTGTTCACCTACGAGCACCTGGACCTGAACGTCAACACCGGCATGGCCAACGAGCAGCTGCGTGAGGCGTTCTTCAACTGCGTCCCGCGGCAGCAGATCGTGGACAACCTGATCAAGCCGTCGCAGCCGGACGCCGAGGTGCTGCAGTCGCTGATGCTGCAGCCGACCCAACCGGGCTACGACGAGCTGGCCGCCGGGGCCGGGTTCGAGAACTACAACGAGGTGGACCTGGACGCGGCCCGCGCCGCGTTCGCCGCGTCCGGCGCCGCGCAGGGCACCACCGTCCGGATCATCCACATCGATCCGAACCCGCGCCGCACCAACCAGGTGGCGTTGATCAAGGCGTCCTGCGACCAGGTCGGCTTCAACATCCAGGACACCCCGTTGGCCAGCGACGCCTTCGGTGCCGCCCGGGCCTCCGGAGACTACGACGTGGCCCTGTTCGCCTGGGCCGGTTCCGGTCTGTACGGGTCGATCTCGGCGCAGTACGCCTCCGCCGGCGCCGGTGGCGAGCAGAACACCGCCGGCTGGAGCGATCCGGCCGTCGACGCGGCGTTCGCGGCGGTCAACTCCTCGACCGACACCTCCGGCGTCGTCGATCAGCTGCTCATCGTGGACAAGGCGCTGGCCGACAACTTCTGGTCGATCCCGCTGTTCGCGTTCCCCGGCCTGGTGGCCAGCAACGCCGACGTCTCGGGCGTGCAGCTGAACGCCGGCCAGACCCAGGCCACCTGGAACATGCAGGAGTGGGCCAGGAACTGAGGTCACGCCCGCGGGTCCGGGAACCACCCCTCCCGGGCCCGCGGGCGTCGTCCCCTCACCGCCTCCGGTCTGACCACGACCGCCCGGCCCGTCTCGCCGCACACGGGTAGGAGCCCTGCATGGCCACGTTCATCCTGCGACGCCTGGTCGTCTCGTTCTTCGTCCTGCTGGCCGCCACCTTCGTCGTCTACGTCCTGGTGGCCAATGCCGGTGACCCGCGCACCGCTCTGCTGGAGTCCACCGACCCCAGCCGCGACGCGAAGATCGCGGCGCTCACCGAGAACCTCGACCTCGACACTCCGGTCGTCCCGCGCTACTTCGGGTGGCTCGGCGGGGTGGCCCAGTGTTTCGTCGGCCAGTGCGATCTGGGCACCAACATCAACGGCGCGCCGGTCACCGGCCTGCTGTCGGTGGCCCTGGGCTCGACGCTGCGCCTGGTGCTGTTCGCCACCGTGATGGCGATCCTGTTCGGCGTCATCGTCGGGATCGTCACCGCGCTGCGGCAGTACTCCGGCCTCGACTACTCGACGACCTTCCTGGCCTTCCTGTTCTTCTCGCTACCGGCCTTCTGGATCGCGGTGCTGCTCAAGCAGTTCCTGGCGATCAAGTTCAACTCCTGGCTCAGCGACCCGGTCATCCCGCTGTGGCTGACCATCGTGCTGGCCGCGCTCGGTGGGCTGCTGGCCATGGCCCTGATCGGCGGTGACCGGCGCCAGCGGATGATCTCCCTGGTCGGCGGGGCCGCCGTGGTCGCCGCGGTGTGCGTCTACCTGGACGTCAGCAAGTGGTTCGCGCAGCCGGGGATCGGCCCGGTGGTGATGATCGTCGGGTCGCTGGCGGCGGCCGTCGGAGCCACCGCGCTGCTGTCCGGCTTCCGCTACCGCCGGGTCCTCATCGCCACGCTCATCACCGCGGTGGTCGGGATCATCTGCTCCTTCTCGCTGGGCTGGCTGCTCGACATCTCGACCGCCGGGACGATCATCATCCTGGCGATCGTGACGCTGGCCGTGTCCGGCGCGATCGGGGCCCTGGTCGGCGGGGTGCTCCGCTCGCAGGCGGTGAAGGCGTGCATGATCACCGGGTTCCTGTCCGGGGCACTCATCTTCGCCGACCGGCTGCTGCAGGCGGTGACGGGCTACTCCGACAAGGTCCGCGGCATCCTCATCGCCACCATCGGGTCGAACACCCCCAACTTCTCCGGCGACTTCTGGGAGACCACGCTCGACCAGCTCGGCCACCTGCTGCTGCCGTCGATCGTCATCGTCCTGATCTCCTTCGCGACGTACACCCGCTACACCCGCTCGTCGATGCTCGAGACGATGAACCAGGACTACGTGCGCACCGCGCGGGCCAAGGGCCTGACCGAGCGGACCGTGGTGGTCCGGCACGCGTTCCGCAACGCGATGATCCCGGTGACCACCCTGATGGCCATCGACTTCGGGGCGGTCATCGGCGGCGCGGTGATCACCGAGACGGTGTTCGGCTGGCAGGGCATGGGCCGGTTGTTCACCGACGCGCTGCGCATCCCCGATCCGAACCCGGTGATGGGCTTCTTCCTGGTCACCGGGACCGCCGTGGTCGTCTTCAACATGATCGTGGACATCCTGTACGGGGTGCTCGACCCGCGGATCCGGACCGCGTGATGCGGACCGATCGCGCAGAGGGGGTCTCATGACCACCGAGAAGGACCAGATCAGCGGGAAGCCCGCCGGACCGGTCGGTTCCGCGCCGGCGGGGACGCCGGCGCCGGGTGGCCGGCCGTCCGAGGCCGCCCAGGGCATGGCCGTGGTCGCCCGCAGCCAGGGCCAGCTGGTGCGCCGCCGGTTCCTGCGGCACCGCGCGGCCATGGCCTCCATCGCGGTGCTGTTCATCGTGGTGGTGCTGGCGTTCTCCTCCATCGGCTTCCTGGGCATCCCCGGCTGGTGGAAGTACTCCTACGACGCGGCCGGCACGGTGGTGAACCGCGGGGCGCCGACCCTGTCGGTGGTGCCCACCTGGCTCGGTGGCAACGGCTTCTCGATCGGCGAGCACCCGTTCGGCCAGGATGATCTCGGCCGCGACTACTTCGCCCTCACCATGCGCGGCACGCAGATCTCGCTGCTCATCGCGCTGGTCGTCGGTGTGGTCTCGACCGTGGTCGGCACGGTGATCGGCGCGCTGTCCGGGTACTACCGCGGCATGGTCGAGACCGTGCTGATGCGGTTCACCGACGTCATCATCACCATCCCGGTGCTGGTCATCGCGGCGGTGCTGGGCCAGAAGTACGGCAACGGCGGTCCGTTCGTGCTGGCGCTGGTGGTGGCCGCGGTGACCTGGACGTCGCTGGCCCGGCTGGTCCGGGGCGAGTTCCTCTCCCAGCGGGAGAAGGAGTTCGTGGAGGCGGCCCGGGCGCTGGGGGCCAAGCCGCGTCGGATCATCTTCCGGCACATCCTGCCGAACACGGTCGGCGTCATCACCGTGGCCGCAACGCTGTCGGTGGCCACCGCCATCCTGCTCGAGACCGCGCTGTCCTACCTCGGTTTCGGCGTGCGGGCACCGGACACCTCGCTGGGCCTGCTGGTCTCGACCTACCAGAACGCGTTCACCACCCGACCCTGGCTCTTCTGGTGGCCGGGCCTGTTCATCGTGGCGATCGCGTTGTGCGTCAACTTCATCGGCGACGGGTTGCGCGACGCGTTCGACCCGCGCCAGAACCGGGTGCGTGCCTGATGTCCACTCCTCCCACCCAACCGCCGTCCGACTGGAACGCCGAGACGGCCGGCGATCAGGGGACGCTGTACGGCCACGACGGGCCGACGCCGACCGTGCTGGAGCGCGACCCGGAACCATCGGTGGGTGTCCACGTCGGCCACCTGACGGCCGGGTCGGCCGGGTCGGCCGAGGTGCTGTCCGTCGAGGGGCTGACCGTGTCGTTCCCGACCGAGGACGGCCTGGTGCAGGCCGTGCGCGGGGTGTCCTACACGCTGCACGAGCGCGAGGTGCTCGGCATCGTCGGCGAGTCCGGCTCGGGCAAGTCCGTCTCGTCCATGGCCGTGATGGGACTGCTGCCCCGCTCGGCCCGGGTCAGCGGCACCATCCGCTACCGCGGGCAGGACGTGCTGGGGATGAGCCGCAAGCAGCAGCGCGCGCTGCGCGGCCGCAAGATCGCGATGATCTTCCAGGATCCGATGACGGCGATGAACCCGGTCTACACGGTCGGGTTCCAGCTGGCCGAGGCGGTGCTGTCGCACGAGCTGATGCCGCGCAAGGCGGCCATGGCCCGGGCCGAGGAGATGCTGGCGCTGGTCGGCATCCCGCAGCCGAAGGCACGGCTGGACAGCTACCCGCACGAGTTCTCCGGCGGCATGCGGCAACGCGCGATGATCGCCATGGCGGTGATCAACAACCCGGACGTGATCATCGCAGACGAGCCGACCACGGCCCTCGACGTCACGGTCCAGGCGCAGATCCTGGAGAAGCTCATCGAGGTCAAGGACGCGGTGAACGCGGCGATCGTGCTCATCACCCACGACCTCGGCGTGGTGGCCGGCATGGCCCACCGCACCCTGGTCATGTACGCCGGCCGGCCGGTCGAGGTGGGCGGCACCGACGACGTCTTCTACCGGCCGCGGATGCCGTACACCGCCGGGTTACTCGGATCGATCCCGTCGGCCGGCGACACCGGGCGGCTGCGACCGATCGGCGGCGCACCGCCGTCGCTCATCGCGCTGCCCACCGGCTGCCCGTTCTCGCCGCGCTGTCCGCTGGTCACCGACGTCTGCCGGCAGACCGAACCGCCGCTGGCCCCGACCGACGCCGCCGACCACCTGGCCGCGTGCCACCACTGGGACCGGCTGGCCGCGGCCGACGATCCGACGGCGTTCTTCCGGCCCGAGCTGACCGGGCTGGCGTCCGGAGCGGGGGAGATCCGATGAGCAGCCCGGCGAGCGCGGCCACCGGCGTCCGGTCCGACGAGGGATCTGAGCACCTGCTCGACGTCCGCGACCTGGTCATGGAGTTCCCGGTCAAGGGCAAGGGCTTCTTCCGCCGCACGGTCGGCCGGGTGCAGGCGGTGTCCGGGGTGTCGCTGCACCTGGACGCGGGGGAGACCCTCGGCGTGGTCGGCGAGTCCGGCTGCGGCAAGTCGACGACCGGGCGGGCCATCCTGCAGCTGCACAAGCCCACGTCCGGCTCGGTGCGGCTGCGCGGGCGGGAGCTCACCACGATGAGCGCTCAGGACCTGCGCGCCGTGCGGCGGAACCTGCAGATCGTCTTCCAGGACCCGTTCGCCTCGTTGAACCCCAAGATGCCGGTGAACGACATCATCGGCGAGGCACTGCGCATCCACGGGCTCTGGAAGGCGGGCCAGGGCGGCACGAACGGCTCCGCCGGCACGAAGGGCGGCACCGAGCGGGTCGGGCAACTGCTGTCGCTGGTCGGGTTGTCGCCCGAGCACGGCAACCGGTACCCGCACGAGTTCTCCGGCGGGCAGCGGCAGCGCATCGGCATTGCCCGCGCCCTGGCCCTGGAGCCCGAGGTGCTGATCCTGGACGAACCGGTCTCGGCGCTGGACGTCTCGGTACAGGCCGGGGTGGTCAACCTGCTCGAGGACCTGCAGGACCGGTTGGGCCTGGCCTACTTCTTCATCGCCCACGACCTGTCGATCGTCCGGCACATCTCGGACCGGATCGCGGTGATGTACCTGGGCAAGATCGTCGAGACCGGGCCGCGGGACGACGTCTACGACCACCCGATGCACCCGTACACGGTGGCGCTGCTGTCGGCCGCGCCGGAGGCCGATCCCGAGGCCGAGCGGACCCGGGAACGGATCATCCTGACCGGCGACGTGCCCAGCCCGCTGAACCCGCCGTCCGGGTGCCGGTTCCGCACCCGGTGCTGGAAGGCGCAGGACGTCTGCGCCACCCAGGAGCCGCCGCCGATCGACCACGGCAACGGGCACCTGGTCGCCTGCCACTTCCCGGTCACCGACGTGGAGCGGGAACTGCGGGAAGCGCAGCAGCACCTGCAGGGCGGCCGGACCGCGGTCCCGGACCCACGCTCGGTGGGCGCGCCGGTGGGCCCGGTCGGTGGCCACGGCGCCGCCGGGGTGGGACGCGAGGCGGTCGCCGATCCGCGCAGTCCGGAGGCCGGATCGGCGTCCTGAGGCCGTACCCGCTGCTGGGGATGGCGCCAGGCCGGTGACGTAGCGTGCCAGGCATGTCCGACCGCCCCGCGATGCGGCTGCTCGCCGTGCACGCCCATCCCGACGACGAGTCGCTCACCATGGCCGCCACGCTGGCCTCCGCGGCGGCGTCGGGCGTGGGCGTCACCCTGGTCACCTGCACGTTGGGGGAGCAGGGCGAGGTCATCGGCGACGAGCTGGCCGGGCTGGCCGCCGAGCACGCCGACCAGCTGGGCGGGTACCGCTACACCGAACTCCGCGAGGCGTGCCGGGTGCTCCGCGTCCGGGACCACCGGATGCTCGCTGGCGCCGGTAGCTTCCGCGACTCCGGGATGGCCGGCACCCCGTCGGCCGATCATCCCCGGGCGTTCGTCCGGGCGGCGGACGGTGGCCCGGACACCGAGCGGGCGGTGGCGGCGCTGGCCGCGGTGGTGCGCGAGGTCGATCCCCAGGTGGTGCTCACCTATGACGCGGACGGTGGGTACGGGCACCCGGACCACATCGCCGCCCACCAGATCACCGTGGCCGCCGTGCGCCGGACGCCACGCGCCGACGGGCAGCCGCGGCGGCTGTTCGCGGTGGTCAAGCCGGCCACGGCGGTGCAGGTGGCGGTGGACCGGTACGAGACACCGCCCGGGTACCACCGGTCCCGTCCCGAGGACCTCGGATTCCGGGTGGCCGACCATTCGGTGGACGCCGCGGTGCCGGTCGGACCGTGGGCCCCGGTGCGCCGGGAGGCGTTGGCCGCCCACGCCACCCAGGTCGAGCTGCTGGCCGGCGGTTTCGCGCTGTCGAACCGGGTGGCGCAGCCCGATCCGCTGTACGAGTGCTACCGGCTGCTGGACGGACCGGCGCTGCCCGGGGCGACCGACCCCGGCTCCCCCGCGGTCCCGGGCCGGTCCGGCCCGACGCCGTTGACCGGGGCGGCGGACCTGTTCGCCGGGCTGCGGTGACCGCGCTCCCGCCGGAGGTCCCGGACCCGGCCACGCCGGGCGGTCCGGCCGTGCTCGAGGCCGAGCCGGACGAGGTGGCCCGTCGTCCGAGCGCCGCGGACTGGGTGCTCGTCGTCTGGATGTGGCTGCTGGCCGCGGCGGCCGCGGTGGTGTCGGTGTTCTTCCTGCCGCAGTACCTGGGCCCGGTGCCCTTCCCGGTGAGCGTGGTGATCGCGGTCCTGACGGTGGCCGGGCTGCCCCGCCTGGTGGCCGCCCTGGTGCCGCCGTTCTGGCCGGTGGCGGTCACGGTGGCCTGCTGGTTCGTGCCCGCGGTGTGGTTGTCGCTGTCGCCGAACTCCCTGTACGGCCGGCCGGTGGGGGTGACCGACGGGCAGTGGCGCACCGCGTTGCTGCTCGGCCTGGGCTGCCTGACGGCGGCCGCCACCCTGGTCCTGTTGCGGGCCGCGCGACTGCCCGCGGCGCGGCCGGCCGACCCGGACACCATGGGTGAGCGTCCTCACGGGCACTGATCGGCACTGATCGGCTCGGTGCGTCCGAGTGGTCCGGACCCGCGGGGGATACTGGAGCGGCTGGTGCCGGTCCGCGCCGCTGACCTCGACGCCGCTCGTGGGTCCGGCGTCCGGGACCGCCCCGACTAAGGTGTGCGCCGGCAGCGCGCCGCGATCGACGCGGCATGAGATGGCCTGGAGACCGCTGTGACGTATGTGATCGCCGAACCGTGCGTGGACGTGCTCGATCGCGCCTGCGTCGAGGAGTGCCCCGTCGACTGCATCTACGAGGGCAACCGGATGCTGTACATCCACCCCGACGAGTGCGTCGACTGCGGTGCCTGCGAACCGGTCTGCCCGGTGGAGGCGATCTTCTACGAGGACGACGTGCCGGACGCCTGGGCCCCGTACACCAAGGCCAACGTCGACTTCTTCGACGATCTCGGCTCGCCCGGGGGCGCGTCCAAGGTGGGCAAGGTCGACAAGGACGACCCGTTCGTGGCCGGACTGCCGCCCATGGGTGGGGAGCACTGACGATGGCGGGTCGCGGCCTGGGAACGGCCACCGACGAGGACCGGGACTCGGCCGGCGACACCCCGGCCGGCGAGCTCGCGCCCGGGTTGAACCTGCCGGACTTCCCCTGGGACAGCCTGCTCCCGGCGCGTCGGGAGGCCACCGCGCACCCCGACGGTCTGGTCGACCTGTCCGTCGGCACGCCGGTCGACCGGGTGCCGGTCCCGGTCCGGTCCGCGCTGTCCGGTGCCTCCGAGGCCCCCGGCTACCCGACCGTGCACGGCACCCATGCGCTGCGGTCCGCGTACGTCGGCTGGCTGGCCCGGGCCCACGGTGTCCCGGACATCGACCCGGAACACGTGCTGCCCACCATCGGGTCCAAGGAACTGGTGGCCTCGCTGCCCACCCAGCTCGGTCTGGGCCGCGGCGACGTGGTGGTCATCCCGGAGATCTCCTACCCGACCTACGAGATCGGCGCGCTGATGTCGCGCTCGACCGTGGTGCGCGCGGACGGGCTGACCAAGCTGGGCCCGGAACGGGTCTCCCTGGTCTGGCTCAACACACCGTCCAACCCGACCGGCAAGGTGCTGCCGCCCGAGCACCTGGCCAAGGTGGTCGCCTGGGCCCGCCGGCAGGGCGCCGTGGTCGCCTCGGACGAGTGCTACATCGACCTCGGCTGGGACGTCTCTCCGGTGTCGATCCTGGATCCCGAGGTGTGCGGCGGCGACCACACCGGTCTGCTCGCGGTGCACTCGCTGTCCAAGCGGTCGAACATGGCCGGCTACCGCGCCGGGTTCGTCAGTGGTGACCCGACGCTGATCGCCGAGCTGACCTCCGTGCGCAAGCACCTCGGCGCGATGATGCCGGCGCCGGTCCAGGCCGCCGCCGCGGCCGCGCTCGACGACGACAGCCACGTGCTCGCGCAGCGCAGCCGGTACGAGCGGCGCCGCGCGGTGCTGCTCGAGGCGTTCGAGGCGGCCGGGTTCCGCGTCGGCGACGACGGCACCTCGGCGGCCGGGCTGTACCTGTGGTGCACCCGGGGCGAGCCGGCGATGGACTCGGTGGCGTGGCTGGCCGAGCGCGGCATCCTGGTCGCCCCCGGATCGATGTACGGCCCGGGCGGCGCCCGGCACGTCCGGGTCGCGCTCACCGCCTCCGACGAACGGGTGGCCGCGGCCGCCGACCGGCTCGCGGGCTGACACCGCCGGGCCGGCGCCGCACCCCCGGGTCAGCCGGCAGGGCGCCGTGGACGTCGAGCACGCGCCCGGACTCGGAGGACGCGTCGTGCGGGACGAAACACGCTGCGGCGCCGGTGATGTCGTCCGAGCACCGGATCAGCGGCACCTCGGGCCACCCGGGGCGCTCCCGCCCCGCCCCGGCCCGGGGCGGGAGCGGACGGTCCGATCAGCCGAACGCGACCGCGGCGGCGGCCTTGACCTGCTGCCAGGCGTCCGGGTAGGCGGCCCGCGCGCGGCGTCGGGTCTCGATGCACTGCTGCACCACGCGCCCGGCGGCGATGGCCGCGCCGGCGTCCCCGGTCTGCTCGACCAGCTGGCGCAGTCGCGCCTCCAGCACGGAGGCGTCCTGGTGGTCGCCCAGCACCTCCTGGAAGTCGGCGAGGGCCCGCAGGAAGTCCTGGATCTCCGGCTGGGTCGGCAGCAGCTCGGAGGCGTACCGGGCCCGCTTGCCGTAGATGCGCAGCTCGTGCAGGTCGTCGTCCGGCGGGTGCTCGCCGTGGGTGCGGTGCAGGTGGGTCCGGGCCTTGCGCAGCCGCCGCCACTCGGCCGACGCCAGCTCGGTGAGGTCCGCCCACGGATCGCTGACCGCCGGCGACTGCCCGGCCTGATCGAGCTCGGCCAGCAGGTCCTGGTAGGCGGGCTGGTCGAGCTCGGTGACCAGGTCCTTGCGGGCCGTGCGGCGCTCGTCGTCCAGCACGCCGATCAGCCGCTCCAGTGCTGCCGTGTCCGGGTCGCCGAGCACCACCGCCTCGCGGTGCATCCGGTCGATCATCACGTCGAGATCGCGCAGCACACCGAGGGTTCCGGCCAGTGCGGACAGGTCGGCGCGGAGCCGGTCGGCCGACTCGCGCTCCAGCACCGGGCGGGCCGCCTTGAGGTACGCGCGGATCCGCCGGGTGGCGACCCGCATCTTGTGCACGTCCTCGATGTCCCCGCCGGTGCGGGAACCCTGCTCGTGTTTGCGGATGTCCCCGGTGGCCTTGATCAGCACCGCGCCGAGCGCGTCGGCGATGTCGGTGGGGATCAGGCCGGGCCGGCGGGGCGCCGGTCGCGGCGGCATCAACGTGTCGTCGGTGGTCTCGGCGACGTCGGCGTCCGGGTCCGGCACCACCGGGTCGGCCGCCGGGGCGGCGGCCCGCGATGCGGCCGGGATCGGGGCGGCCCGCCGGCGCGGGGTCCGGGTGGGCGTGCTGTCGGACGCGGCCGAGGTCGCCCGAGCGGCGGTGGTCGCGCGCCGGCGGGGGGTGCGGGGTGCACCGTCGACGGCGGTGGCCGCCGTGCGGCGGCGGGTGGGCCGGGAGGCGGCGTCGGTGTCGACGACCGGACCGTCGGGCGTGGTCGACGTGCCGCGCCCCTCGGCCGCGGCCGCCGCGCCGGTCCGGCTGCGGGCCGGGGACTTCCGGACGGGCTTCCTACCCGCGGGCGAGGTCGGGTGCTCGGGGCCGGTGGCCTCCGCCGCGCTGCGGGCGCGGCGGGTCTTGGCGGGCCTGGTCGCGGCGGTGCCGGCCTGAGTCGCGCCGGCCTGAGTGGCGCCGGACTGAGCGGTGCCGGACTCAGCAGGTCCGGTCACCATCGTCGGGGCGTCCGTGGTGCGGTCCGAGGCCCCGGTGGCCCCGGTGGCTCGGCGTCGGGTCGGCCGGGGAGCGGTCACGGCGGCCCTGGTGGACCCGCTCGCCGCGGCGCCGGCCCGGGTCGTGCCGGCTCGCGCCGGGGCGGAGTCGTTCGAACCGGTTCGACGCTGGGCCATCGGGAACGTTCGCCTCGTCTCTCGTGGAAGGTCTGGGGATCTGGATCAGCTGGTGGTGTGCAGGGCGGCGTTGAGGCCGCCCCAGCTGCCCGAGCGGGGCAGTGCCTCGACCCCACCGGTCAGCGAGTTGCGCCGGAAGAGCAGGCCGGACGTCCCGGACAGGGTGCGGGCGGCGACCTCGGTGGTGGTGCCGTCGGCGATCAGCGTCAGCTTGGTGCCGGCGGTCAGGTAGAGGCCCGCCTCGACGACGCAGTCGTCGCCGAGGGAGATGCCGACGCCGGAGTTGGCGCCGAGCAGGCACCGGCGGCCGAGGGTGATCTGCTCCTTGCCGCCGCCGGACAGGGTGCCCATGATCGAGGCGCCGCCGCCGACATCGGTGCCGTCGCCGATCACTACGCCCTGCGAGATGCGGCCTTCCACCATCGATTCGCCCAGGGTGCCGGCGTTGAAGTTGCAGAAGCCCTCGTGCATGACGGTGGTGCCGGCGGCCAGGTGCGCGCCGAGCCGGACCCGGTCGGCGTCGGCGATCCGGACCCCGGCCGGGACGACGTAGTCGGTCATCCGCGGGAACTTGTCCACTCCGTGCACGGCGAGCCGATGGCCCTCGACGGCCGCGGCCAGCCGCACCCGCTCGACGTCGGCCGGCGGGACCGGTCCCAGCGAGGTCCACGCGTTGTTCGGCAGCAGACCGAAGATGCCGTCCAGGTTGATCGACCTGGGCTCGACCAGTCGGGCGGACAGCAGGTGCAGCCGCAGGTAGACGTCAGCGGTGTCGACCGGGGCGTCGCCCAGCGACTCGATGACCGTCTGGACGACCACCTGGCGGGTGTGCCGGATCTCGTCGCTGCGTTCGGCGGCCGCCAGGTCCGGCTGGGACGTCGCCTCGGCCGGGCCCGTCGGGGACGAGCCGGTGAGGGCAGGCGCCGGGTACCAGACGTCCAGGACGGTGCCGTCCTCGGTGATCGTGGCCAGGCCGGTCGCGGCCGCTCCGGCGGTCACCGGGGCGGGGCTGACGGGTGCGTCGGCGGCCGGTACCGGGGTGGCCGGTGTGGTGTCGGTCGACGCGGCGTCCTGGCCGGGCGCCGTCGGAGTTGCTGGCGAACTGCCCGAGGTCATGGGTCAGCAGCCTAGACGCTGACCGGCGGCGGACCGGCGGCCCCGGGGCGCGCCGCCCGGTCGTCGAGCGTCCCCGGGGGTGACGCGGCGCCGCGGGTAGGGTCCGGCGGGTGAGCGGAACCGTCACCGGGCTGACCCTGGACCTGACTCGTGACCCCGCCGACCTCACGGCCGACCTGGTCGACGTGCCGTCGGTGTCCGGGACCGAGGGCCCGCTGGCCGACGCGGTCGAGGCGGCGGTGCGCGCGGTGGGTCGCTTCGAGATGCTGCGGACCGGCAACACCGTGCTGGCTCGGACGCACCTGGGCCGCAGGTCCCGCGTCCTGCTGGCCGGTCACCTGGACACGGTCCCGATCGCGGACAACGTGCCCAGCACCCGGGACGGGGACCGGCTGGCCGGCTGCGGCACCACCGACATGAAGTCGGGCGACGCCATGCTGTTGCACCTGGCCGCCACGGTGTGGGCGGACGGCCGCGAGCCGTCGCACGACCTGACCTTCGTGTTCTACGACTGCGAGGAGGTCGAGTTCGCCCGCAACGGCCTGACGCGGGTGCAGGCCGAGCACGCCGACTGGCTCGCTGCCGACCTGGCCGTGCTGGCCGAGCCGACCGGCGGCCAGGTCGAGGCGGGGTGTCAGGGCACCGTCTCGGTCGCGGTGACCGTCCCCGGCCGCCGGGCCCACGCGGCCCGGGCCTGGATGGGCCGCAACGCGATCCACCGGGCCGCTGTCGTGCTCGACCGACTGGCCGCGCATCGTCCGCGGTCGGTGGACATCGACGGCTGCGTGTACCGGGAGGGGCTGAACGCCACCGCGATCACCGCGGGCGTGGCCAGCAACGTGCTGCCCGACGACTGTGTGATCCGGGTCAACCACCGGTTCGCGCCGGACCGTTCGGTCGAGCAGGCGGTGACCGCCCTCACCGAGGTGCTGCTGCCGGCCGGGCAGCCCGGCGACCCGTCCGACGAGGACGACGCCGAGGCGCCGATCACGGTGACGGTGCTGGACAGCGCGGCCGGCGCGCTGCCCGGGTTGACCGCCCCGGCCGCCGCCCGGTTCGTCGCCGCGGTGCGCGCCGCCGGCGGGCAGGTGCAGGCGAAGTACGGCTGGACCGACGTGTCCCGGTTCGCGGCGCTGGGCATCCCGGCGGTCAACTACGGACCGGGGGATCCGTCCCTGGCCCACACCCGCGACGAGTGGGTGTCCCGCGAGCAGATCCGGACCATGACCGAGGTGCTCCGTTCCTTCCTGATGGGGTGATCCGGCCCTCATGGGGTGATCCGCCGCTCGACCGTGTGCCCGCTCAGCGGTGTCCGGTCGGGTGCGCGTCACCGGTCGTTCACCCGGATGCTGCGTGCGGCTCCGCCGGCAGGTCGGCGCAGGTCCCTACTGTGGACGGGTGACCGAATTCGACGACGACGCCCAGCGCAACGGCGCCGGGCCCGCGGAGCGCTTCCGCGGCCCGGTGGTGCTGCGCGGCGAGCAACGCCTGCAGAGCACCACCACCGACCAGCGCCTGCTCGATTCCCGTGGCCCGAGTGACTGGGTGCACACCGACCCCTGGCGAGTGTTCCGCATCCAGGCGGAGTTCGTCGAGGGCTTCGGGGCCCTGGCCAGCCTGCCGCGGTCGGTGGCGGTCTTCGGCAGCGCCCGGACCAAGCCGGACAACCCGTACTACGAGGCCGCCGTGCAGATCGGCAGTGCCCTCGCCCGGGAGGGGTTCGCGGTCATCACCGGCGGCGGTCCGGGCGTGATGGAGGCGGCCAACAAAGGTGCCAAGCAGGCCGGTGGGTTGTCCGTCGGGCTGGGCATCGAGCTGCCGTTCGAGCAGGGCCTCAACCAGTACGTCGACCTGGGCATCAACTTCCGGTACTTCTTCACCCGCAAGACCATGTTCGTGAAGTACTCGCAGGCGTTCGTCTGCCTGCCCGGCGGGTTCGGCACTCTGGACGAGCTGTTCGAGGCGCTCACCCTGGTCCAGACCAAGAAGGTGACCAAGTTCCCGGTCGTGCTGTTCGGGTCGGAGTACTGGGGCGGTCTGGTCGACTGGATCCACCAGCGGGTGGCCGAGTCCGGCAACATCTCCGACCCCGACCTCAAGCTCGTCCACCTGACCGACGACGTGGACGACGTGATCCGGGTGGTGCACGACGCCTACGCGGCCTGGGAGGCCACTCACTGATCCCCACTCACTGATCCCCACGCACTGACCCCGGGGTGCTGACCGGGTGGGTGTGGTGATCGGCTCGTAGGCTCGCCGCGTGGGGCACCCCGTCCGGTACCGCGACGACGACCCGCTGCTGGGTCGGTTGCGGACGATCGCGCTCGCGTACCCGGGAGCCGAGGAGCACGTCTCGCACGGCCGCCCGATGTTCAAGGCCGGCAAGTTGTTCGCCTGCTGGACCGGGATGAGCAAGGATCCGCACGGCGGGCCGATGATCCAGCACCCGCAGGCGGTGCTGGTCAAGGTCGACGAATCCGACCGGCAGGCGCTGGAACAGGACGAGCGCACCTTCCTGCCCGCCTACTTCGGGGCGATGGGCTGGCTCGGACTCGACCTCACGACCGGCCCGGCCGACTGGGACGAGATCGCCGAGCTGGTGGACAGCTCGTACCGGCTGATCGCCCGTCCGACGTTGCTGCGACGGTTGGAGGCCGAGGGGCCGACCGTCAGGCGCGGCTGAGTCCGGGCGACCGGCGCCGGCGGAACGGCGGTGTCGGTGCGTGAGCCGGCGACTCCGCCGGACGTGGGAGGATGGTCGCCGTGTTGCGTTGGATCACTGCTGGGGAATCGCACGGGCCTGCCCTGGTCGCCGTCCTGGAGGGACTGCCCGCCGGGATCCCGGTGACCTCCGAGGCGATCGCCGAACAGCTCGCCCGCCGCCGCCTGGGCTACGGCCGGGGCGCGCGCATGAAATTCGAGCGGGACGCGGTCACCCTGCTCGGTGGGGTGCGGCACGGCATCTCGCTCGGCGGTCCGGTGGCGGTGGAGATCGGCAACACCGAGTGGCCGAAGTGGCAGCAGATCATGTCGCCCGACCCGCTGCCCGAGGCCGATGCCGAGGCGCTGTCCGCGCTCGGCCGCAATGCGCCGCTGACCCGGCCGCGCCCGGGTCACGCCGATCTGGCCGGCATGCAGAAGTACGGCTTCGACGACGCCCGGCCGGTGCTGGAGCGCGCGTCCGCGCGGGAGACCGCGTCGCGGGTGGCGTTGGGCACGGTGGCGCAGAGCCTGCTCCGCGAGGTGCTGGGCGCCGAGGTCGTGTCCCACGTCGTCTCGATCGGCGAGGCCGACGCGGTGTCCGGTCGGCTGCCGGAGCCGTCCGATCGGGCCGCCATCGACGACTCACCGGTGCGCGCGCTGGACCCGGCGTCCACCGAGGCGATGGTCGCGGAGATCGAGGCGGCCAAGGCCGACGGCGACACCCTGGGCGGCGTGGTCGAGGTGCTGGTGCACGGTCTGCCGCCGGGTCTGGGCAGCTTCGTGCACAGCGACCGCCGGCTGGACGCCCGGCTGGCCGCCGCCCTGATGGGGATCCAGGCGATGAAGGGCGTGGAGGTCGGTGACGGCTTCGCCACCGCGCGGCGCCGCGGGTCGGCCGCGCACGACGAGATCAGCCCCGTGGCCGGGCCTGACGGGCGCGGCATCAGCCGGGCGTCAAACCGGGCCGGCGGGCTCGAGGGCGGCATGACCAACGGCGAGATCCTGCGGGTGCGGGTGGCCATGAAGCCGATCTCGACGGTGCCGCGTGCGCTGGCCACGGTCGACGTGACCAGCGGCGAGGAGGCGGTGGCCATCCACCAGCGCAGCGACGTGTGCGCCGTCCCGGCCGCCGGCGTGGTCGCCGAGGCGATGGTCGCGCTGGTCGTGGCCGACGCGGTGCTGGAGAAGTTCGGCGGCGACTCGCTCGCCGAGGTGCGGCGCAACGCGCAGGCCTACCTGGCCACGCTCGGCACCGTGGACGGGTTGCCCGCGGTGACCGCGCGCCCGGCCGGCTGACGTGACCGGGATGCACACCGGCGACGGCGCCGAGGGTTCGGGTGCGGCGGGCGTCCGTCCGAAGGCGGTGCTGGTGGGACCGCCCGGCTCCGGGAAGACGTCGGTCGGGGCGGCGCTGGCCGCGCTGACCGGTCTGGCCGTGCGGGACACGGACGCCGACGTCGAGGCCACGGTGGGCATGACCATCGCCGAGCTGTTCGCCACCCGCGGCGAACCGGCGTTCCGTGAGCTGGAGGAGCAGGCCGTCGCGGCCGGCCTGGCCGAGCACGCCGGGGTGCTGTCCCTGGGCGGTGGTGCGGTCCTGTCGGACCGCACCCGGGCGGCGCTGCGCGGTCACGCGGTCGTCTTCCTGGCCACCAGCGCATCGGTCGGCATGAAGCGGGTCGGGTTGACCTCGCACCGGCCGCTGCTGGCCGGGATCAACCCGCGGGCGACCTACCGGTCGCTGCTGGCCCAGCGGCTGCCGCTGTACCAGGAGGTCGCCGCGGTCGAGATCGACACCGACGGGCTCACCGTCGGCCAGGTGGCGGCAGCGATCGCCGAGCGGTTGGGATTGGGATCGGCATGAGCGACATCGTCGAGCAGACTGCGGCTTCCGGATCGGGCGACGAGCCGGTGACCGTGCACGTGGCCACGGCCGCCCCGTACGACGTCGTCATCGGTCGCGGGCTGCTGGACGAGCTGATCGCCGCGGTGACCGGCGATCCGGCCAAGGGTGCGCCGCCCACGGTGGCGGCACTGCTGCATCCCGAGACGCTGACGATGACCGCCGAGGCGATCCGCGACGCGCTGCAGGACGCCGGTGTGACCACCCACCTGCTGGTGCTGCCGGACGCCGAGGACGCCAAGAAGCTCGAGGTCCTCGGGTTCTGCTGGGACGTGCTCGGTCAGGTCGGGATGGACCGCACCGGTGTCGTCATCGGACTGGGCGGCGGGTCGGTCACCGACGTGGCCGGGTTCGTGGCCGCGACCTGGATGCGCGGCGTGCGGGCGGTGCAGGTGCCGACCACGCTGCTCGGCATGGTCGACGCCGCGGTCGGCGGCAAGACCGGTATCAACACCGGCGCGGGCAAGAACCTGGTCGGGGCGTTCCACGAGCCGTCCGCGGTGATCGCCGACCTGGCCACCCTGGATTCCCTGCCGGCCAACGAGCTCATCGCCGGCATGGCCGAGGTGGTCAAGACCGGCTTCATCGCCGACCCGGTGATCCTGGACCTCCTCGAGGGCGAGCTGCCCGAGGATCCGCACGACTGGCCGCTGGCTGAACTGGTGCGCCGGTCGGTGGCGGTCAAGGGCGAGGTGGTGGCGGCCGACCTCAAGGAGTCGTCGCTGCGCGAGATCCTCAACTACGGGCACACCCTCGGCCACGCCATCGAGCAGCGCGAGCGGTACAAGTGGCGTCACGGTGCGGCCGTGTCGGTGGGCATGGTGTTCGCCGCCGAGCTGGCCCGCGCAGCCGGCCGGCTGGACGACGCCACCGCCGACCGGCACCTCACCGTCCTGCACCAGCTGGGTCTGCCCACCACCTACGACCCGGACGCGCTGAACGACCTGGTACCGATCATGGGCGGCGACAAGAAGTCCCGCGGCGGCACCCTGCGGTTCGTGGTGCTGGACGGCCTGGCCAAGCCCGGCCGGCTGGTCGGCCCGGACCCGTCGCTGCTGGCGGCGGCGTACTCGGTGGTGGCCGGGCGCAAGCGTCCGCCGGGGATCATCCAGCTCTGACATCCGTTGCGGTGGCCGGTCAGTCGAGGTGGAAGACCTCGCGCAGCACCTGCATCGACCGGTCCGGTGCGCGGCCACCGGTGTCCATGAACTCGGCCATCTCGGCCTGCCAGCGCCCGTTCACCGCGGTGGCGTCCATGGCCCGCTGAGCGGCGGCCAGGTCGTCGGCCTCGACGACACCGACGAGCAGGCCGTCCTCGCGCAGCCAGAGCGAGTAGTTCCGCCAGCCGGCCGCCCGGAGCGCGTCCAGCATCTCCGGCCAGACCGCGGCGTGCCGCCGGGTGTACTCGTCCAACCGGTTGGTCTTGACCTGCAGGGTGAAACACCACCGCACGGCGATCTCCTCGGTCGAGCAGCGGTCAACGGGGGGCGGGAACGCCGGCAGGCCGGTAGGTGCGCAGCGGCACCGCCCGGCGCAGTTCGCGGCGCAACGCCCAGCGGTCGCCGCTGAGCGCGCCGTGGGTGCGTGCCTGCACCAGCAGGTTGCCCAGGGCGGTCGCCTCGACCGGACCGGCCACCACGGGACGGCCGGAGGTGTCCGCGGTGAGCTGGCACAACAGCGCGTTCTGCGAGCCACCACCGACCAGGTGCACCACCGACACGGCGCGCCCGGACAGCCGTTCCGCCTCGGCCAGGGTGGCGGCGAATGCGGTGGCCAGGCTGTCCAGCACGCAGCGGACCAGGGCCTCCGGACTGTCCGGTACCGGCTGGTCGCGCGCCGCGCAGGCCCGTCGGATCCGCTCCGGCATGTCGCCGGGTGGGGCGAACACCGGGTCGTCCGGGTCGATGCGCGGCCCGCCGGCCGGCAGCGCGGCGGCCCGCTCGATCAGCTCGGCCAGGTCGACGGTCGTCCCGGACCGCTGCCAGGTGCGCACGGACTCCGACAGCAGCCACAGACCCATGACGTTGCGCAGGTACCGCACGGTGCCGTCGACGCCGCGCTCGTTGGTGAAGTTGGCGTCCCGGCTGCCGTCGGTGAGTACCGGCGCGTCCAGCTCGACCCCGACCAGACCCCAGGTGCCGCAGGAGATGTAGCCGAAGTCAGGGGTGTCGGCGGGCACGCCCAGCACCGCCGAGGCGGTGTCGTGCGAGCCCACCGTGGTCAACGGCAGCGGGCGGGACAGGCTCAGATCGGTGGCCACCTCCGGGGTGAGCGGGCCGATCTCCTCACCCGGCGGGAGCAGCGGCGCCAGCAGGTCGTCGGGGAACCCGAGCCGGCGGATCAGCTCGTCGTCCCAGGCGCCCGTGCGCGCGTCGAGCAGGCCGGTGGTGGAGGCGTTGGTCTGCTCGGTGATCTGCCGTCCGGTCAGCCAGTACCCGAGCAGGTCCGGCACCAGCAGCGCGGTGCGGCCGGGTACGGACACGGCCGGGTCGGCGGCGAACTGGTACAGCGTGTTGAACGGCAGGTGCTGCAGCCCGGTGCGCCGGTAGAGCTCCGCGGCGTCCACGGTCGCGTGCACCCGGTCGATCACCGCCGCGGTCCGCGCGTCCCGGTAGTGCCGAGGGTTGCCGACCAGTGCGCCGTCCGGGTCGACGAGACCATAGTCCACCGCCCAGGAGTCGATCGCCGCGCCGGCCAGCCCGGGTGCCTGGCGGACCGCGCGGCCCAGGCCGACGAGGACGTCCTGGTAGAGCCCCAGCACGTCCCAGTACAGCCCGTCCGGCAGCCGCACCGGGCCGTTGCGGAACCGGTGCAACTCGGTGAGTTCCAGCCGTCCCGAGCCGATGCGGCCGAGCATGACGCGGCCGCTGGAGGCGCCCAGGTCGACCGCGGCCAGCTCGACCGTGCCTGGATCGATCACCCTCGGGCCGGTCATCGCAGGAAGGCGGCGGCCACGCCGGAGTCGACCGGGATGTGCAACCCGGTGGTCCGGGTCAGGTCGCCGGCGGTCAGGGCGAACACCGCGTCGGCCACGTGGTCGGGCAGCACCTCGCGGCCGAGCAGGGTGCGCTTGGCGTAGAACGCGCCGAGGTCCTCCTCCTTGACCCCGTAGACCGCGGCTCGTGAGGCGCCCCAGCCGGAGGCGAAGATGCCCGAGCCGCGCACGACGCCGTCGGGGTTGATGCCGTTCACCCGGACCCCGTGCGGGCCGAGTTCGGCGGCCAGCAACCGGACCTGGTGCGCCTGGTCGGCCTTGGTGGCGGAGTAGGCGATGTTGTTCGGCCCGGCGACGACGCTGTTCTTGCTGGAGATGTAGATGATGTCGCCGCCCATGCCCTGCTCGATGAGCACCCGCGCCGCCTCCCGGGACACCAGGAACGAGCCCTTGGCCATGACATCGTGCTGCAGATCCCAGTCACGCACGGTGGTCTCCAGCAGCGGCTTGGACAGCGACAGCCCGGCGTTGTTCACCACCAGGTCGATGCCGCCGAAGGCGAGCACCCCGGCGGCGACCATGGCGGCCACGCCGTCCTCGTCGGAGACGTCGGCCTGCACGGCCACCGCGACGTCGGGACCGCCGAGTTCCCCGGCCACCGTGGTCGCGGTGTCCAGGTTCAGGTCGGCCACCACCACGCAGCCGCCCTCAGCGGCGACCCGCTGGGCGATGGCCCGACCGATGCCGGAGCCGGCCCCGGTGACCAGCGCGATCCGGGTGGCCAAGGGCTTCGGCGCCGGCATCCGTTGCAGCTTGGCCTCCTCCAGGGCCCAGTACTCGATGGCGAACTTCTCGGCCTCGCTGATCGGCGCGTACCGGGACACCGACTCGGCGCCACGCATCACGTTGATCGCGTTGACGTAGAACTCGCCGGCCACCCGCGCCGTCTGCTTGTCCTTGCCGAAGCTGAACATGCCGACCCCGGGGACCAGCACGATGGCGGGATCGGCACCCCGGATGGCAGGACTGGCCGGACCGGCGTTGCGGTCGTAGTAGGCCTGATAGTCGGCCCGGTAGGCCTGGTGCAGCTCCCGCAGCCGGTCGAGGACCTGGTCGACCGGCGCGTCGGCGGGCAGATCCAGCACCATCGGCTTCACCTTGGTGCGCAGGAAGTGGTCCGGGCAGGAGGTGCCCAGTTCAGCCAGCGCGGCGAGCTTCTCGCGGGCCAGGAACTCGAGCACCTCCGGGCTGTCGGTGAAGTGCCCGACCTGGGGTCGGTCGGTGGAGGCCAGGCCGCGGACGGTGGGGAACAGCGCGGCGGCCCGGGCGCGGCGCCGGTCCTCGGGCAGCGGCTCGCGCCCGGGGACCACCGCCCCGAACGGTTCGGCCACGCCGTGCCCGGCCAGGAACGTCTCGGCGGTCCGGATGATCTCCAGCGAGTGGGCCTCCGCCTCGGCCGAGGTCGCGCCCCAGGCGGTGATGCCGTGACCGCCGAGGATGCAGCCGACGGCCTGGGGGTTGGCGGCCCTGATGGCGGCGATGTCCAACCCGAGCTGGAAGCCCGGCCGACGCCAGGGGACCCACACCACCCGGTCGCCGAAGCACTGCTCGGTCAGCTGCTCGCCGTCGGCCGCGGTGGCCAGCGCGATGCCGGAGTCCGGGTGCAGGTGGTCGACGTGCGGGGCGTCGACCAGGGCGTGCATGGCGGTGTCGATGGACGGCGCGGCGCCGCCCTTGCCGTGCAGGCAGTAGTCGAAGGCGGCGACCATCTCGTCCTCGCGGTCGGCGCCGGGGTAGACGTCGACCAGGGCGCGGACCCGGTCCAGCCGCAGCACGGCCAGGTTCCGCTCGGTCAGCGTGCCCAGGTCGCCGCCGGAGCCCTTGACCCAGACGAGCTCGACGTCGCGGCCCGTCACCGGGTCGACCGCCGTGCCCTTGGCCGAGGTGTTGCCGCCGGCGTAGTTGGTGTTGCGAGGGTCGGCGCCGAGCCGGTTGGACCGCTCGACGAGCTGCCGGACGGGATCTGCGGGGGACGCGGTCGGGTCGCTCACGCTGGGAACTCCTTGGTCGAAGCGCGGAAGGGATCGGGCGCGGGGCCCGGTGGCACGGAAGCGGTCAGGCGCCCCAGCCGGCCTGGGTGCCGCCCACTCGCTCGGCGGCCACCCGGGCCGCGTAGCCCGACTCGGCGAAGGCGCGCAGCGGGTCCCGCGGCAGGCCGGCCGCCTCGCGACGGTCGGCCAGCAGACCGCGCACGTCGGTCTCGTAGGCGTCCATGAGCACACCGTGCGCACCGAGCACGTCGCCCGCCTGTTGCGCGGCGAGCAGGGCCTCGCGGTCGACCAGCAGCGCCTTGGCCGTGGCCTGCTGCACGTTGAGCACGGAGCGGATCTGACCCGGGATCTTCTCCTCGATGTTGTGGCACTGGTCGAGCATGAAGTTGACCCCGGACTCGGGCAGATGGGCCTGCTGCGAGACGATCTCGTGCATGATCCGGAACAGCTGGAACGGGTCGGCCGAGCCGACGATGAGGTCGTCGTCGCCGTAGTTGCGGGAGTTGAAGTCGAACGCGCCGAGCCGGCCGGCGCGCAGCAGCTGCATGACGATGAACTCGATGTTGGTGGTCGGGGCGTGGTGCCCGGTGTCCAGGATGACCTTGGCCCGCTCGCCCAGGGCCAGGCAGTGCAGCAGTGACGTGCCCCAGTCCGGGACGTCCATCGAGTAGAAGTACGGCTCGAAGATCTTGTACTCCAGCAGCAGTCGCTCGTCCTCGGCGGTCGCGTCGTAGATCTCCCGCAGCGACTCGGCCAGCCGTTCCTGCCGGTCGCGCAGCGAGTCCTGGCCGGGGTAGTTGGTGCCGTCGGGCAGCCAGATCTTGAGGTCCTTGGACCCGGTCGCCCGCATCACCTCCAGGCACTGCCGGTGGTGGGCGACGGCCTTGGCCCGGATGCCCGGGTCCGGATTGGTCAGCGAGCCCAGTCGGTAGTCGTCGTCCTGGAACAGGTTCGAGTTCACCGACCCGATCGACACGCCCAGATCCCGTGCGTACGAGGCGAGCTCAACGAAGTCGTCGACGGCGTCCCAGGGGATGTGGATGGACACCCGCGGCGCCAGCCCGGTGAACGCGTGCACCTGCCCCGCGTCGGCGATCTTCTCCCACGGGTCGCGCGGGGTGCCCTGAGTGGTGAACACCTTGAACCGGGTGCCCGAGTTGCCGTACGCCCAGCTGGGCACCTCGATGCTGAACGTGTCCAGGTCGGCCAGGGGGTCGGTGTGCGATGGGGTGGACGAGGTCATCGAGCGCTTCCTCCAGCAGGAGCGGTGGCGGGGGAGGTCATCGGGCGCCGGTGAACCGGCGGTTGGTCAGCCCGTTCAGCAGTGCGGCGAACACCAGCACCACGCCCAGTGCGAGCAGTTGGTACTGCGAGCCCTCGTTCCCGACGAAGGCGAGCAGGATGCCCGCGTTCAGCCAGACGATGAGCAGGGTGGCCAGCACCACGCCGGACACCCGGCCGATGCCGCCGGTGATGGCGACGCCGCCCAGTACGGCGATGGTGATGGCCGGCAGGGCCATCCCGCTGCCGGAGACGCCGGCGTCGGGCCGGGCCGAGGCGAACTGCGCGACGGTGACCACGGCGACGAGCCCGGAGATGGCGCCGGCGTACAGGTACGCCTTGAACCGGGTGTCGCGGACCGGCAGTCCGGCCCACCGGGCGGCGACGTCGTTGGTGCCGATGGCGAAGAGTCGCCGGCCGTAGGTGGTGCGGGCCAGCACCAGCCAGACCACGATCACGGTGGGCAGCAGCAAGGTGAAGATGCCCAGCGGGATGTTCGGCAGCTCCCGCCCGATCACCGGCAGCTCCACCGAGCGGCTGATCGAGAACAGGTCCTGGATGGGCGGTGTGCTGATCGGCCGCTGCGAGTTGATCACGATGGCCAGCGACTTGAACGCGTAGAAGGTGGCCAGCGTGGCGATGAGCGCGGGGAACCCGATGTACGACACCAGGAATCCGTTCAGCGCGCCGCACAGGGCACCGAACGCGGTGGTCGCGATGATGGCGATCCACAGTGGCCAGCCCCACTCGCCGTACATGAAGCCGAACACCATGCCGGCCAGCGAGACGATGGCGCCGACCGACAGGTCGATGCCGCCGCGGCCGGAAAGGATCACCAGCAGCTCGGCCAGTCCGAGCATGGCCAGCGGGACGGCGTTGATGAGCGCGGCGGCCAGGTAGTCCGGGTCGTAGGGCGCGGTCAGGTAGTCGCCGGCGTCCATGACCATGAAGGTGACCAGCACGACGACGATGAGGATGGCCAGCAGCACGATCCGCTGGGTCAGCACCGCGCGCAGCAGGCGGCTGCCGAGGGGGCCTTCGGTCCGGCTGGGCCGGGGGGACGGAGTGGCCGGCTCGCTGACGGTCGGCGTGGTCGTGCTCATCGTGCCCTCCTGGCCCGCTCGCGCAGCAGGTCGGCCCCGACCGCGATGATGATGAAGACGCCGACGAACAGGTCGGACAGGTTCGAGTTCCAACCCAGCTGGGTCACCCCGGAGCTGACCGTCTGGACGAGCAGCGCTCCGAGCAGGGTGCCCAGCACGGAGCCGCGGCCGCCCATGATCGAGGTGCCACCGATGACCACCGCGGCGATGACGGCGAGTTCCTTGCCGCTGCCCACGGACTGGTCGAGGGTCGAGGTGCCCTGCGCGATGGTGAAGCAGGCGCCCAGACCGACCAGGACCCCGGTGATCACGTAGGCGAGCAGGACCCGCCGCTGCACCCGGATGCCGGCCAGCCGGGCCGCGTTCGCGTCGCCGCCGATGGCGTAGAAGTGGCGACCTCCGGCCGTGTGCCGCAGGTACCACCAGGCGAGGGCGGCGATCACGACGGTGATGAGGAAGGCGTGCGGGACGCCGAACGTCCGACCGGCGACGCCGCGGCCGAAGACGTCGAAGGTCTGCGGGATCCCGTTCACCGTCTTGGACGCGAAGATCTGCAGCCCCAGCCACTGGAACAGGTTGGCGGTGCCGAAGGTGATGATGATGGCGTGTACCCGGCCGTAGGCGATGAGCACACCGTTGACCAGGCCCAGCACCGCCCCGACGGCCATGGACACCAGCACCGCCGGCAACAGTGAGAGCCCCGCATCGACCAGAAGTTTCGCGGTCAGCACGGCGCAGACCATGATGGCCGCGCCGACCGAGACATCGATGCCGCCGGTGATGATGACGATGGTCATGCCGATGCCGACCAGAGCGATCGGGGCGGTCGCGACCAGCAGCGGCTGGATGGATCCGGCGGTGAAGAAGGCCGGCGTGGCGAAGGCCAGCACGATCCAGAGCACCACGATGACCCCGAGCAGCACCAGTTCCTGACCGGAGACCGGGGAGGGCAGCACCCGGCGTCGTGGTGTGGGTCTCGCCGCCGGTGGCTCGCCGGCCGGCAGTCCCGGATCGGGGCGTTCGTCGGTGTGCACGCTCATGCCGCGTGTCCTTCCTCGTCGACCGCACCGGCGGCGGCGGCCAGCACGTCCACCTGCGTCGCGTCCGGTCCGAACTCCACGGTGGTCGTGCCGCCGCGGACCACCTGCAGGCGGTCGGCGATGCGCAGCGCCTCGGGCAGGTCGGAGGTGACGACCAGGACGGCCGAACCCTGCTCGGCGAGTTCGGTGATGATGCGGTGGATCTCCTCCTTCGCGCCGACGTCGACGCCCTGCGTCGGTTCGGCCAGCACCAGCACCTGCGGACGCTCGACGAGTTGCCGCGCCAGCACGACCTTCTGGGCGTTTCCACCGGACATGGCGCCGATGGCCTGCCGCTCGCTCGGCGTCTTGACGGCCAGCCGCGTGATCAGGTCCCGGGCCACGGAGCGTTCCCTGGCCCGGTCCATCCACAGTCCGAAGCGCGACAGCAACGTGAGGTGCCCGGACGAGACGTTGAAGGCGATGGACTGGAACGAGAACATGCCCTCGACCTTGCGGTTGGCCGGCAGCAGCGCGATCCCGAGCCGCTGGGCCTGCTGCGGGGTGCGCGGCGCGATCGCTCGCCCGTCCAGCCGGACCGAACCGGCGGTGGCCTGGTCCATGCCGTAGATGCAGGCGGCGATCTCGGAGACGCCGGAGCCGACGAGTCCGTACAGCGCGACGATCTCACCGCGCCGGACCTGGACGTCGACGTCGTGGAAGCGGCCGGTGCGGGTCAGTCCGTCGAGCACCAGCACCGGGTCGCCGTCCGGCACGGTCCGTTCGCCGCGGGCGGCGGACAGGATGCCGCCGACCATGAGCTCGGCGATGCTGCGCACCGTCAGCTCCTCGATCGGGTGGGTGCCGATGGTGCGGCCGTCGCGCATCACGGTGACCCGCTGGGCGATGCGGAACAGCTCGTCCAGCCGGTGCGAGATGTAGATGACCGAGACGCCGGAGGCGGTCAGCCGGCGCACCACCGTGAACAGCACCTCGATCTCGGCGTCGGTCAGGATGGCCGATGGCTCGTCCAGGATGAGCACCCGGGCGTCCCCGGCCAGCGCCTTGGCGATCGAGACCTGTTGCTGCTCGGCGATCGACAGCGTGCCCACCGGCACGGTGGCGTACCGCTCGGGCAGGCCGAGCAGCTGCAGCAGTTCGACCACCCGGGAGTTCTGGCCGGACCAGTCGACCCGGCCGCCGGTGCGCAGTTCCCGGCCGATGAAGATGTTCTCGGCCACGGTCAGCTCCGGGAACAGTTGCGGCTCCTGGTACACCGTGGCGATGCCGAGCGCCATCGCGTCGGTGGTGGAGCCGATCGAGACCTCGGCACCCTCGAACTCGATGCGGCCGGTGTCCGCGGCGACGGCGCCGGAGATGATCTTGATCATCGTCGACTTGCCGGCGCCGTTCTCACCCACCAGGGCGTGCACCTCACCGGCGTGCACGGTCAGGTCCGCCTCGCGGATGGCCCGGACGGCGCCGAACCGCTTGGTGATGCCGGTCATCGCGAGGCGGACGACGCCTGGCGCATCGGGCGCCGGATCGTCGGCCGGCGAGGGGTCCTCGGGAGTCACCGGGTGCTCCTTCCGTGCTGGACGCACCGCGGCGCGAGCCGCAGGCGATGGGGGGCGCGGGTCCGGGGAGGTGGTCGCCCCCCGGACCCGCGAGCCGGTCAGTAGGAGAACTGGTCGACGTTCTCGGCGGTGATGGCCAGGGCCGGCCCCAGGAGCAGGGTCTTGGTCGCGTCGTCGTACTCGACGGCGTCCAGGGTGTCGCTGACGTCGTTGGTCGCCTCGAACGACTGGTCCTGGGCGAGCTGGGCCCCGGCCCAGGCGGTCAGGTAGCCGAGGTTCTCGACGTCCCAAAGGATCGACGCGGAGGACGATCCGTCGGCCAGGTACGGCTTCATCGACTGGGGCGTGCCGAGGCCGACGGTGAAGACCTGGCCGATCCGGCCGGCGTCCCGCACCGCCTGGGCGACACCCGGTGCGGACGAAGTGCACTCGCCGACCAGCCCGGTGAGATCCGGGTGCGCGTTCATCAGGTCGGTCGCCTGCTGGGTGGCCCGAGCCTGGTCCTCGCCGGCGTAGACGATGTCGACGATCTCAGCGTCGGGGTACTGCTCGGCGGTGTACGCCTTCTGCACCTCGATCCAGGAGTTGAGGTTCTCGGCGGTCTGGCCGCAGGAGACGATGGCGTACTTGCCGGAGCCACCCATCGCGTCCAGCAGCGCATCGGTGAGGCCCTCACCGATGCCCTGGGCCGAAGCCTGGTTGACGAACACCTCGCGCACCGAGGTCGGCGCGTCGGTGTCGGAGGTGGCGACGTGGATGCCGGCGTCCTTGGCCTGCTGCAGCAGCGGGGCCATGGAGTCGGGGTCGTTGGGGGCGACGATGAGGGTGTCGACCTGCTGCTGGATGAACGACCGGACGATGTCGGCCTGGGCGGCGGCGTCGGCCTGGGTTGGCCCCTGGTAGAGCCATTCCACGTTGCCGAGGGCTGCCGCGGCCTCCTGGCCGCCGGTGTTCATCGCCTCGAAGTAGGGGACGCCCTGCAGCTTGGGCACGAATGCCACCTTGACCTTCTCGGACGACGAGCCGCCGCCGCTGGTGGCCGCCGAGCTGGCCGCCGAACTGGCCGCCGAGGTCGCGCCACCGCCGGCCGCGTCCTCGTTCTTCTTGCTGCACCCGGTCAGCACGAGCGCCGCGGCGACACCGACGGCGACCATCGCCGTGACCTTCGAGGAACCACGCATGAGCACTCCAACGGGCTGGCGGCCGGCGATCGGCCGCGAACGGTGGGTCCTGCTCCGGGTCGGGGCAGGAGGACTGCGGAACCGCCACCGGTCCTGCGGAACCGGTGCGGGGTGGACGACCGTCCCGGGGTGGGCTGGGACGGCAGGACGCTCGGGGGTCCGGGATCCGGGTGCGGGGTCGGGCGATCCGCGACGGTGCGCGGCACGGTGGTGCCGGACCGGATGCGACCGGACCCGGCGGTGGTGCGGTCAGCCCGGGGGGCGGATGAGCGCCCGCCGGCTGCCGGCGGTGGTGGAGCGGCCGGTGGTCATCCGACCTCCCCGGTCAATGGGAACGGCGTGACCAGGGTGTGGTCGACCCGCACGGTGGTCACCGGGACGCCGACGGCGGCCCAGGTGGCCGTGACCGCCGGATCGAGTCCCTCGTCGGTCCAGAGCCCGGTGATCTGCCCCGGCCCGGCGAAGGTGTGCAGGCCGAACCCGTCGGCCTTGGACGAGTCGAACACGCCGTGGACCTCGTCGCAGGCGTTGACCAGGTGCTGCTTGGTCTGCGCCTCGCCCGCCGAGATGTCCAGCAGCCCACGGCTGGTCGACAGACCGACGACCCCGAAGAAGCCGAGCCGGATCCGGCCCCGCCCGGTCAGCACGTCGCCGACCGGGGCGATGAGCGAGCCGGACGACCGGCGGAGGATCCCGCCGGGCATCATCACGGTGGCGTCGGACTTGGCCATGAGCAGCGTGGCCGCCCGCAGGCCGTTGGTGACCACCACCAGATCGCGACGGTGCAGCAGCTCGCGGGCCAGGTGGTAGCACGTGGTCGAGGCGTCCATGGCGATCACGTCGCCGTCCCGCACCAGCCGGGCCGCTGCGCGGGCGATCGCGGCCTTGGCGGCCACGGCCTGGCGCAGCCGGCCGTCGAAGGACCCCTCGTCGGTGGCCCCGACGCTCACCGCGCCACCCCGCACGCGGCGGAGCAACTGCCGGCGGGCGAGGGCGTCGAGGTCCTTGCGGACGGTCACCGCCGAGACCCCGAACTTCCCGGCCAGCTCCTGGATGCTGACCCGCCCGGACGACCGCAGCGCCGCGAGGACGGCCTGCTCGCGGGCCAGCTCGTCCAACGACGCCACCGTGAGCCACCTCCTCGTGGAACTGCGAGAACTGGTCCGTGGCGGCATCTGTCGCATCGCCGCCGGGTTCGATGCGACTCACCTCACACCCGCACCGATCCGTATGTCAACTGATCGACGAAAAACGAAACCCGAGCCCTTTGCGTGCATTGACGTTGCGCTGTCGTTCGCTGTGCGCAGGGTGGTCCGCAGCTGGTGCAGACCGTGGCGCGGCGTGGTGATCGGGGCATCCGGCGCCGGTGTCCACACCGCCGGAGTTGTCCACATCCGCGCCGGGTCGGTGGGCACCGACGGCGGCCGTGCCTAGCGTCCGGGGCTCTCGACCTGACGGAGGGCGACGTGCGTGGACACGGATGGACGGCAGCAGTGCGATCGATGGTGCTCGCCGGGGGCCTGACCCTGGTGGTCGGTGGCGGCGTGGTCGGGTGCGGGGCGGAGGCCGGCGGACCGCTGCCGATGCCGGCCATCGACGCGCCGACCGGCTCCCTCCTGTCGACGGTCGACGTGCCGGCGACCGTGCCGGTGCCCGTCTCGCAAGTGGACGAGACGGTCCCGCTGTGCCGGGACCGGCCCGGTCCCGCGGCGGCGGACGACGATCCGGGGCTGCGGGTCGGCGGCTGTGCCCGCGCGCTCGGCTGCCTGACCCTGTTGGGCGACGCCGTCGTCGCGACGATCGGCGGTGTGCCCCAGGACGACCTGCGCTGCACGCTGCCCGGTGAGCCGGGGCGTTCGGACGCGGGTCAGCGATGACCACGACGGAGTGCCGGCCCGCGCGCGGAGTCTCGGTGGGCTCCCGGTGACCGACACCGAGTACGGCGCAGTCGATCCCGACTCCCGGCCCGACATGGGCATCGATGCCGTGGTGGCCTCCGTCCGTGAGCTGCTGACCGGATTGCGTGACGACGACGGATGGGTCGGAGTGGCCGAGTCGGTGGTCCTGGAGCGTGCCCGGTCGTTGGAGGACCTGGCCCGGTTGGTCGACGCGACGCGGATCGTCGCAGCCGGGGTGATCCATCGGCACGGCCTGGCCGAGCGGTTCGGGGCGTCCTCCACGGCCGGGTTGCTGCGGGAGATGCTGCGGATCCGTCCCGGCGAGGCGCATGCGCGGGTCCGCGCCGCCACGGTGGTGCTCGAGGAGCCGCAGGTGTCCGGACACCGGTTCCCGCCCCGGCTGCCGGAGCTGGCTGCCTCGATGTGGGACGGCGTGGTCAATGCCCACCACGTCGAGGTCATCGAGTCGACCATGCGGTCGCTGCCGCCGCGGGTCCCGGCGAACGTCCGAGGCACCGTGGAACGCGCGTTGGTGGAGCAGGCCGGGCTGACCGACCCGACGCACCTGGCCGACATCGCCCGGACGATCGCCATCCTGGCCGATCCGGACGGGGACCTGCCTCCGGAGCAGGATCCGCGCAAGCACCCCTCGCTGTCGCTCGGTCGGCGCGACCCGTTCACCGGCCTGACCCGGATCACCGGTCATCTGGACGACGAGGGCGTCGAGACGCTGCGTCAGGCCACCGATCCGCTCATGGCGCCGCCCGCGCCCGAACGCGCCGCCACGGTGACCGACCCCGACGGCCATCTGCCGGTGGCGAGGTCGGTCGCCACCCGCCGGGCGCACGCGCTCACCGAGGCGCTCCACCGGGCCCTGGGGGCCGCGGTGGTCGGCGAGCACGGCGGCGTCCGCCCGCACCTCACCGTGACCGTCGGGCTCGACCAGCTCCGCGCCGGTCGTGGTCTCGCCCTGCTCGACCATGGGGGTCCGGTCCGCGCCGGCGAGATCCGCCAGCTGGCCTGCGACGCCGGCATCGTGCCCGCCGTCCTCGGCGGCGCCTCCGAGGTGCTGGATGTCGGCCGGGAGCACCGCCTGGTCCCGCTCGGGTTGCGCCGCGCCCTCGCCGTCCGCGATCGCGGCTGTGCGTTCCCGGGGTGCGACCGGCCACCCGGCTGGTGCGACGCGCATCATGTCCGGCACTGGGCCGACGGCGGACCCACCAGCCTGGAGAACACCGTCCTGTACTGCCGGCACCACCACACCGTCCTGCACGCCGGCCACTGGGTCGTGCGTCTGGGCGCCGACGGGCACCCCGAGCACATCCCGCCGGTGTGGGTGGACCCCCACCAACACCCTCGCCGCAACCGGCTGCACCACCACGAACCGTGGCGGGACAGGGCCGAGGATCCGGAGGGCGGGCGGTGATGGCGACCGACCCGGGCCACGCGTGCTCGTGGCGTCCCGCGGCCCGGCACCACCCGGCGCCTACCATCGCCGCGTGCCCGCCTTCCCGTACGCCGCCCGTCGTGCCGCCGTCGCCGCCACGCTCGCCGACCGTGGTCTGGAGGGGTTGCTGGTCACCGATCTGATCAACGTCCGGTACCTGACCGGGTTCACCGGCTCGAACGCGGCGCTGATGCTGCTGGCCGAGGACCCGGCATCGATCGACCCGGACGCGCCGGTGGGGGAGCGGCTGACCGGCAGCACGTTCTGCACGGACGGCCGGTACGTCACCCAATCCGCCGCCCAGGTCCCCGATCTGCCCCGGCTGATCGACCGGCCGAGCGACCGGGCATTGCTGCGGCGGGCCCAGCTCCGCCGCGTCGGGTTCGAGGCCGACGCGGTGTCGGTCGCCGCCCACGATGCGCTGCAGCAGGTGGCGTCCAGGTCGACCGAGGCCGGTCCCGACCGTGCCGTTGCCGTGGAGCTGGTCGCCACCACCAGGGTGGTCGAGGGCTTCCGTGCCGTCAAGGACGAGGCCGAGATCGAGACCCTGCGCCGGGCCTGTGCGGTGGCCGACCAGGCCTTCGCCGGGCTGCTCGACTCAGGCGTCGTCCGCCCGGGTGTGACCGAGCGGACCATCGGGCTGGACCTGGACCAGCGGATGCGGACCCTCGGGGCGGAGGACCCGTCCTTCGAGACCATCGTGGCGGCGGGCGCCAACAGCGCCATCCCGCACCACCGGCCGACCGCGGCGGTGCTGGCAGCGGGCGACTTCGTCAAGTTCGACTTCGGGGCGACCGTCGACGGCTACCACTCCGACATGACGCGGACCATCGTGCTGGGAAGGCCGGCCGACTGGCAGCGGGAGGTCTTCGACCTGGTGCTGGCTGCGCAACAGGCCGGGCGGGACGCGGTCGCGCCCGGGCGCAGCGGTGGCGCGATCGACGCGGCCTCCCGTGCGGTCATCGCGGACGCCGGGTACGGCGACCGGTTCCTGCACGGACTGGGCCACGGGGTGGGACTGCAGGTCCACGAGGCACCGAGCCTGGCGGCCTCCGCCACCGGTACCATGGTCGCCGGTATGTGCGTCACCGTCGAGCCAGGGGTCTACCTGGAGGGACGCGGCGGTGTCCGCATCGAGGACAGCGGCGTGGTCCGTCCCGGAGGCTTCGAGGTCCTGACGTCGACCGGTCGTGGACTCCGTCAGGTGTGACTCGACCCGCGGCACACCACGGGTGAGCAGACCCGCACCGCTGAAAGCACGCAGCTCCGAAAGGCAGAACCGGACCACCATGGCCTCCACCAGCGATTTCAAGAACGGCCTCGTGCTCAATCTCGAGGGTCAGCTCTGGACGATCACCGAGTTCCAGCACGTCAAGCCGGGCAAGGGGCCGGCGTTCGTCCGCACCACCCTGAAGAACGTGATGTCGGGCAAGGTCGTCGACAAGACCTTCAACGCCGGCATCAAGGTCGACACCGCCACCGTGGACAAGCGGGACATGACGTTCCTCTACAAGGACGGCACCGACTTCGTCTTCATGGACGGCGACACCTTCGACCAGATCAACGTCCCGGCCAAGACGGTCGGCGGCACGGCCGACTATCTGCTGGAGAACCAGGAGGCGATGGTCGCCACCCACGACGGTGAGGTGCTGTTCGTGGAGCTGCCGGCCTCGGTCGAGCTGGTCGTGCAGCACACCGACCCGGGTCTGCAGGGCGACCGCAGCACCGGCGGCACCAAGCCGGCCACCCTGGAGACCGGCGCGGAGATCCAGGTCCCGCTGTTCCTGAACACCGGGGACAAGATCAAGGTCGACACCCGCGACGGTCGGTACCTCGGCCGCGTCACCAGCTGACCTGCGTGTCCGCCCGTTCGAAGTCGCGCAAGCGCGCGCTGGACATCCTCTTCGCCGCCGACGCGCGCGGGGTGGATCCCCTCGAGGTGCTCTCCGAGCGTCTGGAACTCACGCGCAACCCGTCGCTGGGCGGGTCACCGGCCCAGGTGACGCCGCTGGGTGACTACGCGGAGGAGCTGGTCCGCGGGGTCGCCCAGCACCGGGACCGACTCGACGAGGTCATCGCGGGGCACGCCCGCGGGTGGAGTCTGGACCGGATGCCGGCGGTGGACCGCGTGGTGTTGCGGATGGCGGCCTTCGAGCTGCTGTACGTCCCGGACGTCCCGCCGGCCGTGGCCATCGACGAGGCGGTCGAGCTGGCCAAGACGTTGTCCACGGACGACTCACCGCGGTTCGTGAACGGTGTCCTGGGCCAGCTGGTCCCGGACGTCGGGCAGCTGCGCGCACAGAACTCCGCCTGATCCCAGCCGGGGCGCCCGCGTCCCGGTTCCGGTCGGTGCTGCCCCGGGGACGCCCGTGGCCGGGTCACTGCTCCGGGCGCTCCCAGGCGAAGTCGGCGCGGTGCGCCGCCAGCCACTGCCGCAAGGACGTCGGCTCCGACCCGGTCAGCCGGCGGTAGGTGTCCGTGACGATGTCCGCCCCGCCCCGCCGCCAGGCGCGGAAGTGGGAGATGACGCCGATCTCGGCGTCCTGCTCCGACAGGCCCTGCGAGAGCAGGATCTGGCGGAACTTCTCCAGCGGCAGGTCCTGGTAGGTCACCGACCGGCCCAGCACGTCGCTCATCACCGCAGCCACCTGGGTCATCGTCAGGGCCTCGGGGCCGGTGATGACGAAGTCGGTGCCGGGCTCGAGCGGACGTTCGTCGGTGAGCACCGCGGCGGCGGCCCGCCCCACGTCGTCGGCGGCGACCAGGCCGACCCGGCCCTGGTCGGCGCACCCCCACATCGACCCGGTCCCGGCGATCGCGCCGGCTTGACCGAACAGGCTCGTCTCCATCACCGAGTTGGGCGAGACCGTGACCCAGTCCAGACCCGACGCCCGCAGCGCGGCGATGGAGCGCTGGTGCAGCTGCTCCAGCTCGTCCCCGTCGTGCCGGACGGCGCCGTGCACCTTGACCACCCGGCGCACGCCGGCCCGTTCTGACTTGGCGATCACGGCCAGTTCCCGGTCGGCGATCCGGGTGTCCATCGGCGTCACCAGGAACACGGTGTCGGCGCCGCGGACAGCCGGGTCCACCGTGTCGGGCCGATCAAGATCGCCCACCACCAGCTCCGGCCCGGAGCCGAGCTCCGTCCGCGCTCGGGCCTCGTCGCGGACCAGCGCCCGGACCGGGACGCCGTGCGCCACCAGCTGCGCCGTGACCCGGCTGCCGAACATCCCCGTCGCACCGATGACCAGCACGACCATGACGCCCTCCTGAGGACCGATCCAGCTGGGCGTGACCGCTGGGCCCGGCGCGTCACCGGCGGCGAACGGTCACCTGACGGAAGATCGTGCCACGGTGACGGGCGGGCCGCCGACGAGCGAGACTCACACCGCACCGATCCGCGCCGATCCGAACCGACCCGCACTGATCCGCACCGAGCCGGGAAGGGACCCCGAGCGCCGTGACCGCTGCAGGCTCCACGACGACCAGCCAGGCCGAGCCCGCCGTCGGGCATCCGCTCGACCCGCTCACCGAGGACGAGTTCCGGTCGGTCACCGGAGTGCTGGCCGAACGTCGCGGTGTCGGGCCGAGCTTCCGCTATGCCTCCGTCACGCTGCTGGAGCCGCCCAAGGCCGAGCTCCTGGCCTGGGAGGCGGCCGGGCGCCCCGACCCGCGGCCGGACCGCCGGGCCCAGGCGGTGGTGTGGGACCGCAGCGACAACCGGGTCTTCGAGGCGGTCGTCCGGCTGGACGGTCCCGGCCGCACCGGTACCGCCGAGCCGGTGGTCGAGGCGTTCACCCACGTCCCCGGCGTCACGCCCAACTTCACCCCGGACGAGTGGCACGAGTGTGAGCACGCCATGAAGGCCGACCCGCGCGTCGTCGCCGCGCTGGCGCGTCGCGGCATCACCGACCTGGCCCTGGTGCTCATCGACGTCTGGACGTACGGGCTGGCGCTCATGCCCGAGCAGTACCGCGACCGCCGGCTGGGTTGGGCCGACATCTGGCGCCGCGAGTCGCCCGACGCGAACCCGTACGCGCACCTGGTGTCCGGCATCAAGCTCATCGTCGACATGAACACCATGACGCTGCTGGAGATCGACGAGCTGCCCGCTGACCGGGTGGCGCCCCCGGCGCCGGTGATGGGGGAGTACCTCCCGGAGCTGGTGCCCGGCCAGCAGGTGCGGACCGATCTGCGGCCGCTGGACATCGTGCAGCCTCAGGGGACGTCGTTCATCCTGGACGGCACCGAGCTGCGGTGGCAGCGATGGACCCTCCGGCTCGGCTTCACCGCCCGCGAGGGTCTGGTGCTCCACCAGCTGCGCTACACGGACGCCGGCCCCGGTGGCGGATCGGAACGCCCGATCGCGCATCGGCTCTCGTTCGCCGAGATGATCGTGCCGTACCGGGACTCCGGCTTCGATCACGTGCGACGCACCGCCTACGACATCGGCGAGTGGGGGTTGGGGGCGATGACCACCTCGCTGGAGCTCGGGTGCGACTGCCTGGGCGAGATCCGGTACGTGGACGCGGTGCTGGCCGACAGTCGCGGCGAGCCGTACCGGATCACCAACGCCATCTGCCTGCACGAGGAGGACGACGCCGTGCTGTGGAAGCACGTCGACGGCCGCACCGGGGCGCAGGTCCGCCGGCGCCGTCGGATGGTCATCTCGTTCCACGCCACGGTGGCCAACTACGAGTACCTGGTCTACTGGCGGCTGTACCAGGACGGCACCATCGAGTGCGAGGTGCGGGCCACCGGGATCATGGTCACCACGCCGCTGCCCGAGGGTGCCCCGACGCCGGCCACCGGAACCCTGGTCGACCACCGCACCTACGCCCCGATCCACCAGCACTTCCTGGTCGCGCGGTTGGACCTGGACATCGACGGCACCAGCAACGAGGTGCACGAGATCGACTCGGTGGCCGCGCCGATCGGGCCGGACAACCCGTACGGGTTGGACGTCACCACCCGGGCCACGCCCATCACCGATGAGTCGATGGCCGGCCGGGACCACGACTGGTCCACCCAGCGCAGCTGGAAGGTGCTGAACCCCGGACGGCGCAATGCGTTCGGCGATCCGGTGGCCTACAAGCTGGTCCCCACCGCCAGTTTTCCGGCGCTGATGGACTCCGGCAGCCCGCAGTTCCGGCGCGCCCCGGTCATCGGGCACCAGCTCTGGGTGACCCGCCGGCACGACGACGAGCGCTACCCGTGCGGTGAGTACCCGACCCAGAGCGCCGAGGACACCGGGATGAGCCGGTGGGTCGCCGACGCTGAGGACCTGCGCGACCAGGACCTGGTGCTGTGGCACGTCTTCGGGATCCACCACGTGCCCCGCGTCGAGGACTGGCCGGTGATGCCGGTCGACACGGTGTCGTTCCGGCTGACCCCGTTCGGGTTCTTCGACCGCAACCCCGCGCTGGACGTGGCGCCCGCGCCGGGACACGGTGGCCAGGACGGCGACGGCCCGGCCTGTCCCGCGCACCCGGTGGCCCCGCGCGCAGCCGACTGATCCGGCGCCCGACCGGGTCAGGGCTCGAACCGGTAGCCCAGCCCCGGTTCGGTGATCAGGTACCTCGGGTGGCTCGGGTCCGGCTCCAACTTCCGCCGCAGCTGAGCGAGATACACCCGCAGGTAGTGGATCTCGGTGGAGTACGCCGGCCCCCAGACCTCGCGCAGCAGGTCGGCCTGCGGGACCAGCGCGCCGGGGCGGCGGACCAGCATCTCGAGCATGCCCCACTCGGTGGGGGTGAGCCGGACCGGGACGCCGTCTCGTAGCACGCGTTTGGCGGCCAGGTCGACGGTGAACGCGTCCGTGGTGATGACCTCCGCCGCCGGGCCCGCGGGGACGACGGTCTGCGCCCGCCGGACGGCCGCCCGCAGCCGGGCCAGCAGCTCGTCCATCCCGAACGGCTTGGTCACGTAGTCGTCCGCGCCGGCGTCCAGCGCACCCACCTTGTCGGCCGACTCGGCCCGCGCGGACAGCACGATGACGGGCACCGAGCTGGTCAACCGGATGGCTTCCAGCACCTCGGTGCCGTCGAGATCGGGCAGGCCCAGGTCGAGCACGACCACCTCGGGGTCGGTCTCCCGGACCGCGGCGAGCGCGGTGTGCCCGTCCGCAGCCGTGGTGACCCGTAACCCCCGGGCCGACAGATGGATCCGCATGGTGCGCAGCAGTTGTGGCTCGTCGTCGACGACCAGGACGCGGGTCACGACACGCTCGGTTCCGGCGCAGCGCTCATCGACGCGGCCCGGTCCGTCTGGTCCGCGCGGGCGAGGGCGGCGGGCAGCTCGATGATCATCGTCAGGCCGCCGCCGGGGGTGTCCTCCGCGGTCACCGTGCCGCCCATCGCCTCCGTGAAGCCCCGGGCCACCGTCAGTCCCAGGCCGACGCCCACCCCGCCCGGGTGGTCACCGAGCCGCTGGAAGGGCTGGAACAGGGCGTCCGGCGGAACGTCCGGTGGTAGTCCGCGGCCGGTGTCGGACACCCGCACGGTGACCCGGGCCCCGCGCTGGGCCGCGGTCACCCGGATCTCCGCGTCCGGTCCGGCGTGCTGCACACCGTTGGCGAAGAGATTGGCCAGCACCCGTTCCAGCAGACCCGCGTCGGCCAGCACGGTCGGCGTGAGTTCCGCGTCGGTGATGATCCGCTGGCGGGCCTCGGCCGGCAGGCTCAGCACCGCGCGCTGCACCACCTCCTCGCACGAACACGGCGTGCTGGTGGGATGGACGGCTCCGGCGGCCAGCCGGGACGAATCCAGCAGGTTGTCGACCAGGGCCGACAGCTGGTCGGCGGACTCCTCGACACCGGCCAGCATCTCCGCCGTGTCCTCGGCCGAGAGCTGCACATCGGCGCTGCGCAGCCCGGACACCCCCGCCTTGACGGCCGCCAGCGGGGTGCGCAGGTCGTGGCTCACCGCGGACAGCAGCGCCCGGCGCAGCCGGTCGCCCTCGGCCACCGCGGCCGCCGCGTCGGCCTGGGCGGTGAGCTGGGACTGCCGCAGCAGGCTCACCGCCTGGTGGGCCACCGCCCGCAGCACCCGCCGTTCCCGGGCGCCCAGTTCCGGCCCGCGCAGCGCCAGCACGTACTCGCGGCCGTCCTCACCACCGACGATCTCGGTCACGGTGTCGGCCTCGGCGATCGACCGCGGCGGCTGCACGTCGGCGCCCGCGGACACCTGGGCGGCGACGGTGAACGCGGCCCGGTCGTCCCGGCCGACCTGCCCGGGACGACGGAGCAGCAGGCTCACCGCCCGCTGACCGTACGTCTCCAGCAGTCTGGTCAGCAGCGCCGGCAGGTCCGCGCCGCGGAGCACCGACGACGCGAACAGCGCCAGCAGTTCCGCTTCCCGGGTGGCCGCGGCCGCCTCCCGCCGGCGCCGTGCGGCCGCGTCGACGAGCAGCGCCACGGCCACCGCCACGATCATCAGCACCACCAGGGTGACCAGGTTGTCCGGGTCCGCGACCGTGAACGTGTACTGCGGCGTGGTGAAGAAGTAGTTGAGCAGCAGCCCGGACAGGGCGGCGGCCAGCACGGCCTGAGGAACACCGCCCAGCAGGCCGACGCCGAGCACGACCAGGAAGTAGAAGACGCCCTGGCTGGCGAAGTCGAACACGCGACCGAGGGCGATGAGCACCCCGGTGAGGGCAGCCGGCAGACTGACGGCTGCCAGCCAGCCCAGCACTTGCCGCCAGGTCGGGCGGATGATGCTGTGCAGCAGTGCCTGTCGGCGCTGGTGCCCGCCGCCGGCCTGCTCATGGGTGACCAGGTGCACGTCGATCGACCCGGAGTTGCGCACGATGACCGCGCTCACGCCTTCGTCCAGGATGTGCGCCCACCGGGAGCGGCGGGAGGTGCCGACCACGATCTGGGTGGCGTTCACGCCCCGGGCGAACTGCAACACGGTCTCCGGTACGTCGTCGCCGGTGACCGTGTGCAGCGTGCCGCCGACCGCGTCGGTGAGCCGGCGGATGCGGCCGAGTGCGGTGGCCGACAGGCCGGTCAGCCCGTCGCCGCGCAGGATGTGCAGCACGATCAACTGGGCGCCGGCCCGGGAGGCGATGCGGGTGCCGCGGCGGATCAGGGTCTCGGACTCCGGTCCGCCGGTGACCGACACGACCACTCGTTCCCGGGCCTCCCAGGTGGCGGTGATGCGGTGCTCGCCGCGGTACCGCGTCAGGGCGGTGTCCACCTGGTCGGCCACCCACAGCAGGGCCAGTTCGCGCAGCGCGGTGAGGTTGCCGGCGCGGAAGTAGTTGGCCAGGGCCGCGTCGACCTGCTCGGGTCGGTAGATGTTGCCGTGGGACAACCGCCGCCGCAGCGCCTCCGGGGTGATGTCGACCAGTTCGACCTGCTCGGCCTTGCGGACCACCTCGTCCGGCACGGTCTCGTGCTGCACCACGCCGGTGATCTGCTCGACCACGTCGTTCAGGCTCTCGAGGTGCTGGACATTCACCGTGGACAGCACGTCGATGCCCGCGTCCAGCAGTTCCTGCACGTCCTGCCACCGCTTGGGGTTGCGCGAGCCGGGGGCGTTGGTGTGGGCGAGTTCGTCGACCACGGCGACCTGCGGGCGGCGGGCCAGCACCGCGTCCAGGTCCATCTCCTGCAGGGCGACGCCGCGGTGCTCGGACTCCCGGCGCGGGACCACCTCGAGGCCCCCGACCGCCTCGGCCGTCTTGACCCGTCCGTGCGTCTCCACGTACCCGACCACCACGTCGGCACCGCGTTCGGCGCGGCGGTGCGCTTCGTTCAGGACGGCGTAGGTCTTGCCCACACCGGGGGCAGCACCCAGGTGGATGCGCAGTTCACCGCGGGCCATGACGCCATCCTGCCCCGATCGGTGATCGGGCTGAGGATGCCCCGTCGGATCCGATCGGGGCAGGACGGGGCGGCCGTCACGACGCGACACGGCTCACCCGGCCGGCGTGCGGCAGCCCGGGGCGGTCAGGCCCAGGGCGACGTTGAGGGCGGGGACGTCCACCCGCGGCTCGCCGAGGAAGCCCCACTGCCGGCCCTCGGTGTGCTCGGCCACGAGGTGCCGCACCGCGTCCGCGGACAGGCCGCTCTCCCGGGCCACCCGCGGGACCTGCAGCTCGGCGTAGGCCGGGCTGATCGCCGGGTCGACGCTGGAGCCGGACCCGGTGACGGCGTCGGGCGGGACCTGGCCCGGGTCGACGCCCTCCCGGGCGGCGATCACCTCGCGCCGGATCTGCACGAACTCCAGCAGGGTCTCGTTGTTGGGGCCGGCGTCGTTGGCGTCGGCGGCGGCCGGGTCACCCGGGGTCATGGCGCCCGCCACCGGGTCGTCCGCGGTCGGGTCACCGTCCAGCCGGAGGTGGAAGAACGGGTCCGGGTCGCCCGCGGCGACCTGGGGGTCGACGCCGATCAGGTCGCTGCCGACGACGCACCCGGCCGAGTCCTGCAGCGGGGAGCCTTCGGCCGAGGCGGTGCCGATCCGACTGACGCTCCAGATGGCGAGTGGATAGACCAGGCCGCAGACGACGGTGAACAGCAGCAGCACGCGGATGGCGCCGCCGAGCGGACGGAGCAGGGAACGCATCTCAGTCACCCGATCCCGGGAACAAGACGGACGAGCAGGTCGATGAGCCAGATGCCGACGAACGGCACGATCACGCCGCCGACACCGGAGAGCAGCAGGTTGCGGCTCAGCAGTCTCGAGGCGGTGGTGGCGCGGTAGCGGACGCCGCGCAGGGCCAACGGCACCAGCGCGATGATCACCAGCGCGTTGAAGATGACCGCCGAGAGGATGGCGGACGCCGGACTGGCCAGCCGCATGACGTTCAGCGCGTCCAGCTGTGGGTAGATGCCGGAGAACAGCGCCGGCAGGATCGCGAAGTACTTGGCCAGGTCGTTGGCGAGCGAGAAGGTGGTCAGCGCACCGCGGGTGATGAGCAGCTGCTTGCCGATCCGCACCACGTCGATCAGCTTGGTCGGGTCCGAGTCGAGGTCGACCATGTTGCCGGCCTCCTTGGCCGCGGCCGTCCCGGTGTTCATCGCCACGCCCACGTCGGCCTGGGCCAGCGCCGGCGCGTCGTTGGTGCCGTCGCCGGTCATGGCGACCAGCCGGCCGCCCTGCTGTTCGCGCCGGATGAGCGCCAGCTTGTCCTCCGGGGTGGCCTCGGCCAGGACGTCGTCGACGCCGGCCTCCCGGGCGATCGCCGCGGCGGTGCGCGGATTGTCACCGGTGACCATGACGGTGCGGATGCCCATCTCGCGCAGCTCGGCGAACCGCTGGGCGATGCCGGGCTTGACCACGTCGGACAGCTCGATGACGCCGAGGATGCGGGCCTGCCCGGTCGACGTCCGCAGGTCGGCCACGACCAGCGGGGTGCCGCCCCGCGCCCCGATCGCGTCGGCCAGATCGGTGGCCTGCGTGGCGATCGCGGCGGCGTCCGCACGCTGCGAGCCGCCGTGCTCCTGCACCCAGGCCAGCACGGAACCCGAGGCGCCCTTGCGGATCCGGGTGCCGTCGACGTCCACGCCGCTCATCCGGGTCTGCGCGGTGAAGGGGATCAGCTCGGCGCGCCGTTCGGCCGGGGAGGCCTGGGCGGCCAGGTGGAACCGCTCGGTGACCATCTCGACGATGCTGCGGCCCTCTGGGGTCTCGTCGGCCAGGCTGGACAGCCGGGCCGCCGCGGCCAGCTCCTCGGCGCTCACCGCGCCGACCGCGTGCAGCTCGGTGGCGCGCCGGTTGCCGTAGGTGATGGTGCCGGTCTTGTCCATGAGCAGCACGTCGATGTCGCCGGCCGCCTCGACCGCCCGGCCGGACATGGCCAGCACGTTGTGCTGGACCAGCCGGTCCATGCCGGCGATGCCGATGGCCGAGAGCAGCGCGCCGATGGTGGTCGGGATGAGGCAGACCAGCAGGGCGATCAACCGGATCGGGTCCTGCAGCTGACCGGCCGCCGCGCCCATCGGGCCGATGGCCACGACGGCGAGCAGGAAGATGATGGTCAGCGCGGCCAGCAGGATGTTCAGCGCGATCTCGTTCGGGGTCTTCTGCCGCGCCGCCCCTTCGACCAGCGCGATCATCCGGTCCACGAACGACTCGCCGGGCTCGGCCGTGATCCGGACGACGATGCGGTCGCTCAGCGCGGTGGTGCCGCCGGTGACCGCGCTGCGGTCGCCGCCGGACTCGCGGACCACGGGCGCCGATTCCCCGGTGATGGCGGACTCGTCGACCGTGGCGATGCCCTCGACGATGTCGCCGTCACCGGGGATGACCTGACCAGCCTCCACGACGACGAGATCGCCGACGGTCAATGCACTCCCGGGCACCTCCTCGATGCCGGTCGGTGTCTGCCGGTGGGCGACGGTGTCCTGCTTGGCCTTGCGCAGCGTCGCTGCCTGCGCCTTGCCACGGCCCTCGGCCACCGACTCGGCCAGGTTGGCGAACAGCACGGTGAACCAGAGCCAGACCGCCACCGCCCAGGCGAAGGCGCTCGGCTGCAGCACGGCGAGCACGGTGGTGACGACGGATCCGACCAGCACCACGAACATGACCGGATTGCGGGCCTGGTGGCGGGGGTCGAGCTTGTGGACCGCGCCGGGCAGCGCCTCCAGCAGTTGCCGGGGCCGGAAGACGCCCGCGGGCGTGCGTTCCGGCGTGGGCCCGGCGGCAATGCCGGAGTCCGGGGTCGGTTCCGGACGCTCGGTGGTCAGGGTCGGTCCCGCGCCGGTGGACGGGGTCATACGAGTGCCTCCGCGATGGGTCCCAGCGCCAGGGCCGGGAAGAAGGTGAGGGCGGCGACCAGGATGACGACACCGACCAGCAGTACGCCGAACTGCACACCGCGGGTCGGCAGGGTGCCGGTGGACGCGGGCGTCGGCGTCTGCTCGGCCAGCGATCCGGCCAGCGCGAGGATGAAGACGATGGGCAGCAGCCGGCCGAGGAGCATGGCCAGGCCCAGGGCGATCTGGAAGAAGTCGTTGGTGACGGTGATGCCGGCGAAGGCGCTGCCGTTGTTGTTGGCCGCCGACGCGAACGCGTAGAGCACCTCCGAGAAGCCGTGGATGGCACCGGGTGTGCCCGGGTCGCCGCTGTTGCCCAGGGCGCCGGACGTGCTCGGCAGCACGACCGCCACCGCGGTGCAGATGAGCACCAGCGCCGGCATGACCAGGATGGACAGCGCGGCCATGGTGATCTCGCGTCGGCCGATCTTCTTGCCGAGGTACTCCGGCGTCCGGCCGACCAGCAGGCCACCGACGAACACCGCGATCACGGCGAGCACCAGGATCCCGAACAGGCCGGAACCGACACCACCAGGGGCGATCTCGCCGAACAGCATGTTCAGCAGCAGGCCGCCACCGCCGAGACCGGTGTAGCTGTCGTGCATGGAGTTCACCGCACCGGTGGAGGTCCCGGTGGTGCTCACCGCGAACAGCACCGACGAGGGGATGCCGAACCGGACCTCCTTGCCCTCCAGCATGGCGCCGGCCGCCTGCGCCGCCACCCCGTGCGGGGACGACTCGGCCCACAGGCCGACGGCCAGTTGGGCGGCCCACAGGGCACCCATCACCGCGAGCAGCACGGTGCCCTGGCGCCGGTCCCGGACCATGGTGCCGAAGGTCCGGGTCAGGCAGACCGGGATGAGCAGCAGCGCGATGACCTCCACGACATTGCTGAGCGGCGTGGGGTTTTCGAACGGATGGGCGGAGTTGGTGTTCAGCACGCCACCGCCGTTGGTGCCGAGCTCCTTGATCGCCTCCTGTGAGGCGACCGGGGCCAGGGCGTAGGCCGATGTGCTGCCGTCCAGTCCGGTCGCGGTGAACGACGTGTGCAGCGACATGATCACGCCCTGGGTGAGCAGGATGATCGCGACGATGATCGACAGCGGCAGCAGGATCCGCACCACGCCGCGGGTCAGGTCGACCCAGAAGTTGCCCAGCCCGCCACCGCGGACGGCGACGATGCCGCGGATCAACGCCACCGCGACCGCCATGCCGACCGAGGCGGACAGGAAGTTCTGCACCGTCAGCCCGATCATCTGGGTCAGATGACCCATGGTGGTCTCGGGCACGTACGACTGCCAGTTGGTGTTGGTGGCGAACGAGATGGCCGTGTTGAACGCCACCGAGGGGCTCACCCCGGCCAGCCCGTTGGACAGCGGCAGCACCCCTTGGACCCGTTGCAGCAGGTACAGCCCCAGGATGCTGACCAGCGTGAACGCCAGCACGCTGGCCGCGTACGCCTTCCAGCTCTGGTCGGCGTCCGGGTCGACCCGGACCATCCGGTACCCGATCCGCTCCACCCGCAGGTGTGTGCGGGAGGTGTAGGTACGGGCCATGTGGTCGCCGAGCGGGACGTACAGCACGGCCAGCACGGCGACGACCAGGGCCAGCTGCAGGGCGGCCGCGAGTGCCGGGCTCATCAGAACCGCTCCGGGCGCACCAGCGCCACCACCAGGTACACCAGCAGGGCGGCCGCGATGAGCAGCAGGACCACCGTCACGGCCGGGCTGGTCAGGATGCCGGTCACCGGCCGACCATCCGCAGGGTGAGCAGGCAGGCCAGCCAGCCGATCACGACGATCAGCACGAACACGACGTCAGCCACGGACGTCCTCACTTCCGACGCGGCGCGGTGCGCCGGCCGGCGCACCGATCGCAGCGTGCTCGCGAGATCGACGGCGGGAAGGCGTTCTGACGGGTCCTTGATGCCGGCGGGCCCGATCTTGATGCGATCCTGACGCGCGGGCGACGGTCCGGACGGGAGCCGCCCGGTTGGTACCGTGCGCGGCGTGAGCGCACTGGACGAGGTCGGCGAGCGCGACGGATGGCGGTGCTGGATCTGCGACGAACCGGTCGATCCCGACCGGTCGGTGAACGACGATCGCGGGCCCAGCGTCGACCAGTGGTTCAGCGCCCAGAAGCCGGCCAAGGGTGCGCAGCGGGGAACGGACCGACTGGCCCATCGGGCCTGCAACACCCGCAAGGGCGCCGTCACCCCGGTGATCCGCTGGCCCGACGAGCTGATCGTCGTCGATCCCGCCGTGCTGTTGACCACGGTGGAGCGGTTGGGCCGCAAGGGCGGTCGCGAGGTCGTCGGTCGGTGTCCTGGTCCGACCGACGCCGAGCAGGGTGCCGAGTGGTTGCGGGTCCGGCTTCCGCGCCTGGCGCCGACCCTGGCGCTGGAGGTGACCGTGGAACGCGGCGGCGGGCAGCACCTTCTGGTGCTCAGCACCCGACGCTGATCACGCCCGGCCGGGTCCGCGTTGACGGCGCACCCCGGTGGGTACTGGTCGACATGACCGACCAGCGCATCGACCAGTACACCCGGCAGGACCCGACCACGCTCTACGCCGACCGGAAGCCGGACGAGCAGTACCTCGAGGGCGCGGGCACCGACGCCGAGATGGCCCAGAACGTGCCCGCCGACCACGGCGAGGACTCCTACCGGGGCTCCGGACGACTGGAGGGCCGCAAGGCGCTCATCACCGGCGGCGACTCCGGGATCGGGGCCGCGGTCGCCATCGCGTTCGCCCGCGAGGGTGCCGATGTCGCGATCTCCTACCTGCCGGAGGAGGAGCAGGACGCGCGGCGCATCGTCGGTCTCATCGAGGCCGCCGGGCGGACGGCCGTGGTCCTGCCCGGCGACATCACCTCCCAGCCGTGGTGCGAGGAGCTGGTGGCCAAGGCCGTCGAGGGGCTGGGCGGGCTCGACATCCTGGTGAACAATGCCGGCAAGCAGCAGAACGTCGACGCCATCACCGATCTCGAGGACGACGAGTTCGACGCCACCTTCAGGACCAACGTCTACGCCACGTTCTGGATCACCAAGGCTGCCGTCCCACACCTGGTGCCGGGCTCGGCCATCATCAACACCACGTCCATCCAGGCCTACGCGCCGTCGCCGAACCTGGTGCACTACGCGGCCACCAAGGCGACGGTGAACAACCTGGCCAAGGGGCTGGCGGCCCAGCTCGCGCCCAAGGGCATCCGTGTCAATGCCGTTGCGCCCGGCTCGATCTGGACGCCGCTGCAGCCGGCCGGTGGGCAGAAGCCCGAGGATCTGCCGACCACGGGGGAGCAGACGTACCTGGGCCGCTGGGGGCAGCCGGCCGAACTCGCGCCGGCCTACGTGTTCCTGGCCAGCGGCGAGTCGTCGTACGTGGTGGGCGCGACCATCCACGTCGACGGGGGTGTGCTCACGCCCTGACGGGTGGCCCGGGACGCGCACGGGGACGGTGCCGGTCGGCACCGTCCCCCGGTCGTCACCGGGACCGGCGCCGCCAGAACACGAACACCGCGGCCAGCACGGCCAGCACGCCGACGGGTGCCACCAGTCGCTTGGCCACCGCGGACCCGGCCGAGTCGAGCAGGTTGATCGGTTCGACCTCCCGGGGCGGGACCGTGCGCGGGCCGGTCGTCGCGGCGGGCCGCGCGGGCGGGGCGTGCTCGTGATCGATCCCGACCTCGGCGCCCGACGGCACGGAGCCGGCCGATGGATCGGCCGTGGTCAGGGCCGTGATGGCGTCGTCCGCGGTCGGACCGGTCTCGGCAGCCGAGGCGGCGGACGAGGCGGCGGACGGGGCAGCGCTGCCGACCGAGCCGCTGGCGATCTGGTCGGCCAGCGAGGCGGCGAACTGGCCGATGAGCTTGTTGCCGACATCGACCATCACGCCTCGGCCGAACTGCGCGGGCTTGCCGGTGACGTCCAGGTCGGTCGACACCGTCACCTTGGTGTGATCGCCCTCCTGGGCCAGCGCCGCCGTCACCGTGGCGTTGGCGGTGCCGTTGCCGCGCGCGTCCCGGCCGCGGCCCTCGATGACGGCGCGGTGGGCCGCGGCGTCCTTCTCGACGAAGCGCGCCTTGACCTTGTACGTCATCGCGATCGGACCGAGCTTGACCTTGACCGTCGCCGTGAAGTCGTCGCCGTCGACCGAGTCCACCGTCGCCCCGGGCATGCACGGTGCGATCTGTTCGATGTCGAGCAGCACATCCCACGCCTCATCCACGCCGACGGGGACCGTGAAGGAATGCTCCAGTTGCATCTGCGCACGATATCCCGTGCCGATCACCGGCTCGCGGGCGCCACTCCTTTCCGGCGCGGAAGCAACGATCCGGACGCGGCGGCCGACGGACTCAGACCGTCGCCTCGGCGTGGTGGTGGATCGGCCCGGAGACGGCCCGGAGCTGGGCTCCGGTGCCACCCCAGCGGACCTGGGTGATCTCGGCGGCGACCGACACCGCGGTCTCCTCCGGGGTGCGGGCACCGACGTCCAGCCCGATCGGCGCGTGCAGGCGCTGCAGCTCCTCCTCGGTCAGTCCGAGTTCGCGGAGCCGGTCCAGCCGGTCGTCGTTGGTCCGGCGCGAGCCCATCGCCCCGAGGTAGCCGAGCGGCAGGCGCAGGGCCAGTTCGAGCAACGGCACGTCGAACTTGGGGTCGTGGGTCAGCACGCAGACGACCGTGCGCGCGTCGACCCGGCCGGCCTCGTGCTCGGCCTGCAGGTAGCGGTGCGGCCACTGGACCACCACCTGGTCCGCCTCCGGGAACCGCTTCGCCGTGGTGAACGTCGGCCGCGCATCGCACACCGTCACGTGGTAGCCGAGGAAGGACCCGATGCGGGCCACGGCGGCGGCGAAGTCGATCGCTCCGAACACGATCATCCGCGGGCGCGGCGCGTAGGCCGCGACGAAGACCGCGATGTCGTCTCCGCGGCGTTCTCCGTCCGGGCCGTAGTGGACGATTCCGGTGCGGCCCTGCTCGAGCATGCCGACGAGGTCGTCACGGACGGCGTCGTCCAGCCGCTCGCTGCCGAGCGACCCGGAGGTGCCGCCGTCGCGCAGCACCAGCCGTCGCCCGGTGCGGGTCCCGCCCTCGACGTCACTGATGAGGGTGGCGACGGCGACCGGGCGTCCCTCGCGGATGTCCTGGGCGATGTCGCCCAGCTCGGGGAAGGACTGCTGGTCGATCCGCTCGACGAAGATGTCGATGATCCCGCCGCAGGTCAGGCCGACGGCGAAGGCGTCGTCGTCGCTGACGCCGTAGCGCTGCAGCACCGGCGCGCCGTCGTCCCGGGCCGCGACGGCGAGCTCGAAGACCGCGCCCTCCACGCAGCCGCCCGAGACGCTGCCGACCACGCTGTCGTCGGGGCCGACGACCATGGCCGCGCCCGGTTGTCGGGGCGAGGAGCTCCAGGTGCCGACCACCGATCCCACGGCGACCGGAACCCCGGCTCGCCACCAGGTCTCGAGTTCGGCGATGACGTCACGCACGGGCGATCACCTCAGCAACATGGGTCAGCGCGGCGACACTGTGTCCCGCCACGAGATCGTCGATGGACGGCAACGCCGCCACCATGCCCGCGGTGGCCGGTGCGAACCCGGCCTTGCCGCGGTGCGGATTGATCCACACCACCCGGTGCGCCAGCCGGGCCAGCCGGGCCATCTGCTCGCCCAGCAGCGCTGCGTCGCCGCGTTCCCAGCCGTCGGAGGCGATCACGACCACGGCCCGCCGGGCGAGCCCGCGCTGCCCCCACCGGTCCAGGAACGCCCGCAGCGTCTCACCGAGCCGGGTGCCGCCGCTCCAGTCGGGGATGGCCGCGCCGGCCGCGCTGAGCGCGTGGTCCGGATCTCGGAGCCGGAGCTGGCGGGTGACCCGGGTCAGGTGGGTGCCGAGGGTGAAGACCTCGGTCGCCGGGGAGACCCGGGCCGCGGCGTGCGCGAACCGCAGCACCACGTCGGCGTACGGCGCCATCGACCCGCTGACGTCGATGAGTAGCACCAGCCGGCGCGGCTTGTCCCGCCGGTGGTCGCGGACCAGCCGGACCGGTTCACCGCCGGTGCCCAACATGGCCCGCACGGTCCGGCCCACGTCGAGCCGCTCCCGGCCGCCCCGCGCGCGCCGCAGGGTGCGTCGTCGGCCCACCCGCGGGGCGAGCAGCGCGATCATCCGGTTGATCTCATCACGCTCGGCGTCCGCCAGCAGCGCGACGTCGCGATGGCGGAGCACCTCCACGTCGGCCGCCTCGGTGGCCGACGACGGATCCTCCTCGACCACCTCCTGGCGATCGCCGGGCGCGCCGGGCGGCCGCCGCGCGGCCAGTCGGTCGATCGGGGCATCGCCGGCGGACGCCGGCTCGGGGTCCTCCGGGTCGGCCTCGAGGAACCACCGACCGAACACGGCATCGAACCGGGCCTGGTCGTCGGGTTCCGAGCAGAACGAGACCCGGCAGGTCCAGTAGACGGCCTCCGGGTCGACCGGGTCGACGTGCTCCAGGGCGGTCAGACAGGTGGTCAACCGCTCGCGCCCGGCGTTGACCCCGGCCGCGCGCAACGCCCAGGCGAAGCCGGTCATCGTCTCGACGACGTCCGGCTGCTCCTCCGGCCCGTCGTCCCGCCGGTCGATGACGGCTCCGTCGGCCGCGTTCACCGGACCACGTTCACAGGATCACGTTCACAGGACCAGCGCCCCGTCCAGTTGCGGCAGCACCTCACGCTCGACCCGGACCTGGTCCTCGCGGTACTTGATCGCCGCCCCCAGCGTCGCCGTCGCGTTCGTCCGGTCCAGCCGGGTGGCGCCCAGCACCTGAAGGGCCCGGGTCCAGTCGATCGACTCGGCCACCCCGGGCGGCTTGAGCAGGTCCATGGTGCGCAGGGTCCCCATCAGTCCGGCGACGTCGCGGGCGAGCCGGTCGGGGACGTCGGCCAGGTGGCCCCGGACGATCTGGACCTCCCGCTCGAAGTCCGGATGGGCAACCCACAGGTAGAAGCAGCGGCGTTTGAGGGCGTCGTGCACCTCCCGCGTGCGGTTGGAGGTGAGGACGACGATCGGCGGGGTCACCGCGCGGATGGTGCCGAGTTCGGGGATGGTCACCGCGTTGTCGGCCAGCACCTCCAGCAGGAACGCCTCGAACTCGTCGTCAGCGCGGTCGATCTCGTCGATCAGCAGGACGGCCGGCGTGCCCTCCAGGGCCTGCAGGATCGGGCGGTCCAGCAGGAACCGCCGGTCGTACAGCGAGGCCTCGGCCCGGGCCGGGTCGTACCCCTCGGGTCGGTCCGGCCCGTCCGCCATGGCCCGCAGGTGCAGGATCTGTCGGGGGAAGTCCCAGTCGTAGAGGGCCTGGCTGGCGTCGATGCCCTCGTAGCACTGCAACCGGACCAACCGGGCGTCGGTGATGTCCGCCAGTGCCTGGGCCAGCGCGGTCTTGCCCACCCCGGGATCACCCTCGAGGAACAGTGGCCGCCCGGTGCGCAGCGCGAGGTGGGCGGCGGTGGCCACACCGGCGTCGGCCAGGTACCCCACCCGCTCGAGCGCCGCCGCGACGGCGGCCGGGTCCGCGAAGGTCCGGGACTGGATCATCCGAGCATCGTCTCCCTTGCCGCTGCGGTGGTCGGTCGCCCTCGACGTTCCGGCGATCGGGTGGCCGCAGGAGAGATCTTGGGCCCTGCGGTCGACGGACACGATTCCGCTAACTAACGTTCGTACCACGCGCCCATGACGGTCGCGCACGCTCCCGCAGCGTCCCGCCGCCGAATCTCCGCCGATCCGAGATTCGGTCGTCGATGAAGGGAAGACCGGCTGATGCGTTCCTCGGCCCCCCAGACAGGGATCCGCACATGACCGCGACCATGCCCGCCCCGGGCAGTATCCTCGGCACCCGGGTCCAGCGCCTGGAGGATCCGGAGTTCCTGACCACCGGTGCCGTCTACACCGAGGACCTGGTCGACGAACGGCTGACCGATGCCCTGCGCATCACCTTCGTCCGCTCACCGATCGCCCACGCGCGCATCGCGTCGATCGACAGCTCGGCCGCGCTGGACGTCCCGGGCTGCGTCGCGGTGTTCACCGCCGACGATCTGGACGGCATCCCGCAGCAGACGGCCATGATGCCGATGTTCCAGGACGCCATGTTCCAGTCGCTGCTGGCCAGCGGCTCGGTCCGCTTCGTCGGCGAGCCGGTGGCCGTCGTCGTCACCGACTCCCGGTACGCCGGGGAGGACGCGGCCGAGCTGGTCGAGGTCGACTACGACCCGCTGCCGGCCGTGGTCGACCCGAAGGACGCGCTGCAGGGCGACACGCTGCTCTTCCCGGACGCCGGCACCAACGTGGTCTGCGGCAGCGCCGATCAGGAGTTCGACGAGGACATCTTCGCCGGGTGCGAGGTCGTGGTCACCCACGAGATCCTCAACCAGCGGGTGGCGGTCGCGCCGTTGGAGGTGCGCGCCGGTGCCGCTGTGTGGGGCGAGGACGGCCGGCTGACGGCGTGGGTCCCGAACCAGGGCGCGCAGGGCACCCAGGGGTCGATGGCCCGGATGCTCGGCCTGCCGTTGGAGCAGGTCCGGATCATCACCCCGGCGGTGGGTGGGGCGTTCGGCGCCAAGTTCGGCGCCGACCCGGAGCACGCGGTCGTGGCGTGGGTGGCGCGACGGCTCGGCCGGCCGACCACCTGGGTGGAGACCCGCTCGGAGAACATGGTCGCGATGACGCACGGCCGCGCCCAGGTCCAGACCATCACCATCGGCGGGACCCGTGACGGCAACGTCACCGCCTACAAGCTCCACGTCCTGCAGGACAGCGGCGCCTATCCGCGGTTCGGGGCGATGCTGCCGACGCTGACGCTGCTGATGGCTCCCGGCGTCTACGACATCGAGAAGATGCAGACCTCGTACGTCAGCGTCGTCACCAACACCACGCCCGTCGGCGCCTACCGGGGCGCCGGTCGGCCCGAGGCGACCGCGGTCGTCGAGCGGGCCATGGACCTGTTCGCCGCCGAGATCGGCATGGACCCGGCCGAGGTGCGCCGCCGGAACCTGCTGCCGGCGTTCACCGAGCCGCTGCAGAGCAAGGGTGGCGCCGTCTACGACTCCGGTGACTACCCGATGGCGCTGGAGACCGTGCTCGAGGCGGCCGACTACACGGGACTGCGGGCCGAGCAGGCCCGTCGTCGCGAGCGCGGCGACGCCCGCCAGCTGGGCATCGGGCTGAGCGTCTATGTCGAGATCACCGGCGGCGGTGGTGAGGCCGGGGCGTCCAAGGAGAACGCCACCGTGGAGGTGCATCCCGACGGCAGCGTCACCATCCTGACCGGCACCTCGCCGCACGGCCAGGGTCACTCCACGGTCTGGGCCATGCTGGCCAGCGTCGAGCTCGGCATCCCGCTCGAGAGGATCACCGTGAAGTGGGGTGACACCGACCTGGTGCCCGAGGGCGGCGGCACCGGCGGATCGCGCAGTCTGCAGCAGGGTGGCGCCGCGGTGAAGCAGGCCGCCATCGAGCTGGTCGAAGTGGCCAAGGCGCGCGCCGCGGACGAACTCGAGGTGTCGCCCGAGGATCTCGTGGTCGACCACGCCAACGCCGGTCTGGCCGTGCGCGGCGTGCCGACCAGCACCGTCAGCTTCGCGGCGCTGGCCGCCAAGGAGCCGCTCAAGGTGCGCAGCATCTTCAGCGCGGCCGGGGCGACGTATCCCTTCGGGGCCCACGTGGCGGTGGTCGAGGTCGACACCGAGACGGGCAAGGCGGTGCTGCAGCGGCTCATCGCCCTGGACGACGCCGGCGTCATCATCAACCCGCTGATCGCGGAGGGACAGCGACACGGGGGACTGGCCCAGGGCGCGGCGCAGGCGCTGCTCGAGGAGGTCCTCTACGACGAGGACGGCAATCCGACGACGACGACGTTCGCCGACTACCCGATCGTCACCGCCACCGAGATGCCCAGCTTCGAGCTGGTCACCACCGAGACACCCACCAGCTACAACCCGCTCGGCGCCAAGGGGATCGGCGAGGCGGGCACCATCGGCGCGACGCCGGCCGTGCAGAACGCCGTCGTCGACGCCGTCGCCCACCTGGGTGTGCGTCACATCGACATGCCGACGAGCCCGATGCGGGTCTGGTCCGCCATCAACGCCGCGAAGGGGAACAGCTGATGCAGGTCACGATCACGGTCAACGGAGTGGAGCGGACCGACGAGGTCCAGCCACGGATGTTGCTGGCCCACTACCTGCGGGACGTCTGTGGGTTGACCGCCACCAACATCGGCTGCGACACGACGTCCTGCGGTGCCTGCACCGTGCACCTGGACGGCGAGTCGGTGAAGTCCTGCACGGTGCTCGCCGCGCAGGCGTCCGGGTCGTCGGTCACCACCCTGGAGGGCCTGGCCGACGGCGACACCCTGCACCCGGTGCAGGCCGCGTTCCGGCGCGAGCACGGTCTGCAGTGCGGGTTCTGCACCCCGGGGATGGTGATGGCTGCCGCCTCGCTGCTCAGCCAGAACCCGCACCCGGACGAGCGTGAGGTCCGAGAAGAGCTCGAGGGCAACATCTGTCGGTGCACCGGCTACCACAACATCGTCCGCGCCGTGCTGTCCGCCGCAGACGAGATGTCCGGCGACCGGGTCGACGCAGCGGTGCAGACCCGATGATCCCCGCATCCTTCGACTACGTCCGGGCCGGCTCGATCGACGAGGCGGTCTCGCTGCTGGGCGAGCACGGAGACGACGCCAAACTGCTGGCTGGCGGGCACTCGCTGCTGCCGATGATGAAGTTGCGGCTGGCCGTCCCGGAGACGCTGATCGACATCCGGCACCTGCGCGAGGCGTCCTACATCCGCGTCGATGGCGACGAGGTGGCCATCGGTGGGCTGACCCGGCACCGCGACCTGGTGACGTCCGAGGTGCTGCGGGCCGAGGCGCCGTTGATCGGGCTGGTGGCCGGTCACGTCGGCGATCCGCAGATCCGCCACCGGGGCACCATCGGCGGGTCGCTGGCGCACGCCGATCCGGCTGCCGATCTGCCGGCCGCCGTGCTGGCGTCCGGCGCGACGTTGGTCGCGCAGGGCGCGGCCGGGCGACGCACCATCGCAGTGGACGACTTCTTCCTCGGCTTCTTCGAGACCGCCCTCGAGCCGGACGAGGTGCTGGTCGAGATCCGGGTGCTGCGCACCGGCCCCACCGGGGCGCACTACGAGAAGTTCACCCGGCGGGCCAACGACTGGGCCATCGTGGCGGTGGCGACGGTCGCCGGTCGGGTGGCGCTGGCCAACATGGGCGGACGCCCGACGCGGGCGACGGCGACCGAGCAGGCCCTCGCGGAGGGGGCGTCGATCGAGGACGCGGCGGCCCTGGCCGCCGACGGCACCGAGCCGGTGCAGGACATGCATGCCGACCCCGACTACCGCCGTCATCTGGCGCGGGTGCTGACCCGGCGGTCGCTGGCCGCCGCCGCGGCCTGAGAACCACCCGCGACGCCGATCGGCCCGTCACCATCAACGGTGACGGGCCGATCGGGTGCTGCCGCGAGTGCGATCGGGCCGGAGACCGGCGCTCTGGGCGCCCGGTCAGCGGGTGGAGGTCAGTCGAGCTCGGTGCCGGCCGGCAGCACACCCCAGCGGACGAGTTGCTCGGTCAGGTCCTCGGGGCTCATGTCGTAGATGACGGCGAGCGACCGCAGGTCCTCGGCGCGGATGGTGAGGACCTTGCCGTTGTAGTCACCGCGCTGCGACTGGATCGCCGCCGCGTACCGGGCCAGTGGGCCGGCCTGGTGGGTGGGGAGCTCGCCGAGCCGCTGCAGGTCGATGACCAGTCGGGGACTCGGGGCGCCCCGGCGGGTGGCCCGGGCGTCGGGCAGCAGCTCGGCCACCGGCACGCCGTAGAACTCGGCCAGTTCGGCCAGCTTGGCCACGGTGACGGCCCGGTCGCCACGCTCGTAGGAGCCGACGACGACCGCCTTCCAGCGTCCGTCCGACTTCTCCTCGACGCCGTGCAGGCTCAATCCCTGCTGCGCGCGGATCGCCCGCAGCCGAGCACCCAGCGCGTGCGCGTAGTCCTGAGACATGGCCAACTCCCTATCGCGGTCGCCCACTGAGCCGCTCGGCGATGGCGGTCGCAGCGGTCAGTCGCTTTGATACGCAGAGTAGTCGAACCGGGGCCGGATTGGACAACACTCCGACGATCACGATCGGGCGAAACGCGTCCGAATGGACGCGGGGCGTGTCCGGTCGGCGTGTTGCGTCCGGCCGACCCGGGCGCGCGGTCCGCGACCCGCGGATCGGCGTCCTCCGGGGAGATCGGCCGCGACGCCACCCACCCCGGCGGCCGGGCCGCCGGGCACCGCCCGGACCGGCTGGCTCCGCCCGCGGTCGTGGTGCGGGGACGGTCGGCCGGCCCGGTAGGGTGGACAGCCGAAGACATCCTTTAAGGACCGTCCAGAGAGGCGGGGAAGGAGTCGTGATGGCTCTCGCGCGCCCGCGTCCGGCCGACCCGACGACGGGTCCGCCCGGCGCCGATGCCGACCGGCGGACCCCGACCGGTCCGGCCACCACCGTCCTGTCCGCGGCCGCACTGGCCCGGACGATCGACCGGATGGCCCACCAGATCCTGGAACGACACGGCGACGACCCGGTCGTGCTGCTGGGCATCCCGACCCGCGGCGTCGACCTCGCCCGGCGGCTCGGTGATCGGATGCGCGCCTTCGCCGACGATCACCGCGACCCGTCCGGCCGGGTGGCCGACGCCGGCGTGTCCGGCTCGGGTGGTCCCGCGGTCGGCGCCCTGGACATCACGCTCTACCGCGACGACCTGCGGCGACGTCCGCCGCGGGCGCTCGAGGAGACGTCGATCCCCGGTGACGGTGTCGACGACGCGGTGGTGATCCTGGTCGATGACGTGCTGTTCTCCGGCCGCACCGTGCGGGCGGCGCTGGACGCCTTGCGCGACCACGGCCGTCCGGCCGTCGTGCAACTGGCCGTGCTGGTCGACCGGGGCCACCGGCAGTTGCCGATCCGAGCCGACTACGTCGGCAAGAACATCCCCACCGCGCTGGGTGACGACGTGTCGGTCCGGGTCGCCTCGGTCGACGGCGTCGACGAGGTGGTGCTCACCCGGGCCGCCGGGACCGCCGCCGGGCCGGCCGGTCCGGACGCCGCGGGCGCCGGCGTCGGCCCGTCCGCCAGGCCCGGGGCCGCAGCGCCCGATGACCAGGTGCCGCAGGAGAGGTTGACCCGATGACCATCCGGACCGGGACCGAGCGGGCCGGACACCGCACCGCTGGTGCGCCGTTCCCGCCCGCCGAGGCGCCGACCACGGAACCGGGCGCGCCGGCTGCGCACGTCACTCGTTCGGGCGGACCTCGGCGGACCGACCCGACCGAGGGTGACGGGGAGCCGAACGTGATCATGTCGTCCCTGTCGTCGCAGTCCGTGGCGGAGGCCGGCGCTCCGACGACGCCGGGTGCGTCCGGAGCGGTCGGTCCCGCCCGGATGTCCGAATCGGCCGACGGCCCGTCCTTCGCTGGGTCGACCACCGGATCACCCGCCGGGTCCGACCAGCTGCCGGCACCGCGGATGCCGCGGCACCTGCTCTCGGCCGGCGACCTGGACCGGGCCACCGCCCTGCACGTGCTGGACACGGCGAGCCGGCTCGAGCAGGTCCTGGGCGGACGTGAGGTGCGCAAGCTGCCGACGCTGCGCGGCCGGACCGTGGTGAACCTGTTCTACGAGGACTCCACCCGCACCCGCATGTCGTTCGAGCTGGCCGCCAAGCGGTTGTCGGCGGACGTCATCAACTTCTCGGCCAAGGGGTCGTCGGTGTCCAAGGGCGAGTCGCTCAAGGACACCGCCTGGACGCTGCAGGCGATGGGCGCCGACGCGGTGGTCTGCCGCCACTCCTCGTCGGGTGCGCCGGAACGGCTCTCCGGCTGGGTCGATGGGCATGTGGTGAACGCCGGGGACGGCACCCACGAGCATCCGACCCAGGCGCTGCTGGACGCCTACACGCTGCGCCGGCACCTCGGCGACCTGGACGGTCGCCGCATCGTGGTGGTCGGTGACGTGCTGCACTCACGCGTCGCCCGGTCCAACGTGCTGATGCTGTCCACGCTCGGTGCCGAGGTGACCCTGGTGGCGCCGCCGACCCTGCTGCCGGTCGGCGTGGCCGGCTGGCCCGCGACCGTCGAGTACGACCTGGACGCGGCCCTGCCCGGTGCCGACGCGGTGATGATGCTGCGGGTGCAGCGGGAGCGGATGGGTGGCGCGTTCTTCCCGACCGCGCGGGAGTACAGCCGCCGCTACGGACTGGATCGTCGCCGCCACTCGCTGCTGGCCGACCACGGCGTGGTGCTGCACCCCGGTCCGATGAACCGCGGCATGGAGATCGCCTCCGAGGTGGCGGACGGTCCCGACTCGCTGATCGTCGAGCAGGTCGGCAACGGTGTCACCGTCCGGATGGCCGTGCTCTACCTGCTGCTGTCCGGCGAGGTGGCGGCGTGACCGCTGCGCCGACCCCGCCCGGAACCGCGGGCACCCGTTCCCGTCCCGGACCCACCGCGTCGTTCCCCGATCCCGAGAGGCCTCTGCCCGTGACCGACCGACCGGTGCCCGTGCTGCTGCGCCACGCCGCCCCCTACGGCGAGGAGCCGACGGACGTGCTGCTGGCCGACGGGGTGATCGTGGCTCTCGGCGCGGACGCGGCTGCGCACCCGGCGGCGGCCGGGGCCCAGGAGATCGACGCCACCGGGCGGGTCCTGCTGCCCGGTCTGGTCGACCTGCACACCCATCTGCGCGAACCCGGCCGGGAGGACGCCGAGACGGTCGGGACCGGTTCGGCGGCGGCGGCGCTCGGTGGCTACACCGCGGTCTTCGCCATGCCCAACACCGACCCCGTGGCGGACACCGCCGGCGTGGTCGAGCAGGTGTTCCGGCTCGGCCAGGACATCGGCCTGGTCGACGTGCTGCCCATCGGCGCCGTCACCGTCGGGCGCAAGGGGGAGCGGCTGGCCGAGCTCGGGGCCATGGCCACCTCCGTCGCGGCGGTCCGGGTCTTCTCCGACGACGGCGACTGCGTGTCCGACCCGATGCTGATGCGGCGGGCGCTGGAGTACGTCAAGGCGTTCGACGGGGTGGTCGCCCAGCACGCGCAGGAGCCGCGGCTGACCGTCGGCGCCCAGATGCACGAGGGCGCGGTGTCGGCCCGGCTCGGCCTGACCGGCTGGCCTGCGGTGGCCGAGGAAGCGATCATCGCGCGCGACTGCCTGCTCACCGACCACGTCGACTCGCGGCTGCACGTCTGCCACCTGTCCACCGCGGGCTCCGTCGACGTGGTGGCGGCGGCCAAGGCGCGCGGCACCGCGGTGACCGCCGAGGTCACCCCGCACCACCTGGTGCTCACCGACGAGCTGGCGGTCGGCTACGACCCGGTGTTCAAGGTCAACCCGCCGCTGCGCACCGACGCCGACGTGGCCGCGGTCCGCGCCGGCCTGGCCGACGGCACCATCGACATCGTCGCCACCGATCACGCGCCGCACGCCCAGCAGGACAAGGAGTGCGAGTGGGACCAGGCCTCGCCGGGCATGCTGGGTCTGCAGACGGCGTTGTCGGTGGTGCTGGAGACGATGGTCCGGACCGGCCTGCTCGACTGGCGCGGCGTGGCCCGGGTGATGTCGGAGAATCCTGCCCGGATCGGGCGGCTGGCCGGCCACGGGCGACCCGTCGCCGTCGGTGAACCGGCCAACCTGACCCTGGTCGACCCGGACGCCACCTGGGTGGTGCGCGGGTCGGAACTGGCCAGCCGGTCGGCCAACACGCCGTTCGAGGGGCGCGAGCTGCCCGGACGCGTGGTGGCCACCTTCCTGCGCGGTCGGCCGACCGTGCTGGACGGGCAGCTGGTCGGCGCGGACGTCGGTGCCGGGCTCGGCACCCGAGGGGAGTGACCTGATGGAACGCGTGTTGTGGACCCTGGCCATGGTCGCGGTGATCGGCCTGGCCGCGCTCGCCCTGTGGTGGGGCTGGCGCAACCGGGCGCGCCGTCAGGCCGACATCCCCGCCCCGGCCGCGCTGCCCGCGGACGTGGGCACGGACACCGAGCATGGCGGCATCGTCGCGCCGCTGGCGGGCGTCTACGTCTCGACCACCCGCTCCGGGGCCTGGCAGGACCGGGTCGTCGTGCACGGCCTGGGCCGCCGAGCCAAGGGTGACCTGGTGCTGCGCCCGGACGGCGTGCTCGTCGACCGGGTCGGCGAGCCACCGCTGTTCCTGCCGCGCGCCGACCTGCGCACGGTCACCGTCTCGCCGGGCATCGCCGGCAAGGTGATGGGCCTGCCCGAGGGCATCGTGCTGCTCACCTGGCAGACCGGGGACGTGCTGCTGGACAGCGGGTTCCGGTCCGACGACCCCGAGGAGCAGCGCGCCTGGGTGGACGCCGCGCAGGCCGCCCTGGCCGAGCCGCCCCCGGCCGGCGATGACCCGGCGACCGATCCAGTCATCGATGCCACGGTCGTCCATCCCCACACCGATCCCCACACCGGAACCCCCCAGGAAGGCCGCGCATGACCGGCAGCACCCCCGCCGTACTGGTGCTCGAGGACGGCCGCGTGCACCGCGGCGAGCAGTTCGGCGCCACCGGCACCGCCTTCGGCGAGGCCGTCTTCACCACCGGGATGACGGGCTACCAGGAGACCCTCACCGACCCGTCGTACCGACGCCAGGTCGTGGTGGCCACCGCCCCGCAGATCGGCAACACCGGCTGGGTGACTCGGACCGGCTCCGGTGCCGAGGGCACCGACGAGGCCGTGTTCCCCGCCTCCGACGACGAGTCGACCCGGATCTGGGCGGCCGGCCTGGTCATCCGCGACCTGTCGCCCCGCCCGTCGAACTGGCGCGCGGACGGCAGCCTGGAGGACGAACTGGCTCGGCAGGGCATCGTCGGGATCGCCGGGGTGGACACCCGGTCGCTGACCCGGCACCTGCGCAGCGCGGGTGCCATGCGGTGCGGGATCTTCACCGGCGCGGACGCCGACCGGCCGATGGACGAGCTGGTCGAGCAGGTCCGGGCCACGCCGGCCATGGCCGGTGCCGACCTGATGGGCGAGGTGACCACCGCCGAGCCGTACACCGTGTCGGCCAGTGCGGCCGGTGCCGGCGCCCAGCCCGACCAGGTGCCCCGCTACCGGGTGGCCGCCCTGGACCTGGGCATCAAGACGAACACCCCGCGGATGATGAGTGAGCGCGGCATCGAGGTGCACGTGCTGCCCGCCGACGCGGACATCGCCCAGATCGAGGAGTTCGGTCCGGACGGGGTCTTCCTGTCCAACGGACCGGGCGATCCGGCCACCGCCGACGTGGCCGTCGAGCTGACCCGTGAGGTGCTGCGCCGCGGGATCCCGTTCTTCGGCATCTGCTTCGGCAACCAGATCCTGGGCCGCGCCCTGGGTCTGGAGACCTACAAGCTCAAGTTCGGGCACCGCGGCATCAACCAGCCGGTCCGTGACCACCGCACCGGCCGGGTGCTGGTCACCTCGCAGAACCACGGTTTCGCCGTGCAGGCGCCGGCCGACGAGGTCATCGACACCGAGTTCGGCCGGGCCCAGGTCGCCTTCTCCTCGCTGAACGACGGCGTCGTCGAGGGCCTGGAATGCCTGGACCTGCCGGCGTTCTCCGTGCAGTTCCACCCCGAGGCGGCAGCCGGCCCGCACGACGCCCGCTACCTGTTCGACCGGTTCTGCGAACTCATGGATGCCGGTCCAGCCGGCCGTTCCGACGGCGGATCGAGCACGGTCGGCCCCGAGGTCCCGGATCCCAGCGAGGGTGTCGTCGACGGCACCAGGAAGGGCGACGCCTGATGCCCCGCCGCCAAGACCTCAAGCATGTCCTGGTCATCGGTTCCGGTCCGATCGTCATCGGCCAGGCCTGCGAGTTCGACTACTCCGGCACCCAGGCGTGCCGCGTGCTCCGCGAGGAGGGGCTGCGCGTCTCGCTCATCAACTCCAACCCGGCCACGATCATGACCGATCCGGAGTTCGCCGACGCCACCTACATCGAGCCGATCACGGCCGAGTTCGTCGAGAAGGTCCTCGCCGACCAGGCCGATCAGGGCCACCCGGTCGACGCGCTGCTGGCCACCCTGGGCGGGCAGACGGCGCTGAACACCGCCATCGCGCTGGACGAGCGCGGCGTGCTGGCCAAGTTCGACGTCGAGCTGATCGGCGCCGACATCCCGGCCATCCAGCGGGGTGAGGACCGGCAGATCTTCAAGGACGTGGTCCGCTCCGTCGGGGGCGACGTGCCGCGCTCCCGGGTGTGCCACACGATGGAGGAGGTCCGCGACACCGTCGCCGAGGTCGGCCTGCCCGTCGTCGTCCGCCCCTCGTTCACCATGGGTGGGCTCGGCTCCGGGATGGCGTACGACCACGACGATCTCGAGCGGATCGCGGGCAACGGTCTGGACGCGTCCCCGGTGCACGAGGTGCTCATCGAGGAGTCCGTGCTCGGCTGGAAGGAGTACGAGCTGGAGCTGATGCGCGACAGCAAGGACAACGCCGTCGTCGTCTGCTCGATCGAGAACCTCGACCCGATGGGCGTGCACACCGGTGACTCGATCACCGTCGCGCCGGCCATGACGTTGACCGACCGCGAGTACCAGCGGATGCGCAACCTCGGCCTGGACATCCTGCGTGCCGTCGGGGTGGCCACCGGCGGCTGCAACATCCAGTTCGCGATCAACCCGGACACCGGGCGCATGATCGTCATCGAGATGAACCCCCGGGTGTCCCGGTCGTCGGCCCTGGCCTCCAAGGCCACCGGCTTCCCGATCGCCAAGATCGCGGCCAAGCTGGCCATCGGCTACACCCTGGACGAGATCGCCAACGACATCACCAAGGCCACGCCTGCGGCGTTCGAGCCGACGCTGGACTACGTCGTGGTGAAGATCCCGCGGTTCGCCTTCGAGAAGTTCCCCGGGGCCGACCCGACGCTGACCACCACCATGAAGTCGGTGGGCGAGGCCATGTCGATCGGCCGGTCGTTCGCCGAGGCCCTGGGCAAGGCGATGCGGTCCATGGAGACCAAGGCGATCGGGTTCCGCACCCAGCCGGACCCGGAGGGTGAGAGCCTCGAGACGTTGCTGCAGCAGGTCGCGATGCCGACCGACGGTCGCATCTACGGCGTCGAGCGGGCGCTGCGCCTGGGCGCCACCGTCGAGCAGCTGCACGATGCCACCGGCATCGACCCCTGGTTCATCGACCAGATCGATCTCATCCGCCGGGTGAGCGACGAGGTCGCCGCGGCGGCCGAGCTGACGCCGGAGCTGGTCCGCCGGGCCAAGCGGTACGGCCTGTCCGACCTGCAGATCGCCGTGCTGCGCGCCGATCTCACCGACGACGCAGCCGGCGAGGGAGCGGTGCGTGGGTACCGGTGGGAGCACGGGATCCGGCCGGTGTTCAAGACGGTCGACACCTGCGCGGCCGAGTTCGAGGCCACCACGCCGTACCACTACTCGGCCTACGAGATCGACCCGGCCGCGGAGTCGGAGGTCGCCCTGCAGCCGGACCGCCCGAAGGTGATCATCCTGGGCTCCGGCCCGAACCGCATCGGGCAGGGCATCGAGTTCGACTACTCCTGCGTGCACGCGGCCCTGTCGCTGCGCGAGGCCGGGTACGAGACCGTCATGGTCAACTGCAATCCCGAGACGGTGTCCACCGACTACGACACCAGCGACCGGCTGTACTTCGAGCCGCTCACCCTGGAGGACGTGCTTGAGGTCATCGAGGCGGAGCAGGCGTCGGGCACCGTCGCCGGCGTGGTGGTCACCCTCGGCGGGCAGACCCCGCTGAAGCTGGCCGGCCCGCTGCAGGACGCCGGCGTGACCGTGCTGGGCACCCAGCCGGACGCCATCGACCTGGCCGAGGACCGCGGCCGGTTCGGCGACCTGCTCACCGGCGCCGGCCTGCCGGCCCCGGCGTTCGGCACCGCCGTGTCGTTCGACCAGGCCCAGGCCGTGGCCGAGCGGATCGGCTACCCGGTGCTGGTCCGGCCGTCCTACGTGCTGGGCGGCCGCGGCATGGAGATCGTCTACGACGAGCCGTCGCTGTCGGACTACATCTCGCGCGCCACCGAGATCAGCGCCGACCGGCCGGTGCTGGTCGACAAGTTCCTCGACGACGCCATCGAGATCGACGTCGACGCGCTGTGCGACGGCACCGAGGTCTACCTGGGCGGCGTCATGGAGCACATCGAGGAGGCCGGCATCCACTCCGGCGACTCGGCGTGCGTGCTGCCGCCGATCACGCTGGGCCGCAGCGACATCGAGACCGTGCGCTCGCACACCGAGGCCATCGCGCTGAACGGTGGGGTCCGCGGACTGCTGAACGTGCAGTACGCGCTCAAGGACCAGGTGCTGTACGTGCTGGAGGCGAACCCGCGCGCGTCCCGCACCGTGCCGTTCTCGTCCAAGGCCACGGCGGTGCCACTGGCCAAGGCGGCGGCCCGGATCATGCTCGGCGCCACCATCGCCGAGCTGCGGGCCGAGGGCCTGCTGCCGGCCACCGGCGACGGCAGCACGCTGCCGCAGGACGCGCCGGTCGCCGTCAAGGAGGCGGTGCTGCCGTTCCACCGGTTCCGGCGGCCGGACGGCGAGGGCGTCGACTCGCTGCTCGGCCCTGAGATGCGGTCCACGGGTGAGGTGATGGGCATCGACACCTCGTTCGGTCCGGCGTTCGCCAAGTCGCAGACCGCCGGGTACGGGTCACTGCCGACCAAGGGCACGGTGTTCGTGTCGGTGGCCAACGCCGACAAGCGCGCCATGGTGTTCCCGGTGAAGCGGCTGGCCGACCTCGGGTTCCGCGTGGTGGCCACCGAGGGTACGGCGGAGATGCTGCGCCGCAACGGGATTCAGGTCGAGGTGGTCCGCAAGTACTTCGAGAACTCCGGCGAGACCGTGGTCGACCTGATCAAGGCGGGGGAGATCGACCTGATCATCAACACCCCGTACGGGCAGTCCGGGCCGCGGATCGACGGGTACGAGATCCGGACCGCCGCGGTGGCCGGCAACATCCCGTGCATCACCACCGTGGCCGGGGCCGCCGCCGCCATCCAGGGCATCGAGTCGGTGCTGCGCGCGGAGGTCCGGGTGGCGCCGCTGCAGGTGTTGCAGGAGCGGCTGCGGGCCGCCGGCGCGCCCGCCGGCGTCTGAGCGGGGTGGAGCGCGGCGTGAGCACAGCGGGCCTGTACGAGAAGGCGCTGCGGCCGGTGCTGTTCCGGATGGGCGGCGGTGACGCCGAGACCGCCCACCACCGGACGCTCACCGCGCTGACCGCCGTCGGTCGCACCGCGGCCGGCCGGCGCGCCCTGCGCGTGCTGGCCGCCGCACCGGCCACCCCGGTGCAGGCCTTCGGCCTGAGCTTCCCCGGGGTGGTCGGGTTGGCCGCCGGCATGGACAAGAACGGCACCGCGGTGCGGGCCTGGCCGGCCCTCGGCTTCGGCCACGTCGAGGTCGGCACGGTGACGGCCCAGCCGCAGCCGGGCAACGACCGGCCCCGGCTGTTCCGGCTGCCCGAGTCCCGCGCCCTGATCAACCGGATGGGCTTCAACAACGCCGGGGCCGCGGCGCTGGCCCGCACGCTCCGGGCGGCCGGGCCGACCGGCGTCCCCATCGGGGTGTCGCTGGGCAAGTCGAAAGTGACCCCGCTCGAGGACGCGGTGGGGGACTACCTGTCGTCGTTGCGTGCGGTGGTCGACGTCGCCGACTACGTGGCGGTGAACGTGTCCTCGCCGAACACGCCGGGCCTGCGCGCGCTGCAGGACCGCGGACCGCTCGACGAACTGCTCGACGCGCTCACCGTCGAGGCCCGCCGGCTGAGCGAGGGCACCGGCCGGGCGCCGGTCCCGGTGCTGGTCAAGATCGCCCCCGACCTGACCGACGAGGCGGTGGCCCAGCTGCTCGAGGTGTGCCAGGACCGAGGCGTCTCCGGCGTCATCGCCACCAACACCACGCTGTCCCGGGACGGCGTGGCCGGACCCGAGCAGCCGCTGGCCGCGGCGCAGGCGGGCGGGCTGTCCGGCCGGCCGCTGGCCGCCCGGGCGGCCGAGGTGGTGGCGTTCGTGACCCGGCACACCGACCTGCCGGTCATCGGGGTCGGCGGCATCGGCGAGCCCGACGACGCGCTGGCCATGCTGGACGCCGGCGCCACGCTGCTGCAGGTCTACACCGGCTTCATCTACGCCGGCCCGGCGCTCGTCGGCCGGATCAACCGGGCTGTCGCCGACCGGGCCGGTCAGCACATCGATCCGCGCACCGACGGGAGTCCCCGATGACGCCGCCCAGCACGTCCCCCGCCCGCGCCCCGTTCGGCGCCCGGCTGGCCGCGGCGGTGAAGGCCCGCGGACCGCTGTGCGTGGGCATCGACCCGCACCCGGCCCTGCTGCGCGCCTGGGACCTGCCGGTCACCGCGGACGGGCTGGCCCGGTTCACCGCCGTCTGCCTGGACGCGCTGGCCCCCACGGTCGCGGTACTGAAGCCGCAGTCCGCCTTCTACGAGCAGTTCGGCTCGGCCGGCATCGCCGTGCTGGAACGACTGCTCGTCGGCGCCCGGCAGGCCGGGGCGCTGGTGCTGCTGGACGCCAAGCGCGGCGACATCGGCTCGACCATGCAGGCCTACGCCGCGGCGTACCTGGCCGACGGCTCGCCGTTGGCCGCCGACGCGGTCACTGTCTCGCCCTACCTGGGCTTCGGGTCGCTGCAGCCGGCCGTGGACACCGCGCTGGCCACCGGCCGCGGGGTGTTCGTGCTGGCGCTGACCTCGAACCCGGAGGGGCCGACGGTGCAGCACGCCCGAGCCGCCGGCGGCCGGATGGTGGCCCAGCAGATCGCCGACGAAGCCGCCGCGCGGAACGCCGGCGTCCGCCCGCTCGGATCGGTCGGGTTGGTGGTCGGGGCGACCGTGGGCCGTACCGGGGTCGACCTGAGCCAGGTCAACGGCCCGCTGCTGGCGCCCGGGCTGGGCGCCCAGGGCGCCACCGCCGACGACCTGCGCGACGTCTTCGGCGACGCCCTGACCGCCGGCCCCGGGTCGGTGCTGCCCACCACCAGCCGGGAGGTGCTCGGCGCCGGACCGTCGCCGCTGGCGATGCGGGACGCCGCGCTGCGGCAGGTGGACGCGATCCGCGCCGTCATGGCCTGAGGTGAGCCTGACCGCCCGCCCGGCCGGGACGCGCCGGCCGGCGGATACGGTGATCGGCGTGGCCGACTCCCCGAAGTCCCTGGACCTGCGACCCGACGAGCACCTCGCCGACCACCCGGCCGACCACCTGACCGACCAGCTCGACCGTGACGCCCGGCTGGCCGCGGAGCTGGTCCGTGACGCTGGACAGCTGGCCCTGCGCATGATGGCCGCCGGGCTCACCGTGTCGACCAAGACCGATGTCAGCGACCTGGTCTCGGACGCGGACAAGGCGGCCGAGGCGATGGTGGTCGAGCGTCTCGGTGCCGAGCGGCCCGCCGACGGCATCATCGGCGAGGAGGGCGCGGCGGCGCCGGGGGAGCGCACCTGGGTGATCGACCCGGTGGACGGCACCTACAACTTCGTCTCCGGCCTGCCGGCCTGGTGTTCGGCGCTCGCCCTGACCGGCACGTCCGGCCGGCCGGCGGACGTCGATCCGGCCACGGCCGATCGGATGATGGACGAGGCGTTGCTGCTCGGCGCCGTGTACCAGGCCACCACCGACGAGCTGTGGCTCGGCGGGCCGGAGCGCGGCACCACCTGCAACGGCCTCCCCGTCGCCCCCATCCCGGACGCCCCGCTGGAGGCGCTGTCGGTCGTCACCTGGCTGCATCCCGGCCGGCTCTCCGACGCCACCCTGCGTGAGCCGATCCTGGGTGCGGTGGCCGGGGCGGCCTCGCTGCGGGTGCTCGGATCCGGCTCGGTCGAGCTGGCCGGGGTGGCGGCCGGCCGGCTCGGCGTGTGGCTGCATGCGGACACCCTGATCTGGGACTGGCTGCCGGGGGCGGCGCTGGTCCGCGGGGCGGGCGGCGTCACCGACGTCGTCGAGCACCTGGGGCACCGGTTCTTCATCGCGGGTCCGCCGACCGCCGTCGCGCAGGTGCGGGACGCGGTGCTGGCCGTGCGGGTCTGAGCCCGTCCCAGCTGGTCACCACCGGGCGCCCGAGCCGCCGGGCGGTCGCTATCCTGGACGCCGACATGCACGTCCCGGGGGGTCCGGGGCGTCCGGTGCAGGGCCCGCGCGAGCGTGTGCCGCGTCCGACGACGCGGTCCGGCCCGAGTCCGGCCCCCGTGCGTCACCCCGTCGCCACCGCCGGCCGGTCCGAGCCGATCCGAAACGGTCCGAGCCGGTTGACGGGGTTCGTGACGCCCACCGATCCCGGAGGATCCGCATGGCCAGCCCAGACACCCAGGTCGCGCCCGCGCTGACCGTCGACCGCGTCGGCGACCTGGACTTCAAGGTCGCCGACCTGTCCCTGGCCGACTTCGGCCGCAAGGAGATCACCCTCGCCGAGCACGAGATGCCCGGGCTGATGGCGCTGCGTCGCGAGTACGCCGGCGTCCGCCCGCTGGCCGGGGCGCGCATCTCCGGCTCGCTGCACATGACCGTGCAGACGGCGGTGCTCATCGAGACGCTGGTGGAGCTCGGTGCTGCCGTCCGCTGGGCGTCCTGCAACATCTTCTCCACCCAGGACCACGCGGCCGCGGCCATCGTCGTCGGCCCGTACGGCACTCCCGAGGCGCCGGCCGGCGTGCCCGTCTTCGCCTGGAAGGGGGAGACGCTGCCGGAGTACTGGTGGTGCACCGACCGGATGCTGCGCTGGCCCGACGGCGCCGGCCCGAACATGATCCTGGACGACGGCGGCGACGCCACCCTGCTGGTGCACAAGGGTGTGCAGTACGAGCAGGCCGGGATCGTGCCGCCGGTGCAGGACGACGACTCCGAGGAGTGGGGCGTCATCCTCGAACTGCTGCGTGGTTCGCTGGCCGACGACGCGACCTACTGGACGCGGACCACGCCGGCCATCGTGGGCGTGACCGAGGAGACCACCACCGGCGTCAACCGGCTCTACCAGCTGGCCGCGGCCGGCGAGCTGCTGTTCCCGGCCATCAACGTCAACGACGCGGTGACCAAGAGCAAGTTCGACAACCGGTACGGCATCCGGCACTCCCTGATCGACGGCATCAACCGCGGTGTCGACGTGCTGCTCGGCGGCAAGGTGGCGCTGGTCGCCGGCTACGGCGACGTGGGCAAGGGCGCGGCGGAGTCGCTGCGCGGCCAGGGCGCCCGGGTGATCGTGGCCGAGGTCGACCCGATCTGCGCGCTGCAGGCCCTGATGGACGGCTACCAGGTCGGCACCGTCGAGAATCTGGTCGCGCAGGCCGATCTCGTGATCACCACGACCGGCAACCGGGACATCATCACCATCGACCACATGCGCCGGATGAAGCACCAGGCGATCCTGGGCAACATCGGTCACTTCGACAACGAGATCGACATGGCCGGTCTCGCCCGGTCGGAGGCGGTGCGCACGCAGATCAAGCCGCAGGTCGACGCGTGGAAGTTCCCCGACGGGCACGTCGTGCTGGTGCTGTCCGAGGGTCGGCTGCTGAACCTGGGCAACGCCACCGGGCACCCGTCGTTCGTGATGAGCACGTCGTTCTCGAACCAGGTCATCGCCCAGGTCGAGCTGTTCACCAAGCCGGCCGAATGGGACCGGGAGGTCTACCGCCTGCCCAAGCACCTGGACGAGAAGGTGGCCCGCATCCACGTCGAGGCGCTCGGCGGTGAGCTCACCAAGCTCAGCAAGGACCAGGCCGAGTACATCGGGGTCGACGTCGAGGGCCCGTTCAAGCCGGATCACTACCGGTACTGAGCCCCGCCGGGGCCGGTGGGCGTCAGTCGCGCACCGGCCACCCTGGGCATCGGTCCGGGCCCACTCGCAGGGCTCAGTCGCAGGGCTCAGTCGCGGGACGGGGCCACCCGCCGTCGCTGCACGGCGGCGTCAACGGCGATGAGGGCGGTGACGACCGCGATGCCGCCGAGGAACAGCAGCAGCACCGTGGACAGGTCGCCGGACGGTGGCTGCAGTGCCCCGGAGTCGGTCTGCCACGGCCACAACGCCCGCAGCGACCCGGCCATCAGGCCGGTCATGATGGCCAGCGTCATCCGCCGCCGGTGCCGCAGCAGCCACTGCAGTCCGGAGATGAACAGGCTCAGCCCGATCACGGCCCCGAGCGCGAAGGCACCCAGGTAGGCCAGGTTCCGCTCGTTCACCGCGTCCAGCGTGGGCGCGTACATGCCCACGGTCAGCAGTAGGAACGAGCCGGAGACGCCGGGTAGCACCAGGGCGCAGATGGCGAAGGCGGCGGCCAGGGCGACCAGGATGAGGGAGGGTTCAGCGTCACCCGCCGTCGGCAGGCTGGTCAGCGCCACGGCGGCGGCTGCGGCACCCAGGGCTGCGACCACCTCATGCGGTCGCCAGCGGCCGCCGACCATCCGGGCCGGCACGATCAACGAGGCCAGGATCAGCCCGGCGAAGACGGCGCGGGCCTGGACCGGGTGGTCCTCGATGACCGGCGCCAGCAGGGCCGACGCGACCAGCACCGCGGCGATCATCCCGACCAGCAGCGGCACCATCACGGTCCACCGGACCTGGGCGAGATGGGACCTGGCCGCGGCCGTGCCCCGGCCGCGGAGGGGATCGAGCACTCCCCGGACCACCCCGCGGACGAGATGGCCCGCGGACTCGAGCGCCGTCTCGTAGACCCCGACGATGAGGGCCACGGTGCCGCCGCTCACCCCGGGGATGATCTCCGCGGTGCCGATCAGCACGCCGCGGCCGGCGTCGGTGAGCAGTTGGGCCGGTCTCACGGGTGAGGTCCTCCTCCGTCGGGTCGTCCGGAGGACCGTCGGCCGGCGGTGTCCCGGCGCGCGAGGCGCGCGGTGACCGCGACCGGCGTCACCGTCCGACCATCAGTTGCACAGGTCAGGGCAACGGACGACGGGCGGGAGGAAGTTCCGCCGGGCGGGCCGCGACGGTCGCCGGGCCCGCCCCCGGGGGTCGGATCAGCCCGCGGTCATCCCACGTCCAGCAGGTCGATCACGAAGATCAGCGTCTTGCCGGAAAGCCGGTGCCCGGCGCCGGCCGGACCGTAGGCCAGCTGCGGCGGGATGGTCAGCTGCCGGCGGCCGCCGACCTTCATGCCCGGGATGCCGTCCTGCCAGCCCTGGATCAGGCCGCGGAGCGGGAACTCGATGGACTCGCCACGGTTCCACGACGAATCGAACTCGTCGCCGGTGTCGTACTCGACGCCGACGTAGTGCACCTCGACCTTGTCGCCGGGCTTGGCCTCCGTGCCCTCGCCGACGGTGATGTCCGTGATGACCAGTTCGGCCGGGGCCGGGCCCTCCGGGAACTCGATGACTGGCTTGCTGGCAGATGTCATGGCGTCCACTCAACACCACCCCGGGCGGTGGGACGCCCGCCGCCCGCGCCGGAGGCGTCGCCCGGGAAGTGCAACAGTCAGGTTGCAAGAGGCGAGATCGTCTGCAATCGTGGCGTTGCACATACCGCGCACATACCGCGCACATACCGCCGACGTCAGGGAGATCGCCGTGGATACCGTCGAGACCGTGGACCGGATCGAGCAGTCGATCGAGATCGCCGCACCGCCGGAGCGAGTGTTCGCCCTGATCAGTGAGCCCGGGTGGTTCATCAACGACGAGCGCCTGGTCGATCACCGCATCGAGCAGATCAGCGACACCGTCCATGTGGTGCACGACCCGGCCCACGGCTCGTTCGCGTTCGCGACGGTCGCGCTCGACCCGCCGCGTGCGGCCACCTTCCGCTGGATCCAGTCGCTCGAGCACGCCGCCGATCCCTCGGCGCCCTCGACACTCATCGAGTTCACCGTCGCCGACCTCGACGACGGCCGCGTGCGCCTGACTGTGGTGGAGAGCGGCTTCGCGTCGCTGCCGGGCGACGCGGCGGAGGCGCGGCAGCGGATCGAGGGCAACACCAAGGGCTGGATCATCGAGCTCGCTCTGGCCCGGGACGCCCTGCAGGGCGGCAGCGGTGACCACCAGCGCGCCTGAGCTGGTCCGGGTGCTGGGCGCGCTGGCCGACGACACCCGCTGGCAGATCCTGGACCGTCTGGGCACCTCCGCCGCCTCGGCGTCGGCGCTGGCCCAGGAGCTCCCGGTGACCCGGCAGGCCATCGCCCGGCACCTGACCCAGCTGCAGGACGTCGGCCTGGTCACCCCGGTGCGGGCGGGGCGGGAGATCCGGTGGACGGCGACCGCCGACCGGCTGGTGGAGGTCGGCGATCAGCTCAGGGCGGTGGCCGACGGCTGGACCCGCCGGCTGCAGACGGTCAAGCGGCTGGCCGAGGCCGCTGACTCGGATCCTGACCCCGATCGATCGGGGTGATCAGCGCACGCCGCTCATCAGCCGGCCGATCGGCTTGGCGAAGACGAAGGTGAGGATGCCGACCACCACGGCCGCGCCGCCGGTGAGCGACCAGTAGCCGACCTGGTCCTCGACCGAGTAGAACTCGGCCAGCACCCCGGACAGCGAGGTACCCAGCGCGATGGACAGGAAGTAGAGCGCCACCGACTGGGTGCGGAACGCGGTCGGAGCCAACCGGGTGGTCACCGCCATGCCGGTCGGCGAGATGGTCAGCTCGGCCAGCGTGAACACCAGGATGATGCCGGCGACGCCGAGCAGCGGCGCGCTGTTCGGCACAGAGCTGGCCATGGTCAGGAACAGCAGGAAGGCCACGCCCATGAGCAGCGTGCCGGCGGCGAACTTGTGCGGGGTGGTGGGTTGCCGGTCGCCCAGCTTGGTCCACAGCACCGCGAACAGCGGCGACAGCAGGATGATGAACACCGGGTTGATCGATTGCACCCAGGAGACCGGGAAGTCCCAGCCGAACAGGTCGCGGTTCAGCTGCTCGTCCGAGTAGATGGTCAGCACGGTGAACTGCTGCTGGTAGAGCGACCAGAACGCGGCGTTGACGATGAACAGCGGGATGAACGCGAGCATCCGGCGGCGTTCCACGGCGGTCAGCGCGCTGCGCAGGATGATCATGAACAGGAACACCGCCGCGACGATGATCACGATGGTCACCACGTCGTCCAGCCGACCCAGCGGGATGATCCCGGTGGCCACCAGCACGATGGCCAGGACCGCCACCACGGTGCCGACCAGCAGGTTGATCCGCAGCCGCCCCGCCGGCAGCGGGTCGGGGATCTCGTGGGCCTTGGCCGGCAGGTTGCGGCGACCGAACGAGTAGACGACCAGGCCGACGGCCATGCCCACCGCCGCGGCGGCGAAGCCCCAGTGGAAGCCCCACGTCGTCTGCAGCCACCCGGTGAGCAGCGAGCCGGCCAGTGCGCCGAAATTGATCCCCAGGTAGTAGATGGAGAAGCCGGCATCCCGTCGCGAGTCGTCGGTGCCGTAGAGGATGCCGACCAGCGAGGTGGCGTTGGCCTTGACCCCGCCGCTGCCGGCGGCCACGCAGACCAGACCGACCGACACGCCGGTCAGGCCGGGCAGCGCGGACAGGGCGACGTGCCCGACCATCACCAGCACGGCCGACCAGAACAGCGTCCGCTCCGCGCCGATCACCCGGTCGGCCAGCCAGGCTCCCACGATCGTCGACAGGTAGACGGCCCCGCCGTAGGCGCCGACGACGCCCGCGGCGATGCCCTGGTCGATGCCCAGGCCACCCTCGTCGGCCGAGTAGTACAGGTAGATGAGCAGGATGCCCTGCATCCCGTAGAACGAGAAGCGTTCCCAGGACTCGACCGAGAACATGGTCCACAGCTGCCGCGGCTGCCCGAACAGCGTGTGTTCGACCGGCACCGTGCCGGTGCGTGCCGACAGCCCGGGATCCGGCGCAGTAGGTCCCGACATGTCCGTGCCCCCGTGTGTCATCCCCTGTGGCCGGGGTGGCCTCGGGACAGCATCACACGCTGATCATGGTCGGACCACACTGCGTGGCCGGGGCGGAACCGTAGGGTGCGTCCGTGATCCCGACGACGAACCTCGAGCACGACCGCTGGCCGCACGCGTGACCGGACGACTGGTCGTCCTCGAGGGGCTGGACGGCGCGGGCAAGCAGACGCTGACCCGGCACCTGGTGCGGCGGGCCGAGCAGGCCGGCACCCGGATCGCCACGCTGGCGTTCCCCCGGTACGGAGTCGACGTGCACGCCGACCTGGTGCGCGAGGCGCTGTACGGCCGGCTCGGTGACCTGTCCGACTCGGTCTACGCCCCCGCGGTGCTGTTCGCGCTGGACCGCCGCGCCGCGGCGGGGGAGATCCGGACCTTGTTGGCGGCGCACGACCTGGTGCTACTGGACCGGTACGTCGCGTCCAACGCCGCGTACGGCGCGGCCCGGCTGGGCGCGCCGGACGACGAGGCGGCGGCCGAGGCGTTCCCGGCCTGGGTGCGGGAGTGGGAGATCGACCGGTTCGACTGCCCGGTGCCCGACCACCAGCTGCTGCTCGCCCCGCCCGCCGCGGTCGCGGCCGACCAGGCCCGGTCGCGGGCCGAGCAGACCGACGACCGGGTGCTCGACCGGTTCGAGGCCGACGGCGGCCTGCAGCGGCGGACCGGCCGGATGTACGCCCGGCTGGCCGCCGCGTCGTGGCTGTCGCCGTGGACCGTGCTGGAACCCGCGCCGGATCGGACCCGCGGGACGGTGGACGACGCTGCGGCCGGACCGACGGAGGCCGGTCTGGACGCGCTGCTCACCGCCCTGCCGACCTGGTGGCCGAGCCGCTGACAGCGGTTGACGAGCGCGCCCGGCTGGGCGGTCAGCCCTTGGTGAACCGCAGCCGGGACGCCTCGGCCTGCAGCGCCGGGGCCAGCTGCTCCTTGCGGATCCGCAGGTCCACGTACAGCACCGCCAACACGCAGGCGCCCCAGGCGCCGGTCACCGCGCCGACGATCGCCGAGGCGATGTCGATGACCACCTGGGTGGCCAGGTCGCCGAGCCCGCCCACCAGCGGGCCGATCAGGACGCCGAGGGCCAGCGACACCCCGACCAGCACGAGGGCCATCAGGACGACGACCCCCAAGATGCGGCCGCGGTGGCCGGCGGTCAGCGTCGCCGACCGCTTGAAGGCGGTGCCCAGGTCGGCGCGTTCCATGGCCATCACCGCGGGCGCGGCGAGGAAGGCCAGGTAGGCGAGGATGCCGGGCACGATGAACAGCGCGAGACCGGCCAGGTAGAGCATCGCGGTGGCCAGCGCCAACAGCAGCAGCGCGCCCCAACGTCCTGTCCAGCGCCGGCCCACCTCGCCGGCGTACGGGGCGCCGATCGCGCCCTGCGCGACCAGCGGAGCGGCCATGCCGGCCAGCAGCACCTGACCGCCGAACGCGATCAACGATGAGACACCCAGCGCCAGCAGCAGTCCGCCGGCCTGATCGGGCAGCCGCCCGGTGGAGGCGGCGTCGGTCCAGATGGTCGGGTCCAGGTAGGCGTCCGTCGAGCCGGTCAGGGCGAGCACGCCGAGCTGGACGGCGCTCGCCAACAGGCTTGTGAGCAGGGCGACCGGACCGAGCACGACCAGGTTGCGCCGGGCGACCTGCCAAGCCGCGCCGAGGATCTCCCCGGCGCCCAGGGGCCGGAGTGGGAACAGGCCCGGTTGCGGCCGCCCCCAGCCGGGCGGCGGCGGGAAGGCGCCGGGCGGGTGGGGGCCTGAAGGCGGGGTGGGGCCGGTGCCGGGGGTGCTCACAGCTGTCGATGATTCCAGTTCGACGGACGGAGTTCGCCATCCCGGAGGGCCGATCCGCGGCCGCGGGCGAGCCGTTCTCGTCTCCTCCAGCGGCGGGACCGGCCAGGATGACACCATGGAGGCATGAGAGCGCGTGTGTTGGTCGTCGACGACGATCCCGCCCTGGCCGAGATGCTGACCATCGTGCTGCGCGGCGAGGGGTTCGAACCGACGGTGGTCCAGGACGGCTCGCTGGCGCTCGAGGCGTTCCGGGAGGCGTTGCCGGACCTGGTGCTGCTCGATCTCATGTTGCCCGGCACCTCGGGTCTGGACGTCTGCAAGGAGATCCGCGCCGAGTCGGGCGTGCCGATCATCATGCTCACGGCCAAGACCGACACGGTCGACGTGGTGCTGGGCCTGGAGTCCGGGGCCGACGACTACGTCATCAAGCCGTTCAAGCCCAAGGAGCTGACCGCCCGGATCCGCGCCCGGCTGCGGCGCGCCGATCAGGGCACCTCCGAGCGGCTGCGGGTCGCCGACGTCGAGATCGATGTGCCCGGTCATCAGGTCACCCGCAACGGCGAGGCCATCCCGCTCACCCCGCTGGAGTTCGACCTGCTGGTCGCGCTGGCCCGCAAGCCGCGGCAGGTCTTCACCCGGGAGGTGCTGCTCGAGCAGGTGTGGGGCTACCGGCACGCCGCCGACACCCGGCTGGTCAACGTGCACGTGCAGCGGCTGCGCAGCAAGATCGAGAAGGATCCCGAGCATCCCGAGGTCGTGGTCACGGTCCGCGGCGTGGGCTACCGGGCCGGGGTGGCGTGAGGTCGGTTGACTCCGCCGCACACCCACGACGAGCACGAACCGGACGCCGGTTCAGGGCCGGTCGCGTTCGCTGAGGACCCGCCCGCCGAGCCCGGCCGGCTCTCCCGTCGGTTCGACGAGATCGCGGCCCGGTGGCGGGCGGCGATCGCCTTCTTCGGCCGGTCACTGCTGGTCCGCGTGGTCGCCCTGACCCTGTCGTTCTCCGTGCTGGTCATGGTCGGCCTGGGCATGGTGCTGCAGCAGGAGATCATGAACGGGCTGCTGCAGTCGAAGATCGACGCGGCGGTCGCCGAGGTCAACAACGCCCGCAACGCGGCGGTCAGCAGTCTGGCCGGAGCCGACGCCGATCCGACGACGTTGCGCGACCAGCTCAACCGCACCCTCACCGAGCTGGGCCGACCACGCAACGACGGCGGCGCCCAGGGCTCGACCGCCGGCGTCTTCGAACCGGTGATCGTCCCGACCCGGGGCGGCGCCGAGTCGGAGCTGGCCGTCGGGCCGATCGGCGAGGTGCCCGAGGAACTGCGGGAACGGGTGCGCGAGGGCTGGGTGTCCCGGCAGTACACGACGGTCGTCCGCGAGGGGCAGGCCATCCCGGCCCTCGTCGTGGGGGGTCCGGCGATCACCGCGACCGACTCGTTCCAGGTCTACTTGATCTTCCTGCTGGCCGGCGAGCAGAAGACCGTCGGGGTGGTGCAGCGGACGCTGCTGGTCGGCGGGGCCGTGCTCTCCCTGGCGCTGACCATGATCGCGGCGCTGGTCGCCTTCCAGGTGAGCCGACCGGTGCGCAAGGCGGCCGGGGTGGCGCGGCGGCTGGCCGCCGGCGACCTCGGTGAACGCATGCCGGTCAAGGGGCCGACCGAGATCACCACGTTGGCCCGTTCGTTCAACGGCATGGCCGAGGCGATCCGCGCCCAGATCCGCCAGTTGGAGGAGTTCGGCCGGTTGCAGCGGCAGTTCACCTCCGACGTCTCGCACGAGTTGCGCACGCCGCTGACCACGGTGCGGATGGCCGCGGACATGCTCTACGCCGAACGGGAGGACTTCCCGCCGCACCTGTCCCGCTCGACCGAGCTGCTGGTCAACGAGCTCGACCGGTTCGAGGCGCTGCTGGCCGACCTCCTCGAGATCAGCCGCTACGACGCCGGCATGGCCGAGCTGCAGGCCGAGCGGATGGACGTGCGGTCCTGCGTGATCAGTTGCGTGGCCGCGGCCGGGGGACTGGCCCGCAGCAGTGGCGTCCAGCTGGTCACCGACCTGCCGGAGGCGCCGGTGGTGGCCGAGATCGACGCCCGCCGGGTCGACCGGATCCTGCGCAACCTGCTCAACAATGCGGTCGACCACGCCGAGGGCGGCGACGTCCGCATCGAGCTGGCGGCGGACGCCGACGCGATCGCCATCGCGGTCACCGACTCCGGCGTCGGCCTGCGGCCCGGCGAGGCGTCGCTGGTGTTCAACCGGTTCTGGCGGGCCGATCCGTCCCGGCAGCGGCGCACCGGCGGGACCGGGCTCGGCCTGGCCATCTCGCTGGAGGACGCACACCTGCACGGCGGCTGGCTGCAGGCCTCCGGCGCGCCCGGCGAGGGCGCCCGCTTCCGGCTCACCCTGCCGCGGCGGGCCCACGAGCTGCTGCAGGGCTCACCGCTGCCGCTCTGGCCGGGCGAGGACGACGACGACCTCGGCACCGAGGGCCCCACCGGCGGTGACCGGACCACCATCACCGGGTTGACCACCGGCCCGCACGAACTCATCGCCGGCCCGGCCGACGGGGACGCCCCGTCGGGCGCGGACGCGGAGCCGCCGTCCCGGGCGGCCGAGAACCGGCTGGCCGGGCGGCTCGGGGGACCGTGGTGATGCGGGTCCGACGGCGGTCCCGGCCGGCGCCGCGGGGCTGGGTCGCGCTGCTGGCGGTGGCCACCGCCGTGCTCACCGTGCTGGCCGGCTGCTCGGCGGTGCCGGGCTCCGGCGCGGCCCGGGACATCCGGCAGGTCGCCGACCAGCTGGACGAACAGGCTCCCGCGGCACCCCGGTCCGGGCTGCAGCCGGACCAGATCGTCCGCGGCTTCATCGCGGCCAGCGCCCGGCCGGACACGGTGGCGGGCGCTTCCAACGCCTTCGCCTCGGCCCGGCAGTTCCTGGCTGCCGACGCCCAGTCCGACTGGGAAGGGCCCGCCGGGCCGGTCGTGGTGCTGCCCGACACCTACCGCACCGAGTCCTCGACCGACGACGAGTCCGACGACGAGTCCCAGGTGACGGTGACCGCGGTGCCGGACGGCCAGCTCGACGAGCAGCGTGCCTTCGTGCCCTCCAGCGGCGCCGACGAACCCGCCTTCTCGTACACGATGCGGCTGGTCCGCGAGGACGGCCAGTGGCGGATCAGCAATCCGCCGAACCAGCTGATCATCGTTTCCGGCGACTTCCCCACCGCCTTCCAACCGCGGGTCGTCTACTTCCTGGACGCCTCGGCCACCGTCGTCGTGCCGGACCTGCGCTACCCGCTCATCGGGGGGACCGAGGTGGCCCGGGCCGACCGGCTCATGCAGCTGCTGCTGCGGGGGCCCAGCAGCCTGCTGCGGGGCGCGGCCTTCACCGAGCTGGGCGCCCGCGCCGAGTTGCGGTCCAACCTGTCCCTGGACACCGAGGGCGTCCTCACCGTCGACCTGACCGGGGTGGACACGTCGACGCCGGCCATCCGGCGGGCGTTGGCCGCCCAGATCGTCTGGACGCTGGCCGCCACCTCGCCGCGGATCCGGATCACCGTCGACGGCATCCCGCTGGACTCCGCCCAGCCGGTGTACACGCAGACCACCATGTCGTCCTTCGACCCGGACCGGGTGGCCGGCACCGGGCAGGTGGCGTCCGACCCCTACTTCGTCGACACCGACGGCGTCGTGGTCAACCTGGAGAACCGGCAGACGTTGTTCGACGGCAGCGACGCCGGGACCGGGCCGATCCGGGCGGTCGCCATGTCGGCAGCCACCGGTGCCGTCGCCGCGGTGGCCGATTCCGGCAGCGGCGCCGCCGCGGCCGACCGGCAGTCCCTGGTCATCGGCCGACCGCTGCAGGACGACCGGCTGGCCGTCACCCTGCGGGCCGGCACGCTCACCGCGCCGGCGTTCACCCGCACCGGGGACGAGGTCTGGGTGGTGCAGAACGGCGCGACGGAACCCGAGGTGGTGCAGGTGGCGGCGGCCGGTCAGGCCAGCCGGGCCCGGGTCGACGCCACCGCGCTGGCCGGGCTCGGTCCGGTCACCGCCCTGGCCCTGTCACCGGACGGGGTGCGGGTGGCCGTGGTGGCCGGCGGGCGCCTGTACCTGGGGGGCATCGCCCCGGTCACCGGCGACACGGTGACGGCCACGGCCACCGAGCCCGTCGTCCCCGGCGTTCCCGTGCCGACCACCGAGCCGGCGGCACCGGTCACCGACGTGCCGGCCGCGTCTCTGGCCATCGTCAACCTGACCCTGCTGCGGTCTGATCTGTCCGATGCGTCGGCCGTGGCGTTCCCCAGCTCCAAGGGCATCACCGCGGCGGCCAAGGACGGGTCGGGGTACCGGACGCTGTGGAGCGTCTCGATCGACGGCAAGGTGGCGACGCAGTACACGACCGCGGGCCAGTTCGACGACATCGCGGCGTTCGCGGTGGCCACCGCTGAGCAGCCGCTCATCGCCTTCGGCGGCCGCATCTGGCGGCTGGAGGGCAGCCCGGCCGGCGGACAGTGGGTCTCCCCGGCACCCGAGGCCGCCGCGGTGAACGGGTCCGCGCCCTTCTACCCGGGCTGACGCCGTCGCTCCCTCGGGCTGATGCCGGGTCGGCGTCCTGCGGTGCACGCATCCCCATGCCCGGGTTGTCCACAGGGCCCGGCCGCCGGCCGTACGGCCGCCACCGGTCCGGTCCAGGCTGGGGCGCATGACGGAACTGCGACCGGACATCGGCACCCCGCGTGCCGCACGGCTGCGGCGCGAGCTGCGCGCCTGGCGGGGGGAGCTGGCCGACCTCGCGCTGCCGCGGGCGTGCCCGGGCTGCGGTGGACCGGAGCCGTGGTGCGCCGGGTGTGACCGGACGCTGCGGGGACGGCCCCGGACGGTCCGCTTCTCCGACACCGTGCTCGACGCCGCGGCGGGCGTGCCCCTGCCGGTCGGCTACGCCCTCACCGCCTACGCCGGCCCGGCCCGGCAGGCCGTGCTGGCCGCCAAGGAACGGAACCGGCGGGACTTGGCGGCGCCGCTCGGGCGGGCGCTGGCCGAGGCGGTGCGCCACCTGCTGGCGGTCGCGGTGGTGCCGAACGGTGCGGCTGGAGACCCGGCCGGGGACGCCGCCGGGGACTCGGGCGGGTTGTGGCTCGTGCCGGCCCCGGGCCGAGCGGTCGCGGCCCGGCGTCGCGGCGGTGATCCGGTCACCGCCATGACCCGGGTCACCGCACGCCGGTTGGCCGCCACCGGCCGCCCCTGTGGCGTGGCCCGGTGTCTGGTCACCGCGGCGGGTGCGGCGGACTCCGTCGGACTGGGGGCGGCTGATCGACTGGCCAACCTGACCGGGAGGGTCCGGGTGCGGGCGGCCGGTCGTCCGCCTCCGGGCGAGACCGTGGTCGTGATCGACGACGTGCTGACCACCGGAGCCACCGTGCTGGCCGCCCAGCGCGCGATGCTGGCCGCGGATCGCACGATCACGGTGTGGCTCACGGTCACCGCGGCGTCCGCCGCCCTGCACCCGGTGCGGTGACGGATGACGCCCGGTACCGGGCTCTGTGCGCCACGGGTTCGCGGACCGCGATCACCGATGCCGCCATCCGGTCACCCATCGAGATCATCGGATCGCGATGGGTCAACTGGACTTGGTGGCCGACCCCGATCCCGGGGTACGTTCGATGACACGTTCTCGCGGCCGTCCCGCGGAACCGCCCCGATCTGATCCGCCGGCTGTGCCGACGCAGTCGGCCCGGCCACCTCGGATCGAGGTGTTCCGGGCCGAGCTGCCGCACCTGCCGCGATCAGAGGAGGACATGTGGAGATCGTCGTCACCGGGCGCAATGTCGAGGTCCCGGACCACTTCCGCACCCACGTCGAGGAGAAGCTGACCCGGGTCGAGAAGTACGACTCGAAGATCATCCGGGTCGAGGTCGAGCTCTCCCACGAGACGAACCGACGGCAGTCCAAGAACTGTCAACGGGTGCAGTTGACGATGGTCGGTCGTGGACCGGTGATGCGCGCAGAGGCGAGCACCGAGTCGTTCCAGGCCGCGGTCGATCTCGCGGTCGACAAGCTCGACGCGCAGCTGCGCCGGGCGCACGACCGCCGTCGTCGTTCCAGTGACCGCACCCCGCTCGTCGCGGTGGCCGGTCCGGGCGGCGTGGGGGAGGTCGAGGCGCTGGCCGCCGGGGGCGCGTCCGGTGGTGTGGCCACCCTGGCCCCGGAGATCGTCGACCCCGACCCGGCTGGCGAGACGGCCGAGGAGCTCAGTCCCGAGGACGAGTTGTCGCACCGGTACGGCGCCGACGGCGATTCCGGTCGGATCGTGCGGATCAAGGACCACCCGGGCGACCCGATCACCGTCGACCAGGCCCTGTTCCAGATGGAGCTGGTCGGGCACGACTTCTACCTGTTCAAGGACGTCGACACCGGCATGTGCTCGGTGGTGTACCGCCGGAAGGGTTTCGACTACGGCCTGCTGCGGCTGAACGGCTCGCAGTCGACCGACGAGTGACGGTCCGGCCGGCCGGCCCGGCGCCCTGCGGGTGAGCGCGGCCGACCGGCGGTGACCGCCCAGGCGTGCGGCCCTCGGGACTCAGGTCCCGGGGGCCGCGGCGCGTCGGTGATCGCCGACCGACCGGGCTCCCACCCACCCGGCCGAGCGCGGGCAACAGGGACCCGACTTGCGCTGCGCCTACCATGGGCACCGCCGTGCCTGCTGGCGCGGCGAACCGGGCGTCGCGGCGCCCGGACCCGCTCGCCGGGACCCGCGACGGGCACCGGCGGACCGATCGACGTGGCAAGGGTGAACGCTGGTGGTTCTGGGACGACTGCTCCGGGCCGGTGAGACGAAGACGCTCAAGCGTCTGCGGGCCATCGCCGACCACATCAACACCATCGAGCAGGACTACGCCAAGACGTCCGACGACGAGTTGCGCGGGCACACCGTGAAGTTCCGCGAACGGCTGGCCGCCGGCGAGACGACCGACGACCTGCTGCCCGAGGCCTTCGCCGTGGTGCGTGAGGCGGCGACGCGGACGCTGGGTCAGCGCCATTTCGACGTCCAGCTCATGGGCGGGGCGGCCCTGCACCTGGGCAACATCGCCGAGATGAAGACCGGCGAGGGCAAGACCCTGGTCTCGACCCTGCCGGTCTACCTCAACGCACTCGAGGGCAAGGGCGTCCACGTCGTCACCACGAACGACTACCTGGCCCAGCGCGACAGTGAGTGGATGGGGCGGGTCCACCGCTTCCTCGGGCTCGAGGTCGGCGTGATCCTGAGCCAGCAGACCCCCGACGTCCGGCGTGCGGCCTACGCCGCCGACATCACCTACGGCACCAACAACGAGTTCGGCTTCGACTACCTGCGCGACAACATGGCGTGGTCGAAGAACGACCTGGTCCAGCGCGGTCACCACTTCGCCGTGGTCGACGAGGTCGACTCGATCCTGATCGACGAGGCCCGGACGCCGTTGATCATCTCCGGCCCGGCTGACACCTCCTCCAAGTGGTACTCGGAATTCGCCCGGCTGGTGCCGCGGCTGCACCGGGACGACGACTACGAGGTCGACGAGTCCAAGCGCACGGTCGGCGTCACCGAGGAGGGCGTCAGCAAGGTCGAACGCGCCCTGGGCATCAGCAACCTGTACGAGTCGGTGAACACCCCGCTGGTCGGCTTCCTGAACAACGCGCTCAAGGCCAAGGAGCTCTACAAGAAGGACCGCGACTACATCGTGGTCAACGGCGAGGTCCTCATCGTCGACGAGTTCACCGGGCGTGTGCTGCACGGTCGCCGCTACAACGAGGGCATGCACCAGGCCATCGAGGCCAAGGAGGGGGTGGAGATCAAGGCCGAGAACCAGACCCTGGCCACCATCACCCTGCAGAACTATTTCCGGCTGTACGGGAAGTTGTCCGGGATGACCGGTACCGCCCAGACCGAGGCGGCCGAGCTGCACCAGACGTACAAGCTGGGCGTGGTGCCGATCCCGACCAACCGGGACATCCAGCGTGCCGACGACTCGGACATGATCTACAAGACCGAGGCGGCCAAGTTCGAGGCCGTGGTGGCCGACATCGCCGAGCGCCACGAGCAGGGCCAGCCGGTGCTGGTCGGCACCGCCTCGGTGGAGAAGTCCGAGGTGCTCAGCCGGCTGCTGCTGCGCGAGGGCATCCCGCACGAGGTGCTGAACGCCAAGAACCACGCCCGGGAGGCGGCGATCATCGCCCAGGCCGGGCGGTCCGGCGCCGTCACGGTGGCCACCAACATGGCCGGCCGCGGCACCGACATCATCCTGGGCGGCAACGCCGACTTCACCGCCGACCTCGATCTGCGGCAGCGGGGGCTGACCCCGACCGAGACGCCGGAGGAGTACGAGGCGGCCTGGCCCGAGGCGCTCGAGCAGGCCAAGGAGTCCGGCAAGCGCGAGGCCGAGAAGGTGCGCGGGGCGGGTGGCCTGTACGTGCTCGGCACCGAGCGGCACGAGTCGCGCCGCATCGACAACCAGCTGCGCGGCCGCTCCGGGCGCCAGGGTGATCCGGGCGAGTCGCGGTTCTACCTGTCACTCGGCGACGACCTGATGCGCCGGGTCGGTGGCGGCACCGTGGAGATGCTGATGACCCGGCTGCGGATGCCGGACGATGTGCCGATCGAGCACGGGTTCGTCTCCAAGGCGATCAAGAGCGCGCAGACGCAGGTCGAGCAGCAGAACTTCGAGATCCGCAAGAACGTCCTCAAGTACGACGAGGTGATGAACCAGCAGCGCACCGTCATCTACGACGAGCGCCGCCGGGTCCTGGACGGCGAGGACCTGCACGTCCAGGTGCAGAACATGATCACCGACGTCGTCACCGCGTACGTCGACGGCGCCACCGCCACCGGGTACGCCGAGGACTGGGACACCGACACGCTGTGGACGGCGCTCAAGACGCTGTACCCGATCTCGGTGACGCCCGAGTCCATCGCCGAGGAGCACGGTTCGCTGACCCGGGAGACGCTCAAGGAGGCCGTGCTGGCCGACGCCCGCGCCGCCTGGGCCAAGCGCGAAGAGGCGCTGACCCCGCCGATCACCCGTGAGCTGGAGCGGCGCGTGGTGCTGTCCGTGCTCGACCGGAAGTGGCGCGAGCACCTCTACGAGATGGACTACCTCAAAGAGGGGATCGGGTTGCGGGCGATGGCCCAGCGGGACCCGCTCGTCGAGTACCAGCGCGAGGGCTACGACATGTTCAGCGCGATGCTCGACTCCCTCAAGGAGGAGTCCGTCGGGTACCTGTACAACCTGCAGGTCCAGGTGGTCCAGGCACCACAGGCGACCAGTCCGGCGGCCGCGGTCGGGGTCGACCCGGCGCCGGCGGCGAGCGTGGCACCCGGTGTCACCGGTGCGCCCGCCGCCGCGGCTCCGCCCGCGGCGGGCCAGCCGACGACGGTCGGCACTTCGCCGTCGGCCGCCGGCAACGGGACCCCCGCCGCGCCGGCCGCCGCACCCGCGGCGCAGCCGGCCGCGACGGCCGGCCAGCGCGCCTCCGCGAGCGCGCCGGGCCAGGCCCCGCGGACCACCAAGCGGGTCCGGCCTCGTGAGGCGCTCCCGAGCGAGCAGGTGATCAAGGCTCCGGCCGGCACCGAAGGTGCGGCCGCGTTCCGCTCGGCCGGACTGGACGCCGGACCGCGCCGGTCCGGCAGCCTGAACTACTCGGGACCGGAGGAGCCGGGCACCTCGACGGAGGGCGACGGTGGCTCGACCACCGGCCGGTCCGGCGGCGGCAACCGGGCGTCCCGCCGGTCGGCCGGCAAGGGCAAGCGACCGGGCGGTCGCTGACCCTCTCCGATCCACTGTCGGCCGGTGCCGGACCCGGACTGCGGGCTCACCCGAACTGCAGAGCGGTGATCCGCCACCGGCCGTCCGCTGCCTCCAACCGGAAGGCCAGCATCCGGACCCGCTGGGCGCGCCGGTAGACGGCGCACACCTCGGCGACGCCGTCGGACGGTTCACCGGTGTGCACCGACATCAGGTGCGGCAGTGCCGGTGTCATGGTCACCGGACGACGCGGGCCGGCCGGGGAACGGGTGCTGGTGCCCGGACCGGTCGGCAGCACCGGGCCACCGCTGCGGACCGCGCGCGGGTGGGCCATGGCGCGGGCGTCGACCTGCGCCTCGGGCTGGGCCATCGGGTGATCGCACAGCGCGGCGAAGACCGTGGGTGCGCAGTGCACCCGCAACTGCGTGGCCGGACGGCGTCCGGACACCACCTCGACGACGGCCCGGGCGAAGACCGCCGCGGACCGGCCCGCCGGCGTCGGCCGCAGCCCGGTGGTGGCCGACGGACGGAGCGGCGCCCGCGGACCGGACTCCACCGGAGCCGCGGCGATCGCCGTCGGCGGCGGCGGCGTGCCGGGCCCGCCCGCGCCGCGCAGCGCCGAGACCCGCAGCGTGGCGATCCGTTCGTCGTCGAACGGCGGCGCCGACTCGGGGGCCGGCCGCAGGACCGGCCGCCGCCGAGCGTCCACCGCGGTGGCGGTCCGCGCCGATGCCAGCAGACCGGTCACGGTGGGGCAGCACTCGATCGCGGCGCTCATCGCTGATCTCCCTGCGGCGCCGAGAGCTGCACCGGGACCGGCAGTTCCAGGATCAGTCGCTGTCCCGGACGGATGAGGTCCGGGTCGTCGCCGATCGTCGCCCGGTTCGCCTGGTACCACCCGTGCCAGAGCCGGTCGACCTCGGACGCCGGGACATCGGCCGGCAGCTGGCTGCGCGCCAGCTCCCAGAGCGAGTCGCCGGGCTGGACGGTGACGACCATGATGGTCTGGACCGGTGGCGCACCCGCCTCGTCCGCGGCAGCGGTGGCCGGTGTGGGTGCCGGGTCGGCGACCGGGGCCGGCGGCTCGGACTCACGTGCCGGTCCCGGTGCGGCTGCGTGTGTCGCGCCCGGGGCCGGGTTCGGGGTGGTCGGCCAGTCCAGCGCGGTCACCGGCAGCGGTCCGCCGGGTGCCCCGTCCCGGGACGCCGGCGCACCCGTCCAGGACAGGGCCTGGCGGTGTTCCGTCGGTCCGGCGTCAGGCGCGCCTCCCTCGCCCTGCTCGGCGGGGGTGGCGGGTGCGCCCGCGGGCGCCGGCACCGACGGATCCGCTCGCGCGTCCATGACACCGACCGCGGTGGTCGGCGACGTCCCGGCCTGGGTGAGCGGCGCAGCGGACGCGGGACCATCCGCGCAGCCGGTGACCACCGAGGTCAGCAGGCCGGCTCCGATCACCGCGCCCACCGATCGCCGGACCACGGCCGGGGCGATCCGGGCGGCCAGCGCCCGTGCTCCCGCACCGAGCGCACCGGGGAGCCGGCCCAGCACCGCCAGCACCAGCACCACGGCCGACCAGAGCAGCAACGCCCAGATCAGCCAGGCGCACGCGGCCACCAGCAGGTCGTCGATCCGTCCGGTGACCGGTCGCTGGGCCGGACCGCTCGAGATGGCGGCGGTCGCCGCCCAGGGCGTGGGCAGCACCAGCGCGGTGACGGCCGGCAGTGCCAAGGCGGCCCACCCGACCACGTCCGCGACGGAGACCGGCGCGCGGCGCGACCGGCCGTGAAGTGGCGCCTCAACGAACCGTGACCGCACAGCGCTGCGTTTGATGCCGTTTGACATGGTTGAGAGTCAATGATGTCCGAGTGTTGCTGTCAACGTGCGCCCGAGACGCGGTGGACAACCGCTCCGCTCGCGGGCACAGTGACCCGATGCGCTGGGAGCAGCTGTTCGCCGACCTCGAGTCGCAGTTCGAGCGGCTGGCTGACGCGGACGTTGACGCGGAGATCGCGCCGCGGGCCCGGGCCGCGTTCGCCGACGTCGAGCTGACCGCGCGACTGGTGCCCGCCATCGGGACGCCGTTGCGCGTCCGCACCCTCGGGCCGGTGCTGACCGGGGTGCTCGATGCCGTCGGTCCGGACTGGCTGACGCTGACCGAGTCGGGGCGACGGGACCGACTGGTCGCACTCGGCGCCATCACCTCGATCGCCGGCGTCGGCCGGTCGACGGCGCCGCCCATGGGAGTCGTGGCGCGTCGCTGGACGCTCCGGATGGTGCTGCGCGGGCTGGCCCGCGATCGGTCGCCCGTGGCCCTCGCGCTGGCCGGCGCGGACCCGGCCAGAGTCGACGACGCCGCCCAGGTCGGTGGCACCATCGACCGGGTGGGCGCCGACTTCCTCGAGCTGGCAACCCATCCCGAATGGGAACCGCGACGGGCCGGGTCGGTGCGGGGGACGGTGCTGGTGCCACTGGCGGCGCTGGTCGCGGTCCAGATCAGCCCCTGGGGTTGACCATCACGACCGTCGGGTCGATCGTCGCGAGGACCACGCGATGATCACCGTCGGGGTCACGAGCGCAGCTCGGACGGCATCTCGGCGGGCAGGTCGTTGATCGCTTGGGCGGCGCGCCGATAGGCCGCTTCGATGTAGTCCTCCAGCTTGGACCGCTCCACCCGCCACTGGTTGCGGCCACCGATCTGGATACCCATCAGTTCGCCGCTGCGCACCAGGGCGTAGGTCTGCGACATGGAGATGTTCAGGATCTCCGCGACGTCGGTGAGGGTCAGGAATCGCTCGTTGGTCATCGCTGGTCGGTCCCCTCGGAGCGTCGGTGGGCGGGCGTCACGGTGTCCTCCTGATGGGTCCCGCCCGGCCGCGGACGAGGCATCGCAGGACCGCCGACCCCGTCGGGCCGAATGGTGCTGGCACACGAAAGGGTATCAGTTGGCCCTCGTCGGACCAGGAACCGGTGAATTGGGGTAATTTGCCGCGAACACAGTCTGGCATGTCGGATGGGCCGACGTCGGGTTGTCCACACCTCGCGCGGACCGGACCGGGCCTCGCACCGCCGCGTCCCGCCCGGGAGCCGGTGTCGGCGCGCCCGGTGCGGTTGGGACGAGAAGGACCCTGAGGAGGGACCAGTGGCTCGGAACCGTCGACCCGACGGCCCCGGTGATGTGGCGTCGGCACCGGAGCCGATCGCGTCGCCGGACTCGCCACGACCGCGCCGCCTGTCCCGACCCCGGTGGTTGAACGCCCGCGTGATCGTCGGCCTGGTGCTGGTGGTGACGGCCGTGGTCGTGGGGGCACAGGTGATCGGGGCCAGCAATCGCACGGTGGCGGTGTGGTCGATCGACCGCGACCTGGCCGAGGGCACGGTGTTGCAGGCCGACGACCTCGTCCAGGTCGACGTGAACCTGGGGAGCGTGGGTCCGCGGTACCTGACCGCGGCCACGGCACCGCCGGTGGGACGACCGGTGTCCCGTCCGCTGCGCGCGGGTGAGCTGCTGGCTGCGGCGGACCTGGGCCGCGCTCCAGAGGGCAGGGTGGTGGTCGTCGCGGTGAGCCCCGACCGGATGCCCCCCGGTGTCACCCACGGGTCGGTGGTCGATCTGTACCTGACCCGTGGCGGCCAGACGCCGGGCGACCCGGCCGAGACCGAACTGGTGCAGTCGGCGGTGTCGGTGCAGTCGGTGTCGGCCCCGTCCGCCGGTGGTCTGTCCGCGGCCACGTCGAACCGGTACCAGGTCGCCGTGCTGCTGCCGCCGGACCCGGCCGACGCACTCATCCGCACGCTGCCGGGTGGCGAGCCCATCCTGGCCCTGGTGCAGGACGCCGCGTGACTGCCGGCCTGGCCACGGCCGGCTCCGGGCAATCGTGGGAGAGCGCCCTGGTCGGTGCGCTCGACCGGGGCGCCACCCCGCTGACGGTGGTGCGTCGGTGCGTCGATGTGGCCGACCTGCTGGCTGTGGCCAGCACCGGTCAGATCGCGGTCGCGGCGGTCGCCGCAGACCTGCGGCGACTGGATTCCGAAGTGGTGGACGAGCTGCACCGGCTCGGGGTCGCCGTGGTCGCGGTCCGGTCCGCGGCCGACGACCGCATCGCCGTTCGGCTGCAGCGTATCGGGATCGCCGCAGTGGTCCCGGACGACCAGGACGGCGCCGACCTGGTGACCATCCTGCTGCGCGAACGCGACCGACAACGGTTGGCGGCCCGGGGCGAGCAGCCGGGTACGGGCGGGGCGCAGGTGTCGGACCGGATGCTCGACCCCGCGACGGGCGGGGCGTCGACCGTCGGGTCCGACGCCGGGTCGGCGGACGGGGCAGCCGGTCCGACTCCGCGGTCCGGGCGGGTGGTTGCGGTGTGGGGACCGGCGGGCGCCCCGGGCCGGAGCACGGTGGCATCCGGCCTGGCGGGAGCCGCGGCCGAGGCCGGCGCGCGCACCGTGCTGGTCGATGCCGATGTGTACGGCGGCGTGCAGGCCAGTGCCTTCGGCCTGCTCGACGAGTCGCCCGGGTTGGCCGGCGCCTGCCGGCTGGCCGCCAACGGCCGCCTCGACCTGGCCGGCCTGGTCGGCCTGTGCTGGCAGCTGACGCCGGAACTCCGCCTGTTGACCGGCATCTCGCGGGCCGACCGATGGCCCGAGCTGCGGCCGTCGACCATGCCGGTGGTGCTCGACGGGTGTCGTCAGCTCGCCGATCTGACGGTCCTCGACTGCGGGTTCTGCCTCGAGGACGACCCGGAACTGAGCTTCGACACGCTTGCGCCCCGTCGGAACGGGGCGACGCTGGCCGCGCTCACGGCCGCCGACGAGATCGTCGTGGTGGGGTCGGCCGACCCGGCCGGGATGGAGCGTCTGGTCCGCGGTCTGGCCGAACTGCGGGAGGCGGTGCCCGGCGGTTCGCTGCGGGTGGTGCTGAACCGGTGCCGTCCGACAGCGGCGCGCACCGACGACGCGGTCGAGGCCCTGCACCGGTTCGCCGGCGTCCGGGTCGCGGCTCGGCTGCCCGAGGACCGGGACGCCACCGACCGGGCCTGGCGGGCGGGGATCGGGCTGGTGGAGGCCGCGCCGTCGTCGCCGCTTCGGCGGTCGCTGACCGAGTTGGCCGCGTCGATGCTCGGCGGGGCGGTGCGCGGCGACGGTGGCCGATCCCGACGACGGCCCGTCCCCCGGGGTCGCGCGGCCGGCTGAACCGGCGGCGGGGCCGGGGCCGGCGCGTGTGCCACGATGACGGCCATGACCGACCGGCTGTCCGTGCTGGACACGGCGTCACTGTTCAGTGCCGATGCCGGGTCGCCCACCCTGGTCGGCGGGATGGTCGTGCTGGAGCCACCGGCGGCCGGGTTCGACTACGCCGCGATGGTCGACCTCATCGGATCGCGGCTCGCGCTGGTGCCGCGGTTCCGGCAGCGGGTGCAGACGGTGCCGGGACGGCTGGCCCGACCGGTCTGGGTCGACGACGCCGGGTTCGACCTGTCGTACCACGTGCGCCGCTCTGCCCTGCCGCCGCCGGGCAGCCGGGCGCAGCTCGACGACCTGATCGGTCGTCTGATCTCCCGGCCGCTGGACCCGCACCGGCCGCTCTGGGAGATCTACGTCGTCGAGGGGCTGAGCGGCGGCCGGGTCGCGCTGGTCAACAAGACCCACCCGGTACTGGTCGATCAGCTGGGCGCCGTCGACCTGGCCGCGGCCATCCTGGACACCGCGCGGACGCCGCGACCGGTGGCCGACCAGCCGTGGATCCCCACGCCGCCGCCCAGCGCCGTCGACCTGGTCGTCGACGCCGTCGTCGACCTGGCCGCCCAACCGACCGCGGCGGTCGACATGGCCCGGTTCGCCGCGGCCGACGCTCGGGCCGCGGCGGCCCGGCTGGCCGGGGTGGCCGCCGACGCGGTCCGGCTGGCGAGCCGGGTGGTCACGCCGGTGCCGCGGTCGGTGCTGACCCGCACTCGCAGCGGGCAGCGCCGGTTCGCCACCGTGCGCACCGATCTGGACGACTTCAAGGCCATCCGGCGAGCGCACGGGGTGTCGGTGAACGACGTCGTGCTGGCCGTGGTCACCGGAGCGGTGCGCACCTACCTGCTGTCCCGCAACGAGCCGGTGGTCCCGTCGACGGTGTTGCGGGCGACCGTCCCGGTGTCGGTGCGGGAGTCCACCGCTCGGCCCGGCGTCGCCGCGACGCCGAGCGGTCGGGTCGGGGTGTCCGGTCCGACCGGGACGGCGGCAACGGGCGCCACGGTGCGCTCGGCACTGGTCGACCTGCCGGTGGCGGAGCCGAACGCGGTCATCCGGCTGCACCAGGTGGCCTGGGCGATGGGTGCCCAGCTCAGCGGCGGGCAGCGGGTGGGCGCCGACACCCTTGTCGAGCTCGGTCGCTTCGCGCCGCCGACGCTGCATGCGCTGGGCGCCCGGGTGGCCCGTGAGCTGTCCCGCCGGCTGTCCAACGTGCTCATCACCAATGTGCCCGGCCCGCAGGTCCCGCTCTACGCGGGAGGACTGCCGGTCACGGCGATGTTCCCGGTGGCGCCGCTGGTGAACGGTCAGACGCTGGCCGTGTCCTGCACCTCGTACCACGGCGGGGTGTACTTCGGTCTGACCGCCGACCGCGACGCCATCCCCGACCTGGCGGACATCGGCGAGGCACTCACCGAGTCGCTCGTCGAGCTCCTGGTCGCCGGTCAGGACGCCAACGACGGCCCGGAGTCCGGCACCGCTGCGGCGCAGCCGGCACCGGTCGCGCCGTCCGATCCGCAGGAGACCCGATGACCAGGATGTACGTGCCGACGTCGGTGCCCCGACTGCGCGACATCCTCGCCGGCCGCACCGTCCCGGTCGGCGCCGCGCTGGCCGTGGACGACGCGCGGCGACGCGAACTGCCGGACTGGTCCGAGGAGGACCTGGAGTACCTCGTGCTGCAGGACGCCGCCCTGCGTGCGGTCCACCTGCTGGCCGCCGACACCGGCGCCGGCGACGACAGTGCGCCGGGGACGGACGCCGGACCGGTGCCGGTCCGCGCGGTGATCGCGGTGGACGTGTCCGACCGGACCGCCGACGACAGCGTGCCGTGGTCGGCGGTGGCCGCGATCCACCTGGACGCGGCGGAGGCCGGGCCCGCGGTAGCGGCGGCCGTGCAGGCCGTCCGCAGCGGCCGACCCGCGACCGACGAGCTCGATGCACTGCTGGACATCGACCTGGCCTGGTTCACGCCGGGTGAGATCGCCTTCGCGCTGGACGATCTCGACGCCGGTCGGGAGCCCGGCGAGCGCTGACGGTGGGCCGCCCGGGCCTGCGGTCGGCGGGTCACACCGCGATACGGTGCTGTCGGGACTCGTGCGCCACCACGATGAGCGAGACCAGGCACAACACCGAGACCACGGTCAGCGAGCCGGCGTATGGAACCACGGGCAGCAGGGCCGCCAGCACGGTGGGCAACAGGAACCCGGTGTAGGTCACCGAGTAGTAGACGCCGGTCAAGCCGGCCAGATCCTGTGGGGTGGCGATGGCCTGCACGTGGATGAGGCCGGCCACCACGCAGACGCCGTACGCGGCACCCAGCGCCACGGCCACGACCAGGGCCAGCACCGGGTCGCGCACCAGGGCGGCCACCACGGCCAGCACCATTCCGGCGGCCATCATGGCCAGTCCGAGCACCAGGCTGCGGCCGCGGGTGAGCCGGTCCAGGCGGGGCACGAAGTTCTGCACCAGGGCGCCGGTCCCGAGGGTGAGGACGCTCAGCACGGTGGCGTACATCGTCGACCAGCTCCCCAACCGGTCCTGCACCACCGACGGCATGATCGCGTACGCGACCCCGGCGGCGGCGAAGACCCATGGGGCCGCCGGCAGCACCAGCCGGACGAACCGGCGATGGCCGGCCGACGGGATGGCCAGGTCCCGCCACCAGCTCCGCGTGGTCCGGCGCTGCGCCGGCAGCGACTCCGGGGCGGTCAGCAGCACGACCAGTGCGGCTGTGGTCAGCGCGCCGTGCAGCAGGTACGGGGTCACCGTCGGCGCCGGTCCCCACTGGGCCAGGGAACCGGTCACGGCGGCACCGAGGCCGAAGCCGAGGGTCAGGGTCAGAGACGGCCGACGGGCGCCCGCGGTGGGACCGGCCCCGGGGTCGAACGGTGACGAGGACAGTTCCTTCATCCAGCTGGTGCCGACCGACATGGCCACGCCGACGCCGACTCCCGCCAGCGCCCGGCCCACGCACAGCAACCAGAACACCGAGAAACCGCTGGCCAGCAGCACACTGCCGGCGATGGCCAGCACGGTGCCGGCCAGCAGCACCGGCCGGCGACCGTGCTGGTCCGAGAGGGCGGACGCCACCACCAGTCCCGGGATGAGGCCGGCGACGTACATGCCGAGCAGGAGGTTCGCCTGCCAGATCGCGTAGTGGCCGACCTGCTCGTACAGGTGCAGCAGGGGGGTGAAGTGGTTGCCGCCCCACGCCAGCACGAAGATGGCGGGTGCCGGCCGGAGCCAGGTCCGGGCCGGACGCGTCGGTCCGCTCACGCCGGTCCGGCGCCCGGGAAGTGACCCGCGGCGATGTGCCGACGGACCAGCTCGGCGAACCCGACGGCGTCGCCGCTGCCCGCCCGTTCGGCCAACTCCTCGTGCTCGGCCAGCAGGGTGGCCAGGCGGTCGGGGCGCTCCAGCACCACCTCGTGGGTCAACCGGGCCAGACGGGGACCGAGCGTGTCCAGCAGGCGGCCCACCACCGCATTGCCACCCGAGGCGATGATCCGGGCGTGGAAGGCGTAGTCGCCGCCGGCGAAGCCGACCAGGTCGCCGCGCTCGAGGGCGGTGCGCTGACGGCGGAGGCTGTCGTCGATGTCGGCCGCCAATGCGGCCAGATCGGCATCACCGCGGGCGATGACCGCGACCGCCTCGATCTCGAACATGGCCCGCGCTGCGAGCAGATCGCGCCGTTCCTCGACCGTGACCGCGGTGACCACCGCGCCCTTCTTGGGCGCCAGCCGCACCAGGCCCCACGCCTCGAGCTGCAGCATGGCCTCCCGGGCAGGCGTCCGGCTGGCGCCGGTGGCCACCGCGAGATCAGCTTCAGTGAGCAGCATCCCGGCCGGGTACCGCCGTTCGACCACGGCGCGTGCCGCGTCGGCGGCCATCCGGGCGGCCAGCGGTCCCCGGTCGTCGGCCCGCTCCCAGGGCAGCGTCGGTCGGGAGTGCACGGTGCGACGCTAGCACTGAGATGCATTCATAGATACATCCGGAGGGCCGGATGGACCCGTGCGGTGGTTGGTCGGGCCGGTCCGTCCATGCGATGAGCTCGGGACGAATCGTCGGATCAGACGGTGTCCTTGACGAACTCGAGCTCCAGGTCGATCTCGACCTTGTCGGCGACCACGCTGTTGCCGGCGCCGAACGCGGCACTGAAGCTGACGCCGTAGTCCTTGCGGGAGATCGAGGTCTTCGCCGAGAACCCGAGGCGCTCGGCGCCGTACGCGTCGACCGTCACGCCCAGGTACTCGACCTCGAGCTCGACGGGCTTGGTGGTGCCGCGGATGGTCAGCTCGCCGTCCAGGACGAACTCATCACCGTCGGCCTCGCGCACGCCGGTGGAGACGAAGTCGATCGTCGCGAAGTTCGCGGCGTCCAGGAAGTCGGGGGACAGCACGTGCTGGTCGCGCTGCTCGTTGTTGGTGTCGACGCTGGTGGCGTCGATGGCCGCGGTCACGGTGCCGGTGGCCAGGTCCTCGCCGGTGAAGGCGAGCGTGCCGCCGACCAGCGTGAACGCGCCACGGGCCTTGCCGACCGCCATGTGGCGGACCTTGAACGAGACGTCGGAGTGGACCGGATCGGCGGTCCAGGTGCCGGTCAGCGTGGGGGCGGTGGTGGGGGTGCTCATGACTGGCTCCACGGGATGGTCGGAAATGACTGACAGGTCAACGAACTGGACGGTACGACGGGATGGATGATGCGTCAACAACGGGTCTGATCGTCCGACAGTGGAGTCGGTCACATGGCCTCGACCGCCGTCACGTCCGTCGCGGTCACCCCGATGGTCGGTCCGGTCGTGCCGGTGGCATCGGGCCGGCGCTCGACCGCGGGACGGAGCAGCTGGACCGGGACCGGGTCGGGACCGGGCCCAGCGTTTCCCTCGGCGACACCGCCCAGGAGCAGCCCGGCGCCGGGCCGGCGGACGGCGCGGCGCGCGACGTCACGGATGCCGAAGAGGCCGGCCGAAGTGGGATCCGGTTGCAGCAGGACGCCCCGCCTGGCCGCGGCGAGCTCGGCCGCCAGGCCGCCGCGGGCCCACCCGCCGAGACGGTGCCCTGCGGCCAGCCACTGGCCCGGACCGGCCACCCGTGCGAACCGGCGCAGCAGCTCGACCTGTCGTGGATCGGTCGGGGAGCCGGCCGGGTCGGGCCCGGACACCAGCAGGATGGGGCCGCTGTGCCGAGCGAGCAGGTCGGCCAGATCGTCGGCGGCGACCGCGGCGGTGTCGTCCGTCGCCGGGCCTGCCCCGCTGGGACCGACGACCACCACGTGGAGGCCGGTCGTGGCCGCCTGCCCCGCCAGGGTGCGCAGGGCGCTGCGGACCCCGCTTCCGGTGGGTCCCGCGACGACGATGGCACCACCCGAACCGGCCAGATCGAAGCCGACCGGCCGTCCGGCGTCCCCGCCGAGTCCGACCCACACGTGGTCGCGGGTCGGCGCGGGCAGGTCGTCGGCGTCGACGGACATGGCGAGCCGGCGGATCACGGGGCCCGGCGCGGCCGGACGGCGGCGGGGTGGTGGGTCGTCGGGTCCGGTCAGCACGATCTGGACGTCGGCGTCCAGCGATCGCCCTCGCCCCGGGACGGGGCGGCCGGGTCGCCGCGCCGCGGGCCGGCCGGCGACTGCCGTGGGTGGACCGAGCGTCAGGTGCTGCGCGAACGACTCGGCGTGCCGGTGGTGCGTGAGTCGGGTCGCCCCGCAGGCGACGACGACGACACCGCGGCCGGCGCCGTGCGCGGCCAGGTGGGCCAGCGCCGTGCTGGCGACGCCGAAGTCACCGGCGTCCAGCGCCGTGGTGACCGTCTCCCAGCCGTCGACGAGCACGGTGATCGCTGGTCCGGACCCGCCGTCGACGTCCGGCCCGGTGGGCGGGCTGCGACGGTGCAGCTCGTCGGTGAGGCGCTGTACGGCCCGGCCGAACAGGTCGGCGTCCGCAGCGCCGAGGTGGGTGCTCACCGCGGGCCACGACCGCAGGTCCGCCAGGCCTCCGGTGCCGTCGAGGACCACCAGGGCGCCGCCCGAGGACGCGGCGACCTGCCCGACGCGGCGCAGGGTGCTGCTGCGGCCCGAGCCGGGTGTTCCGACGACCAGCAGCGACGTCGCGCCGGGCCGCCACAGACGCCGTCGGTGGCGCTCGGGCTCGTCCACCAGGCCCAGGACTCCCGAGTCGGTGGCCGCTCCAAGCGCAGCGAGGTCGGCCACCCGCACCACGTCCGGGAGCGGGGGCAACCAGGGCTGCGCGGCGCGGCGGCCACCGGCCGCGGCGACCAGGGCGGCCGTCACGCGGTCCCAGTCCGGTCCGGGGTCGGGGTCCGGCGCGGCCATCGTCACCCGGTCCAGCGGCGTCCACCGGATCGGGCGGTCGTCCCGTCGACACACCGCAGGAGTGATCGGCGCCGTCGGGCCGGCTCGGACCTGCGCCGTCTGCAGCAGCACCGGCGCGGTGCTGCCCACCCGGAGGATGGCGCGTCCGGCCAGGTCGGGCGGGATCCAGGCGGCATCGGGAACGTCCAGCACCTCCCGGGAGTCGGCCACGTCGGCGGTCCGCAGGCTGATGCGCGTGGTGACGTTGGCCCGGAGATCCGGGGGCACGGCCCCGCCCGGACGCTGGGTGGCCAGCACCAGGTGCACGCCCAGGGACCGCCCGCGGCGGGCCACGTCGACCAGTCCGGGCAGGAAGTCGGGCACTTCGGCGACGAGCGTGGCGAACTCGTCGATCAGCACGACCAGCCGGGGCGGGACCGCGGCGGTCTCGTCCCCCCGAGCGGCCGCCCGCCACCGGCGCAGGTCGGCGTGCCCGACGCGTGCCAGCACCCGCTCGCGGCGGTGCAGCTCCGCGCGCAGGCCGGTGAGCGCCCGGAGGGCGGCACGCTCGTCCAGATCGGTGAGCACCGAGGCGGTGTGCGGCAGGCCCGCAAGCGGGCCGAACGTCGCCCCGCCCTTGTAGTCGATCAGCACCAGCGAGGTCTCCCAGGGCGGCGCGGCCGTGGCCAGCCCGACGACCAGGGTCTGCAACAGCTCCGACTTGCCCGATCCGGTCGTCCCGGCGATCAGCAGGTGTGGTCCGTGCCGGTCGAGATCGATGGTCACGACCCCGTCCCGCGCCGATCCGAGGACCGCACTCGCGCTCGACACCCGCGCCGGCCCGCGCGGCCGGGGCGCGTCCGCGCCGGGCAGTCCGGTGAGCGACGCCAGCGCGACCGACCGGGGAAGACCGTCGTCACCGTCGCCGTCCCGCAACGGCGCCAGCGCCGCGACGAAGCGATGCCAGGTCGGAGCGTCGATGCCGGTGACCGTCGCGGTCGTCGCCGACCGCCGGGTCCGGATCCGGACGGTGCCGTCCTCGCCGACGACCCCCACCGTCCGGCACTCGGCGGGCAGACGGTGCGGATCGCCGCAGGTCGCCAGCACGCCCACGCCGCGCCAGGCGGGGTCGTCGCCCGCGACGCCGGTGAGCAGGGCGGCCACCGCCGGCACCGTCCGCCAGTGGTCCGCGTCGTCCAGGAGCACCAGGAGCGCCGGTGGTCCGCCGCCGCGCCCGGGCCGCACCCGGTCCAGGGCGGCCGCCGCGTCATCGCCGTCGGCCACGACCGTCGCCGGCCCGCCGCTGCGCGGCCGACAGTGCGGCAGGTCGGCGGCGGCGGCGAGATCGGCGGCCCGGCTGACGACGAGGACGGCCAGGTCGGCCGGCGAGTGGGTGGCGGCGAGCTGGGCCATGACCCACCGCAGCAGCGGCCGACGTCGGCCGGCGAGGCCGACCACCCGTTCGCTCAGGACGTCGAGCACGATCGGCACCTCGGACACCGTGCCCGGCGCCGGGCCGGCCGGGTCGCCGTCCGCACCGTGGACCACCTCCGTGGGGTCGTCGACCGCCCCGTCCGGGAGCCGGGCGGCCCGCCGGCCGGTCCCGACGGCCGCGTGCCCGAAGTCCAGCGAGTCGGTCCGGCGCTCCCACACCCGGACGTCGACCGTGCGCACCCGGGTCAGCAGCTCAGCCGGGTCGGGGTGCCGGTCCCAGGTGTCGACACGGTCCTGCTCCAGGGCGAGGCGTACCGCGGCCCGGTGCCGGCGGACGCCATGGCCGTGGTCGACGAGCGCCCGACGGGTGCTGCGCCGGCCGGACCACCGGTCGCCGAGCGCGGTGGCGAGCATGCTGATCGGTCCGATGGCTGCGAACAGCAGGTACCACCACATCCCGGTGATCACCGCCAGGGTCGCGCCGAGCAGACCACCCACCACCGCCGCCAGCAGGGGTAGCGGCCGATGGGACCGCTCCGGCGGTGGACCCGGCCGCGGGGGCAGGCTCGCGGTCCACGGGGGACGGGCGCGGGGCGGCCTGATCACCCGGAGCCGGCCGGCGCCGTCGGGGTGGCCGTGGGCCGCGCTGGTCGGCGCTCCGGCGCGGACCTGCAGCAGGCTGGCTCCGACCCGGACGAGCGTGCCCACCTCGAGGCGCTGACCCGCCCCGTCGGACTGCGGCCCGCGATCGGCGCGGTCGAGACGGTCGGGACGGCCGGTCCGGCGCCTCACCCGGCGGGTCCGCCACCGGGCCACCCGGCCCTCGGATCGACGGGAGGGACCCGAGGACGCGTCGTCCACGTCGGCCGGCGCGATCACCACAACACCCGGTCCGCCCGGGTCAGCGGCACCCAGGTCGGTCAGCCGCCAGCCGTCGCCGATCGGATCGACCCGGAGGTGACGCGGTCGCAGCCGCGGGTCGTCGACGACGAGGTCGACGTCCGGCCCGCGCCCCACCAGCACCGATGCCGCGGCCGACCCCGGCTCCGGCAGCTGCACCGATCCTCCGGCCCGAGGCCCGCCGATGCACACCAGCAGGGACCCGGTTGCGGGCGGCTCGTCCCACGGGCGGTCGCGCAGCACGGTGCCGGCGAGCAACGGTGGCAGTCCCACCGGCGCGTCCGGGTGCACCGGAGCGCGCCCGCAGTACAGCGGGAGGCCCTCCGGGATCCCGGCCTCGCGCAGCAGCGCGCCCCGGACGGACCCCCAGGGACGCGGCGCCGGGAGCCGGAGCAGCAGCTCCTGGCGGTGGTCAGCCGTCTCGATGACCAGGGGCAGCTCGAATCCAGGCACGGGCGACATGCTCGACGACCGGTCGGTCCGCGGTCACCCGGGCGATCGCCCGATGTGGACAACCGGCGGGGTGTGCACAACTCCGGCGACACCCCACCGGCCGGGACGGTCAGTCGGTGCCGGCGCGGGACGCGAGCAGGCGGCGGAACGACGCCAATCGGGCCGCGGTGGCCTGACCGGTGGCCACCCAGTCGTCCAGCGCGCAGCCCACCTCGGGGCCGGTGTGGTCACAGCCGGGCGGGCAGTCGACGGTGCCGGGCAGCAGGTCGTCGAAGGTCTCCAGCAGGTCGTCCGCCGTCACGTGGGCCAGACCGAACGAGCGCACCCCCGGGGTGTCGATCACCCAGCCGCCGTCCGGTAACGGCAGCGCCACCGCGGACGTCGACGTGTGTCGGCCCTTGCCGACCCCCGTGACCGAGCCGGTCGCCCGGTCGGCGTCCGGCACCAGGGCGTTGACCAGCGTGGACTTGCCGACGCCGGAGTGCCCGATCATCACCGACACGCGGTCCCGCACCGTGGTGGTGAACGTTGCCAGCCCGTCGGAGTCCAGGACCGTGGCGCCTTCGTCGGCGGTCCCGGCCGTGGACCTGCGCGAGACGAGCACCGGCAGTTCCAGATCGGCGTAGCGAGCCAGCAGTGGCGCGGGGTCGGCGAGGTCCGCCTTGGTCAACATCAGCACAGGTTGCAGGTGCCCGGTGTAGGCGGCGACCAGGCACCGGTCGATGAATCCGGTCCGTGGCTCCGGATCGGCCACGGCGGTCACGATCACCAGCTGGTCGGCATTGGCCACCACGACCTTCTCGGACCCGAGCGTGGCCTGGCCGGTGTCCGGATCGACCTGGTCGTCGGTGGACCGGCGCAGCTCGCTGACCCGCGGCTCGATGCGCACGATGCGGGCCAGGGCGTCCGGTTCGCCGCTGGTGTCGCCGACCAACGCGACCCGGTCGCCGACCGCGACCGCCCGGCGCCCCAGTTCGCGGGCCCGCATGGCCTGCACCGTCCGCCCGAAGGCCGGCGGGGTGCCGTCGGTCGGCATGCCGTCCGCGGGGACGAGGCAGGTGTAGCGGCCCCGGTCCACCGCGGTGACGAAGCCGGCCACCGCGTCCTCGTGCCGCGGCCGGGTCTTGGTCCGTGGCCGCGACCGCCGGCCCGGGCGGACGCGGACGTCCTCGTTCTCCCAGCGATCGGCGGCGCTCAGCGGGTCACCGGTCCGGGGGCGGCGGCAGTCACCGCGTCATCGTGCCCCGCCGCCGACCAGGTCCGCCCACAACGGCGCGAACCCGGGCAGGGTCTTGGCCGTGGTGTCGATGTCGTCGACCTGCACACCCGGGACCAACAGGCCGACGATGGCGCCGGCCGTCGCCATGCGGTGGTCGGCATGAGCGCGCCAGCCGCCCCCGTGCAGCCGATGTGGGCGCACGGTCAGCGCGTCGGCGTGCTCGGTGACGCTGCCGCCCAGCGCGATGATGTTGCCGGCCAGCGCGGCCAGCCGGTCCGTCTCGTGACCGCGCAGGTGGCCGATGCCGCGCAGCTTGCTCGGCCGGTCGGCGAACAGGGTGAGCGCCGCGATCGTCGGAGTCAGTTCACCGACGTCGCGCAGGTCCAGGTCGACGCCCTGCAGGCGGTCCGGGCCGGTGACGGTCAGGCCGTCGTCGTCCAGCGCCACCTCGGCGCCCATCTGCGTCAGGACGTCGCGGATCGCGTCGCCGGCCTGGGTGGTGCTGGACGGCCAGTCCGGGACGGTGACCTGACCGCCGGTGAGGGCAGCGGCGGCCAGGAACGGGGTCGCGTTCGACAGGTCGGGCTCGATCACGTGGGTCCAGGGGGCGACCGGCCCGGGCAGCACGTGCCAGGTGTCGGGCGACGGCTGCTCGACCTGGACGCCGACCGAGCGCAGGGCCGCGACCGTCATGTCCAGGTGCGGCTGCGACGGGATCGGCGGGCCCTGGTGCACGACGGTGACGCCGTCGCGGTAGGACGCCCCCGACAGGAGCAGCCCGGACACGAACTGGGACGAGGCGCTGGCGTCAAGGTGCACGGTGCCCCCGGCGACCTCGCCCGCGCCGTCGACGGCGAACGGCAGCCGGTCGCCGGTGACGGTGACGCCCAGGGCGCGCAGTGCGTCGAGCACGGTGGCCATGGGCCGGCGCCGGGCGGCCTCGTCGCCGTCGAAGGTGACGGCGCCGGTGGCCGTGGCGGCCAGCGGGGGCAGGAAGCGCATCACCGTGCCGGCCAGCCCGCAGTCGAGGTGCGCCGGTCCGGCCAGCGGCGCCGGGGTCACCGTCCATGCAGCGGCGCGACCGGCTCCCGGCTCGGCACCGAAGTCGACGCCCACCCCCAGCATGCGCAGCGCCGCGGCCATCAGGTCGGTGTCCCGGCTGCGCAGGCCGCCGGTGATCCGTGACGGCCCGGTGGCCTGGGCGGCGAGCACCAGCGCGCGATTCGTCAGCGACTTCGACCCCGGCACCCGCACGGTGCCGCGCACCGGTTCGGTGCTGACCGGTGCCGGCCAGGGCGTCCCCGACCGGGACGGATGGGAGGCAGGAGCGGAGGGCGCATCGGAGGTGGCACCCGGGGCTGGGGTGTGGGTTGCAGCGAGCACCGAGCCATCGTTCCCTATGTTTGACGCGAACGTGGCTGGGTATCGGCAGGAAATCGGCGGATGAGTGACGATTTACCACCCGTTCGACGGACACCGGCACGCCCGTGCCGCAGTGATCGTCACAGCTGCGACGGTGGGCGCGGGACGGGCCCCGGCTGCCACCATGGTCGTCATGTGCGGTCGCTACGCGTTGACGGTCGAGCCGGACTCGCTGTTCGGGGTCTTCCAGGCGGTGCCGGACGAGCGTTCCGGCGGCGCCCAGGGCCTGTACGGCGGCGACCCGGTGCGGCCGCGGTACAACATCGGCCCGACGGTCACCGTGCCGGTGGTGCGGCTGCGGGTCGACCGCGCCTCCGACGGTGCCGATCGTGCTGATGGCGGCGAGAGCGGGCAGTCCCGTCCGGTCCGCGAGCTGGAACCGATGCGCTGGGGACTGGTGCCGTCGTGGGCCAAGGACGTCTCGGTGGGCAACCGCATGTTCAACGCCCGGGCCGAATCGCTGGCGGACAAGCCGGCGTTCCGGACGGCCCTGCACCGGCGGCGCTGCCTGATCCCGGCCACCGGCTACTACGAGTGGCAGAAGCTGCCGCAAGCCGACGGTGGCGCCACGCGAACCGGCGCGGCCGAGGGACGGAAGGCGCCGGCCAAGCAGCCCTACTACCTGACGCCGCAGGACGGATCCACCATGGCCTTCGCCGGCCTGTGGGAGTACTGGCGCTCGCCCGAGGGCGAACCGCTGGTGTCGATGACGATCATCACCACCGAGGCGGTCGGTGCGCTCCGGGAGATCCACGACCGGATGCCGCTGATCCTGCCTGCCTCGGAGTGGGACGCCTGGCTCGACTCCGAGGTCGATCCGGCCACCCTGCTGAGCCCGCCGGACGCCGCGCTCGTCGATGCGCTGGAGATCCGGCCGGTCGGCCCGGCGGTGGGCAACGTGCGCAACGACGACCCCGCTCTGGTGGAGCGCGACCCGCATCCGGCCGTGGCCGGGCCGGGCGGCGACCGGGGGACGGTGGTCGGGACGGGTGCGGCCGACACCGCGCCGCCGGCGCTGTTCGACAACCCCGCCTGAGCCGCCGTCGGTCCCGGGACCGACGTTCGACCGCGGGAGGTGCGCCGGCTCAGCCGATGGCGATCGGTGCCAGGAGCGCACCGGCGACCCGGAGCAGGTCATTCGGCGCCAGTTCCACCTGCAGCCCGCGCCGGCCGGCGCTGACCCACACCGTCGGGAACTCGACCGCCGAGGCATCGATGACGGTCGGCACTGGCTTGCGGTGACCGAGCGGGCTGATCCCGCCGGCGACGTAGCCGGACGACCGCTCGGCCTCGGCCACCGGCGCCATGACGGCGCGTTTGCCGCCGACCGCGGCCGCGAGCGCCTTGAGGTCGAGTTGCCGGGACACCGGCACGATCCCCACCACCAGCGACCGGTCGTCGACCTTGGCCACCAGCGTCTTGAAGACGCGCGTCGGATCGAGGTCGAGCGCGGCCACCACCTCGTCGCCGAAGGTGGTGGTGGTCGGGTCGTGGTCGTAGGGGTGCACCGTGAAGTCGACGCCGGCGGCGGTGAGCGCCACCAACGCCGGCGTGGCGGCGGACCGCCCTGCATGGTTCGAGCGTTCGGTGCGGCGGGCCATGACCAGGGACGGTAACGGCCCGCCGCAGCTCATCCGATCAGCTGCCCAGACCCTGCTCGTCGACCCAGGTGGTCGCGACCTCGGCCGAGTCCTGCTGGTCCACCGTGACCTGGGTGAGCAGGTCGATGAGGACCTCGGTGGTCAGCTTCTCGGACACGCCGTTGAGCGCCTCCTCGATCGCCGGGGTCACCTTGGACTCGGTGATCAGCGGCAGCACGTTCTGCGCCGCGAACAGGAACTCCGGGTCCTCCAGCGAGACCAGGTCGTTGGTCTTGATGGCCGGATCGGTGGTGAACAGGTTGGCCGCCTGCACCTGGTCGCTGATCAGCGCGTTCAGGGTGAGTGGACCGGCGGTGTCCAGGGCGCGGAACTCACCGAAGACGACCCCGTACTTCGACTCCAGGCCGGGCACGCCGGTCGGGCGGGTCTGGAACTCCGGCGGCCCGCCGAGCACCAGCTGACCCGCCACGGGGGCCAGGTCGGCGATCGTCGTGAGGTCGTACTGCTCGGCGGTCGCCCGAGTCACGGTGATCGAGTCCTTGTCCTCGGCCGCCGACTGCTCCAGCACGGTCAGAGTGTCCGGCAGGGCCCCTTCGAGCGCGGTGTAGACGTCCTCCGAGCTGACCGCGGTGGCGGCCTGGTCGAAGTACTGCAGCAGGGTGCCCGAGTACTCCGGGATCAGGTCGATGGAGCCGTCCTGCAGCGCCCGGATGTACACCTCCCGGTTGCCGATGTTCAGGTTGGTGGTCACCTCGACGCCCTTGGCCCGCAGGGCCTCGGCGTAGATGTTGGCGATCAGCGCGCTCTCGGGGAAGTTGGCCGAACCGATGACGACGGAGCCGGTCGACTCGTCGGTGGACCCGGCGGTGGAGCCGGCGGTCGAGCTGCTCGGCGTGGACGAGGACGTCGAGGCGAGCGGATCTTCGGAGCTGCCGCAGGCGGTCAGCGCCAGCGCGGTGGCCAGGCCGGCGGCGAGCAGCGCGCCCAGGCGGGCAGGACGACGTGTGGTCAACGGAACTCCTCGGTGCAGCGGGACGATGCGGACGGAACGGTGGTTGCGGAGGGGAGTGAGGGGTCAGGTCGGTGGCACCGCGGCGAACCCGGCCTCGGCCTCCTGGGCCTTCTCCCGGACGCGGCGGCCGGACAGCCCGGGCGACACCAGGAACCGGCCGACCAGGGCGATGAGCCGATCGCCGATCACGGCCATCAGTGCGACCAGCAGCGCACCGGCGACCATCTTCCCGTACAGCTGCTGGGCCAGGCCGTCGACCACGTACCGGCCGAACCCTCCGAGGCCGACCACTGCGGCGATGGTGGCGGTGGCGACCACCTGCAGGTAGGCCGAACGCACTCCCGAGAGCACCAGCGGCATGGCCACCGGCAGCTCGACCCGCAGGAGCACCTGCGAGCCGGTCATGCCCATCCCGCGGGCGGCGTCCCGGGCGGCCGGGTCCACTGCGGCGATCCCCGCGTAGGTGTTCGACAGGATCGGGGGGACGGCCAGCACCACCAGCACGACGATGGACGGTCCCAGCCGCGCGAGCTGGCCGGTGAGCAGGCCGAACGACCACAGGGTGAGCACGGTCAACAGACCCAGGGTGGGCAGCGCCCGCAGGGCGTTGGCCACCCCGGCGATCGCCGCGACGCCGCGGCCGGTGTGGCCGATGACGGCACCCAGCGGCAACGCGACCAGTGCGGCGATGACGACGGACAGCAGTGTGTAGAACAGGTGCTCGGTGAAGCGGGTCCAGATGCCGTCGGTGCCGGACCAGTTGGCGGCGGTGGTCAGGAAGTCCCAGGCGGCGGTCATCGGCTCGGCACCGCCCGGGCCCACGGCGTGCTGAGCCGGGTGGCCAGCACGATCACCACGTCGAACAGCACCGCCAGCAGCAGGCTCAGCAGGATGCCGGCCGCGATGGGTGTGAAGAAGTTGAGCTGGAAGCCCTCGGTGAACAGGCTGCCCAGTTGTTCCACGCCCAGCAGCGCGGCCACCGACACCAGGCTGACGTTCGACACCGCGGCCACCCGCAGTCCGGCACCGATGACCGGGACGGCCAGCGGGAACTGCACGGTGACCAGCGAGCGGACCGGCCGGTACCCCATGGCGGTGGCGCTCTGCCGGACCGCCTCCGGGACCGAGGCGAGCGCGTCGGCCACCACCCGGACCAGCAACGCCACCGTGTAGACGGTGAGGGCGATGACCACGTTGACCGGATCCAGGATGCGGGTGCCCAGGATGCCGGGCAGCACCACGAACAGGGCCAACGACGGGATCGTGTAGAGCAGGCCGGCCAGTGTGGTCAGCGGCGGGTAGGTCCAGCGGTACCGGAACGCCACGGCGCCCAACGGCAGCGCCACCACCAGGCCGACCAACGTCGCGGCGGCCGCCAGCCAGGCGTGCTGGACGAACAGGTCGACGATCCGGTCGCTGTTGCGGCCCAGCCAGTCCCAGTTCACCGGGGCACCCCTCGGTCGCCGGCCGGGACCGTGCGCTCCGCGCCCTTGGCGAGGACGGGCGGCGACCATGCTCCGGCGTCGTCGCCCGCGGGATCGGCCAGCGCAGTCCGGTCGGTCGCCTCGATGGCGGCCACGACGTCGGCCAGCGTGATGGTGCCGATGGCCACGCCCGCATCGTCGACCGCGACGCCCCGGCCGGACGGGGAGGACAGCGCTGCGTCCAGGGCGGTGCGCAGCGAGTACCCCGGGGCGGCCAGGGAGCCGCCGAGCCGCAGGTGCTGCAGGCCGATCGGGTCGCCGGGCGACAGGGCATCGCGGTCCAGCCAGCCCCGCGGCCGTCCGTCGTCGTCCACGACCAGCGCCCAGCGGTGCTCACCGCCGCCCGGCCCCTGCGGAGCGGCCGCTCCCATCCGCACCGTGGGTTCCCGCTGCACCGGCAGGCCGGTGGCGCCGGCGAAGGACAGCGCTCGGTACCCGCGGTCTCGGCCGACGAATCCGGCGACGAAGTCGTCGGCCGGCCGGCGCAGCACGTCGGCCGGCACGGCGTACTGCGCCAGGTGGCCGCCGGTGGCGAAGACGGCGATGCGGTCACCGAGCCGGACGGCCTCGTCGATGTCGTGGGTGACGAAGACGATGGTCTTGCCGAGCTCCTCCTGCAGGCGCAGGAACTCGGTCTGCAGTTGTTCGCGCACGACCGGGTCCACCGCGGAGAACGGCTCGTCCATCAACATGACCGGTGGATCGGCGGCCAGCGCCCGGGCGACCCCGACCCGTTGCTGTTGACCGCCGGAGAGCTGGGCGGGGTAGCGCCGGGCCATCGACGTGGGCAGGCCGACCCGCTCGAGCAGTTCGGTGGCCCGGCGCCGGGCCTCCCGGCGGGTGACGCCCTGCAGCACCGGGACGGTGGCGATGTTGTCGGCCACGGTGCGGTGCGGGAACAGCCCGGCGTTCTGGATGACGTAGCCGATGCCGCGGCGCAACTGCGGTGCGTCGATCTGTCGGGTGTCCGTGCCGTCGATGGTGATGACCCCGGACGTCGGCTCGATCATCCGGTTGATCATCCGCAGCGACGTCGTCTTGCCGCAGCCGGACGGTCCGACGAAGACCGTGATGCGCCCGGCCGGGATCTCCAGGCTCAGGTCGTGCACCGCGGTGGTGCCGTCCGGGTACACCTTGGACACCGCGCTGAAGCTGATCATCGATCGTCATCCCCTCGGCGGGCGGTGGCTGCTGGGTGGCTGCTGGGTGGCTGCATCGGCTGCTCCGGTCGAGCGGAACGGACGGCCGCGGGTCGGTCGACCGGGAAGTACCGGCGCTCCGCCGCTGCCCGATCACCGTGCGGGAACGATCACGGGGCCGGCGTGGTGCGGCGCTGCCCAGTGCACACCACACCCCCGACAGTGCCGCCTGCATGTCGACCGGAAACCCTACGGATCGGCCCGCCCGGCAGTCGACACCGCCCAACACGCACCGGTCGGAGACGGTTCCCAGCAGGACGGGGGAGCAAACACGGCCGGCCGGATCCGGGACCGCCACCACGCTGCCACCTGACGGCGGATCCGGCCCTGGAACAGACCGGGCGCGGACGGTGTTCGGACCCGGTGGAGAACTTCACCGGGTCCGCGCGAGCAGGAGGAGGCGCCGATGGCGATCACGGCGGTGGATCCGACAGCGGCGACCGGCCCGTCCGTCGCGGCGCAGTCGGCGGCCCGGGCCGCCCGCACCGGCCCCGCCGTCGGTCCAGGACCGGTGCCCGGTGGACCGTCGCGCCGGCCGGGCGGAACGGGCTCCCGTGGCCCGCGGGTACGCTCGACCGACCGGGCGGAGCGGCTGGGAGCCGGAGCCGGAGGCCGTTCCGACGGTGGGGACGACGACAGCGCGGGTCGCGGCGGCGTCGACATCGCGCAGCGCCGGACCGACGACCTGCCTCCCGCCACGGCGACGAGCGAGGGGCACGGGGTGAGCCAGCAGGACACGAGCACGGCACCGGCGGTCGACGGGACGCAGGCCCGGGACGAGACCGACCCGGCCGCGTCCGAGATGCAGCCGTTGAGTGCGGACGAGTTGGCCGAGCGGTTCACCGACCAGGCGATGCCGCTGCTGGACCAGCTCTATGCGGCTGCGTTGCGGATGACGCGCAACCCGGCGGACGCCGAGGACCTGGTCCAGGAGACCTTCCTCAAGGCGTTCGCGGCGTTCGGCAGCTTCAAGCAGGGCACGAACCTGCGCGCCTGGCTGTACCGCATCCTGACCAACACCTACATCAACGGTTACCGCAAACGGCAGCGGCAGCCCTCGGTCACGCCGACCGACGACATCACCGACTGGCAGCTGGCTGCGGCGGAGTCGCACACCTCGACGGGGCTGCGGTCGGCCGAGATGGACGCGCTGGACCGGCTGCCGGACACCGACGTCAAGCACGCGTTGCAGGAGCTGCCCGAGGATTTCCGGTTGGCCGTCTACCTGGCCGATGTCGAGGGCTTCGCCTACAAGGAGATCGCCGAGATCATGGGCACCCCGTTGGGCACGGTCATGTCCCGGCTGCACCGGGGGCGCCGCCAGCTGCGGGAGCTGCTGGCCGAGTACGCCAAGGAGCGCGGGTTCCTGCGCCCCGCCGCGGCGTCCACCACGGCAGCAGCGGCCAGCACCACCGGCGCCGGGACTTCGGCCGGCCGCGGACAGGAGGGTTGATCATGTCCGACGCGATGGATCCGGCGGTGCCGTCGGTGCTGTCCGCCTGCACCAGCGGCGAGCCGGCCGATGCCTGCGCGACCGTGCTGCGCGACGTCTGGCTGTTCCTGGACGACGAGCTCGATCCGGCCAACCGGCGGGCGGTGCAACAGCACCTGGACGACTGCTCGCCGTGTCTGGAGCAGGCCGGGCTGGATCACAAACTCAAGCTGTTGCTGCACAACAAGTGCAGTGGTGAGCGGGCTCCCGAGGAGCTGCGCAGCCGGCTGGTGGCCAAGCTGCGGACGCTGACGGTCGACGCATCCGTGGGAGGGACCCGGATGACGGTGACCGAGACGTCGGTGGAGATCACCGGCGAGAGGTCGGACCTGACGCTGCAGCAGATCGTCGACGACCGCCTGGCCGCCCGGGACGTGCCGACCGACTGATCGACGACCGTGCCACCCGGTCGACCGCTCGGGAAGAGCGGCGGACGGATGGACGGATCCGGGACGGGACCGCCGGGCGGTCCCGTCCCTGACCGACTCAGGAGTTGGGGCGCTTGCCGTGGTTGGCGCCGCTGCCCTTCCTGGCCTTCTTCTTCCGTGCGCGCTTGCCCATCGGGCTCACCCGCCTTTCTGTCGTCCGCCGGTTCCTCCGATCGGACCCGTCACGGGACGGGCCACGACCGGGGCGGCGACCGAAGCACGGGGAGCGCGTCGTCCGCCGCCGGGCGTCCATGCTGCCAGATCCGACCGGCGCTCCCGGACCGTCCGAGGTCGGGGCCCGCGGAGCGCCGGGTCCGGCGACCGGACGCGTCCGCGCTGCGTGGTTCACTGACCCGGGGTGGCGGCCGTCCGGGCCGGCCACCGCACGAGCCCAGACCCCAGGGACCAGCCGCGGCGGAGCCGCGACGGCCCTGACCCGCGAGGAAGCAGCTGACCGCGCATGTCCACCCTGTCCGACCTGTTGGCCGATTTCACCAACCTGCCGGGGGAGGCCGTCGCCCACCTGCAGACCCTGGTGTCGGAGTGGCAGCTGCTGGCCGACCTGGCCTTCTCGGACCTGCTCTTGTGGGTCCCCACCGAGGTGGACGGGGACGGGCTGATCTGTGTCGCCCAGGCCCGGCCGAACACCGGTGCGACCGCGCACCTGGACGACCGGGTGAACGACCGGCGCTCCCTGGCCGAGCACCCGCTGCTGCTGCGCGCCGCCGAGACCGGGCAGATCGTCGTCGAGGACCCGCCGGCCGACATCCAGGGTTCTTGGCTGCGCCGGGCGGTCGTGCCGGTCCGGCACGAGGGCGTGATCATCGCCTTCATCCGCCGGGACACCAGCAGCCTGATCGGCCGGGAGGCCAGCCAGCTCGAGACCGCGTACGTCGACGCCGGAGACGACCTGTTCCAGATGGTGTGCGACGGCACCTTCCCGACCCCGGCGCAGCCGGCCGAGGTCATCACCGGTCCGCGTGCCGGTGACGGGCTGCTGCGGTTGGACGCCGACGGACGCGTCGTCTACGGCAGCCCGAACGCGGTGTCCGCCTACCACCGGCTCACCTTCACCGGGGAGCTCATCGGGGCGGACCTGGCCGCGTTGACCCGCCCCCTGATCAAGGACCCGTTCGACGCGGCGGAGCTGGAGGCGCGCATCCGCGGAGCGGTCGACGGCACCTCGCAGCTGCGCATGGAGGTCGAGGCGCGGGGGGCGACCGTGCTGTTCCGGTGTCTCACCCTCATCCCGCACGGGCGACCGCACGGCGCCCTGGTGCTGGTCCGGGACGTGACCGAGGTCCGTCGCCGCGACCGGGCGCTGATCAGCAAGGACGCGACCATCCGGGAGATCCACCACCGGGTGAAGAACAACCTGCAGACGGTGGCCGCCCTGCTCCGGCTGCAGTCGCGCCGCTCGCAGGACCCCTCGGTGCGGCAGGCGCTCAGCGAATCGGTGCGCCGGGTGGCCTCCATCGCGCTGGTCCACGAGACGCTCTCCACGTCACCGGACGACCGCGTGGACCTGGATCAGATCGTCGACCGGCTGGTGCCCATGATCTCGGACGTGTCCGCTGCCGAGAGCTCGGCCCGGGTCACCCGGATCGGCAGCTTCGGCGTGGTGAACGCCGAACTGGCCACCCCGATGGTCATGGTGCTGGCCGAGGTGGTGCAGAACGCCCTGCAGCACGCGTTCACCGCCGAGGGGCCGGCCGGGCAGGTCACCATCGCGGTGTTCCGATCGGCGCGGTCGATGGACATCACCGTCACCGACGACGGCATGGGTGTGCCCGAGGACTTCGACCTGCAGAAGGCCAAGGGGCTGGGCCTGCAGATCGTCCGCACGCTGGTCGCGGCGGAACTGCGCGGCACGATCGAGCTGGCCCGCCGGACCGACGCCACCGGGACGCGGGCCCGGATCAGCGTGCCGCTGCGCGGCCAGAAGTGAGCGGGCCGGCAGTGATCACGCGCTGACGCGACCGGGACCCCCGGAACGCCGCAGGGGCCGCGACCGACCCGAGTCGATCACGGCCCCTGCGGGGTCACGCAGTGGTCAGTGGTTGCTGCGCGCGCGGGCCCGAGCACGACGACGCTTGAGCGCGCGCCGCTCGTCCTCGCTCATGCCGCCCCAGACGCCGGCGTCCTGGCCGGTGTCCAGCGCCCACGTCAGGCACTCGCTGGTCACCGGACAGCGCTGGCACACCGCCTTGGCGTCGGCGATCTGCGACAGGGCCGGACCGGAGTTCCCCACGGGGAAGAACAGTTCGGGGTCCTCGTCGCGGCAAATAGCGCGGTGGCGCCAATCCATGGGTGCTGACTCCTTGATCAAACCGAGCAGAGCTGGTGGGTTCCAGCGGAGAACGCGCCGGGCGAACGGCGCAATCGATGCTGTCACGCGTGAGCGCGATGTCAAGGGAACGTGTCGCCCAGGTTACGAACGTCACGCACCGGTCCGGTCCCGCGGACAGCACCGCCCATGATGCCTGGTGGGCTCGATTCAGACCACCCTCGGTCGGGTGCGGCATTGATCACCGAGCGCACCGGGTGTCGATCACACGACGACCGTCACTGCCTGAGGTACGTGCGTGAACAACACGTCCGTCCATTCGCCGAGGTAATCACCGTCGGCCTGCACGGCGACGGGACGATCGGCGGTGACCCGGACGGCGGCCACGTCGTCGTGATGCAGGAGGGCTCGGTGGTTCGATGATCCGACCGGTCGGATCATCCGGCGGGCGATGCCCAGCACGACCGGCATGGACATCCGGGTCACGGCGAAGAGCCCCAGACCTGCCTCGGGGCGGGTCGATGCGTTGGTGACGATCTCCCGGTTGCCGTAGTACGTCCACGGCGAGACGTTCGACACGAACACGAGGAACGCGGGTTCTGCCGACTCCGTCGGGGTCCCCGGAGGCCCCCCGGCGAGCGTCTCGAGCATGCCGTCGGACCCACCCTCGACCGCGGCGCCGGAGCTCGCGTCGGGATCGACCGGTCCGGCTGCGTTCGGTCGCCAGCGCACCGACAGCCGCGGCCGCCGCCGGTCGCTGCGGACGACCTGGCGGACGGTCGCGCGCAGGTGCATCGCGTTGGAGATGCTCCGGCCGGTGCCGCGCTCCTCCTCGACCGCCCGCACCACCTCGGCGTCGATGCCCATGCCCGAGTTGAAGGTGAAGTAGCGCTCACCCACCCGACCGAGGGACACCGTCCGGGTGCTGCCGGAGGCCAGCGCCAGCAGGATCTGCTCGGTGGCCAGGGTCGGATCGGGATCGACCCCGATCGCGCGGGCGAAGACGTTGGTGGATCCGCCGGGCACGATGGCCAGCTGCGGGCGCGGGGCGTCGACGCCCCGCGCCAGCATCCCGTTGACCACCTCGTTCACGGTGCCGTCCCCGGCGTGCACCACGATCAGGTCGGTGCCGGCGTCGGCCGCCGCGGCGGCCAGATCCGCCGCGTGCCCCCGGGCGCGGGTGTGAGCGACCCGCAGCGACAGCTCCCCGGCAAGCGCGTGGGTCAGCAGGTCGCGCCGACTGGCCGTGGTCGCGGTGGCGGCCGGATTGACGATCAGCAACGCACGCATCGGGCGCAGCCTACGACCCGGTGGTGCCCGGACGGCGCTGCGCCCCAGCTCGGCTGGCTACGCTCGGAACGTGACGTCCGAGCACTCCACCCCTCCCGCCGATCCGCCGCCGCTGTCCATCCCCGCGCCCCGCGCGGTCCGGATCGCCGCGGTGCTGGTCGTCCTGCAGGGGGTCGGGCTGCTCGGCCTGGCGGTCGGCACGCTGTTCGCCGGAGCGGGGGACAGCGTGCCGACCGGTCGGCTGCTCGCGCAGGTCGGCTACTACGCCGTGCTGGCCGTCGCCGTCGGCGCCTGCGGTCAGGCGCTGCTGCGCGGGCGGCGGTGGGGACGGACGCCGAGTGTGGTGATCCAGGTCGTGGTCGCGGCCGTCGGCGTCTGGATGATCACGCCCAGCGACCGGACGCTGCTGGGCATCGCGATGATCACCTGGGGACTGCTGGTGGGGGCGCTGCTGCTCAGCCGGCCGGCGAACGCGTGGATCGAGCGCTTCCCGTTGCCGTTCGCCGCAGGGCCGGACCGCTGAGTCGGAACGTCGTCCAGCCGTCCATCGGCTCGGCGCCCAGCGAGCGGTAGAAGGCGATGGACGGCGCGTTCCAGTCCAGCACCGACCACTCCACCCGGGCGTGACCCCGGTCGTGCGCGATGGCGGCGAGCCGGGTGAGCAGGTCACGACCCAGCCCCCGGCCGCGCGCGGCCGGGCGGACGTACAGGTCCTCCAGGTGGATGCCGTGCACTCCCTCCCAGGTCGAGTAGTTCAGGAACCACAGGGCGTACCCGACCGGGCCGGTCCCGTCCGGGTCGGCGACCAGGCCGAACACGGCGGGCCGGGTCGCGAACAGGCTCGCCCGCAGCTGCGCCTCGGTCAGGTGGCACTCCTGTGGCAGCCGTTCGTACTCGGCCAGCTCGTGGACCATGGCCACCACGGCGGGCACGTCACGCGGCTCGATCGGCCGGACCGCGCCCATCCCGTCGTCCTGCCCGTCGTCCGGCACCGCGTCGACCACGGCCTCAGGCACCGACGGGCCGCAGCGGCACGACGTTGGCGTGATCGATCATCCGCACGCCCCGGTCCAGCTTGAGCACGGTGACGGCGGCCGCGTCCATGGCCAGGACCGAGCCCGCGGCGATCGGCAGTCCGGCCCAGCGCACGGCCAGCGCCCGGCCGAGGTGGCCGTGGCTGAACAGCAGCACGTCCCCGCCCACCGCCGCGGCCTGCCAGGCGTGTTCCAGCGCCCGGTCGGCCCGGGCGGCCACGTCCTCCGGGCTCTCGCCGTCGGGCGCGCCGTCGTGGAAGATCTCCCACCCGGGCCGCTCGCGGTGGATGTCGGCGGTGGTGCGGCCCTCGTACTGGCCGTAGTTCCACTCGACCAGGTCGTCGACCAGCTCGTCGACGGTGAACCCGGCCAGCGTCGCGGTGCGCAGCGCCCGCATCCGCGGGCTGCTCAGCACGGTCCGCGGCCGGATGCCCAGCCCGGCCAGCAGCTCGGTCAGCTGCTCGGCCTCACGCTCGCCCGCCTCGGTCAGGTCCAGGTCGGTGACGGAGGTGTGCTGACCGGACAGGCTCCACTCGGTCTGCCCGTGCCGGACCAGGGCCAGGCGTCCCGGCCGGGTGCCACCGGTGCTCGTCGCGCCCGTGCTCACGCCTCAGCCCCGATCGGCGGCCGCGGCCGCGTTGGCCAGCTGGGCCACGTACCCCCGGCAGGCGTCCCAGGTCGGCAGCAGACCGTCGGCCTCGGCCTGGGCCAGCGTCGGCGCCGCCGTGTCCTTGTCGGACAGGACGAAGTCGATCCCTTCCGGCAGCGCCAGTCCCAGCGCCGGGTCGAGCGGGTTGATGCCGTGCTCGCGCCCGGGGGAGTAGCCGGTGGAGCACAGGTAGGTGAGCGTCGAGCCGTCCTCCAGGGCGACGAAGGCGTGCCCCAGTCCTTCGGACAGGTACACGGCGCGGCGGTCGACCGAGTCGAGCCGGACCACGTCCGTGACGCCGAACGTGGGGGAGCCGACCCGGATGTCGACGATGTAGTCGAGCACGGCACCGGCCGGGCAGGTGACGTACTTGGCCTGGCCCGGCGGCACGTCGGCGAAGTGCACGCCGCGCAGGGTGCCGGCCCGCGACACCGACAGGTTGGCCTGGGCCAGGGTCAGTGGATGTCCGGTGGCGGTCTGCAGCGCGTCCACCTTGAACCACTCGAGGAACAGTCCACGGTCGTCACCGTGCTGCTTGGGGGTGAACTCGAAGGCGCCGGGCACGGCCAGTTCTCGAACCTGCATGGTCGCCGATGGTAGTCAGCCGGTCCGCAGGAGGAGTCGGCGGAGCGAGGAACGAGCGGAGACGAGCTCCGACCATCGGGTCAGGAGGAGTCGGCGGAGCGAGGAACGAGCGGAGACGAGCTCCGGCCCATCGATCCGCCCCGCTCGGCGGCGCACCTTGACGCGCGCGGCCGGTGCCGGGACCGTCGGGGCATGACGGCGGACGACGGCGGCGCCCCGGCAGGCGCCCATCGGGTGTTGCAGATCCTCGACGGCGCGCTGCGGGCGCGGTTCCGGGCGCCGTCGTTCCTGGCGGCGATGGCGCTGGTGCAGGAGGTGGGGGAACACGCGGAGCGGGTCGACCATCACCCCGACATGGACGTGCGCTGGCGGGAGGTCGAGTTCGCGCTGGCCAGTCACGACGTCGGGGCGATCACCGACCGGGACACCGCCCTGGCCGCGGTGATCGCGGACCTCGCCCAGCGGCACGGCGCCGAGCCCGTCCCGGTCCGGCACGCCCGCGTCGAACTGGGCATCGACACCGCCGACGCCGGCGCGCTGCGGCCGTTCTGGCTGGCCGTCACCGGCGGGACGGAGGTCGATACCGAGTTCGGACCTCGCATCGAGCACCCCTCCGGCCTGCGCCTGTGGTTCCAGGAGTCCGAGCCCCGCCCGGGTCGCAACCGGCTGCACCTCGACTGCTACCCGGCGCCCGGCACCCTGCCCGCGGTGCTGGACGCGGCCGTCGTCGCGGGCGGCCGACTGGTCACCGACGAGTTCGCCCCGCACTGGTGGGTGCTGGCCGATCCGGACGGCAACGAGGTCTGCCTGTGCCAGGAGGAGCCGGGGACGACCGGCCCGGCGTGACGATCAGCTCGTCGCCGCCCGGGGGGGGGGGGGGGCGGTCATGTGCCGGTCCGGGTCGGTCGGTCTGCCAGAATGGGACCCGCGCGTTCCTGCCGGCCCGTTGACCCGCGTGGCTCCGGCACCCGCCCGGACCCTCGGGCGGAGACCCGTTGTCGATCCCGATGGCGACCGTGGCCCGGCCCGACCGGTCCGATGGTCATCGCTCGACCCGACCGCGCAGACCAGCGTTCCGTTCCCGGCGGCAGTGCCGACCGGGCACGCCCCGGCCCGCGCCCCGGCAGGCCGGCCCCGAGACCGGTGAGTGAAGATGACCGACCACACCCCCGCCCAGCCGTCCGGACAGCTCCCCGGTGCCGCCGCCGTCACCGAGGCCGAGGTGCTCGCCGCGCACGAGGGTGGCAAGCTCTCCGTGGGGCTCCGCGGCGAGCTGGAGACCGTGCGTGACCTGTCGCTGGTGTACACCCCGGGTGTGGCGCAGGTGTCCCGGCTCATCGCCGATCGCCCCGCCGCCGCCCGCGAGTACACCTGGGCGAGTCGGTCCGTCGCGGTGATCTCCGACGGGACCGCCGTGCTGGGCCTGGGTGACATCGGCCCCAAGGCGTCCCTGCCGGTCATGGAGGGCAAGTCCGCGCTGTTCAAGCGGTTCGCCGGGCTCGACTCGTTCCCGATCGTGCTGGACACCAAGGACCCGGACGAGATCGTCGCGGTGGTCCGGGCCATCGCGCCGTCGTTCGGTGCGGTGAACCTGGAGGACATCTCCGCCCCGCGCTGCTTCGAGATCGAGCAGCGGCTGATCGACGAGCTGACCATCCCGGTCATGCACGACGACCAGCACGGCACCGCCGTGGTCGTGCTCGCCGCGCTGATGAACGCGGCCACCGTCGTCGATCGGCCGATGGCCGGCCTGCGGGTGGTCGTGGTCGGCGCCGGCGCCGCCGGGGTCGCCTGCACCCGCATCCTGCTCGCCGCCGGCGTCAAGCACGTGGTGATGGTCGACTCGCGCGGGGTGCTGCACCCGAGTCGCGCCGATCTGACGCCGATCAAGACTGAGATGGCCGCGGTGACCAACCCGGACGGCATCACCGGTGGGCTGGCCGAGGCCATGCAGGGCGCCGACGTGTTCCTCGGCCTGTCCGGCGGGCGGATCGACCCGAACCTGATCGGCACGATGAACGCCGACCCGATCATCTTCGCGCTGGCCAACCCCACTCCCGAGGTGGATCCGGCCGCAGCACACCGATGGGCGTCGGTGGTGGCCACCGGCCGCAGCGACTACCCGAACCAGATCAACAACGTGCTGGCCTTCCCGGGCATCTTCCTGGGCGCGCTGGACGTCGGGGCGACCCGGATCACCGAGGCGATGAAGGTGGCCGCGGCCGGCGCCATCTGTGCCGCGGTGCCGGAGCCGACCGCCGATCGCATCGTGCCCGACCCGTTCGAGCCCGAACTCGCCCAGCGGGTGGCCCGAGCCGTCGGCCTGGCCGCGCAGGTCGACGGCGTGGCCGGGCCGGCGCCGGAGGACGCGACCGACTGACCCGCGGTCGTCCCGACCGGCCTCACGTCCGGTGGTGACCCGGTGCGGATCCGGTGCCGGCTGGCCTACCGTGGACGGTCGGCGCCGCACCGGCGCCGGGACCCGCATCGGTCGGCTGCCCGTCGTTCCCGGGCGTCGGCGCGGCCCGGGTCGATCGCCGCAGTACCGGCCGACCCGGGGGCACCTGTGCGTCATTCCCAACCGCCCGCGGTGCAACTGCGCCGGTTCGTGGCCATGTGGTCGGACCTGGCCGGGATCGGCCGTGACCCGTTGCGCGGCGGGTACGTCCGGCGTTCCTTCACCGAGCCCGACCACCAGCTGCGGGAGTGGTTCACCGAGCAGGCGCTGCGGCGCGGGCTCGACGTGGAGTCCGACCGCAACGGCAACCTGTGGGCCTGGTGGCTCCCCGCCCCGCCGGGCGGTGCGCCGACCCGCGAACAGGACCAGCAGGCCGTCGTCACCGGATCGCACCTGGACTCGGTGACCGGCGGGGGCGCCTTCGACGGGCTGCTGGGCGTGGTCAGCGCCCTGCTGGCGGTGGACGAGTTGCGCAGCCGGGGTCTGCGGCCGCGACGCCCGGTGGCGCTGGTGTGCTTCGCCGAGGCCGACGGCAGCCGGTTCGGGGTGCCGTGCCTCGGCTCCCGCCTGCTGACCGGGGCGCTCGACGCCGACACCGCCCGGCGGTTGCACGACGGGGACGGCGTCTCGCTGGCCGACGCGGCCGGACGGGCCGGCGTCGATCCGAAGGGGATGGGGCCCGACCCGGACCGTCTGGCCCGGGTCGGCACCTTCGTCGAACTGCACATCGAGCAGGGCCGGTTGCTGGCCGCCGCGGACCCGGCGGCGCCGGTCGGGCTGGCGTCGGAGGTCGCGGCGCACGGCCGGTGGCACATCACCGTCTCCGGCCAGCACAACCACGCCGGGACCACCGCGGCTGCCGACCGGCACGATCCGATGCTGCCGGCCGCGGCCGCGGTGCTGGCCGCGCGCCGCGCCATGGAGACCCGGTCGGGGTCCTTCGCCACCGTGGGGCGGATGCGGCCCGTCCCGGACGCCAGCACCGCGATCGCCGCCGCCGTCGGTCTCACCGTCGACGTCCGCGCCGAGGACGCCGCCGGCGCGGCCGGGCTGATCGACGAGATCACCCACGTGCTGCGGGTCGAGGCTGAGCTGGAAGGCTGCGCGGTGACGGTGCACCGCGACTGGCTGGCCGAACGGGTGCTGTTCGACACTGCGCTCGGGCTGGAGCTGGGCGGGCTGCTCGACGCGCCGGTGGTGGCGTGCTCCGGGGCGCACGACGCGGCGGTGCTGGCCGACCGGGTGCCGGCCGCGATGCTGTTCGTGCGCAACGCCAGCGGCGTCTGCCACGCCCCGGAGGAACACGCCGAGCCGGCCGACTGCGTCGCCGGCGTGCAGGCCCTGGCCGACTGCCTGGAACGGCTGGCGGGCTGATCCCGGAACGCCGTCGGTCGGGACGACCGGAGTCGTCCCGCCCGACGGGAAGCGCGGTGCCGCCACGCTCCGGTGGCGGCGGTGCGGTCAGCGGTCGAACGCCGCCGCGATGACCGCGGCCTGCTCCACCTCGTGCACCTTGGCCGAACCGGCCGACGGCGCCGCCATCGACCGGCGCGACACGCGCTTGAGACCGGCCGGCAGCAGCTCCGGCATGAGCTCCTGGAACGCCAGGGCCAGGAACGTCCAGGCCCCCTGGTTGGCCGGCTCCTCCTGCACCCAGCGGACATCGGTGGTGTGCGCGGTGTACGGCTCCAGCACGCTGGTCAGCTTGCGCTTGGGCAGCGGGTACAGCTGCTCGACGCGCAGGATGGCCACGTCGTCGCGCTCGTGCTTGCGCCGGTGCGCGAGCAGCTCCCAGTAGAGCTTGCCCGAGGTGAGCAGAACGGTCTTCGCCTGCTCCGGGCCGACCTCCGGGTCGCCGTAGACCGACTCGAACTTGCCGGTGGTGAAGTCGGCGACCTCCGAGACGGCCTGCTTGTTGCGCAGCATCGACTTGGGCGTGAACACCACCATCGGGCGGTGCACACCGTCCAGGACGTGCCGACGCAGCAGGTGGAAGTAGTTCGCCGGCGTGGACGGCACGGCCACGGTCATCGAACCCTCGGCGCACAGCTGCAGGAACCGCTCGATGCGACCCGAGGTGTGGTCCGGGCCCTGGCCCTCGTGCGCGTGCGGCAGCAGCAGCACCACGCCCGACTGCTGGCCCCACTTGGCCTCACCGGAGGACAGGTACTCGTCGATGATCGACTGGGCGCCGTTGACGAAGTCGCCGAACTGCGCCTCCCACAGCACCAGGGCGTCCCGGTTGGCCACCGAGTAGCCGTACTCGAAGCCCAGACCCGCGTACTCGGTGAGCGCCGAGTCGTAGATCAGCACTCGGCCCTGCTCGGGCGAGAGGTGCTGCAGGTACAGGTACTCGGCGCCGGTGTTCTTGTCGATCAGGGCCGCGTGCCGCTGCACGAAGGTGCCGCGCCGGGTGTCCTGGCCGGCCATGCGGACCAGCCGGCCGTCCATGGCCACCGTGCCCAGGGCCAGCAGTTCGGCGAAGGCCCAGTCGATGCCACCGGAACGCGACATCTCGACCCGGCGCTCCAGCACCTGCCTCACGCGCGGGTGGGCGGTGAAACCCTCCGGCACGGCCATCGCCGTGTCGGCGATGTGCTGGATGGTCTGCTCGCTGACGCTGGTCTCGACCTTGGCCGGGATGGTCTGCTCGGACTCGACCGACGGCGACGCCGTCGGGGTGGCCTTCTCCAGCTCCTTGACCTCGTTGAACACCCGTTCCAGCTGGGTGTGGTAGTCGCGCAGCGCCTCCTCGGCCTGTTCCGGGGACAGATCGCCCCGGCCCACCAGCGCCTCGGTGTAGATGCGCCGCACCGACCGCTTGCCGTCGATGATCTGGTACATCAGCGGGTTGGTCATCGACGGGTCGTCGCCCTCGTTGTGACCCCGGCGTCGGTAGCAGACCAGGTCGATGACGACGTCCTTGCCGAACTCCTGGCGGTAGTCGACGGCCAGCTTGGCCACCCACACGGCGGCCTCGGGGTCGTCACCGTTCACGTGGAAGATCGGCGCCTGGATCATCTTGGCCACGTCGGTGGAGTACTCGCTGGACCGCGAGTGCTCCGGGGCGGTGGTGAAGCCGACCTGGTTGTTGATGATCACGTGCACGGTGCCGCCGGTGCGGTACCCGCGCAGCAGCGACAGGTTCAGCGTCTCGGCGACCACGCCCTGGCCGGCGAACGCCGCGTCACCGTGGATGGCCAGCGGCATGACGGTGAAACCGTCCTCGCCCGCGTCGATCAGGTCCTGCTTGGCCCGGACCACGCCCTCCAGCACCGGGTCGACGACCTCGAGGTGCGAGGGGTTGGCGCACAGGCTCACGTCGACCTGCCCGTCGCCGAAGGGCCGCACGTACTTGCCCTCGGCACCCAGGTGGTACTTCACGTCGCCGGAGCCGTGCGCCTGGCCCGGATCGAGGTTGCCCTCGAACTCACGGAAGATCTGCGAGTACGGCTTGCCCACGATGTTGGCCAGCACGTTCAGCCGGCCGCGGTGGGCCATGCCGATGACGACCTCGTCCATCTCGAACTCGGCCGCCTTGTTCAGCGCCGCGTCCAGCAGCGGGATGACGGTCTCCCCGCCCTCCAGCGAGAACCGTTTCTGCCCGATGTACTTCGTCTGCAGGAACGTCTCGAACGCCTCGGCCGCGTTCAGCCGGTTGAGGATGTACTTCTGCTCCTCCACCGTCGGGTGCGCGTGCGGCGCCTCCACCCGGTCCTGGATCCACTTGCGCTGCACCGGATCCATGATGTGCATGTACTCGATGCCCACGGTGCGGCAGTACGAGTCGCGCAGCACGCCCAGCACGTCGCGCAGCTTCATGAACTGCTTGCCGTTGAACCCGCCCACCGGGAACGAGCGGTCCAGGTCCCACAACGTCAGGTCGTGCGAGAGCACGTCCAGGTCGGGGTGCCGGCGCTGCCGGTAGTTCAGCGGATCGGTGTCGGCCATCAGGTGACCGCGGGTGCGGTACGCGTCGATGATCTCCAGCACCCGCGCGGTGCGGTCCGCACTGCTGCCGTGGTCCGCGGCCAGGTCGCGGGCCCAGCGCACCGGCTCGTACGGCAGCCGGAGCGAGGCGAAGATGTCGTCGTAGAAGTTGTCCTCGCCCAGCAGCAGCTGATGCACCCGACGCAGGAACTCGCCGGACTCGGCGCCCTGGATCACCCGGTGGTCGTAGGTGGACGTCAGCGTCATCACCTTGGACACGCCCAGGTCGGAGAGCCGCTGCTCGTTCGCGCCCTGGAACTCGGCCGGGTACTCCATGGCGCCGACGCCGATGATCGTGCCCTGCTGCTGCATCAGCCGCGGCACCGAGTGCACGGTGCCGATGCCGCCCGGGTTGGTCAGCGAGATGGTCGCGCCGGCGTAGTCCTCGGCGGTCAGCTGACCGGCGCGGGCCTTGCGCACGATCGACTCGTAGGCGTTCCAGAACTGCGTGAAGGTCATGCCCTCGGCCTGCTTGATCGGCACGACGACCAGCGAGCGCTGGCCGTTCTTGCCGGGCAGGTCGATGGCCAGGCCGAGGTTCACGTGCGCCGGGGTGACCAGCTGCGGCTTGCCGTCGGCCACCGCGAAGTGCCGGTTCATGTTCGGGTAGTCCGACAGGGCCCGGACGATCGCGAAGCCGATGAGGTGCGTGAACGAGATCTTCCCGCCGCGGTTGCGGCCGAGGAAGTTGTTGATCACGATGCGGTTGTCGGCCATCAGCTTGGCGGGGACCGCGCGCACCGAGGTGGCGGTGGGGATCTCCAGCGAGCTGGTCATGTTCCGCACGACCGCGGCGGCGGCCCCGCGCAGCGGCGCGGTGGTGTCCGCATCGGCGGCGGCGGGCTGCTTGGCGGCCGCGGCGGCCTTCAGGTCGTCCGGAGTGGCGGTGGTCGCCGGCTTGACGCTGCGGGCTCCGTTGGCCGGGGCGGCGGGCTTGGCCGGGGCCGGCTTGGCGGCGGCCGGGGCCGGGGTGCCGTTCGCGGCACCGGCACGGACCGGCGGGGGGGGCGGCGGCGGGGCACTCGCCGGTCGGGCGGCCGGCGCGGCGGGGGACGAGGTGGCGACCGGTTGGGCGGACAGTCCTGCGGACGGCGGTTCGTTGGCGGCGCTGCCGGCGACCTGGGGTCGGCTGCCGGCGCTGGAGCCTGCGAAGAAGTCCCGCCAGATCGCGTCCACACTGTCCGGATCGGTCAGGAACTGCTGGTACTTCTCCTCGACGAACCAATCGTTGGGACCGAACTCCGGTGCTGTGGTTGACGACACTGTCGCTCTCCACCTGTTTCTACGACTCGGGAATATGGTCGATTGCCCAGGTTAGACCTGATGGCCCATCGGTGGGGGACCCGGCCCGACTAGTGGGTCACATTCGGCGTCCCCCGTACGACCGACCGCGGCCCGACCGCCCGCGCCCGGGTGGCGACCGCGGTCAGGCGATTGCGCCTGGAGCGGTCCGGTGGGCGGTGGCGTCGCGACCGGCGGCGACCGGGTCCGCAGCGGTGGTCCGTCGGGCCGGGCGCCCCGCGGGTCAGTGGTCGGCCTGGCGGGTGAGTCGCCGGTACGGCCCGTCGATCGCGAGCAGTTCGTCGTGCCGCCCGTCCTGGACGATCCGGCCCTGCTCCAGCACCAGGATGCGGTCGGCGCGGGCGGCCGTGACCAGTCGATGCGCCACCACCACCGTCGTGCGTGATCGGCGCAGCCGCTCGGTGGCGGTGAGCACTGCGGCCTCGGCGGCCGGGTCCAGCGCCGCGGTCGCCTCGTCCAGCAGCAGGATGTCGGGCTGGACCAGTTCGGCCCGCGCGAGCGAGATGAGTTGCCGCTGACCGGCACTCAGGTTCCGGCCACGCTCGTCGACGGCGTGCCGGAAGCCACCCGAGAGACCGGCGACCATGCCCAGCGCGCCGACCGACCGGGCCGCCGCCTCGACCTCGGCGTCGGTCGCCTCCGGTCGCCCGTAGGCGATGTTGTCCCGGACGGTGCCCGCGAACAGGTGCGGCTCCTGCGGCACCACCCCGAGCCGACGTCGGTAGGCACTCAGGTCGAACCGCCGGATGTCGGTCCCGTCCGCCAGCACGGCGCCGCTGCTGACGTCGTAGAAGCGGGCGAGCAGCTTGACGAAGGTCGACTTGCCGGCACCGGTGGCCCCGACGACGGCCACCGTCTCACCGCGACGGAGGGTCACGTCGAGGTCGTGCAGGGCCATCCGGTCGCGGTCCGATCCGGTGTCGGCCGGGCCCTCGGCCAGCCGGGTGGGGAGTCCGGCTGTGCCGTCGGGGTCGCCGTCGGGGTCGCCGTCGGGGTCGCCGTCGGGGTCGCCGTCGGGGTCGCCGTCGACGGTCCGGTCCGGGTCCGGGGCGGTCGCGTACCGGAACCCGACCGACTGGGCGGTCAGGGCGCCGGACAGGCGCTCGACGGGCAGCGGATCGACGGCCGCGGGCGTGGTGGTCGGCGTCCGCAGCAGGTCGCCGATCCGGCGCAGGCCGACCTCAGCCTGCTGGTAGCCGTCGAACACCTGCGACAACTGCTGGATCGGCTGGAAGAAGGTGTCCAGGTAGAGGACGAAGGCGATGAGGGTGCCGGCCGTCAGGGTGCCGGCCACCACCCGGTCGACGCCCACCAGCAGCACCACGGCCGCGGCCAGCTCCGACAGCAGCGCCACGAACGGGAAGTAGACGGAGATCGCCGTCTGGGCCCGCATCCGTGATCGCCGGTAGTCGTCGCTGCGGGCGGCGAACCGGTGCGCGTTCCGGTGCTGCCGGCCCAGCGCCTGGGTGATCCGCAGGCCGGTGACGTTCTCCTGGAAGTCGGCGTTGACCACGCTGACCTTCTCGCGGGCCTCGCTGTACGCCCGGTTGGCGAACCGGCGGAACAGCACGGTGGCCAGCACCACCACCGGGAGCACCAGGGCGACGAGCAGCCAGAGCTTCACGTCCATCATGGCCAGCACCACGGTGAGTCCGACGAACTGGGCGAGCGAGACCACCGCGGTGGTCAGCCCGGTCTGCAGGAACGTCGACAGCGCGTCGACGTCGGTGGTCATCCGGGTCATGATCCGGCCGGCGCGTTCCTGCTCGTAGTAGTCCAGGCCGAGCCGCTGCAGGTGCGCGAACTCGCGCAGCCGCAGCCGGAACAGGACCGTCTCGCCGGCCCGCCCGGCGGCCACCGTCTGCCATCGTTGGATCAGGTAGTCGGCCAGCACCACGCCGAGCGCGGCCACCGACACGAGCCAGATCACCGACACCGAGCCGGCCGAGACACCGCGGTCGACGCCCACCCGGATCAGCGCCGGCAGCGCCAGCCCGGCCGCCGCGTCCAGCGCCACCAGCACCACGGCCACGGTCAGCAGCCCCCGCACCGGTCGCAGCGCCTGGCGCAGCGAGAACCGGGTGCAGGACTCCGGCTGGTAGGACCCCGGCTGCTCGCGCGCCGGCGGCAGTGCGGCGACCCGGTCCAGCAGCTCCGGGGTGGCCGGGCCGGAGCCCAGGAACCCGCCGGGGCCACCGCCGGCCGCCCCGCCCCGGCCGCCTCGGCCCGCGGGCGGGGCGGGCTCGGCGCCGCCGACCGCCCGGTCCCGGGCCGGCCCGTCGGTGGCCGCTGGTTCCGGCCAGAGCTCCGCCGTGATCGCGTCCCCGACAGCACCGCCCGGCGTCGGGCCGTCGGTCGGATCCGGGTCGGACGTGTCGGACCGGGGCGGCTCCGCGCCGGGCTGGACCAGCTCGCCGAGCAGCTCGCGGTACCGCTCGCAGCGGGCGGTCAGCTCGTCGTGGGTGCCCGAGTCGAGCACCCGGCCCCGCTCCAGGACGACCACGTGGTCGGCCAGGGCCAGGGTGGACCGGCGGTGGGCGATCAGGATGGTGGTGCGCTCGGCGGTGACCCGGCGGAGCGTGTCGTGGATGGCGGCCTCGGTGACCGGGTCCACCGCGCTGGTCGCGTCGTCCAGCACGAGCAGACGCGGTTCGGTGATGAGCGCCCGGGCCAGCGCAAGTCGCTGCCGTTGGCCCCCGGAGAGCGTCAACCCGCGCTCGCCGATCACCGTGTCGTACCCGTCGGGCATCCGCCCGATGAACTCGTCGGCCTCCGCGGCCCGGGCGGCCGCGCGGATCTGCTCGTCGGTGGCCTCCGGTCGGCCGTAGGCGATGTTGGCGGCGATCGAGTCGGAGAACAGGAAGGCCTCCTCGAACACCACCCCGACGGCTGCCCGCAGCTCGTCCAGCGACCGCTCCCGGACGTCGGCGCCGGCGACGCGGACGGTGCCGGCGGTCGGGTCGTAGAACCGCGGCACCAGCAGGGAGACCGTGGACTTGCCCGAACCGGACGAGCCGACCAGCGCGACAGTGCCGCCGGCCGGGACCGCGAAGCTGCAGTCCCGCAGCACGGGATGGTCCGGGTCGTAGCCAAAGGTGACGCCGTCGAAGGTGACGGACGGCGGTCCGGCCGGCAGCGGGACCGGGAGCGGTGGGTCGACGATCTCCGGGCGAGCGTCGATCACCTCGAGCACGCGCTCCACCGAGGCCCGGGCCTGCTGACCACTGATCAGCAGCATGGTCAGCATGCGGGTCGGCCCGACCAGTTGGGCCAGGTAGAGCGAGAAGGCCAGGAAGGTGCCCAGCGAGATGGTGCCCTGGTAGGCCAGCCAGCCGCCCAGCGCCAGCACGCCGACCTGACCGAGCGCGGTGAGCCCCTGCAGGGCAGGGGAGATCATCGCGGTGAGCCGCACGGCGCGCAGCCGGTCGGCGTACAGCCGGGCCGCGCCGCCGCGGAGCCGCTCGACCTCACGGTCCTCCTGCCCGAAACCCTTGACCACGCGGACGCCGGTGACGTCCTCCTCCACGATCTCGGCCACGTCGGCGGCGGACTGCTGGGCGGCCCAGGTGGCCGGGAACAGCACCGTGCGGGTCAACCGGGTGAGCAGCACCGCGGCCGGCACCACGAGCAGGGCCATGGCCGTCAACGGCAGCGACAGGGTGGCCATCAGCACGAGGGAGACCACGAACAGCACCAGCTGACCGGCGGCGAAGGGCGTCATGGCCAGCAGCCCCTGCACCAGCTGCAGATCCGCCGACGCCCGGGACACCACCTGGCCGGTGCGCAACCGGTCCTGCCCGGGGCCGTCCAGTCGCTGCAGCGAGTGGAACAGGTCCTGCCGCATGTCGTGCTGGACATCGAGGGAGAGCCGGCCGCCCGCCCACCGGCGGACGAAGGACGCGCCGAACCGGATGACGGCCAGACCGATCAGGGCGGTGACGATCCAGCCGAGCCCGGTGGTGGTGCGGGCTTCGGCGTCGTCGACGGCCGCGCCGACCAGCAGCGGGGTGACCGCGCCCAGACCGATGCCGCCGAGCGCGGCCGCCGCGGACAGCAGGGTCACCGTGCGGTGCCGCCAGCAGTACCCCCACGTTCGGCGGATCCAGCCGCGCCGGGCGCCGGGCCCGGCGCTCGACGACCGGTCCGGGCCCGGGTCGCCAGGCCCGCCCGCCCCGGGCGTGGACGACCCACCGGCCGGCCGGGCCGGCGACGAGGTCGGTGGGTGGGCAGCTGGGTGGGTCGTGGTGCTGCCGGGTTCGGGCGGGGGTGGCACGGGCGCCACGGTAACCGCGATCACCGACAGGCGGCCTCGACGCGGGGCCCGGGTCGAGGGCGAGACCGCCGCCCGTGCATCGGATCCGCAGCTCAGGGGGCGCGAAGCGCGAGGTCGGCGACGACGGCCCGGTGGTCGCTGTCGCTGACCCGCACCGTGTGCGTGCCGAGCACCAGGAAGGTGTTCCCGTCGACCAGGACGTGGTCGATCGGGGAGGCCAGCAGCACCGGTCGGCTCGACGGCCAGGTGCCCTCCGCGCCCCGGCCGGCGGCGCTGGCGGCGTCCACCACACCGTCCGGCAGGTCGCGCATGGGGGCGTGGTCCACGGTCGCGTTGAAGTCGCCCACCACGACCGTCCCGGTGCCGTCGACGGTGGGAGCGGCCTGGGCGACGGCGGTGGCCACCGACGCCGCCCAGCGGTCCCAGCCGGTGGCGCGGACCGGCGATCCGGCGTGCACGGCGACCAGCACCGGGCCGTCGTGTCCGACGGGCCGGGCCCGCACCGTGCCCAGCACGGTGTCCGGGGCGTCCGTCTGCTCGTACGGGCCGACGTCCTCGGCCACCAGCAGGCTGGTCTCCGAGGTCGGGCGGCGCGACTCGCGGGTGGAGAAGACCTGGAACCCCCGGTCCTGCTCGGCGAGCCGGGCGGCCACCTGATCGGCCACCTCGCGCGGGGTCTCGGGCAGCGACACCACGTCGGCGCCGGTGTCGGTGACCAGGGCGACGAGTTCGTCGACCGAGGTCGCGTCCCGCTCGGCGCCGATCTGCGTGTTGAACCCGACCACGACCAGGTCGGGTTCGCCGGCGACCGGTCCGGTCGCCCACCCCCGGCCGGCCACCACGGCGGCGTTGCCCACGCCCACGGCGAGCAGGCTGGTCACCACGATGGTCTGCCACCAGCGCCGTGCCCCGGTCGCGGTGCGGCGCCACGGCCGCAGCACCAGCAGGGCGAGCAGACCCGCGGCGACACCGCCGACCGCGATGAAGCTGCGGAAGGACAGCGCGTGCAGCACACCCGGCACGGTGGACAGGCCGAACCAGACGGGCCAGATCGCGGCGGCGGCCAGCAGCGCGCCGGCCACGGCCAGCAGGACCAGCCCGGCCACCCGGGCCGGGCTGCGGCGCGTCGGGCGCGGGGCGTCGCCGGCCGGGCCGGACGTCCGGGAGGTCGACGGAGCGCTCACCGGCGCCTGCTCGACCCGGAGGGACCGACGACCGAGCGGGCGGGTCGGGTCGGGGGGCAGCCGGGCCGGTCACCCGATCGGGAACGCCTCATGAGCCCAGGATGCTCATCGGGCGCACCGGGTGCCTCGCCGAGCTCCGGATGAGGCGCAGCTCACGCCGGCCGATCACCGCCGGGGTCGTTCTCCGGACGGGACGGGGTCGCTGCCGGGCGGTGCGGGACCGGTCGTGTGTACTGCCCCGGGTGTGGGCCGGGCGACGGGGGGAGCAGTCGATGGGCACGGATCCGACGGGGACGGCGGCGGACCGGGAGTTCCTGCACCAGGCGGTGCGGGCGGCGCAGCAGGGCCGGGCCGAGGGCGGCATCCCGATCGGCGCGGCGCTGGTGGTCGACGGGGCCGTGCTGGCCACCGGGTGGAACAAGCGGGTGCAACTGGGCAGCGCCATCCGGCACGGGGAGACCGACGCCCTGGAGAACGCGGGCCGGCTGCCGGCGACCGTGTACGCCCGGGCCACCATGGTCACCACGCTGTCGCCCTGCGACATGTGCACCGGGGCGATCCTGCTGTACGGCATCCCGCGGGTGGTGATCGGCGAGCACCGCACGTTCCTGGGCGGCGAGGACCTGCTGCGCAGCCGCGGGGTGGACGTGGTGGTGCTGGACGATCCGACCTGCGTGCAGATGATGACGGACTTCATCGCCGCCGAGCCGTCGCTGTGGAACGAGGACATCGGCGTCGAGGACTGACCGACGGCAGGCGGCTCATCCGGTCGCCGACGTCGGTGCGGCAGTGCCGGTCTCGCCGACCAGGGTCAGCAGCCGCTGCACGGCCCGGACGGCGTCGTCCAGTTCGGCGACGAGTCGGTCGTCGAGGTCGGGTTCCGCGGCCCCGGTGCTCCCCGTGGCGGCCGCGCTGCGGCGCTGACCGCCGCTGAGTGATTGCGCCAGGCAGGTCGACGTCGATCGCATGGTGGCGGTCGACGCGGTGGGCGAGGTCTGCAGGACCGCGACCCACCAATCGCCGGTCCATCCGGCCGAGTGCAGGTTGTAGGGCGTCCACTCCGGGTCGCTCCAGCCCTGCTTGGATCCGTGATCGCCGGCGACCGCGTTCAATCCGAAGCGCTGGTCGAAGGTGTCGGCGCCCTCGGGCTCGGTGCGCGACATCCAGTCCATCAGCCAGGGCCCGACCTCGGGATCCGCGGCGGCGGCGGCCAGGAACTGGGCCAGGTCCTGCGCACTGACCCGGTCCGATCCCCAGCTGTTCGGACCGCTGGACGGACCGTTGGTGCTGTCGGATAAGCCGTACCGGTCCACCACCGTCTCGATGATGTCGGGCTGCCACAGGTCGATCTGCACCTGGCTGTCCGACATGGTGATGAGGGCCTCGAGCTGGGCGAGCAGGTCGGCGTCCGGTCTCCCGCCGGCCTGCGCCAGGTAGTAGGCCGCGGTGTACAGCTTGACCATCGATTCGGCGTTGACCAAGCGGTGCGCCCCGGACGACGCGATCAGGTGCCCGTCGTCCCGGTCGAGCACGGCGACCGACTGCACCACGTCCATCGCGGCCGCCGCGGTGACCGACGCGTCCACCAGTTGCTGCACGGTCGCGTCCGACACCCGGGTCCGGTCCTGGATGGGGGTCAGCGTGCAGGTCGCGTCGACCGGTGCGGCGGCCGTCGTCGAGGCCGCCACCGGCGACACCGCGACCAGCAGCCCGCCGAGCACCCCGGCCACCGTGGCGGCCGCCCCGGACGCGGGACGGCGCAGCACGTCCCGCTGTCGCGCTCGGCGCGGACGGACGCGGTGGGGCAGGGACGACCGTGGCATGCGCAGACCTCCGGGGCGCCGACGAACGGTCGGCACTGACCAGAAGGATGCTCCGCAGCATGCCCGGCGAACCTGTGGAAATGCCCAGTGACTCCGATGATCTCGGACGTGGCCGCCGTCATGGCGGAACGCCGCAGGTCATCGCGGCGTCGAGATCTCGCACGGGGGAGGCGTTCCGGCTGGCCCGGGGGTCAGATCGCCTCGTGCCGATCACGATCGGACGGTGTGCGGGGCGGTCCGGCCGCTTCCTGACGGCGCCGGTAGCGCCGCCACCGCATGCCCATGATCGCCAGCACGGTGACCAGCAGCGCGCCGGGGATGAGCCACCAGGGCCATGGCGCCCCGAAGCTGAGCACCAGACCGAGCGAGATGAGCAGCGCCATCTCGGCCACCAGGGCGACGACGGTGCTGCGGGCCAGCGGGGTGCCGCTGGTCGGTCCCAGGGCGGGGTCGGAACCCGCCGGCAGCGCCGGCGTCGGGCCGGTCGGCGGACCGGTGGAAGCGGCGGAGGAACCGGGCGGGGACGCCGGACCGGCGGCGGGATCGGTCACGCCTCCAGCCTGCCACGGCGGGCCGGGGGCGTCCGCCCGGTTCGGTTAGGCTGGCCGACGGCTGTGTTACCTGGCGGTAACTTCCCGGCGAGAGCAGGAGTCCGGAATGAGCGATCCGCTGCACGTGGTCGTGCTGGTCAAGCAGGTGCCCGACACCTACTCGGAGCGACGGCTCCGGGAGGAGGACTGGACCCTGGACCGGGACGCGACGGACCCGGTCATCGACGAGATCGACACCCGTGGCGTGGAGGCCGGTCTCCAGCTGGTCGAGGAGCACGGCGGCGAGGTCACGGTGCTGACCATGGGCCCCGAGCGGGCGACCGAGGCGCTGCGCAAGGCATTGGCCATGGGCGCGGCCAGGGCGGTGCACGTGCAGGACGACCGCCTGGCCGGGGCCTGCGCCCTGCAGACCTCGGTGGCCCTGGCCGCGGCGCTGCGGACGCTCGCGCCAGACCTGGTCATCACCGGCAACGAGTCGACCGACGGCCGCACCGGCAGCCTGCCGTCGATGCTCGCCGAACGGCTGGGCGTGCCGCAGATCACTTCGGCCAAGGCGCTGCGGCTGGATGCGGCGACCCGCTCGCTGAGCGCCGAACGCGTCCACGACAGCGGCGTCACCGAGGTCACTGCGACGCTGCCCGCCGTGGTGTCGGTGAACGAGAAGACGAACGAGCCGCGTTATCCCAACTTCAAGGGGATCATGTCGGCCAAGAAGAAGCCGGTCAGCGTCCTGGGCCTGGACGACCTCGAGGTGGATCCCGCCCGGTTCGGGACCGGTGCGACGTCCACCACCGTGCTGGCCGGCGCACCGCGTCCGGCCCGAGCGGCGGGGGAGACGCTCACCGACGACGGTCAGGGGAACTCGGTCGCCACCGTGGTCGAGCACCTGGTCGCCGGCCGTCTGCTCTGAGCCCCTCCCGTCCGTCACCGCTCGACCCGTCACCGCTCGACCCGAACGCCAGAGTGAGAGGAACGCCCCGATGTCCCAGCCCGTCCTGGTCCTGGTCGACCATGCCGGCGGCGCACTGCGTCCCATCACCGCCGAACTGCTGACCGCCGCGGCCCGGCTGGGGGACCCGACCGCGGTCGTGGTCGGGACGCCGGGGACCGCCCAGCAGTTGGCGGCGGAGCTGGGCCGGCACGGTGCGAGCCGGGTGTTCGCCGCCGAGGGCCCGGACGCCGAGGCGTACCTGATCACCCCGGCCGTGGCCGCGCTGGCCGCCGCCGCCGCACAGACGCAGCCGGTGGCCGTCCTGCTGCCGTCGACCATCGACGGCCGGGAGGTGGCCGGACGGTTGTCCGCCCGCCTGGAGTCCGGCCTGTTGGCCGATGCCGTCGACGTCCGGCTGGCCGAGGACGGCACCGTGGTGGCGGAGCAGTCGGTGTTCGGTGGTGAGTACACGGTGCACGCCCGCGTCACCGTGGGGACGCCGATCATCTCGCTGCGGACCAGCGCCATCGAGGCGCAGGAGACCGCGGGCACGGCCGAGGTCGTGCCGGTCGAGCTGGTCGTCGACCCGGCTGTGTCGGCCCGGGTGGTGGCCGAGCACCCGGAGCCGGCGGGCGACCGGCCCGAGCTGACCGCCGCGGACGTCGTCGTCTCCGGCGGCCGCGGCGTCGGCTCCGCCGAGAACTTCGCCCTGGTCGAGGCGCTGGCCGACGTGTTCGGCGGTGCCGTCGGCGCCTCGCGCGCCGCGGTCGACTCCGGGTACTACCCGTCGCAGTTCCAGGTGGGCCAGACCGGCACCACCGTCTCCCCGCAGCTGTACATCGCTCTGGGGGTGTCCGGCGCCATCCAGCACCGGGCGGGGATGCAGACGTCGAAGACGATCGTCGCGGTGAACAAGGACCCGGACGCGCCGATCTTCGAGCTCGCGGACGTCGGCGTCGTCGGCGACCTGTTCACCATCGCCCCGGCGCTGACCGAGGCCGTCCGGGAACGCAAGGGCTGAGCCGCTCCGCCGGGAGCGGGCCGTCGAGTCGCCTCCCGGGCGGCCTCGTGCGCCGTGCCCCGCCGGGAACGGCCTACCCTGGACGCCGATGACCTACCTCGACCACGCCGCCACCACCCCGGTCCTGCCGGCGGTGATCGAGGCCGTCGCCGCCGCCTCCGCGACCACCGGCAACGCCTCGTCGCTGCACGCCAGTGGGCGGGCGGCGCGCCGTCGGCTGGAGGAGGCGCGCGAGAGCATCGCCGCCGACCTCGGCGCCCGGCCCAGTGAGGTGGTGTTCACCTCCGGCGGCACCGAGAGCGACAACCTGGCCCTGACCGGCATCCTGCGGGCGCGTCGTCAGGCCGATCCGCGTCGCCGGCGGGTGCTGGTGCCCGCCATCGAACACCACGCCGTGCTGGACACCGCGGAGCACCTGGCCGCTCGGGACGGGGTCGAGCTCGGCTGGCTGGAGGTCGACGACTACGGCCGCGTGCACGCCGACACCCTGGCCGCGGCGATCAACGAAGCGCCCGACGAGGTGGCGCTGGTCTCGGTGATGTGGGCCAACAACGAGGTCGGCACGGTGAACCCGGTGCGCGAGCTGGCCGGTGTCGCCCACGCCCGGGGCATCCCGCTGCACACCGACGCCGTCCAGGCGGTCGGCCAGCTGCCGGTCGACTTCGCCGCCGTGGGCGTCGACGCGCTCTCGGTCAGCGGCCACAAGCTGGGGGCGACCACCGGGGTCGGAGCGCTGCTGGTGACCCGGCAGACGCCGGTCGAGCCGCTGCTCTACGGCGGCGGGCAGGAGCGCGGCATCCGGTCCGGGACCCTCGACGTCCCGGCCGCCGTCGGGCTGGCCGTCGCCGTGCACGACGCGGTGCAGCAGCGGGCCGAGCGGGCCGCCGCGCTGGCCGCCCTGCGCGACGAGTTGGTGTCCGGGATCCGCGCCCTCCTGCCCGATGTCGAGCTGACCGGCGATCCGGGCCAGTCGATCATCGACGGTGGCCCGTCCCGGCTCCCGGGCAGCGCGCACCTGCGGTTCCCCGGTTGCGAGGGCGACGCGCTGCTCATGCTGCTGGACGCCCGCGGCATCGAGTGCTCCACCGGTTCGGCCTGCACCGCGGGGGTCCCCCGCCCGTCCCACGTGCTGCTGGCCATGGGTATGGACGAGCGCACCGCCCGCGGTGCGTTGCGGTTCTCCTTCGGCCACACCTCGTCGCCGGGCGACGTGCGGGCGGTGCTCGACGTGATCGCCCCGGTGGTCGAGCGGGCCCGGGCCGCCGCACTGGCCGGCAGCCGCCGGCGATGAGCGTGCCGACCGGATCGACCACGCCGACCACGCCGGCCACACCGGCAGCGTCGGGGAGCCGGGCATGAGGGTGGTCGCCGCGATGAGCGGCGGCGTGGACTCCGCGGTGGCGGCCGCGCTGGCGATCGACGCCGGGCACGAGGTCACCGGCGTGCACATGGCGCTGTCCCGCACGCCGGGCACCCTGCGCACCGGCTCCCGCGGGTGCTGCACCATCGAGGACGCGATGGACGCCCGGCGGGTCTGTGACCGGCTCGGCATCCCGTACTACGTGTGGGACTTCAGCGAGGAGTTCGCCGAGACGGTGGTGGCGGACTTCCTGGCCGAGTACGAGGCCGGGCGGACCCCGAACCCGTGCCTGCGCTGCAACGAGAAGATCAAGTTCGCCGCCCTGCTCGACCGGGCCGTGGCGCTGGGCTTCGACGCGGTGGCCACCGGTCACCACGTGCGGATGGTGGACGGCGTGCTGCACCGGTCGCTGGACGCGGCCAAGGACCAGTCGTACGTGCTGGCCGTGCTCACCGAGGACCAGTTGTCCCACAGCCTGTTCCCGCTCGCGGGCATGACCAAGGAGCAGGTGCGTCGCGAGGCTGCCGCCCGCGGGTTCGCGGTGGCGGCGAAGCCGGACTCCTACGACATCTGCTTCATCCCCGACGGTGACACCCGCGGGTACCTGGCCGAGCGGCTGGGCGACCGCCCCGGCCCGCTGGTCGATGCGACCACCGGCGCGGTGCTGGGTGAGCACCGCGGGACGCACGGGTACACGATCGGTCAGCGCAAGGGGCTGGGTCTGTCCCGGCCGGCGCCCGACGGGCGACCCCGGTTCGTGCTGGGCATCGAGCCGGTCTCCGGCACGGTGACCGTCGGCCCCGTCACCGGGTTGGACGTCCACGAGGTCACCGCCGAGCGGGTGGTGTTCCCCAGCGGCCGGCCGTCGGACTTCCCGCTGCGCTGCACCGTGCAACTGCGTGCCCACGGCGGCACGGTGGCCGGGACGGCGGACCTGCGACCCGGACCACAGCGAACGGAGCAGCTGCGGGTGGCGCTGGACCAGCCGGTCCGCGGGGTGGCGCCAGGACAGACCGCCGTGGTCTACGACCCGGGCGACGACTTCGTCATCGCCGCCGGCACCGTCGTCAGCACCGTCGTCGGCACCGTCGTCGGCACCGGCGTCAACACGGCCGCCGCGGCGGAGGTCGCCACCGGGACGGGGACCCCGCGGTGACCGGACTGTTCGTCCCCGGATCGGACGACGCCGGCCTGAGCGACGCCGAGCGCACCGCGCTCGGGCTGGGCGACCCGAGCACCCCGACGGCCGTGCCGTGGTGGACGGCGGCGGCCACCGGCGTGGGGTCGATGCCCGGCACCGATCCGATGGAGGCCGCGCGCATCGTGGCCGGCGAACTGCCCGAGTTGCCGCACCTGGTCGAGCTGCCGGCCCGCGGGGTGGGCGCGGACCTGATCGGCCGAGCGGTCGGTGTCATGGTCGACATCCCGGCCGAGGTGGTGCCGTCCGGCTGGCGGCTGAGCCGACGACCGGGCATCGACACCCGGCGGGCGGTGGACATGCTGGCCTGGGACCTGGACGCCGCCGAGGCCGCCTTCGCCGGGGCGCCGGGGCTCAAGGTGCAGGTCTGCGGACCGTGGTCGCTGGCCGCGTCGCTGGAACTGCCGTCCGGCAACCGGGCCGTGACCGATGACGGTGCGGTGGACGACCTGGCCGCGTCGCTCACCGAGGGGCTGCGGCTGCACGTGGCCGAGCTGCGCCGTCGGCTCGGCGACCTGCCGATCGTGGTGCAGTTCGACGAACCGTCGCTGCCGGCGGTGCTCGGCGGCCGGCTGCCCACGGCCAGCGGCTTCGGTACCCACCGCCCGGTCGAGCCACAGCGGGTCAGCGAGGTGCTCGCCGCGGTGCTGGCGCCGCTGGCCGGGCACCCGACGGTGGCCCACTGCTGCGCCCGGGACGTGCCGATCACGCTGTTGCGGGAGGCCGGTTTCGAGGCGATCTCACTGGACGTGACCGCGCTGCGTACCGGGGCGGCCGCGCTGGACCCGCTGGGCGAGGCGATCGAGGCGGGCACCGTGCTGCTGGCCGGCCTGGTGCCGTCGGTGCGCCCGGCGCCCGCCTCGCTCTCGGCCCCGCGCGGCCCGGGCGCGTCCTCGGACGCGGTCCGCCCGGGGGATGGCGGGACCGCTGACGGGGACGCCGACGGGGCGGCCCCCGTCCCGTTGCGCCCGTTGGCCGCGCCGTTGCTGGCGATCTGGGACCGGCTCGGCTTCCGCCGGCAGGACCTGGCCCAGCGGGTGGTGCCCACCCCGACCTGCGGGCTGGCCGGGGCGTCACCGGCCTGGGCCCGGACCGCGCTGGGCCGCGTCCGTGAGCTGGCCCGGGCCCTCCAGGAGCTGCCCGAGTCCTGGTGATCCGGGCGATCCGCCGGATCAGCCGGGCACCGAGCCCAGCACCCGGTCGACCTCGATGACCACCACCACCCGAGTCGGGTTCTCCCGCGGCACCCGGTACCGGCCGGCGTACCGCCGCACCGCCTCCTGCACGTCCGCCGGCTCGCGGCTGATCCGCACGGTCCCCTCCAGAGTGAGCCAGCGGCGGCCGTCGACCTGACTGACCGCGGCGCGGTTCGGCCGACCGGGACGACCGGGCCGCTCGGCGTTGCGGACCTTGACCGACCCGTCGTTGGTGATCACCCGGACCAGCCCCGCGTCGGCGTCCCAGGTGAACCCGACCGCGACGACGTGCGGCGAACCGTCCGCTCGCAGTGTGGTCAGGGTGGCCAGGTGCCGCTCGGTGAGGAAGGCCAGCGTCGCGTCGCTCAGCGGCGCGAGGTCGGGTCGGGCGGGCGCAGCGGGGGAGCTCATCCGCCCATCGTGCCGGTCGCGCCGCCGGCGTCCCAGCGGTGTCGGGGGTCCGTCCTAGGCTGGCGGCCGTGACTGAGAGTGCTGAACACGCGGTGGCGACGACCGGGACGCCCGCGGCGGAGGTGCCGCCGGACGCCGCCCGAGAGCACCGCGAGCTCAGCCAGCAGATCACCGACGCGCAGTTCCAGTACTACGGGCGCGATGCCCCGACGATGACCGACGGCGAGTTCGACGCGCTGGTGCGCCGGCTGCAGGAGCTGGAGGAGCAGCACCCGGCCCTGGTCAGCCCCGACTCGCCGACGCAGCGGGTCGGCGGCACCGCGGCCCAGAACACCGGGTTCGAACCGGTGGAGCACCTGGAGCGGATGCTCAGCCTGGACAACGTGTTCTCGGCGGACGAGCTGGCCGCCTGGGTGGAGCGGACCGAGCGCGACGCCCACGGGCCGGTCAGCTGGCTCACCGAGCTGAAGATCGACGGCCTGGCCGTCGACCTGGTCTACCGCCACGGTCGGCTGGAACGGGCGGCGACCCGGGGTGACGGTCGCGTCGGTGAGGACGTCACCCTCAACGTCCGGACCATCGCCGCGATCCCGGAACGATTGCGCGACGACGGGGAGCACCCGGTCCCCGAACTGGTGGAGATCCGGGGCGAGGTGTTCTTCCCGGTGGCCGGGTTCGAGCAGCTCAACGCGGACCTGGTCGCGGCGGGCAGGGCGCCGTTCGCGAACCCGCGGAACTCCGCGGCCGGGTCGCTGCGGCAGAAGGATCCGCGGGTGACCGCGTCCCGGCCGCTGACCATGCTCTGCCACGGGCTGGGCGCGCGGACCGGCTTCACCATCAGCCGCCAGTCCGAGGCCTACGAGTGGTTGCGCGCGTGGGGCCTGCCCGTGTCCGAGCACAACCGGGTGGTGCACAGCGCCGCCGAGATCGCCGACCGGGTCGCGTACTGGCACGAGCACCGGCACGACGTCGAGCACGAGATCGACGGTCTGGTCGTGAAGGTCGACGAAGTGGCGTCGCAGCGCCGGCTGGGGTCGACCTCGCGGGCGCCCCGCTGGGCGATCGCCTACAAGTACCCGCCGGAGGAGGCCACCACCGACCTGCTCGACATCCGGGTCAATGTCGGCCGCACCGGCCGGGTCACACCGTTCGCCTTCCTGGAGCCGGTGCTGGTGGCCGGGTCGACCGTCGGCCTGGCCACCCTGCACAACGCGCAGGAGGTCAAGCGCAAGGGCGTGCTCATCGGCGACCGGGTGGTCATCCGCAAGGCGGGCGACGTCATTCCCGAGGTGCTCGGTCCGGTGGTGGAGCTGCGCGAGGGCCGCGAGGTCCGCGAGTTCGAGATGCCCACCCACTGCCCGGAGTGCGGCACCGAGCTGCGGCACATGCGCGAGGGCGACATCGACATCCGGTGCCCGAACGCCCGCAGCTGTCCCGCGCAACTCCGGGAGCGGGTGTTCCACATCGCGGGCCGCGGGGCGTTCGACATCGAGGGGCTGGGCTACGAGGCCGCGACCGCGCTGCTCACCGCGGGTGCGATCACCGACGAAGGCGACCTGTTCCCCGGCACCGACCCGCAGTCGGGCGAGTCGTACGGGCTGGACGAGGCGACGCTGCTGACCGTCCCGCTGTTCACCACCAAGGCCGGCGCCCTGTCGGCCAACGGGCGGCGGCTGCTGACCAACCTCGAGTCCCGCAAGCAGCAGCCGCTGTGGCGGGTGCTGGTCGCGCTGTCCATCCGGCACGTCGGACCGACGGCGGCGCGCGCCCTGGCCCAGCACTTCGGGGACCTGGACGCCATCCGCGCCGCCTCGGTGGAGGAGCTGGCCGCCGTCGAGGGGGTGGGGCCGACCATCGCCGAGTCCGTCCTCGAGTGGTTCACCGTCGACTGGCACGGCCGGATCGTCGACCGCTGGGCGGCGGCCGGGGTGCGGATGGCCGATGACCGCGCCGGCCGGCCGGAGCAGACACTGGTCGGACTCTCCGTGGTCGTCACCGGGGCACTGGAGGGCTTCTCCCGGGACGAGGCCAAGACGGTGCTGCTGGAGCGCGGGGCCAAGGCGGCCGGATCGGTCTCGTCCAAGACGGCGTTCGTGGTCGTGGGGGAGAACCCAGGCAGCAAGTACGACAAGGCCGTGCAGCTCAGCGTCCCGATCCTGGACGAGGCCGGGTTCCGGCTGCTGCTGGACCAGGGTCCGGACGCGGCTCGTGCCGTCGCGCAGATCGGCGCGGCGGACGGCGGCCGGGACGGCGGTCAGGACAGCGGTCAGGACAGCGGTCAGGACAGCGGTCAGGACAGCGGTCAGGACAGCACGGCGGACGGAGCGCAGCCGGACGCGGCGACCGGCGGCAGCGACGACGGATCCTGACCGCGTCGGGCGCCGCTCACCACGGCAGGCGCCCGGGACCCCCGCGGCGGGACCGGCGGTCCCAGCATCCGCCGTGCCAGTGCCGGCGGTCGGCGACTCCGCTGCCCCGCCCGTCGTGGTGCGGCCACACCACGACGTGGGCGACGCCGACGGCGATCTCCTGCAGGCAGCCCGGGCAGCGGTAGACCTTGCCCGCAGCGGCGCCGGGCACCGACCGGACCAGGAAATCGCCCTCGGCCGTGCTCACCAGCTGCTGCCAGCCGCGTGGCCCCGCGGGGCGGTCGCCGTCGTCCGGTCCGGCGCCTGCGCCGGGGCGGCCGCCGCCGCGCCGGCGGGCGGGACCGCGGCCGGCGTCCGGGCGGGGCGACCTGCGCGGCATGCCGACGACGGTAGCCGCCGAGTCCGGACGTCCTGACCCGTCAACATCTCGGCGGCTGCCGAGCGTGTTCGACTGGTCGCGAAGTGTGATCTAGCCGACACCGACCGTCTCGGGTGCGGGACGCGCCGTCGCCGCGCCCGGGACCCGGTCGGTCCGACTTGCCCGCGCCTGCCGACGCTGCTGTCATCCTCCGATGGACACCGGCACCGCCGTGCGCAGCGCCCTGCGTCAGTTCGACCACCGCGTGGCGGTCGTGCATCCGTCGCAGTGGTCGTCGGCCACCCCGGCGGGTACCTGGTCGGTGCGCGATCTGATCATCCACGCCACCGACCAGCTGCGGTGGGCGACCGCGGCGCTGCCCTCGCCGGCCCGGATCGCGGCGGCCGGCGCAGCGCCGACCGGCGGTGGCGGCGGAGCCGGGACCGGGGTCGGGACCGATCCGACCGCGGACTGGACGGCGGCGCTGGCGCAGGCCCGGGACGTGTGGTCGGTGCCGGACTTCGCCGACGCCACGGTCCGCGCCGCCGATGGCCGGGACGTCGACCCGGTCGGGGTGAGTTGGTGGCTCGCCGAGGAGATGACCGTGCACACCTGGGATCTCGCCCGCGCCGTCGGGGATCACGACGAGCTGCCCAACGACCTGGTCGCGGCCGTCCTCGACGAGGTGCGCCTGCGGCAGGCCGCGGGTCGGTCGGTCCCCGAGCTGGGTGGCCACCCGGCGCCCGGCGCCGACCCCCGGTACGCGCCGTCCATCAGCGTGCCGGGCTGCAGCGACGACCTCACCGAACTGCTGGCCCGGCTGGGGCGGCACCGGTGGTGGCGGGCGGCCGGGCTGCCCAGCCCCACCGGCCCGGTGGCCTGACTCGTCGCCCAGCCGTCGCCCACCCTCGTCGCTCCGGTTCCGGGCCCACGTCGCGCCCCCAGGCCGCCGTCGGCCGGCACACCGGCCTGGCCGGCAGCTCCCGTCCGGCCCCGTATCGTCGGCCGGGCGGATCTCCGCGCAGCGGTCGGCAGGGTCATGGGAGTGGGCAGTTGAGCAGAAGGTCGGGCTGGCGGGTCGAACTGCCGGTGGCGGGGCGACCGGTGTTGGTCGTCGGCGGCGGCCCGGAGGCGCTGGGCCGGGTGGCGTCGCTGCGGGCCGAGGACGCCGCCGTCACCGTGGTGGCATCGGAACTGTCCGCCGCGCTCGCCGATCTGGCCGCCCGTGACCTGATCACCGCGCACCCGCGGGACGTGCTCGACGGTGACGTCGAGCGGGCCTGGCTGGTCATCGCCGCCACCGGCGACGAGGCTGCCGACGCGCGCGTGCGGGCGCTGGCCGACACGCACCGGCGGTTCTGCCTGGGCGGCAGTGGTCGGGGCGCCGCGCCGGTGCCCGGGACGGGCGGCCGACGCCGGCTGGGCGGCCGGGTGATCCTGGTCGGGGGCGGACCCGGCGACCCCGGACTGATCACCATGGCCGGGCTCGCCGCGCTGCACGAGGCCGACGTGGTGGTGACCGACCGGCTCGCCCCGCTGGCCGTCCTGGAGGGGCTGCGCCCGACCACCGAGATCATTGACGTCTCGAAGATCCCCGGTGGCCGCACCACCCCGCAGCAGGAGATCAACCGCCTGCTGGTCGAGCACGCCCTCGCCGGTCGCACCGTGGTGCGGCTCAAGGGCGGCGACAACTTCGTCTTCGGCCGCGGCGGTGAGGAGTGGCAGGCCTGCGCCCGGGCCGGCGTCGAGGTGCAGCTGGTGCCGGGAGTGACGTCGGCGGTGGCGGTGCCGGCGCTGGCCGGCATCCCGGTGACGCACCGGACGGCCAACCAGGGGTTCACCGTCATCTCCGCGCACGTCGCGCCGGACGACCCGCGCTCCACCCTCGACTACGCCGCGCTGGCCCGGACGGGCACCTCCCTGGTCGTGCTCATGGGCGTGGGCACCCTGGCCGCCGTGGCCCGCGCGCTGCTGGCTGCGGGCATGCCTGCCGACACCCCGGCGGCCATCATCGCCGACGGTGGGCTGCCGTCCCAGCGCACCGTCCGGGCCGGCCTGGCCGAGATCGCCGAGCGGGCCGAGGAGGCCGGGATCGGCGCTCCCGCCGTGACGGTGATCGGGTCGGTCGCCGCCTTCGACCCCGCCGTCGGATCCACCCCGGGAGGTATCGATGAGTGAGCTGTACCTGGTGCGGCACGGCCAGTCGACCTGGAACGAGCGGGGTCTGGTCCAGGGCCAGCGGACCACCCCGGAGCTGACCGATCTGGGCCGGGCGCAGGCCGCGGCCACCGCGGCCCTGCTGGCCGGGGTCGGGGTGCACCGGGTGCTCAGCTCCGATCTGACCCGGGCCTGGCAGACGGCCGAGATCGTGGCCCGCGTCACCGGTCTGCGTCCCTTCGCGTCCACCCTGTTGCGCGAACGCGGGCTGGGGGTGCTGGAGGGGCTGACCACCCAGGAGGCGGCCGACCGGGTCGGTGAGACCGATGCCGGCGACCCGTTCTGGCGGCCCGAGGGCGGGGAGTCGCTGGACGACGTCCGGGCCCGGGTCGCGGCCGTCCTCGCCTCGCCGCTGGTCACCGATCTCGACGGTCCGGTCGCGGTGATCAGCCACGGCGACGTGCTCCGGGTGGCCATCGCCGACCTGCTCGGCGAGGACCTGGCCGAGATGCCGTGGCGAGAGGTGCCGTCCGGCGCGGTGTTCCGGGTCACGCACGAGCCCGGTGAGGCGATCGTCCGGGTCGAGACGCTGCTGCCGCCGGGCCTGGACGGGTCGCTGTCCGGTCCGGCCCGCTCCTGAGCCTGCCCGGATGGGGCAGGATCGTCCGGTGTCGAACGACCCCACACCGCCGCTCCCGGCCATCGTCCCCGACCTGACCGACGTGCGCCGTCCCGGCCCCGTCCCGGTCCCGGACGTCCGGGTGGTGGAGCAGGCCCGGGCCCGGCTGGCCGCCCTGGCCCAACCCGCCGGTGCGCTGGGCCGGCTGGAGGACCTGGCCGCCTGGCTGGCCGGCTGCCAGGGCACCGTGCCGCCGCGGCCGCCGCAGCGGATCCACGCCGTGGTGTTCGCCGGTGACCACGGCGTCGCCGAGCACGGGGTCTCGGCCTACCCGCGGGCGGTCACACCGGCGATGGTGCACACGCTGGTGACCGGCCGGGCCGGTGCCGCGGTGCTGGCCCGGCAGCACGGAGTCGCGCTCCGGGTGCTGGACATCAGCGTGGACGACGACCTGACCGGCCTCCCGGACGCCGTCCGGCAGCAGGTGCAGGCGCACAAGCTGACCCGGTCCAGCGGTGCGATCCAGCTGACCGACGCCATGCCGGTGCCGCTGGCCGAGGCCGCGCTGCGGCTGGGTGACCGGATCGCCGCGCAGGAGATCGCCGCCGGCGCCGACCTGCTCATCGCCGGCGAGTTGGGCATCGGAAACACCACGCCGGCCGCGGCGCTGGTCGCGCTGCTGCTCGGCCTGCCCGCCGCCGAGGTCACCGGTCGGGGCACCGGGGTCGACGACGCCGGCCTGGCCCACAAACAGCAGGTCGTGCAGCAGGCGCTCGACCGCTTCAGCCGGGAGCACGGCGACGCGGTCCACGGCGCCGGTCCGGTCGATCCGGTGCTCGCCCTGGCCGCCCTGGGTGGCCCGGACCTGGCCGTGGGCGTCGGTTTCCTGCTCGGCGCGGCCCGGCGGGGCGTGCCGGTGCTGCTGGACGGGCTCATCTCGCTGGCCCAGGCGCTGGTCGTGCAGGCGCTGGCGTCGACCGCGGTCGCCTGGTTCGCGGCCGGGCACCGGTCCACCGAGCCGGCCCAGTCGCTGGCCCTGGACAAGCTCGGACTGGTCCCGGTGCTCGACCTGGGCATGCGGCTGGGGGAGGGCACCGGGGCGCTGGCCGCGGTGCCGGTGCTGCGCTCGGCCGCCCTGGTGCTCGGCGAGATGGCCTTGCTGTCCGATCTGCAGCTGTGAGCGCCGGGCCCGGCGTGCTGACCGACGGCCTGCGCCTGGCCGTCGGCACGCTCACCGTGCTGCGGGTGCCGGCGCCGCGTCGCATCGACCGGGCCCGCGCCGGAGTGGCCATGGGTCTGGCACCTCTTGCCGTGCTGCCGCTCGGCGCCTGGGTCGGCGCCCTGGCCTGGCTGGGCAGCCTGCTGGCGGTGCCGGCATTGGTCACCGCCGGTCTGGCCGTGGCCACGGTGGCGGTGGCCACCCGCGGCCTCCACCTGGACGGGCTGGCCGACACCGCCGACGGTCTGGCCGCGTCGTTCGACCGGGAGCAGGCGCTGGCGGTGATGCGCACCGGCGACATCGGCCCGGCCGGGGTCGTCACCGCGACGCTGACCGTGCTGCTGCAGGTGGCCGCGCTGGCCGCCGTGCTGGCCCGGCCGTCCGGCTGGCTGCTGGCCGGGCTGCTGGTGGTGCTGGCCCGGATCGCGCTCGCCGCGGGCTGCCGTCGCGGCGTGCCGGCCGCGCGCCCGGAGGGGTTGGGGGCCACGGTGGCCGGCAGCGTCCCGGGCTGGGTGGGGCCGGTCTGGCTGCTGCTGGCCGGCGGCGCGGCTGCGGCGGCGATGACGGCGACCGGCCGCCCGTGGTGGCAGGGCGTGGCGGCGGTGGTCGTGGCCGCCGCCGCGGTGCTGCTGCTGCTGCGCCGGTGCGTCCGCCGGTTGGGCGGGACCACCGGTGACGTCATGGGTGCGATGGTCGAGACCGCCGTCACGGCACTGCTGGTGGTGGGTGCGGCCGGCTGAGCCACCCAGCTGGGATTGTTTCGCTGTGCAGGAACTGTCTGGCTGCCGGACAATGCCGGTGATCATCAGCCGAGAGAACGGACGACGATGCCCGAGTTCCGAGCCGCAGTGTCGCGGTCAGCCGGCCAGCCCTACACCATCGAGACGGTCACCGGGAGCGACCTGCGCCCGGACGAGGTGCTGGTCAGGGTGGTCGCCGCCGGAATGTGCCACACCGACATGGTCGCCCGGGAGCCGAACTCCGGTCTGTCCCTGGCGCCGGTGATCCTCGGCCACGAGGGCAGCGGTGTGGTCGAGGCCGTCGGCTCATCCGTCATCCGGGTCGTGCCCGGGGACCACGTCATCCTCAGTTTCGACTCGTGTGGCAAGTGCTCCGCCTGTCTGGGCGGCGAACCCGCGTACTGCGCGGAGTTCCCCCTCCGCAACGTGAGCGGCCGGCGCCCCGACGGCACCGGTGCGGTCACCGACGCCGACGGGCACGGCCTGGCCCACCGCTGGTTCGGGCAGTCGTCGTTCGCCGAGTACGCCTGGGCCACCGAGCGGAACGTCGTGGTGGTCCCCAAGGACCTGCCGCTGGAACTGCTCGGCCCGTTGGGCTGCGGTCTGCAGACCGGCGCGGGCGCCGTGCTGAACGAGATGAAGCCGTGGCCGGGCTCCCGCGTCGCGGTGTTCGGTGCCGGCGCGGTCGGGCTGGCCGCGCTGATGGCGGCCAAGGTGGCCGGGGCCGGGGAGATCGTGGCGGTGGACCTCAAGCAGTCCCGGCTGGACGTGGCCCGGGAACTCGGAGCGACGCGGACGGTGCTGGCCGACGACCCGGACCTGGTCGAGGCGGTGCGCGGCGGCGACGGACCCGAGGACGGCATGGACTACGCGGTGGACACCACTGCGGTGACCTCGGCCATCTCGGCCACCATCGCCGTGCTGCGCCGCCGCGGTGAGGCGGTCTTCCTGGGCGTCGGCCGCGGCATGCTCGAGATCGCCCCGGGCCAGTTGAACGGCAGGAAGGCGACCTTCGTGAATCTGGGGGGCGGCGTCCCCCAGGTGTTCGTGCCCCGGCTCATCGAGCTGTGGCGGCACGGCCGGTTCCCGTTCGACAAGCTGGTCCGCACCTACCCGCTCGACGACATCAACACCGCCGAGGCCGACTCGCTCTCCGGTGCGACGGTCAAGCCGGTGCTGCTCATCGGCTGACCGGGCCTCGGGAGCCGGCCCGGCGCCCGCCTCGGGTCAGCCGTGCGCCCACAGTTCCAGCAGCACCACGACGACGCCCAGCACCACCTCGGCGAACAGCACCACCAGCTTCTGCCACCGCGGCAGTCGCACCCGGCGCACGGCGAGCCAGCCGGCCGCGGCGAGGGCGGCGATCAGCGCGATGGTCGAGGCGCGCAGCGCCCCGTCGAGCGTCCAGACGTCCAGCGCGGCCAGTCCGATGAAGATCATCGGCAGCACCAGGACGCCGAGCGCACTGCTGCTCACCCCGGCGATGTGCCGGAGTTCCGCGGGTCGGGGGAACGCGGCGTGCACGGCGATGTGCGAGACGACGTCGGCCACGAAGACGGCCAGCAGAGTGCCGACGACCGCGATGAGCAGGGTGCGGGCGACCGCGCCGGTCGATTCGGCGTGCGAGCGCAGCGCCAACACCACCGCCAGCGCGGTGAAGGTGATGTAGATGCGCTCCTTGAGCCGATCGGCGCGTTCCTCGGCCGAGCGGGTCGAGACCTGGTCGGACATGCGGATCATGCAAGCAGAGGGAACCAGGCCGAGCCAGGGGCGCGGCTCACGCCACCGGCAGCAACCGCACGCTCGTGCCCGGCCGGCACTGGGCCAGCAGTGCGAGGTCCGGGTCGGTGAGCACGCCGATGACCGGGTACCCGCCGGTGACGGGATGGTCGGCCAGGAAGACGATGGGCTCGCCTGACGGCGGGACCTGCAGCGAACCGGCCACCGTACCCTCGCTCGGCAGGGTGCCTGCCGCGGACCGCAGCCGGGCGCCGGTCAGTCGGGCGCCGACCCGGTTGCTGTCCGGCGACACCGTCCACGTCGTGCCGACCAGCGCGGCCCGGTCCGCGGCCGAGAAGCGGTCGTCCCGTGGACCCCAGCGGAACCGGGCGGTGGCCGCGTCGGCCGGGACCCGGCTGACGGCGAGGTCGGCGTCGTCGGCGGGCGGACCGTCCGGGCCGATCGGGATGTGCAGGCCGTCGGCCACCGGGGGCGGGCCGAGCCCGGCCAGCGTGTCGGTCGACCTCGATCCGAGCACCGGTCGGACCAGCAGGCCACCGCCCACGGCCAGGTAGCTGCGCAGCCCGACGGCGGGGGTACCGACGGCCAGCGGTGCGCCGGCCGGCACCCGGACCAGCGGGCCGGTGACCGGCCGTCCGGCCACGGTCAGGGGCGCCGGGGCGCCGGTGACCGCGACCCAGCGGTCGGCGTCCAGCACGGCGACCAACCCGCCCAGGGTGATCTCCAGCGCGGCCGTCCCGGCCGGCGCGCCCACCAGCCGGACGGCCAGCCGGTACGACGGGAGATCCGCTGCGCCTGAGGTGGACACCCCGACCGCGGTGTGCCCGGTGCGGCCGGCGTCCTGGACGGTGGTGAGCGGGCCGGCCCGCAGCACGGTGATCACCGGCCCGGTCACTGCCCGGCCGCCCGGAAGCGCACCCGGTCGCCCACCGCCAGCAGCGCCGGCGGGTCACGGTCCAGGTCCCACAGCCGCACGTCGGTGTGGCCCAGCAGGTGCCACCCGCCCGGGGTGCCGCCGGGGTAGACGATGCTCTGCCGGCCGGCGATGGCCACCGTGCCGGCGTCGATCGAGGTGCGCGGGTCGTCCCGGCGGGGCAGGGCCAGGGCGGCCGGCAGCCCGTCCAGGTAGGCGAACCCGGGCGCGAACCCGAAGAACCCGACGGTGTGCACCGCTCCGGTGTGGGCGGCCACCACGGCGTCGACGGAACACCCGCACCGCCGGGCCACCTCGGCCAGGTCGGGGCCGTCGTAGCGGACCGGGACGACCAGCTCGGCCACCGTGGCGGCGGGTCCGGTGCCCGCGGTGGTGAACGCCCCCGGCTCCACCAGTCCGGCGAGATGCGTTCGCAGCGAGGGCATGTCGGTCGCGTCCCGGACGGTCACCAGGACGGTGGCCGCGGCCGGCACCACCGCGGCGAGCCGCTCCGCCCACGGCCCGACGGCCAGCCGGTCGGTCAGCGGGCGGATCAGGTCGGCCGGCACGTCGACCAGCCAGCCGCGGTCACCGGCCCGGTGGATGCCGACGGGCACGGGTCCGCGCCGGTCCGGCTCGGTCACCGCGGACCGTCCGGCGCCTCCGCAGCGCCCGGGTCGATCCCGGTGCCAGTGCCGGCGGTGGTCCCGATGCCGGTGAGCGGGATCCCCGCGGCGGTCAGCGCGGCGCGCACGGCGGCGACGATGGCTGCCGCGCCCGGGGTGTCGCTGTGCACGCAGAGGGTGGCCGGCGGCTCGGTGAACCGGACGGTCTCGCCGGAGATGGCCGGCACGGTCCCGGTGGTCAGCATGGTCACGGCCCGCTCGGCGACCTGGTCGGGGTCGGTGAGCACGGCGCCGGGCAGCGCCCGCCGCACCAGCAGCCCGTCGGGGGTGTAGGCGCGGTCGGCGAACACCTCGGCCACCGGCACCAGGCCGGCCTCGACCGTCCGGCGCCACACCGCCGTCCCGGGCTGGCACACCACGGGCAGGCCGCCGGCCAGTCCGGCCGCCTCGACGATCGCCGCGGCGTGCTCGGTGTGCCGGGCGGCGGTGTTGTAGAGCGCTCCGTGAGCCTTGACGTAGCCGACCGTCGACCCGGCCAGCTCGGCGAACATGCGCAGCGCGCCGATCTGGTACAGCAGGTCGTCGACCAGCTCGGTGGCGTCCACGTCGACGAACCGGCGGCCGAACCCGGCCAGATCCCGGTACGACACCTGGGCGCCGATGGACACGCCGCGGGCGGCGGCCCGCGCGCAGGTGCGCCGCAGGATGGCCGGGTCGCCGGCATGGAACCCGCAGGCCACGTTGGCCGCGGTGATCCCGTCCAGGATGGCGTCGTCGTCGCCGAAGCTCCACGCGCCGAAGCCCTCGCCGACATCGCTGTTCAACGCCACGGGCGGTTGCCCAGCGGACATGACTCCCCCTCGCTCAGGTCCCTCGCTCAGGCCGGCAGGACCAGCACCCGGCCGGCCACCACCAGCAGCACCTCGTCACAGGCCGCGGCCAGGTGCTGGTTGGCCAGCCCCAGCGCGTCGCGGAACAACCGCCCGGACCGGTGCTCCGGCACCACGCCCAGACCGACCTCGTTGGTCACGGCGACCAGCGGTCCGGGAGCCGTACGCCACGCCGCCACCAGCGCGTCGACGTGCGCCTGCACCAGATCGACGGCCGCGTCACCGGGCAGCTCCCAGCCGGACGGGCCGGCGGTTCCGTCCGGGGAGTCGCCTGCGTCCAGCACCGCGGTCACCCAGGTCCCCAGGTCGTCGAGCAGCACCGGGCCGTCGGCCCGGGTCAGCGCCGCCGCGACGTCGGTGGTCTCGACCGTCACCCAGTCGGCCGGCCGGCGGCGCCGGTGCCGCTCGATCCGGTCGGCCCACTCGAGGTCCACGGCCGGGTCGGGCACCGGCCCCGGCGCCAGGTAGGTCACCGGACCTCCCCGACCGCCGTCCGCCATCTGCGCGATGCGCGACTCGGCCAGCCGCGACTTGCCGGACCTCACGCCGCCGGTGATGAGCGACCGGATCGGGGCGGGGGGCAGGTCGGCGGTCACAGCAGCGGCGGCAGCGGGGCGCTGGGCGGCAGGGACGCCGACACCACGGACACCAGCCCGGCCAGGTGCGCCAGCCGGGCCACTTCGGAGCCGCGGATGGCCGGCCCGCCGGGCCGGCCGACCAGCACCGACACCCGCGGGCTCCACAGCGGGGCCACGGCCAGTTCCGTGCCGATCGCCTTCCAGTCCTCGGGCACCCAGCCGGCCTCCGGGTCCAGCACCGCCGGCCGGTCCACCGGGTCCCACCCGGGCTGCACGCCGGTCAGGTCGGGCGTGCCGCCGCCGCCGGCCAGCAGCTCGACCCGGCCGTCGTCGTGCACCTCGACGACCATCGCCCAGCCCGCCCGCAGCACCTGCGGCAGCATCCGGGCCAGCGCCGCGATGGCCTGGTCGGGATCGGCGGTGACCGCCTCGACCAGCTCCCACTCCTTCTGCCGGCCGCCCACGCCCGGGTCGGGCCGCACCGACTCCACCCGGACGCCGGGGACCGATTCGGCCGCGGTGATCAGGATGTCCGGCTGCCGCCCGTTGGGCAGGGAGACCACGATGTCGTCCACCGCCTGGTCGGGGGCCCGTTCCACCACGTCCATGGCCAGGATGTCGGCGTCCACCTTGCCGAGCTCGGTGGCCACGGCCCCGAGGGTGCCGGGACGGTCCGGCAGGACGACGCGCAGGACGAACGACATGACAGGCGGTGCCTCCGATCGGTGCCCGGGCCGGGTGGCCGGGCCGAGTGCGCCCGTCCCGTTGGCTCGAGGTCGGACCGAGGTGCTGCGGCCGGGGACGATCGACCCCGGATGCGCCCGTGTGTGCACGGGAGCCGGACCATTCTGGCCGATCCGGAGTCTTCTCGACGCGCGTTTCGCCGAGGTCACCGGGACATGGCGGACACGCGGCGCGGCCTAGACTGGTCCGCGGCCCGGACCTGGGTGCGCTCGGGTGGGCCGTCCGGCATCCGCGGACGCGAGCTCCGGCCGGCGCTCGCGTCCGTCATCCCTGGGAGGATCGTGTCCAGCTCCAGCCCCGGCTCCACCAGCGACGGGCACCCGACGCTGACCGCCGCCGACGTGACCCACCTGGCCCGGCTGGCCCGGCTGGAGATCACCGCGACCGAGCGGGACGTCTACGTCGACCAGCTCTCGGTCATCCTCGACTCGGTCGCCGTGGTGAGCGCGGCCGCGGCCGCGGAACCCGACATCGAACCCACCAGCCACGCGGTGCCGCTGATCAACGTCTACCGCGACGACGTTGTGCGTGCGGGCCTGGACCGGGACGCTGCGCTGGCCGCCGCGCCCGCCGCCCAGGACGGCCGCTTCCGCGTCCCGCAGATCCTCGGGGAGGAGCAGTGACGAGTCCGGTGGCCCCCCCGTCGTCCGGAGCCGACGACCTGACCCGCCGCACCGCGGCCGACCTGGCCGCGGCCATCGCCTCCGGCGAGGTGAGCGCGGTCGAGGTGACCCAGGCGCACCTGGACCGGATCAAGGCGGTCGACGCCGACGTGCACGCCTTCCTGCACGTGTCCGGGGAGTCGGCGCTGGAGCAGGCGCAGGCGGTGGACCGGGCCCGCGCCGCGGGTGAGCCGGCCGCGTCGCCGCTGGCCGGGGTGCCGCTGGCGCTCAAGGACATCGTCACCCAGCAGGGCGTCCCGACGACCGCCGGCTCGAGGATCCTCGAGGGCTGGATCCCGCCGTACTCGGCGACCGTCACCCGCAAGCTGCTCGACGCGGGCGTGGTCATCGTGGGCAAGACCAACCTTGACGAGTTCGCCATGGGCTCGTCGACGGAGAACTCGGCCTACGGCCCGACCCGCAACCCGTGGGACCTGACCCGGATCCCGGGTGGGTCCGGCGGTGGGTCGGCGGCCGCGCTGGCCGCCTTCGAGGCCCCGTTGGCCATCGGCACCGACACCGGCGGGTCGATCCGGCAGCCGGCCGCGGTCACCGGCACCGTCGGTGCCAAGCCGACCTACGGCGGGGTGTCCCGCTACGGGGTCATCGCGCTGGCCTCGTCGCTGGACCAGGTCGGCCCGTGCGCGCGGACGGTGCTGGACACCGCGCTGCTGCACGAGGCCATCGCCGGCCACGACCGGCTCGACTCCACCTCGATCGAGGACTTCGCGCCGCGGGTGGTCGACGCCGTGCACCGCGGCACCACCGACGGGGTGCGCGGACTGCGCATCGGTGTGGTGAAGGAGCTGTCCGGCGAGGGCTACCAGCCGGGGGTGCTGGAGTCGTTCACCACGGCGGTACGCACCCTGCAGGACGCGGGCGCGGAGATCGTCGAGGTGTCCTGCCCGAACTTCGAGTACGCGCTGGCCACCTACTACCTGATCCTGCCCAGCGAGTGCTCCTCGAACCTGGCCCGGTTCGACGCCATGCGCTACGGGCTGCGGGTCACCACGGACGCGGCCGGGGCCGCGCTGGTCTCGGCCGAGGAGGTCATGTCGGCCACCCGCGGACAGGGCTTCGGTGCCGAGGTCAAGCGCCGCATCATCCTGGGCACCTACGCGCTGTCGGCCGGCTACTACGACGCCTACTACGGCTCCGCGCAGAAGGTCCGCACCCTGATCAAGCGGGACTTCGAGCGGGCGTACGCCCGGGCCGACGTGCTCATCTCGCCGGCCTCGCCGGTGACCGCCTTCCCGCTCGGGGAGAAGGTGGACGACCCGATGGCCATGTACCTGAACGACCTGGCCACCATCCCCGGGTCGCTGGCCGGCATCCCGGCCATGAGCGTGCCCAGCGGGCTGGCCTCGGACACCGGCCTGCCGGTGGGGCTGCAGATCATGGGCCCGGCCCTCGGTGAGGAACGGATCTACCAGGTGGCTGCGGCGTTCGAGGCCGCGTACGCCGCCCAGCACGGCGGGCTCGTGCCCGACCTGGCGCCGGAACTGGAGGTGGCAGCGCGATGACGACCGTGAGCGCTCCGATGCTGATGGACTACGACGAGGCGATCGAGACCTTCGACCCCGCCATGGGTCTGGAGGTGCACGTCGAGCTGGGCACTGCGACCAAGATGTTCTGCGGCTGCCCGACCACGTACGGCGGCGAGCCGAACACCCAGGTCTGCCCGGTGTGCCTGGCCCTGCCCGGGGCGATGCCGACGGTGAACCGGACGGCGGTGGAGTACGCCATCCGCATCGGGCTGGCCCTGAACTGCACGATCGCCGACTGGTGCCGCTTCGCCCGGAAGAACTACTTCTACCCGGACATGCCGAAGAACTTCCAGACCTCGCAGTACGACGAGCCGATCGCGTTCAACGGGTACCTGGACGTGGAACTGGATGACGGCTCGGGGGAGACGGTGCGCATCGAGATCGAGCGGGCCCACATGGAGGAGGACACCGGCAAGTCCACGCACATGGGAGGTCGGACTGGTCGTATCCAGGGCGCCGAGTACTCGCTGCTGGACTACAACCGGGCCGGCGTCCCGCTCGTCGAGATCGTCACCAAGCCGATCCTGGGCACCAGGGCGGCGGCCCCGCTGGTGGCCCGCTCCTACGTCCGGGCGCTGCGGGACCTGCTGCTGTCCCTCGAGGTCTCGGACGTGCGGATGGACCAGGGGTCGCTGCGCTGCGACGCCAACCTCTCGCTCGCCCCGGCCGGCACCACCGAGCTGGGCACCCGGACCGAGACCAAGAACGTGAACTCGCTGCGCTCGGTGGAGCGGGCGGTGCGGCACGAGATCCAGCGCCAGGGCGCGCGTCTGGTCGCCGGCGAGCGGATCGTGCAGGAGACCCGCCACTTCGACGAGTCGACCGGCACCACGTCGTCCGGCCGGTCCAAGGAGACCGCCGAGGACTACCGGTACTTCCCGGAGCCGGACCTGGTCCCGATCGCGCCGGACCGCGAATGGGTCGAGCAGATCCGCGGCGCGCTGCCGGAACTGCCCTGGGTGCGCCGCGCCCGGCTGCAGGCCGACTGGGGCTTCAGCGATCTCGAGATGCGTGACCTGGTCGCCGCCGACGCCGTCGGCCTGGTCGAGCAGACGGTGGCCGCCGGGGCGACGGCCGCCGAGGCCCGGTCCTGGTGGTCGGCCTACCTCGGGCAGCAGGCCAAGACCGAGGGCGTGGCGCTCACCGAGCTGGCCATCACGCCGGCCCAGCTGGCCCGGGTCATCACCCTGGTCAACGAGGGCGCGCTCACCACCAAGCTGGCCCGGCAGGTCATCGACGGCGTGCTGGCCGGCGATGGCGAGCCGGACGAGGTGGTGGCCGCCCGCGGGCTGGCCGTCGTCTCCGACGACGGCGCCCTGCAGGCCGCGGTGGACGAGGCGCTGGCCGCCCAGCCGGGAGTGGCCGACAAGATCCGCAGCGGCAAGGTCCAGGCCGCGGGTGCGATCGTCGGCGCGGTGATGAAGGCGACCAAGGGGCAGGCCGACGCGGCCAAGGTGCGCGAGCTGGTGCTGCGCACGCTGGGCGTCGAGGGCTGATCAGGGGGCTGATCCGGGGGCGGACCGAGGCCGGACACTCCGCCTGCCGCCGGACGGATCACTCCGGCGGCAGGTTGGCCACCGCGGCCATCGCGCCGGCCAGCACCGCGACGGCCACCGCGGCGATGACGAGCGCCACCTTGCCGCCGGTCCGTCCGTAGACCGACTGCCAGGCCCGCAGCCGGTCGGTCTCGTGCCGGAACCGCCGCCAATGGGCCAGCGTGGTCAGGAGCAGGCCGATGATCACGGCCAAGGCCACGTACACGGTCACGATCGCAGCGGTTCGCACACCCACCACGGTGCCCCGGCTGGCCGTCCGGTACACCGGACGGGCAGGCTGGGCCGCATGCGGATCGCCCTGGCCCAGATCGTCTCGACCACCGACCCGTCGACCAACGCGGCGCGGGTGGGTGAGTGGACCCGGCGGGCGGCCGACGCCGGTGCCCGGCTCGTCGTCTTCCCCGAGGCCACGATGTGCGCGTTCGGGGTGCCGTTGGCGCCGGTCGCTGAGCCGCTGGACGGGCCGTGGGCCGATGCGGTGCGCACCGCCGCCGACCGCGCCGGGATCACCGTGGTGGTCGGCATGTTCACGCCGGGACCGGCTGGATCAGGGGCTGAGCCGGGTGCGGATCGACCGCGCGTGCTCAACACGCTGCTGGCCACCGGCGGCGGCGTCGAGGCGCGCTACGACAAGCTGCACCTGTACGACGCGTTCGGCTTCGCCGAGTCCCGCACGGTGGCGCCGGGCGAGGAGCTGGTGGTGATCACCGTGGACGGCGTCCGGGTCGGGCTGACCACCTGCTACGACGTCCGGTTCCCGGCGCTGTACCAGGCCCTGGCCGAAGCCGGCGCCCAGGCCACGGTGGTGGCCACGTCATGGGGCGCCGGTCCGGGCAAGCGGGAACAGTGGCAGGTGCTGACCCGGGCCCGGGCGCTGGACAGCGGCAGCTGGATCCTGGCCGCCGCGCAGGGCGATCCGAGAACGGTCGGGCTCGAGCCGAGCCGGAAGGCGCCCACCGGCATCGGGTCCAGTGTGGTCGTCTCGCCCACCGGCGTCCCGGTCGCCGAGGCCGGGGCCGCTCCGGAACTGCTGCTCGCCGAGGTGGATCCGGACGAACCGGGCCCTGCGCGGGAGGCACTGGGCATGCTGGCCAACCGGCGGCCGCTGCCGCGGGTCACCGCGCTCGCCGATCCCAGCTCCTGACCGACCTGCTGCCCGAGGCACCGAGTCGATCTCGGGAGTAGCGTGGCGCGTCCGTCGGGTGATCAGCTCGCGTGATCAGGAGGTGCGTCATGGTGGGTTTCCTGCTGTTGCTGCTGGTGGTCTGGATCGTGCTGTCGGTGCTCGGTTTCGTGATCAAGGGGCTGCTCTGGCTCGGGATCATCGGCGTCGTGCTGTTCGTGGTCACCGCGCTGATCGTGGCGGCGCGGCGCCGGAGCTCGATCCGCCGCTGACCGGCGCCCGGCGGGGGCGGCCACGGTCAGTCCGGCCCGCCCCCGCCGCCGTTCTCCGACGTCGGAAGCACCAGCACCCGGTCGTCGCTGGGTACCGGGGTGCCGACTCCGTCCTTGTTCGAGGTGGTCAACCAGAGCAGGCCCTGCCCGTCCGGGACCACGGTGAGCAGCCGGCCGTACCGCCCGTCGAGCAGCTGGGCCGGGTCGCCGCTGAACTGGTTGTCCGGCGACATGGCCAGCCCGGAGACGGACGGGGTGTCCAGCGAGGTGCTGGCCAGGGTGCCGGCGTCGACCGCGCAGTCGTTGGCGCCGCCGTCGGCGCGGGCCCAGCTCCACAGCGCGTCCCCGGACACCGGGGCGGTGTAGTCCCGCCCGGGCAGCGGCATGATGAGCAGGTCGGCCGCGTCCCGGTGGTCGATCACGGCGACGGAGCCGTCGGCCAGCCGGCAGGCGCCGGTCACGTCGGTGAACCCGCGGGCCAGCACCGGGGAGCCGGGGGTGGGATTGTCGGCCCGCGGCGCCCCGAACTCGTCCACCCGCAGCACGGTGCCGGCCAGCGACGCCGGGTCGGCGGCCAGGGCGGGGTTCCCGGCGTCGCCGGTGCCGATGATCAGACTGCCGTCGCCGGCGAACGCGATCCGGCCACCGTTGTGGACGGCGCCCTTGGGGATCCCGGTGATCACCGGCTTGGGCACGTCGCCCTCGGCGATCTTGACCACGCGGTTGTCGGTCGCCGTGGTGACGTACGCGTAGAGCAGCCGGTCCTCGGCGTACGCGGGCGACAGGGCGATGCCGAGCAGGCCGCCGGTGCCGCTGGCGTCCAGGTCCTCGATCACGGCGACCTCCCTGGTCGGCGTGTTCCGGGCGACCTGCAGGATCCGGCCGGTGGTGCGTTCACCGACGAAGGCGCTCTGCCCGTCGGGGAGGGGGGCCAGCCCCCACGGGGCGGCCAGACAGGTGGCGATGACGGCCGGGTCGGTGGGGGCGCACGGATCGTCGGGGTCGGTCGTCCCGGACGGGGGCGCGGAGCCGGTCGGTGGGGTGGGTGAGGTGGACCGCCCGGTGCTGGGTTCGACCGGCTGCGGCGCGACGGCGGTGAGCGAGGGCTGCACGGTGAACGGGGCCGGTTCGCCGGAGAAGTCGGCGCAGCCGGTCAGCAGCAGGGCCGCCGCGGCGGCGAGCCCGGCCAGCCGTGCCCGGGGGCGCGCACGCCCGGTCCTTCGGGGGCGGCGGGCGGGCGGTCTCATCACGTCCACGGTACGGCGCACGGTCCGGATCACCGCGGGGCCGGCCGCCCGACCCGGAGACGCAACCCGCGGATCTCATCGAGCGGCAGGTGACGGATCCCGGTGGTGCGCCGGGACGCCAGGGTGATCCGCAGCGACGCGATCCCGGCCCGCCGTTGCCACCAGGTCTGCCGACGCTGGGTGAGCTGCACCCGGTGCAGCCGGGCCACGGTGGTGACCCGGGCCAGCACCCGGTGCCCCCGGAAGACCACCGTCTCGCGGTCGAGCGCCCAGCCGGCCGCCCGGGCCTGGGCCACCCCGATCAGCACGCCGAGCACCGGCGGCAGCGCCACCAACACCGCCCACCAGTCGGTGGGTCGGCCGAACACCAACCAGCCGAGCGCGGCCACGCCGACGCCGATCCACACCGGCACGGTCAGGAAGCGGCGGCGGGAAGCCCGGGGCACCGGGGTGAGCGGGGCGGGCACCCAGTGCAGCTCGGGCAGGGCCCGTTCGACCAGCGCCGCGGCCTGCTCGCGGCGCAGCAACGGGAACAGCGTCCGCTCGCCGCTGGGCGCCGTGCCCGCCCCGGAGATCTCCACCTCGACGGCGCACCAGCCCAGTCGCCGGCGCAGCCATCCCTCGACGAGGCGCACGGCGTGCACCCGGGCCACCGTGATGGTCGCGGTCTGCTGGGAGAACAGCCCGCGCGAGGTGCGCAGCACGTCGCCGTCCCGGACCAGGGTGAACCGGGCCATCCGCTGGGCGGTCAGCAGCGAGCCGATCACCACCGCGGCGACCGCGATCGCCACCAGGATCAGCACGGTCGCCCCGTCCGGACCGAACAGCTGCTGCTCCAGTCGGCGCAGCGTGTCTCGCGGCAGCAGGGCGCGGGCGCGCTCCCAGGCGGCCGACAAGCCGGCGAAGATGAGCGGGATGGACACGCCGGTGACCGTGGCCACCGCCAGGGTCCGGCTGTCCAGCACGGCCAGGGGCTCGGGTGCGGTGATCGCCACCGAGGCCGAGCCGACGTCGTCGGTGGCTCCCGCGCCGAGCTGCCTGGCGATCACCGTCGCCGGTCCGGCCGGGCCGGGCTCCGGGCCGGCCGCGACCGGCGCGGCGGACGCCGCCCGGTGATGCGGTGCCAGGGCCGTGCGCAGCCGGGCCAGCTCGGCGGCCGTGACGCAGGCCAGGTGCAGCGACCGGGTGTCGCCGCCGGCGGGCGTGCGCAGCGTGACGCCCCAGACCCGCAGCAACCGCTGCACGATGCCGCGGGAGGCGTCGACCGCGGTGATGCGGGTGATCGGGACGGTGTGCACGGTGCGGTTCAGCACGCCGGACTGCAGATGGAAGACGCCGTGCAGGATGGCGTACCGCTTGGTCAGCCAGCCGGCCACCGCGAACACCGCGACCAACCCGGCCACCACCCCGATGGTCCAGCCGGGGATGCGCCAGATGCCGACTGCGATCACCGGGAGGAGCGAACGCAGCGCCCGGCCGCCGCTGATGAGCAGGTAGGCCGGGTGCAGCCGCCGGAACGGCAGGTCGTCCCTCGGGGCCCGTCCGGGTGGGTCCGGCGGTGCACTCACAGGTCGTCCTCGAGGTGGGCGAGGGCGCTGATCCGTCCACGGATCCGTTCGGCCTCCGGGTCGTCCATGCCCCGCAACGGCACCATCCCGCCGGCGGTGTGCACGTGCAGGTTGGCCAGCCGGAACCGGCGCGCCAGCGGCCCCCGCTCCACCTGCAGGTACTGCACCCGGTTCATCGGCACCACGGTGCGGGACACCACGAGCCAGCCGTGCTGGATCTCCAGTTCGCGCTCGGACAGCGCGAACCAGGTGACCCGGTACCGGATGGGCGGCGCGATCATCGCCTGACCCAGCAGGGTCCAGGCCGCGACGAGGCCGATGACGGTCCAGCGCAACCACGCGGGCGGCCCGGTGATCAGGAATCCGAACAGCCCCGTCGCGGCGGCCGTGGCGACCAGCCCGGTGAGCAGACCGCGGAGGTGCCAGTAGCTGCGGGTGCGGGCCGGCAGTCGCTGCCGGGCGGCATGGTCATCACCGGGCAGCGGTTCGGGTGCCGGGTCGGGCGGGGACGGGGACACGACCGGGCGCTCGGGCGTGGGCCCGGAGGTCAGCTCGGCGGCTGACCCGGAGGCGGTCTCGGCAGCGGGCTCTGGGGGAGGAAGTGGCGCGCCGAGCACGTCGCCACCCTACGGGCGGCCGGTCGCGCGGATGACCGTCGCCGATGATCTCGGGAGGTCCGCGTGCCTGGGTCAGCCGGTGAGGACGGGCAGCGGGCGGTCGGTCTCGGCGACCTGGGTGAGCCTGGCCGCCAGTGGGCGCAACGGCGGTGAGGTGATGGCCTTGTCCAGCAGCCGCCGGACGGCCACGCCCAGCCGGGTCTTCGGGTAGGCGAAGTGCTCGATGCCGGGCGGCAGGTGCTGGACGTCGTCCACCAGCGGCCGCATCCAGGCCTCGTACTCCCCGAGTGCGGTGGCGACGTCCGGGGCGGTCGACAGCTGCGCGGCCAGGACGTAGCCGCTGACCAGGGCCAGCGACGCTCCGCCGCCGCCCATCGGGGTCACGCACCAGGCGGCGTCCCCGGCCAGCATGACCCGGCCCGCGTGCCAGCTCGGCATGCGGATCTGGGTGAGGTCGTCGACGTAGACGTCGTCGGAGGTCTCGAAGCCGTCCAGCACCCGGCCGGCCTCCCAGCCGGCGTCGGCGAACAGCTCGCGCAGCCGGGCCATCGCCGCCGCCCGGTCCAGCTCGACCAGGTTCCCGGCGCGGGCGACGGCCAGGATGGCCCGGGTCGTCCCGTACGGGTCCGGTCGCAGGTGCACCTGGCGTCCACCGGTGGTGGTCAGCCAGCGCCAGCGGTCGTCGTCGGTCGCGGTGCGCGGGATGGTGCCGAACACCATGGAGATGCCGAGCTCTCGGCGCTCCACCTGGTCGGAGAACAGCAGGTCGCGGGTGCTGGAGCGGACGCCCTCGGCGATCACCAGCAGGTCGGCCGGCAGTTCTTGCCCCGACGCGGTGGTCACGGTCACCGGTCGCACGTCGTCACCGTCACCGGAGTGGTCGTCGACCTCGACGATGGTCTGGCCGTAGCGGATCTCGACCCCGTCCGGCAGCGCGTCCAGGATGGTCCGGGCGAAGTCGCCGCGCAGCACCTCGAGTTCGGCCGTGGCCCCGTCGGGTCCGTCGGACGGCAGTTCGGCGGTGACGATGCCGTCCTCGTCGACCAGGACGGTGCCGGTCTCGGTCGTGTTCCGGGCCCGGACCGCCTCGACCAGCCCCATCCGGTCGAGCACCTCCCGGGCGACGCCACGCACGTCGACGTTCTGGCCACCGTCGCGGAAGGTCTCGGCCCGCTCCAGCACGGTGACCGCCCACCCGGTGCGGCGCAGCCAGAACGCCGCGGACAGGCCGGCGATCCTGGCGCCGGAGATGACGGCCTGGCGTGGTTCGCGCTGCGGCACGGGTCGCTCCTGTCGTCGGTCGGCGGGCTGGTGATCGGTGGTGTCGGTCGGCGGGCCGGACACCGACGGCAGTGCCCCGGCGACGGACGCGTCAACCGATCTGCCCGCCGCTGCGGGCCGTAGGGTGTCCTGCGTGACCGCTCGGGGTGTGCTCGTCGCCGGCACCTCCTCGGACGCCGGCAAGTCGCTGATCACCGCGGGTCTGTGCCGGGTGCTGGTGCGCCGCGGGCTGCGGGTGGCGCCGTTCAAGGCGCAGAACATGTCGAACAACTCGATGGTCTGCGCGGACGGCGCGGAGATCGGCCGGGCCCAGGTGCTGCAGGCGCAGGCCTGCCGGGTGGACCCCGAGCCGGCCATGAATCCGGTGCTGCTCAAACCCGGGTCGGACCGGCGGTCGTTCGTCCTGGTCCGCGGCCGGCCGGCCGGGCAGCTCGGCTCGGGTGAGTTCGCCAATGGTCGCGCCCATCTGGCCGCCGCGGCCTGGGCCGCCTACGAGGAGCTGGCCGAGCGGTTCGATGTGGTGGTGTGCGAGGGGGCCGGATCGCCGGCGGAGATCAACCTGCGCGCCGGTGACTACGTGAACATGGGGCTGGCCCGCCGGTTCGACCTGCCGGTGCTGCTGGTGGGGGACATCGACCGGGGCGGGGTGTTCGCCTCGCTGTACGGGACGGCGGCGCTGCTCGAGCCCGAGGACCGGGCGCTGCTGCGCGGCTTCCTGATCAACAAGTTCCGCGGCGACCCGGCCGTGCTCACCCCGGGCCTGGACCGCATCACCGAGCTCACGGGCGTCCCCGTGGTCGGGGTGGTGCCGTGGCTGTCCGGGGTGTGGTTGGACGGCGAGGACACCCTCGAGGTGGCGCGCTGGCGGCACGAGGACGCCGCGGCGACCGACGGCGCCGGGACCGATGGCGGAGTGCTGCGGGTGGCCGTGGTGCGGCTGCCCCGGATGTCCAACGGCACCGACGTCGACGCCCTGGCCGCCGAGCCCGGGGTGCAGGTGTCGGTGACCGCCGACCCCGCCGTGGTGGCCGCTGCCGATCTCGTCGTGCTCCCCGGGACCCGTGCCACCATCAGCGATCTGGCCTGGCTCCACAGAACCGGGCTGGCCGGGGCGGTGCACCGGGTGGCGGCGGCCGGGCGGCCGGTGCTCGGACTGTGCGGTGGGTTCCAGATGCTCGGCCGGACCATCAACGATCCGGACGGCGTCGAGGTGCTCGCCGGTGGCGCCGGATCCAGTGCCGATGTCGAGGTGACCGGGCTGGGGCTGCTCCCGGTCGACGTGCGGTTCGAGGCGGCCAAGGTGCAGCGGCGCAGTACCGGGACGTGGCGGGGAGCAGCGGTGGGCGGCTACGAGATCCATCACGGGCGGCCCACGGTGGCGACGTCCGACGAGGCGTTCCCCGGGGGCGGCCGGGTCGGGTCGGTGTGGGGCACCATGTGGCACGGCGCGTTCGAGCACGACGGGTTCCGCCGGGCCTGGCTGGCCGAGGCGGCCGCGGCCGCCGGCAGCCGGTGGCGCCCTGATCCGGTCGCCCCGGCGTTCGCCGACCGGCGGGAGGCGATGATCGACACCGTCGCCGACGCCCTGGAGCAGTCCGTCGACCTCGCCGCGCTCGGCGACCGGCTCGGCCTGCCGGTGACGGCATGAGTGCGCCGGATCCCGCCGTGCGCACCCTACTGCTCGTCGGAATCGGCGCCGGTGACCCGGAACTGCTGACGCTGCAGGCGGTGTCGGCCATCGCGGCGCTCGATGTGGTGCTGGTGCTGGACAAGCCGGGTGGAGCCACCGACCTGACCCGGATGCGGGAGGCCCTGGTGCGGCGGTTCGCCGGCGACCCGGCGCCGCGGGTGCTGCTGCTGCCCGATCCGCCGCGGGACCGGGGTGAGCTGGACCGGCCCGGGTACTCCGGGGCGGTGCGCAGCTGGCACCACCGCCGGGCCGACCTGCTCGAGGCGGCGCTGGCCGAGCAACTGCTGCCGGGGGAGACGGCCGGCATCCTGGTCTGGGGCGATCCGGCCTTCTACGACTCGACCGTGCGGCTGGCCCAGGAGCTCGAACGGCGCGGCACCGTCCCGCTGGACTGGCGGGTCATCCCGGGGATCAGTAGCATCCAGCTGCTCGCGGCCCGACACCGGTTGGTGCTGCACGGGATCGGCGAGCCGCTGCACATCACCACCGGGCGCCGGCTGGCCGACGCGGGCACGCTGCAGCACGAGAACACCGTGGTCATGCTGGACGCCGGGGTGAGCGCGGCGGTGCTGTTGCAGTCGCCGGAGGCGGCCGACCGCGACGCCTGGATCGCCTGGGGCGCCGCCCTGGGCACGCCGTCGGAGGTGCTGGTGGCCGGCCGGCTGGCCGAGGTGATCGACGAGATCGGCCGGACCCGGGATGCGGTCCGGGCCGAACGTGGCTGGATGATGGACATCTCGTACCTGCGCCGCGGTGGCCCGCCCGGCGTCGCCGACTGAGGTCGGCTCAGAGCACCCGCTCGCGGACGAAGTCGTCCTCGTACCGGTCGCCGACCAGGAACCGCTTGCGGCCCACCCGGTCGAAGCCGACCTTGGCGTAGAAGCGGTTGGCCCGCTCGTTCTCCTGGTTGACCCCGAGCCAGATGCCCGCCGAGCCGCGTCTCCGGGCCGCCTCGACGCTGGCCGTGACCAGCGCCTGGGCCACCCCGGCACCGTGGTGGTCGGGGTGCACGTAGCACTTGTCCAGCGCGGTGGTGGGACGGGCGGTGATGCAGCCGGCCACATCCGGATCGGTCGGCTCGCCGTGGACGAGCATGGTGTACCCGGCCAGCTCCACGGCTCCGGTTGCCGGGGAGACGGTCTCGGCCACGAAGAGCTCGCGGTCGGGATCGGCCAGGTAGCCGGTGAACGAGGTCTCGCTCAGGTTGCCGGCGATGAACGCCGCCGTGGCCTCGTCGGTGGTGTGCGGCGGGCAGGCCAGCGGGAACGTCAGGGCGGCCAGGGTGTGCAGCGCCGCCGCATCGGCGGCGGTGGCCGGCCGGACGGTGACGGCTGCGGTGCGGGGCGCGGGTTCGGGCACCCAGCGAGGCTAGCGGCCCGGCCGGGGACGATCGATCCGCCGCCGGTGGCTCAGGCGTGCACCCGGCCGAGGAAGTCCCGCACCAACGGGGCGACCTGCGGACTCGGATCGGCCCAGTGCTCCTCCAGTGCCGCGTCCTCGGGTCTGTACTCGTCCTGGTGAATGTCGCCGCTCTGGACGATCAGCGCGGCGATCCGTTCCGGGTGCCGCCGTCCCGGATGCCGCATGGCCGGCTCCAGCCCGAACTGTGAGCCGTCGTCGTGCAGCCAGAGCGCGGTCCGGTCCACGCCCATCGTGTCGGCGAACGCCTCCAGTCGATCGGCGTCCGCGCGGAACGTGTCCGGGAGTCGTCCGGCGTCGGGGTCGCCGAGTAGCCGGAGGCGTCAGCGTCCGGCGCGATGAGCCGCCACCGGTCGCCCAGCAGCGGCATCAGGGGTGCCGAACTCCTCCGGGGCGGAGAGGAGGTCGGACCGAGGGACGAGAGGAGCCCGAGTCGACCATCCAGAACCGCGGACAGCCGTGCGGGAGCAGGACGACCGGGGCATCTGCGTCACCGGCCTCGCGGGAGAAGGTCGTCGGGCGGACCCGGCCGGCCGGGACCTCGAGGGTGGCATGACGGACGGGCGCGACGGTCATGATCCAACTGTGCTCACGGATGCGCGCCGGCGCCAGGGTCGGTGCCGCCGGACCCGACCGGCCGACGCGGGTGCGACGATGAGCCGATGCCCGTGTTGCTGCATCTCGATGCCTCGATGGACCCCGCGGGGTCCCGTTCCCGCGCGGTCAGCGCCGCCCTGGCCGAGGCCTGGCGGTCGGTGTCCGCGGACCACACCGTCGTCCGCCGTGACCTGCACGCCGACCCGCTGCCGTACCTGAGCGACCCGGCGCTGCACTGGCCGCCGCGACTGCGCCCGCCCGGGGCGACCCCGCCGGCCGACCAGGAGCGCGTCCAGCAGGAGGTGCTGGACGAGCTGCTGGCCGCCGACGCCGTGGTGATCGGCGCCCCGATGTACAACTACTCGCTGCCCGCCACGCTCAAGACCTGGGTCGACTACATCCACGTCCCCGGCGTCACCACGCCGTTCGACGTGGACTCCCAGCCGCTGGCCGGCCGCCCGGCCGTGGTCATCAGCAGTCGGGGCGGGATCTACGACCCCGGCACGCCGACCGCGGGCTGGGACCACGAGGTCCCGGCCCTGCAGGTCGTGCTGGGTGAGGCGCTGGGCATGGCCGTCACGGTGCTGACCGTCAGCCGCACCCTGGCCGGCTTCGCGCCCGCGCTGGCCGACCAGATCGACACGGCGCAGACCGAGTTCGACGCCGCGGTGCAGCGAGCCGGTGAGCTGGGCCGGGAGCTGGGCCGGGAGCTGGAAGGCGCCGCGCCGTCGGCGTGAGCGCAGCGGAGCCGGCGCCGCGGTGGGCGGCGCCGGCCCCCGGCCTCACTCGTCGTCGGCCTCCAGATCGCCCTCGACGTCCAGGTAGACCTGGGCCAGCTGGTCCAGCACGGCCTGGTCGGGCTCGGCCCACAGGCCCCGCTCGACCGCCTCGTGCAACCGCTCCACGATGCCGCGCAGCGCCCACGGGTTGGCGTGCCGCAGGAACGCCTGGTTGCTCTCGTCCAGGGCGTACGTGCGGGCGACGGTGTCGTACATCCAGTCGGTGACCACACCGGCGGTGGCGTCGTACCCGAACAGGTAGTCCACCGTGGCGGCCAGCTCGAAGGCGCCCTTGTACCCGTGCCGCTGCATGGCCGCGATCCACCGGGGGTTGACCACCCGGGCCCGGAACACCCGGGCCGTCTCCTCGGTCAGCGATCGGGTGCGCACCGAGTCCGGTGTGGTCGAGTCGCCGATGTAGGCCTGCGGCGCGCTACCGGTCAGCGCACGCACGGTGGCCACCATGCCGCCGTGGTACTGGAAGTAGTCGTCGCTGTCGATGATGTCGTGCTCGCGGGTGTCGGTGTTCTTGGCCGCCACCGCGATCCGCCGGTAATTGGCCTCCATGTCGCCGCGGGCCGGCACCCCGTCCAGCTCCCGGCCGTAGGCGAACCCGCCCCAGGCCGTGTACACCTCCGCGAGATCGGCGTCGGTGCGCCAGTTGCCGGACTCGAGCAGCGGCAGCAGACCGGCCCCGTACGCGCCGGGCGCCGACCCGAAGATCCGGGTGGTGGCCCGCCGGTCGTCGCCGTGCTCAGCCAGGTCGGCCTGGGCGTGGGCGCGCACGTAGTTCTGATCGGCCGGCTCGTCCAGCCCGGCCACCAGCCGCACCGCGTCGTCCAACAGTTCGACCACGTGCGGGAACGCGTCCCGGAAGAAGCCCGAGATGCGGACGGTGACGTCGATGCGGGGCCGGCCCAGCTCGGCCAGCGGGATCGCGGCCAGCCCGTTGATGCGGCGCGACGCCTCGTCCCAGGTCGGCACCACGCCGAGCAGGGCCAGCACCTCGCCGATGTCGTCGCCGGCGGTCCGCATGGCCGACGTGCCCCACACCGACAGACCCACCGAACGGGGGTACTCGCCGGTGTCGTCCAGGTAGCGCTGCACCAGCGACTCGGCCATGGCCTGACCGGTGTCGAAGGCCAGCCGGGACGGGATGGCCTTGGGGTCGACCGAGTAGAAGTTCCGGCCGGTGGGCAGCACGTTGATCAGGCCGCGCAGCGGCGATCCGGACGGCCCGGCCGGCACGAACCCGCCGTCGAGCGCGTGCAGCACGGCGGTGAGTTCGTCGGTGGTGCCGGCCAGCCGGGGCACCACCTCCTCGGCCGCGAAGCGCAGCACCGCGGCCACCGCCGGATCAGCCTGGCCGAGCTCCGCGGCCACCACGGTGTCCACCGCACCCGGCGCCCAGCCGGCGTCCTCCATGCCCTGCACCAGGGCGCGGGCCCGGGTCTCGACGGCGTCGACCGCGGCCAGTTCGGCGCCGTCCTTGAGCCCGAGCGCGGCGCGCAGCCCGGGCAGCGCCGCCACCGTGCCACCCCAGATCTGCGTGGCCCGGAGCATGGCCAGCACCAGGTTGACCCGGGGCGTGCCCGTCGGCGCCTGACCGAGCACGTGCAGCCCGTCGCGGATCTGCACGTCCTTGATCTCGCACAGCCAGCCGTCGACGTGCAGCAGGAAGTCGTCGAACACCGAGTCCTCGGGGCGACCGGACTCGCTCAGCCCCAGGTCATGGTCCATCCTGGCCGCCTGGACGAGCGTCCAGATCTGCGCCCGGACGGCCGGCAGCTTGGCCGGGTCCATGGCCGCCACGGTGGCGTGCTCGTCGAGCAACTGCTCCAGGCGGGCGATGTCGCCGTAGGACTCGGCCCGGGCCATCGGCGGGATGAGGTGGTCGACGATGGTGGCGTGCGCCCGGCGCTTGGCCTGGCTGCCCTCGCCCGGATCGTTGATCAGGAACGGGTAGATGAGCGGCAGGTTGCCCAGCGCGGCGTCGGTGCCGCAGGAACCGGACAGCCCGACGTTCTTGCCGGGCAGCCACTCCAGGTTGCCGTGCTTGCCCAGGTGCACGACGGCGTGTGCGCCGAACTCCTGCTCCAGCCAGCGGTAGGCGGCCAGGTAGTGGTGCGACGGCGGCATGTCCGGATCGTGGTAGATGGCCACCGGGTTCTCGCCGAAGCCGCGCGGCGGCTGGATGATCACCACCACGTTGCCCGCGCGCAGCGTGGCCAGCACGATGTCGCCGTCCGGATCGGCGCCGGGGGTGCCCACCCGGGATGTGTCGACGAACAGCTGACCCGGTGCGGTTCCCCAGGTCTCGGTCATCGCGTCGACCAGGTCGTCCGACAGGTCGTCCAGCCAGCACCGGTACGTCGCGGCCGGGACGCGCACCGGGTTGCCGGCCAGCTGACCGCTGGTCAGCCACTCCTCGTCCTGCCCGCCGGCGGCGATGAGCGCATGGATGAGGGCGTTGCCGGCCGTGGTGTCCGGGTCCTCCCCGTCGACCGGGTCCAGCACGCCGAGCCCGGGCAGCTGTGCCTGGGCGCCGAGACCGCCCACGTCGTACCCGGCCTCGTGCATGGCCCGCAGCAGCCGGATGGCCGACACCGGGGTGTCCAGGCCGACGGCGTTGCCGATCCGGGCGTGCTTGGTCGGGTACGCCGAGAGCATCAGCGCGATGCGACGGTCCGCCGGCGGGGTGTGGCGCAGCCGCGCGTGGTTGACCGCGATGCCCGCGACCCGGGCGCACCGCTCCGGGTCCGCGACGTAGCGGGGGAGGGCCGCCTCGGCCAGCACGTCGGCGAGATCGGCGTCGAGCGCCGCGCTCTCATCGGAGTCGGTCTCCTTGAACGAGAACGGCACGGTGATGATGCGCCCGTCGAACTCGGGCACGGCCACCTGGGTGGCCACGTCCAGCGGGGACAGACCCTCGTCACCCTCGGCCCACTGCTGCCGGCTCCAGGTCAGGCACAGCCCCTGCAGGATCGGGATGTCCAGCTCGGCCAGGGCGGTGACGTCCCAGGCCTCGTCGTCGCCGCCGGCCCCGGCGGTGGCCGGCCGGGTGCCGCCGGCGGCCAGCACCGTGACCACCAGCGCATCCATGGTCCGCAGCTCGGCGATCAGCTCGTCCGACATGTTCCGCAGGGACGTGCACCAGATCGGTGAACCGATGCCGCCGGCGTCGTCGACCGCGTCGGCCAGCGCGTGCACGAAGGCGGTGTTCCCCGAGGAGAAGTGGGCTCGGTAGAAGATCACGCCCACCCGCGGCCGGACGGCGCCGTCCGCCGGCAGAACCGGAGCTGGCCGGTCCAGCACGCCCCAGTCCGGCAGCACGGCCGGCTCGTCGAAGCCCTCACCGGTGAGCAGCACGGTGTCGCACAGGAACCGATGCAGCTGCCGCAGGTTCTCCGGGCCACCCTCGGCCAGGTACCGGTGCGCCTGCGCGGCGACGCCGCTGGGCACGGTCGACTGCCGCATCAGCTCGGCGTCCGGAGTGCGCTCGCCACCCAGCACGACCACGGGGACCCCGGCGGCCCGCACCGCGGCCAGCCCGTCGGCCCAGGACTGCGGCGTGCCCAGGATCCGGACCACGACCAGGTCGGCGCCGGCCAGCACCACGGGCAGCCGCTCGGCCACGTCCAGCCGGCTCGGGTTGGCCCAGCGGTAGCGGACCGCGGCGGCAGCGTCGGACCGGGCGCCGGTCGCCGTGCCCGGATCGGTGGCGGCCCGGGCGGACAGCAGATCGGTGTCCGAGGTGGACAGCAGCACCACCAGCGGGCCGAGCCCCGGGTCGGTGTCGGTCCCGGGCGCAGGGGCGGTCGAGCTGGTCATCGGCTTCTCCTTCGACCGGGCCTGGGACCGGTCGTCGACATCGGCCGCCGCGGGCAGTCTCCTGGCTCCCGGATCAGCGCGACCCGCCGGCCTTCCCACCCGCACGCGGGCAGTGGCCGATCACCGATCCGGGCTCGGCGGACACCTGACCCGGGCGGGTCGCTCCCCGGTCACAGTCGCTCAGGCGGCCCCGGGTTCGCACCGGAGTTCCTGGCACCGCGTCGGTGGGCCGTTCCAGTGTCCCCGACGGACCGGAGCCGGCCGACCATCGGCCGGCCGGCGGGCGACCAGCGGGCGGTCGGCGCGGTCAACGCCCGGCCGGCACCAGGCCCCGCACCAGGTCCCGCGTCCGCTGCCGCAGCAGGGTCGCGGTGTGATGCATGGTGTTCCGGCCGGGGAACGCCGACACCAGGTCGCCGACCAGGTCGAACGCGGCGCACACGTCCGGGTCGTGCAGGTCCGCCCGCCCGGCCACCGCCACCACCGGCACCCCGGCGGCGCGGGCCAGGTCGGCCACCGCCTTGGGACCCTTGCCGGTCACCGTCTGCCGGTCCAGCGAGCCCTCGCCGGTGAGCACCAGGTCGGCCGTGGCCACCGCCGTGGGCAGGCCGACCAGGTCGAGCAGCAGGTCGGCACCGGAGACCAGCTCGGCGTCGCACACCGCCAGCAGCCCGGCGGCCAGCCCGCCGGCCGCGCCGGCGCCCGGTACGTCGCTGACGTCTCGGCCGAACACCCCGGCCAGCACCCGTGCCCAGGTCCGCAGGGCGTCGTCCAGCACGGCCACCGCGGCCGGATCGGCGCCCTTCTGCGGACCGAACACGGCGGCGGCGCCGGCTGGGCCGACCAGCGGCGCGGTGACGTCGCAGGCGGCCAGCACCCGGACGCCGTCCAGCCCGGACCGGTCGGCGGCGGCCGGTCGGGTCAGTCCGGCCACCGCAGCGAGCGCCCGCCCGCCGGGTGGGACCGGTCGGCCGTCGGCGTCCACCGGGACCCAGCCGAGCGCGGACGCCATCCCGGCGCCGCCGTCGGTGGTGGCCGACCCGCCCAGCCCGACCACCACGGTCCGGGCGCCGGTGCCCACCGCCGCCCGGATCAGTTCGCCGACGCCCAAGGTGCTGGCCCGGGTGGCCGTACCGGGGCCGGGGCGGGGAACCAGGGTCAGCCCGCAGGCCTGGGCGCTCTCGACGTAGGCGGTGTCGCCGCGCACGGCGATGGCGGCCTCGACCGGATCCCCCAAAGGACCGGTGACCCGAACCGGCACCGCCGTGGCCCCGCTGACCAGCAGCGCCTCCAGCGTGCCCTCCCCGCCGTCGGCGATCGGCACCAGGTCGACGAGCACCTCGACCGGGGCGAACGCGTCCCGGACGCCCGCCGCCATCGCCTCCGCCGCCTCCGTCGCGGTGAGACTGCCGCGGAACTTGTCGGGTGCGATCACCACCCGGACCGGCCGGTCGTCCGGAGCTGAGTTGCCGGTCGTGCTGATCGCCACTGCCACCTCACCGTCGAGTCGGGCCACGCCCGTCCTGTCGACGCGACCGGGCCCTCCGCCGCGCCGCGCCCGGCCATCCTCGTCGTCACGCCCGCCCGGCACCACGCCCGGCCGTCGCTCCGGTCGTGCCCGTTCGGCATCACCCGGACCCGGATGGGCATCACCACGACGGTCGGAGCGGCGCGGCGTTCGGGGGAGACTGCAGGCGACCCGACGGTGCGTCCACCGCGGGCGACCGACAGGGAGGCGCCATGACCAGCTGGACTGCGCAGCCCCGCATCGGCGCCGGCACCACCTCCCCGGACCGCGTCCCGGACCGCATCCCGGACGGCGCGCTCGACCTGGCCGCTCCGCTGTCCCCCGAGCTCGAGGCGGCCGCTCAGCGGTTCGCCGCGGCGCTGCACCCGGCCCGGTCCGTGGCGGTGGCGTTCTCCGGAGGCGTGGACTCGTCGGTGACCGTGGCGCTGGCCGTCCGGGCGCTGGGCGCCGACCGGGTCGTCGCAGTGCTCGGCGTCAGCGCGAGTCTGGCGTCCACGGAGCGGGTCTCGGCCCACGACACCGCGGCCGCGCTGGGCGTGCGGCTGCTCGAAGTGACCACCCGGGAACTGCAGGACCCCGCGTACGTGGCCAACGACGGCGACCGCTGCTACTTCTGCAAGCACGAGCTGTACACCACGGTGGTCTCCGAGGTGCTCGTCGGAGCGAAGTCGGAGGCGATGTCGGAGGCGATGTCCGAGGCGCTGGCCCGGGAGGGCATCGACCTGCTGGTCAACGGCGACACCGCCGACGACGTCGTGCGCGCTGACCGGCCCGGCCGTCGAGCCGCGGCGGAGCACGGCGTCCGTTCCCCGCTGGCCGACGCCGGGATGGGCAAGCAGCAGGTCCGCGGCACGGCCCGGGCGCTCGGCCTGCCGGTGTGGGACAAGCCGTCCTCGCCCTGCCTGGCCAGCCGGCTGGGCACCCGGATCCCGGTCACCCTGGGGCGGCTCGCCCAGGTGGAACGGGCTGAGGCGGCCCTGCACCGACTGGGTCTGCGGGAGCTGCGGGTGCGACACCTCGGCGGGACCGCCCGGGTCGAGCTGGCCCCGGCCGGACACGCGGCGCTGATCGACCCCGGGCTGCACACCGCGGTGCTGGACGCCGTCCGGGACGCCGGGTACGCGACCGTCGAGATCGATCCCCGACCGCTGGTGCGGGACTGAAGCGCCGTCCTGACGGCTGGACCCCGGATGACGTTGGATGAGAAGGACGACCGCCTGATGCCACACACCCGCTCCGTCGAACTCGCCTACGGCGACGACGGTCTCGTCGTCGAGCTGCCGGCCGACCGCACCACGGTGGTGGAACCGGTCTTCGTGGAGGGTGCGCCCGACCCGATGGCGGAGCTGCGCCGGGCCCTGCGCGAGCCGGTGGCCGGTCCGCCGCTCCGGGAACGGCTGCGGGCCCGCGGTGGTCGGCCCACCGTGGCCATCTCCATGTGCGACGCGACCCGGCCGCAACCGCGCGACCTGATGATCCCCGCGCTGCTCGAGGAGTTCGACGGGCTGGTCGATCTGGACGACGTGGTCGTCCTGGTGGCCACCGGGACGCACCGCGGCAACACCGAGGCCGAACTGCGGGCGATGCTGCCCGCCGAGGTGCTGGACGCCGTGCGGGTGGTGAACCACGACGCGCGGGACCCGTCCACCCTGACCTGGATGGGCGAGCACGGCGACGGCGTCCCGGTGTGGCTGAACGCCGAGTGGGCTGCGGCCGACATCCGGATCACCACCGGTTTCGTGGAACCGCACTTCTTCGCGGGGTTCTCGGGCGGACCCAAGCTGGTCGCCCCGGGGCTGGCCGCGCTGGAGACGGTGCTGACCCTGCACGACGCCCGCCGCATCGGCCACCCGGACGCCCGCTGGGGCGTGTGCGTCGGCAACCCGGTGCACGACGACGTGCGGGCCATCGCCGCCGCCACCGGCGTCGACTACTCGCTCGACGTGCTGCTGAACCGGGGCAAGCAGGTCATCGCCGCATTCGGCGGCGACCTGCTGCCCATGCACGAGCAGGCCCGGGAGCGCTCCCGGGAACTGAGCATGCGCCCGGTCGAGGCCCCGTTCGACGTCACGGTGACGACCAACTCCGGGTTCCCCCTGGACCAGAACCTGTACCAGGCAGTCAAGGGCATGTCGGCGGCCGCCACCGTGACCCGGCCGGGCGGCGCCATCGTCTGCGCCGCGGAGTGCCGGGACGGCTTCCCCGACCACGGCTCCTACCGCGAGGTGCTGTCCTCGGCGCCGTCCCCGGCCGCCCTGCTGGCCGAGATCGAGGCCCGGTCCGAGACCATCCCCGACCAGTGGCAGGTGCAGATGCAGGCCAAGGTGCAGGTGCACGCCCGGGTCGGGGTGCACTCGGCGTTCCTGGGTGACGACGACCTGCGCTCGGCGCACCTCGAGCCGGTGCCCGACATCGCTGACTGGGTGGGCCGGGCGCTGGACGACGCGGGGCCGGACGCGCGGGTGTGCGTGTTGCCCGAGGGACCGCAGACCATTCCGTACGTGACGGGCTGACCGCCGGACCGCCCGGGCGGGACAGTCAGCGGGCCGTCAGCGGGCAGTCAGCGGGGCCGTCTGCCGGGCGATGCGGGCGGCCACGACCGCGCCGCCGTACCCGTTGTCGATGTTGACCACACTGACGCCGGGGGCGCAGGCGTTCAGCATGGTCAGCAGCGCGGCCACCCCACCGAAGGCGGCCCCGTAGCCGACGCTGGTCGGCACGGCGACGACGGGCACCCGCACGAGCCCGCCGACGACACTCGGCAGGGCCCCGTCCATCCCGGCGATGACGACGACGGCGTCGGCCTGCTCGATGCGTTCCCGGCGGGCGAGCAGCCGGTGCAGTCCGGCCACGCCGACATCGACGATGAGATCGGCCATGGCGCCGTACACCTCGACGGTGGTCACGCACTCCCGGGCCACCGGGAGGTCGGACGTGCCGGCCACGACGACGGCCACCCTGCCGCGCGGCGTCGGCAGTGGACCCACGGCGATCGTGCCGCCCACCTCGTCGATCGCCGCCCCGGACAGCTCCCGGGCCGCGAGCGTGGTGGTGTCGGTGCCGCACCGGGTGGCCAGCACGGCCCGCTGCGGGTGCAGTTCGTGCAGCCGACGCAGCAGGGTCACGGTCTGCGCAGGCGTCTTGCCCGCGCCGAAGACGACTTCGGGATCGCCGGTGCGGGCCAGCCGGTCGGCGTCCAGCACGGCGAACCCGGGCTCGACCGACTCGGCCGACCTGGTGGAGACGAGCTCCGGTGCTGCGGGTGGTTCGGCAGGAGGCGGGGACGGGGCATCGGGCACGACAGGCAGACCTCCGTCGGGGCGGCAGACCGGCTCCACGCTACGACATCGGCTCCCGTCCCGGAGGCGGGACGGGAGCCGAGGACCGGTCAGATCCAGCGGGGCGCGGCCGGGGCGGGATCGCCGTCCCGCAGCACCGGGCCGGCCGGGCGGCCGGTGGCCCAGCCGAGCAGGTCCGCCCGACGGCCGCGAAGCGTGACCGCGCGTCCGGAGGCCGCCGCGTCGGCCGCGGCGAAGATCTCGCCGCTGTCCGTGGCCTCGAGGACGAACCGCACCTCGCGGCCGTCGGCGTCGCGGCTCGACCAGGTGGTCAGCACGTCGGTCAGCAGCCTGGACGCGACCCGGGCCGGGATGTCGACGAGACGGGCGCCGGTGTCCAGATCGACTGCGTGCAGCCACGTCTCGCGGGTGCGCATCCACACCGTCTCCGAAACCGGCACGATCCGGCCCAACGCGGTGCGGACCGGATGGGTCCATCGGTCGGCGGGCAGGTCCCGCCACGCGACGTCCAGGGCGATGGCGGCGTGGTCGGACAGGTGCCGGAGTGCCCGGCCCGACAGGGTCGCCCCCAACGCGATCTCGGCGGCCCGGGCGGCGGGGTCCGGATACATCGGCGTCTCGATGCCGGTCCCGGCCCAGTCGACCAGCCGGTTGATCCCGCGGGCGTTGTAGCCGACGTGCGCGATGACGTGCGCGCGGGACCAGCCGGGCAGCGCGGACGGCGTGGCCAGTCGGTCGTTGCGCACCTCGTTGAGCGCCCGGCTGAACGAGGCCTGCCCGAGCCGGGCGTCGGCCAGGTCGGCCAACACCCCCGGATCGGTCGCGCGGTCGGTGCGGACGCTCACCGCTCCCGTCCGGCCACGAACGTGCGGTCGAAGGCCAGCCGCTCGATCACCGGGGCGTCGCTGAACCGGAACAGGTCGAGCTGGGTCTCGGCCCGCAGTTCCCACGGTTCCCACGACGGCACGACGACCAGATCCCCGCGGTCGACCTGCCACACCTGGTCGGCCACCACGATCTCGCCGCGGCCGTCGAACACCTGCCACACCGACGATCCGACCTCACGCCGGCTGGCCGTCTGCGTGCCCTCCCGCAGCCGGTGGAACTCGGCCCGCAGCGTGGACATGACGTCGCCGCCGTTGGTCGGGTTGCTGTACCGGATGCCGGCGTGGCCCTGCTCGACGGTGGCCGGGAAGCCCTCGGCCTCCAACTCCAGCTGTGCGGTGAGGGCGCGGTCGGTGTACTCCCACCGGTAGGCGTGGATGGGGGAGTTGACCTGGCTGTCCAGTCCGGACAGCGGCCGCAGCCCCGGATTGGCCCAGAGTCGCTCCGCGCGGGAGACGTCCGGCGTCGAGTAGTCGGTGACCCGCTCGGTGCCGAACTCGAAGAAGCCGACGTCCAGGTGCTCGGCCAGCGGCACGTCCAACCCGTCGATCCAGGCCATGGGGTGGTCGGTCTCGTTGTGGTGCCCGTGGAAGTTCCAGCCCGGGGTGAGCAGGAAGTCGCCGCGGCGCATCGCCACCGGATCACCGTTCACCACGGTCCAGACGCCTTCGCCCTCGACGACGAAGCGGAACGCGTTCTGGCTGTGCCGGTGCTCGGGCGCGGTCTCCCGCGGCCCGAGGTACTGGATTGCCGCCCAGATGGTGGGCGTGGCGTACGGGCGGCCCTTCAGTCCCGGGTTGGCCAGCGCGATGGCTCGTCGCTCCCCGCCGCGACCCACCGGCACCAGGTCACCCGAGCGAGCAGCCAACGGCAGCAGGTCGTTCCACCGCCACACGAACGGGATCGCCTTGGAGCGGGGCACGTCCGTCATCACCTCGCCGAGCTGGGTCCACAGCGGGCTGAGGTGCTGGGCGGCGAAGTCGGTGTACAGCTGCTCGAGCGCCTCGGTCTGCTCGGGCGCCATCACGTTGTGGACGTCCTCGAGCGGGTTCTCGTGCGGGTGGTCGGACGGGCTGGACACCGTGTCGTGCTGCGTCATCGGAGCTCCCCTGGGTGTGGGTCGGTCGGTGGTCTTCGGCTGGTGTGCGGGACGGCCTGGGTCAGACGAGCTTGAAGTGCACCCACTTCTGGCCCTCGGCCAATCCGGCGAGCTGCCGGCCGGCCGACTGCAGGATGATCGGTGACGACGAGATGTGCTGGGTCCCACCGTGGACGTCCCGGTACAACCGCTGCAGCGTGCCCGCGCGCAGCGCGTCGCTGCCGCCGCTGCGGAAGACGAACCCGGCGATCTCGTCCAGCCGCCACGTCGCGTTGCACAGCGCCGCACGGTTGAGCGTCTCCAGCCGGACGGACATGCGATCGCCGGCGTCCATCGAGGCCTCGATCTCCTCCCAGACGTCGTACAGCAGCGCGTGCGCGGACCGCAGCTTGAGCTCGGCGTCGGCGAACTGCTCGTGGAAGGCTGGATTGTCGGCGTTCGAGTTGGGCCGGCTTGCCTTGGCCCGCACCAGGGCGGCCAACTCGTCCAGCAGCCGCCGCCCGATGCCCAGCGCCCACGCGCCGTGGTTGATGCTGGCGAAGTTGCCGATGCCGATGCGGTAGAGGGAGCCGCCGGTCACCGGCTCGGTGCTCAGCGACGGGTAGCTGAAGTCCTTGCGGACGAACAGGCCGTCCAGCCGGTAGTCGATGCTGCCGGTGCCGCGCAGTCCCAGCACGTTCCAGTTGTCGGTGAACTCGACCTGGTCCACCGGGATGATGAAGAACCGGGTGATGCCGGTGGCCGTGTCCACCGCCGCGGTGTGCAGGTGGGTGGCGTGCTTGATGCCGGACGCGAACGACCACTCGCCGCTGACCAGGTACCCGCCGTCGACGGGTTCGGCGCGACCGGCCCGGGTGCCCTGCCCGGCGATGCCCAGGCGGGGCGTGGCGAACAGTTCCTCGGCGGCGTCGCGCTCGAAGAAGGCGCCGGCCAGACCGGTGGACAGGTTCAGGGCCATGGTGACCCAGCCGGTGGACGGATCGGCCTCCGACAGCGTGCGGTAGACGTCCATGAGCTGACGGGGGCGCAACTCGCTGCCGCCCAGGGCGCGCGGGGCCAGCACCCCGATGGCCCCCGCGGCGAACAGGGCGTCCATCACCGGCTCGGCGATGCGGCCCTCGAGGTCGTTCTGCGCTCCGTGGGAGCTCACGAGGTCGGTGAGGCCGGACAGCGTCGCCAGCAGCTCGTCGGCGGTCGGCCCCGCGTTCTCGACGGTGAGCGGCCGTTCGGCGAGCTCGGTCATGGTCAGACTCCAATTCCGTGACGACTTCGATGGCGACGGCAGTGGGATCGACGCTAGTGGGCGGATTCCCGCCACGACAGGGACCGGTGATAGGCATCGGAGCACTGGTGAGGCCGATCGGGCATCGGACCCGTCTTGGCGGCGGTGCATCCGGCCGCGTAGACAGCAGGGACGCACTGCCGCGCACATCCAGATCCTCGTGCCGGCTCATCATCGACCACTGACATCGACCACCGGAGGCGGGCATGAAGGCGCTGGTCTGGCAGGGACCGTACTCGCACGAGATGCAGCAGATCCCGGCACCTTCGGCCGGCGGGAGCGAGATCCTGGTCCGGGTCGGCCTGGTCGGCATCTGCGGATCCGACGTGACGGCACACAAGGGACTCATGGGCATCTCACGCCCGGGAGCCGTCCGTGGCCATGAGTTCGGCGGCACCGTCGAGCATTCCGATGATCCCCGGCTGCCGGTCGGCACCCGGGTCAGCGTCAATCCGGTGCTCAGCTGCGGGCGTTGTGCAGCGTGCGCGGCCGGCCGTCCTCCTGCTCGGCGATCGAGATCATCGGTGTGCACCGGCCCGGCGGCTTCGGCGAGCTGGTCGTCGTTCCGGCCGATCACGTGCACCCGATCCCCGATCAGATGTCCTGGGAAGCCGCCGCTTCCGCGGAGCCGCTGGCGCAGGCCCGGCACGATGTGGAACAGGCCAAGCGGTTCGGGGCGCTGGGGGAGTGTCTGCTCATCGGGGCCGGGTCGATCGGCCTCGCCGTGCTGACCGTGTTGGTGCGCGAGGGGGTGTCGTCCATCACCGTGGTCGATCTGGCCCGGCCGCGGCTGGACGCCGCGCTGGCCGCCGGGGCCACGGCCGTCGCCACCACGGTGGACGACCTGCCGGTGCACGCCTTCGACACCTCCTTCGACGTGGTCGGGGTACCCGCCACCCGGCGGGCGGCCGTCGCGCACACCCGGCACGGTGGCACGGTGGTGGCGGTGGGGCTCGGGGCCGACGAGGGCTCGATCAGCTGGTTCGACGTGGTGCGCCGGGAGATCGCCCTGGTCGGGGCGAACACGTTCACCCCGGACGACTTCGCCGTCGCGCTGGGCTGGCTGGCCGATGGTTCGGTGCGGGCGCCCGCGGTGTCCCGGACGATCCCGGTCGAGCACGGCGGTGCGGTGTTCCAGGGTCTGGCCGAGCGCACCGACGACTTCGTGGGCAAGACGTTCCTGGCCCACTGACCGGCCGGCCCGGGTCCCGGGACGACGACGCCGGCGCGGCCGCCTCGTGAGCGGGCCGCGCCGGCGTGCTGATCACCTCCGACGCCCGGTGTGCGGGTCAGACGTGGTCGTAGATCGGACTGCGCACCTCCCGGGAGATGTGGCAGTCCAACAGCAGGGGGCCGTCCTCGCGGCGCCAGCCGGCCAGCGCCGGAGCCAGGTCCTCGACCCCGTGGATGGCGGCGGCCTGGGCTCCCATCCCGGCCCCCAGCGCGGCCAGATCGGCGTACCCGAAGACGGCCTGGTCCGGCGGGACGCCCCAGTCCTTCATGTGGGCAAGTTCGGATCCCGCGGCGCCGTCATTCATGCAGACGACGACCAGCGGCGTGCGTTCCCGTACCGCCGTCTCCAGATCGCCCAGGGTCAGGTACAGCCCGCAGTCGCCGATGAACAGCACGCTCTGCGTGTGCGGGTCGGCCACCGCCCCGGCGTAGGAGGCCGCGAGCGAACTGCCCACGGCGCCGAAGTCGGGCATCCAGATCAGCGACCGCGGGGCCCGGTGCTGGAGCCAGAGCATCGGGAACGCCCCGAAGTGCCCGTTGTCGACGAAGATCCGCCGATCGGCGGGCAGCACCCGGTCGAGTTCCACCGCCAGCGCCCGCGGATCGATCCGCCCGGGCGTGGACACGTCACCGACGACCGGCTCCGGCGGCAGCGGCGGCAGCAGGACCGGTGTCCGGCCGCGCCGCTCGAACTCGGCGACCAGTGCCTCGGTGGCGACGCGGGCGTCACCGGTGATCGACACCGTGCGTGCGGCCGACCGGGCCGGCGCGGGATCGGTGTCGATCCGCACGACGGTCCGGCCCCGGGTGAACTCGCCCTTGCGCGTCTGGAACAGGTTCAGCGAGGCCCCGATCGCGACGATGCAGTCGGCCTCCTGCACCAGGCGCTCGGTCGCACCGATGGAGAAGCCACCGAACGGACCCGCCGCGGCGGGATGCCCGCCCAGGATGCCCGCCGCCGGCACCGTGGTGGTGACCCGGGCGCCGAGCAGCTCGGCCAGGCGGGCCACCGGCCCGTCGACGCCGCCGGCTCCGGCCGCCACCGCCCCGAGACCGGCCAGCAGCACCACGTGCTCGGCGGCGTCGATGGCGTCGGCCGCCGCGTTGACCTCGTCGGCCGGGACCGGCACCGCCGGGACCGTCGCCGCTGGTTCCGGCGGTGCCGCGGGACCGGCCGGCAGCCGATCCAGCCCGGCCGGCATCACGAACACGATGGGACGGGACTCGGCGACCGCGCGGGCGGCCGCCTCCCGCAGCTGCTGCGCCGCATCGGAGCCGGTGGCCCGGACCGTCGCGATGCCGATGGGCGCCAGCAGCAGTTCGGGGGCCAGCGCCTGGACACCGCCGGCGAAGGGGAATCGTTCGGGATCCAGGTTGGACGTGTCGCTCACCAGCAGGACCATCGGCACCCGACCCCGGTCGGCGGTCAGCAGCGCGGTGATCGTGTTGGTGAAGCCGGGGCCCTGGGTGACGGTGCACCAGCCGAGCCGGCCGGTCGCCCGGGCGTACCCGTCGGCCGCTCCGACGGCGCCGTTCTCGTGCCGCAGGTGGTGCACCGGGACGCCGTGCCGGATGTCCAGATGATGGATGAGCCAGAGATTCCCGGCGCCCATCAGGGTGAACAGGTGCTCGCAGCCGAGCTCGACGAGGACGTCGGCGAGCTCCTCGGTGCAGGTCCGCGCGGTGGCGGTCGTCCGGGCCGCGCTGCTGGTGGCGGTCACGCGCCGTGCGGCATGACGAGGTCCAGCAGGTGCCGGCGCAACTCCAGGAACTCGTCGCTGGCCCGGGTGGCGACCTGGTCGCGGTCCTGGCCGAGCGGCACGTCGACGACCTCGCGGACCTTGGACGGCGACCCGGACAGCACCACGATGCGGTCCGACAGGTAGATGGCCTCGTCGATGTCGTGGGTGACCAGCACGACGGTGATGCCCAGGTCGCGGCGAACCTTGAGGATGAGATCCTCCAGGTCGAAGCGGGTCTGGGCGTCGACCGAGGCGAACGGTTCGTCCATCAGCAGCAGGTCCGGGTGGTAGGACAGCGCGCGGGCGATGGCCACCCGCTGCTGCATGCCGCCCGAGAGCTCCCACGGGTACTGCTGCTCGACGTGCGGCAGGCCGACCTCGGCCAGCACCTCGCTGACCCGCCGGGCCCGCTCCGCCTTCGGGACGCCCCGGGCGGCCAGCGGCAGCCCGACGTTCTTGGCGTTGGTGAACCAGTGGTACAGCGAGCGCCCGTAGTCCTGGAACACCAGGCCGAGCTGGTCGGGGACGCTGGTCAGTGGGGTGCCCTCGAACGCGAGCCGGCCTGAGCTGGCCTGGGCCAGGCCCGAGATACAGCGCAGCAGCGTCGTCTTCCCGGCGCCGGACGGCCCGACGATGCAGACGAACTCGCCCTTGTCGACCGAGAAACTGACGTCGTCGATCGCCATCTTGGCGTGCGGCTTGCCCTCGTTGTAGATCTTGCGCAGGTGCTCGACGTCCAGCACCGGGGTGCCGGCCGGGAGCGTCCGCCCGGTCGACGGCCCGGCCGACGCGGAGGTCACGGTCGCGTTCGTCATCGCTGCGTTCTCCGGCTCAGTAGGCGGGTTCTGGGAGTGCGGGGCGGTGCTGCCCGGGCGGGGATCGGTGAGGTCGCTGGTGTTCACGAGTTCCCCGGCGCGCGGGAGCGGTGGTACCAGGCCAACGCGCGTCGCTCGATCGCCACGAACAGGAAGTTGGCGACCATGCCGATGATCACCAGCGTGAGGATCCCGGTCCACATCTTGGTCACCGCGAACACGGTCTGGGCCTGCAGGATGAAGTAGCCGATGCCCTCCCGCGCGGCGACCATCTCGGTGACCACCATCAGGATGATCGACACCTGCAGGCTCGCCCGCAGACCCGCCGCCATCTGGGGAGCGGCGGCCGGCAGCACCAGCGAGAACAGCGTGCGGGTCGGGCTCAGCCGCATCGCCTTGGCCGCGTCGAACTTGACCTGGTCGATGCCGCGCATGCCGTCCAGGGTGTTCAGCAGCGTCGGCCAGATCGCGCCGAAGGAGATGAGCGCGATCTGCCGCATCTCACCGATGCCGAACAGCGCGATCATCGCCGGCAGCAGCGCGGGTGCCGGCAGCACGTAGAGGAAGTAGATGATCGGGTTGGTCACCCGGCGGGCGGCGGCGAACCGCCACAGCAGGGTGCCGAAGGTGGCGCCGATCAACGAGCCGGCCAGGTAGCCGAACACCAGGTTGCGCAGGCTGGAGACCAGCTGGCCCTTGGCGTCGCCGACGATCCACTGGTCCCACCACTCACCGAGGATCTTGCTCAGCGGTGGGAAGAACGGCGAGGTGCTGGAGGCCGAGAGCACCCACCACAGAGCGAGCAGCACGATCGGCAGCCAGACGGCGACCAGCACGCGCTTGGCGGTGCCGCCGCCGCTGCGGCGACGTCGGCCCGGCGGGGTGGTGGGGGCGATCAGGGCGGCGGCTGCCTCGGCGTCGACGGTCGGCAGTGTCTGCGTCACTTGCGGGCTCCCTGCTCGTTCGCGCGGATGTTCCGCTGCGATTCGTGCCAGTGCATGACCTTGCGCTCGAACAGGAAGAAGGCGCCGGTGAGGATGATGCCGAGCAGGCCGGCGGTCAGGATGTAGGCGTACATGACCGGGTACGCCGACACGCCACCGTTCTGGGCTCGCAGGATGTTGCGGCCGATGCCGGCGGCGCCGCCGACGAGCTCGGAGACCACGGCCAGGATGAGCGCGGAGGCCGAGGCGATCCGCATCCCGGTGGCCAGGTAGGGCGAGGCGCTGGGGATCGTGACGACGAAGAACCGCCGCAGACCCCCGACCCCCAGCGCCTTCGCGGTGTCCAGCACCGTCGGGTCCATCGACCGCACGCCGTAGATGACCTGGATGACCAGCGGCCAGAAGACGCCGAAGGCGATGAGGAAGACCTTCATCTCCAGCGTCGAGCCGAGCACCAGGATGACCAACGGCAGGATGGCGATCGCCGGGATCGCCTTGAAGATCTCGATGACGCTGGCCGCGCTGCGGTAGGCGAAGTCGTTGAACGCCAGCGCCGATCCGATGACGACGGCCAGCACCGACGCGATCACCAGGCCCAGGAACCAGGCCTGCAGGGTGGACAGGACCGAGTCCCAGTAGGCCTCGGTGCCGATGGCATCGCCCAGGGCCCGGACCGTGTCGGTCATGGTCGGGAACTGGTCCCGGGTGAACAGGCCACCGGCGGTCGCCAGCTGCCAGAGCAGCAGGGCGACCACGACCGCGGCGGCCGGCGCGAGCCACCGAAGTGACCGGCGGGTTGCGTTCATCGTGATCCTCTTCGATCAGTGACGTCCGAGACGTGGACGGCTGTCGGCTGTTACTGGTCGCCGCCCTCGAGGGCACCCGGCCACACGAGCTCGTTGACGTCCAGCTCGTCGGTCTGGCCGGCGTACTTCATCAGCAGCTCCTGCGCGGTGGCGAAGCCCTCGACGTTCACGTAGGGGTTGCTGCCGGTGTTCCACTTGGCGGCCTGCGCGGCCTCCTCGGTGATACCCAGGTTCTCGACCAGCGTGGCCTTGGCCTTGTCGACGTTGGCCGTGGCGTACTCCTGCGCCTCGACGGTGGCCTCGGCGAACGCCTTGACGATCGCCTCGTTGCCGTCGATGTAGCTCTGGCTGGTCGTGTACAGACCGACGGCCATGTCCGGGAACGTCTCGACGTTGGGCTTGCCGATGATGGTGGCGCCGCTGGTGACGGCCTCGGCGATGAACGGGGCCTGGACGACGGCGGCGTCGATGTCGCCCGCGGCCAGCGCGGCCGGCATCTGGCCGAACGGCAGCTGGATGAGGTTGATCGAGGTCGGGTCGACACCGGCGTTGGCGGCCATGTCCCAGGCGGCCAGGGTGTTCAGCGACGACAGGCCGATGACGCCGAGCGTCTTGCCGCCCAGGTCGGCGGCCGAGGTGATGCCCGAGTCCGGGCCGGCCACCAGGGCGTTGCCCTCCTCGGGATCCTCCGCCGGCTTCTGCTGGCCCTCGACGGTGCCGACCGCGCGGATCGGGATGTCGTTGAGGTTGGCGTTGATCACGTGCACGACGGTGGCGAAGCCGAAGTCGTACTGACCGCTGGCCACCCCGGAGATGATCGCGGCGACGTCCGTCTGCGGGACGACCTCGACCTCCAGACCGTGCTTGGCATAGATGCCGTCCTGGATGCCCAGGAACAGCGGGGCGGACTGCGCGGAGGGGTTGGTGGCCAGGGTGATCTGGGTCAGCTCACCGGAGCCCGAGTCGCCGGCCGAGCTGCCGGACGATGCCGCACTGCCCCCGTCCGACCCGCCACAGGCGGAGAGCAGCAGGGTGCCGGCGGCCAGGAAGGCTCCGGCCAGCAGTGACTTCTTCGATGACATCATCAAACCCCTTCGTCTGATGTCGGTTCTGTGCGTGGTCACCAGGACGAACTGTCCGGGTGGGGCGATCGCGACCTGGCGCGGGTCCGGGACGGACGCTGCCCGGCAGGCTCGAACGGAGTGGCTCCGATCGGGACGGCCTGGTCGATACCGGGCCCGCCGATGGTTCGGCGGTCCGGGTCCTGCAGCTCTCGGGAGTGGTACGGCGTCGTGGCACTGGGGAACTGCGGCGGCGGGACCGGGGTGGAGCCGGGCGCCGCCCCGGCGTCTGTGAGACGGATCTCGCATCCGGGGGCGTGCACCAGGCTAGCGGTGCAGTGATGCCCCGGAGTGGCCGGAAAGCTATTACGTGATAGCCGTTGGGGTCGCTTCCGGCTGTGCTGCTGCCGGCGCGGCCGGGGCGGGGGCGTGCCGGGCGACCAGCACCCCGCCGTCCACCACGAAGACCGCGCCGGTGATGTGGCTGGCCGCCGGAGAGGCGAGAAGCAGCGCCGTCCCCTCGATCTCGGCCGGATCGGCCATCCGTCCGGACGCGGTGGCGGCGGTCAGCGCGGCCAGCATCGCCCCGTTGTCCGGGTTCCTGGCGCCGATGGGCGTCAGGAACGAGCCGGGCGCCAGCACGTTGACGTTGATCCCGCGCGGGGCCAGTTCGGCCGCGACGTTCTGCGCGAACAGGGTGACCGCGGCCTTGGAGCTCGAGTAGGCGTAGCCGACCAGCGGATCCGGAGCCAGACCGGCCACCGACGAGGTCACGATGATGCGGCCGCCGTCGTTCATCCGGGCCGCGCCGGCGCGCACCGTGGTCAGCGTGCCGGTCAGGTTGACCTCGAGCACGTCCCGCCACCGCTGGTCGTCGACGTCCTCGACCAGGTTGCCGAACCGTCGCCCGAGTCCCGAGGAGATCCCGGCGTTGGCGAACAGGATGTCGAGACCACCGTCCCACTCGGCCGCCTCGGTCATCACCTGGGTGATCACCGCGCGGTCGCGGACGTCGGCCAGCCGGGACCGTACGGCCAGGCCCTCGCCGGCCAGCTCGGCCGTCGCGTCGTCCAGGGTCTCGGCGACGGCGTCGACGAGCAGCACCCGGGCGCCGTTGCGGGCCAGCACCCGGGCGATGGCGAAGCCGAGGCCGCTCGCGGCGCCGGTGACGACGGCGCCCTTGTTGCGGACGTCGAACAGCACCGACGGGGATGACGGGCCGGTCATGGATCAACTCCTTGCGGGATCGCAGGAACGGGGACTGCAGGGTGGGAAGGTGCGCGGAGGAACGGTCCGGGCGAGCAGGTCAGGCCCGGCTCTCCCACGGGCGCATGGCCAGGAAGTTGCTGAGCACAGCGGGTTTGGCGGTGTCGTTCCAGACCAGCCCGATGCGCAGGCGCGGGGCCGCCCCGGTGAGCGGCCGGTACGCGACGCCGCCCTGCGGGGCCAGCTTGGCCGAGGTGGGGGCGAAACAGACGCCCAGGCCGCTGGCCACCAGCCCGATCGCCACCCAGGTCGAGTTCACCTCGTGCGCGACGTGCGGGCTGAACCCGGCCTCCTGGCACATGGTCACGTAGTAGTCGTGCAGTTGCGGCTCGACCCGCCGGTCCACCAGCACGAGGTCCTCCTCGGCCAGGTCGCGGATGTCGACGCTGTCGCGCTCGGCGAGCGGGTGTCCCTCGGGCAGCACCACGGCGACGTCCTGCTGGGAGACCACGGTCGCGGCCAGGTCGTCGCCGAGGTCGACCGGCAACCGCACGAACGCGCAGTGCACGGTGCGGCTGGCCGCCTGGTCGGCGCCCTGCCGGTTGGTCAGCTCGGTGAGACGGACGCGCACGTCCGGGTACTCGCGCCGGTACCGGCGCAGGGCGCGTGGCAGCAGGTCGGCCAACGCCGGCTGGATGAAGCCGATGGTGAGCGCGCCGACCTCGCCCCTGCTCACCGCCACGGCGCGGGCCTTGGCCCCATCGGCGCGGGCCAGGACCGCGTGCGCCTCCTCCAGGAACGTCTTACCGGCCTCGGTGAGGCTGACGTGACGGCGGTCGCGCTCCAGCAACTGCAACCCGAGTTCGGCCTCCAGGGCCCGGATCTGCTTGCTGAGCGCCGGCTGCACCATGTGCAGGTTCTCCGCCGCCTTGCGGAAGTGCAGCGCTTCGGCGACGGCGACGAAGTAGCGGAGGTGTCGGAGCTCCATCAGGCCGGCCCGGACTGGGTGAGGACGGAGGAGTCGGTCGAGACCGGGCTCCGACCATCAGGGAGCGAGACCGGGCTCCGACCATCGAGGAAGGACCGGCTCAGGAACTCCTCGGGACGCTCCACGTGCGGGAGATGCCCGGCTCGGTCGATGATCTGGACGTCGGCCGTCGGGAACACCGCTGACCAGGCCGTCGCGTAGCTCACCGGGATGACGCCGTCCTGGGCGCCCCAGAACACCTGCACCGGTACGGAGATCACCCGAGCGCGATCCGGCAGCGACGGGTCGTGCATGTACGGATCGGCGGCGATGCGGCGGGCCGTCTCCCGGCTGCGCTGCAGTCGCCGACTCACCACCGCGTCCGGCGGTGCCGTCCGGGCCGCCTCGCGCCGCTGCTCGTCGTGCACGGTCAGCCGCAGCATCGTGGCCGGGTCGGTCGCGAAGATGTCCGGGGCGCTGCCGTCCCCGGCGAGGCCGGCGGCATCGATGAGGGTCAGGGAGCGCACCCGGTCACCGGCCAGCAGCGCCAGCTCGACGGCGACCCAGCCGCCCAGTGAGCAGCCGATGAGATCGAACTCCTGCACGACGAGCCGGTCGAGCACCGCGAGCTGCAGCGACGCCAGCTCGCGCACGGAATTGACTGCCGCGTCGTCGCTCTCGACGAACCCGGGATGATCGGGGCGCAGCACCCGGTGGTCGGCGGCCAGCGATGCCAGCGCGGGCAGCAGCTCACCCTGGTCGCCGACGCCGTGCAGGTAGACCACGACCGGGCCGGAGCCCGCCTCGACGACCCGGACGGCGCCGTGGGGCAGCGCGACGAACTCAGTGGTGGTGGGCGGCACGGTGCTCCTTCGCAGGCCTGGACGACACCACCGTAGGCGCGCCGACGATCGCCGCACCAATGCAGCGATGCCGGGATGTGATTCCTTGACGGTATCACCGGCGTCCTTTTCGGGCTTGGAGTTCCGGTGTGCCCCGTCGCTAGCGTGCTCGCATCGGCATCGACGCCGTCGGCGCCCCCGCCGATGGCTCGACGAGGCGTGAGGGAGCGCAATGAAACTCGCCCTGTTCGACGGCAACCGCTTGGGTGTCGTCGTCGACGACGACCACTCGATCGTGGACGTCTCCGAGGTGGTGGACACCTCGGACCGTGATCCGCTCACGGCCGGGTGGTGGCGCGCGCTGTGCCGCGACTGGGCCGACCTGCGTGAGCGGGTCGCGGGTCTCGCGGCGGAGGGCACCCGCATCCCGGTGGACCAGGTGCGTTTGGACGCACCGGCTCTGGCGCCGAGCAAGGTGCTGGCCGCGGCCAGCAACTACCGCGCGCACGTGCAGGAGATGCACGACGTGCAGGAGCGCACCCTGGGCACCGTGCACTCCTGGATGATGGAGTTCGACGTCTTCCTGAAGTCGCCGTCCTCGCTCACCGCGCCGGCGGGGCCGATCGTGCTGCCGGCCGAGGTGGTCTCGGCCGGTCAGGAGATCCACCACGAGTCCGAGCTGGTCATCGTCGTCGGCGCCGGGGGCAAGGACATCCCCGAGTCCGAGGCGCTGGGTGCGGTGTTCGGCTTCACCGCCGGGCTCGACATCACGGTGCGGAGCCCCGCGGACCGCTCCCGGCGCAAGAGCTACGACACCTTCAGCCCACTGGGGCCGTGGATCCGGATCCGGGACGACGACTTCGACGGCAACGATCTCGACATCACGCTGACCGTGGACGGTCAGGTCCGGCAGTCGGTGAACACCACGGACCTCATCACCCCGGTCGCCCGGATCGTCTCCTACGCCTCGTCGATCATGACGCTGCACCCGGGCGATCTGATCTTCACCGGCGCGCCTCCGGGGGTCGGTCCGATCAACGCGGGGGAGACGCTGGTGACCACCATCTCCGGCATCGGCACCATGACCACCGCGGTGGCATGACCACCGCACGAACGAACGGTCGTTCGTCTGGTGTTCGTCGACATCAGTTGCTGGACGGGCAGATCGTCGTGATCACCGGTGCGAACAGCGGTATCGGTCGGGCCACGGCAGTGCGGGCGGCGGAGGAGGGGGCCGCGGCCGTGATCGTCGCCGCGCCGTCGTTGACCGCGCGCGAGGGTGGCGCGCCCACCACCGAACTGGTCGAGCAAGCCGGTGCCACGGCCCGCTTCGTGCCGACCGACGTGCGGGACCCGGCGGCGTTCGACGCCGTGGTGGCCGCGGCCGACGAGTTCGGTGGCATGGACACGCTGGCCAACGTGGCCGGCATCAGCGACCGGGTCGACCTGCTCGAGATCGACCTGGAGCGACTGCGCCGGGTGATGAGCGTGAACTTCGAGGGCACGTTCCTCGGGTCGCAGGCGGCGGCGCGGTCGATGATCCGTACCGGCAAGCACGGCTCGATCATCAACGTCTCGTCCGTGGGCGGGATGCGTGGGTTCGCGCACGCCTCGACGTACTCGGCGTCCAAGGGTGCGGTGCGGGCGTTCACCTACGCGCTGGCCGATGCGGTCGCCCCCCACGGCATCCGGGCCAACGTGGTGCATCCCGGCCAGGTCGACACCGAGATGCTCCGGGTGGAGATGGGCGGTGGATCGCCGATCCGCATCCCGCTCGGCCGCAAGGGCCGTCCGCACGAGATCGCGGACACGATCGTCTGGCTGGCCAGCGACCTGTCCAGCTACGTCAACGGTGCCTCGATCGTGGTCGACGGTGGCTACTCCGCCGTCATCTGAGCGCGTTGCACCGTCTTCCTCCTGTCTCCCGGTCCGATCGGACCACGTCCTGGAAGGACCTCATGCGTTACACCAGTTACCGGCACGACGGCGTCGATCGGGTCGGCGAGCGACGCGGGGACCGGCTGGTCCCGCTCGACGGCGTCACCGACCTCGGGCCGTCGACCACGACCAGCCGGCTGGCCGCCGCCACCCGGCTGGAGGACCAGGCTGTGGACGTCGCCGCGGTGACGCTGCGCCCGGCCGTGACGGGCGCCCAGAAGATCATCTGCGTCGGGCTGAACTACAAGGCGCACATCGACGAGTCGGGCCGCAAGGACTCCGACTACCCGGTGCTGTTCACCAAGTTCCCGGGCAGTCTGCTGGGTCCGGACGACGACGTGGTGCTGCCGCCCGAGGCCGGATTCCTGGACTGGGAGGGCGAGCTGGCCGTCGTCATCGGCGAGGCCGGACGGCGCATCCCGGAGTCCGCCGCGCTGGACCACGTGCTCGGACTCAGCGTGGCCAACGACATCACGCTGCGGGACTACCAGTACCGCACCCACCAGTGGCTGCAGGGCAAGGCGTGGGACGACACCACCCCGCTCGGCCCGGACGTCGTCACCCTGGACGAGGCCTCGGCCACCTCGGGCCGCATCACCACCACGGTGAACGGCGCCGTCGAGCAGGATTCCGACCTGGCGCACTTCGTCTTCCCGGTGGCCCACCTGGTGTCGGTCATCTCCGAGTTCACCCGGCTGCTGCCCGGGGACGTCATCCTCACCGGCACCCCCGGTGGGGTCGGCTACCGGCGGGAGCCGCAGCTGGCCCTGCACGACGGTGACGTGGTGACCGTGACGATCGAGGGCGTCGGCGCCATCACCAACACCGTCCGCGCGGAGGCGCCGACCGGCTGAGCCGATCACCCAGCCCGCGTGCGTGGCGCGGACCGGCATCATGGCCGGGTGCCTGCGCCCATCCCGACCACACCGGTTCCCGCGACCGGAGCCCCGGCGTCGGGTCCCGTGTCGGCTCCGGCGCCGGTCACCTCGGGTGCGCCGGTGCCGCGCCCGGCGGACGACCGGTGCCCCGGCGTGCTGCGGGCGCACACCGCAGTCGACGGGGCGCTGGTCCGGGTGCGCATCCCCGGGGGCGCCGCCCCCGCGTCGGTGCTGGCGACACTGTCCGAGCTGGCCGGCCGGTTCGCCGACGGTCGGCTGCAGCTGACCGGTCGGGGCAACGTGCAACTGCGGGGTCTGCGGTCTCGCGACGGGTCCCACCCCGGTGATGCCGCCGCACGGGCCGGGGTCCCCGACGACCTGGTCGCCGCGGTCACCGACCTCGGCCTGTTGCCCTCCGACCGGCACGAGCGGGTCCGCAACATCGTCACCTCGCCGCTGACCGGTCGGATGGGTGGTCTGGCCGACCTGCGCGGCCTCGCCCGGGCGCTCGACGACGCGCTCTGTGACGACGACGATCTCGGCGCCCTGCCGGGTCGGGTGTTGTTCGCGCTGGACGACGGACGCGGCGACGTGGCCGGTCCGCGCGCCGACTTCGCGGTGCGGTCGGTCGCGCCGGACCGGGTGCGGATGGTGCTCGGCGGACGGTGGGTCGGGCCGGAACGGGCACTCGCCTCGGCCGTGGCCGACCTGGTCGCCGCGGCGCGCCGGTTCGTCGCGGTGCGGGACGGGCGCTGGCAGGTCCGCGAGTTGCCGGGCGGGGGAGCCGAGCTCTTCGACGACCAGGGTTCCGCTCCCGAGCCGGTGCGGCAGCTGTGGACCGGTGCGCCCGGCGGCCCGCCGGCGCTCGGGCTGCACGACGGGGATCGCGCCGGGGGCGGGCGCTCGCTGGTCGTGGGCGCGCCGCTGGGACTGCTCACCGCCGGGCAGGTCGCCGCCCTGGCCGCCGCCGCGGCGACCGGGTCCGGCGAGCTGATCGTCACGCCGTGGCGGTCGGTGGTGGTGCCCGATCTGCCCGCCGACCGGGCCGACGAGGCGGTGCGGACCCTGTCGGCGGTCGGCCTCGGCGTCGACGGCGACTGGCCGTGGTCGTCGTTGACCGCGTGCACCGGCGCACCCGGCTGCGCGAACGCCCTCGCTTCCACCGTCGACCGGGCGCGAGCGCTGGCCGTGGCAGGCCGGTCTCCGGGCGGTGACCAGGACGGATTGCCGGTGCACGTGGTCGGGTGCGGCCGCCGCTGCGGCGCGCCGGCCGGACCGCACGTGCAGTGGCTGGCCATCATCGGCGGCGGCTGGGAGCGGACTGTGCTCGACGGTCGGCCGACCGCTCGGTGACGGGCAGCGTCGTCGTCCGGTCGGATCCGGGCCGGCGGCTGCCCTTCGCCGTGGATGCGGGATCCGCGCCCCGGGGATGACAGGATCCGGAACCGGCCGGACCGGTACCGCACGGCATCGAGCACCACCCCGGGCAGGACAGCGGGCAGGACAGCGAGGAGACCCAGCGTGATCGACCGCACCGAGCCGCGCGCCGAGACACCGGCCGCGCCTCCGGTGACCGACGGCCCGTCACGCCCGGTCGCACCCACCCGCCGCTACGAGTACGAGACCGACGGCGCGGCCATCTACCGCGCGTCGTTCGCCACCATCCGGTCCGAGACCGACCTGTCGGCGGTGCCCGAGGACGCCCGGGTGATCGCGGTCCGGATGGTGCACGCCTGCGGGCAGACCGATCTGGTGCGCGACCTGGTGGTGCACCCTCAGCTGGTGTCCGCGGCCCGGACCGCGCTGCGAGCCGGCGCGCCGATCTTCACCGACGCGCACATGGTCGCGTCCGGGGTGACCCGGGCCCGGCTGCCCGCCGACAACCCGGTGCACTGCCTGCTCCGGGACGAGCGGGTGCCTGCGCTGGCGCACCGGTGGGGCACCACCCGGTCCGCGGCGGCGGTGTCGTTGTGGGGTGCGGAACTGGAGGACGCCGTGGTCGCCATCGGCAACGCGCCCACCGCGCTGTTCCATCTGCTCGAGCTGATCGCAGACGGTGGGCCGCGCCCGGCCGCGATCGTCGGGGTGCCGGTCGGTTTCATCGGCGCTGCCGAGTCCAAGGCCGCGCTGGCCGAGTTCCCCGGGGACGTGCCGTTCCTCACCGTGCGCGGGCGCCGGGGCGGCTCGGCCATGGCCGCGTCGGCGATCAACGCCCTGGCCCGGGAGCAGGAGTGATGGGCCGGCTGTTCGGCGTCGGGCTCGGCCCGGGCGACCCGGACCTGATCACCCGCAAGGCGGTCCGGCTGGTGGAGCAGGCCGACGTGGTGGCGTACTTCTCCGGGACTCACGGCCGCTCGATCGCCCGCACCATCGCCGTCGACCTGCTGCCACCCGGCGTCCTCGAGGAGCCGCTGGTCTACCCGGTGACCACCGGCACGACCGACCACCCGGAGGGCTACCACGGCGCCATCGCCGACTTCTACGACGAGTGCGCCGCCAGGCTGGCCGTGCACCTCGACGCGGGGCGGACGGTGGTCGTGCTGTGCGAGGGCGACCCGTTGTTCTACGGCTCGTACATGTATCTGCACGACCGGCTGTCGCCGCGCTTCCCGGCCGAGGTCGTCCCCGGCGTGACCTCGGTGTCGGCGGCCGCCGCGGCGGCGGGCCTGCCGCTGGTCCGGCACGAGGACGTGCTGACCGTGCTGCCCGGGACGCTGCCGACCGAGGAGCTGGCCCGCCGGCTGGCCGACACCCAGGGCGCGGCGATCATGAAGCTGGGGCGCACCTTCCCCGCCGTGGTCGAGGCGCTGCGCCAGGCCGGACGGCTGGACGACGCCCGCTACGTCGAGCGTGCGTCCACCGCGGGCCAGCGCACCATGCCGGTCACCGAGGTGGATCCGGCTGCGGTGCCGTACTTCTCGATCGTGCTGGTGCCGGGCGCGGACCGGCGGCAGGACGCGGCCGGGCGCGCGACCCCGCTGGGACCTGCCCCGGTGTCGCGACCGGCGGCCGGCGGTGGCCCCGCCGAACTGCTGGTCGTCGGCCTCGGCCCGGGCCCGGACCGATGGCTGACACCCGAGGCGGCGAGCGCGCTCGCCGGGGTCCGGCACGTGGTCGGGTACGCCCCGTACGTCGACCGGGTCCCGGTCCGGCCCGGTCAGCATCGGCACTCGTCCGGAAACACCGTCGAGGTGCAGCGAGCGACCGTCGCCCTGGAGCTGGCCCTGGCCGGCGAGTCGGTGGCCGTGGTCTCCGGCGGCGACGCCGGGGTGTTCGGCATGGCCACCGCGGTGCACGAGGCCGCGGAACTGGACGAGCGGTTCACCGACGTCCCGGTCCGGGTCGTGCCCGGCATCACCGCGGCGCAGGCTGTCGCGGCGGCGGCCGGGGCACCGCTCGGCGGTGACTTCGCCGTGCTGTCGCTGTCCGACCGGCTCAAGCCGTGGAGCGTCATCGAGCGGCGGCTCCGCGCGATCGCCCAGGCCGACCTGGTGCTGGCCGTCTACAACCCGGCCTCCCGGTCCCGCACCGAGCAGATCACCCGGACCGTCGACGTGCTCCGCGAGGAACGCAGTGACGACACCGTGGTGGTGCTCGGCCGCGACGTGGGCCGGGCCGAGGAGTCGGTCACCGTCACCACGCTCGGCGCGCTGGACCCGTCGGTCATCGACATGAAGACCCTGGTGCTCGTCGGCGCCCGGGGAACCCGGGTGGCGCCGTCCGGAGCGGTGTGGACGCCACGGACCGTGCCGACGCCCGCTCCCGGTCCGACCGCTGCGGCCGGGCCGGAGCGCTGAGTCCGGGTCAGCCCGGCCGGTAGCGGGCCAGCCAGGCGACGCCGTCGGTCCGACCCGACGGCACGACGTCGTACCGCGGTGCGGTGGGGACCGGCGTCGGGACGGCGAAGTGCACTCCGGGCCCGAACTCGACGTCGAGGTCCCACGCTCCGACCGCACCCAGCCGTGCGGGTGGGCGCCCGTCGGCGTCGGCCGGCACCTCGATGACCCGGCCGTCGTCCGGACCGCCGACCAGTTCGACCGCGACCGTCGTCGGGCCAGGTTCGCTCATGGTCCGGACCCTCTCACGCGGCCTGACGCCGCTGGTCGGGCCCGCTCAGCCTCCCGACGACGCGTGCAGGTCCGCGTCACCGACACGGTCGACCGCGGCCACGACCAGGTCGGCCAACTCGTCCGGCCGGCTCAACTGCGGCCAGTGCCCGGTCGGCAGCTCCACGATCTCCACCTGCTCGATCCGGGCCAGTTCCGCGACGTACGGATGTCCGCCGTCCATGAACTGCCGCAACACCGCCTCGGGCATGGTCGAGCTGATCACCGTGACCGGCACGGCGTACCGGCGCTCGTCGGCCGACAGCCGTTGCGGTCCCGCCGCCACCGCGGCCGGCACGGTGAGCGCGAGATCCTCCACACGCGACCGGATCTCGGGGGTCATCCCGTCGAGCTCGGCGTCCTCGAAGAACGACCAGTCCGGGAGGGGCACCCGCCCGTCCACCGTCGGCAGCGCGTCATTGACGACGCCGCCGTCACCGAGCGGGCCGGCGTCCACGTAGACCACCCAGGCGATCCGGTCCGGGCGGGCGTCCACCACCGCGTGCGCCACCGCGCCGCCGCCGCTGTGCCCGACCAGCACCACCGGACCAGCGCCCGAGTCGGTGAGCGCATCGACCAGGTCGGTCACCGCGGCGGCCTGGTCGGCCAGCCTGACCGCCCGGGCCGCGTCGTCCGCGTCGGCGGCGCGCATCACACCTTGCGGCGTCACCGGGTGGGGGTGATGCCCGGCGCGTTCCAGTGCGTCGGTGACCGGCGCCCAGCTGGCGTCGTCCAGCCAGAAACCGGGGATCAGCACCACCTCGACCCCGGTCGTGGCGGCGCCCTGCCCTGCGTCGGTGCTCGTCGCGTCCGTCCTCGTCGCGTCCATGGCCAGGACGCTAGCGATCACCCCCGACGACCGCCCGGCGCGGCCGGTCCGTTCAGTGCTGCGGCCCGCGGTCCCGCGGTCCGTACAGGTGCGACTCGACGAAGTCGTCGGGAGCCGCACCGGCCCGCTCCAGCCGCAGGGCGCGACCGACGAGGATCACCGCGGCCTGCCGGAACCCGGCCGCGGTCACCTGGGTGCCGATGTCGGCCAGCGTGCCGGTCAGCACCTGCTGCGCGGGTTGGCCGGCCCGGTACACCACCGCGCACGGGCAGTCCGCGCCGTAGGAGGGGACCAGTTCCGCGGCCAGTTCGGCGGTCCGGGTCACGGCCAGGTGCAGCACCAAGGTGGCCCGGGTCGCCGCGAACACCGACAGTCGTTCGCTGGTCGGCATCTTCGTGGACCGTGCCTGGGTCCGGGTCAGCACCACCGACTGGGCCACCTCGGGCACGGTGAGTTCCTGCCCGAGCACGGCCGCAGCGGCTGCGTACGCGGGCACACCCGGGGTGACGTCCCACGGCACGCCGGCGGAGTCCAGTCGCCGGGTCTGCTCGGCCAGCGCCGAGTAGAGCGACGGGTCGCCGGAGCAGAGTCGGGCGACGTCCTGCCCAGCGGAGTGGGCGGCGACGAGATGGCCGGTGATGGCGTCCAGGTCCAGGTGCTGGGTGTCGAGGAGGGTGGCGCCGGGCGGGCACAGCTCCAGCACCGCGTCGTCCAGGTAGGTGCCGGCGTACAGGCAGACGGGGGCGGCCGCGATCAGCCGGGTGGCCCGGACGGTGAGCAGGTCGGCCGCGCCCGGGCCGGCCCCGATGAAGTGGACCGTCATCGGACGTCGACCGACCGGACGCCGGTCCACTGCACGACCGCCCGCGACGGCGTCCACCCGGCGAAGCCACCGAGCGGCTGCACCCGTTCCACGGACAGGCGGACCAGTTCGCCGCCGCGTTCCCGGTACCAGCCCAACAGTCGCTCCTCGGTCTCCAGGGTCACCCCGTGCACCACCATCCGGCCGCCCGGACGCAGTGCCCGCCAGCACATCTCGAGCAGACCCGGCGTCGTCGCCCCGCCACCGACGAACACCGCGTCCGGCGCCTGGCCGGTGGCCGGTCCGGCGGTCAGATCGGCCAGCACGTCGTCGGCGACGCCGGTGAGCACCCGCACCGCCGGCACCCCCAGCCGGGTGGCGTTGCGGGTGATCCGTTCGGCGCGTGTGGTGTTGCGTTCGATGGCCACCGCGGCGCAGGTCGGGTCCGTCCGGCACCACTCGATGGCCACCGATCCGGCGCCGGCGCCCACGTCCCACAGCAGCTCACCGGGCTGGGGGGCCAGCCGGGCCAGCGCACTGGCCCGCAGGTCCCGCTTGGTGAGCTGGCCGTCGTGCTCGAACGCCTCGTCCGGCAGGCCCCCGACCCGCGGCAGCGGGCCGATGCCGACCGGGGCCGGGGCGGCGGGTCCGCCGGGGTCGACCCGGCAGTGCACGGCCAGGACGTGCAACGGCCGCACCAGCCGTTCGGCCGGCCACGTCCCGGCACTACCGGCGATCAAGGTCTCGTCCGGACCGCCCAGGTGCTCCAGCACGGTGAACTCGCTCGCGCCCCAGCCGGTCTCGTGCAGCAGTCCGGCGATCACCGCGGGACTGCGGCCGTCGGAGCTGAGCACCAGGACGCGTCGCCCGGGGGCCACGGCAGCCAGCACGGCGGCATGGTCGCGGCCGACCACCGTCACCACCTCGGTCGACTCGGCCGACCACCCCAGTCGGGCGCGGGCCAGCGCCACTGAGGACACCGCGGGCAGGACCCGGACCCGACCGGCGCCGAACAGGTCGATCAGGGTGGTGCCGATGCCGGACACCAGCGGATCCCCGGACGCCAGCACCACCACCCGGCGGTCGGCCACGTCGGCGAGCATGGCCGGCAGTCCGTCGCGCAGCGGCCGCGGCAGCTCACGGCGGGCGGCGGTGACCGGGGTGTTGGCGAGCAGGACCAACTGGCGAGGCGATCCGATGACCACCTGGGCGCCGAGCAGCGCGGCCCGGGCGGCGGCACCCAGGCCGGACCATCCGTCCAGCCCGATGCCGACGACGGCCACCCGGCCGGGGGCCGCGGGGCCGACCGGCGCGGTGGACCCGGCGGTCGCTGAGTCCACCGCACGTCCGACCGCACGTCCGACCGCGGGGCCGATCGCACGGTCGGCAGGGGTGGGATCGGTCGGCACGGGCGTCAGCGTAGGCAGGTGCGCCACCGGCGCCGAACGCTCGCGGCGTGCCGGCCGGCGGTGCCGCTGTGGAATCATCGGCGGCGACGGCCGGGATGGAATCCGGTGGGTGCTCCGCGCAGCGGGGCACGAGTCCGGAGCGGTCCCGCCACTGTGACCGTCCCGCCGCGCTCCACGGACCACCGCGAGCGCGCCGGGCGGGAGCCAGGACGTTCCCAGCCGTCCCGTCGGGACGGTCGGTCCGCGGCGGTCCCGACCAGGCGTGGGCGTGGACACCCACGCGCAGGAGGAGTGCTTCCAGTGCCGCCCGGACCCGACATCGCGACCCTGCCGTCCCCTTCCGGGAGCCCGTCACCCGGTGCCGACCGCACGGCCGGCTTCCCGTTCACGGCCGTCGTCGGGTCGGACGACATGGCGCTGGCCCTGGTGCTGACGTCGGTCTCCCCGGCCGTGGGTGGCGTGCTGGTCCGCGGCGAGAAGGGCACGGCGAAGTCGACCATGGTGCGGGCGCTGGCCGCGCTGCTACCGCCGGTCGCCGTGGCGACGGGGTGCCGGTTCTCCTGCGACCCGGCCGACCCCGATCCGTCGTGCCCGGACGGGCCGCATCCCGCCGGCGTCACCGCAGGCGACCTCGCCGTGCGACCGGCCCGATTGGTCGAACTGCCGGTGGGTGCCACCGAGGACCGGGTCATCGGCTCGCTGCACCTGGAGCGAGCGCTGTCCAGCGGCGTCACCGAGTACGAGCCGGGCCTGCTCGCCGCCGCCCACCGGGGCCTGCTGTACGTCGACGAGGTCAACCTGCTGCACGACCACCTGGTCGACCTGTTGCTCGATGCGGCCGCCATGGGCCGCTCCACCGTGGAACGCGAAGGCGTGTCGGTCGCCCACGCCGCGCGGTTCGTGCTGGTCGGCACGATGAATCCCGAGGAGGGCGAGCTGCGCCCGCAGCTGCTCGACCGGTTCGGCCTGACCGTGGAGATCGGCGCGCCGCGGGACCCGCTGGTGCGCGCAGAGGTGGTGCGCCGCCGCCTCGCCTTCGATGCCGACCCGGCCGTCTTCCGCGCCGAGTACGCCGACGCCGAGACCGCCCTGGCCGCCCGGATCGCCCGGGCCCAGGCGCTGGTGCCGCGGGTGCAGTTGTCCGACGCCGCGCTGGCCGCGATCGCCCGGGTGTGCGCCGGGTTCGAGGTGGACGGCATGCGGGCCGACATCGTCACCGCCCGGGCCGCCGTGGCGCACGCCGCCTGGCACGGCCGGAACCGGGTCGTCCGGGCCGACATCCGCGCTGCTGCGCGACTGTCCCTGCCGCACCGACGTCGTCGCAATCCGTTCGACGCGCCGGGTCTGGACGAGGAGCTGCTGGACCGGTTGCTCGGGGACGACGAGCCGGACCCCGAGCCCGGACCGGAGTCCGCTCCGGACCCGGGCGACGACGGCGGCGAGCGGCAGGAGCGGGGCCGCGCCGACGACCGATCGCAGCCCACACCCGCCGACGGCGCGGCGGACCGTCCGGACACCGCCGACGGGCACGGCCCCGAGCCGTCCGGACGCACCGACGCCGAGACGCCGACCGGCGAGACCTCGCACGATGGCGGGGATCCGGCTGCCGACGCCGACCGGCCGACCGGCGCCGCCGGAGCGGCGCCGTCCGGCACGGTGGCCGCGCCGCAGCAGCCGTACCGGCCGCGACTGTTCACCGTTCGCGGCGTGGGGGCGGGGGCGGCGGGCCGGCGGTCGCCCGCGTTGACCAGCACCGGCCGCACCATCGGCGCCACCCGGCCGACCGGCAGTGGCGTGGGCTCCGCCCTGCACCTGCCCGCCACCCTGCGCGCGGCCGCACCGCACCAGGTCGCCCGCGGTCGCACGGCTGCGCCGTCGTCGGATGGGCCTGGCAGCCGGATGCACCTGCGCCCGGCCGATCTGCGTCTGGCCGTCCGGCAGGGACGGGAGAGCAACCTGGTGCTGCTGTGCGTGGACGCGTCCGGGTCCATGGCCGCCCGCACCCGCATGGAACAGGTCAAGACGGCGGTGCTCTCGCTGCTGCTCGACGCGTACCAGCGGCGGGACAAGGTCGGTCTGGTCACCTTCCGCGGGAAGGGCGCCACGGTCGCGCTGCCGCCCACCTCGTCGGTGGATGCGGCGGCCCGCCGGCTGACCGACCTGCCCGCCGGCGGGCGCACGCCGTTGGCCGAGGGGCTGCTCACCGCGGCGGAGGTGCTGCGGATCGAGCGGTTGCGCGATCCGCGCCGCCGACCGCTGCTGGTGCTGGTCACCGACGGTCGCGCGACCGCCGGCCCGGACGCGCTGGCCCGGTCCCGGCAGGCGGCGGGTTGGTTGGCCACGCAGGACATCTCGACGCTGGTGCTGGACTGCGAGGTCGGCCGGTTCCGGATGGGACTGGCCGCCGACCTGGCCGGCCTGCTGCAGGCCGAGTACCTGCCCGTGGGGGAGCTGGCCGCCCCGACCCTGACGGCTGCGATCACCGACGCCACGGCGGCGGTCCGGGCGGACGCCGGCCCGGCGCGTGGGCGGGTGGCCTGATGCCGCAGGGCGTTCCGGCCACCGTGCCCGACGACGGACTGACCACCCGGCAGCGGCGGAACCGGCCGCTGGTGATGGTGCACACCGGTGACGGCAAGGGGAAGTCGACGGCGGCGTTCGGCCTGGCGCTCCGCGGCTGGAACCAGGGCTGGTCGGTCGCGGTGTTCCAGTTCGTGAAGTCGGCCCGGTGGCGGATCGGCGAGCAGACCGCGCTGTCCGAGCTGGGGCGGCTGCACCAGGACCAGGGCACCGGCGGTCCGGTCGAGTGGCACGCGATGGGTTCCGGATGGTCGTGGAGCCGCAAACCAGGCAGCGAGATCGACCACGCCGAGGCCGCCGCCGAGGGCTGGGCGGAGATCCGCCGGCGCATCGAGGCGCAGCAGCATCAGCTGTACGTCCTGGACGAGTTCACCTACCCGATCAACTGGGGCTGGATCGACGTCGACGAGGTCGTCGAGGTGCTGCGCCACCGGCCCGGTCGGCAGCACGTGGTCATCACCGGCCGGCGCGCCGATCCGAAGCTGCTGGAGGTCGCCGACCTGGTCACCGAGATGACCAAGGTCAAGCATCCGATGGACGCCGGCCAGAAGGGCCAACGGGGCATCGAATGGTGACACCGGCTCGTGGTGATTCCGGTGTGGTCGGCACGCACCGGCTGCCGCGGCTGGTCGTCTCCGCGCCCGCGTCCGGGCACGGCAAGACCACGGTGGCCACCGGGCTGATGGCGGCGTTGCGCAGGGCCGGGCACGTGGTCTCGGGCCACAAGGTGGGGCCGGACTACATCGACCCGGGCTTCCACGCCCTGGCCACCGGGCGCCCCGGCCGGAACCTGGACGCCCACCTGGTCGGTGAGGGCGCGCTGGTGCCGCTGCTGCTGCACGGCGCCGCGACCCCGGAACCGGCCGAGATCGCGGTCATCGAGGGCGTCATGGGCCTGTACGACGGGGCCATCGGCCGGGAGGGATTCGCCTCCACCGCCCACGTCGCCGCGGTGCTCCGCGCGCCCATCGTGCTGGTGGTGGACATCTCCTCGGCCTCCCGCACCATCGCGGCCGTCGTGCACGGACTGGCCTCGTTCGACCGTTCCGTCCGGCTGGCCGGGGTGATCCTCAACAAGGCGGGGTCGCCGCGGCACGCCGGTGAGGTCGCCGATGCCCTCGAGGCCACCGGGGTCCCGGTGCTCGGCGTGCTGGCACGTGACGACGGGATCAGCGCACCCAGCCGCCATCTCGGACTGGTGCCGGCGGCCGAGCTGGACCGCGCCCGGTCGGTGGTCGACCGACTGGCCGACCAGATCACGCAGCGGGTCGACCTGGCCGAGGTGGTCCGGATCGCGCAGCGCGCGCCGGACCTCGTCGCCGAGCCGTGGTCGCCGCACGCCGCGCTGGCCGCGTCGGGGTGGGCGGAGCCCGCCGGCGTCGAGGGGGAGCGGCCGGTGGTGGCCATCGCCGGGGGGCGCGCGTTCACCTTCCGCTACCCGGAGACCGAGGAACTGCTGGCCGCGGCCGGCCTGATGCCGATGACCTTCGATCCGCTGACCGACGAGCGCCTGCCCGACGGCACGGCCGGGCTGTACCTCGGCGGCGGGTTCCCCGAGGTGCACGCGGCCGGCCTGGTCGAGAACCGTTCGCTGCTCGCCGATGTCGCCGCGGCGGTGACCGCTGGTCTGCCGACCGTGGCCGAATGCGCCGGGTTGCTCTACCTGGCCGAGACGCTGGACGGCACCGCGATGGTCGGCGCGGTGCCGACCGCGGCCGCGATGTCGCCGCGACTCACCCTCGGCTACCGCACCGCGGTGGCGCCGGTGGACACGGTGCTCGCGGCCGCCGGCACCCGGGTCACCGGGCACGAGTTCCACCGCACCGCGACCACTCCCGTCGCCGGTGCCGACCCGGCCTGGCTCGTCGCCGGCCGGCCCATCGGCTGGTCGGTGCGCTTCCCGCCGGGCGGGGAGCCGGTCCCGTTGGCGTCCCTGCACGCCTCTTACCTGCATCTGCACTGGGCGGGCAGTCCGCAGGTGGCGGCCCGGTTCGCGACCGCCGTCCACGACTTCGCCGGACGCAGGTGGTCGTCGGTGTCGGCCGAGGTCCACCGTGCGGTGCCGGAGGCCGCCGCCATGGCGCCCGCCATCGGCACGGCGGACGTGGACCTGCGGCACCACGGCGACGCCGAGATCGAGACCGGGATGCTCGATCTCGCGGTGAACGTCCGGGTGCCCACGCCACCGCCATGGCTGCGCGACAGGATCACCGCGACGGTCACCGACCTCGGGGCGTACCCGGTCCGGACTGCGGCAGTCACCGCGCTGGCGGCGCGACACCGCCGGCCGGCCGACGAGGTGCTGCCGACCTCCGGTGGCGCGGAGGCATTCACGCTGCTGGCCCGCGCGGCGCGGGACGTGGTCCGGTCCGCGGTGATCGTCCATCCGCAGTTCACCGAGCCGGAGGCCGCGCTACGGGCGGCCGGTGTCCCGGTGCAGCGACTGCTGCTCGAGGCGGTCGACGGGTTTCGGTTCCACGCCGAGCGGCTCGACCCGGACGCCGATCTCATCGTGCTCGGCAACCCGACCAACCCGACCGGCACGTTGCACCGTGCCGACGTCATCGCCGCGCTGCTGCGGCCGGGGCGGCTGGTCGTGGTGGACGAGGCGTTCATGGACGCGGTCGCGGACGAGCCCGAGAGCCTGGCCGAACGCCGCCTGACCGGGCTGGTGGTGCTGCGGTCGCTGACCAAGACCTGGGGCCTGGCCGGGCTGCGCGCCGGGTACGCCCTCGGGGATCCGACGTGGATCGCCGCGATGGCCGCCCAGCAGCCGCCGTGGTCGGTGTCGAGTCCGGCGCTGGCCGCGATCGAGGCCTGCAGCACGGCCGAAGCCACCGTCGAGGCGACGGCCGCCGCGCACCGGTTCAGCCGGGACCGGGAGATGCTGGTCCGTGGACTGGGCGAGCTGGGTCTGACCGTGGCCGGCACGCCCGCCACGCCGTTCGTCCTGGTTGACACCGCCGGGCTGCGGCCGGCGACGGCAGCACCGGGGTGGCTGCGAGAGCAGTTGCGCGGTCGGGGGTTCGCGGTGCGGCGCGGCGACACCTTCCCAGGCCTCGGACCCGACTGGATCCGGATCGCGGTCCGAGACGCGGCCACCTCCCGGCGTCTGCTGGCCGCGATCGCCGCGGTGCAGGACCGGGGCGCCGTTGATCGGTCGGTCATGCCGCCGACCACAGCGGCCAGGGCAGCAGCGCCCGCAGCGACCAGCGACTGACCGAGCGGGTCAGCACCGCCAGCGCGGCCGGTTCCACGTCGACCGGGGCGCCGGCGCCCTCGACGCCGTCCATCAGCACCTGTACCAGCGTGCGCGCCGCCGGTGGGGTGGCGAGCACGACCGCCGTCCGATCGGTCGGGCCGTCGGTGCCGATCGTCGACCGGGCGCCGGCCCACCGGGCCATCCGTGCCGCCGTGTCATGCCGCGATTCGCCGCCGGGCGGGGCGACCCCGGGGTCCGCCGCCCAGGCAGCGAGGTGCTCGGCGTGCTGCTCGCTGAGGGTGCGCAGGTCGATGCCACGCCACTGGCCGGGGTCCGGCCCGGCCAGCGCGTCGTCCGGCGCCGGCGTCCAGCCCAGGCGCGCCGCGGTCTGTCGGCAGCTGCGTTCCGGCCCGCACCAGCCTGTCGGCCCGACCGGCGCCGCTCGACCACCGAGCAGCGCCGGGTGCATCCGGACCGGGTGCTCCGGCGAGGTGTCGGGCCAGTCCAACTCGTCGTCCGGCGACGGGAAGCGGCCCCGCCGCAACGCCTCGGTCGGTCCGGCCGCCACGACGAGCAGACGGGAGATCACCGGCCGCTCCGTGCGTGCGTCGTCCGGGACAGCCGCGGGCGGATCCGCCGGGAGGGCGGTCTATGGTGTGCGTTGTCATCGACGGTGCTGGGAAACCGGTGAGAATCCGGTGCGGTCGCGCCACTGTGGTCTGCGAGTTCCTCGCGGTGAGCCAGACCCCACGCCGTCTGCCGACTCCACGAGCGGGGCGCCGAACCCCGAGGAGGTTGTTCCATGTCGCAGGCCGCCATTCCGCCGCGTTCGGTTCCCACGCTGGCTGTTCCGAGCCTTCCCATCCGTACGATCCTGCCGTGGGCGTTGCTCGCCGGCATCGTGCTGCTCATCGCGGTGTACTTCGTGTCGTCCGAGCAGGGCGCGCTCGCCGTCTTCTCCGGCAGCGGCATCCACGAGTGGGTGCACGACGGCCGGCACCTGCTCGGGTTCCCGTGTCACTGACCGGCTCTCGCGACGATTCGTAGGAGCAGACCGTGACCGGATCAAACACCGCGCATCCGGCGGGTCCGTCGACGAGCACCTCGTCGACGGGGACCCGTCCTCGTCCGGGCAGCTTCCCGGGCCTCACCGTCACCGGCTTCCTGATCCGCGGCCTACTGGCCGGGCTCATCGCCGGACTGATCACCTTCGCCGTGGCGTACACCGTCGGGGAGCCACCGGTCGACGGCGCCATCGCCGTCGAGGAGGCTGCCGGCGAGTCCGTCGATGAGGCCGTGGGCGACGACCATGCGCACCCCGAGGGCACCGCTGAGCACAGCCATGCCGACACCGCGGCCGACGACGGCCACTCGCACGGCGAGGATGCCGAGGTCTCGCGCAGCACCCAGTCGACCTGGGGGCTCATCACCGCGACCGTCGTCTTCGGGACCGGCCTCGGTGGCCTGGTGAGTCTGGCCGCCGCCTTCGCCATGGGTCGGTTCGGCGGTCTGCGGCCGGCCGGGTCGACCGCGTTGATCGGCGTGGTCGGGTACGCCGCGCTGTCGCTGGTGCCGTTCCTGAAGTACCCGGCCAATCCACCCGCCGTCGGCGACCCCGACACGATCGGGACGCGCACCGGGGAGTACTTCGCCTTCCTGCTGGTCTCGGCGATCGTCGCGGTGCTCGCACTCGTCCTGACGCGACGGGTTGCGCCTCGGCTGGGTTGGTTCGCCGCCGGCGCCGTGGCGCTGATCGGCTTCGTGGTGGTCATGCTCATCGTCGCCTGGCTGTTCCCCGTGGTGAACGAGGTGTCCGACGACTTCCCGGCGGCGCTGCTCTGGGAGTTCCGCTCCGCGTCGATGCTGACCCAGGCGACGCTGTGGGGCGTCCTGACCGTGGTGCTGAGCCTGCTCGTGCAGCGCGCTGACCCCGCGGGTCGGCGGCCGGCCGGTCTGAGCGCCTGAGCGGGGTCCGACCGGGCGTCACTCGCGCGACCGGTCTGCTGGTGGGGTTCGTCGCGGACCGTGTCCTCGGCGACCCTGCCCGCTGGCATCCGGTGGCCGGCTTCGGTCGAGGTGTGTCCGCTGTGGAGCGCCGGTGCTACCAGCCGACCCGGCGGCGCGGGACGGCCTTCACCGCCGGGGTGGTGACCGCCACCGGTGTCGCCGGGTGGACGGTCGAGCGGCTGGTCCGGCGCCGACCTGCGCTGCGCGTGGCCGCGACCGCCGTCGCGACGTGGGCGGTGCTGGGCGGCGCCTCGCTGCTGCGCGAAGCGTCCGCCCTGGCCGGGCAGTTGGCCGTGGAGGATCTCGCGGCGGCGCGTGAGCAGGTGACGCACCTGGTCGGGCGTGATCCGAGCCGGCTCGACGCTGCGGGCATCGCCCGGGCGACCGTGGAGTCGTTGGCGGAGAACACGTCGGACGCGGTGGTCGCGCCGTTGTGGTGGGGCGCCGTCGCCGGGGTGCCGGGGCTGCTGACGTACCGGGCGATCAACACCCTGGACGCCATGGTCGGGCACCGGAGCGAGCGCTACGTCCGGTTCGGATGGGCGTCGGCCCGCCTGGACGATGTGGTGAACCTGGTGCCGGCCCGCCTGACGGCGGCGCTCGTCGCGCTGGCCGCGCCGGTGGTGGGTGGTCGGCCCCGCACCGTGCTGCGGGTCGTGCGCCGCGATGCCGGCCAACATCCGAGTCCGAACGCCGGCCCGGTCGAGGCCGCCGTCGCGGGTGCGCTGGACGTGACGCTCGGTGGAGTGAACGTCTACCACGGCGTCGCGGAGGACCGCGGCGCACTGGGGGACGGGCCGGAGCCGGCGGTCCCGGACATCGCCCGGACACGGCGGCTGGTGTCGGTGGTCAGCGCGGCCGCGGCGATGGTCGGTGCCGCGATCGCGGTCAGCGCGGGACATGCCGGGACACCCAGGCGGCGGCGTCGGCGACCGTCCTGACCGTGTCGGCGGGACCGTCGTGGCCGACGGCCGGCGCGGGCCGACGGATCACGACGATCGGCACGCCCAGCGAATCGGCGGCCAGCAGCTTGGCCTCGGTCATGCTGCCGCCGGAGTCCTTCGTGGCCAGGGCGGCGATGCGGTGCTGCGCCATCAGGTCGCGTTCGCCCTTGACCGTGTAGGGACCGCGAGCCAGCAGCAACTGCCACGCCCCGGGCAGGGGCGTGCCGGGCGGATCGACGAGCCGGACCAGCACCGGACGTCCGGCCAGCACGGCGAAGTCGGTCACGCTCGACCGACCGGTGGTGAGGAACACCGGACCCGAGGTCAGTTCCGTGAGTCGCGCCGCCGCCGCGTCGTTGCTGTCGTCCCAGTGCCACGTCGAGGCCAGCGGGTGGTCCGCCCAGCCGGGGCGCTCCAGACGGATCAACGGCACTCCGGTCTCGTCGGTCGCCGCGACCGCTGACGCCGAGATGTTCCTCGCGAACGGGTGGGTGGCGTCGACCACCGCCCCGATCCCGTGCTCGTTCAGGTACCGGGCCAAGCCGGCCGGTCCGCCGAACCCGCCGATCCGGACCTCGCCGACGGGCAGCGCCGGATCCGCCACCCGCCCGGCCAGGGACGAGGTCACGGTGATGCCGGCATCGACGAGCGACCGGGCCAGGGCGCGGGCTTCCCCGGTGCCGCCCAGGATGAGTACGCCCACGGAGCCGATCATCGTCGCGCTCCGGCGGTCGAGACCTGCTGTGCGGACCAGGGTTCGTGGTGGTGCAGGTGGTTGCGGCGGGGGTGTTGGTGGGGGTCGATCCACACTGGTGGGGTGTGGTCGGGGTGGCCGTCGGGGTTCATGGTGACGGTCCAGTGGCCGGTGTGGATGACGGTGTGGTGGTGTCGGCAGAGCAGCACGGTGTTGTCCAGGGATGTCGCTCCGCCGTCAGCCCAGTGCTGGATGTGGTGGGCGTCGCACCAGCCGGGGGGTCGGTCGCAGCCGGGGAAGGCGCAGCCGCGGTCGCGGACGGTCAGGGCGCGGCGCAGGGCGGGTGGGACGAGGCGGTGGGCGCGGCCGAGGTCCAGGACCTGGCTGGTGGTGCCCAGGACGGCGGGCAGGATGCCGGCGTCGCAGGCCAGGCGGCGGGCGTCGCGGGCGGGGATGGGACCGCCGTGATCGAGCAGGGCGGTGCCGAGCTGGGAGCGGAGCTCCTCGAGGCTGATGGTGACGGTGACGTGCGGGCGGACACCGCCGTGCTCGCCGACCGCGGCGGCGCGCAGCGCCCGCTGCAGGGCTTGGGTGAGGGCGTGCGCGCGGCGGGTTGCCGCCGACCGCGGGTCCTTCGGCGCATTCCCGGCCGCGGGGTCCGGGGATGCCGCGCCGCGTGCGTCGCCCGGGGGGTTGCTTGCCGCGGGGGCGGCGAGGGGGTCGGTGGCCTGGCGGAGGGTTTCGACGCCTTCGTCGTCGAGGTGGCCGGTGATGCGGGTCAGGCCGGTGAACGGGTCGCGGCGGCCCAGGGACAGGGTGGGGTGTTTGCGGGGGTCCTGTTCGGGTGGGAGGTCGCCGTCGGGGTCGGCCAGCACGGCCAGGGTGCGGGCGATGTCGGCCAGGTGGGTGGGGTCGGTGAGTTCGGCCTGTTCGACCAGGGCGCGTTCCACGGTGGCGCGGACCTCGGCCGGGACGCGCGCCGGGAGGGACCGCAGGGTGGTCTCGATGACGCTGATGTGGTCGCCGTTGACGGACCCGTCGAGCATCGCGTCAGCCAGTTCGGGCAGTCGCGGTGGGGACAGGTGCCCGGTGAGTTGCCGGTCGGGCAGCACGGCCGTGGCGGCGCGGACCAGCTCACGAGCTTGGCCGGGACGGACCCGCAGCACCTCGCGCAGGAGTCCGGCGGTGGACGCGGCGCCGTAGCGGTTGGCCAGGTGGCGGCGGTCCACGGCGCCGGCGGCGGTGATCCGCATGGCGCCGACGAGGCGGTGCAGGTCCTCCAGGGCGCGGGCGCGTTCCAGGACCTGCAGGTCGGTCAGCGCGGTCCAGCCCGCGTCGGCGTGCAGGTCGGCCAGCAGCTCGCGGGCGGAGACCACGGCCGCGTCGATCACCGGGTCGGCCAGCGACCCCAGATCAGGCTCCGCAGCGATGGTCTCGGTCATGACAGGCACCCTCCCACGGACCACCGACAATTCACCGACCGCGACCGACCCATGACACCGAGCACCGAGCCCGCGTCGGCCGCCAGCCCGAGACGGGACGCGCTGCGGACGGTCTCGCTCATGAACAGCACGCTAGACGAGGGCACCGACAATTGACGCTGTGCAAGCGGATCGGTACGGGTCGCAACCGAAGTCCGTGCCTGACGGATCTCAGGCAGGAGCCGAATGTCGAGCGACGGTCAGGGCTGTCCGCAGGGGTCGCCGGCATCGAACGGCGCCGACGCCGGCAGTCTCACCGTGGGGTCGTCGACGAGCAGGATGCGCCATGCGTGGGCGTAAATGATCGCGGGGTCGCTCACCGTCTCCGCCGTCCCCGGCACGGGCTGGCGAGCGATCCCCGGCGCCTCCCAGTCAGCACTCCAGGTGATCGCGACGGACGCCTCGAACCGGCCCTCGGTGGTGTAGGTGTGCACGTTGCTGCCGTCCGGGAACGGCGCGCCGGGATCAGTCGTGGTCAGTCCGTTGCCGTCGCCGAAGTCGAACCGGTACTCCACGGGCGTCGGATACACGGTCACCGGCACGCCGAGCAGATCGAAGGTCTGCGGCGTGGTGTCCGGGGCCTCGAGCCAGAAATTGTTCTCGAGGTTGAGCACGGCGCAGGCGGGGGCGGGCGGGTTGGTGCGCATCTGCGGAATGGCCAAGGGAAGTGAGTCGAACGCCTCCGCGACCATGGCGGGGGTGATGACGGGTGCAGCCGGTTCCGTCGGCGCACCGTTCAACACGCACGCATCGTCCTGTTGGTCGACGCCGTCGACCGTGGACCAGACGACTTGACCGCCGTTGCCGAGGTTGCCCAACGCCTGGCAGACGACGTCGGTGTCACAGGGGCTGTTCCACAGGACGTCGAACGGTGAATTGATCTGGTCGTCCGCTCGTTCGGCGCAGGTGTGATAGTCGACGTTCGAATTTGACATCTGCACGGGTCGCGCGCCTGCTGCCGCGCTCGAAGGTGCTTGCTGCTGATAGCGCGCTCGAATTGGGATCGAGTCCGACGAGTCGTCGAGTCCGGTTGCTTCGCACAGGAAACCACGGTCGGCGCAGCTCCCGACTGCGGCAGCTGAGCCAGCAATCCCGATCACTCCAACTGTAGGAATCAGGACGAGCGCCAGGATGAACGCGCCCATGCTGGAGACTTTACGTCGGCCGTTCACTCGACGCCACGCACCTGGGCGACTTGCCATTGGGTTCCCGTCCACACTACGTCGACGGCCGCGGTCACGCTGTACGCAGTATCGGTTTCTACAACCGCGCCGCTGGCATCCAGGTAGTCAGTCGCCGGCGCGAAACCGACCAGGGATATGGTCGCTAAGTCTTGGGCGACAATAGAATCAAGAATGACTACAGCCGGGTTTTCGGCAGGTCGTGCGGACCATCGCTCGCGGATGCTTTCTTCAGTCTCTGAGATCAGCCGGTCACACTCGCCGCAAGCTGGTGCGGAATAAGCGCGGATCACTTGCGTGGAGCCTCGGTTGATAGCAGCAACCGGTAACCCGAACCACCACTTGACGAAGTCCTCAGCCCCACCCACCGTCTTCTGACTCGCCCCCGCCGGCACGTCCAACGTCGGCGCGGGCGGATTCGCCGGCGGTTGGATGTCGTCGGTGGGGACGGTCAACGTCACCGGCCCGGTCGGCAGCGCCACGCTCGACGACGTGCTCGACGACGTCTCCGCACTCGACGAAGCGGTCCTCGACGGTGTGGTCGGAGCAGCCGTGCTCGAGTTCACCGCACTTGACTCAGTCGTCGACTCGGGTACGTCACCACCACTGCATCCCGCCATCACCAGCGCAGCGACGGTCACCGCCACACCGATCACCGTTGTTCGTCCGGGCGTGCGCACACTTCCTCCGTGGATCTCAAGATCGGACGAAAGGTACGCACCCGCCCCGACCTGCGGAAGTGATCAGCGGCGGTTGTGGACAACTCGGCCCACCGGACGGCGGAGTTTCACCCGGTCCAGCCCGGCAGGCCGCGCCGCGAACCCGATCCGCCCACCCGATCGGGTGTCACCCGCCGAGCGCCGGGCCGGAACCCAGCCGACAGCGACGCGACAGCGCCTGCTCGCACCATCAGCACGTCCGGGGACCACCGGACGCCCGCACTCATCGAGGAGCGCCGCGATGACCACCTTCGACACCCAGGCCGCCGACCCGGACCACCCCAGCGTGACGACGGACGACCACGGAGCGCCCCGTACGACCGAGGTCCTGGCCCAGCGCGTCTTCAACTTTGTGCCGGCGGTCTGGAGGCAATGTCCATCCACCTGGGGGACCGCATGGGCTGGTACCGCAGTCTGGCCGACGACGGCCCGGCCACGCCCGACGAGCTGGCCGAGCGGACCCGGCTCCGCCCCCGGTACGCGCAGGAGTGGCTGGAACAGCAGGCGGTCGCCGGCCTGCTCACGGTCGATCGCGCCGACTCCGGCAATCGGTTCCACTTCCCCGATGCGGCTCCTGAGGTCTTCACCGATGAGTCCAGCCTCGCTTACCTCGCGCCGCTGGCGCGCGCGTGCTCGGTGCCGTCGGTGCTGCGTTGCCCCGCTGGTCACCGCGTACCGCACCGGGGGTGGCGTCAGCTGGTCGACCTTCGGCGAGGACATGTTGCTCGCCCAGACCGACATGGACCGGCCGTGGTTCGAGACGGCGCTCCCGCCGGTGCTGGCCGCCCAGCCCGACCTGCACGCCCGGCTGTCCCGCCCCGGGGCACGGATCGTCGACGTGGGTGCGGCGCGGGCTGGTCGACACTCGCGCTGGCCCGGGCGTACCCGGAGGCCACGGTCGTCGGCGTGGACGTCGATGCGCCGTCCGTGGAACTGGGGCAGTCGCCTTCGAGTGCGTCCACGACACGCTTCGCCCGTCGAGGTGCTGGCCGCGACACGGGCAGCGCTGGCCCCTGGCGGCATCATGATCGTGAAGGACGAGGCGACCGCCGAGACCTTCGCGCCCGACGGCCATGCCATCGAGCGCCTGCCGTGCGGATCCAGTCTCACCATCTGCCTGCCCGACGGCCTCAGCCATCGATCGTCGGCCGGCACCGGGACGGTCATGCGGCCGGAGACGCTGCGCCGCTCCGCGTTCGAGGCCGGGTTCGGCAGCGCCGACATCCTGCCGACGGGGGAGTTCGGGTTCTGGCGGTTCTACCGACTGTCCGGCTGAGCTCCCGCCAGGTCGTCGAGCTCGGCCAGTGCCAGTCGCACCGTCTGGCGCTGGCCGAGCGCCCGGCCCGACCTGGCCAGCGATGCCGCCCGGGTGGGCACGCCAATCCGCCGACACCACCGAGTTGGCCCGGGTGGCCAGGGCGGCGAGCAACCGGCGGACCCGGGCTGAGCCGATCGGGACGACAACGTCGGCCCCGTCGGACGATCGGAGCCCGCGCTCGCTCGTGTCCTGCTCGCGCGACTCCTCCACCGTCCGCGGCGCGGTCGGCCGCAGTTCCAGCGACCCGATCACGGACAACCGGAGCATGACGCCTCCCGCTCGCCCGGTCGGACATCGCCGGCCGACCAGCCCGGCGTCGTCGGCCACGACGCCGCTGATCCACCGTGGCAGCGGGTACCGAGGCCCTCAACTCGAACGCGGCAGTGGTGGCACCGGGCGAGCGGGAGGTGGGTCAGACGCGACGAGCGGGCACCACCCGGACGGCGCCGGTGGCCGCGGACGAGGCCATCGCCGCGTACGCCTGCAGGGCCTGGGTCACCGTGCGGTCGCGGTCCCGCGGTTCCCACGGGCGCTCGCTGGTCTCCATCTTGGCGCGGCGGTCGGCCAGCACCTCGTCGGGCACGTTGACCCGCAGGATCCGCTGGTGGACGTCGATCTCGATCTCGTCGCCGTCCTCGATGAGCCCGATGACACCGCCCGCGGCCGCCTCCGGGGACACGTGGCCGACGGAGATGCCCGACGAACCACCGGAGAACCGGCCGTCGGTGATGAGGGCGCAGACCTTGCCCAGGCCCAGGCCCTTGAGGAACGAAGTCGGGTGCAGCATCTCCTGCATGCCCGGGCCACCGGCGGGACCCTCGTAGCGGACGACCACCACGTGACCCGGCTGCACCTTCTTGCCCAGGATGGCCTCGACGGCCTCCTCCTGCGACTCGACGACCAGTGCGGTGCCGACGAAGTGGAACAGGGACTCGTCGATGCCGGCGGACTTGATGACGGCGCCGTCGGGAGCGATGTTGCCGCGCAGCACCTGCAGGCCGCCGTCGGCGGTGTAGGCGTGGGCCAGGTCGCGGATGCAGCCGCCCTCGGCGTCGGTGTCCAGGCTGGCCCACCGGTTGTCGGTGGAGAAGGCCTGGGTGGTGCGCACCCCGCCGGGCGCCGCGGTGAACAGCTCCAGCGCCTGGGCGGACGGGGCCGCGGCGCGGATGTCCCACGCGTCCAGCCAGCTGGCCATGTCGGGGGAGTGCACGGTGTGGACCGAGTCGTCCAGCAGGCCGGCGCGGTGCAGCTCGCCCAGGATGGCGGGGATGCCGCCGGCGCGGTGCACGTCCTCCATGTGGTAGTCGGAGTTCGGCGAGACCTTGGACAGGCACGGCACCCGGCGGCTGACCGCGTCGATGTCCTCGAGATCGAAGTCGATCTCGCCCTCGATCGCGGCGGCCAGGATGTGCAGCACCGTGTTGGTCGATCCGCCCATGGCGACGTCCAGGGCCATCGCATTGCCGAACGCGGCCTTGTTCGCGATGTTGCGCGGCAGCACCGACGCGTCGTCGTCCCGGTAGTACCGCTGGGCCAGCTCGACGACCAGGGACCCGGCCCGCAGGAACAGGTCTCGCCGGGCGACGTGGGTGGCCAGGGTGGAGCCGTTGCCGGGCAGGGACAGGCCCAGCGCCTCGGTCAGGCAGTTCATCGAGTTGGCGGTGAACATGCCCGAGCACGATCCGCAGGTCGGGCAGGCCGACCGTTCGACCGCGTCCAGGCCGGTCTGGTCGACCTGCTCGGAGGCCGAGGCGGAGATCGCGGTGATCAGGTCGGTGGGGGCGTGGGCCACGCCGTCGACGACGACGGCCTTGCCGGCCTCCATCGGCCCACCGGAGACGAAGACCACCGGGATGTTGAGCCGCAGCGCGGCCATGAGCATGCCGGGGGTGATCTTGTCGCAGTTGGAGATGCACACCAGTGCGTCGGCGGTGTGGGCGTTCACCATGTACTCGACCGAGTCGGCGATCAGCTCGCGGCTGGGCAGCGAGTAGAGCATCCCGCCGTGGCCCATCGCGATGCCGTCGTCGACGGCGATGGTGTTGAACTCCTTGGCCACGCCGCCCGCCTCCACCACCGCGGACGCGACCAGGTCACCCATGTCCTTGAGGTGCACGTGTCCGGGCACGAACTGGGTGTACGAGTTGGCGATCGCGATGATCGGCTTGCCGAAGTCCGAGTCGGTCATGCCGGTGGCGCGCCACAGCGCGCGGGCACCGGCCATGTTCCGGCCATGGGTGGACGTACGGGAACGAAGCGGTGGCATAGGACACTCCTGGGTCGCGGCCCCGTCAGCGTAGATGCTTGATCGGAGGGCGACCGTCCCGCTCGATCGGCCGGATCAGTCGACGGCGGTGTCGCCCGCCGCCCGGGTCCGGTCCCGGGTCGGCTCCGGGTCCGGCCCGGGCACCGGCTGGGCGCCGGCGAGGGCCGCCTCGGCCTCGTCACCGAAGAGCACCGCTCCGCCGCCCGCCGGAGCGGTCAGGCGGGGGAGGTCGCGGGGTCCGACCATGATCAGTCGCAGGCGTCGTCCGTCCGTGCCCACCGCCTGCGCCCAGCGGCCGTCCGGGAACTCCAGCCGGTCGAGCTCGTCCCAGCGCATCCGTCGCACCCCGAGCAGTCCGCGCGTGCTGATCCCGGCCCGGTCGGACCGGGTGCCGCCGAACAGCACCGCCACCAGGGTGAGCACCGGCAGCAGGTACAGCAACCACCAACCCCATCCGCCGAAGGTGGCCAGGGGGATCACGCACAGCAGCACCAACAGGGGGTAGAGCAGCGACCAGAACGGGAACCGGAACGTGGCCCGACGGGGCGGGACGTCGGGACGAGCGCCGGTGGCCGGGGTGGCCGGTGCGCTGTCCGGGGTGGTGGGGGAGGACACGTCGTCCATCGTGGCATCCGGCGCGCCACCCGGTGACCGGACCGGGACCGGGCCGTTCGACCTCGGGTTGACACGCCGTCAACGACGTGGTTAGCCTCGCGATCGTGCGTTCCCTCCTCGTAATCATCTAGCGCGTCCGTCGCCGCTCCGGCCGGCGAGGACGTGCAACCCCTTCGTCACCCCAGGTGGCAAGGGGTTTTTTGTTGCCCGGAGGTTCCCGACCCACACTCCGGCTGATCCCGCGGAACGACCCGCGCGGACGGCCGATCCGCCAGCATCGGAGAACGGTTCCCATGACGCAGGCCCGGACCCCCACCGGCCGCCGGTCGGCCCACCCCGCCGCCCCGAGCGGGTCGTCGGTGGCTCCGCCCACTGTCCAGCCCAGCGCCCAGCCCGGCCCGCACGCCGCCGGTGCCGCCCGCACCGCGCCGGTGTCCGAGGCGGCCGCCGACTCGCGGCGTCCCGTCGAGCGCCTCACCGGCGCCGCGTCGGTGGTGCGCTCGCTCGAGGCGGCCGGTGCCGAGGTGGTGTTCGGCATCCCCGGCGGGGCCGTGCTCCCGGTCTACGACCCGCTGATGGACTCGACCAAGCTGCGCCACGTCCTGGTCCGGCACGAACAGGGCGCCGGGCACGCGGCGACGGGGTACGCGCAGGCCAGCGGCCGCGTCGGGGTCTGCATGGCCACCTCCGGACCGGGCGCGACCAACCTGGTCACCCCGATCGCCGACGCGAACATGGACTCGGTCCCGCTGGTCGCCATCACCGGGCAGGTCGGCCGGCCGCTGATCGGCACGGACGGGTTCCAGGAAGCCGACATCTGCGGCATCACCATGCCGATCACCAAGCACAACTTCCTCGTGACCGATGCCCGGGAGATCCCCGAGACCATCGCGCGCGCGTTCCACCTGGCGTCGACGGGCCGACCTGGCCCGGTCCTGGTGGACATCCCCAAGGACATCCTGCAGTCGGACACCACCTTCGCCTGGCCGCAGGACATCCAGCTGCCCGGGTACCGGCCCAACCTGCGGCCGCACTCGGGGCAGATCACGGCGGCGGCGAAGCTCATCACCACCGCCCGCCGTCCGGTGCTCTACGTGGGTGGCGGCGTCATCAAGGCCGGTGCCCACCTGGAGCTGCTGCAACTGGCCGAGCTCACCGGCATCCCGGTGGTCACCACGCTGATGGCCCGGGGCGCCTTCCCGGACTCGCACGTGCAGCACCTTGGCATGCCCGGCATGCACGGCACCGTCGCGGCCGTGGCCGGCCTGCAGCGGTCCGATCTCATCGTCGCGCTGGGCGCCCGGTTCGACGACCGGGTCACCGGCCAGCTGTCGTCCTTCGCCACCGGCGCCACGATCATCCACGCCGACATCGACCCGGCCGAGATCGGCAAGAACCGGGCCGTGGACGTCCCGATCGTGGGCGACGCGCTCGAGGTGATCCGCGAGCTGATCGTGGCCATCCGAGCCGAGCAGGCGGCCGGGGCGGTCGCCGACCTCACCGCCTGGTGGTCCGACCTGGATCAGCTGCGCGGGTCCTTCCCGCTGGGCTACGACTGGCCGGCCGACGGCACCCTGGCCCCGCAGTACGTGATCGAGCGCCTCGGCGCGATCGCCGGTCCGGACGCCATCTACGCCGCCGGCGTGGGCCAGCACCAGATGTGGGCGGCGCAGTTCATCAAGTACGAGAAGCCGCGCACCTGGCTCAATTCCGGTGGTCTGGGCACCATGGGCTACGCGGTGCCCGCCGCCATGGGCGCCAAGATGGGGCGCCCCGGTGCCACCGTCTGGGCCATCGACGGCGACGGCTGTTTCCAGATGACCAACCAGGAGCTCGCCACCTGTGCGATCGAGGGCATCCCGATCAAGGTCGCCGTCATCAACAACGGCAACCTGGGCATGGTCCGCCAGTGGCAGACCCTGTTCTACGGCGAGCGGTACTCCAACACCGATCTCGGCACCCACAAGCACCGCATCCCCGACTTCGTGATGCTGGCCGAGGCACTCGGCTGCGAGGGCCTGCGGTGCGAGTCCCGTGAGGACGTCGACCGCACCATCGAGGCCGCCATGGCCATCAACGACCGTCCCGTCGTGGTCGACTTCACCGTCGGCAAGGACGCCCAGGTCTGGCCCATGGTCGCCGCCGGTGCCGGCAACGACCAGATCATGGCCGCCCGGGACATCCGCCCGCTGTTCGACGAGGAGTGACCCTCCGGGTCGGGTACGCCGCCCTCGAGGCCCACACCACGGCCGCGCGGTGGACCCGGCCACGTCGACCGGCGTGCGGACGGGACCAGGTTCGTTCCGGTCCCGACCGGCACCCCGGTGCCCCGCGGAGCTGCGGCTCCGACGGGGTGCCGGGGTCCCGCCCACCTTCCCACCGGCGCGTGACATGTGCGTGCACGACACCGCAGTCGTGCCGGCGCGTCGCCGACCGGCCCGCTGCAGCGCTGCCCGCTCCGCCCGGTGCGGACGGATCATGAGATCGAGGAGACAGGACAGTCGTGAGCCGCCACACGTTGTCGGTGCTGGTCGAGAACAAACCCGGTGTTCTGGCCCGGGTGTCGTCGCTGTTCTCGCGACGCGGGTTCAACATCGAGTCGCTCGCCGTCGGGCCGACCGAGAATTCCGAGGTCTCCCGGATGACCATCGTGGTGGCCGTCGAGGGCCTGCCCCTCGAGCAGGTGACCAAGCAGCTGAACAAGCTGATCAACGTGCTCAAGATCGTCGAACTGCCGGCCGACGCGGCCGTGCAGCGCGAGCTGATGCTGATCAAGCTGCGGGCCGACGCGGGCGCCCGGACCCAGATCATCTCGATCGTCGAGATGTTCCGCGCCCGCATCATCGACGTCTCGCCCGAGTCGGTCACGGTCGAGGCGACCGGCACCAGCGACAAGCTCGAGGCGCTGACCCGCCTGCTGGAGCCGTACGGCGTGCGTGAGATCGTGCAGTCCGGCATGGTCGCGCTCGGTCGCGGTCCGCGGTCGATCACGTCCTCGGCCAACCGGACCGACTGACCGTCGTCCCGCTGCTCCTCGCCGCGTCGGCACCCGCCGACCGGCCCGGTGGCCGATCCGGAGCCGACCCACCCGTCGGCGCCGTTCGGTCGACACCGACCGGCCCCACGCAGCTGCCCGACCCGGGTGTCGCGAGGTTGGCCGGGCCCTCCCGATGGGGCATCCTGGGATGCCGTCGGGACACGGCCGCCACCAGCGCCAGGCCGTCCGGGCGAACCGGTCCTCCCCGGACCGGTCGCCACCAGCAGTCCACCGTGTGTCCTCGACAGCAGCAGTCAGCAGTGATCCGCCGCTGCGGCGGGACCGACCAGGGCCGTGCGGCCCACAGAAAGGAAGCGGAACCGCCATGGCCGCTGAGATCTTCTACGACGACGACGCCGACCTGTCGATCATCCAGGGACGCAAGGTCGCCGTCATCGGGTACGGCTCGCAGGGCCACGCCCACGCGCTGAGCCTGCGCGACTCCGGCGTCGACGTGCGCGTCGGCCTGCCCGAGGAGTCCAAGTCGCGGGCCAAGGCCACCGACGAGGGGCTGCGCGTGGTCACTCCGGCCCAGGCGGCCGAGGAGGCCGACCTGATCATGATCCTGACGCCGGACCACGTGCAGCGGCACGTGTACGCCGAGGCCATCGAGCCGAACCTCAAGGCCGGCGACGTGCTCGCCTTCGGTCACGGCTTCAACATCCGGTTCGGCTACATCAAGCCCCCGGCCGACGTCGACGTGATCATGGTCGCCCCCAAGGGCCCCGGCCACCTGGTCCGTCGCGAGTTCGTCGACGGCAAGGGTGTGCCGGACCTGATCGCCATCGAGCAGGACGCCAGCGGTAACGCCCAGGCCATCGCGCTGTCCTACGCGCGCGCCATCGGCGGCACCAAGGCCGGCGTCATCAAGACCACGTTCCCCGAGGAGACCGAGACCGACCTGTTCGGTGAGCAGGCCGTTCTCTGCGGTGGTGTGTCCCGCCTGGTGCAGCTCGGCTTCGAGACGCTGACCAACGCCGGCTACCAGCCGGAGATCGCGTACTTCGAGTGCCTGCACGAGCTGAAGCTGATCGTCGACCTGATGTACGAGGGCGGCATCGCCAAGCAGCGCTGGTCGGTGTCCGACACCGCCGAGTACGGCGACTACGTCTCCGGCCCGCGGGTGATCGACGAGCACGTCGAGCAGAACATGCAGGCCGTGCTCAAGGACATCAAGGACGGCACCTTCGCCGCCCGCTTCATCGCCGACCAGGACGCCGGCGCGCCGGAGTTCAAGAAGCTGCGCGCCGAGCAGGAGGCGCACCCGATCGAGGAGACCGGTCGTCAGCTGCGCGGCCTGATGAGCTGGGTGCAGGCGGACGACGACTACACCGGCACCGCGGCCCGCAACTGACCGCACCGCACCACCACTGATCGCCCGATGCCCGGCCGGACCACCAAGTCCGGCCGGGCATCAGTGTCCCCGGACCGATCGAGCACCGACGGGTGCGTCGCGGAGCACGCCACCGCAACGACGAGGAGCACGCCGTGCAGTTCGCCGCCAACCTCAGCCTGCTGTTCACCGAGTACCCGCTGCTGGAGCGGTTCGACCGCGCCGCCGCGGCCGGGTTCACCGGCGTGGAGTTCTTCTTCCCGTACGGCCTGCCGGAGGCCGACCTGACCGCGGCGCTGACCCGGAACGGCCTGGAACTGGTGCTGTTCAACGTGCCGATGGGCGACTGGGACGCCGGGGAACGGGGTCTCGCCGCGCAGCCGGATCGGGAGGCGGAGTTCCGGGCCGGCGTCGAGCGGGCCGCGCACTGGGCGTCGGTGCTCCGGCCGCAGCGGGTGAACTCGCCGACCGGGCCGGCGGGTCCGGGCCCCGCGGCCCGCGACACCCTGCTGCGGAACCTGACCTTCGCCGCCGAGCGACTCCGGGCGGTGGGCACGCCGCTGTCGCTGGAGCCGATCAACCGCACCGACGTCCCGGGGGCCGCGGTGGCGACCGTGGCGGAGGCGGTCGCGGTGCTGGACGAGATCGGCGACCCCGACCTCGGCATCCAGTACGACCTGTACCACTCACTCATGGAGGGCGAGGATCCCGGGGCGGTCCTGGCCGAGCACCTGCCCCGGATCCGCCACGTGCAGATCGCCGACGTCCCTGGCCGGCACCAGCCCGGGACCGGCGCGGTCGACTTCCCGGCGTTCCTGGACCGCCTGGAAGGCGGCGGCTACGACGGCTGGGTCAGCCTGGAGTACCACCCCGACGGCCCGACCGAGGACTCGTTCGCCGCGTTCGGCCCGCACGGGCCGCGGGCGACCGGACGCTGATCACCGGATCGCCGAGATTCCAGCGGCCGGGACCAGGGTCCCGGAGCGCTCGTGGCGTGCGGCACGTGTGCCGTCGCGAGCCCGACCGGCGACTACCATGACGCCCGGGTCGGACCCGCTCCGCCCGGGACCAGGCACGACGGACCAGCGGTCCGCGGATGCTCGGTGGTGCTGGGAGCCGCGATCGGCCCGCCGGAGCCGCGGCGTCCCCTGCGGCGGCTCCGACCGCTCGGCCGGTGCACCGGCCGGCACCCCCGTCGTCGAACCCGCCGGAGTTGACCCGCTGTGACCGTCGCCGCTGCACCCGTCGTCCTGATCGCCGAGAAGCTCGCTCCGTCCGCGATGGAGGTGCTCGGCACGGAGTTCGACATCCGTTCCGTGGACGGCGCGGACCGCTCCGCGTTGCTGCCGGCGCTGGCCGAGGCCGATGCGGTGCTGATCCGGTCGGCGACCACCATCGACGCCGAGGCCTTGGCCGCGGCACCGAAGCTCAAGGTCGTGGCCCGGGCCGGCATCGGCCTGGACAACGTGGACGTGCCCGCGGCCACCGCCCGCGGGGTGCTGGTGGTCAACGCCCCGCAGTCGAACATCATCACCGCGGCCGAGCACGCGCTGGCCCTGGTGCTGGCCGTGGCCCGCCGCATCCCGGCCGCCGACGCCTCGATCAAGGCGGGCGAGTGGAAGCGCAGCTTCACCGGTGTGGAGATCGCCGACAAGACCGTCGGGGTCGTGGGTCTGGGGCGGATCGGGCAGCTGTTCGCGGCCCGCATCGCCGCCTTCGGCACCACCGTCATCGCCTACGACCCGTACCTGCAGCCGGCCCGCGCGGCCGCGCTGGGCGTGCAGCTGGTCGAGCTGCCGACGCTGCTGGCCCAGGCCGACATCATCTCCATCCACCTGCCGAAGACCCCGGAGACGCTGGGTCTGATCGGCGCAGCCGAACTGGCCACGGTCAAGCCCGGCGTGATCATCGTCAACGCCGCCCGGGGCGGGCTGATCGATGAGCAGGCGCTGGCCGACGCCCTGACCGAGGGCCGCGTCGCCGGCGCGGGCATCGACGTCTACGCGGCCGAGCCGATGGCCGCGGACAACCCGCTGCGCAGCGCGCCCAACACCGTGCTCACCCCCCACCTGGGTGCGTCCACCGCGGAGGCCCAGGACAAGGCCGGCACCGCCGTGGCCCGCTCGGTCAAGCTCGCGCTGCGCGGCGACTTCGTGCCCGACGCGGTGAACGTGCAGGCCGCCGGCCCGGTCTCGGACGAGGTCCGGCCGTGGATCCCGCTGGTCTCCCGGCTCGGCTCGATCCTGACCGCCGTGTGCGGCAGTGTTCCCAGCGAGGTCGTCGTGGACGTCCGCGGGGACCTGGCCGCCGAGGACACCACCATCCTGCAGCTGGCCGCCGTCCGTGGGATCTTCGGCGGGGTCATCGAGGAGTCGGTCACCTTCGTGAACGCCCCGACCCTGGCCGCCGAGCACGGCCTCATCCTGACCGGTAGCAGCAGCACCGAGACCGGCGACTACCGCTCCACCGTGAGCCTGCGCGCCGCGATGGCCGACGGCACCCAGCGTTCGGTGTCCGGCACCCTGTCCGGTCCGCTGCAGGTCGCCAAGCTCGTCGAGATCAACGGTCGGCACTTCGACCTGCGCGCGGGCGGCACCCTGCTGCTGCTGGCCTACGTCGACCGGCCCGGTGTCATGGGTACCGTCGGTGCCCTGCTCGGCGACGCCGGGGTGAACATCGAGGCCGCGCAGATCTCCCAGGAACTCTCCGGTCGCGACGCGATCATGGTGCTCCGGGTCGACGGCATGCCCTCGCCGGAGCTGCTCGAGCAGATCGGCCAGTCCGTCGACGCCAGCGCCGTCCGAGCCATCCCGGCGGAGTGAGGCCGAGTCTGCGGTGACCGGCCGTGGTGACCCATGGGGCACGGTGGCTCACCCGTTCGGAGCAGCGAAACGGACCAGTCGGACGGATCGACCGGCCGTCGGTGCTGGCTGAGCGTCGTTCGACCGATACGCTGACCCCGGTCCCCGATCGTGTCGGCGCAGGTCACCCTCGCTCCCGACGATCCCGATGATCATCCACCGTCGTCGGACGGGGGACCAGGCAAGGTACGGACGGACATCAGCGGGGCACGTGGACGCGGGCGTCGGCGTGGCGGAGAGGTCGAGCATGAAGCTGGCGGTCATTCCCGGGGACGGCATCGGGCCGGAAGTCGTGGCGGAGGGCCTCAAGGTGCTGTCCGGTGTGCTGCCGTCCGTGCAGACCACCGAGTACGACCTCGGGGCCGCGCGCTGGCACCGGACGGGCGAGTTGCTGCCCGACTCGGTGCTGCGCGAGCTGCGTGAGCACGACGCGATCCTGCTCGGCGCGGTCGGCGACCCCACGGTGCCCTCGGGCATCCTGGAGCGCGGCCTGCTGCTGCGGCTGCGGTTCGAACTCGACCACCACGTGAACCTGCGGCCCGCGCGGCTGTACCCCGGGGTGGCCGGGCCGTTGGCCGGTGACCAGGCGGTCGACATGCTCGTCGTCCGGGAGGGCACCGAGGGGCCGTACGTCGGCAACGGCGGCATCCTGCGCAAGGACACGCCGCAGGAGATCGCCACCGAGGTGTCGCTGAACACCTACTTCGGCGTCGAGCGGGTCGTGCGGGACGCCTTCGAGCGGGCCCACCGCCGGCCGCGCCGGCATCTGACGCTGGTGCACAAGACCAACGTCCTCACCCACGCGGGGCAGCTGTGGAGTCGCGTCGTGGAGGAGGTCTCCATGGAGTTCCCCGACGTCTCGGTGGCCTACTGCCACGTGGACGCGGCCATGATCTACCTCGTCACCGATCCGGGCCGGTTCGACGTGGTCGTCACCGACAACCTGTTCGGCGACATCGTCACCGACCTCGCGGCCGCCGTGTCCGGCGGCATCGGGTTGGCCGCGTCCGGCAATCTCGACGTCTCCCGCACCAACCCGAGCATGTTCGAGCCGGTGCACGGCTCCGCCCCGGACATCGCCGGCACCGGGACCGCCGACCCGACCGCCACCGTCCTCTCGGTGGCCCTGCTGCTCGACCACCTGGGCCTGCCGGACGCGGCGCGCCGCGTCGAGGCGGCCGTCGCGTTCGACCTCGCCACCCGGCAGCCCGGGGCGGTCGGCCGTACCCAGGCCATCGGCGACCGGCTGGCCGCGCTGGCCTCGAGCTGACACCAGGTGTCCCGGCACCGGCCCGTCCGACCGGCGCCGGGACACCGCTCCACCCCGCACCCCGCGAGCCGCGCCGACGTGCTCGGCCCGCCCGCCGGGTCCCGACAGGAAGTCCGCGAATGACCTCGCCAGATCGGTCAGTCCCGCCCGTCGTCCCCACCCGGTCCGGTCCCGCGCCGCGCCGGTCGCCGCTGGGCGACGCCTTCCACGTCTTCGACACCACGTTGCGGGACGGCGCGCAGCGCGAGGGCATCACCTACTCGGTGACCGACAAGCTCGCCGTGGCCGGACTCCTCGACGAACTCGGGGTCGGGTTCATCGAGGGTGGCTGGCCCGGCGCCATGCCCAAGGACACCGAGTTCTTCGCCCGGGTCGCGGCCGGCGAACTCTCGTTGCGGACCGCCCAGCTGGTCGCCTTCGGGTCCACCCGCAAGGCCGGCCGCCGGGTGCAGGACGACCGGCAGGTCCAGGCGCTGCTCGACTCGCAGGCCCCGGTGGTGACGCTGGTGGCCAAGTCCGACGTCCGGCACGTGGAGCACGCACTGCGCACCACGTTGGAGGAGAACCTGGCCATGGTCTCCGACACGGTCCGCCACCTGGTCGAGCACGGCCGCCGCGTCTTCCTGGACGGCGAGCACTTCTTCGACGGGTACCGCGCCGACCGGGACTACGGCCTGCGCGTCGCGGAGGCGGCGGTCGCGGCCGGCGCCGACGTCGTGGTGCTGTGCGACACCAACGGCGGGATGCTGCCGATGGGGGTGCACCGGGTGGTCACCGAGGTGGCCGAGCGCGGCGGGTTCCGCATCGGCATCCACTGCCAGGACGACACCGGGTGTGCGGTGGCCAACACCGTCGCCGCGGTCGAGGCCGGCGCCACCCACGTGCAGTGCACGGCCAACGGGTACGGGGAGCGGGCCGGCAACGCCGACCTGTTCGCCGTGGTCGGCAACCTGGTCACCAAGCTGGACCTGCCGGTGCTGCCGCCGGACGGCCTGGTCGAGATGGTCCGCGTCTCGCACGCCCTGGCCGAGCTGGCCAACATCGCCCCGAACACCCACCAGGCCTACGTCGGGTCGTCGGCGTTCGCGCACAAGGCAGGCCTGCACGCCTCCGCGATCAAGGTCGACCCGGAGCTGTACAACCACCTGGACCCGGCGGTCGTCGGCAACGACATGCACATCCTGATCACCGAGATGGCCGGGCGGGCGTCGGTCGAACTCAAGGCGCGGGAGCTGGGCGTCGAGCTGGCCGACCGTCCCGACGTCGTCGAACGCGTGGTCGACACCGTCAAGCAGCGGGAGGCCACGGGCTGGTCGTACGAGGCGGCCGACGCCTCCTTCGAACTGCTGCTGCACGACGCCATCGCCGCGGCCGACCCGGACGCTGCCGCGGCGCGCCCGGGCGACCCGACCAAGGACCGGGGTTTCCGGGTCGAGTCCTACCGCGTCATCGTCGACAGCACGCCGGGTGCCACGGGAGTCGCCGAGGCCGGGGGCGACACCGCCGCGGCGGGCTCCGTGCCGGTGGTGAACAGCGAGGCCACCGTGAAGGTCTGGGTGGGCGGCACCCGGGTGATCGCCACCGCCGAGGGGAACGGCCCGGTGCACGCGTTGGACTCCGCCCTGCGGCAGGCGGTGGTCGGCCGGTACCCCGAACTGGAGAAGGTCGAGCTGACCGACTACAAGGTGCGGATCCTGGCCGGCAGCGCCGGCACCGACTCCATCACCCGGGTGCTGGTCTCGTCGGCCTGGAACGGCCGGGAGTGGACCACGGTCGGTGTGCATCCGAACGTGGTCGAGGCGTCGTGGCAGGCTCTGGTGGACGCCATGGTCTGGGCGGTCACCCGGCCGCACCCCGCCGCCGCGCCGTGATCGTCAGGCCCACCGGAGCCGATCCCACCTGTCCCGAGCCCTCGAGATCCGCTGTGAGAAGGAGTCGACCGTGAAGCTGGGTCGCATCGCCCACCCCGACGGAGTCGCGTTCGCCGCCATCGAGGGCGGGGAGAGCGGATCGACCCGGGACGCCGTCGCCCGGGAGATCGTGGACCACCCGTTCGGGACGCCGACGTTCACGGGCCGCTCCTGGCCGCTGGCCGACACCCGACTGCTGGCGCCCATCCTGCCGTCGAAAGTGGTTGCCGTGGGCCGCAACTACGCCGATCACGCGGCCGAGCTGGGCAACGAGGTGCCGGCCTCACCGATCATCTTCATCAAGCCGTCCACCTCGGTGATCGGCCCGAACGCGCCCATCCAGCTGCCGCCGTCGTCCGAGCGGGTCGACTTCGAGGGCGAGCTGGCCGTCGTCATCGGGCGGCCCTGCCGCGACGTCCGGGCCGAGGACGCCAGCACGGTGATCCGGGGCTACACCGTCGCGAACGACGTGACTGCCCGGGACCAGCAGCGGGCCGACGTGCAGTTCACCCGGGGCAAGGGCTACGACTCGTTCTGCCCGATCGGGCCGTGGATCGAGACCGAGCTGGACCCGACGGACCTGTGGCTGCGCACCGAGCTGGACGGCCAGGTCGCGCAGGACGGCCACACCGGCGACATGGTCTTCTCGGTCGCGGAGATCGTCGAGTTCGTCTCCGGCGTGATGACGTTGCTGCCCGGTGACGTGCTGCTGACCGGCACCCCCGCCGGGGTCGGGCCGATGCAGGCGGGCCAGACGGTGTCGGTGAGCATCGAGGGCATCGGCACGCTCAGCAACCCGGTGGTGGCTCGGCGCTGAGCGTTCCGGACCGGCAACCGCGCCGGGACGGCGCGCGCACTAGGCTGGCCCGGCCATGACGAACACGCCTGCCGCCGCACCCGTTCCGACTCCCGGGGGACCGTCCCCGGTCCGCGTACCGGTCCCGGCACCGCTGCCCGACCTGACGCCGCGGGACAGTGCGGAACGCCCGGTCCGCGCCCGGTTCTGCCCCTCGCCGACCGGTACGCCGCACGTGGGGCTGGCCCGGACCGCGCTGTTCAACTGGGCGTTCGCCCGACACCACCACGGCACCTTCGTGTTCCGCATCGAGGACACGGACGCGGCGCGTGACTCGGAGGAGTCCTACCAGGCCATCATCGACGCGCTGCGCTGGCTCGGTCTGGACTGGGACGAGGGCCCGCTGGTCGGCGGGCCGCACGAGCCGTACCGGCAGAGCCTGCGTGGCGACATCTACGCCGACGTGGTCCGTCGGCTCCGCGAGGCGGGGTACCTGTACGAGTCGTGGTCGACCGCCGAGGACATCACCGCCCGGCACCTGGCGGCCGGTCGTGACCCGAAACTCGGGTACGACAACCACGACCGGGTGCCTGACCCGGCGCTCATCGCGGCCGCCCGGGCGGCGGGCCGGGAGCCGGTGCTGCGGCTGGCCATGCCGGACGCGGACATCTCGTTCCCCGACCTGGTCCGCGGCCGGGTCACCTTCCCGGCCGGATCGGTCCCGGACCCGGTGCTGGTGCGGGCCAACGGGCAGCCGCTCTACACCCTGGTGAACCCGGTCGACGACGCGCTCATGGGCATCACGCACGTGCTGCGCGGCGAGGACATCCTGCCGTCCACCCCGCGCCAGATCGCCCTCTACGGGGCGCTCGAAGCGATCGGGGTCGCGCAGTACACCCCGCAGTTCGGGCACCTGCCGTTCGTGACAGGGGAGGGGAACCGCAAGCTGTCCAAGCGCGATCCCCAGTCGAACCTGTTCCAGTACCGGGACGAGGGCTTCCTGCGCGAGGGCATGGTCAACTATCTGGCCCTGCTGGGCTGGTCGTTGCACGACGCCGACGACCCCGACCGCGACGTGTTCGGCCCGGCGGAACTGGTGACCGCGTTCGACGGCCGCCGCATCTCCGGCAACCCCGCCCGGTTCGACCGCAAGAAGGCCGAGGCGCTCAACGGCACCCACATCCGGCTGTTGGGCGAGGACGAGTTCGCCGGGCGGCTGTTGCAGTACCTCGTGGACCGCGGGGAGCTGCCGGCCGAGCCCACCGACGCCCAGCGCGCCGTGGTGGCCGTCGGCGCGCCGCTGGTGCAGGAACGCTCGGCGCTGCTGTCGGAAGCCGCGACCATGCTGCGGTTCGCCCTGGTCGAGGAGGCGGCGTTCGAGATCGACCCGGCCGCCGCCACCAAGGTGCTCACGGAGGCGGCGCTGCCCGTGCTCGACGCGACCCTGGCGGTGGTCGAGGCGACCGACGAGACCACGTTCGTCGCGGCCTCGCTCGAGCCGGCTCTGCGCACCGCGCTGATCGACGAGCTCGGGCTGCGGCCGCGCGTCGCGTTCGGCCCGGTCCGGGTGGCGGTCACCGGCCGGACCGTCTCCCCGCCGCTGTACGAGTCGATGGAACTGCTCGGCCGGGAGCGGTCGCTGGCCCGGTTGCGGTCAGCCCGCGCCCTGGTCGCGGGCTGACCGATGGCCTGCCCGCCCGGGACGGAGCGACGATTTCGTTCCTGCCCGGGCGAGCGGGTAGTATCTCTTCCCGGCGCCGCAGCCCGGTCCGGCCAGTCGAACTGGTCGAACCGGACAGCTGTGCGCTCGGTCCCTTGGGGTATGGTGTAATTGGCAACACAGCTGATTCTGGTTCAGCCATTCTAGGTTCGAGTCCTAGTACCCCAGCGGCGATCTGATGGGTCCCGGCCGTGGTCGGAGACAGCACCCGGATCGTGTACGCTTTCCGACGGAAGAACGGCCCAGTGGGCCGGACTCCGTGGAACTGGCAAGGCCCCGTCGTCTAGCGGCCTAGGACGCCGCCCTCTCACGGCGGTAGCGAGGGTTCGAATCCCTTCGGGGCTACACCACGCAGGCCCGCACCTCACGGTGCGGGCCTGCTGCCGTTCCCGGGTACCAGCGGTCTCGGAGAGTCGGGTCGCCGCACCCGGTCTCCGGCCTCAGAGCCGGGCGGTGAGCGCGGCCGCCGCCTCCACCAGATCGCCCGCCCACCGGACCCCCGGCCGGCGTCCGATGCGGTCCACCGGTCCGGACACCGACACCGCGGCGATGACCGACCCTCCCTGGTCCCGCACCGGCGCCGACACCGACGCCACGCCGGGCTCCCGCTCCGCGACCGATTGGGCCCAGCCGCGACGCCGGGTCTCGGCCAGGGTCCGTTCGGTGAACGCCGCCTGCGACAGCACGGCCCGCTGGGTGGCCGGATCGGCCCAGGCGGCCAGCACCTTGGCGCCGGACCCCATCGTCATGGGCAGCCGGGCCCCGAGCGGCACGGTGTCGCGCAGCCCGGCGGTCGACTCCGACACGGCGATGCACACCCGGCTCAGCCCGTCCGCGCGGTACAGCTGCACGCTCTCCCCGGTGCGGTCCCGCAGGCGCGGCAGCACGTCGGCGGACGCTGCCACCAGGGGATCGGTGGCACCGGCGGCGAGCCGGCCCAGCAGTGGCCCGGGAGTCCAGCGTCCGGCGTCGTCCCGCATCAACAACCCGTGCACCTCGAGACCCACGGCGAGCCGGTGTGCGGTGGCCCGAGGCAGTCCGGTGCTGGCGCACAACTCGGCCAGGGCGACGGGGTTGGCTGCCGCGGTGACCAGCACCTGCACGGCTTTGTCGAGTACCCCGATGCCACTAGACTGTCCCATGATTCGATACTAGTTTCTCAGAACATGGGATGTCACCCGGCGACAGGCCGGGGCGGTCCCGAGGTGCCCACCGGTTGCGGACGTCGGTCCGGCGCGGCGGGCGGCCCGAACAGACGCGGTTCCGTGGAGCACAGGAGGTCCATCGATGGGGCGCACGCTGGCCGAGAAGGTCTGGGACGCGCACGTGGTGCATCGCGCCGAGGGCGAGCCCGATCTGCTCTTCATCGACCTGCACCTGGTCCACGAGGTGACCAGCCCGCAGGCGTTCGACGGTCTGCGACTCGCCGGTCGGCCGGTCCGCCGCACCGACCTGACGCTGGCCACCGAGGACCACAACGTGCCGACGCTGGGCGTCAACCTGCCGATCGCGGACGAGGTCTCGCGGACCCAGGTGGAGACGCTGCGCCGCAACTGCGCCGAGTTCGGCGTCCGGCTCTTCCCGATGGGCGACCGTGAGCAGGGCATCGTGCACGTGGTCGGACCGCAGCTGGGGGTCACCCAGCCGGGCATGACCATCGTGTGCGGTGACTCCCACACCTCGACCCACGGCGCTTTCGGGGCGCTGGCCTTCGGCATCGGCACCAGCGAGGTGGAGCACGTGCTGGCCACCCAGACGTTGCCGCTGAAGCCGTTCAGGACCATGGCCATCACGGTCGAGGGCTCGCTGCGGCCGGGGGTCTCGGCCAAGGACATCATCCTGGCCGTGATCGCCAAGATCGGGACCGGTGGTGGCCAGGGCTACGTGCTGGAGTACCGCGGCGAGGCCATCCGGCAGCTCTCCATGGAGGCCCGGATGACCATCTGCAACATGTCGATCGAGGCGGGCGCCCGGGCCGGGATGATCGCGCCGGACGAGACCACCTACGAGTTCATCCAGGGTCGGCCGCACGCCCCCAGCGGCGCCGACTGGGACGCCGCCGTCGAGTACTGGTCGACACTGGTGACCGACGAGGACGCCGTCTTCGACGCCGAGGTCGTGCTGGACGCCGACGAGCTCACCCCGTTCGTCACCTGGGGCACGAACCCCGGTCAGGGCCTGCCGTTGTCGGCCGCCGTGCCGGATCCGGCGGTCATGACCGACGACTCGCAGCGGCTGGCCGCCGAGCGGGCGCTGGAGTACATGGGCCTGGAGCCCGGCACTCCGCTGCGGGACATCCGAGTGGACACCGTCTTCCTCGGGTCCTGCACCAACGGGCGGATCGAGGACCTGCGGGCCGCGGCGGACATCCTGCGGGGCCGGCAGATCGACCCGGGTCTGCGGATGCTGGTGGTGCCGGGATCGATGCGGGTCAAGGAGCAGGCCGAAGCCGAGGGGCTGGACGCGGTCTTCACCGCGGCCGGGGCCGAGTGGCGCAGCGCCGGCTGCTCGATGTGCCTGGGCATGAATCCGGACCAGCTGGCGCCGGGAGAGCGCAGCGCGTCCACCTCGAACCGGAACTTCGAGGGCCGGCAGGGCAAGGGCGGTCGGACGCACCTGGTGTCCCCGGTGGTGGCCGCGGCCACCGCGCTGCGCGGGACGCTGTCCTCGCCCGATGATCTCGTGCCGGCCACCGCCGGTCGCTGATCACCCCAGCCACTTCCGGTCCACCGCCGGGCCGACCAGCCCGGTCCGCCTCGCTCACGTCCCCCAGGAGTTCCCATGGAAGCCTTCCGCAGCCACACCGGCGTCGGGATCCCGTTGCGGCGCAGCAACGTCGACACCGACCAGATCATCCCGGCCGTCTACCTCAAGCGGATCACCCGCACCGGGTTCGAGGACGGGCTGTTCGCGGCCTGGCGCAAGGACCCTTCGTTCATCCTCAACCAGCCGGCCTTCGCCGGCGGCTCCGTGCTGGTGGCCGGTCCCGACTTCGGAACCGGATCGTCCCGGGAACACGCGGTGTGGGCGCTGATGGACTACGGCATCAAGGTCGTGCTCTCGCCGCGGTTCGCGGACATCTTCCGCGGCAACTCGTCCAAGGCCGGGCTGGTGGCCGGCCAGATCAGCCAGGACGACGCCGAGCTGCTGTTCAAGCTGCTCGAGAACGAGCCCGGCACCGAGGTGACGGTGGATCTGGAGGCCAGGACGGCCACCGCCGGCACGCTGGTGATCTCGTTCGACATCGACGACTACGCCCGCTGGCGGTTGCTCGAAGGCTGGGACGACATCAGTCTGACCCTGCGCCACGCCGAGCGGATCGATGAATTCGAGACGACCCGGCCGAGCTTCCTGCCGACCACCACGGCTCGCTGACGCGCCGCCGGGTCCACCCGGGTCGCACCGGCCGGCGGCGTGGGATGTGTTGTGCAGCACCGCATCCCGCGCTCCGTCGGATCTCCGGTACGCCTCGGCGGCGGTGACCCGGACGGCCGGATCCCGGCCCGCACGGAACGTGAGAACCCGTGCCCGGCATACGGTCCAGCGCGCTGGTGACTGGCGTTCTGCCGCAAACGGTCTTACTCTGAGTGACGAGACGGCCCCAGCACCTCCGGCGGGCCGGTGTGTCCTGGGAGGGGCCCGTGAACAAGACCGACCTGATCAACCAGCTCGCCGAACGGCTCGATGGAGACAAGAAGACCGCGCAGGCGGCCGTCGAGGGCTTCATCGACCTGGTGCAGCGCGAGGTCCACAAGGGTTCCAGCGTCTCGATCTCCGGCTTCGGCGTCTTCGAGAAGCGCGCCCGGGCGGCCCGCACCGCGCGCAACCCCCGCACCGGAGAGTCGGTGAAGGTGCGCAAGACCAACGTGCCGGCCTTCCGGCCCGGCAAGTACTTCAAGGACGTCATCGCGGGCAGCATCAAGATGCCCAAGTCGACCGGCCAGATCACCACCGCCCGGGCCGCAGCCGCACTGGCCAAGGCCAGCACGACGGCCAAGGCCGCACCGAAGGCGGCGGACGCGGCCCCGGCCCGCACCACGCGGGCCCGCGCCACCAAGGCCGCCGCCACCGAGGCGGCCCCGGCTCCGGCCCGCACCACCCGCGCCCGCGCCACCAAGGCCGCGGCCGCGGAGACGGCGCCCGCCCGCACCACCCGCGCCACGCGCGCCACCAAGGCGACGGCCGCGACGGAGGCGGCGCCGGCGAAGACCACGCGCGCCCGCGCCACCACCAAGACCGCCGCCGCTCCGAAGACGACCGCGACCAAGACCACTGCGGCCAAGTCCGAGGGTGCCGCCAAGACCACCACCCGCCGGAGCGCCGCCAAGAGCAAGTGAGCCGGGCGGGGGGGGGGGGGGGGGGCCCCGCCCCCCCCCCCCCCCCCCCCCCCCCCCCCCCCCCCCCGGCCGTCCTCACCGCCGCCCGGCGTCCCGTTCCGCGGGCCCGCCGGGCTGAGACGGATCAGATCCGGCTCAGCCGTCCAGTTCCGGCGCGGTGTGGTGGTCGGCCTGGACCAGCTCCCGGCCGTCGAACGACAGGTACCAGTACGACGCCTTCGGCGTGCTGACCGGCCCGATCTGCACCGAGTGTCGGGCCGCCAGCGACTTCACCACCCCGGGGATGACGCCGCCCTGGCTGCACACCATGGCCGCTCCCACGTCGCCGTCGGCCTGTCGCTTGGCCACCAGTTCGGCCAGCTCCACGATCCGGCGACGCGCCGCCGCCGGCTCGTCGCGGTAGGCCTCCTCGCTCAGCGCCGGCTCGGCCAGCACCCGCAGCGACAGTCGGTCCGCCGTCGGGGTCACCGTGGCCGTGCAGCGCTCCAGCGGGGCGCTGCCCACCAGCAGCGGCTGGAACGGTGGCAGCTGGTCGGCCAGCGCCACCGCCTGCCGCCGGCCCTTGCCGTCCAGCGGACGGTCCTGGTCGTCCCCGTCGAACGATTCCCGGTGCCCGGCCCGGGCGTGCCGGACGACGACCACGCCGGACAGCTCGGCGGGCAGCACCGAGAAGGTGGCCAGCACCGCCTGGTCGTACTCGTAGGTCATCCGGGCCGCCGCCTCGCGCGGGTTCAACCAGAGCAGCTGGTCGACCTCCTTGTTGGGTACGAACGTCCCGGACACCGACCGAGCCGCGAAGTACTGCACGGTCTTCGGCTTGCCCGCCACCTCGTAGGAGACGCTGGTCAGGGCACGGCCCACCACCGTCCGGAATCCGGTCTCCTCCGCCACCTCGCGCCACGCCGTCAGGGCCGGGCTCTCACCCGGGTCGGCCTTGCCCTTGGGCAGCGACCAGTCGTCGTACCGGGGGCGGTGCACCAGGGCGATCTCGACCTGGTCGCGGTCACCCGGACGCCAGACCACCGCGCCGGCCGCGCGGATCGCCGCGTCCGCCCACGGTCCCCGGCCGGCCAGCGGTCGCGCCGAGCGACCGGACTTCGTGCGGGACAGTCGGTCATTCGCCACGTGGCAGCCCCCGTCGAAGGATCTCCTCCTGCACGTCCACCCCCGCCTCGCCGACGGGCGCCTGCGACCACCCGTCCGGCCCCAGCACCCAGCGCCGCACGTCGTCCCGGGCCTGGGTGGTCAGCAGCGCGTCCAGCCGGCCGGTCGCGGCCCGGTCCTTGACCCGGACCAGCGCCTCCACGCGGCGGTCCAGGTTGCGGTGCATCATGTCGGCGCTGCCGATCCAGTACTCCTCGCCCTCGGGGCCACCGCCACCGAAGTGGAAGATCCGCGAGTGCTCCAGGAACCGGCCGACGATCGAACGGACGGTGATGTTCTCGCTGAGCCCGGGTACCCCGGCCCGGATCGCACAGATGCCGCGCACGGTGAGATCGACCCGGACGCCGGTCTGCGACGCGCGGTAGAGCGCGTCGATCACCTGCTCGTCGACGATGGAGTTCATCTTGAGCCGGACCAGACCGCCCCGGCCGGCTCGCTGGTGCTCGATCTCCCGGTTGATCCGCCGGATGATGCCACTGCGGATGGAGTGCGGCGCCACCAGCAGGTTCCGGTAGTCGGTCTGCCGCGAGTAGCCGGTCAGCACGTTGAACAGGTCGGTCAGGTCCGCCCCGATGCCGGGATCGGCGGTGAGCAGCCCGAGATCCTCGTAGATGCGAGCGGTCTTGGGGTTGTAGTTGCCGGTGCCGACGTGGCAGTACCGACGCAGCTCCGAGCCCTCCTGACGGATGACCAGGGCGATCTTGCAGTGCGTCTTGAGCCCGACCAGGCCGTACACCACGTGCACGCCCGCCCGCTCCAGCGCCTTGGCCCAGGAGATGTTGGCGAGTTCGTCGAAGCGGGCCTTGATCTCGACCAGCGCGACCACCTGCTTGCCGGCTTCGGCCGCGGTGATGAGGGCGTCGACGATGGGGGAGTCGCCCGAGGTCCGGTACAGCGTCTGCTTGATCGCCAGCACCCGTGGGTCCGCGGCGGCCTGCTCGAGGAACCGCTGCGTGGTGGTGGCGAAGGACTCGTACGGGTGATGGACCAGGACGTCACCGTCCCGCAACCGGGCGAAGACGCTCTTGGGTGTCTCACCCTCGGCGAACGCCGGGCTGGTCGCCGGCACGAACGGGGCGTCCTTGAGCGACGGCCGGTCCAGTCCGTAGAGCTGCCACAGGCTGGACAGGTCGAGCAGACCCGTGACGTCCACGACATCGCGCGGGGCGACGTCGAACTCGGTCGTCAGCAGGTCCTGGATGCGGGTCCCGTTGGAGCGAGCCACCTCCAACCGGACCGCGGGGCCGAACCGGCGGCGGGCCAGCTCCCGTTCCATCGCCTGCAGCAGGTCCTCGTCGCGGTCCTCCTCGACCTCCAGGTCGGCGTTCCGGGTGACCCGGAAGACCTGGTGCTCGACCACCTGCATGCCCGGGAAGAGCTGGGCCAGGTGCGCCGCGATGAGTTCCTCCAGGGGCAGGAACTCGACCTTGTCGTCGGACTTGCCCTCGGTGACCCGGATGAAGCGGTCCACGTTGTTGGGCACCTTGAGCCGAGCGAACCGCTCCACGCCGGACACCGGGTCCCGCACGATGATCGCCATGTTCAGGCTCAGGCCCGAGATGTACGGGAACGGGTGGGCCGGGTCGACCGCCAGGGGGGTCAGCACCGGGAAGATCTTGTCGGTGTACAGGGTGCCGAGGCGTTCCCGGTCCTCGGACCGCACGTCGGACCAGCGCACGATGCGGACCCCGACCCGGCCCAGTTCCGGCAGCACCGACTCGGTGAAGCAGCGCCCGTGCCGTTCGACCAACTCCTGGGTCATGGTCGAGATCATGGCCAGCTGCTCGGACGGGGTGAGCCCGTCGGCGCTGGTGATGGACAGGCCCATCTCCCTGCGGCGCTTCAGACCGGCCACCCGGACCATGTAGAACTCGTCCAGGTTCGACGCGAAGATCGCCAGGAACTTCATCCGCTCGAGCAGCGGCTGGTGTTCGTCCTCGGCCAGCGCCAGCACCCGCCGGTTGAAGTCCAGCCAGCTCAGCTCGCGGTTCTGGAACCGGTCGTCCGGCAGCGGCGGCAGGTCCTCCAGGGCGATCTCCTCGGTCGCCGCGCGCCCGTCGTCCGGCTCGTGGAACGGCTCGATGGCGGGTGCCTCGATCAGCTCGGTCGCACCGGCCGTCGGCGAGGTGACGACGCCGTCCGCGGACATGGTGGTGCGGGGAGTGTCGCCGGCGTCCGCGTCGTCGGTGACGGGCGGGGCCTCCTGTGGGTCGTCCGGACGGCTGCTGGCGGTGCGGCTTCGGGAGACGGTCACCGGGCCATTGTCCACGGGGCGGGGCGTCCGGCGACCGCGGTCGGGAACGTCACCGGGCGTGCTCGCGTTCACCGCCCGTCACGATCGGCCACCGCTGCTCTAGGGTTCCCAGGGGACCGGCCGGTCGGGCACCGGTGGACGGACGACGACTGCGCGCGGCGCTCGGGAGGAGTGGAACTCGGTGATCCGGATCGGTCGTGCGCGGAACCCGGTCTTCGAACGGGGCAACGCCTGGATCCGGATCTGCGAGTTCGCGCTCTACCCGCTGACCCGGGCGCTCGGCCGTCGCGACTACCGGAACCTGGAGCGGTTGCGCCGGTCCGGGCCGATCCTGGTGGTGGGCAACCACATCTCACACCTGGACCCGGTCTTCGACGCTGTGCTGGTCCGCAAGACCGGCCGCATCCCGCACATCCTGGCCAAGTCCTCCCTGTGGCGATTGCCGGTGGTCGGTGCGGCGCTGCGGGGCACCGACCAGATCCCGGTGGAGCGCGGCTCCGGGGCCGCGCAGCTGGATGCGTCGGTCGAGGCGTTGCGGCAGGGCAAGGTGCTGGTCATCTACCCGGAGGGCACCATCACCCGCGATCCGGACCGGTGGCCGATGCGGCCGCGGCCGGGGGTGGCCGCGCTCGCGCTCACCGGCGACTTCCCGGTCGTCCCGATCGCGCACTGGGGCACCCAGGAAGTGTTCGACTCGTACGCGACCGGTCGCAAGTTCCGGCCGCTGCCACGCAAGCGGGTGATCGTCGCGGTCGGTGAGCCGGTGCCGCTGGACGACCTGCGCACCGGGCCGGCCGACGCCCGGGCGGTGCGCGACGCCTCCTACCGCATCATGACCGCCGTCCGCGACCTGCTCGCCGAGGTCCGTGGCGAGCCGGCGCCGGCCGACTTCTTCGACCCCAAGCGCGCCGCCCGGGCGGCTCGCACCGTGGGGGAGGTTCCGGGGCCGGACATCCCGGTGACGCCGGCCGACGGATCCACGGCCGGAGCGCCGGAGCCCGGCCGGTGACGGCGTCCGGGACCGCTCCGGCGGTTCCGGCGTCCGGCCCGGAACCCCAGGTGCAGCGGCTGGCGGTGCTCGGAGCGGGCAGTTGGGGCACCACCTTCGCCAAGGTGCTGGCCGACGCCGGCCGCGCGGTCACCCTGTGGGCCCGCCGGGCCTCCGTCGCGGAACGGATCAGCACCACCGCGCAGAACCCGGAGTACCTCCCGGGAGTCGATCTCCCACGGTCCATCGCGGCGACGTCGGACCTGGACGAGGCGGTTGACGGGGCCGATGCCGTCGTGCTGGCCGTGCCGAGCCAGTCGCTGCGGGAGAACCTCACGGTCTTCCGGGATCAGCTGCGACCGGGCGTGCCGATGGTCTCGCTGGCCAAGGGCGTCGAGATCGGCACCGGTCTGCGGATGAGCGAGATCATCGAGCGGGTCGGCGGAGTCGACCCGCAGCACATCGTCGTGCTGGCCGGGCCGAACCTGGCCCTGGAGATCGCCGCCGGCCACCCGACCGCGACGCTGCTGGCCGGGGTGGACCACGACCTGGCGTCGGCGGTCGCGCGCGCCTGCGCCACCGCGTACTTCCGCCCGTTCACCACCACCGACGTCGTCGGCGCCGAGATCGCCGGCACCGGGAAGAACATCATCGCGTTGGCGTGTGGCATCGCCGACGGGCTGGGCCTCGGGTTGAACACCGTGGCGTCGCTGATGACCCGCGGGCTGGCCGAGGTGGCCCGGCTGGGCCAGGAGCTGGGTGCGGTCCCGGCCACCTTCGCCGGCCTCTCCGGCCTGGGCGACCTGGTGGCCACCTGCTCGTCCCCGTTGTCCCGCAACCGGTCCCTGGGACGGCGCCTCGGTATCGGGCTCAGCCTGGACGAGGCGCTCGAGGCGTCCGGCGGGCAGGTGGCCGAGGGAGTGGTCAGCTGCCGGTCGGTGCGCGACCTGGCTGTCCGGCACGACGTCGACATGCCGGTCACCGAGGCGGTGTACCGGGTCTGCTACCAGCACCTGCCGCCCGCGGCCATGATCGACGCGATCATGTCGCGGCCGCTGTCCACGGAGTGACACCGCCGGATCACGTGGCCCGGAACGATCTTCGGTGCGACCGCACATCCGCGTCGGTCTCGGCGTCGGTCTCGGCGTCGGATCCGGTGGCGGGTGCAGGACCGGTCCCGGCCCGGGCGCGGGACGGCCGCGCCGGCCCCGCCGGGGCTCTAGGGTGCAGGGCATGACGCAGTCGACCGGGCCCAGCGACCCACGGACCTCCGGGGCAGATCCGTCGATCGTCCCGACGCCCCAGCGCATCCGGGTGGCCGTGCTGTTCGGCGGGCGCAGTGGTGAGCACCCCGTGTCCTGCATCTCCGCGGCCAGCGTGCTGGCCAATCTGGACCGGGACCGGTACGACGTGCTGGCCGTCGGCATCGGCCGGGACGGCTCCTGGCGCATCGTGGACGCCGACCGGGTCGTCGCTGCCGCCGCGGGCGGCGCGCTGCCCGAGGTGACCGACGGCGAGCCGATCGTGCTGCCGGCCGACCCGACCGTCGGCGGCCTGGTCCGGACGGCGGACGGCCGGGTGGAGCCCGTCGACGTGGTCTTCCCGGTGCTGCACGGACCGTTCGGCGAGGACGGCACCGTCCAGGGGCTGTTCGAGCTGGCGGCGTTGCCCTACGTCGGCGCGGGCGTGCTCGCCTCGGCCGTGGGCATGGACAAGGAGCTGACCAAGAAGCTGCTGCAGGCCGAGGGTCTGCCGGTCGGTGACTACGTGGTGCTCCGCCGGGCCGGTACCACGCTCAGCCAGCCGGAACGCGCCCGCCTCGGTCTGCCGGTGTTCGTCAAGCCGGCCCGGGCCGGGTCGTCGCTGGGCGTCACCCGGGTCGACGACTGGGCCGATCTCGACGACGCCGTGGCGGTCGCCCGTGCCGTCGACCCGAAGGTGCTGGTCGAGGCGGCCCGCCTGGGCCGCGAGATCGAGTGCGGCGTGCTGGAGTTCCCGGACGGGCGGGTGGAGGCATCACCCACCGCGGAGATCTCGGTCCCGGCGGACCGGACGTTCTACGACTTCCAGGCCAAGTACGTCGACGACGTGGCCACCTTCGCGATCCCGGCCGACCTGGCCGACGTGGTCACCAAGGGCGTGCGCGACCTCGCCGTGCGGGCCTTCGCCGCGCTGGACGGCCAGGGGCTGGCTCGCGTCGACTTCTTCGTGACCGACGGACCGGACGGGCCGGACGTGGTGATCAACGAGGTGAACACCCTGCCGGGATTCACGCCCATCTCGATGTTCCCGCGGATGTGGTCGGCGGCCGGGATGCCGTACCCGGAACTGGTCGGGGTGCTGGTCGAGACGGCGCTGGCGCGGGGCACCGGACTGCGCTGACGCTGGCTGGCTGGGTCGACTGGACGGGTCAGCGGTCCAGGGGCAGGAGCACGCCGTCCGTGCACACCGCCCGCTGCGGCAGCGTGGCCGCGATGACCTCCGAGAGGTCCTGCAGCGCCGCGGTTCCGACACCGGGCGGGATGGACACGGCGATCCGGACGGACCGGTCCACCGCCAGCCAGGTGGTCGCGTCCCCGACCGAGATCGGCAGGTAGGCCACGCCGTTCACCTCGGACAACGCCGATGAGCAGGTCAGTTCCGCGGGGTCGTCGAGACCGCACCGCAGCACGACCGCCTCGTCGGGACCCCAGCCGGCCACGGCGTGCTCCTCACCGGCTGCGCCCGCGACGTCGGCCAGCGGACGCCGGGTCAGGTCGCCGGCCTGCTCGGGCAGGGCGGCCATCAGGTCGCGGCAGGCCTGGGTGCCGGCACCGGGGGCGTCCAGCGGGGACACCGCCAGGGGCCCGGTCACATCGGGATCCGGGGCCGACCGCACCACGGTGGACACCACGACCACACCGACCACGGCCAGCACCGCGACCGCGATCGCCGCGATCACCCGGGCCGGCGCGATGCCGTCCCGGGTCCGGAGGGTCGGGCTCTGGTCAGCACTCACCGGGCACCGACCCTCTACAGGTGGACCACCGGGCACGTCAGCGTGCGCGTGATGCCCGGGATGCTCTGGATGCGGGCGACCACCAGCTGACCCAGTTCGTCGACGGTGTCCGCCTCCGCCCGGACGACGACGTCGTAGGGACCCGTGACGTCCTCGGCGCTGGTCACCCCGGGCAGCCCGGCGATGGTCGAGGCGACCCCGGCGGCCTGTCCGACCTCGGTCTGGATCAGGATGTATGCCTGCACCAACACGTGCCCCTTTCTACGGTTCGGTCGGGAACTGTAGCCGTCGCCGGGCGGCGCTCCCGCATCCGTTCGGCATCCATCCGGCCCGCTCGGCTGCCCAGTGTCCGCCCGGTGTCCGCCCGGTGTCGGGGCCCGACGGGTCGCGGACCGACAGCGAGAATGGAGCACCGCACCGGTCCCGCCCGCTGGAGACCGGTCCGCACAGGAAGCGAGAGCCACCATCAGCACGCCACGCGATCCCCGCACGCCGTCCCCCCCGTCCGGCTCCGGGATCGGCGCCGCCACCGGACCGGCCGGCTCCGGCGCCGCGAGACTGTCCGACGCCGGCGAGTTCTCGGTGATCGACGCGATCGTCGCGGGTGCCGCCCAACCGGCCACCACGGTGCTCGGGCCGGGCGACGACGCGGCCGTGCTGGCCGTTCCGAGCGGCCGGACCGTGGCGACCGTCGACGTGCTGGTCGACGGGGTGCACTTCCGCACCGACTGGGCCACCGGTGAGCAGATCGGTCGCCGGGCGGCGCTGGCGTCGCTCGCGGACGTGGCCGCCATGGGCGCCCGGCCCACTGCGCTGCTGGTCGGCGTGTGCGCGCCGGCCGACACTCCCATCGAACTGGTCACCGGGATCGGCCGGGGCCTGCAGGCCGAGGCGCAGGCGGCCGGGGCCGGTCTGGTCGGCGGCGACCTGACCAGCTCACCGGTGCTGACCATCAGCGTCACCGCCCTGGGTGAGCCGGTCGACGCGGAGCCGGTGCTGCGCTCGGGCGCCCGGCCCGGTGACGTGGTCGCGGTCTGCGGCCGGCTGGGCTGGGCCGCGGCCGGCCTGGACGTGTTGTCCCGCGGGTTCCGCTCGCCGGCCGCGGTGGTGAACGCCTACCGGGTGCCGGAACCGCCGCTGGCCGCCGGTCCGGTCGCGGCGGTGGCCGGGGCCACCGCCATGATCGACGTCTCCGACGGGTTGCTGGCCGACGTCGGCCACATCGCGGATGCCTCCGGCGTCCGCATCGATCTGTCGGCCACGGCGTTGACCCCGGCCCCCCGGCTGCTCGAGGTGGCGTCCGCGCTGGGCCGGAACGCCTCCACCTGGGTGCTCACCGGGGGCGACGACCACGCCCTGGTCGCCACCTTCCCGGCCGGCGCGGCGCTGCCCGACGGGTGGCAGCCGATCGGCACGGTGCTCGAGGACGCGGACGGCCAGACGCCCGACAGCGCGCCCGACACCGTGCCCGACCTGGCGTCCGGCGTGCGGGTGACGGTGGACGGACAGTCGCACACCGGCGCCGCGGGCTGGGACCACTTCGGCCGACCGGGCTGACCGCCCGATCGGGCGCCGGCCGACGGTCGGTAGCGTGTCCCGCTGTGCCGGCGCCCCTGGAGGACCTCATCGATCTGCAGTGGGCGGAAGCCCTGCGACCGGTGGCGCCGGTGATCAGCGCGATGGGGGAGTTCCTGCGGGCCGAGGTGGCCGCGGGCCGCACCTACCTGCCGGCGGGCGACCGGGTGCTGCGCGCGTTCCGCACCCCGCTCGACCGGGTGCGCGTGCTCATCGTCGGGCAGGACCCGTACCCCACCCCCGGGCACCCGATCGGGCTGTCCTTCGCGGTGGACGCGCACGTCCGGCCGCTGCCGCGGTCACTGGTCAACATCTACCGTGAGCTGCAGGACGACCTGGGCGTGGCACCGCCCGCCCACGGCGACCTCACCGCATGGAGCGACGCCGGGGTGCTGCTGCTCAACCGGGTGCTCACCGTGCAGCCGGGCCAGCCCGCGTCCCATCGGGGCAAGGGCTGGGAGCAGGTCACCGACGCCGCCATCCGGGCCCTGGTCGAGCGGGGCGGGCCGTTGGTCGCCGTGCTGTGGGGCCGGGACGCGCAGTCGCTGCGCCCGCTGCTGGGCGACACCCCGGTCATCGCGTCGGTCCATCCGTCGCCGCTGTCCGCGTCCCGCGGGTTCTTCGGATCGCGGCCGTTCTCCCGGGCCAACGAGGCCCTGGTCGCCCAGGGCGGTGCGCCGGTCGACTGGACCCTGCGCTGATCGGTCCGGGCGCCGGCCCGGCCGCCGATCGGAGCTCAGAGCAGGTCGACGTCCCAGGCGGTCAGTGCCCGCCCGGTGCGGGACGAGCCCGGCAGGTCGCCGACGGCGTCCAGAGCGCGTGCTGCGGCCCGGATGGCCGGGACGACCAGCAGCGCGGCCGTGCCGCACTCGCCGGTCACCCCCCAGTCGGACAGCGGTTCCCGGCCCAGCAGCTCGAGCAACCGGCGGTGCGGCCGCTCCGGCGCCAGCGCCGCGGCGAAGACGAAGGCGTCGGTGCCCGGTGCGACCCGGTTGGCCAGCACGGCGCACAGCGCGCTGGGCACGTCGTGGACCAGGACCGGGACCCGCCGGCTGGCGGCCTGGGCGATGCAGCCGGTGAGCGCGGCCAGGTCGGCGCCGCCTGCGGTGGCCAGCATGGTGAGCACGTCCGGATCGGCGCCCAGTCGACGGCGGGCGTCCCGGACGATCGCCGCCTTGCGCATCCAGCCCGCGTCGTCGATCCCGGACCCGCGGGTGGTGGCGTCCACCGGTTCCATCCCGGTCACCGCACTGACCAGCGCGGCGACCGGCGTGCTCACCCCGACCCCGCAGACCGCCGGGACGAGCAGGTCGGCGCCGGCGTCGATCTGCTCGTCGGCGACGGTGCGGCCGGCCTGCACCGCGGCCACCGCCTCGTCGACGGTCAGCGCGTCCTCCCGGTCGATCCGACCGCTGCCGGTGCGCACCCGGTGCCCGGCCGGCAGCGATGCGAGCGCCTCGGAGGCGGCCTCGCCGGCGGCGTGGGCCGGATCGATGCCCAGGTCCTCGACCCGGACCCCGATCTGGGCGGCCCGGGCCAGCGCGGCCACCGGGCCGTCTCCGCGGTGCAGCAGCCCGGCGGTCACGGCGGTCCAGTCCGCCGGGCGGGCCGACACCTCGGCGGCGGCCACACCGTGATCGGCGGCGAACACGATGAGGTCGACCTGCCTCGGCGGCAGCGGTCCGTCGGCCGAGCCGCGGGCGGAGGCGAGCGCGTCGATGAGCGGGCCCAACACGCCCAGGGCGCCGACCGGGAGCCGGCTGCGGCGGCGGGCCACACCGGCGGCCACGTCCGCGTCCAGGGCGGCCACCTCGGCGAACTCCACCGACACGCGATCCTCCGCAGCACGATCCGGCCGGGACCGGACCGGCCGGTCGCACCGGGTCGGTCGGTCCGGCGCGGGACGGCCCCGCGCACGGCCCGCTCACGCTACCGTCGCGCTCGATCCCGTCGGCGCCAGTCGGTGGCCGCCGGGCGGTGCGGCTGCCGGCGCTGACCGGGACGGGAACCGGAAGGGTGTGCCTGGATGGCGTTCCTGTGGCGATTCGTCTCGGCGGCGGGAGTCGCGGTCGACGGACCGGCCATCTCGTTCACCACGACCGAAGCCGCCGAGCAGTGGCTGTCCGAGGAGGCCGCCGATCTGCGCGCCGCCGGGATCGACGCGGCCAGCCTGTTCGACGAGGAACGGGCGTTGTCGGAGCCGGGCGATCGCCGTTGATCGCCCCTGCTTCCCGGTGAGTCAGACCCGCAGCGTCCGGCAGCCGAGCAACGCGTTCGCCGCGCCACCGGTGCTGATCGCGAAGGCGCACACGGTGTGGGTGCCGCGGTCGGCCGCGGGGACGGTGGCGCGCAGCCCGTGGGCCGGGCCGTACCCGGGGAAGACCGCCGCCACGTCGGGTCGGGACTGACCGGCCCGGATCCCCGCGTAGCCCCTGGTTCCGGACGGGCCGGTGTCGTAGACGTGCACCTCGACCTGGCCCTGCGGACGGTTGGGATCCAGGGCCCAGCCCTCCACCAGGAACTGGCCGTTCGACACGCGGATCGAATCGAGCGCCCCGAACGCACTGCGCACCGTCACCGTCGAGCAGCCGAGCAGGCTGTTCGCCCCCTCCGGACGGGAACCGATGGCGAACGCGCAGATCCGGTGCTCCCCGTCGCCCTGCGGCTGGACGGCCCGGGACCACCCGGTGTTCCCGCCCGCCCAGGGCACGACACGCGCGACATCGGGACGCGACTGCCCGGTCAGGGTGCCGCTGTACCCGGCCGTGCCCGCCGGACCGGTCACGTACAGGTGCACCTCGGTCTGCCGGCCGGGCGCAGCCGGTTCCGCGGTCCAGCCGGAGACCGTGATCGACCCGTCCGCCCCGATCGCCGCCCCGTCCAACGACCCGACCGGGCCGGGCACGTCGACGGTGCGACACCCGATCAGCGGATTGGTCCCACCCGCGGAGTCGATCCCGAACAGGCACACCTCGTACCGGCCGGCCTGCGGCAGGCTGATCGACCCGGAGAATCCGCTGCGGGGCCCGGCGCCCGGGACGACGGCGCCCACGTCGGGCCGATCCCCACCGGTCGACAGCCGGGCCGCCGTGCGGACACCGCCCGGGCCGCTCGCCCAGACGTCCACGGCGACGGGCGCGGACCCGGTGTCCGGATCGAACGCCCAGCCGCTCACCGTGTAGTTCGCGCCGTCGAGCCGGCCGCCGTCGAACGAACCGACCGGCGTCCTGTTCGGTGCGGTCACCGGCGGGGTCCCGACGACGAGCACGCCCGTGGCGTAGGTCGAGGTGGTCGCTGCGCCGCGGGTGATGGTCAGGCACAGCCAGTACCGGCCCGCGGCCACGCCCGCGGTGTTCCACGAGGTGGTGTTCGTGCCGGCGGCGACCGGTACGTTGCGGGCCACCGTGGTGCCGTTGCAGCCGGTCCGGTCGGTGTCGGCCGTCAGGGTCGCGCTGCCGCCGCCCCGGCCGGACGCGTCCTGCCAGGTGATCGGGAAGGTCCCGGTGGTGGCGAAGTCCGACCGCAGCTGGACGTCGTCGACCCACCAGCGGCGGGCGCCCCGGTCCTCGTTGGGATCCCAGCGGACCTCGGTCACCCGGGACGACGACGCGAACGAGACCGAGCCGGGATCCTCCGGCTCGAGCAGCTGGGCGTCGGGTGCGCCCAGGTCGACGGTCACCGTGCGGGTCCCGCCGTAGGTCAGGACGTCGTTGGTCTGCCCGGACCGCCCGTCGGTCCGGTTCCACATGACGCGGCCCATGGTGCCGCCGCCGGCGGCGTCGCGGAGATCGAAGGGCCCGTCGTAGCCGGACGTGATGGTCAGGTGCCGGTACACCCGGCCGTCCAGCCCGCCGGCACCCACCCGGAAGCGGACGGAGGGATCCACGGAGGTGTTGGTCGCAGCCAGACGGCCGTTGGCCCAGGAGATGTCGGTGGCGTTGGCGATACCGGCGACGTCATGCGGCCCGTTCATGTCCCACGGGTCGCCCAGCACGTCGGTGGCGTAGTCGCGGTCGCCGACGGCGTTCGGCGTGATGACCCTCGGCAGCGGTGCGTCCAGGGTGACCGAGGTCCACCGGCTCACCGAGCCGTTGCTGCGCACGCCGATCCGGTAGTCGCCGGATGGCAGTGCGGACAGGTCAGCGGTCCCGCTCGCCCCGGACACGGCGCCGAGCACGCCCCAGTCGGTCCGCCCGGTGACGTTGTCGGCGTCGTCGCCGTTGGCATCCCAGACGAGATCGCCACGGCCACCGCCGGGGTTCGACCACGAGACGCCGCCGGAGGAACCGGTCTGCGCCACCCGGAACCAGTCCAGGGCGAAGTCGCTGCCGCCCGGGCCCGGCGAGACGGCCAGGCGCAGCCCGTTGAGCTGACCCGACCAACTGCGCGGCCAGCCCGAGTAGACGGAGTTGGTCGGGCGCAGCACGTAGGTGTGCCAGCCGGCCTGCAGCGCGAACGACAGACCGCCGCCACAGGCGGCGTCGACCCCGCCGCCGGGGCAGTCGAACCACATCAGGCCCGCCGCCACGTCACGGTCGGACCAGGCCTGGAAGGACACCGTCGTGTACCTGGCCGCGTCGATCGCATTCCCGGCGCGACCTCCGTCGCGGTCGAGCAGCAGCGATCCGCCGTACCCGCCCCACAGCGGCGAGATGTATCCGTTGTCGGAGAACCGGCCGCGGACGGCCCCGTTCTCGACGCGGCCGGACTGCAGGTTCCAGGCCGGCCCGCTGTTGTCCAGGAGGATGTCCTCGGGGTTGGCGTAGTCCCACGGGTCGGCGAACCGGGTGGTGGCGTAGTCCTGCCCGGCCTGGCTCACCGCGGCGGCGGCCGCGGCCGGTGCGGTCAACGCGGAGACGACGCCGCCGCTGGTGACGGCCAGGGCCACCGTCAGCGCGGCGGCGCCGAAGCGGCGGAGCCGGCCATCTTTCCTGTGCCGCGCAAGTCGTCGCGCTCCGTGAGGCTTCATGTGCTCACGGTAAACAGGGGTTCGGATTCCGGCCGTGTCATGCGAACGAATTCACCTGACCGTCACGCCACATCACCGAGCGTGCCGTGATGTGATGGTCGGGGCCTCCGGTCGGGGCGCATCCGGCCGGGCGGGCGTCGTTCGGGCGGGGTGCCGGTCGCGCCGGGTCGCCGGGCGCCGCTCGGTCCGGGCGCGATCGCGTCACGCCTAGACTCGACTTCCGTGACCGCGACCCCCGAGACCGCCGACCAGGGCCAGCCGGAACTCCCGGCCAAGTACGACCCGGCGGCCATCGAGGTACCCACGTACCAGCGCTGGCGCGCCGCCGGCTACTTCAAGGCCGACGAGCAGCGCGTGCTCTCCGGTGAGCGCAGGCCGTTCTCCATCGTGCTGCCGCCGCCGAACGTCACCGGCAACCTGCACGTCGGCCACGCCCTGGACCACACCCTGATGGACGTGCTCGCCCGCTGGCACCGGATGAGTGGCGACGAGGTGCTGTGGCTGCCCGGCATGGACCACGCCGGCATCGCCACCCAGACGCTGGTCGAGAAGCAGTTGGCCTCGGTGGGCAGCAGCCGGGAAGCACTGGGCCGGGACCTGTTCGTCCAGAGGGTGTGGGACTGGAAGGCCGAGTCCGGCGGCGCCATCCTGGGCCAGATGGCCCGGCTGGGCGACTCCGTCGACTGGGACCGCGAGCGGTTCACCCTCGACGACGGCCTGTCCGCCGCGGTGCAGACCATCTTCAAGCAGCTCTACGACGAGGGCCTGATCTACCGGGCCGAGCGGATCATCAACTGGTCGCCGGTCGGCCGGACGGCACTGTCGGACATCGAGGTCGACCACGTCGAGGTGGACGGCGAGCTGGTGTCGTTGCGGTACGGGCCGGACGATGATCCGGACGGCAGTGCGTCGATCGTGGTCGCCACCACCCGGGTGGAGACCATGCTGGGCGACACCGCGGTCGCCGTGCATCCGGACGACGAGCGCTGGGCCCACCTGATCGGTCGGACCGTGCTGCTGCCGATCGTGGGCCGCGAGATCCCGGTGGTGGCCGACGAGCACGTCGATCCGGCGTTCGGGACCGGCGCGGTGAAGGTGACCCCGGCGCACGACCCGAACGACTTCGAGATCGGCCGCCGGCACGACCTGCCGATGATCGACATCTTCGCGGTGGACGCCTCGGTCGAGGGGACCGGGACCCGGTTCGACGGCATGGACCGGTTCGAGGCCCGCCGGGAGGTCAAGGAGGAGTTGCGTCGACAGGGTCGGGTGGTGGACGAACGCGTGCACCGGCACGCCGTCGGTCACTCCTCCCGCACGGACGAGCCGATCGAACCGCGGCTGTCCACCCAGTGGTTCGTCAAGGTGGCGCCGCTGGCCGCCGCCGCCTCGGAGGCGGTGCGTCGCGGCGACACCGCCATCCACCCGCCGGAGATGGCGGCCCGGTACTTCGACTGGGTCGACAACATGCACGACTGGACGATCTCCCGGCAGCTCTGGTGGGGACACCGCATCCCGGTCTGGTACGGCCCGGACGGGCAGGTCCGCTGCGTGGGACCGGGGGAGGAGCCGCCGGGCGAGGGCTGGGAGCAGGACCCGGACGTCCTGGACACCTGGTTCTCGTCCGGGCTGTGGCCCTTCTCCACCATGGGCTGGCCGCAGCAGACCGACACGCTGCGCGCCTTCTACCCCACGTCGGTACTGGTCACCGGGTACGACATCCTGTTCTTCTGGGTCGTCCGGATGATGATGTTCGGGCTGTACGCGTTCCGCGACACCGCGGACGGGGCGAGCAGTCCCGGCGACCGGACCGGTGCCGTGCCGTTCCGGACCGTGGTCCTGCACGGCCTGGTCCGCGACCAGTACGGCAAGAAGATGTCCAAGTCTCGCGGCAACGTGGTCGACCCGCTGGCCTGGATCGAGGAGTACGGCGCGGACGCCGTGCGGTTCACCCTGGCCCGTGGGGCCAACCCGGGCACCGACCAGGCCATCGCCGAGGACTGGGTCAAGGGCTCCCGCAACTTCGCCACCAAGCTGTTCAACGCGGTGCGGTTCGCGATGGGCAACGGTGCCGTGGTGCGCGAGGGCGCGCTGGACACCGACGATCTCGCCCCGGCGGACCGGTGGATCACCGACCGGCTCCGGGCGACCGTGGCGGCCACCACCCGGCTGCTCGAGGACTTCCAGTTCGCCAAGGCGGCCGAGGGGCTCTACCACTTCATCTGGGACGAGCTGTGCGACTGGTACCTGGAGCTGGCCAAGGTGCCGCTGCAGACCGCGGCGGCCCACCCCGACGACACCACCGCCCAGCAGGCGGCGGCCACCACCCGGGCCGTGCTCGGCGGGGTGCTCGACACGGTGCTGCGGCTGCTGCACCCGTTCATGCCGTTCGTCACCGAGACGCTGTGGCGCCCGCTGGTAGGGCCGGACGGCGGTGAGTCGCTGATGATCGCCGCCTGGCCGCAGGATGCCGACCGGCCGGCCGACCCGGCCGCGCAGGCCTGGGTGGACGACGTGATCCGGCTGGTCACCGAGATCCGCCGGGCGCGGGCCGATCAGCGCGTCCCGGCCAGCCGGTCGGTGCCGTCGGGGGAGTGGACCCGTCCCGACGGTCTGTCTTCGGCCGCCTGGGCGGTCCTCGAGGCAGCGGCCCGGACGCTGACCCGGCTCGGCCCGGCCGATGCCGGGTACCGCACCAGCCTGACCGTGACGGTGCCGCTGTCCGGCGGAACGGCGACGGTCGGCCTGGACACCTCGGGGGTGATCGACGTGGAGGCCGAGATCGCGCGGGCCCGCAAGGATCTGGGCGCTGCGGAGCAGGAGCTGGCCGAGGCCGAGCGCAAGCTGGGCAACCAGAACTTCATGCAGCGGGCGAAACCCGAGGCCGTGCAGAAGATCCGCGACCGGCACACGCAGGCGCTGGCCGACGTCGACCGGTTGACCGCGCGGTTGGCCGAGCTGGGCGCGCTCACCGGCCCGGCCGCCGGGAGCGGAGGGCAGTCCGCATGACCGCACCCACCGGTCCGGACGATCCGGATGATCCGGACCACGGCCGGCTGTTCGCCGACGAGGGACACGGCGATCACCGTGACGACCCGCTCGAGGCCGACGACGACACGCCCCTGGGCGGGCCGCACGTCGGCGACCTGAACGACCTGTCCGACCTCGCCGGGTTGACCGGTGACGATCCCGGCGCCGTGCCGGACGAGGTCGACATCGCCGCATCGACCGCCGACCTCGACGACGACGCGGTGTCGCTGGTGCCGGACTCGCCACCGCTCACTCTGGGCGCGGTCGAGACGCTGCTGGACCGTCGGCGCAACGAGGTGCAGATCTCGCCCACGCTGACCCGCATCAGCACCCTGCTCGGCCTGCTCGGCGATCCGCAGACCAGCTACCCGGTGCTGCAGGTGGCGGGCACCAACGGCAAGACCTCCACCGCGCGGATGATCGACGCGCTGCTCACCCGACTCGGACTGCGCACCGGCCGGTTCACCTCGCCGCACCTGCAGGTCGTCACCGAACGGATCGCGCTGGACGGCGAGCCGATCGACCCGGACCGGTACGTCGCCGCCTTCGAGGACCTGGCGCCCTACCTGAGGATGGTGGAAGACGCCGCCGCCCGGGATGCCGAGCCGGGCACCCCGACCCAGCTGTCCAAGTTCGAGGTGCTCACCGCGATGGCCTATGCGGCCTTCGCCGACGCGCCGGTGGACGCGGCGGTCGTCGAGACCGGGCTGGGTGGCACGTGGGACTCCACGACGGTGGCCGATGCCCGCGTCGCGGTGATCACCCCGATCGACATCGACCACGTCGAGTACCTCGGACCGACACTGACCGACATCGCCCGGAACAAGGCCGGCATCATCAAGCCCGAGTCGGTGGCCGTGATCGGCCCGCAGCCGCCGGATGCGATGCGGGAACTGCTGCGTCGCGCGGTCGAGGTCGATGCCACCGTCGCCCGGTTCGACAGCGAGTTCGCGGTGATCAGCCGGGCGTTCGCGGTCGGTGGGCAGCGGCTGACCCTGCAGGGCCTCGGCGGGGTGTACGAGGACGTGTTCCTGCCGTTGGCCGGGGAGCACCAGGCGGTGAACGCCGCGACGGCGCTCGCCGCGGTCGAGGCCTTCTTCGGGGCCGGGGCGTCGCGCCAGCTGGACACCGAGGCGGTGCAGGACGCGTTCGCGGCGGTGGCGTCGCCGGGTCGGCTGGAACGGGTCCGGACGTCGCCGACCATCCTCGTCGACGCGGCGCACAACCCCGCGGGTGCCGGGGCGCTGGCCGCCGCCCTGAGCGAGGAGTTCTCCTTCACCCGGCTGGTCGGGGTGCTGGCCGTGCTGCAGGACAAGGACGTCCGCGGGGTGTTGGAGGCGCTGGCCAACTCCTTCGACGAGGTGGTGGTGACGGTGAACTCGTCGCCGCGGTCGATGCCGGTGGCCGAGCTCGTCGAGCTGGCCGTGGACGTGTTCGGGGAGGACCGGGTGCACGCCACCCACCGGATGGACGACGCGCTCGCCCTGGCCGTCGAACTGGCCGAGACCGACGTGGACGATCCGTCAGGCACCGCCGTGCTGGTCACCGGGTCCGTGGTCTCGGCCGGCGACGTGCGCACGCTGACCGGGCAGGCACCCGCGTGACCGCCGCCGGCGCCACGCCGCCCGACGCCACCCCGGCCGGCCCCGCGCCGGCCGTCCGGCCGCCGGACCCGGAACGGGGGCTGCGCGGGATCATGTCGGCCACGCTGCTGCTGCAGGCGATCACCGTGCTGCTGTCCATCCCGGTCGCGGTGAACACCGGCCGCGAGGTGGGCGGGGTCGGGGTCACCCTGATCGTGCTGCTGGCCGTGGCCATGATCGGCACCTGTGCGCTGATCACCCGTCCGTGGGTGATCACGGCGATCGCGGTGCTGCAGGTGCTGAACATCGCCGGCTGGGTGCTGTCCGCCTGGCTCGGCATCATCGGCATCGTGTTCCTGCTGGTCTGGGTGGCCATCCTGTGGATGCGCACCGAGTTCCGGCGTCGGCAGGCCGCCGGTACGCTGCCCTCGCAACAGCGGCCGACCCCGCCCGCGGATCCACCGGCCGGAACCTGAGCGGTCCGGAGACGCGCCGCACCCCGTCGTCCGAGAGCACGTCGTCCCGAACCACGCCGGTCGGCCGACCGGTGACGTTCCCGAGCAAGTGCCCGAGCACATCCGAGCAGCACCCGAAGAGAACCGGAGTCCTGGTGTCCGAACGCACCCTCGTCCTGATCAAGCCCGACGGAGTGCGCCGCGCCCTGGTCGGTGAGGTGCTGAGCCGGATCGAGCGCAAGGGTCTGACCCTGGTGGCGCTGGAACTCCGGACGGCGACGACCGAGGTGGCCGCCGCCCACTACGCCGAGCACGAGGGCAAACCGTTCTACGACGGCCTGCTGGAGTTCATCACCGGTGGCCCGCTGGTCGCGGCGGTCGTCGAGGGCCCGCGGGCCATCGCGGCGTTCCGTCAGCTGGCCGGCGGCACCGATCCGGTCGAGAAGGCGGCGACCGGATCGATCCGGGGCGACTTCGGTCTGGAGACGCAGTTCAACCTGGTGCACGGTTCGGACTCCACCGCGTCGGCCGAGCGGGAGATCGGGCTGTGGTTCCCGAGCCTGTGAAGGGGGACGGATCCGATCTCCCCGAGGCGCAGCCGGAGTCGGCGCTCGAGGACGGTCCGGACGTGCCGGTGGAGTTCCGCAGGGTCGGTCCGGGCGGTTCGCAGGCCGCCGACAACGCCTTCGGGGTCGCCCTGGTGACGTTGTGGCACCGCGTCACCGAGGCGGGCGGCGCGGTCGGGTTCGCCCCGAACGCCACCCGGTCCGAGGTCGCCGGTCGCGCCGCCGGGGTGGTCGCCGACCTGCGCGCGGGTCGGCTGCTGGCCATCACCGCGTTGCGGGGTCGGCAGCTGGTCGGCGCCGCCATGCTACGACCCGGCGTCGGACTGCTCGCGCACACCGGCTGGGTCAGCACCGTGATGGTCGACCCGGCCGCGCAGGGTGCCGGCATCGGGGTCCAGCTGGTGACCCGGCTCATCGAGCTGGCCCGCGAGCGTGGCCTGGAGAAGATCGACCTGTCGGTCCGGGACGGGTCGGGGGCCGACCGGCTCTACCGGCGCTTCGGCTTCGTCGAGTGGGGACGCCGGCCCGGGTGGGTCCGCGTCGGGCCGGGCGACGACCGTGATGAGGTGTTCTACCTGCTGGACCTCACCGCGGATGGGCCCGACCGGACCTGATCCGCTCGGACCCCCGGCTCGCCCGACCGGCCGCGTCTCACCGGTCCGGCAGGGTCGGCACCGGCGTGCCGATGTGCCGGCCGACCAGGACGCCCCGGGTGACGGCCGAGGTGCCGAACCGGTCGCGCACCTGGTCGAGGGTGCGGTCCAGGTCGCCGGTCCGGGCCGGCTCGAACGGCAGCTCCAGTTGCACCGCGCCGTCCCGGACCAGTCCGGAGACCGCTACCCCGACCAGGGTTGCGCCCTGGTCGGTGATCAGCGGCGCCGCGTTCCGGAGCAGGGTGCGGAGCGCGTCGACCAGCGCCGGGGTGCTGTCCGTCGGGGTGCCCAGGGTGTGCGAACGGGTGCACCGGGTGAAGTCCGCGAAGCGCAGCCGCAGGGTGACGGTGCGGCCGATCCGGTGGGCGCCGCGCATCCGGTTGGCCACCCGGTCCACCAGGGCGAGCGCGGTGGCATCGATGTGCTCCAGGTCCCGGGTGGCCCATCCCAGTGCGCACTGCGCGCCGACCGAGCGGCGGTGCACGTCCGTCCGGACCCGACGAGGGTCGCGGGCGTGCGCCAACGCGTGGAGGTGATGACCGGTACCCGGGCCGAGCAGGGCGACCAGCGCGGCCTCACCCATCTCGGCCACCTGGGCCACGGTGCGGATGCCGCAGCCGTGCAGCTTGCGGGCCGTCACCTCGCCGACGCCCCAGAGCCGCTCCACCGGCAGCGGGTGCAGGAAGGCGAGCTCGCCGCCCGGCGGCACCACCAGCAGCCCGTCCGGCTTGGCCACCGCGCTGGCCACCTTGGCCACGAACTTCGTCGTCGCGGCGCCGACGGTGATGGGCAGACCGACCTCGGCAGCCACCCGTCGGCGGAGCTGCGCGGCGATGAGCTCGGGTGGCCCGACCAGGTTCCGCAGCCCACCGACGTCCAGGAACGCCTCGTCGATGGAGATGCCCTCGACCAGCGGGGTGGTGTCCCGGAACACCGCGAACACCGCCGTGGACGCCGCGCTGTACGCGGCGAACCGGGGTGGCACCACAGCGGCGTCGGGGCACAGCCGGCGGGCCTGTCGGCCGCCCATCGCGGTGCGGACGCCCCGGGCCTTGGCCTGGTAGCTGGCGGCCAGCACGACACCCCCGCCGACGATCACCGGCCGCCCTCGCAGGCGCGGGTCGTCGCGCTGCTCGACCGATGCGTAGAAGGCGTCCAGATCGGCGTGCAGCACCGAGGGAGCGGTTCGGCCGGGCGGCTCGTCGGGCACGGACACATGTTCGCATCGGGTACCGACAGATGCCTCGGTGTGCACCCGCCGGACCGCTGGGCGTCCGTGCCGCGGCTCGGTCGCACCGCCGGGCGGCTCCAGCTGTCCCGGCCCGGCCCCCGGCTGCCGCGACCCACCGGCGCCGCGGGCCTGAGGGCTCCGAGCTGGGGCTGTGGGATACTGGACGGCAGGTCCGTGGGGGTGTGTGGTCGTTCCGACCGGCATCCGTGCAGATCCGACCGGGTCGGGTTCCGACCGCCGGACCACCGGGGTGACCGGTGGGGGCGGACGGTGGAGCCACGGCCGGTCCGTCATCAGACTTCCCGCGCGCGCCGCGGCGGTCGCCTCCGGGCGACAGGCGCAGCGCCGCGGTCTCGATCGTGTGACGACACCTGCGCGGACGCGTCATGTATGCGCCCGGGTGCCGCAAGAGAGGAACCTGCATGCCCCGGTCGACCCACCCGACCACCTCCAGCGAGACCCCGAGCGGCGCCCCCGACGTCGGCGCGCTCACCGCGGCGCTGGACGCGCTGCCCGCCCGTCCGCGGGTGCACCAGCTGGCCAAGCTGGCCGGCCTGACGTCCAAGCAGGTCCAGGCCCTGCTCACCGAGCAGGGACACGCCGCCGGTTCCGCGCAGTCGGCCGTCGATCGCGATGTCGCCGTGCAGGTGCTCACCGAGCGGCTGAGTGGCGCCGACACCGCCGCCGCGGCAGAGGCGCCCGCGGCCGAGACACCGGCGACCGAGGAGCCCGCGACCGAGGTTCCCGATGAGACCGCGCCCGCGGCGGCCGGTCCGCTGTTCCTGGCGCCCGAGGCGGCCGCCACCCCGACCGCGGCCGATCCCGATGCGGCGCCGGTCGGTGACGCTGACGCTGAGGACGGCGCCGCCCGCCCGCGTCGCCGTCGGGGCCGCAGCACGCGGGGCCGAGGTGCGACCGCTGCGGCCGCCCCGACCGATGAGCAGCCGACCGGCGAGCCGGCGACCGGTGCCGAGCCGGTCGCGACCGATCCGACGGCGGACGCCGCAGCCACGGCCGACACCGCCAGCACCGAGGTGACGGCGGACGACGCCACCGCCGATGACGAGGGCGCCGCGGAGGAGTCGGCCGAGGAGCAGGACCGGGCCGAGGGCGGCCGGGGCCGGCGTCGCCGCCGTGGGCGCCGCGGCCGCGGACGCGCGGGCGACGAGGCCGGCGAGGCCGGTGCGGGCGAGGACACCGCTGCCGCCGCGGAGGCCGGCGACGAGAGCACCGAGGACGGCGCAGCGGCGGCCACCGAGACGACCACCGCGGCCGACCGGGAGTCGGGCACTGACCCGGCCGGTGACGAGGACCAGGCCGATGACCAGGCCGAGGACGGGGCCGGCAGCCGACGTCGGCGCCGTCGTCGCCGTCGCGGCGGTTCCGATGACGCCCCCCGCGAGGACGACCCGGACAACACCGTCGTGCATGTCCGGGAGAGCCGCTCGGGCCAGTCGGCACGGGACGCGGCGCGCGACTCGGGGCGGGACTCCGCCAGTGCCGAGGTGCAGGGGGTCCGCGGGTCCACCCGGCTGGAGGCCAAGCGGCAGCGCCGCCGGGACTCCCGCGGGTCGGGCCGGCGCACGCACATCCTCACCGAGTCCGAGTTCCTGGCCCGGCGCGAGTCGGTCGAGCGGGTCATGGCCATCCGGCAGCGGGACGACCTGGCCCAGGTCGCCCTGCTCGAGGACGGCGTGCTCGTCGAGCACTTCGTCTCCCGGGCCGGCTCCGAGTCGCTGATCGGCAGCATCTTCCTGGGCAAGGTGCAGAACGTGCTGCCGTCGATGGAGGCCGCGTTCGTCGACATCGGTCGCGGCCGCAACGCCGTGCTGTACGCCGGCGAGGTGAACTGGGACCTGGCCGGTCTGGTCGGCAAGGCCCGTCGCATCGAGACGGCGTTGTCCAGCGGGGACACCGTGCTGGTCCAGGTGTCCAAGGACCCGGTCGGCCACAAGGGCGCCCGGCTGACCACCCAGATCTCGCTGCCGGGCCGGTTCCTGGTCTACGTGCCGGGGGGTGGGGCCACCGGCATCTCGCGCAAGCTGCCGGACACCGAGCGCAAGCGGCTCAAGAGCATCCTGGACCGGATCGTCCCGGAGGACGCGGGCGTCATCATCCGGACCGCGGCCGAGGGTGTGCCGGAGGAGGAGCTGGTCCGCGACGTCGAGCGGCTCAAGGAGCAGTGGGAGGAGATCTCCCGCCGCGCCGAGGTCAAGCAGTCGGCGCCCACCCAGCTCTCGGCGGAGCCGGACACCCTCATCAAGGTGGTCCGCGACCTGTTCAACTCGGACATCCACCGTCTGGTCATCGACGGGCCGGACGCCTACCGGGCCGTCGCCGAGTACGTGGCCGCGGTGGCGCCGGAGCTGGCTGAGCGCGTGCAGGAGTACGAGTCGCCGTCGTCGGGGCGCGACGTGTTCAGCGCCTACCGGATCGACGAGCAGATCGCCAAGGCGCTCGAGCGCAAGGTGCACCTGCCCTCGGGTGGCTCGCTGGTCATCGACCGCACCGAGGCGATGACGGTCATCGACGTCAACACCGGCAAGTACACCGGGTCCGGCGGGAACCTCGAGGAGACGGTGACCCGCAACAACCTGGAGGCGGCCGAGGAGGTCGTCCGCCAGCTCCGGCTGCGGGACATCGGCGGCATCATCGTCGTCGACTTCATCGACATGGTGCTGGAGTCCAACCGGGAACTGGTGCTGCGTCGGCTCACCGAGTGCCTGGGTCGGGACCGCAGCCGGCACCAGGTCGCCGAGGTCACGTCCCTGGGTCTGGTCCAGATGACCCGCAAGCGCATGGGTACCGGGCTGGTCGAGGCGTTCTCCGAACCCTGCCCGCACTGTGGCGGTCGGGGTCTGCTGCTGCACGCCGCCCCGGTCGACCAGGGTGACGAGACTCCCGCTCCGACCGGCGAACGCAAGTCAGGCAAGGGCCGCCGCAACCGTGGCGAACGCCGGACGGAGGAGCCGGCCAAGCCGGCGCCGGCGGCGACCGTGCCGGTGGCCACCGTGCGACCGCCGGATCCGCGTGGACCCCGGCCGCCTCGCCCGTCGGGCGTCGACGCCGAGCCGGCGCCGCCCCTGGTCGAGCCGGTGGCCGCCGCCGACGACGGGGCTGCGGACCGGGCGGACGAGGCGGGACGACCGGACGACGGGCTGCTGGCCTCGGTGCTGGCCGCGGTCGACCGGGCCACCCGACGTACGACCGACGAGGACGCCGGGGGTGAGCCGGAGACGACCGAACCTCCGCAGCGCGGGCCGTCCTCGGCCGACGCGCCGGTGACCTCGACGGCGCTCGTCGCGCCGGTCGACGCGCCGATCGACCTGGATCCGGTCAGCCCGGTCGAGGACGAGCCGAGCGCGGTCGAGCCCGCCCAGGCCGAGGCGCCGGCCGATCCTGCGACCCAGGACGCTCCGGCGCCCACCCGGAGCCGACGCCGGCGGGCGGCCGGTCGCCCGGCCGGCGCCCCGGCGACGACGGCGGCGGTCGACATGGTGCTGGCCCCGGCCGAGCCGGTGGCCGTCCCGGCGGCGGCCACCGTGAACACCGTGGCCACCGGTGCCGCCGGGACCACGGGGACCACCGAGGCCCCTGCAGGGCGGCCGCGCCGGCGGGCCGTGTCCCGACCCGCGGGTCCCTCCGGTGCCGCGTCGGCGTCGGCGCCGGTGCTGGTCAGCTCGGCTGCATCGGCCGACGGCTCCGGCGACCCGGCCGGGCAGGACGGTGCCGACCCGTCGTGACCACGGCGGATCGACCGGCGGATCGATGCTGTCGGCCGGGTGGGCGGTTTGCTCCGCCCGGCGGCGGCGCGTACGATCGGTGGTCGGCCCGCTGCCCGTCAGCGGGTTTTGCGATGCCCGGAATCGAGAGGTCGTGGGCGCCGCGTCAACCGGTCCGGTGTCTGGGGCCGCGGGGATGACCCTGCGGCCGGCGAACCCGGTCCGGTCCACAGCTCACACGCTGCCCCGCGCAGCACTCGACAGGCAGGAAGGCGCGTCCACGATGTACGCGATCGTCAAGACCGGCGGCAAGCAGTACAAGGTCGCCGAAGGAACCATCATCGAGGTCGAGAAGCTCGAGGGTGAGCCCGGGGTCGCCGTGACGCTGCCGGCGGTGCTGGTCGTGGACGGCGCCTCGGTGACCACCGGAGCCGACGCGCTGGCCGGTGTCACCGTGTCCGGCGAGGTCGTGGCCCACACCAAGGGTCCGAAGATCGTCATCCACAAGTTCAAGAACAAGACCGGGTACCACAAGCGGCAGGGTCACCGTCAGCCGTTGACCCGGGTCAAGGTCACCGGGATCGCGGTCAAGTAGGTCCGAGTTCCCCGGCGCTCGTCCTGATCTCGGGTCGATCGCGCCAGATCGTTCCCGAAGCTGCAGAAAGGCTCGTCATGGCACACAAGAAGGGTGCTTCCAGCTCCCGCAACGGCCGCGACTCGAACCCCCAGTTCCTGGGGGTCAAGCGGTTCGGTGGTCAGGTCGTCGTCGCCGGGGAGATCCTGGTGCGGCAGCGTGGCACCAAGTTCCACCCGGGCGTCGGCGTCGGCCGCGGCAAGGACGACACCCTGTTCGCCCTGGTCCCCGGCTCCGTCGAGTTCGGCACCAAGCGCGGCCGCAAGACGGTGAACATCGTGACCGGCGTCCCGGCCGCGGCGGCTCCGGTCGCCGAGACCGCTGGGGTCTGACCACCGTCGCAGGACACGGCGACTGAGCCGACCACGACTCGACCAGGGGCGGCCCC
>NZ_JAERWK010000015.1 GCF_016918035.1 Nakamurella leprariae | reverse complement strand
CCTCACCGCCCCCGTCGGCGACCTGCCCACCGACCTCGCCCACACACTCCGCACCCGCGTGGCCACCCTCGCCACCCGACACCCGCTCTACCCAGACCTGAGCTGAACCCCCGCCGACCGAGATCCCCGGGGCAGCATCGCTGCCCCGGGCCTCGTCGCTGCGCCGGGATCAGCGGCGCCGCAGCCGCGCGTGCGCGAGCGCGGCCCGGGCGGCATTGTTGCCCGGCGCCCCGTGCACCCCACCGCCCGGGTGAGCCGACGACGAGCCGAGATACAGCCCGCGGACCGCGGTCTCGGCCCTCCCCAGGCCGGGGACCGGCCGGAACACCAGCTGCTGGGAGATGTCGGCCGTGCCACCGCCGATGGCCCCGCCGACCAGGTTGGCGTTCCGCTGTTCCAGCTCCGGCGGCGTGAGTACCCGCCGGGCGGTGATCGAGGCGGTGAAGCCCGGTGCCTCCCGCTCGATCCGGGCCTCGACCCGGGCCGCGATCTCCTCGGTGTCGGCCTCGTCCCAGGCCCCGGTGATCGCGTGCCCGCCGTCCCGGGCCCCGAGGTCGCCTCCGATGCGCCGCGGGACGTGCAGGTACGACCAGCACGCCTCGGTGCCGGCCGGGGACCGGGTCGCGTCGGTGGTGGTCATCTGACCGACCAGGACCAGCGGGTCCGACGGCACCAGGCCACCGTCCATCTCGGTGAACGACGCGGCCAGCCCCTCCATCGAGGAGGCCAGGTGCACGCATCCCGGCATCCGGTCGGGAGCGTCCCGCCACGGGATCGGCGTCGACAACGCCCAGTCGATCTTGATGGTGGCCGGGTCCCAGCGGAACCGGCGCATCCCCCGCTCGACCCGGGCCGGCAGGTCGTCGAAGGACACCAGTCCCCCGTACAACTGAGGCGCGGTGACGTCGGCGATCACCGCCCGCCGCACCGCGATGCGTTCGCCGTCCGCGGTGTGCACGGCCACCGCCCGACCGTCGGCCACCTCGATCCGGATCACCGGGCGACCGCACTCGACGCGCCCTCCGGCCGACTCCAGGCGCCGCACCATCGCGGCGGTGAGCGACCCAGCCCCGCCACGCGGCACCGGGAAGCCGACCTGCTGGCCGAGCATGCCCAGGAGCATCCCGAACAGACCGGAGCCCATGCCGTTCGGGTGCAGGTCGGCGTGCCCGGCGTTGCCGGCGATGAGCAGCCGGGCCCCGGTGCCGGCGAACCGCTCCCCGGTGAGCTGGACCGACGACTGCAGCAGCGTCTTGACGAAGTCCAGCCCGCCGGCCCGGGGCAACGCGGCCAGCGTCCGCAGCGCCCCGCGGACCGGCGGGAACGGGCTGAGCAGCGCGTCGATGACGGCCGGCCCGGCCGCCGTCCACTGCCGGTACAGCTCGACCCATGCCTGCCCGTCCCCTGGATGCAGCCGGTCGAGGGACGCGGCGGTGTCGGCGACGTCCCGGTGCAGCACCGCCCAGCCGCCGTCCGGGTCCGGGCTGCCCACCACGGCCGGCGCGTGCTGCCAGACCAGGCCGTGCCGCTCCAGGTCCAACCGGGCCACGATCGGCGACGCCGCCCCGAGCGGGTAGAACGACGAGAAGGTGTCGTGCACGAATCCGGGGGCGACGCCGTCGTCACTGCGCACCGCACCGCCCGGGACGGCCTGGCCTTCGAGCACCAGCACGTCCCACCCGGCGTCCGCCAACCGGTTGGCCGCGACCAGGCCGTTCGGGCCGGCCCCGATCACCACCGCGTCCGGCGCGCCCGCCGCCGCACCGGACCGGGACCGCGTCGAAGGCAGCACTCGCTCGAGGAAGGACATACCGCGAGTGTTCCCAGGCCGGGGCGCCGTCACCGGATCACCCGCCGATCACCGGGGTGAGGTCGCACCGATCTCGGCCGGGCTGCATCCGATCTGCGTCAATGACGGTACGGCCGGGCACTTGAGGGCCGTGGCGACCGTCGAACGCATCATCTCCAGCACCCCCGAGGCCGTCGATCGCATCCTGGCCGACGGCTGGTTGTTCCCGTCCTGGGTGGTCGGGGCGTCCCGCATGCGCCAGGTGTCCGACGACTGGCCGCTGCCCGGCGCCGAGCTGCACCACTCGGTCGGCACCTGGCCGGTGCTCATCGACGACTCCACCACCGTGCTCGAGTACTCCCCGGCCCGCCTGCTCCGGCTGCGCGTCCGCGCCTGGCCGGCCGGTGAGGCCGAGGTCCGCATCGAGCTCACGCCGGCCCCGGAGGGCACCCGGGTGATGATGGAGGAGCACCCCGTGCAGGGGCCCGGGCACTGGGCGCCGCGGCTGCTCACCGACCCGGCCCTCAAGGCCCGCAACATCGAGACGCTCAAGCGTTTGGCCTACCTGGCCGAGGGCGACGCCCGCTGACCCCGGCGCCGCCGGGGGACGTCCACCGCCCCGGGACCGCGGGTCCGGGCCCGCCGCTGATTCGACAGGGTGTGCGCCCGTCCGGGAAGCTCGGACGCGCCCGCGGCACCCGGCGCACCGGATCGAGCGTGCGCCGGTCACGGGCAGCCGATGCGACGACCCGGAAGACGACCAGGTGGCACATCCGGCCGGCAGCCCCGGCCGAGCGGTGCGGAGTGGAGACAGCATGACGAGCGAACCTGCCCCCGACGGGCGGACCGGTCAGGACACCGGCGCGATCCGGGTCGAGAAGGTGGTCACCTCCGGCACCTTCAGCCTGGACGGTGGCACCTGGGACGTGGACAACAACGTCTGGCTGCTCGGCAACGACGACGAGGTGCTGGTCATCGACGCCGCCCACGACGCCGACGCGATCCTGGCCGCGGTCGGCGGCCGGCGGGTGACCGGCATCCTGTGCACCCACGCGCACAACGACCACATCGACGCGGCTCCCGAGCTGGCCGACCGGACCGGCGCGCCGATCATGCTGCACCCGTCCGGCGCGCACCTGTGGGGTATGACCCACCCGGAACGCCGCTGGGACTGGGATCTCGTGGACGGGCAGGAGATCGGCATCGCCGGCGCCGCCGCCGGCCAGGTCCTGCACACCCCCGGGCACGCCCCCGACGCGGTCTGCCTGTACGTCCCCGACCTGGGCGTGGTCTTCTCCGGGGACACGCTGTTCCAGGGCGGACCGGGCGCCACCGGTCGGTCCTTCTCCGACTTCCCGACCATCATCGACTCGATCCGCACCCGGCTGCTCAGCCTGCCGGACGAGACGGTGGTGCACACCGGGCACGGCGACGACACCACCATCGGTGCCGAGGCGCCGCAGCTGGACGACTGGGTCGTTCGCGGGCACTGACCCTCCGGCGGACCGGACCGGGCGTGGCCGTCACTCCTGCTGTTCGATGGGCCGGGCGCCGAGCCGGCTGGTGAGCAACTCGATGGCCGACTCGACCGGATCCCGGACCGGTCCACCGCTCCCCGACCGGTCGTCGGGGTCGTAGTCGTCCGGGATGTCCGGCTCGGCGTCGTCCGGCGGTGCGTCCGGGGGCGGGATGTCCTCCGTACCGCCGGACCTGCCGCCGGACCGCGGGCCACCCTGCGGACCGCGGCCGGACGTGGACGCCCGGCCACCGGCGTCCCCGCGCGCCTCGCCGCGGACGGCCCAGTCCACCCCGAGCACCTCGACCAGCGCCTCGCGCAGCGGGCCGGCGATGCTCGCCTCCGCTACCCGGCGGGCCATCCCGGTGCTGCCCATGGCCAGCACCAGCGTGGTGCCGTCGACCGCACTGACCGTGGCGCCCTCGAGGAAGATCTGCGAGCTGCGACGCCGGCGCTTGACCGCGGCCAGCACCTCCGGCCACACCCGGCGCACGTCACTGACCTGCACGGTGCTCGGATCCCGCCGTCCCGGCGGGCCCGCCGGCGGTCCGGCCGGCCGGGCCGGTTGCTGGGCCGGTTGCTGGTCCTCCGGCGCCGGCGGGCGTCCCTGACGGGGCTGGGACGGACCTTCGGGACGATCCGGCCGTTCGGCGGCGGGTCGCTCCGGAGCCCCGCGGCGATCCGCGGCATCCGCATCCCGCGCCGGGGCCGCCGGCCGCTCCGGGGCCGCGGAGGGGCGTCCGGCCGGCGGATCGAGCGAGGACAACGTGGGCGGGGCGGGCAGGCCCAGGTCCGGCGCGGCGGTACGGGCGGCCGGCCGACGGGCCGGCCCGGACGGCCCCCGATCGGGGGTCCCGGGACCAGCCTGTGCCTGGTGGTGGTCGGTCGGAGCGCCGCCGCCGGGCCGGCTGCCATCCTCGTCCCGCCCGCCGGTGTCCGACCGAGGCGCACGGTCGTCGCCGCGTCGCGGGGCGTCCGGGTCGGCGGTCCGCGCGGCGACCGTCGGCTCGACCGCGGGCCGGACCGGCCGCACCCCGGTGCTGGGCGCCGCGGCCGTGCCGACCTGGGCGGCTCCCGGTCCGGCCGGGTCGCCGACGATGGCCATCCGCCGTTCCATCCGCTCCAGGCGCTGCAGGACGGCGACGTCGGCAGCGGACACCTCGGGCAGCAGCATCCGGGCGCACATCAGCTCCAGCGCCAGCCGCGGCGCGGTCGTCCCGCGCATCTCCGCCAGCCCGGTGTGCAGCACCTCGGCCATCCGGCTGAGCGTGGCCGGGCCGAGCCGATCGGCCTGGGCCGCCATCGCGTCCGCCTCGTGACCGGAGGCGGCGACGATGCCGCGGGCCACGGCGTCCGGCACCGCCTGCACCACCATCAGGTCGCGGAACCGCTGCAGCAGGTCGGCGGCGAACCGGCGCGGATCGTGCCCGGCCTCGGCCAGCCGGTCGACGGCCCCGAACACCGAGGCGCCGTCCTGGGCGGCCAGCGCGTCGACCATCTCGTCGAGCAGCGCTGCGTCGGTCACGCCCAGCAGCGCGACGGCCGCGGGGTAGGTCACGCCGTCCGCACCGGCCCCGGCCAGCAGCTGGTCCAGCACCGAGAGGGTGTCCCGCGCGGAGCCGCCTCCGGCCTGCAGCACCAGCGGAAACACCGCCGGCTCGACCTGCACACCCTCCTGGGCGCACAGCCGCTCCAGCAGCGACCGCAGCACGGCCGGCGGAATGAGCCGGAACGGGTAGTGGTGGGTCCGGGACCGGATGGTCGGCAGCACCTTCTCCGGCTCGGTGGTGGCGAACACGAAGACCAGGTGCTCGGGCGGTTCCTCGACGATCTTGAGCAGCGCGTTGAAGCCCTGGGTGGTGACCATGTGGGCCTCGTCGATGATGAACACCCGGTACCGCGACGAGGACGGCATGTAGAACGCGCGGTCCCGCAGCTCCCGGGTGTCGTCGACGCCACCGTGGCTGGCCGCGTCGAGCTCGACGACGTCCAGCGAGCCCGGCCCCTCCGGCGCCAGGGCGACGCAGGAGGCGCACACGCCGCAGGGGTCGGGGGTGGGGCCCTGCTCGCAATTCAGCGACCGGGCCAGGATGCGGGCGCTGGAGGTCTTGCCGCAGCCGCGCGGCCCGGAGAACAGGTACGCGTGGTTGACCCGGCCCGCGGCCAGCGCGGTCCGCAACGGATCGGTGACGTGCTCCTGCCCGACGACCTCGGCGAACGACGCCGGACGGTACTTGCGGTACAGAGCCAGGGACACGGGCAGCAGCGTACGTGCCGGCACCGACAGGACGCCCGGGCCGCCGGACGCGCGCGGTGGCGGCCGCCGGCACGCCCGCCGACCCGGTACGCTGGTCCCCGGACCCCCGCGGCGTCCATCTCATCAACCCCCCCAGGGCCGGAAGGCAGCAAGGGTCCGTGAGCTCTGACGGGTGCGGGGGTCCCCTTCTGTCTTCCAGGTCGATCGGGCTCCTGGCCGGGGTCGGTCGGCTTCCGTCCGGGGCCGCTCGCGAGCGGTCGGCGGAGCCCCGTCGGCCCGCTACACTCTGCCGCGGAGGATTCGCCTAGAGGCCTATGGCGCACGCTTGGAAAGCGTGTTGGGTTCACGCCCTCACGGGTTCAAATCCCGTATCCTCCGCCAGCTGGAGAGCACAGGCTCCCGGATCGCGTGCCACCGCACGCGGCCGGGAGCCTGTGTCGTACCCGGGCGGCGACCGTGTCCGTCCCCGCGTGGCCCGCCGTCCGGTCGGCATGGTCGGTGTGCTCGGTGTGCGGCTGGCACTCGCGCCGTCTTGTGTGCCAGTTCGGTCGACGCAGATGATCGTCGGGGTCCGGCCGTCCGATCCGGGAGGGTGACCGAAGTGCACGATGCCTGCTCCGTCGAGATCTCCGCGTTCGAGTCCGCCGGGTCGCTGCGCGGCTTCCTGGTGTCCGGTCGCTGGCCGGACACCACCATCGAGTGGACCAAGGTGCTGACCCTGGCCGTCCGGATGGCCAGCGTCCCGGGCCTGCTGCCCACCACCACGGTGTTCCGGGTGCGCGAGGAGCTGCCCGACGATCCCGCCCCCGGCACGGTCGGCCTGGTGCTGGCCGAGGGCCCGCTGACCGGCGCCGGGGCGCTGGAACCGGGGATGTTCGCCGACCCGCAGCCGCCCGGCCTGCTGGTGCTGCACCCACCGTCGGAGACCCGGCCCAGCCTGCCCGAGTGCGAGGGCGTCGCCTCCGGGTGCGTGCTGCTGCCCGGGCTGCCCCACCTCGGACTGGACCACCGAGCGGCCTGGGTCCAGGCCCACCACAGCGGCACCGTGACGAGCCTGGTCACCCGGTCCGGCGTCGACCCGAACGCCGATCCGGACACCGCCGTGCTGGCCATGCTGCTGGCCGCCTGACCCGGCTCGCACCGGCATCGGCCTCGGCGTGCGGCATGCTCGCAGCATGGCCGACGACGACGTCCCATTCCCGGAGCGGCCGGTCGGGGCGCACTCCGACCGGCCGGAGACCTACGTCCGCAACGAGACCGAGGCCGTCCGGCTGGACCGCAACTACAACGAGTTGCTGCAGGAACTGCGGGTGGCGCAGACCGGGGTGCAGATCCTGTTCGCGTTCCTGCTGACGCTGCCGTTCCAGGCCCGGTTCAGCGAGCTGGACCCGTTCCAGCGCACCACCTACCTACTGACGCTGTTGACCGCGGCCACCTCGGTCGTCTTCTTCATCGCCCCGGTCACCGCCCACCGGCGCATGTTCCGCCGGAACATCAAGGACGAGCTGGTCAAGCTGACCGCCCGGGCCGCGTCGATCGGCCTGTGCACGCTGGCGCTCAGCATCCTGGGCGCGGCGCTGCTCATCATCGACCTGGTGGTGGGGCGCAGCTGGGCGATCGGGCTGGTCAGCGCCGGGCTGGTGGCCATCGTCACGGTCTGGGTGCTGTGGCCGAACGAGGTGACGCGTCGGGCCCGGTGAACGGTTCGGTGAGCGGCCCGGACGGCACCGGATCAGCGGCGCACTCCTGCGACACCAGGTGCAGGCCGCGGCCGGCCGCCTTGGCCCGGTACAGCGCGTCGTCGGCCGCGGCCAGCAGCTCGGCCACGCCGCAGCGCCCGTCCCACTGACTGATCCCGGCGGAGAACGACTGGCCGCCGGGAGTGACCTGTTGCATCGCCCGCAGGACGGCCTGCACCCGCTCGGCGCCGAACCCCGGGGCGACCAGGGTGAATTCTTCGCCGCCGTACCGGGCGAGCATCGGCGACCAGCGGCGATCGCCGGGCACTTCCGCCGTCCGCAGCACGTCGGACCACGCGGTCGCGCAGCCGCGGAGCAACTGGTCCCCGGCGCCGTGCCCGAAGGTGTCGTTGTACTGCTTGAACCGGTCCAGATCGATCATGGCGACGGTCAGCGTCGCGCGCGCGTCGGCATCCTCGTCGGTCCCGTCCGGATCGGACCAGTCGGCGAGCATCCGGTGCAGCGAACGATCCAGCGTGCGGCGGTTGACCAGGCCGGTCAGGCCGTCCCGGCGGGCCTCCTGCCGCGACCGGTCCCGTTCGTCTTCGATGGCCCGGATGAGCACGACGAGTCGCATCAGCACGATGGCGACCAGCAGCACGGCGGCGATGGCCAGCGGCACGGTGCGATCGGCGCCGGCGATCAGGTGGGACAGCACGGCAGCGACCGGGACCGTGATGCAGGCGGCCGCCATCACCACCACGGCGTGCCGGGTCAGGTGGATCGGCCGCGGGCGCTGCGGCGCGGTGACCGTCGGCGCCGACGGATCGACGACGGCGGCCGCTGCGAGCGCGTAGCCCAGGAACCACAGCCCGTCGATCGCCGCCGGTCCCGTCCATGACCACCCGTCCAGCAGGACCACCCCGTCCTGCAGGGTGTCGGCGACCAGCGTCACCGCCAGCGACAGCATGATCAGCACCAGCGCAGGACTGCGCCGGTCCGGCCCCCGTAGCACCGTGCAGGCCAGCGCCAGCAGGGCGAGGTCGACGACCACGTACCCGGCGGCCACGATCTGCTCGGCCGGCTGGTCGAACTGGCTCCAGGGCGGGGTCACGGTCAGCAGCAGCAGCGCGCTGCCGGCGGCCACCGTGATCAGCGCGGAGTCCAGCAGCGCCGGCACGTCCCGCTCCCGGCCGCGCCGGTGCACGAGCAGCGCCAGCCCGATCCCGGTGAGCAGCGACGCCGCGAAGAACATCCCGTCGAGCCAGAGGGCGGTGCCGGTGGTGCGGTCCGGCGGCGCGGTGACCGCGGACGCCACCGTGCCGGACAGGTTGACCAGCAGTGCACTCAGCAGCAGCGCCCAGACGGGATCCCGCCAGATCGGCGGCCGGCCCGTCCGGTGGGCTCGTCGGCGACCACTCACCGCGATGATGGCGACCACGGCGATCGCGCCGGTCACCAGGATGCCGGACCGGACCGGGGTGCTGATCGGGACGAGCGCCAGGACCAGCGCGACGACCAGTCCGATCGCGAGCAGCACCCGACCGGGGCGGGCACCGACCGTCGTCATCTGCCCCCGCACCCGTGGTCGCCGTCGGCGCCCTCGCGGCGCGTCTCTTCACTCATTGTGATCATCGTTGTTCGGGACGACAAGGCCCTCACCCCGGAGTCACCCGCACTCCACTCGCTGCGACCAGCCGCCGAACGCTCGCACTGACGCCCGGGCACTGGACTCGGGCGGGTAAGGTGACCCTAAGAATCTGGAGGATGCATGCGTCTGTTGCCCGACCGTTCCGCCGGCCGCCGCGAGCGACCGGCCCGACCGGCCCGACCGGCCGTGGTGCTGCGCCGCGAGCGGATCACCCCGTCGATGGTCCGCGTGGTACTGGGCGGACCAGGGCTGGCCGACTTCCCCGGCGCGGAGCACGCCGACGCCTACGTCAAGCTGGTCATCCCCAGACCCGGGGTCGAGCTGCCGCGGCCGCTGGACCTGCAGGAGTTCCGGCGCACCCGGCCGACCGAGGACCTGCCCACCGTCCGGACATACACGATCCGGGCCTGGGACGCCGGTCGGCAGGAGCTGACGATCGACTTCGTGGTCCACGGCACCGACGGGATCGCCGGACCCTGGGCGGCGGCCGCCGAACCCGGCGACGAGGTGTTCCTGCAGGGGCCCGGCGGCGGGTACCAGCCCGACGCCGCGGCCGGGTGGCACCTGCTGGCCGGTGACGACAGCGCCCTGCCGGCCATCGCGGTCGCGCTGGAGCGGATGCCCGCCGACGCGGTCGGCCGGGCCGTGGTGGAGGTCCCGGATGCGGCGACCGAGTACCCGCTGCGCGCGCTGCCCGGCCTGCCCGTGCAATGGGTGCACCGCGGTGACGCACCGGCCGGCAGCCGGCTGACCGCGGCCGTGCTCGACGTGCCCTTCCCGCCGAACACCGACGTCCAGGCCTTCGTGCACGGCGAGGCGGGCTTCGTGAAGGAGGTCCGCCGCTGGCTGCGCGTCGAGCAGCGCGTCGATCCGGCCCGGTTGTCGATCTCCGGGTACTGGCGGATCGGCGACGCCGACGAGGCGTGGCGGGCCGGCAAGGCGGCCTGGAACGCCGAGGCCGAGGAGGTCGAGCGGCAGGCCGGCGTGGCCTGAGCGCTCGTTTCCCGGCCGGGGCAGCCGGGTACCGGTCGGAGCGTCGAAGCGCAGGACGACCGAGACTCCAGGAGCTGATCGCATGCGAGCACTCACCTACCAGGGCCGACGCGACGTCCAGGTGATCGATGTGCCGGACCCTGAGCTGCAGCACGCCACCGACGCCATCATCAAGGTGACCTCGACCGCCATCTGCGGTTCGGACCTGCACCTGTACGAGGTGCTCGGCCCGTACCTGGACGCCGGCGACGTGCTCGGGCACGAGCCGATGGGCATCGTGCAGGAGGTCGGCCCGGAGGTGACTGACCTCAAGCCCGGGGACCGGGTCGTGATCCCGTTCAACATCTCCTGCGGCCACTGCTGGATGTGCTCCCAGGGTCTGCAGACCCAGTGTGAGACCACCCAGGTCCGCGAGTACGGCAAGGGCGCGGCGCTGTTCGGCTACACCAAGCTGTACGGCCAGGTGCCCGGCGGCCAGGCCGAGTACCTGCGGGTGCCGCAGGCCCAGTACGGCCCGATCGTGGTGCCGTCCGACGGCCCGGACGAGCGGTACCTGTTCCTGTCCGACATCCTGCCCACCGCCTGGCAGGGCGTGGACTACGCGGCCGTGCCCGAGGGCGGCACGCTGGCCGTGCTCGGGCTGGGCCCGGTCGGGCAGTTCGCCGCCCGCATCGGCAAGCACCTGGGCCACCGGGTCATCGCGGTCGAGCCGCAGCCCGAGCGGCGGGCCCTGGCCGCCAAGTACGGCGTGGAGGTCATCGACCCGGAGGCCGTGGGCGACGGTGTGACGGGAGTCGGCGACGCCCTGCGGGACATGACCGGCGGCCGCGGACCGGACTCGGTGGTGGACGCCGTCGGGATGGAGGCGCACGGCGGCATCGGCGCAAGGGCAGCCCAGGCTGCTCAAACAGTGGCCGGGTTCCTGCCGGACACTGTCGGACAGAAGCTCATGGAGACCGTGGGCGTCGACCGGCTCAGCGCCCTGCACACCGCCATCGACGCGGTCCGCCGGGGCGGCACGGTGTCGCTCTCCGGTGTGTACGGCGGCTCGGCCGACCCGATGCCGATGATGGACATGTTCGACAAGCAGATCCAGTTCCGGATGGGCCAGTGCAACGTCAAGCGCTGGATCGACACGCTCATGCCGCTGGTGCAGGAGTCCGCCGATCCGCTGGGCGTGCTCGACCTCACCACGCACAGCGTGCCGCTGGAGCAGGCGCCGGAGCTGTACCGCACCTTCCAGAAGAAGGAGGACGGCTGCATCAAGGTCGTCCTCAAGCCCTGACACTCGGTCCTCTGCACCACGTCTCGCGCCGCCCGGGTCCGCCGCGACCCGGGCGGCGTGGGCCTCAGCCGGCCAGGATCCGGTCCACGATGTGACCGACCGGGTCCCCGGCGACCGACAGCACCACGGTGTGCCGGGCGCCCGGTTCGCCGTCCGTGGCGGCGACGGTGCGGCCCCGTTCCTCGCCCTCGGTGACCACCGTGACCTGGGTCGTCAGCACCCGGTCCGCGTCGGCTCCCCCGACCGCGAGCGCGGCGGCCAGCGGGTCGTGCACCGGCGTGCGCCACGTCCCGGTGGTCTCCCGGTAGAACCCGAAGTAGCACTCCAGCATCCGGCCCAGCGCCGCGGCGACCGGGCGGTCGGCGGTGAGCAGCCGCTGCCGCGTCTCCTCCTCCAAGTGCTGGGTCATGGTCACGTCCAGCCCGACTACGGTGATGTCCCAGTCCGCGGCGAAGACCTCGGCGGCCGCGGCCGCGTCATTGCCGATGTTGGCCTCGGCGTACGGGGTGATGTTGCCGCCCACCGTCACCGCGCCGCCCATAATGGTGATGCGCGGGACCAGCCGGGCGAGTTCCGGTTCCGCCCGCAGGGCGGCGGCCACGTTGGTGAGCGGGCCGATGGCCAGCAGGTGCAGCCGGCCGGGATGACGGCGGGCCTGGTCGACGAGCAGCTCCGGCCCGGTCGCGGGATGCACCGGCGCGGTCGAGTCGGTCAGCTGCACCTCACCGATGCCGTTGCGGCCGTGCACCTGCGGCGCCCCGCCGTCGAACCGGCCGCCCTGCGGATGCTCCGCGCCGACCGCCACCGGGACGTCCGGCCGGCCGGCCAGGGCGAGCAGGGCGAGGGTGTTGCGCGCGGCCTGGCGGGCGTCGGTGTTGCCGCTGACGGTCGACACGCCCACCAGCTCGACCTCGGGTGAGGCCAGCAGGTAGGCGATGGCCACGCTGTCGTCGATGCCGGTGTCGCAGTCCAGGAACAGCGGCACCGGACCGTCGACCCCGGCCGGCTCAGCGGCACGGTCGGGCTGCGCGGCCCAGTCCGCCCAGGGGATGTCGCGCGGCACGAACACCGGGGCCCGGAACGGCCAGTCGCGAGCCACCCAGGCCGGGACGAACTCGTCCAGCGCGGCCTCGACGTCGGTGCCCACCAGAGCGTCGACCACCCACCACGAGATCTCGGCGTCCACCGCCGCTTTCCGGCTGGGGTCCAGGTAGACGCAGCCCAGTAACGCGGTCTCACCCTCGTCGAACAGCGCGTAGTTGAACGACAGGTGCGCGGCGATCTCCTCCTCGTGGTGCCGGAGGTCCTCCTCGTCCTGCTCCCGGGTCATGGTGGCCGGCGGCCAGCCCCACGCCGGTCCGTAGATCGAGAACAGTCGCGGCTGCGAGCCCAGCACCGCGGGCAGGTCGAGGTCGACGTCGGACGCACGGATGGGCCGCAGGTGGTGCCCGGTCGGCAGGTCGACCCGCTCCGGGTGGACGAAGTCGTCGGGCAGCCAAGCCATGTCGGGATCCTCCGGTCGATCGGAACGATGCAGAAGGGTCAGTCGCGGGTGGTCGTGTCGGGCACCGGCCACAGCTGCCAGAAGTGGTGCACTGGGCCGTGTCCCAGCCGCCCCTGGTCATCGGGCGAGCCGATCCGCAGGTCGTCCGCGGCCCGCAGCGCCGCGGTCAGGTACTCCTTCGCCCGGTCGATCGCGGCGGGCCAGTCCGGCGACGTCGGGCGCAGCGCGGCCATGGCCGAGGACAGGGTGCAGCCGGTGCCGTGCGTGTTGCGGGTGCCCAGACGAGGCGCCGAGAAGCGGTGCAGGTCCCCGCCGCGCTCGGCGAACACGTCGGTGGCGGTGTCGCCGGTGAGGTGGCCGCCCTTGAGCAGCACCCCCCGCGCGCCGAGGTCGAGCAGCGCGTCGACCTGCTGCACCGCCTGCTCGACACTCTCCGCCGGCTCGGTGCCCAGCAACGCCGCCGCCTCCAGCGCGTTCGGCGTGATCACATCGGCCAGCGCGAGCAGCCGGCCGCGGACGACCTGCTCGGCGGACGACGCCAGCAACCGGTCCCCCGAGGTGGCCACCATGACGGGGTCCAGCACCACGTGCGGCGGTCGCTGGTCGACGAGGAAATCGGCCACCGCGTCGGCGATCCCGGCGTCGGCGATCATGCCGATCTTCACGGCGTCCAGGGCGATGTCCTCGACCAGGGTGGCCAGTTGCTCGGCCACGAAGGCCGGCGGTACCGCGTGCACCCCGGTCACCCCGCGGGTGTTCTGCGCGGTCAGCGCGGTGAGCACCGCACAGCCGTACGCGCCGAGCGCACCGAACGTCTTGAGGTCGGCCTGGATCCCGGCGCCGCCACCGGGATCCGATCCGGCGATGGTCAGCACCACGGGAGGGTGCCCGGCCGGCCGACCGCCCGGCCTCACCGAGCGGACCCCGTCGCGTCGGGAACGGCCGCGGCCCACCCCCGGCTCAGCGCCCGGGCGGCCGCCGTCGGGTCGGGTCGGCCGCAGATGGCCGAGATGACCGCCGCGCCCACGGCTCCCGCCGCCCGGACGGCGGCCAGGTCGTCGCCCTTGATGCCGCCGATGGCGACGCACGGCACCGGGCTGCGCCGGCAGATCGCGGCCAGACCGTCGAAGCCGACCGCCGGTGCCGCGTCGGTCTTGGACGGGGTGTCCCGGACCGGCCCCACCCCGAGCAGATCGACGGTGCCGGCCGGCAGCCCCAGCGCCTCGGTCAGCTCCCGCTCGTCGGAGATCGACAGCCCGATGTGCACGTCCGGGCCGAACAACGCCCGAGCGGTCACCGGGTCCAGGTCCCGCTGACCGAGATGCACCCCGTCGGCGCCGACAGCCAGGGCCACGTCGACCCGGTCGTTGATGATCAGCGGGACGCCGGTCCCGGCCAGCGCCTCGCGCACGGCGGTGGCCAGGGCCACCAGTTCGCGGGTGGTGGCGTGCGGGTCGCGCACCTGCACCGCGTCCACCCCGCCGTCGGCGGCCTGCCGGGCGGTCTCCACCACTCCGGCCGGGCCGCCGCACTGGCCGGTGTCGGTCACCAGGTAGATGCCCCGAACCTCCGGTCGCGCCCCGGTCGCACCCGACCGGCGGGCACCGGCCGCGCTCACGCGGCGGACCCGGACGGCACCGGCCGGCGCAGCACCTGGGCGATCTCGTCCGCGGGGGTCAGGGTCAGCGCGTCCAGGAACCGCACCGCGAAGGTGCCGGTGCCGACCTCCCCATCGGTCGAGCCGTCCCCGGCGGCCGTCTCGCCGGCCAGACAGACCATCGCGGTCGCGGCGATGGCCGCGGTCAGCGGATCGGTGACCGCGGCGAGCGCGCCCATGACCGAGCCGAGCGCGCAGCCGACTCCGGTCACCCGGGTCAGCAGCGGGTGTCCGGCGGTGACCCGGACGGTGCGGGTGCCGTCCGTGATGAGGTCGACGGTGCCGCTCATCGCCACCACCGAACCGAGGGAGCGGGCCACGTTCTCGGCGACCTCGGCGACCTCGTCGGGGCTGGCGGTCGAGTCGACGCCGCGCCCGCCGGTGCCACCGGCCAGCGCGCCGATCTCGGATGCGTTGCCGCGGATGATGGCCGGGCCCTGACGGGCGAACTCGGCGGCCAGCCCGGTGCGCAGCGGCAGGGCCCCGATGGCGACCGGATCCAGCACCCACGGCACCGTCGGTGACGCGGCGTTCACCGCGGCGATGGCCGCCCGCATGCCGGCCGCCTGCGCCCGGGTGACGGTGCCCAGGTTGACCAGCAGCGCGCCGGCCACCCCGGCCAGCACCTCGGCGTCCTCCGGGTCGTCGACCATGGCCGGCGCCGCCCCGGCGGCCAGCAGCACGTTGGCGGTGAAGTTGGCGACCACCCGGTTGGTGATGCAGTGCACCAGGGGCGAGGACGACCGCATGGCGTCGATGGCCGTGGCGACCGCGGTCGCCACGCTCTCGACACCGGGGTCGGTGCTGGTCACGGTCTCGTCGGCAGAGGGCTGCGAAGTCACGCGCACCACCGTAGACCCGACATGCGGACACCCGGATGTTCACCCTGAGCGGACCCGGCGCAGGGCTGGGAACAACCGCGGACCTCATCGCATTGAGCCAGTCACGCTCAACCTGCGCACGCTTGCTGACGACGAAGGATTCCTCATGAGTGATCTGCCGTCCCGGTCCGCCGGGTCCGATCCCACTGGCACCCCAGCAGTGCGGGCGCTGCCCGTGCTGAGCCTGTCCGACACCGTGGTGCTCCCCGGCATGGTGGTGCCCATCCAGCTCGACGACGCCGCCACTGCGGCCCTGGACGCCGCCCGCGCGGCCGCCGATCAGGCCGACGGGACGGCTGACGGAGCGGCCAAGCCGACCGTGCTGCTGACGCCGCGCTTGGGCGACCGCTACGCGACCTTCGGCGTCATCGCAACCGTCGAGCAGCAGGGCCGCACCCCGGCCGGGGAACCCGCGGCGGTGCTGCGCGCCGGCGACCGGGCCCGCATCGGCACCGGGGTCAGTGGCCCCGGTGCCGCCCTGTGGGTGCAGGCCGAACCGGTGCCCACCCCGCCGGTGACCGACCGGGCCCGCGAGCTGGCCGCCGACTACAAGGCGCTGGTCGTGGCCACCCTGCAGAAGCGGGACGCCTGGCAGGTCATCGACACGGTCGAACGCATCAACGACCCCGGCACGCTGGCCGACATGGCCGGTTGGGCGCCGTACCTGGACGCCGAGCAGAAGCGCTCGCTGCTGGAGACGACCGATCCCGCCGACCGGCTGGAGACGCTGATCGAGTGGACCCGGCACCACCTGGCCGAGCTGGAGGTCTCCGAGAAGATCTCGGCCGACGTCCGGGAGGGCATGGAGCGCAAGCAGCGCGAGTTCCTGCTGCGCCAGCAGCTCGACGCCATCCGCAAGGAGCTCGGTGAGATCTCCGACGACGAGCCCGACGGCGTCACCGGGTCCCCGGAGCACTACCGGCACCGCATCGAGCAGGCCGGGCTGCCCGAGAAGGTGCTCCAGGCGGCGACCAAGGAGGTCGACCGGCTGGAGCGCACCAACGAGCAGAGCCCGGAGGGCGGCTGGATCCGCACCTGGCTGGACACGGTCCTGGAGCTGCCCTGGTCCACCCGGACCGACGATCTCGCGGACATCCCGGCGGCCCGGGCCGTGCTGGACGCCGACCACCACGGGCTGGGCGACGTCAAGGACCGGATCGTGGAGTACCTGGCCGTCCGCAACCGGCGGGCCGGCCGCGGACTGCACCTCGTCGGTGGGCGCGGGTCGGGCGCGGTGCTGCTGCTCGCCGGCCCGCCCGGCGTCGGCAAGACCTCGCTCGGTGAGAGCGTGGCCCGGGCCCTGGACCGGAAGTTCGTCCGGGTCGCCCTGGGCGGGGTACGGGACGAGGCGGAGATCCGCGGGCACCGGCGCACCTACGTCGGTGCGCTGCCGGGCCGCATCGCACGGGCCATCGGTGAGGCCGGGTCGATGAACCCGGTCGTGCTGCTCGACGAGATCGACAAGGTGGGCAGCGACTACCGCGGCGATCCCGCGGCCGCGCTGCTCGAGGTGCTCGACCCGGCGCAGAACCACACCTTCCGGGACCACTACCTGGATCTCGACCTGGACCTGTCCGACGTACTGTTCGTGGCCACCGCGAACGTGGTGGAGAACATCCCGGCCGCCCTGCTCGACCGGCTCGAGCTGATCACCATGGACGGCTACACCGAGGACGACAAGGTCGCCATCGCCCGCACCCACTTGCTGCCCCGGCAGTTGGAGCGCGCGGCGCTGGCCGCCGACGAGGTGCAGGTGACCGACGCGGCGGTGCTGCGGATGGCCGCCGACCACACCCGGGAGGCGGGCGTGCGGCAGCTGGAACGGCTGCTGGCCAAGATCCTGCGCAAGGTGGCCACCCGGCTGGAGACCCAGGACCGAGCCGACCTGCCGGTGGTGGTCGACGAGGCCGACCTGCGTGCGCTGATCGGCCGACCCCGGTTCCTGCCGGAGACCGCCGAGCGGACCGCGGTGCCGGGCGTGGCGACCGGACTGGCCGTCACCGGTCTGGGCGGTGACGTGCTGTTCATCGAGGCCAACACCGCCCCGGCGACCGGGGAGACCGGTGGTGGCGGTGGTGGTGGTGGTCTGACCCTGACCGGGCAGCTGGGCGACGTGATGAAGGAGTCGGCGCAGATCGCGCTGTCCTACGTGCGCGCCCACGCCGACGAGCTGGGGCTGGACGCGACCGCGGTGGACCGGCTGTCCCGCCGGGTGCACCTGCACGTGCCGGCCGGCGCCGTACCCAAGGACGGTCCGTCCGCGGGCGTCACGATGGTGACCGCGCTGACCTCGCTGGCCACCGGCCGGGCGGTGCGCTCGGACGTGGCCATGACCGGCGAGGTCACCCTCAACGGTCGCGTACTGCCCATCGGCGGGGTCAAGCAGAAGCTGCTCGCCGCCCAGCGGGCCGGGGTGACCACCGTGTTCATCCCGCAGCGCAACGAGCCGGACCTGGACGACGTTCCGGTCGAGGTGCTCGAGGCGCTGACCGTGCACCCGGTGGCCGACGTCCGCGACATCCTGGCGCTGGCGCTGGAACCGGCGGTCCCGAGCGGGAACGACGCCCACAGCACCGCCGCCTGATCCACCGCCGCCTGATCCACCGCCGCCTGATCCACCGCCGCCTGATCCACCGCCGCCTGATCCACCGCCGCCTGATCCACCGCCGCCTGATCCACCGCCGCCTGATCCGCAGACACCGACGCGGCGGTGGGCCCACCCCCGTGGGCCCCACCGCCGCGTCCTGAGTGTTCGCGACCTGATCGCCGGATCGGTGATCAGCGACCGTCGATCAGGGGACGTCGATCAGTAGAAGCTGACGTGGATGTGGTCGTAGTGGCATCCCGTCACGTTGGCCGGGTTCGGGCAGCCGTAGACCGACGACTGGTAGTCCGTCCAGGCCTTGGGGGCGTACGCGCCCCAGAACCGACCCTGCCAGATCAGGTAGTACACGCCCAGCTTCGCCTGGTTGGCGACGAACCAGTTGGCCGCCCGCCAGCCCGCGGCGCGCCCCTCGGACGTCTTGTAGGCGAAGAACAGGTCGCAGCCCTTGCCCAGCGGGTGGTCCGAGGTCGGGTTCCAGGCGTGCTCGTCCCAGCAGGTCGAGTTGGCCAGGTTGATCACCCCCGCGGCCGCCGCGGCCCGGATCCCGACGTCGGTCCGGGCGGTGATCTTGGCCCGGCTGTCGTTGATGTTGCGGGTGAAGTCGGTCAGCGACGCCGTCTCCTTGTCCCACGTCCGGTCGGTGACCAGGTTGCTCGGGACCACCTCGGGCGTCCCCGGCCCCGGCGCGACCAGCCCGGTCGGCAACTTGGCGTCGCTCCCCGGCCCCGAGGTACCGGCCGCGGCCGTCCCGGCGACGCCGGTCAGGCTCACGACGGCCAGCAGCACCGCCGTGATCGTCGTCCGGATCAGCCGCGCCGGGCCCCTGCCGAACGGGGCGTGCGCGCCACGGGGCCGGACGCCCCGCCCTCGGTGATGGCCCTGCATGGTGATGACCTGCCCCCTGGATCGTCCGGCCGTACTGATCGACATGCTGATCGAGTTGCTGATCCCGGCGCCCACCCGCCGGGCTCCTGCTGTCGGTGCTGTCACCCCTGTCCTGCCCACATCCCGCCCGTTCAGCGCCGCACGTCGCGGCAGCCGATGAGCGTGTTGTTGTTCGGGACCTTGCCGATGCCGAACACGCAGACGTTGTTGTTCCCGGCGGACAGCGGAACGGTGATCGAGAAGCCGTGTCGCCCGGAGATCCCGAAGACCGCGTTCACGTCGGCCCGGGCCTGATCGGCGCGGAACCCGTAGCCGCTGCCGTTGACGTACACGTGCGTCTCGATCGAGTCGCCCGACGCCATCGGATCGAACGTCCAGCCGCTGACCACGGCATTGTTGCCACTGCGGGTCACGGCGTCGATCGCGCCACGCGGCGGAACGACGCCCTGCACGGTCCGGCAACCGATCAGCGTGTTGTTGCCCGCGGACCGGCCGATGCCGAACACGCAGACCTCGTTGGGCCCCATCGACAGCGGCACCCGGACCGAGAAGCCGTGCCGACCCGAGATCCCGAACACCGCGTTCACATCGTTCCGGGCCTGGTCGGCCCGGAAGCCGTAGCCCTTGCCGTTGACGTACACGTGGGTCTCGATCGAGTCACCGGAAGCCGACGGATCGAACGTCCATCCGGACAGCGACGCCGTCAGCCCGTCCACCGCGGCCCCGTCCCAGGACCCGCGGGGCGGCACCACCGGCGCGACACCCTGCAGGGTCCGGCAGCCGATCAGGAGGTTGTTGCCCGCGGACCGCCCGATGGCGAACACGCAGACCTCGTTGGCCCCACCCGACAGCGGCACCGACACCGAGAAGCCGTGCCGGCCCGGGATCCCGAAGACCGCGTTGACGTCGGCCCGCGCCTGATCGGCCCGGAACGCGTACCCCTTGCCGTTGACGTAGACGTGCGTCTCGATCGACTCGCCCGAGGCCGACGGATCGAAGGCCCACCCGCTCAGCGAGGCTCGCTGGCCGTCGACCGCCGCCCCGTCCCAGGACCCGCGGGGCGGGACCACGGCGACGACGTCCCGGCAGGACAGCAGCGTGTTGTTGTCCCGCACCGTGCCGATCGCGTAGACGCACACCGTGTTCTTGCCGGCCGTCAGCGTGACGTCGACCGAGTACCCGTGGCGACCGGTGATGCCGAAGACGGCGTTGACATCGCTGCGGTCCCGGTCCGTCGGCACCGCCTGCGCGCGGCCGTTGACGTAGACGTGCACGTCGATCGAGCGGTCCGCGACGTCCGGGTCGTACGCCCATCCGGACACCGTCGCCGACAGTTCGGAGACGGCCACCGCGTCGACCGAGCCGCGCGGCGGGGTCGGGAGCGCGGGCGGCGGCGGCGCCACCGTGCTCGTCCCCAGCCCGAGGATGCTCGCGCACGTCCAGGGCGACCAGCCGCGCTGCTGCCAGAGCTTGAGCGCCAGCGCGTCCTGCGTGGCCCGGCTGGCCTGGTGCGGGTACCCGGTGCCGCCCACGCTGCGCCAGGTGGACAGGTCGAACTGGTAGGCGCCGTAGTAGCCGTTGCCGGTGTTGATCGTGTAGTTGTCGCCGGACTCGCACTGCCGCAGCCGTTGCCACTCCGACGCGGTCGGATCCGCCGACGCCGTGCCGCCGCCCACGACCAGGGCGCCCACGGCCAGTACCACCGTCGTGACCAGGGTGAGGACCCGCCGCACCGGGCCCGGCCGTCGCGGCCGGCCCGATCGGCGGTTGGAGCTCGTTCGCCGGCCGCCTGCTGGGGCGGGGTGTCGTGTTGCGACGCGCACAGCTGTTCGCTCCCGGTTCGAGGGGTGGATGGAACGACGGCGACGACACTCGACAGCGCATGCTCATCACAGCGCGTCGACCTCTCGTCACTATGCGTTCCTCACCCAGGACAACATCGTCAGCGCGGCAAGGCGAAACAGTTCACCCGGCTGCGTCAGGTCGGACACGGAATTCCCCCCGTACGGAGGAGAATCGAAATGTACCGCTACCGAGCGTGAGAACTACAAATCACACACCTGCAATTCACCCGCCCATGGAACGGGCCACCCGACCGGGTATTTGACAGTGATTGTGCTGAATGTCCGGTTCGCCACCGCTCGCCGATCACGCCCCGGACACGGGTCGCACACGCCCTCATCACGGCACGTGGATGCACCTGGGACATCGTCGAGGACGCCGGCGCCGACGGCTCAGGCATCGGTGACCAGCGGTGACGGCCACGCGCGGTTCCGAACGGGGCACGAATCACACCCGGAAATGCCGGCCCGAATTACTCAGCGCATCCACAGGAATCTTTGGAGCGCGAATGCGATTGGTGTGGGCCCGACGGCCGGACCGGAGCCCGCGACGGCCGCGGACATCGCCTTCACAGGTCGAAGAAACTCATCAGGGTGATGACGGCCCCGGCGCCGACCGCCACAGCCGCGACCACGGCGAGCACCAGCGTCCCGGTGGAGACGCCGCTCGCCGGCGGCAGGTGCACCGGGTCCAGCCGCGCCCGCGTCGGGCGTTCCGGGTCGTACCAGACCTGCACCAGCGAGCCGGGTCCGGGCGTGGCGACCCCGCCGACCCGGGACGGGAAGGTGATCTCGGTCCCGGGCGCCATGGCGGGGCGGGGACCCGCCGGGTCCTGATCGCCGCGGCCGCGGACCGTGAAGGTGACCACCGGCTGGCGCACCACGACGCCGGCGCGGCCCGGCCCGTGCCGGATCTCGTCCACCACCACTGCGTCGGTGCGCACCCAGCCGGCCGGGATGGTGGTGTTGCGCCGGTAGTTCCAGTCCCGACGAACCCCGAGCATCGCGCTGCCACCGATCGCTGCCACCAGCAGCAGTGGCACCGCCACCACGAGCACCGCGATGAGGTCCGGCACCCGATCATTGTCCCCCGGTCCCGCCGGTCGGCACCCGTTCCGTCGGCGTCCGCCGTCCCGGGCTGGGTGTCGGCGTCCGCCGGTCCCGGGCCGGTGTCGGTGTCCGTTGTTAGCGTGGCGCCGCCTCGCCCGGACGACGACCGGCGAGGGCCCGGATCCGCGAGGGGCGCCGGGCCGGCGGTGATGGGCACCGCCGGGAACGGCCGGGAAGGACACACATGCTCGAGGCAGACGGTTCCCTCCTGCTGGAGGCCGTCGACCTCACCCGCCTGCGGGCGTGCGAGTACTCGGTGCGGCGGCGCGTCGACGTCCTGCTCGGCCGGGCGTCGGCCACCTCGCCGTGCGGTCCGGTCGATCCGCTGGCCGCGGCCCGCGACCCGTTCGACGAGCAGACCGAACACCGGGTGCTCGCGCTGATCGCGGACGGCGCCGGTCCGACCGGCCGGCCGCTCCGGGTGCTGGACCTGCACGGACCAGCCCACGCCGGGCAACCGGGTGGACCGAGCGACCGTTCGAGCGACAGTCCGGGCAGCGGTTCCAGCACCAACCCGGACGTGGTCCGCGGGGCCGAGCTGCGCTCCGGCCGCTGGTCGGCCCGCGCCGACCTGCTGCTGCCGGAGCCGGCCGACCCCACCACCTTCGCCGTCGTGCAGGTGCGCGGCACCGCCCGCCGGGCCGACGCCACCACCGCGCTGCTGCAGGGTGCGCTGTTCGCCGGGCTGGCCGACGAGCTCGCCGACGCCGGCACCGCGCCGTGGTGGGCCGGTGGCCGCCGGCCCGGGCCGCGGCTGCACCTGGTCGAGCCCACGTCGGCGGTGCGGGTGCACGACCGGGCGGTGTTCACCGCACTGGTCCGCCACCAGCAGCAGCGGCTCATCGCCGTGGTCGACGACCAGCGGGCGTCCGCCCCGGTCTCCTGGACCGATGCTGACGTCCCGCGCTGTTTGTGGTGCAACGACTGTCGCCGCGCCGAGACCGAACACCGCGACGTCCAGCTGGTGGCCGGGATGCGGTCCACCGTGCGGACGGCGCTGCTGACCGCCGGACACCGGACCGTCGACGAACTCGCCGCGTCCGACGGACCGGTGCCGGACGTCCCTCCGGCCACCCTGGACCCGCTGCGCGCGCAGGCCCGGTTGCAGCTCACCGCGGGCATCCCGCCCCGTCCGGACGCACCGCTGCGGTACGAGATCGCCGATCCGACCGCGCTGGACGCGCTGCCCGGAGCGGACCGCGGGGACCTGTTCTTCGACTTCGAGTCCGACCCGATGTACGTCGAGGACGGGTGGCCGGACCAGGGCCTGGACTACCTGTTCGGCCTGCTCGGGCACGACCTGCCGGTCCCGGCGGACCACGACGGGTCCGACGACAGCGATGACAACAGCGATGACGACAGGGACGGCGGCGCCGCGCATCTCGCGCTCTGGTCGCGGGACCGGGCCGAGGAACGGGCCGCGCTGCAGTCCTTCCTCGACCTGGTCGACGAGCGCCGGCGCCGGTGGCCCGGACTGCACATCTACCACTACGCCAGCTACGAGACGGACACCCTGCGCCGGTTGACCCGTCGGCACCGGCTGGGCGAGGACCGACTGGCCGCGCTGCTGCGGGACGGGGTGTTCGTCGACCTGTACCGGACGGTCCGTCGCGCGCTGCGGATCTCCGAGTCGTCCTACTCGCTCAAGCGGCTGGAGCCGCTCCATCTGGGACCCGCGACCCGTTCCGGGCCGGTGACCACGGCGGCCGGCTCGGTGCTGCGGTTCCACCAGCAGCGGGCGGCGCGGGCAGCCGGGGACGCCGCCGCGGCCGACGGGATGCTGGCCGAGCTGGGGACCTACAACGCCGACGACTGCCGCTCCACCCGCGCGCTGCGCGACTGGCTGCTGGCCCGCCGGGGGGCGCAGCCGGACCCCGCTCCCCGGGAGCTGCCCGGCGACCGGACCGAGCCCCGCCCGGTCGATCCCGAGCCGGACCGGGCGGTCGCCGCCCTCGACCGGTTCGCCGGCACCGGCCCGCCGCTGCGACGCAGCGCGGACCAGGAGGCGGCGCTGGTGCTCGCCGACCTGGCCCGGCCGCGGTCGCCCCGGGCGCTGCGCGGCGCTCCCGCCACCGCCTGGGTGGCAGGCCCGGACCCGGCTCCGGGCGCCGGCACGCTGCTGGACGCGGCCCTCGTCGGTGTGGACGCCGACTGGGCCCGCCCGGCGGGCGGCGGGCCGGTGCGACGGTTGCTGCGCTGGCGCCTGCCGGGGCGCTCCGGGACGGACACGCCCGACGCCACCGGAACCAGCAGCGACGGCAGCAACGACGGCAGCAACGACGGCGGCCCTGACACCGGCACGACCGGCCGCCACCCCGGTCCGGTCGTGCACTGCCTGTACGACCCACCCCGGCCGGTCCCCGGCGGGACGCCGGCACCACTCGGCCGGGTCCTGGACGGCGGCGACGGCGATGCGCTCGTCCTGGTCGTGGCCGAGACGCTGCCCAGCGGGGTCGACCCGTACGAGGACCTCCCGGACCGGCTGGCCGTGGGGCGGGCGCCCCGTTCCCCGGCGATGACCGCGGTGCGCGCGCTGGCCACCACGGTGGCCGACGCCCTGCCCGACCTGCCCGCATCGGCGGCGACCGCGCTGCTGCGGCGAGCCGGATCGGTGGCTCCCGGATTGGATCCGGAGCGGGTGCTCGATCGGCTGACCGGATCCGACCGGTCCTTCCTGGCCGTGCCGACCAGGCCGTCCCTGCCGAACCTGCCGACCGTCGCGTCGCTGGTGGCGGTGCTGCGCGCCGCCGTCGAACGGTCCTGGCGGGTCGGGGTGAGCTGGGACGGGCCCCGGCGGCGGGAGCTGGCCGACGGGCTGGCCGAGGCCGGGCTGGCCGTGACGCTCAATCCGGCGCAGGTCCCGGTGGCGGGGCTGACGGCCGGGCTGGTGGTCGCCGACTCCCGGTGCCTCACCGATCCCGGCCGGGCACCCGGCGAGTGCTTCGACCTGCTGGTGGTGGTCGACGCGGACCGGTTGCCGCTGGGCGACGCGGTGGCCGCCGCCCGGACCACCCGGCGACTGCTGCTGCTCGGGGATCCCTCCCGCGCCCTGGCCGGTCCGGCGCCCGCGCGACCACACCCGGCGGACCGCTCGGTGATGTCCTGGGTGCTGCGGCCCCACCCGCCGACCGACGTGCACGCCCTGCTGGCGCCGCCCGGGCCGCCGCCGCGAGCGGTGGTCGCTGCGCCGCTCGCCCGGCCGCCGGGCCTGACGGTCGTGGCCCGCTCGGTCCGCCACGACGGCTGCGGCGCAGTCTCGGAGCCGGAGGCCGCGGCGGTGGTGGCGGAGGTGGCGGCGCTGCTGGACCCGGCCGGACCGGCGCCGGTGCCGGACGTGCTGGTGGCCACGCCGTTCCACCAGCAGGCGACGCTGCTGCGGCGGCGGCTGGCCGATGCCGGCCGATCCGGGGTCGAGGTGGTCACCACCGACCGGCTGACCGACCGCCAGGCCGGGACCGTGGTGCTGTCGCTGGCTGCGTCCCGCTTCTCGATGACGCCCCGCGGAGCGGCCGTGCTGTGCTCGCCCGGCCGGTGGTCGTCGGCCCTGGACGCCGCCCGCCGGTCCCTGGTCGTCGTCCACGGTTCCCTGCTGTTCGACGAGTGCCCTGACGATCCCCGGACGGCCGCCGAGGTGGGCGCCGTCCTGCACCTGCTCGGACCGGACCTGCCCGACTCCGCCGGGTGACCGCGGAGCCGCGAGTGCGCGGCGATCAGGCCGGTTCCCGGTCCTGCGTGCGCCCGTCGGCGACCGGCTCCCCGACCCCGTCGGGCCGTGCGTCGGCGGCGACCGCACCACCGGTGGCCGCGGCGGCGTTCCCCCGGTCGTCGGCCGGCCGCGGGGTCCCGTCCCGGCCGGCCAGCCCGCGCAGGTATGCGGCCATCCCGCCGTCGGTCCGCCCGTCCAGGCGGGTGCTGGTGTGCACCGGCGCGGCCGCGACGGCGGCCACCCGAGCGCCCGTCGCAGCCACCGCCCGGGCCAGCAGCACGTCCTCGTGCACGGCCACGTCGGCGAAACCGCCCGCTTCCAGGTAGGTGTCACCCCGGATGCCCAGGTTGGCGCCGAACACGTGCTCGTGGCCGTCGACCAGTCGGTGCCGCTGCTGCCACAGCTGGTGGGCCCGCCGGGACAGCACCCCGGTCGAGCCGGGCGGGCCGCCGGGGTCCGGCCGGCTCGGTCCGCCCAGCGTCACCGCACCGAGCACCAGCTCGGCACCCGTCTCGGCCTGCTGCAGGTGCACCTCCAACCAGTCGGCCGGCACCCAGGAATCGGCGTCCGTGCTGATCAGCCACACCCGCTCGGGCGGGACACCGGTCGCCGCCGCGGTGGTCAGCACGTGCGCCGCCCCGGCCGCGCGGGCCGCACCGACCCGGCCGACCTCGGTGCGCACCAACTCGACGTGCGGCCGGGCCAGCGCCACCTGGTCGGTGCCGTCGGAGCACCGGTCGGCCACCACCACGATCCGGACGGCCAGGCCCGGACGGGTGGCCGCCACCGCCCGCCGGGCCCGGTCGACTGCGGCCAGGCATCCGGGCAGCGCGACCTCTTCGTCCCGCGCCGGGATGACCACCGCCACCATCCCGATCGGGATCGCGATCGTGGCCGCGACCGGAGGTTCGGCGCGGCCGCCCGGGCGCGGGTCGCGCGGTGGCCCGACGGTCGTCACCGGTCGAGTTCCGGGCCGACGGTGCCGCCGGCCGCCGCCGGCCGCACGAAGACCTCGAGCCGGAAGTCGGCCTCGAGGTGCCGCACCAGCGGCTGCAGACCGCTGGTGGCACGCAGGATCTCGTGGACCCGGTCACCGTCGAGCGGGTAGTCGGCCACCGGGTGCCGCCAGTGGCAGGCGACGAGCACGCCGTCCGGGTCGAGCGCGCCGGCGGCCCGGCCGGCCAACTCGGTGAGCTGCGCCTCGGTGCAGTAGTAGCCGATCTCCGACAGCACGATCAGGTCGAACCGCCCGTACGGCCAGTCGTGCGGCAGCCGGCGGCGTTCGATCCGCACACCGGGCAGGTCGGCGGTCCGGGTCCGCGCGGCGGCCAGCGGCGTCTCGGAGATGTCCGCGGCCAGCACCGTGTCGCACCGCAGGCCCAGCTCCCGGGTCAGCACCCCGATCGAGCAGCCCGGCTCGAACGCGGCCCGGAACCGGGGGCGGGGCAGCGCGGCGAGCAACACCGCCCGCTTGCGCTGCTCGTACCATCGCTCGGTGAAGCCCCACGGGTCCGCGTCGGCGGCGTACATCGCATCGAAGTAGTCGGCACCGAGGCCGGTACCGCCGACCGGGTCGGCCGGGACGCGGTCACCGGCACCCGACGCCGGCTGGGTACCAGCGCCGTCACCGGGGTCGGCAGCGTCGACGATGAACAGCTCCCGGTCCCCGGTGAAGTGCTCGCGGAACCCGGGTGGGACGACGGGCTCGTCGCCGGGAGCGGGTGACAGGGGCAGCACCTGACTGCGGTACTCGTCCAGGGCGCGGCGCTTCGCCGCCCGGGCCGCCTCCGGCAGCGGCACGGCGACGAGCTGCGTCTCGGGGAACGGCGCGGCCGCCGGGTCGCCCCAGTGCCAGGCCCAGATCGGATACTCGAGCAGGCGGCACCCGGTCCGGTGGGCGACCTCGGCGGCGGCCAGGCCGACGGCCCGGTGATCCGGGTGTCCGTCCTCCCGCCACGGCGCCACCAACCAGACGCCGCCGCCCCGTGGGCCGACCCGGCGCTCGACGGCCCCGGTGATCACCGCGACCAGGTCGGCCAGTCCCCCGTCGGGCAGGTGCAGCACGGCCAGGGCGGCGGTCGGCGCGAGCTCGCCCACCGCGGCGCGTGCCTCGGCCACCCGCAGCGCGGCCAACCGGTCCGGGGTGAGCGTCGGCGAACCGGGATGGGAGCCCTCCCCGGCGGTGGCGATGAGCACGGTGACCTCGACCCCGCGGGCCGCGGCCGCGGCGATCAGTCCACCGGCGCCGAGGGTCTCGTCGTCGGGGTGCGCGGCCACCACGACCAGGCGCTCGAGGTCGGTGTCGTCCGGCACCGCGGGCCACCGCCGGCCGGCGGCCGCGGCGGCGTCCACCCCGCTGCCCAGCCAGGACGACCACGCGGCCGGGGCGGTGCCCGGGTCCAGGTGGGAGAACGACGGTGCTGCGGCCCCGACCGGCGGCCCGGTGGTCGCCCCGGTCGCCGGGCCGTCGTCCTGTCGCACCGTCACGCGCGCTCCTCCGTTCCACCCGGCTCGCCGTCGGGTCCGGCCTCCCGCAGCACCGCGTCGCCGAGCGCGGCCAGGTCCCGCTCGGCGTGCTGCTGCCGGACGTAGACGCCGAGATCGGCGACCCGTCGCGAGTAGTGCTCGTCCTGGGTCAGTGGTCGCGGGCCGAGATCGTGGCCACACCGCCGGACCACGTCCTCGACGACGGCCGCGACCACGGCTCGCACCCGCAGGGCGAGCGCGGCGCCGGCATCCCCGGCGGCGCCGCCCGCGTCGACCGTGGCGGCCGCGTCGGACAGCACCGCCCGGGCCGCGTGCAGCCCCGCGTCCACTCCACCGAGGTGCATGCGGGCCACCTGGTCGAGGGAGCGACCGCCGGCGAGCCGACGACGGTCGGTGAGCGCCCCAGCCAGGCCGACCGCCCCGCCGTACCAGCAGGCCGCCACCCCGATGCCGCCCCAGGCGAAGCCCGGTCGCCGCAGGTACCAGCCGGCGGGTCCGATCGGCATCGCCGCGGCGCCGGTGAACTCCAACGGCCCGGACGGCACCTCGGCGAGCCCGCGGGAGACCCAGCCCTGGGGCAGCACCTCGACCGTGCCGGACGACCGACCGTTCGTCAGCGACACCGCGAACAGCCGCCGGCCGGCCGGGGTGTGCGCGGTGACCAGCGCCGCGTCGACCCGGTCGCCCAGCGAGCACCACGGTTTCACCCCGTCCAGTCGCCACCGCCCGTCGTCGGCCGGACTCGCGGTCAGCCGGACCCCGGCGCCCTCGGCGGCGAACACCCCCCAGGTGGCGTCGCTGGGCTCGGGTAGCGGCATCCCGCCACCGACCGGCCCGGACCCGGACCCGGACCCGGACCCGGACCCGGACCCGGACCCGGACCCGGACCCGGACTCGGACTCGGACTCGGACTCGGACTCGGACTCGGCCAGGATGGCCAGTGCGTCCAGGTGCGCCTCGACCACCCGGGCCACGGTCAGGTCGGCCGCCGCCAGCGCCGCCAGCACCGACCAGCGCAGGCCGGTGGCGCCGGTCCCGGGAGCCGGCAGGGTCGGTCCCAGTTCGACGGCCAGCTCCAGCCCGAGTGGCACCCGGCCCGTGCCCGCGTCGAGGTCCGTGTGGACGCGGGCGATCAGCTCGGGCACCCGCGCCCGGGACGGTCCGGGCCGCTGGTCCAGGTCGAGCGCGCGCAGCCGGCCGCCGGCCGGGAGCGGTGCTGCGTCCACGGTGTCGTCCCCTCCTGCGGGGTCCCGGCCGCCGGCGGGCGTGCGCCGGGGACCCGATCGGCGGTTGGCGTCGACCCGACGATCTGATCATCTGGCCGATCGGGGGTTCCCGCTCCGGCGGTGGTCAAGCACCTCCGGGGGCGGCAATCGGAGGACCGAGGGTGGAACGAGAGCATTCAACTACATCGGGTGACCGGGGTCTGACGAAGCGTGACCCTTCGGGGGACGCGCCCGCAGGCGCCGTGTGCCAGAGTCAGCAGGACCGTGCTCGGCCGTCCGAACCGAGTGCACCGGGCACGGAGCGGCGCCCCGTCACCACCGGTGCGGGGGATCCGTCGCAGGACGTCGGAGCAGGGGGACTCGCCCCACGGGGGAAGGGGTCGCACATGACCACGCAGATCCGGGCCTTGGTCGTGGACGACGATCCGGACGTCCTGGACTACCTGGGCGTCGTGCTGAACCAGCGCGGATCGATGCGCGTCACCACCGCGATGGACGCGCGCACCGCTCTGGAGCACTTCCGCCGGCAGGAGTTCGACGTCGTCCTGGCCGACATCGAACTGCCGGACATGAACGGCCTGGAACTGGCCGCCATCATCCGCGAGCACATCCCGCGCCAGCCCGTCCTGGTCATGACCGCCCACGCGTCCGTGGACTACGCGATGACCGCGATGCGGCACCAGGTGGACGAGTTCCTGTTCAAGCCGATCCGCCCCGCCCAGCTCATCGCGTCCGTCACCGAGGCGGCCATGAACGGCCGACGGCGGCGGGCCACCACCAGCGGGCAGGTCGTGCTGGCCATCGGCGCACACCCCGACGACATCGAGATCGGTATCGGCGGGCTGCTCGCCGCGCACCGCGCGGCCGGCGACGCGGTGGTGCTGCTCACCGCCTCGCACGGCCCGCGGGACCGGGCCGACGAGGCCACCCGCCGCGCCCTGGCCTCGGCCGAACTGCTCGGCGCCCGGCTGTACCTCAACGACCTGCCCGACACCGCGGTCAGCCCCGCCGACCCCACCGTGGCGGTGATCGGCAAGGTGGTCGAGGAGGTGTCGCCCACCATCGTCTACACGCACTCGCTGCACGACCGGCACCAGGACCACCGCGCCGTGCACCACGCCACGCTGAACGCGGCGTCGGACATCCGGACCATCGCCTGCTACCAGAGCCCCTCGGCCACCGTGGACTTCCGGCCCACCCGGTTCATCTCGGTGGACGGCTTCACCGACACGAAGCTGGCCCTGCTGGCCTGCTACGCGGATCCGGTCAGCCCGGGCCTGGCGGCCGGGGCGAGCACCGGCATCGTGCCGCCGCCGCCGGAGTACCTGGATCCCGAGTACGTGCTGACCACGGCGCGGTACTGGGCCCGGTTCGGCGACGGCCGGACCTGCGAGCCGCTCGAGGTGCTGCGCGACCAGACGGGGCTGCTGGGTACCACCGGACCGGTGCACGAGACCTTCACCCCCGAGGACCGTCACGACCCGCAGTGGGTGGCGTGATCTCCTTCCCCGCCCCGAAGTCCCTGATCAACACCGGCACCGACACCGACATCGGCACCGGGACCGGCACCGGCACCGGCATCAGCCCCGGCGCCCCGACGAGCACGGAGGGAGCACCGCTGGACGTGAGCACCTCCCTGCCGTCGTCGTCCGGGGACCCGTCCGGCACGGTCGTGGTGGCCGACGACGACCCGGACATCCGCGCCCTGGTCGTGATGGCCGTGCGCCGCGCGGGTGGCACGGTGAGCGCCGCGGTCGAGGACGGTCAGGCGGCGCTGAACGAGATCCGGTCCGCCCCGCCGGCCCTGGCCATCCTCGACGTCACCATGCCGAAACTCACCGGGCTGCAGGTGTGCCAGGCGCTGCGGGCCGACCCGCAGACTGCGGGGGTGCCCGTGATGCTGCTGACCGCCGCCGCCCACCCGGAAGCCCTCGAGGCCGGCCGGGCGGTGGGCGCCGACGAGTACGCCACCAAGCCGTTCAGCCCCCGCGCGCTGGCCGACGAGATCCGCCGGATGCTGGCCCGGGTCGGTCGGGACGGCCGGTCGTGAGCAGCCGGGTGGCCGGCCTGGGTGGTGCTCCCCCGACCGGCGCGGACTCCCGCTGGACCCGCACCGTCCACCCCGTCCACTGGATCCGGCAGATGGCCCAGGACCCGACCTCGGTGGCCGGCCGCCAGGTCATGCTGTTCGCGGTCTACGCGGTCTCGCAGCTGATGTTCCTGGTCCCCGGGGTGACCGCCGACGACCTCATCACCGTCCTGGTGGCCGGCGCGCTGATGGTGCTGACCACGGCGGCCGCCCTGCTGGTGGACTGGGAGGCCAGGTCGCCCCGGGCCGCCATCGTCATCCCGGTGGCCAGCATGGTCGCGGTCGGCCTGCTGCGCACCGGCACCGGCGGGGCCACCTCGTTGTTCTCCATCCTGCTGCTGCTCGCCGCGGTGTCCCTCGGCGCGGAGCCGGGCCGGGCACCGGTGGTCATCGGGGTCCCGCTGCTGGTCGTCATCTACTTGCTGCCCGCCGCATCGGATCCCGGCGCCCTGGCCAACGGCCAATGGGTCCGGGTCATCTTCACGCCACTGGCCGTCGGGCTGGCCATCCTGCTGGTGAACGAGTGGACCAGCCGGTTGCGGGCCCGGCTGCGCATCGTCGAGCACCTGCAGCAACGGCAGGCCGAGCTCCTCACCCGGGCCCAGGAGCGGTCGGCCGCCGCCCAGGAGGCCACCGAGCGACTGCGCACCTCCCAGGAGCGGCTGCGCGAGTCGGACGACCAGATGCGCAGCATCATCGATGCGGTCACCGAGCAGTCGATCATCGGGACCGACCTGACCGGCCGGATCGACGTGTTCAACGCCGGCGCCGAGAAGCTGCTCGGCTACACGGCCGCGGAGATGCTCGGCCGGGGCTACATCACCGACCTGCACATCCGTGAGGAGCTGCGCCAGGCCCGTATCGACGAGCAGGCCAAGCCTCCTGCGGAGGAAGCATCCGCCCGCATGGACCGCGGACTCCCGGCCGACCTCGAGACACTGGTGGCCAACGCCCGGCGCGGTGAAGCGCTGGTCCGGGAGTGGCGCAAGATCCGCGCCGACGGCAGCACCGTCCCTGTGTTGGTCGCGGCGACCCCACGGTACGGACCGGAGCACCGGATCGAAGGCTTCCTGTTCGTGGCCACCGACATGACCCACGCGCACGAACAGGCCGCGCTCAAGGACCAGTTCGTCAACCTCATCTCGCACGAACTGCGCACGCCGCTGAGCTCGATCGTCGGCTACCTCGAACTGATCGGCGATGATCCGGACGCGCCGCTGTCGGCCACCCAGCAACGGCACCTGGCCACCGTGGAACGCAACGCCGATCGGCTGCTGCGCCTGGTGGGTGACCTGCTGTTCGCCGCCCAGGTGCAATCCGGTCGCTTCCACCTGGACCGGCGGACCGTCGAGATCGGCGCCGTGGTGCGGGCCGCGCTGGACACCGCGGCGCCCGGTGCGGCGGCCAAGTCGCTCGAGCTGACCAGTTCGTGCGATCCGTGCGTCATCCGGCTCACCGCGGATCCGGTGCGGCTCGGCCAGGCCGTCGACAACCTGCTGTCCAACGCGGTGAAGTTCAGCCGGGTCGGCGGACAGGTGCTGGTCCGGGTCACCGTCGAGACGCCGCGGCGGGAACTGCCGAGGGTCCGCGTCTCGATCACCGACGCCGGCGTGGGCATCCCGGCCGACGAGCTGCCCAACCTGTTCTCGCACTTCTTCCGGTCCTCGACGGCGACCCGCAAGGCCATCCCCGGGGTCGGTCTGGGGCTGAGCATCACCAAGGCCATCGCCATCGCGCACGGCGGTGACGTCGAGGTGTCCAGCGTCGCGGGCGAGGGCACCACCTTCAGCGTGTGGCTGCCGGCCGAGGACCTGGCGACGGAGGACGTGCTCCCGGAGCCGGTCGATCCCGACGCCGAGACTGCGGTGGACCGTCCCGCCCGGGCCTGATCCCGTTACGCTGACCGCCGTGTCGCAGGAGTCGCCCACCGCCCTTGCTCCGGACTCCGCGCCGGCGGGCGCCGCGCCCATCGATCTGCCCACCGGCCCGCCCGCGGGTGCCGGGTTCCAGCCGGACGTCCTGGGCGAGGGCTACGAGTCGCTGACCGTGCCGCTCGGCGAGGACGACGAGGGACCGGTCGTGGTCACCGTGGTGCGGCGCCGGGCCGGGTCGACCGGGGAGTCGGCCGCTGGGCCGACTGCCGCGCCGAATCGCGATGGCCGGCGGGCTGTGCTGTACGTGCACGGGCTGAACGACTACTTCTTCCAGACCGAGCTGGCCGAGCAGCTCACCGCCCGGACCGACCGACCCACCGACTTCTACGCCGTCGACCTGCGCAAGTGCGGCCGGTCCTGGCGCCCCGGTCAGACACCGCACTGGACCGAGGATCTGGGCGTCTACGCCGAGGACCTGGACGCGGCGCTCGCGGTGATCCAGGCCGACGGCCACGACCGGGTCACCGTGCTGGCGCACTCCACCGGGGCGCTGTCGAGCGCGCTGTGGCTGGCGGGACGCAGGAGTCGCGCGAGCGAGGAACGAGCGAGCGCGGGCTCCGACCATGCGGCACCCGAGCGGACCGGCCGTGGTGCGGCCCCGGTGACCTCGCTGGTGCTCAACTCCCCGCTGCTCGAGCTGAACGCCCACTGGGCGGTGCGCGCCGGGGCCGCCCCGTCGGTCACCGCGCTGGCCCGGGTGCGGCCACGGGCGGTGCTGCCGGTCGGGGTGTCGGAGTTGTACGGCCGCAGCCTGCACACCCAGTTCGACGGCGAGTGGACCTACGACCTGACCATGAAGACGCTGGCCGGGTTGCCCGTCCGCGCCGGCTGGCTGGCCGCGGTGCTGGCCGGGCTGCGGCAGGCTCACCGCGGGCTCGAGCTGCCGGTGCCGATCCTGGTCATGTGCTCCAGCCGCACCGTGGTGCCCAAGGTGCGGGGGCAGGAGCTGTTCACCGGGGACGCCGTGCTGAACGCCGAGGCCATCGCCCGCCGGGCCACCGCGCTCGGGCCGCGCGTCACCTGCCTGCGCATCGCCGACGGCATGCACGACCTGGTGCTGTCCCGCCCGCCGGTGCGCGCCGCCGTCTACGGCGAGCTGCACCGCTGGCTCGACGCCTACGGCGACGGCTGACCGGAGGGGTCGCCGGAGCGAGGCACGAGCGGACGGCGAGCTCCGACCATCAACCCGGCCGCCGGGTCGCTCAGCCGACCACGGTCACGGTGGCCCGGGCGATGGCCAGCTCCTCGTTCGTCGGCACCACCATGACGGTGACCGGGGTGTCCGGCGGCGAGATGATCCGCGCGTCGCGGCTGCGGACGGCGTTGCGGTCCGCATCCACCACGATGCCGAGCCCCTCCAGACCGGCCAGCACCTGGGCCCGCACCGCTGGGGCGTTCTCCCCCACCCCGGCGGTGAAGGTGATGACGTCGACCCGCCCGAGCACGGCCAGGTAGGCCCCGATGTACTTGCGCACCCGGTGGCAGAACACGTCGAAGGCCAGCCGGGCCGCGGCCGCCCGGTCGGCATCCGGCCCGTCCATCATCGCCTGCAGGTCGCGGAAGTCGTTGGTGCCGGCCAGACCCAGCAGCCCGGACCGGCGGTTGAGCAGCGTGTCGAGCCCAGCCGGGTCGAGACCGCCCGGCCCGGCCAGGTGCAGCAGCACGCCCGGGTCGAGGTCGCCGCTGCGGGTGCCCATCACCAGGCCCTCGAGCGGCGTCATCCCCATGGACGTCTCCACCGCGACCCCGCCGCGCACGGCCGAGGCGGAGGCACCGTTGCCCAGGTGCAGCACGATCTGGTCCAGGTCCGCGAGCGGCCGGCCCAGCACGGTGGCCACCTGTCCACTCACGTACTGGTGGGACGTGCCGTGGAAGCCGTACCGGCGGACGGCGTGCCGGGCGGCCAGGTCGGCGTCGATCGCGTAGGTCGCGGCCGCGGCCGGCAGCGTCCGGAAGAAGGCCGTGTCGAACACGGCGACCTGCGGGATGCCGGGGAACGCCCGGGCCGCCTGCTCGATGCCGGTGAGGTTGGCCGGGTTGTGCAGCGGCGCGAGTCCGGACACCGCGCGGATCTGGCGCAGCACGGCGTCGTCGATCAGCACCGGGTCGGCGAACACGTCGCCGCCGTGCACCACCCGGTGCCCGATCCCGACCAGCCGCTCACCGCGCAGCGGCCGGCCGGAGTCGACGAACAGCTGCCGCATCACCTCGAGCGCGGCCGCGTGGTCCGGGATCGGCCCGGAGAAGGTGGTGTCGTTGCCGGCGAACGAGTGTCGGGCGCGACCGGCGGCGCCGGGCTCCCCGATGCGTTCCACCACCCCGGACGCGACGGCCACACCGGCGTCCGGATCGACCAGCTGGTACTTCATCGACGACGAGCCGGAGTTGACGACCAGCACGGGTCGGTCCGTCATCGGTCCTCCGCCCCGGCCGGGACCGCCTGCATCGCATCAGGTGTCGATCGTGGTCCGGCCTGGGCCTGGACGGCGGTGATGGCCACGGTGTTCACGATGTCCGCGACGAGGGCACCGCGGGACAGGTCGTTCACCGGCCGGTTCAGCCCTTGCAGCACCGGTCCGATGGCCAGCGCCCCGGCGCTGCGCTGCACCGCCTTGTAGGTGTTGTTGCCGGTGTTGAGGTCCGGGAAGATCAGCACCGTGGCGCGTCCGGCCACCGGCGAGTCCGGCAGCTTGGCCGCCGCGACGGTCGGATCGACGGCGGCGTCGTACTGGATCGGCCCCTCCACCAGCAGGTCGGGCCGGCGGGCGCGGACGAGTTCGGTCGCCTGCCGCACCTTGTCGACATCCGCGCCCGCGCCGGACGTCCCGGTCGAGTAGGACAGCATGGCGATCCGCGGGTCGATGCCGAACTGGGCCGCGGTGTCCGCCGAGGAGATGGCGATCTCGGCCAGCTGCCCGGCGTCCGGGTCGGGGTTCACCGCGCAGTCGCCGTAGGCGAGTACCCGGTCGGCCAGGCACATCAGGAACACGCTGGAGACGATGGTGGTGCCCGGCGTGGTCCGGATGATCTCGAACGCCGGGCGGATGGTGTGCGCGGTGGTGTGCGCCGCGCCGGAGACCATGGCGTCGGCCAGCCCCAGGTGCACCATCATCGTGCCGAAGTACGAGACGTCCTGGACGACGTCGCGGGCCCGGCCCGGGGTCACGCCTTTGTGGGCGCGCAGCCGGACGTACTCGGCGGCGAACCGGTCGACCAGCGCCTCGTCGTGCGGGGACAGGATCCGGACCCCGCCGAGGTCCAGGCCCAGTCCGGCGGCCCTGCCGAGCACCGCCGCCGGGTCCCCGAGCAGGGTCAGGTCGGCGACGCCGAGCCGGGACAGCGTGGCCGCCGCCCGCAGGATCCGCTCGTCCTCGCCCTCGGGCAGCACCACGTGGCGACGGTCGCCGCGGGCCCGCTCCAGCAGCTGGTGCTGGAACATGACCGGCGTGGTGATCTCCGGCTGGGCGACGTCCAGTGCGTCGAGCAGCCCGGTGCCGTCGACCGTCTCGGCGAAGACCCGCAGTGCGGTCTCGATCTTGGCCCGGGACGTCGCGGTCATCCGGCCGCGCACCCCGGACAGTGCGGACGCCGTCTCGAAGGTGCCCTGGTCGGAGACGATGAACGGCAGGTCGACCGGCACCCCGTCGAGCAACTGGGCCACCGGCTCGGGCGGCCGGTAGCCGCCCGTGAGCACCACCGCGGACAGCCGCGGGAAGGTGCCCGACTGGTGGGCCATGACCAGGCCGGGCAGCAGGTCGGAGCGGTCACCGGGAGCGATGACGGTGACGTCGTCGTGCAGCCGGGTCAGCACGTTGGGCAGGCTCATGGCCGCGACCACGAAGCCGAGCGACTCCCGCTCCAGTCCCTGCTCGTCACCGCGGACCAGGGTGCCGCCGCAGGCCTCCCGCAACTGCTCCACCGTCGGCGCGACCAGCAACGGCACCTCAGGGACCACCCCGGCCAGCGGCACGGGACCGTCCGCGAGCACCCGCCGGACCGGTTCGGAGTCCTCCGGCCGGACCCGCATGGCGATGACCGCGGTCGGGTGCACCTGGGCCGACGCCAGTTCCTGCTGGGCCAGCTCGACGGCCACCTTCGTCTGCCGCGGCGTCCGGTCGACGCCCGGCACCACCAGCACCACCGGCGCGCCCAGGTTCACCGCCACCCGCGCGTTCGCGGCCAGCTCACTGCCGGTGGCGATGTCGGTCCAGTCGCTGCCCTGGACGACGACGAAGTCGTAACGGGCGGCGACCCGGTGGAAGCGCTCGACGATCTCGGCCAGCGCGGCGCTCTCGTCGGCGTGCCACTGCTGGTAAGTGACGCCCAGGGCGTCGTCGTAGGGCTGGTCGACGGCCGGGTGCGCGAGCAGCATCTCCAGCACGGTGTCCCGGGCGTCCGGGGCCGAGTCGGCGTCGGCCGACTCCGGGGCCGCGCTGACCGGCCGGAACACCCCCACCCGTCCCACCCGCCGGGACAGCAGGTCGACCAGCCCCAACGCCACCATCGACTTGCCGGCACTGCCCTCGGACGACGTGATGTAGACGCTGCGCGACATGGCCGCAGGGTAGCCAGCGCGGGTGCCCGGACAGCCGCACCAGGGCGAACAGCCGGCGACCGGCGGGCGACCCGGGACGGGCGGCCGCGCCGTGACCCGTCCCCCGATCGGTCATCGATCTCCTCCGATGCTGCCGGTGGCGGCCCTCGATGTGTGATCCTGGAGCCGGCGTCCGGGGCCGGACCACCGACCCGCGGAGGTGCGGGCAGCGGGCGCCGCCGCCTGGAGGGGGTGTGCGGCCGCGATGTCGGACCTGACCGTGCCGTCCGCCGCCGCCTCGCCCGTCGAGCCGGAGCCCGACGCCCGGCCCGACCCGGGGAGCGAGCACCCGGCCGGCGTCAGGAAGGTGGCCGACCGGTTCCGCTGGCTGTTCCGCTCCCGGCTGCTGGTCGCCGTGGTGCTGGCCGTCGCGGTGGTGCTGGTGCTGCACGACAGCCTGCCGTCACCCACCGAGGTGTGGTCGGCGGTCACCCGGGCCAACTGGTGGTGGGTCGCCGCGGCCGCACTGTCCCAGATCTGCTCGGTGATCATGATGGCGTTCCAGCAGCGCCGGCTGCTGCAGGCGTTCGGGGTGCCCGCCACCTTCGGCCGGATCAACGCGATCACCTGGTCGGGCAACGCCCTGTCGATGAGTCTGCCGGCGGGCGGCGCGGTCAGCGCGGGCTACACGTTCCAGCAGTTCCGCCGCACCGGGGCGTCCACGCCGATCGCGGCCAGCGTGCTGGTGCTGTCCGGCGTCATGTCGACCATCGGTCTGGTGCTGCTCTACCTGGCCGGGATCGGGGTGTCGGCGTTCCGGCCGCTGTGGGAGTTCGGCGAGGACCACCCGGTGGTGGCCCTGCTGGTGGCGGTCGGCATCATCGCCGCGGTCGAACTCGGCATCCGCTGGGTGTCCCGGCGACTACCGCAGCACGAGGCGTCCACCCGGGCCACGCCCCGGCTGGACCGCTGGCAGGACCGGCACGCCAAGCTCGGCGCCGGCGCCAGGCACGCGCTGGACACTTTGCGCCAGGCCCGGGTGGTCCGACTGCAGGACTGGAACATCGTGCTGCAGACCTCGTTGGCCAACTGGGCGCTCGACCTGGCCTGTCTGTACCTGAGCGCCCTGGCCGTGGGCGTCGACGTGCATCCGGCGGCGTTGGCCGCGCTGTACCTCGGCGTCCAGGTGGTGCGGCAGATCCCGCTCACCCCGGGCGGCATCGGCGTCGTCGAGGCCGCCCTGCTGGCCGGGCTGATCAGCATCGGGGCCGCACAGGGACCCGCCGCGGCGGCCGTGGTCATCTACCGGCTGCTGTCGGCCTGGCTGCTCATCCCCATCGGCTACCTGGTGCTCGGCTGGATGCGCCGTCGCGTCCCCGGGTCGCAGACGCCGATCGACGAGCCGGCGGCCGATGACGACGCCACTGCCGACCACCCCGCCTCCGACCACCCCGCCTCCGACCTCCCCGTCTCCGACCTCCCCGTCTCCGAGCACGCCACTCCGGACCGCACCGCGCCCGATCGACCCGGGCGCTGACCGCCACGCCGGAGCGGACCTTCGCCGCCCGTTGGCCGGATGGACGCCTGCGCGCCCTAAGGTGCGCCCCCATGAGCGCAGCATCGACGGGCGGCCCGTCCTCCTCCGGGTCCGACCTGCCCCCGCCGCCGGCCTCGGACGGCACGTCGATCCCGATCCGCCAGATCCTGTCCTGGGGGCTGTGGGACTGGGGGTCGGCCGCGTTCAACGCGGTCATCGTCACCTTCGTCTTCTCCGTGTACCTCACCGACGAGGTCGGCGCGGAGCTGCCCGGGTCGATCAGCGCGAACACCTGGCTGGGCTGGGCCCTCGGCCTGGCCGGCTTCGTCATCGCGGTGCTGGCTCCGGTGACCGGGCAACGGGCCGACGCGGGCGGACGGCGCCGGGCGTCGCTGGGCGTGTGGACGTCGCTCACCGTCGCCGCCATGGTCGGCCTCTTCTTCGTCGAGAACGACTACCACTTCCTGTGGCTCGGTCTGCTGCTGATGGGCCTGGGCTCGATCTTCTTCGAGTTCGCCGAGGTCTCCTACAACGCGATGCTGCGGCAGATCTCGACGCCGCCGACCATCGGCCGGGTCTCCGCGTTCGGCTGGGCCATGGGCTACGTCGGCGGCATCGTGCTGCTGCTCATCTGCTACTTCGGCTTCATCTCGCCGGACGTCGGGCTGTTCGGGGTGACCTTCGAGGACGCCGGCCTCAGCATCCGCGTCGTGGCGCTGGTCGCCGCGGCCTGGTTCGCGCTCTTCGCCATCCCGGTGCTGCTCACCGTCCCGGAGATCCCGCCCGGTCCCAAGGCCGACCGCGTCGGCTTCTTCGCGTCCTACCGAGTGCTGTTCCGGGACCTGGGCGCGTTGTACCGGCGGGACCGGCACACGGTGTTCTTCCTGGGCGCCAGTGCACTGTTCCGGGACGGGCTGGCCGCGGTGTTCACCTTCGGCGCCGTGCTGGCCGTCACCGTCTACGGGATCAGCAGTGACGACGTCATCCTGTTCGGCATCGCGGCCAACGTCGTCTCGGCGATCGGCGCCCTGGTCGCCGGCGTCTTCGACGACCGGCTGGGTCCGAAGCGGGTCATCGTCGCCTCGCTGACCGGCATGATCGCTACCGCCGTCGTGCTGCTGTTCGTCTCCGGACCCGGCATGTTCTGGATCTTCGGGCTCATCCTGTGCCTGTTCGTCGGGCCGGCCCAGTCGGCGTCCCGGACCTTCCTGGCCCGGCTCGCGCCAGCCGGACACGAGGGCCAGTTGTTCGGCCTCTACGCCACCACCGGGCGGGCGGTGTCCTTCCTGGCCCCCGCCCTGTTCGGGTTGTTCAGCCTGATCGGCGGCGACCGGCTGGGTATCGTCGGCATCATCCTGGTGCTGCTGGCCGGGCTGCTGGCGCTGCTCCCGGTGCGCCCGCCGGCGCCGCCGGCCGCGCACGTCCCGGCCTGACCGCGGAACCGCCACGTCCGGCGGTCACGGCGTACGGTCGCCCGAGGTGGCCGACCCGTCCGGGGGGGCCCGGAGGCGAGGAGGCGCGCGATGCGTCGCAGTTCGGCCGACGAGTCGACGCGTGACCCGGCCGCTGCGGAACCTGCCGTGGGCGGCGCTGACGCGCCCGTCGATCCCGACACCCCGGAAACCCGCGGATCCCGCGCGGCCGTGCTGCCCGCAGCCGCTCCCGGTACGGCCCGCAACGCCCTGGACCGGCGGCGCATCCTGGGCGCCGCGGTCGAACTCATCGATCAGGACGGACTGCGGCAGCTGACCATGCGGCGGCTCGGGGCTCACCTGGGTGTCGAGGCGATGGCGCTCTACCACTGGGTGCCGGGGCGCGAGAGCCTGTTGGACGGGGTGGTGGAGACCGTCGTCGACGAGCTCTACGGCGATCCCGACGTCCACCTCAGCTCGCCGGACTGGCAGGAGTACCTGCAACGACTGGGCCACGGGGTGCGGCGGATCGCGCTGGCCCACCCCAAGGTGTTCCCGCTGATCGCCACCCGGCCACCCGCCGCGCCGTGGGTGCACCCGCCGCTGCGCAGCCTGCGCTGGATGGAGTCGTTCCTCACCGAGCTGCAGCGCTGCGGGTTCAGCGACGCCCACGCAGTCGCCGCGTACCGGGCGTTCTCCAGCTTCCTGCTCGGCCATCTGCTGCTGGAGGTGTCCACCCACGGCGCCGACATCGGGCCCATCGAACAGGAGGATCCGGGCCGTCCGGACCCCACCGACCTTGCCGAGTATCCGCGGCTGTCCGCCTTGCAGGCGGAGCTGTCCCAGGACCGGTCGGCCGAGGAGTTCGAGGAGGCGCTCGAGGTGCTGCTCGACCGGTTGGAACGGCTGCTCGACCACCCGCCGCACCGGTGAACGGACCGCGCGGCGCGGGCGCGAGCCACTGGCCGGTCCGCCAGGATCCTCGCGCTCCTGGCTGTTTGACAGGAATCTTGGTGGGCAGCCGCGTCGAACGGGTGGCGCGGTCGCAGACCTGCTCGTAAGGTTTACGACGTAAGGCCGGCTGGGTCCGCGGCGACCGACCGTTCCGGACATCACCGGCCGAACACCGCCACCACGAAGCCGACGGCGGCCGTCCGACGACGCCCGCCGTACGCCTCGCTGGCGGCACCGCGCGCTGCGCCGGGTGGACTCGCCCGGCCACACCTGGCCCTGCTGAACAGGTTTGGCTTCCCGCCGGACCGGAAACCGGCAGGACACGAATACTGCGGTCGGACCGCAGTCGTCACCTCGGAGCACCACCGTGACCCGCCGCGGCTCCCCTCGGACACCGCCGGCACCGACACACGAAGGAGATCATCCATGGTGAACGTTGACCAGACCGCCCACCTGCTCGACAACGGCGTGGTCGTCGGCCAGGACGGTGAGCGCCTCGGCAAGGTCAGCGAGGTCTACCTCGACGACCAGACCGGCGTCCCCAGCTGGGTGACCGTCAAGACCGGTTGGTTCGGCGCGAAGGAGTCGTTCGTGCCCCTGGACCGTGCCCAGGTCGACGGCGACGACATCCGGGTGCCGTACGACAAGGAGACCGTCCGCTCGGCTCCGCACTTCGAAGCGGGCGAACCGCTGTCGCCGGACAACGAGGAGCAGCTGTACTCGTACTACGGCCTGGGCACCGCCGGGACCACCACCGACACCTCCGTCGAGGCGCCCGGCACCACCACCCGGACCGCCGACGCCGACCGTGATCTCGCGGTCGCCGGCACGGCTGACCGGACCGGAGGCGACGACGTGCTCACCCGGTCCGAGGAACACCTGAACGTCGGGACCCAGCGGGTCGAGACCGGGCGGGCGCGGCTGCGCAAGTACGTGGTGACCGAGAACCAGACCGTGACGGTGCCGGTGCAGCGCGAGGAGGTCCGGGTCGAACGCGAGCCGATCGGGCCGGAGGCCGCCACCGGTGGGGCCGAGATCGGTGAGGCCACTGCGGAAGTCACGCTCTCCGAGGAGCGCGTGGTGGTCCACAAGGAGACCGTCCCGGTCGAGCAGGTCCGGCTGACCACCGACACCGTCACCGAACAGCAGCAGGTGACCGAGGCCGTCCGCAAGGAGGAGATCGAGGTCGACACCGATCCCACGACGGACCGGACTGCCCGCTGAGGGTCGAGCCCCTGACCTGGTCACACCAGGAGTCCGCCCCCACGAACAGCGAGGAGATGCGCGATGACGATGGGCGACACGATCAAGCACGCCGGTGAGGAAGCCGTCGGCAAGGCCAAGGAGGCCGCCGGCCGGGCGACCGACGACCCGGAGCTGCAGGCGGAGGGCCGAGGCGACCAGGCCTCGGCGGACGTCAAGCAGACCGGCGACAAGCTCAAGGACGCAGCGCACGACATCACCGGCCGCTGAACCGTTCCCGGGTCGATCGCCGCACCGATCCGGGAGTGGGCGGCCCGCGTCACCTTGCCGCCGGGCGACCCCGGCGGCAAGGTGTCGCGCTCCTCGGAGACCGATCTCCCCGACCGCTCCGGTGCCGCCGACCGGCACCGTGCTCGACGTGCAGGAGGCAACCGTGAACATCGACAAGAACCAGATCCTGGAGTTCCTGCGCGGGCAGGACAAGCAGCGGGAGGCCGACCAGGCCGCGCAGGAACTGCCCGACCAGGTCGACACCGACCGGGACGCCGGGCTGCTCAGCAAGTTCGGCATCGACATCCCGGCGCTGCTGGCGAAGTTCGGACTGGGCGACAAGCTGGGTGGCATCGCCGACAAGCTGCCCGGCGGCCTCGGCAAGCTGCTCTGACCGCCGGTCCCGACCGGCCTGCCGGCCTCGCGGACGCGGCCACCAGCTCCGCTGCCGGATCCCCGGACCTGCCCACCCACTCGATCGTCCGACGACAGCCGTCGGGAGAGCAGAGGTCACTGTGACAGACCCACGAAGCAACCCCGTTCCCGATCCGCTGCTGGATCCGGTCGAGCCACCGCCGGCCGGCGGTCCCGTCGCCGCGCGGTCCCGCTCCGGCGGGCCGAGCGGCGCCGGGAGCACGGCGGGATCCACCAAGGACGTCGCCGCCGACCAGGCCAAGCAGGTCGCCGGCTCGGCCAAGGAGTCCGGCCAGCAGGTCGCGGCCTCGGCCAAGGAGTCCGGCCAGCAGGTGGCGGCCGTCGCCAAGGAGCAGGTCTCCGCGGTGACCGCCGAGGCCGGTCAGCAGCTCCAGCAGCTGTGGTCGCAGTCCCGCGCCGAACTGACCGACCAGGCCGGAGCCCAGCAGCAGCGCGTCGCCTCGGGGCTGCACTCCCTGGCCGGGCAGCTGTCGTCGATGGCCGAGAAGTCCGACGAGGCAGGAGTGGCCACCGACCTCGCGCACCAGGCGGCCGACCGGGTCCGTGCGGTGGCCGGCTTCCTGGAGAGCCGGGATCCGGGTGGATTGCTCGAGGAGGTCAGGTCCTTCGCCCGGCAGCGACCCGGCGCCTTCCTGGCCATCGCCGCCGGCGCCGGCCTGCTCGCCGGCCGGTTCCTGCGCGGAGCGACCGCCTCGGATGACTCCGCCGACTCGTCCGATCGGTCCGACGGTGCACCCGTCGCGCAGTCGGATCGCGCCCAGACACCCGCCGCGAACGCCCACGGGATCGCCGGACTCAACGTGGCCCGGACCGGAGCGCTGCCCACCGTCTCGCCCAGCGAGCCCCCGCCGCTGGCGCCGCAGCCCGGCCCGCTGGCCGCCGAGGCGCAGGACATCCCGCCGGTGCCGGAGTCCGCGGTCGGCCTGCCCACCGGCCCACGGCCGCCCCGGGAGCCGGGGACGGGCACCCGATGAGCAGTCCCGTCGAGCAGCACGGGCTGCCGCCGACCGGCCGTGAGCCGTCCCTCGGCGAACTGCTGTCCGAGATCACCACCGACATCTCCACCCTCATGCGGCAGGAGGTGGCGCTGGCCAAGGCCGAGGTCCAGCAGTCCGCGGCCCGGGCCGGCAAGGGCGTGGGGATGTTCGGCGGCGCTGCGTTCGCCGGCTACATGGTGCTGCTGTTCCTGACCATCGCGCTGTGGTGGCTCATCGGCGGGGCCACCGGCCTGGGCTGGTCGGCCCTCATCGTCGCCGTGATCTGGGCCGTCATCGGCGCGGTCCTGTACTCGGTCGGCCGCAAGGAGCTCAAACAGGTCCGCGGGTTGCCCCGGACGGCGGCCACCGTGAAGCGCATTCCCGACGCCCTCAAAGGAGACGAAGCCTGATGGCCGACGACCCCGACCAGATCCGTCGCGAGATCGAGCGCACCCGAGGCGATCTCAGCCACAACGTGAACGCCCTGTCCGACCGGGTCAATCCGGCCAGCATCGCCCAGCGGCAGAAGAACAGGGTGGTGAGCACCGTGGTGGGCGTCAAGGACAAGGTGATGGGCCAGGCCGCCGATCTGGCCGACTCCAGTCGGTCGACGGCGTCCTCGGTGAGCGACTCGATCAGCGACACCGCCTCCGGGACCCAGTCGGCGGTGCGCCGGCAGACCCGGGGCAACCCGCTGGCCGCCGGGCTCATCGCGTTCGGCGCGGGCGCGCTGCTGGCCTCGCTGCTGCCGGCCAGCCAGCGGGAGCGCCAGGCCGTGCAGGCGGTGAAGGAACAGGCGCAGCCGCTGGTCTCGCAGTTGGGTGATCAGGCCAAGGAGGTCGCCGAGCACCTCAAGGAGCCTGCGCAGCAGGCGGTGGAGTCGGTGAAGTCGACGGCCACCGAGGCGGCGCAGACCGTCAAGGAGGAGGGCGCCGCGCAGGCGCAGAGCGTCAAGGACGATGCCCAGCACGCCGCCCAGGACGTCAAGCAGGACGCCCAGGACGCGGCGGGGACGACGAAGGACGCTGCCCAGCAGCAGCGGTCCTGACCGACCTCCCGCGCCGCGCGTCGGTCGCGATCCGTACTCGGGGCGCCCACCATCACGGTGGGCGCCCCGAGTCGTGTGCCGATCAGCGTCAGCGCACGGTCAGCGGACGGCCAGTGTGAACGGGTGCACGGCGGCCGCGCCGGCCCGGCGCAGCACCCGGGCCGCGACGGTGAGGGTCCAGCCGGTGTCCGTCCAGTCGTCGACCAGCAGCAGTCGCTGCTCGGCGAGTGCCGCTGCTCCTTCGGGAGTCTCGAGCCGGAACCGGTCGGCGACCTGGCGCAGCCGCTGGGCCGAGTTGGTGCCCCGGTCCGGGTCGGCCGGGGGCACGTCCGGATCGGGCACCAGCCGGGCCAGCACCGGCACCCCCAGCACCTTGGCCAGGCCGGTGCCCAGGTGCTCGATGAGCTGTGGCCGGCGGAGCGACGAGATGATCGCCACGCCGTCCAGCCGGGGCAGATGTCCCGGGTCGTCGGTGTCGAGCGCAGCCCACGCGTCCAGCACCTGCACGGCGGCGTGCCGGAGCGGCACCGCCACCGGGCCGTCCGGGGCCTCCGGCGCGAACGCCTCGCGCAACGCCTGCCCCCAGCCCAGACCGTCCAGCCGACCGACGGCGCGCCCGGCGGCCGCCTTCTCCCCCGCCGGCAGTCGACCGGACCAGGGCAGACCGAGCGCGGCCATCCCGGACGGCCACTGCCCCCGCGCGGCGATCGGCACGCCGGGCACGGCCAGCCCGGTCCGGGCCCGGCCGATGAGCTCGTCCGACACCGTCGTGGCCAGGGTCAGACCACCGCAGGTGTCGCAGCGGCCGCACCGCCAGCCATCTCCCCCGCCACCGTCCGGCAGGTCCACGTCGTCGAGCTGCCGGCGCAGGAACGCCATCCGGCACTCGTCGGTGCGCTGGTAGTCGAGCATGGCCTGCTGCTCGGCGTCACGGGTCGCGGCGACCCGGGCGTAGCGGTCGGCGTCGTACTCCCACGGCTGCCCGGTGGCGGTCCAGCCCCCGGTGACCCGGCGGACGGCGCCGTCCACGTCCAGCACCTTGAGCATCATCTCCAGCCGGGACCGGCGCAGGTCGACCAGCGGTTCCAGCGCCGGCACCGACAGCGGCCGCTCCGCCTCGTCCAGCGCCTGCAGGGTGCGGCGCACCCGGCTCTGCTCCGGGAAGGCCAGCGACCCGAAGTAGCGCCAGATGTCCTGGTCCTCGGTCCCGGGCAGCAGCACCGCCTCGGCCTCGGCCACCCCACGCCCGGCTCGGCCGACCTGCTGGTAATAGCTGATCGGGGACGCCGGCGCGCCCAGGTGGTACACGAACCGCAGGTTCGGTTTGTCGAACCCCATGCCCAACGCGGACGTGGCCACCACCGCGCGCAGCCGGTCGGCCAGCAGGTCGTCCTCGATGGTGGCCCGCTCGGTCGGATCGGTCCGGCCGGAGTACGCCGCCACGGCCAGACCCTGGCGACGCAGGTGATCGGCCACCTGCTCGGCCACGGCGATGGTCAGACAGTAGATGATCCCGGAGCCGTCCAGCTGCCGCAGCCGCTCGGTCAGCCAGCCCAGCCGGCTGGCGTGGTCCGGCAGCGACACCACCCCCAGGTGCAGCGACCCGCGGTCGAGCGAACCACGCAGCACCACCACCTCGTCGTCCAGACCCAGTGCGAGATCGGCCGTGCCGACCCGGTCGCCGTGCAGCTGCTCGGCCACGTCGCGCACCACCCGCGCGTTGGCGGTGGCCGTGGTGGCCAGCACCGGGATGCCGGCGGGCAGCTCACCGAGCAGCGTGCGGATCCGCCGGTAGTCGGGCCGGAAGTCGTGACCCCAGTCGGAGATGCAGTGCGCCTCGTCGATGACGACCAGTCCGGCGCTGGCGGCCAGCCGGCCGAGCACCTCGTCCCGGAACCCGGGATGGTTGAGCCGCTCCGGCGAGACCAGCAGCACGTCCACCGCGCCGTCGTGGATGTCCCGGTGGACCTGCTCCCACTCGTGCGCGTTGGCCGAGTTGATCGTCACCGCGCGGATCCCGGCTCGCTGCGCCGCGGCGATCTGGTTGCGCATCAACGCCAGCAGCGGCGAGATGATGACCGTCGGGCCGGCCCCCTGCTCACGCAGCAGCGCGGTGGCCACGAAGTACACCGCCGACTTGCCCCACCCCGTGCGCTGCACGACCAGGGCCCGGCGGCGGTCCTCCACCAGCGCCCGCACCGCGGTGAGCTGATCGGCCCGCAGCTCCGCCGTCGGCGAGCCGACCAGGGCGCGCAGCCGTTCGGTGGCCCGCTGTTCCAGGCCGGCGTCGACGGGCACGGTGGTGGCATCCATGGGACGCAGGCTACGAGCGACCCCCGACAGGCATGACGTCCGCGCGCCGCACCGGACCGCCGGTGGCGGCCAGCCGCTCGAGCAGATCGGCGCCGAGCCGGCCGGCGTCCAGCCCGTCGTGCTCGGCTTCGATGTGCCCGGCCGTCCGGCGGTACCCCGGGCTGGTCCAGCACTCGCCGGACGGCCGTGGCCGACTGAACCCGGGCGGCGGGATGCCGGATCCGGGTGATCTGCGCCCTGATCACGCAGCCGCGGCTCATCCGCGCCGCTGACCCACATCCGCGCCGCCGATCCCCGGCGCACCTGCGCAGCAAGGGCGCAGACCCGGCGCATCCCATCCAGCCGCGCCCTGAACACGCAGCCGCACCCTGATCACGCAGCCGCGGCGCAGCCCCGACCGCGCACGGCATCCGTCCTGTCCGGGTCCCCCTCTAGGCTGGATCAGTGGGGTGGTGGGAACGCAACATCGTGGAGCCGGGCAAGTTGCCCCTCCTGCTGTGCCTGGCCGCCTTCATCGCGACGTTCCTGGTCACCCGCCTGATCACCCGGTCGATCCGGGCCGGACGGGGTCCGTTCAGGGACAACGTCACCAGCTCCGGCACCCACGTCCACCACGCGGTCCCGGGGATCCTGCTGCTGGTCGCCGGTGCGCTGCTGGCCATCTCCACCCCACAGCGCCCGTGGGTGCACATCGCGGCGGTGGCCATCGGCGTCGGGATGTCGCTGGTGCTGGACGAGTTCGCGCTGATCCTGCACCTGCAGGACGTGTACTGGTCGTCCGAGGGACGACTGTCGGTGGAGGTCATCGGCTTCACCGCCGCCGTGATGGGCTTCGGTCTGGTCGGCCTGTCGCCCAACGGCGTCGACCAGCTGTCGGCCGGTGAACTGGGCGTCCGGTTGTCGCTGACCACCGTGGTCGTCGTGCACGCGCTGCTGGCCCTCATCACCGTGCTCAAGGGCAAGTACCGCACCGCCCTGCTCAGCTGCTTCGTCCCGTTCATCGCGTGGGTGGCCGCGTTCCGGCTGGCCCGGCCCGGATCCTGGTGGGCTCGGCGCTGGTACGGCAAGCGCAGGCGGGCCAGGGCCGCCGTCCGCACCCGGGCCTGGGACGCCCGGTGGGATCCGCGCTGGGACCGGGTCTCCGACCTGATCGCCGGCCGACCCACCGCCGCCCGCACGGCGGTGGCGGGGACGGCCGGGGCCGCCGCCGGGCCGACGGCCCCCGGGACCAGCCCCGGAACCACGCCCGAGACGGCCCCCGACACCGCCCGGGAGAACGCCGATCCGGCCGAGCCCCGATGACGACGGCCGCGCCGGAGCTGGCCCGGCGGGCCCGGGAACTGCGCCGGCTGACCGTGGCCGATCCAGTCCGCCACCTGCCGGAGGTGCGGGACCTGCTGGCGGCGGCCCGCCAGGCGGGTGACACCGAGGCCGAGGTGCTGGCCCTGCACACCATCGGTTCGGCGCTGCTCACCACGCTGGACGCGGCCGCGGCCAAGACCACTCTCGACCGCGCGGTGCGGGTGGCCCGCCGGTCGTCCCGGGTCGACGACCTGGGCGCCGCGCTGGTCAGCCGGGCCGGCGCCCAGATGGCCCTGGGCCGTTCCACGGCCGCCTTCCGCGACCTGGCCGAGGCCGCCGCGCTGCCGGTGCCCGCGTCCGGACCGACCGGCACGGCCGATCCCGGCGACCCGGAGGATCCGCCGGTGGCCCGGCTGGCTGCCTTCCAGCACGGCGTGCTGGCCCAGAACCTCGGGCGGTTGTCCGAGGCGGCCGGTCACTACCGCACCGTGCTGGCCGCCCCCGACATCGGCTCGGTGCTCACCGCCAAGGCGGGCAACAACCTCGGTCTCATCGAGATCCAGCTCGGCCGCCCGGCCGCCGCGTTCGGAGCGCTGGAACTGGCCCGGCGGGCGGCCGAGGGTTCCCCGGTGCTCGCGGCCAACGTGGCCAGCAGCCGGGCCTGGGTGTCGCTGCACGCCGGCCGCATCCTGGACGGGCTCGAGCAGTTCGAGCAGGCCGAGGAGCTGTTCGCCGTAGCCGGGTCCAGCTCGGCCGAGCACGCCATCGAGTACGCCGACGCCCTGCTCGACCTGCGCCTGGTCAGCGAGGCCGCCGAGGTGGCCGAACGGGTCACCGCCGAGTTCCAGCAGCGGGGCGCCGGGCTGATGGCGGCCGAGGGCATCCTGCGGCTCGCGACGGCCCGACTGCTGCAGGACCGGGCGGCGGAGGCCCGGCGCTGGGCGCACCAGGCCCACCAGATGTTCCGCGAGCAGCGCCGACCACTGTGGGCCGCACGGGCGACGGTGCTGCAGGCCGAGGCCTCGCTCGGGCCCGTCGGCACCGAGGCACCTGCCCGGACGGACGAGCCACCCGCCCCGCACACGCGGGCGGCGCCCCGACCCGACCTCGCCGCAGCGGCCGGGTCGCCACTGCACCCGGAGGCGCCGGAACCTCCGCCCATGCCCGACCCGGTGACCCCGGCCCAGGTGAGCCGGGCCGCCGCCACCGTCGACCAGCTCGGTCCGGTGGCCGCGGCGGTGCACGCCCACCTGGTGGCCGGGCGGACCGCGCTGGCCGCCGGATCCCCGGCGCCGGCGGTCACCCACCTGACGCGGGCGGTCCGGCTGGCCGAGGGCGGCCCGGTGCTGCTGCGCCTGCACGGCGCGCTGGCCGGCGCCCTGGCCGCGCGCACCCGCGGCGACCGGGACGAGGTGCTGCGGCACTGCCGGGCCGGGCTGTCCGACCTGGCCCGGCACCGGGACGCCTTCGGGTCGCTGGAGATGCGGGTCCGCGCCGGCGACCACGGGGGTGACCTGGGTCGGCTCGGGCTCGAGGAACTACTCCGGGGCGGGACGGCAGCCCAGGTGTTCGCCTGGACCGAGCGGACCCGGGCGGCGTCGCTCACCGCGGTCGCCCCGGTGCCGGACGGCGGCCTCGGCGACGAGCTGGCCGAACTGCGGGCGGTCGGCGCCGAGCTGGAGCGCGGGGACGGCGACCCCGTCGACCTGCTGGCCCGACAGGCCGCGCTGGAACGGCGCATCGGACGGATCACCCGCCGCCGCGCCGGGTCCGGGCCGGCCGACGAGGCCGCGGACGGTCAGGTGGCCGGCTCGGCGGACAGCAGTGCGTTCGCCGGCGTCTCCCCCACCCGGCTGCGCCGACTGCTGGCCGGCCGCGCCCTGGTCAGCTATGCGGCGCTGGCCGACCGGCTGGTGGCGGTGACCGTCGGCCCGCGGGGCGTGGCGGTGGTCGACCTGGGCCAGCCGGCACCCGTCCTGGAGGCGGTCGAGCGGCTGATGTTCGCGGTCCGACGGCTGTCCCGGCCGGGACCGGTGGGCGCGGCCAGGCGCGCGGCCCGGGCCGCGGCGGGACGCGCGGTGGCCGATCTGGCCGCCCGGTTGATCGATCCGCTGGCCCTCGACCCGGTTACCGAACTGGTGGTGGTGCCCAGCGCGATCCTGCACCGGGTGCCGTGGTCGGCGCTGCGCAGCGGCCCGGTCGCGGTCGCGCCGTCCGCCGCGGTGTGGGCGACCGGCATCGCGGAACGGTCCGATGGGCACGGGAACGGTCGTGCGGCCACCGCCCTGGTCGCCGGTCCCGGCCTGCAGGGCGCGCGCACCGAGGTGCTGGCCCTGCAACGCGTCTACCCGAACGCGGACGCACTGCTGCCCCCGGACAGCACCGTGGCCGCGACTCAGCAGCTGCTGGGTCAGGTCGAGCTGGCCCACCTGGCCTGCCACAGCCGGCTGCGGGCCGACAACCCCATGTTCAGCTCGCTGCAGCTCACCGACGGCGCCCTCACCCTGCACGAGCTCGACCTGGCCGCGGCCGCACCGCGGCGGATGGTGCTGGCCGCGTGCAACTCGGCCGCGGGCATCGGGTTCGGCGCCGACGACGTGCTCGGCTTCGTCAGCGCCCTGCTGGCCCGCGGCACCCGCGGTGTGCTGGCCAGCGTGGTGGCCGTGCCCGACGCGGCGTCGGCGCTGATCATGCCGGTGCTGCACGCGGCGCTGGCCGACGGCGGGACCATGGCCTCCGCCCTGGCCACCGCCCGCTCGGTGCTGGACCCCGACGACCCCGCCCACTTCGTCACCTGGTGCGCGTTCAACGCCTACGGCGCCGCCTGACGCGCCGTCTGCACCGGTCCGGCAGCGCCGTGTATCACCGTCCGTCCTCCCTGATCCGGCTGGTGCGCGGACACCGCACTACGATCCGGCACGCCAGCGACGATGGGATCGTCGGCGGACCGCGCACCGCAGAGCCACCACGGTTGACCCGATGCCCGGAGAGGACGGCGCCCGCCCATGTCCAACGGAGAACCGCCGGCGCAGCAGCCGGCCGATGACCGGGGTGCCGCCGGCACCGTCTTCGGCACCGATTTCGCCACGACCGCCTACCCGCCGGCCGACGACCGCGACCACGCCGGGGTCGCTGCCCAGGTGGGCAGCCTCGGCGCGTCCCGCACCGGGTCGGACGACCTCCGGCGCGCCCTGCGCGGTCTGCAGGAACGGCGCTCGCGACCGCAGGAGGGGCTGGCCGCCCGGCCGGTGCTGCAGTTCAGCCTGCTGCCCGACCAGGACTCGCTCACCCTGGTGGTCGACGAGCTGCTGATGATGGCCGCCGACCTGGACGGCTCGACCGCCGCGTTCCGGCGCGGCCCGGCCCGGGACGTGCTGGCCCAGGCCGACTTCCACGACCCGGTGCCGGTCGACGAGCTCGACCGGCGGCTGGTGCGGCTGGTGCCCCGCTCGGCGTCCGTGCAGACGCTGCGGGACGTCGCCGCCCGGCTGCGCGAGCTGGGCTACCCCTGCGGGCTGAACCACGTCGCCCCGCTGAACCCGATCATCAAGGGCACCGGCGGCCCGGAGAACACCGCCCGCACCCTGTCCTTCCCGCCGCCGTGGACGCCGCAGCTGCTGGCCGCGCCGAGCCCGGTGACCGTGGCCGTCATCGACACCGGCATCACCGCGGCGGACCGGTCGGACGGCTGGCTGGCCGGGGTGGCCGACGCGGCCGGCCCGTCCGGCATCGACCCGCTGGACGTCTACTCCTGGGACGACACCCCAGGCCCTGACGGCTACCTCGATTACGGCGCCGGCCACGGCACCTTCGTCGCCGGGATCGTCCAGCAGGTGGCGCCGAAGGTGACCGTGCGCAGCTACCGCGCGGTGGACAGCGACGGCATCGGTTCCGAGGTCGACGTGGCCAAGGCCATGCTGGCGGCGGCCCGGGACGGGGCGACCGTGATCAACCTGTCGCTGGGTTCGGAGACCGACGCCGACCAGCCGCCCCTGGCCATCCGGGTGGCGCTGGACCTGCTGGCCGAACAGTTCCCGGACGTGCTGTGCGTGGCCGCCGCCGGCAACAGCGGTACCGAGCGGCCGGCCTGGCCGGCGGCGTTCCGCGAGGTGGTGTCGGTGGCCGCGCTGCGCGCCGACCTGCAGCCGGCGGCCTGGTCGAACCGCGGATCGTGGGTGGACTGCTCGACCATCGGCGAGGGCGTGTTCTCCACCTACGTCCGCGGCGTGGAGTACGAGGGCTTCGACCCGCCCGGCCCGGGGTCCGACGGGCCGGACACCTTCCCGGAGGCGGGCCCGGACGCCCCCGAGGAGCCGTGGGCGCTGTGGAGCGGGACGTCCTTCGCCGCGCCGCAGATCGCGGGGGCCATCGCCCGGATCAGCCAGGAGCGGGGCATCCCGCCGCGAGAGGCCTGTCGCCGGATGCTCGGCCTCGGCGTCCCGGTGCCCGGCTACGGCACAGCGCTGCACCTGCTGCCCGGATCCTGAGAACCCCGGCTCATCGCCCGACCCATCGCCCGACCCATCGCCGGGTATCAGCCGACCAGGCGGTCGCTCCGAGGAGAAGTCGGGACGGACCAGCAGCGGACGCGTCACCGGTCGTGACGCAGAATGGACCGGGTTCCGTGGGGCACCGGTCGCAACGGTCGACCCCGTGACCCGCGACGAGGAGGTGGACACCCGTGGAACGACGCCCGGTCGACTCCGGTGATCCCGGCATCCCGGATGCCGACGCTGCACTCCTGGCCGAACTGGCCGCCGCGGTCCACAGCGCGGACGCGGTCCCCGATCAGTTCCGACGGGCTGCCGTCGGCGCGTACGCCTGGCGGACGGTGGACGAGGAACTCGCCCTGCTGGGCCTGGCGTTCGACTCCGCCGACACGGCCGACGACCTGGGCCGGTCCTCGGCGGAGCTGGCCGGCGCGGTCCGCGCCGGTGGCGACCTGGACGAGCCCCGCGCGCTGAGCTTCCAGATCGAGGACAGCGGCCTGGAACTGGAGATCACCGACACCGTCGTCCGGGGACAGCTGCTCCCGCCGGCCGGCGGCGAGGTGGAGCTGCTCCGCGCCGACGGCAGCAGCACCACGGCCGTGGCCGACGCCGACGGCGAGTTCTCGCTGCCGCGGCCGGAGGGCACCGGGCCGGTCCGGTTCCGCTGCCGCCCGACGGGCGGCCGGCCCACGCTCACCCCGTGGACCACCCTCTGAGCGCACCGCGGATCGATCCGCACCACGGGTCCGCCGGCGGCGCGGGCCGGTTCGCCCCCAGCCCGTCGGGCGACCTGCACCTGGGCAACCTGCGGACCGCCCTGCTGGCCTGGCTCTTCGCCCGCTCCACCGGGCGGCGGTTCCTGATCCGGGTGGAGGACTTGGACCGGGTGCGTCCCGGCGCCGAGGCGCGGCAGCTCGCCGACCTGGCCGCGCTCGGGCTCGACGCCGACCCGCCGGTGGTCCGCCAGTCCGACCGGCTGCCCGGCTACCGGACGGCGCTCGACCGACTCCGGGACGCGGGTCTGGTCTACGGGTGTTTCTGCACCCGCCGGGAGATCCGCGAGGCCGCGTCCGCGCCCCAGGTCACCGCGGCGGGCGCGCCGTCTGTCGGGACGGAGCCCGGCCTCGCTCGTCCCTCGCTCGACCGACTCCTGCCGGCCGCGGAAATGGCCTACCCCGGCACCTGCCGTGCGCTCACCTCGGAGCAGATCGCCGCGCATCGGGCGTCGGGGCGGGTCGCCGCCTGGCGACTGCGGGCCGGGGACGGCCGGGAACCGTTGCGGTGGACCGTCACCGACGACCTGCTCGGCGAGTTCACCGGTCTGGTGGACGATGTCGTGCTGCAGCGCAACGACGGCGTCCCCGCCTACAACCTGGCCGTGGTGGTGGACGACGCCGACCAGGGCATCGACCAGGTGGTCCGCGGTGACGACCTGCTGACCTCGGCGCCCCGGCAGGCCCACCTGGCCCACCTGCTCGGCCTGCCGCCGGTCCGCTACGCCCACGTGCCGCTGGCACTGACCCCGGACGGCGCCCGCCTGGCCAAGCGCGACGGCGCCGTCACCCTGGCCGACCTGGTGCCCGCCGGGTGGACGCCGCCGGCCGTGCTGACCCTGCTGGCCGCCTCCCTCGGGCTGGCCGAGCCGGGCGAACCGGTGACACCCGCCGGTCTGCTGACCCGCTTCGATCCCTCCCGGTTGCCCCACGGACCATGGCGCATCGATCCCGCCACGCTGTCGGATCCCGCTGCGCCGCACCGGATCCGCTCGTAGTCAGTACCGCATGCCCAAGACGTCCCGCACGGTGCTCAGGGTGTCGTCGGCGATCTCGTTGGCCCGGGCGTTCCCGGCGGCGAGCACGTCGCGGAGATGGTCCGGCGCGGCGGCGTGCGTTGCGAACACAGCCCGGCCAGGGTGAGCAGGTTGGCCACCGCGGGCCGACCGACCGGGTCGAACGTGATGTCCGGATCGAGTCGGTGCGGGCACAGCGGATGAGCACGGCCGTCTCGTCGGCCGTGGCCTGCAGGTCGATGGCGTTGCCGCGGCTCCTGCTCATCTTCCGGCCGTCCAGCCCGTGCAGCACCAGCGCCTCGCCGACCAGTGCCTGCGGCTCGCGGAAGATCTCCCGGCCACCGGCGTACCGCTGGTTGAACCGCCGCGCGATGGTCCGGGCCTGCTCCAGGTGCGGCAGCTGGTCACGCCCGACCGGCACGACATCAGCGTGACAGAACAGGATGTCGACTGCCTGGTGCACCGGGTAGGTGAACAGCAGGCCGCTCGTGGGATGGGCACCGGTCGCCGCCCGCGCCTCGGCCTTGACCGTGGGATTGCGCTCCACCGGGACGGACCACGTCCGGCTGGGCCGAGCGGGTCTGACTACCGTGACCCGATGGCTGCAGCACACGCCGTCCCCGGCCACCCCGGCTTCGGGGGGCCGTCGGGCAGCTTCCTGCTCGTCCCGGGCGCCGGTGGCGCCGGCTGGATCTGGCACCGGGTGGTCGACGCGCTGCACGCCCGCGGGCACGCCGCGGTGGCCGTCGACCTGCCCGCCGACGACGAGCGGGCCGGCCTGGCCGAGTACGCCCAGGTCTGCGAGGACGCCGCCCGGACCGCGCTCCCGGCGGATCGCCCGCTGGTCGTCGCCGCGCTGTCCATGGGCGGTTTCACCGCGCCCCTGCTCGTCGGGCGGCTGCCCGTCCGGGCGCTGGTGCTGGTCAACGCGATGGTCCCGCTGCCCGGCGAGACCGGCGGTGCGTGGTGGCGGACGACCGGCCAGGCCCAGGCCCGGCTGGAGCAGGCGGAGCTGGACGGCCGGGACGTCAGCGGCGAGTTCGACGAGCGGGCCGAGTTCTTCCACGACGTGCCGGACGAGCTCACCGAGCAGGCGTTCACCATGGACGCCCGCCCGCAGTCCGATCGGCCGTTCGCCGACCCGTGGCCGCTGTCCACCTGGCCGGCTGTGACCACCGTGGTGTTGGCCGGGGACCGGGACCGCCTGTTCCCCGCCTCGTTCCAGGTCCGGGTGGCGCGGGAGCGGCTGGGCCTGGACGCCGAGATCGTTCCCGGCGGGCACCTGGCGCCGCTCGGTCACCCGACCGGCATCACCGACCGACTGGAGCGGCTGCTGCAGACCGGACGGTGACGCCGGCCGCGCGATTGGGTGCAGCGTCGCGGACTTGGTTGGATGCCGGGGTGACCGCCCCGCCCCCGTCCGCCGGACGGGCCCTGCCGACCGACCACTCCGACCAGCGTCACCCGGGGGTCGCGTTCGCGCGGACCGGTTCCGGCGCCTACGCGGTGCTGTGCGCGCTGTTCTGCGGCCTGCTGATCATCAGCAACATCGCCGCCACCAAGGGCATCGCCTTCGGCCCGATCATCACCGACGGCGGCGCGTTCGTCTTCCCGCTCACCTACGTGATCGGTGACGTGATCAGCGAGGTCTTCGGCCTGCGGGCCATGCGCCGCACCATCGCGCTCGGCTTCGTGATGGCCCTGCTCGCCTCGCTGACCTTCTGGCTCGTGCAGATCTCCCCGGCCGTCGAGGGCTACGAGAACCAGGCCGCGTTCGAGGCCGTGCTCGGCGTGGTGCCGATCATCCTGCTGGCCAGCATGGCCGGCTACCTGCTCGGACAGTTCCTGAACGCGGTGGTGCTGGTCAAGATCAAGCAGCGCACCAGGGAACAGCACCTGTGGGCCCGGCTGATCGGCTCCACCGTGGTCGGCGAGTTCGGCGACACCCTGGTCTTCTGCGCGATCGCCGCGAGCTTCATCGGCATCGAGACGTTCGGCCAGTTCCTGAACTACCTGGTCGTCGGGTTCCTCTACAAGACCCTGCTCGAGGTGGTGCTGCTGCCGATCACCTACCGGGTCATCGCGGTCGTCAAGCGCCGTGAACCGTCCTACGCGCAGGCCCTGGCCGACGGCGGGGCCCGGCCCACGAGGGCCGGGTGACCGGAACGCCGTCCGCCGCCGAACGGCTGCGCCGGGCCCGCCGCGGGCCGGTGCCGCTGCTGCTGCTGTTCGGCGTGCTGCTGCTCGCCCTGGTCATGCGCTCGACGTTCGTCGGCGTCTCCTCGGTCACCCAGGACATCCGCGCCGACCTCGGGGTGAGCAGCACCGTGGCCGGGCTGCTCACCAGCCTGCCGGTGCTGTGCTTCGGCGCGCTGGCCCCGCTGGCCGGGCGGCTCATCGCCCGCCGCGGGTTGGAGGCCGCGGTCCTCATCGCCGTGGTGGTGATGCTGGTCGGCCTGGTGCTGCGGTCGGTCGCCGGGATCGGCGTGGCCGTCGCCGCGACCGTGCTGATCGGCGCGGCCATCACCATCGGCAACGTCTCCACCCCAGTGGTCATCAGCCGGGACTTCCGCAGCCGCGCCCCGACGCTGACCGCCGTGCAGGCAGCGACCATGAACTTCGGCGCCACGGTGAGCGTGCTGATCAGCCCGCCGGTGGCCGCCACGGCCGGCTGGCGCTGGGCGCTGGCCATGTGGATCGTCCCTGCGGTCGCGGCCGGTGTGGTCTGGTGGGTGCTGCGCCGCCGCCGGCGTCCCGCGCCGAGCCGGGTGTGGTCCGCCGACGACGTGCCCACCGACGTGCCGGAGACCGCGACCCGCCCGGCCGCCGGCAGCACCCCCGTGCCGGCCGCCCCGCGTCGCCCGGTCTGGCGCCGGCCCACCACCTGGCTGCTCACCGCCGCGTTCGGCGGGCAGGCGCTGGCCTACTACGGGCTGACCGCCTGGCTGCCGTCGCTACTGGAGGACGAACTCGGCCTGACCCGCAGCGGGGCCGGCGCGGCCGCCTCGATCCTGCAGGTGATGGGTGGCATCGGGGCGCTGTGCATGCCGGTGCTGGTCCGCCGGGCCGGGCCGCTGCCCACCATGGTGCTGCTCGGCGCGCTCTGGCTGACCGTCCCGCTCGGCCTGCTGCTGGCCCCGCAGGGCTGGATCGCCTGGTCAGTGCTGGGCGGGCTGGCCCAGGGCGGCACGTTCACGGTGATCTTCACCGTGGTGGTGCTGCGCTCCCGCGACCCGGCCGAGACGACCCGGCTGTCGTCGATCGTGCAGACCATCGGCTACCTCATCGCCGCGGCCGGCCCGACCGTGCTGGGCCGGCTGCACGACGCCACCACCACGTGGACGGCACCCCTGCTGGTGGTGCTGGTGTCGCTGTCCGTGTTGGCCGTCTGCGGCACGCTGGCGTGCGTGGGGATGCCGCGCAGTCAGGGCCGCAGTCAGGGCCGCAGTCAGGGCCGCAGTCAGGCCCGGGATCAGGATCGGCGCGCGTAGTACCGGCCGAGCACCTCGGTGCGCAGCTCGTCGAAGCGGCCCACCTCGATGGACGCCCGGATGTCGTCGACCATCCGCACCACGAACCGCTCGTTGTGGATCGTCGCCAGCATCGGCCCGAGCATCTCCTTGGCCTTGAACAGGTGGTGCAGGTACGCCCGGGAGTAGTGCGCGCAGGTGTAGCAGTCGCACTCGGCGTCGAGCGGCCCCAGGTCCCGCCGGTTGGCCGTCTTCACCAGGTTGTACCGGCCGTCGCGGGAGTAGATGGACGCGGTCCGGGCCACCCGGGAGGGCGAGACGCAGTCGAACGTGTCGGCGCCGGCCTCGACGGCGGTGAACAGGTCGTCCGGTTCACTGATACCGAGCAGGTGCCGCGGCATCGACTCGGGGATCTCCTCGCAGCACCAGCCGACGATGGTGCCCAGGTTGGCCTTCTCCAGGGCGCCCCCGATGCCGAAGCCGTCGAAGCCCAGCGGCAGCAGGTCACGGACGGCCTGCCGGCGCAGATCCTCGTACTGCGCGCCCTGGATGACACCGAACAGCTGCTGCACCGGGCGGTGGGTGCGTTGCTCGGTGAGCTCGGCGTGGGCGACGACGCACCGCTGCGCCCACGCCTGGGTCCGGGCCACCGAGCGTTCCTGGTAGTCGCGGGTGTTCAGCAACGTGGTCAGCTCGTCGAACGCGAAGATGATGTCGGCCCCGAGCTGGTGCTGGATGGTCATCGAGACCTCCGGCGTGAACCGGTGCCGGGAGCCGTCCAGATGGCTCTTGAAGGTGACGCCGTCGTCGTCGACCCGGGCCAGCCGGTCCTTGCCGGCGGCCACCACGTCGTCGGCCTGCTTGCCGGTGACGTCCATGGCCAGCACCTTCTTGAACCCGGCGCCGAGTGAGAGCACCTGGAAGCCGCCGCTGTCGGTGAACGTGGGCCCGGGCCAGTGCATGAAGGCGCCCAACCCGCCAGCGGAGTCGATCAGGTCCGCGCCGGGCTGCAGGTACAGGTGGTAGGCGTTGGCCAGCACCGCTTGGGCGCCCAGGTCGGCCACCGTCTCGGGCAGCATCGCCTTGACCGTGGCCTTGGTGCCGACCGGGATGAACGCCGGCGTGCGGATCACTCCGTGCGGGGTGACCAGCGTCCCGGTCCGGCCCAGACGGTCCCCGTCCAGCCGGGTGCCGACGGTGAACCCGGTCGTCGGAGTGGGCTGGGCGTCCTGGGCATGGTCCGGGGCGGGCGTGTCCATCGAGCTGATCCAACCAGCTCCGGCCCGGGTACTCGCGCCGCCCGTCAACCGCTCCTCTGACGCACCGCACTCAGACCACCACGGACGGTGACGCACACTGGGTCGGTGATCATCCCGGCCGCTGGCGCGGCCCGTCGGCCGGCGCTGGTCCTGCTGCTGTGCTGCTCGAGCGTGCTGCTGGTGCTGCTGGACGTGACGGTGGTGACCGTGGCACTGCCGTCCATCGGCACCGACCTGGCCGCCGACGTCTCCGACCTGCAGTGGACGGTCGACGCGTACACGCTGGTGGTCGCGGCGCTGCTGCTGGCGGCCGGGGCGACGGCCGACCGCATCGGTCGCCGGCGGGTGTTCCGCACTGGGCTGGTGGTGTTCGCGCTGGGCTCGCTGCTGTGCAGCCTGGCCTGGGACGTCGGGTCGCTGCTGGCGTTCCGGATGGTCCAGGCGGTCGGCGGGTCGATGCTGGTCCCGGTCGCGCTGTCGATCGTGACGACGACCTTCCCGGAGCCGCGCGAACGGGCTCGCGCGTTGGGCCTGTGGGGCGCCACGTTCGGCGTCTCGCTCGCGCTGGGCCCACCGGTCGGCGGTCTGCTCACCCACGCCGTCGACTGGCGGGCGGTCTTCTGGGTGAACGTGCCGATCGCGCTGCTGGTGGCGGTGGTGGCCGGAGGAGTCGCCGGAGCGAGGAACGAGCGGAGAGCGGGCTCCGACCATGGGCGCCACCCGATCGTGCCCGAGTCCCGCGCACCCCGGCCGCGCCGCATCGACGTCCCGGGTCAACTGCTGCTGGCGGTCGGGGTGGCCGGCCTGGTCGCCGCGCTCATCGAGGGACCGGACCTGGGGTGGTCATCACCCGTCACCCTGGCGCTGCTGGGCGTCGCGGTCCTGGCCCTGGCCTCGCTCGTGCCCGTCGAGCTGCACCGGCGCGAGCCGGTGCTCGATCCGCGGTTCTTCCGCAGCGTGCCGTTCAGCAGCGCGATCGTCGCGGCGGTGGGTGCCTTCGCGGCGTTCGGCGCGTTCCTGCTGGTGGGTTCGTTGCTGCTGCAGGCCGCGCGCGGGCTGACTCCGGCCCAGGCCGGGCTGTGCCTGCTGCCGACCGCAGCGACGGTGTGCCTGGGCGCACCGCTGTCGGGACGACTGCTCGCACAGGGACGCGGCACCCGGTCGCCGTTGCTGCTGGCCGGGACGAGCACCGCGGCGGGCGGCCTGCTGCTCTGGTGGTGCTCCGGTCCGGACGTGCCGCTGTGGCCGCTGCTGGTCGCGTTCGCGCTGGTCGGCCTGGGTTTCGGCATGGTCAACGCGCCGATCACCACCACCGCGGTGTCGGGCATGCCGGCCGCACAGGCCGGCGCCGCCGCCGGGCTGGCCGCGACCGGTCGACAGGTGGGCACCGCGCTGGGCGTCGCCGTGGCCGGCTCGCTCACCGGGACCACCGGACGCGACGTGGCCGCCGTCGGGGCCGGGTTCGCCGATGCCGCGGGACCGGTGTGGCTGACGCTGGTGGGGCTCGGCCTGCTCATCGGCGCGGCCGCGCTGCTCAGCACGACCGCCCGGGCGCGGCGCAGTGCCGGATCGGTCCGGTCGCTGCTCGACGGACCCGACGCCCACCCCGCCGGCGCTTGACCGGGTTCACGCAGCGGGCAGGAAGTCCGGCGCCCCCATCGCCGCGAACAGCCGGGTGTCCAGGAAGGTGGTGAGGGCGCCGATCCGGCCGTCCCGGATCTCCAGCACGTGCACCGCCCACGGTCGCCGGGTGCCGTCGGCGGCCGGCTTGTACTGCGCGAAGGCCGGCTGCCCGCTGGCCCGCACCGGCAGCAGCACCGAGTCGCGGCAGGCGGCGCCCGGACCGACCATCCAGGCGGCGACGTCGGCCGGCCCCTCCAGCCACAGCTCGTACGGCGGCATGTTCTGGGTGACGTCCTGGTGCAGCAACGCGACCAGCGCGTCCATGTCGTACCGCTGGAAGGCGTCGACGTAGGCGTCCAGCAGCTCCCGCTGCTCGGCGTTCAGCGGGTCGAAGACCTCACCGATGCTGGCCGGGCGGCCGGCCAGGGTGGCGTGGGCGCGCTGCAGGGCGCTGTTCACCGACGCGGTGGTCGTCTCCAGCAGGTCGGCCACCTCCGCGGCCGGCCAGCGCAGTACGTCCCGCAGGATGAGCACGGCCCGCTGCCGGGCCGGCAGGTACTGCAGCGCGGCGACGAAGGCCAGCTTGATGGACTCCCGCTGCACGGCCAGGTCGGCCGGGTCCTGGGTGTCGGCCAACACGCCGGCCTCACCGATCGGCTCGACCCAGCTCTCGTGCCCGCGACTGGCGGCGAGCGATCCGGCCACGGGCTGCCAGGGGTCGGACGACAGGTCCATCGGCCGGGCCCGCCGGCCGCGGCTGTTCAGCGAGTCCAGGCACACGTTGGTGGCGATGCTGTACAGCCAGGTCCGGGTGGACGCCCGTCCCTCGAAGCGGTCCTGGGCCCGCCAGGCCCGGACCATGGTCTCCTGCACCGCGTCCTCGGCGTCGAACGCCGATCCCAGCATCCGGTAGCAGTAGCCGGTCAGCTCGCGCCGGTGCTGCTCCAGCTCAGGATCCAGCGCGCCGGTGCGCGGCTCGGCCGCGCGGTCCGTCCCGGTGGTGGTCGACACGGTGCTCGTCATCGGAACTCCAGGGGTCGGTCCTGCTCGGCAGCGGGCGTGCCCAGCGTAGGGGCGACCCCCGACGACCGGCAGGCCCGGTGCGGCCGGGAGCCGGCACACCGGACCGGACCGGTCCGCGACTGCTCCGGCCGACGCCGGAGCGGGCCTCACAGGGCGATGCCGACGTACTTCGTCTCGAGGTACTCGTCGATGCCCTCGGCGCCGCCCTCACGGCCCAGTCCGGAGGCTTTGACGCCGCCGAACGGGGCCGCCGGGTTTGACACGACGCCCTGGTTGATGCCGACCATGCCGGTCTCCAGGCCCTCGGACACGCGCAGCGCGCGGGACAGGTCCTGGGTGAAGGCGTAGGCGACCAGCCCGTACTCGGTGCGGTTGGCCAGGGCCAGACCCTCGTCCTCGGAGGCGAACGTGGTGATCGGCGCGACCGGCCCGAAGATCTCCTCGCCGAACATCCGGGCCTCGGTGCTCACGCCCTGCAGCACGGTGGGCGCATAGAACCACCCGCGATCGCCGATGTTCTTCCCGCCGGTGAGGACCCGCGCGCCGCGGTCCACGGCGTCGGCGACGAGCTCGGCGACCTTGTCCCGGGATCGGCCGTCGACCAGCGGGCCGACCTGGCTGCCCTCGGCGTACCCGGGGGCCACGGTCAGCGCGGCCATCCGCGCCGCGAACCGCTGGGCGAAGTCCTCGGCCACCGACTCGTGCACCAGGAACCGGTTGGCCGCGGTGCATGCCTCGCCGATGTTGCGCATCTTGGCCAGCATCGCGCCGTCCACCGCCCGGTCCAGGTCGGCGTCGTCGAACACCAGGAACGGGGCGTTCCCACCCAGCTCCATCGACACCTTGAGCACCCGCTCGGCGGACTGCGCGATGAGCGTGCGGCCGACCGGAGTGGAACCGGTGAAGGTCAGCTTGCGCAGCCGCGGGTCGGCGATGATCGGCTCGGACACCGCCGCCGAGCGCGAGGTGGTGACCACGTTGACCACCCCGTCGGGCAGCCCGGCCTCGGTGAGCACCGCCGCCAGGGCCAACGTGGTCAGCGGGGTCAGCTCGGCCGGCTTGATCACCACGGTGCACCCGGCGGCCAGCGCCGGGCCCAGCTTGCGGGTGCCCATGGCCAACGGGAAGTTCCACGGCGTGATCGCGTACACCGGCCCGACCGGCTGCTTCATGGTCAGCAGTCGGGTCCCGCCGGACGGCGCGACGGCGTACCGGCCGTGGATGCGCACCGCCTCCTCGGCGAACCAGCGCAGGAACTCCGCGCCGTAGACGACCTCGCCCCGAGCCTCGGGCAGCGGCTTGCCCATCTCCAACGTCATCAGCAGCGCGAACTGCTCGGCCCGGGCGTGCACGAGTTCGAACGCGCGGCGCAGGATCTCGCCCCGCTCCCGCGGATCGGTGGCCGCCCACGACACCTGGGCCGCCACCGCCGCGTCCAACGCCGCCATGCCCTGCTCCGGCGTCGCGTCGGCCACCGTGGTCAGCGTCTCGCCGGTCGCCGGGTTCTCCACCTCGATCCGCTCCGCGGCGGCCACCCACTGACCGCCGATGAACAGATCGGTGGGCACCGCGCCGACGACTCGATCGATCTGCGCGCTGATGTCCTGCGCGGTGACGGCCATGGGAACTCCTCGGGACGGTCGGGCAGCGGAAGGCGCGACGAGCCTACTGAGCCCCCGGCCCGGCGGCGACCCGCACGGATCGGGCGATCTACCATCCGCGGGCATGTCACCGCAGCCGACGTCCATCGCCATCGACGGTTCCAGCCCCGAGGTCGACGCCTCGGCGTGGGTGGCGCCGAACGCCACCCTCATCGGGGCGGTGACGCTGGGGGCCGACTCCGGCGTCTTCTACACCGCGGTCGTGCGGGCCGACCAGGCTCCGATCACCATCGGCGCCGGCAGCAACCTGCAGGACGGGGTGGTCGTGCACGCCGATCCGGCCTTCCCGGCCACCATCGGCAGCGGGGTCAGCGTCGGGCACCGGGCCGTGCTGCACGGCTGCACCGTCGAGGACACCTGCCTCATCGGGATGGGCGCCATCGTGCTGAACGGCGCCGTCATCGGGACCGGTTCGCTCGTCGCCGCGGGCGCCGTCGTGCTCGAGGGCACCGTGATCCCGCCGCACTCCCTGGTGGCGGGCGTGCCGGGCAAGGTCCGGCGTCAGCTCACCGACGACGAGCACCAGAAGGTCGTGCTCAACGCCACCCACTACGTCGGGCTGACCCGGGCCCACCGGGACGCGCTGGCCGGTTGACCGGCGAGCGCGGTCAGCTCACTTCGGTCCGCGGGTGCGACGCAGGTCGAGCAGCACCCACACGCCGAACACCATGAACCCGGCCGCGATGAGCAGCTGCCACCAGTGTCGGCCGGAGAAGAACCACAGCGCCAGGAAGGCGATCCCGATCGCCACGTTGGACGAGGCCGTGAGCAGCAGCCGTCGACGTTCCATGGGTGAGTAGCGGGAGGACGGCGGCGGGATCACGGCGACGAGTCTGGCAGACCGGACTCCCGGCCCGGGCCGGGCAGCTCCGGCAGCAGCTCGGCCCGGCGGGCGGCCACCTCACGCCGGATGGCGTCGAGGACGGCAGTGGCGGCCGGCCGGCGCAGCACCCGGGGCGCCAGCAGGGCGCGGAACTGCAGCACCACCGACACCTCCGCCGGCAGGATGCGCTGCAGGCCCGGCTCCCGGTCGGCCAGGAACGCGGGCAGCATGGCGATGCCCCCGCCGGCCAGCGCCGACTGCAGCTGGGCGTGCACGCTGGTCGAGCTGATCTCGGCGCCGCCGCCGGGGAACAGGTCGCGGAGCAGTTGCAGGTCGTCCACCCGCAGCAGCGAGTCGACGTAGTAGATGAGCGAATGACCGGCCAGTTCGCCGGTGCGGGTTGGGCGGCCCCGGTCGGCCAGGTACTCAGCCGAGGCGTAGATCCCGAGGCAGTACTCGGTGAGCGGCACCGTCTCGATGCGGGGCGACGCCGGGAGGCCCACCCCGATCTCGATGTCCGACCCGACGCCCTGCACCAGCGGCCGGGTGGCGGTGACGAGCTCGACCTGCAGGCCGCGGTGCCGACGGTGCAGGCGGGCCACCACCGGCGCCACGAACCGGGCGCCGAACGCCTCGGGCGCGGCGATCCGGACCAGCCCGGTCAGCGAATTGGACGACCGTCCGCTGCCCGCGTCGCCGGCCCGCTCCCCCACGTCGGCCAAGGCCCGCTCGATGCGTTCCGCGCTGTCCAGCAGGTCGCGGCCCAGGTCCGTCACCGTGCAGCCACCGGCGCCCCGGATCACCACCGACCGACCGAGATCGCGCTCCAGGGCCGAGATCCGCCGCGCGACCGTGGTGTGGTCGACGCCGAGCATGGCCGCCGCGCCGACGAAGGATCCGGCCCGGGCCACCTCCAGCAGCACCACCAGGTCGTCCGCACGCGTCATGCCCTCGTCCCTCCGGTCCCTCGTGTCGCCGTCCCGCGACGCCGAGGGTTGCTGTGCAGGATCGCACAGCACCTGGGTGTCCTTGCCCGTTCCGGACGGGAGCGGTCAGGAGGAACATGTCCGGTCGGACACGCACATCGGCACCGTCGTCGGTCCCTCGCGCGGTGCCCTGCACCGAACGACACGACCGAACGAAGGAGCGCACCGATGAAGGTGGCGTGGATCGGCCTGGGCAACATGGGCGGCCCGATGGCCGGGAACCTGGTGGCCGCCGGGTACACGGTGACCGGCTACGACCCGAGCGAGCAGGCGCAGCGGTCGGCCGCCGAGCACGGGGTGAGCGTCGCGACCGTGCTGGCCGAGGCGGTCGCCGGCGCCGACGTGGTGTTCACCATGCTGCCCAACGGCCGCCTGGTGTCCTCGGTGCTGCTGGACGCGGACGGCGTGCTCGACCACCTGCCCGCCGGGGCGCTGGTCGTCGACTCCTCGACCATCGACATCGCCACCGCCCGTGAGCTGCACGAGGCGGTGACCGGACGGGGCTTCCGCTTCCTGGACGCCCCGGTGTCGGGCGGCGTCTTCGGCGCGGCCGCCGGCACGCTGACCTTCATGGTCGGCGGCACGGGCGAGAACCTGGAGGCGGCGCGGCCGCTCATCGAGGTGCTGGCCGGCCGCGTCTTCCACGCGGGCGGCCCGGGGGCGGGCCAGTCGGCCAAGCTGGCCAACAACATGATGCTGGCCATCAACACCGCCGGCCTGGCCGAGGGCGCCACCCTGGCCGATCGGCTCGGACTCGACCCGGCCGTGTTCTACCAGATCGCCGAGGTCTCCTCGGGTTCCAGCTGGGCCCTGAAGAACTGGTACCCGTCGCCGGGCGTGGTCGAGACCGCCGCGGTGAACCACGATTTCAACGGCGGCTTCGCGGTCAGCCTGATGCGCAAGGACGTCGGCCTGGCCCTGGAGGCCGGGGCCGGCGCTGGCCTGGACCTGCCGTACGCCAGCCGGGCGCTGGCCGACCTGGACCGGCTGATCGAGGCCGGCTGGAGCGGCAAGGACACGGCCTCCATGGTCAAGCTGGTCGACGGCACGCTGCCCGACCCCGGCAGCACGGCCGACGCCACCGCCGACTGACCACCCGCAGACCCCCGGCTCGACCCGCGAGGGCGGGCCCGACATGCACTGTCGGGCCCGCCCTCTCGTCGTCCCTGGCGGTGTGGGTGTGACCCCGGCCTCGTTCGCCTTGACGCCCGTCCGACGCCCGACACTAGGATGACCTACTGTCGGAGCGGTGACTGTTCCTCGGCGCGGAGGTGGACGGTGTTCGAGCTGACCGACGACCAGCGCGCGCTGGTCGAGGTGTCGCGGGACTTCGCCGCGGAGTTCCTCGCGCCGGACGCGCTGGAATGGGACCGCACCAAGCACTTCCCGGTCGACGTGCTGGCCAAGGCGGGCGGGCTGGGCATGGGCGGCATGTACGTCCGGGAGGACGTCGGGGGCAGCGGGTTGTCCCGGCTGGACGCGGCGCTGATCATCGAGGCACTGGCCGCCGGCTGCCCGACCGTCGCCAGCTACATCTCCATCCACAACATGGTCGCCTGGATGATCGACCGGTACGGCAGCCAGGAGCAGCGCGAACGGTTCCTGCCCGAGCTGTGCGAGATGACCGTCCTCGGGTCGTACTGCCTGACCGAGCCGGGCGCCGGCTCCGACGCCGCCGCGCTGACCACCCGGGCGGTCCGGGACGGTGAGGAGTACGTGCTGGATGGGGTCAAGCAGTTCATCTCCGGGGCCGGGGCCAGCGGTGTGTACATCGTCATGGCCCGGACCGGCGACGCCGCCTCCGGGGCGAGCGGCATCACCGCGTTCCTGGTCGAGCGGGACGCGGCCGGGCTGTCGTTCGGGCCGAACGAGGCGAAGATGGGCTGGAACGCGCAACCGACCCGTCCGGTGATCCTCGAGGGCGTGCGGGTCCCGGTGACCCATCGCCTCGGCGGCGAGGGCCAGGGGTTCCGCATCGCGATGAGCGGGCTGAACGGCGGCCGCATCAACATCGGCGCGAGCTCGCTGGGCGGCGCCCAGTCGGCGCTGGACCGCACGCTGCAGTACATGAGCGAGCGCACGGCGTTCGGCAAGCGGCTCGACCAGTTCCAGGCGCTCCAGTTCTCGGTGGCCGACATGGTGACCGAACTCGAGGCGGCCCGGTTGCTGCTGTGGCGGGCGGCCGACGCGCTGGACCGCAAGGCCCCGGACGCGGTGCGGTGGTGTGCGATGGCCAAGCGACTGGCCACCGACACCGGGTTCGCGGTGGCGAACCAGGCGCTGCAGCTGCACGGCGGGTACGGGTACCTGGCCGAGTACGGCATCGAGAAGCTCGTCCGGGACCTGCGGGTCCACCAGATCCTGGAAGGCACCAACGAGATCATGAAGATGGTCATCGCCCGGGACGTGATCGGCCGATGACGGCGCCGGCCGCCCGCGCCAGCACCGACCACCCCTCGCCGGCGCCCGCGTCGCCGGTGCGCTTCGAGGTGGCCGGTGGTGTCGGCACCATCACCCTCGACCGGCCCCGCGCCATCAACGCGCTCACCCACGAGATGGTCGGGCTGATCGACCGCGCGCTGCGCGACTGGGCGGTCGACGACGCGGTGCGGACGGTGGTGCTGACCGGCGCGGGCGACCGGGGTCTGTGCGCCGGCGGCGACATCCGCGCCGTGCACGCCGACGCCGTCGCGGGAGGGTCGGCCTCCGTTGATTTCTGGCGGGACGAGTACCGGCTCAACGCGTTCATCGGGACGTACCCGAAGCCGTTCGTGGCGATCATGGACGGCATCACGATGGGCGGCGGGGTGGGCCTGGCCGGCCACGCCGCGCACCGGGTGGTCACCGAGCGGTCGGTGGTCGGCATGCCCGAGGTCGGCATCGGCCTGTGCCCCGACGTCGGCGGCACCCTCCTGCTGGCCCGGGCGCCGGGACACCTCGGCACCCATCTGGGCCTGACCGCCGGGCGGATGGACGCCGCGGACGCCGTCCTGGCCGGCTTCGCTGATCTGGTCGTGCCGTCCGGGCACCTTCCCGAGCTGCTCGACCGGCTGACCCGGCAGGACGTCCCGACCGCACTCGCGGCCGTGGCCCAGCCGCCGGGACCCGGTGCGCTGGCCGCCGACCGCGACTGGATCGACCGCTGCTACGCCGCGGGCACGGTGCCGGAGATCGTCGCGGCGCTGCGGGCCGCCCCGGAGGCCGGCGCGCGCCGGGCCGCCGAGGCCATCACCACCGCCAGCCCGACCGCGGTGACCGTGACCCTGGCCGCCCTCACCTCGGTCCGGACCATCGGCGCCTCGCTGGAACAGGCGCTCAACCAGGAGTTCTCGCTGTCCTGCGCGGCGCTGCGGCACCCCGACCTGGCCGAGGGGATCCGGGCGCAGATCATCGACAAGGACCGTATGCCCCGCTGGTCTCCGCCCACGTTCGACCAGGTGGACCCGGTCGTGGTCGCCGGCTGGTTCACCCCGCGCCCGGACGCCCCGTTCCCGGACCAGCCGTTCCCCACCTCCGAAGGGACCCAGTCGTGACCGAGTACCGGACGATCCTGCTCGACCGCCCGGAGTCCGCCCCCGGGGTCGGGGTGATCACCCTGCACCGGCCGGAGGCGCTGAACGCGCTGAACCGCGAGTTGATGACCGAGGTGGTCGACGCGGCAACGGCTCTGGATCGCGACCCGGGCATCGGGGCGATCGTGATCACCGGGTCGGACCGGGCGTTCGCGGCCGGTGCGGACATCAAACAGATGCAGCCCCAGACCTACCCGCAGACCTACGTCGACGACCTCTTCGGCGACTGGGACCGGTTGGCGTCGCTGCGGACCCCGCTGATCGCGGCCGTGGCCGGGCACGCTCTGGGCGGCGGCTGCGAGCTGGCCATGCTCTGCGACCTGCTCATCGCCGCTGACACCGCGGTCTTCGGCCAGCCAGAGATCAAGCTCGGGGTCATCCCCGGCATCGGCGGGTCCCAGCGGCTCACCCGGGCCATCGGCAAGGCCAAGGCGATGGACCTGATCCTGACCGGTCGCCCCATGAAGGTCGACGAGGCCGACCGCGCCGGCCTGGTCTCCCGCGTCGTGCCCGCCGCCGACCTGCTGGAGGAGACCCTGCGCATCGCCGCCACCATCGCCGGGTACAGCCACCCGGTGACCGCGATGGCCAAGGAAGCCGTCAACCGCGCGTTCGAGACCACCCTGGCCGAGGGCATCCGCTTCGAGCGCCGGGTGTTCCACGCCGTGTTCGCCACCGCCGACCAGAAGGAAGGCATGGCCGCCTTCACCGAGAAGCGGCGTCCCGACTTCACCCACTCCTGACCACCCACACCCTCCGGAAGGATCACCGTGGACATCGCGGTCCTGATCAAGCAGGTACCCGACACCTACGGCGAGCGCAGGCTGCACGAGACCGACTGGTCGCTCGACCGCGCCGCCACCGACGCCGTGATCGACGAGATCGACACCCGCGGGGTGGAACTCGCCCTCACCCTGACCGAACAGCACGGCGGCGAGGTCACCGCGGTGACCATGGGCCCCGACGGCGCCACCGACGCCCTGCGCAAGGCGCTGGCCATGGGCGCCGCCAAGGCCGTGCACATCACCGACCCCGCGCTGGCCGGATCCGACGCAGTGGCCACCTCCGCCGTGCTGGCCGCGGCCCTGCGGCAACTGGACGTCGATCTCATCGTGACCGGCAACGAGTCCACCGACGGCCGCTCCGCCGCCGTCCCGGCCATGCTCGCCGAACGCCTCGGGCTGCCGGCGGTCACCTCGGTCCGCGCCCTCACCGTCGACGGCGACACCCTCACCGCCGAACGCGTCGTCGAGGGCGGCTGGGCCCGCATCCAGGCGCCGCTGCCCGCTGTGGTCTCGGTGAACGAGAAGATCGCCGAACCGCGCTACCCCAACTTCAAGGGGATCATGTCGGCCAAGAAGAAGCCGGTCACCACCCTGACCCTGGCCGATCTCGGCGTCGACGCCGACCGGGTCGGCGCGGCCGGATCCGCCACCCGCGCCGTGGACGGCGCCCCCCGTCCGCCCCGCACCGGCGGCCACACCATCACCGACGACGGCAGCGCCGGCGCCCAGGCCGCCCGGTACCTCATCGAGCGGAAGGTGCTGTGATCCAGCCCAACCACGAGCCCGTTCACGAGTCCGCCGCACGATCCGCACCGGAAGGGAACTGACATGCCCCAGGCCCTGGTCCTGGCCGTGACCGCCGACGGCGCCCTGCGCCCGGTCACCGCCGAACTGCTCGCCGCCGCCGCCCGGGTCGGCGACCCGGCCGCCGTGCTGGTCTGCGACCCCGCCGAACGGGACACCCTGGTGACCGCCCTGGGGGCGGCCGGCGCGACCACCGTCCTCGTCGCCGCGCCGCCGGCCGGCGCTCCCCTGCTCACCGGCGAACTCGCCGCGCTGACCGCCGCCGTCACCGCTACCGGGGACGTGTCTGCCGTGCTGATCGAGTCGACGTTCGACGGACGGGAGCTGGCCGGGCGGCTGGCCGTCCGGCTGGACTCCGGTGTGCTGGCCGAGTCCACCGACGTCGAACTGCTCGACGGGCAGGTGGTCGTCACCCAGCCCGCGTTCGGCGGCGCCTACTCGGTGCGCTGGACCACCACCCGCGGCGTCCCGGTCATCACCTGGCGCGGCAACTCCATCGAGGACACCGCGGCACCGGCGGACGCCCCGGCCGTCGTCGAACTCACCGTCGAGGCACCGGCTCCGGCGCCGACCGTTCTCGAGGAGCACCACGAGCCGGTCGGCGACCGTCCCGAGCTCACCGCCGCCTCGGTGGTCGTCTCCGGCGGCCGCGGCGTCGGCTCGGCCGAGAAGTTCACCGTGGTCGAGCAGCTGGCCGACACCGTCGGCGGCGCGGTCGGCGCCTCCCGAGCCGCGGTGGACGCCGGCTTCTATCCCGCGCAGTTCCAGGTCGGTCAGACCGGCACCAGCGTCTCGCCCCAGGTGTACATCGCCCTGGGCATCTCCGGCGCCATCCAGCACCGCGCCGGCATGCAGACCTCCAAGACCATCGTCGCGGTCAACAAGGACCCCGACGCCCCCATCTTCGAGATCGCCGACTTCGGCGTGGTGGGCGACCTGTTCACCGTGGCGCCGCAGCTCACCGAGGCGCTCGCCGAACGGTGAGGCACCGGCGCGGACCGTCGCTCAGGTCAGCTCGCCGGCCAGCAGCTCCATGAGCAGGCCGTCGTGCCAGCCGGACCGGTCGGCGTTCCGTTCGTAGGAACGCATGACGCCGACCGGCCGGAACCCGGCCTTGCGGTAGGCGGCAATGGCGGCCGCATTGGCTGCGGCGGGATCGATGACCAGCCGGTGGTGGCCGATGTCGTCGAACAGGTGGCCGGCCAGCAGCCGGATCGCCTCGCTGCCGTACCCCTGGCCGTGGGTCTGCGGATCGAGGAACAGGTCGATGCCGGCGTGCCGGTACATCGGGTCCGTCTCCTCGGCGTACTGGATCATGCCGATCGGCCGACCGTGCACCAGGACCGCGAACTGGACGCAGTCGGCGTCCAGGAACTCGTCGTCGTAGCCCCACCAGCGGGACACCTCGTCGGTGGCCCGGATCCGGCTCAGCGCGGCGTGGTCCTGCGGCGACACCGGACGCAGCACCACCCGGTCCCCCGTCAGCGTCGGTGCCGGCATCGTCCGAGCGTACGACGAGTGGTCGACCGCTGGCCGGGCGTCTCAGGACGCGGTGGTGGTCCGCGCCGGGAACTCGGTGACGGCCTGCCGTTCGAAGAAGTGGTCGTCGAGGTCCTGCACCCGGTCGCCACCCGGACGCAACGCGCCGAGCACCCGCTCCAGCGACTCGCACTGGCCGCCGTAGGTGCGGTAGCCGGGGGAGGTCACCAGCCAGATCCGGCCGGTGGCCCGCTGGGAAGCGGCCACGGCGATGTCGACGACCGACGCCGACTCGTTCCGCTCGGTGTAGTCGACCCAGTCCACCCGCTCCGGCGGCCCCAGCGTCGGGTACACCGCTTGGTCGAGGTCGGCCGGCAGGTACCGGTTGACGTCCGGCGCGATCTGGTCGGGACAGAACAGCACCAGGTCCCCCGGTCCCGCGCCCGCGGCGATCAGCTCGGCCGTGTCCCGGCCCTGGGTTCGGTCGTCGGCGAACGGCAGTGGCACCGACATGCCCAGTCCGAGCAGGCCGACGACCACCAGCGCGCCGAGCCGGAGCCGACCGGACAGGCGAGCGGCGCCCACCGCGGCCAGCAGCAGCGCCGGCACCACCATGGCCGAGGTGTAGCGGATGGCGTAGCCCGAGTGGATGGCCCAGCTGATCACCACCCCGATGAGCAGCGCGCCGAACGAGCCGACCAGCAGGGCGATCGACACGGTGCGCAGCTCGGGGCCGTCATCCCGGCGCCGCCACGGCACGAACGCCAGCACCACCAGGGCCAGCACGACCAGGCTCATCCCGCCGGCCACCCAGCCCTGCCCGCCGCCCCAGTCGCGCAGCGTGTCCGGGAAGGCGGTCCAGTTGGTCCGGTCCGCCCACGGCGTGCCGGTGTGCTCGAGCTGGAACAGGAAGCCGCCCAGCCACGGGCTGAACACCACCAGCGATCCCACCCCGGCCAGCGCGAGCTGGCCGATGAGCCGGGGCCGGCGCCGCCGGATCGCCTCGGCGACCACCCACAGCCCGGCCGCGGCCAGTGTGAACGCCGTCCAGTAGTTGGTGAGCAGCATGATCCCGCCGAGCAGCGAGACCAACACCCACCGGCCGGCCGTGGGCGAGTGGGCCACCCGCAGCGCGGCCCAGGCGAACAGCAGGGTGAGCAGCGCGACCAGCGCGTACATCCGGGTCTCGGTGGCGTACCGGACCAGGAACGGATTCACCGCGACGAGCACCAGCGCCGCCCACCCGCACCGCGGACCGGCGAACCGGCGCCCGACGTGGTAGGCAACCGGCAGGGAAGCCACCGAGAACAGTGACGACAGCAGCCGTACGCTGCCGTCAGTGGTCCCGAACACGGCCATCCAGCCGTGCAGCAGCAGGTAGTACAGCGGGGGTGAGCCGTCCTGCCTCAGGGCATCGAACAGCTCGGGCAGGGGCAGCCGGGCGATGTTGACCGAGAGGGTCTCATCGAGCCACAGCGCCGACCTGCTGAAGGTGCGCACCGCGACCCCGAGGGCGACGACCAGCACCACGGCGACCACCAGAGCCCCCCGGGCACGAGCCCCGCGACCGTGGCGGCCACCGTCCGGTCGCCCGGGGATCCGCGAGTCCTCGATCGAGTCGTCGAGGGCGGACACCTGCGTCATGAACGGCGGCTCCTCATCTCACGGCGGTGGTCGCGGTGGGCCGGGACCGTCCGGGACCGGGCCGCGGCCCGGTCCTCCGGCACTGGCATTGTCACCCGGACCGACCCGGCGACGGCGGCAGGCTGGTGGCCCGCGTTCCGCGCCGTGGTGGACGCCCAACCGTGGCGCCCGGTTCTGTTGTCGTTCGTCACCGCCCGGGTGCTGGTGCTGCTGGCCCTGGCCGTGGCCCAGCTGCTGCCCGCGCCGGTCGGCCGGACGGACCTGCTCGGCTGGGACGCGAAGTGGTACCTGGACATCGCCCAGGACGGCTACGACGGGGTGGCCGCCGAGGGCCGGCGGTTCTTCCCGGCTCTGCCGCTGCTGGTGCGGTTCCTCGGTGGCGGCGGCGACCACCTCGGCCCGGTGCAACTGCTGGTGGTCAACCTGGCCGCGCTGCTGTACGCGTTGCTGGCCCACCGGGTCGCGCTCGACGCGGGGCTGAGCCGGGCCGCGGCGGACCGCGTCCCCTGGCTGCTGGCCCTCAACCCGGCCGGGTTCGTCCTGGTCATGGGATACACCGAGTCGATGTTCGGGGTGCTGCTGTGCGTGGTGCTGCTGGCGTCCCGGCGGGCCCGGTGGCCGCTGGTCGCGGTGGCCGGCTTCGCCGGCGGCTTCCTGCGCCCGACCGGCGTGCTGCTGGCGTTGCCGGTCCTCGTCGAGGCGTACCGCAGCGCCCGGGCGGACGGCTGGCCGGGCGCCCGGCGGGCGCTGCGCAGCCCGCGGTGGCGCCGTCGGCTCGGCGCCCGGACCTTGGCCGTCGCCGCGCCCGTGGCGGGCGCGGGGGCATACCTGCTGTGGTGCTGGTCCCGGTGGGGTTCGGCGTGGGCGCCGTTCACCGCCCAGTCCGACCCGGACCTGCGCGGTGGGCTGCTGGTCAACCCGTGGCACGCCATCGCCGACGCCCTGCAGGTGCTGGCGGACGGCGAGGTGGTCCGGACCGCGCCGGTGCTGCACCTGTTGTGGGTGGCGGTGACGGTGACGCTCCTGGTCGTCGGGCTGCGGTGGCTGCCGCAGTCCTACCGGGTGTTCACCGTCGCGATGGTGGCGCTGGCACTCACCGCGCAGGGGCTCAACTCGTTCGAGCGGTACGCGGCCAGCGCGCTGCCGCTGCTGCTCATCGCGGCGGTGCTGTTGCACACGCCGGTGCGGCGCCGGGTGGCGCTGGGCCTGGGGATCGTCGTCACCGTGGCGTACGCGGTGTGGGCGTTCCTGTACCTGGCCGTGCCCTGATCCGATCATGGGGTTGCCTGACGGGTCGATCACCCGCACAGTCAGCGGCATGGCCACGTATGACGTCCAGGACCGTGTTGCTCTCGTCACCGGCGCCGCCTCGGGGATCGGCCGCGCCGTCGCCACCCTGCTGGCCGCCAACGGTGCCGCCGTGCTCGCCGCCGACCGCGCCGCGGAGGCGGCGGAGGCCGTCGCCCGGGAGATCACCGAGGCCGGTGGGGTGGCCCGCTCGTTCGCCGGGGACGTCACCGACCCCGAGTCGGTCGCGGCGATGGTCGCCGCGGCCGGTGAACTGGGCCCGTTGCGCATCGCGGTGAACAACGCCGGCATCAGCGGCGAGGGCAACGCCATCGGTGACTACTCGCTGGAGGGCTGGAAGCAGGTCATCGACATCGACCTGAACTCGGTCTTCTTCTGCCTGCGGGCCGAACTGCCGGCCATGGCCGCGGCCGGCGGCGGCGCGGTGGTGAACATGGCCTCGATCCTGGGCAGCGTCGCCACCGCGAACGCACCGGGCTACGTGACGGCCAAGCACGGCGTCGTCGGGCTGACCAAGACCGCGGCGCTGGAGTACGCGTCACACGGGGTGCGGGTCAACGCCGTCGGCCCGGCGTACATCGCCACCCCGCTCATCGAGGGTCGCATCGAGGGCGAGCGACTGGAGGCGCTGCGGCTGCGGCACCCGCTGGGCCGGCTCGGCGACGCCCACGAGGTCGCGGCGCTCACCGCCTTCCTGGTCAGTGACGCCGCCTCGTACATCACCGGGTCGTACCACCTGGTGGACGGCGGCTACACCGCCCAGTGACGGGACTGGGCCCGGCGCGGATCCGCGCCGGGTCCCGAGGTCAGCGCCTGCCGGCGACGGCGCGGCTGCGCTGCTCGACGCCCGGTCCGCCGTACGGGTAGTCGGCCGCCCCGGGATCGGACAGGGTGCTCAGCGCGGCGGTCTCGTCGGCGTCCAGGTGCAGGTCGGCAGCGCCCAGGTTGTCCCGCAACTGCTCGACGCTGCGTGCGCCGAGGATGACCGAGGTGACGGCCGGCCGGTCCACCAGCCAGGCCAGCGCCACCTGGGCCATCGAGACGCCGCGGGCCTTGGCGATGCGCTGCACGGCGTCGATGACGTCCCAGGTGCGCTGCTGGGCCGAGCGCCGGTCGTAGGCCTCCATCCCGCGCCCCGGATCCTCGCCGAGCCGGGTGTCGCCGGTGGGCCGGGCGTCGCGGGTGTACTTGCCGGTGAGCCAGCCACCGCCGAGCGGTGACCACGGCAGCAGGCCGAGCCCGGCGTCCTGGCAGGACGGCACGATCTCCCACTCGATCTCCCGGACCAGCAGGCTGTACTGCGGCTGCAGGGTCACCGGCGGCGTCCATCCGTGCGCGGCGGCGACGGCCACCGCCTTCTGCACCTGCCAGCCGGTGTAGTTGGACAGGCCGTGATAGCGGATCTTGCCCGCCTGCACGAACCCGTCGAGCGTGCCGATGGTCTCCTCGATCGGCGTCACCGGGTCCCAGGCGTGCACCTGGTACAGGTCGATGCAGTCGACGCCGAGCCGGGTGAGCGAGGCGTCCAGTGCCTGCTGCAGGTGCCGCCGGGACAGGCCCAGGTCGTTGGGGCCGTCGCCCATCGGGAAGCGCCCCTTGGTGGCCAGCACGATCCGGTCGGTGATGTCGGTCGGCCGGTCCGCGAGCCAGCTGCCGATGATGCGCTCGGACTCCCCCGCCCGGTAGACGTCGGCGGTGTCGACCAGCGTGCCGCCGGCCTCCACGAAGGTGTCGAGCAGCCCGTGTGAGGTCGCCTCGTCGGCTTCCGCGCCGAAGGTCATGGTGCCCAGGGTCAGGCTGGAGACGGCGCATCCGCTGCGCCCGAGGGTCCGGAATTCCATGATGGACATGGTGCCCGGCCCCGATACCGGCCAACCCGGCCGCGCGGTCCGGAGGTGTTTCGCGACTTCCGGCTCGGGCACCCAGAGCGTGACCGTCCGGGACCACGTCGACCCTCCTGGGACGGCGTCGCCCCCCGCCCGACACCTGCACGCCCGACCGACGGCAGAGGAGTCCCCGATGCGCTCGCTGTGGCTGGACACCGACCGACCGGACCACCGCGCCGAGGTCTCCGGTCAGCACTGCGACATCGCGGTGGTGGGCGCCGGGCTCACCGGTCTCACGGCGGCGGTGCTGTTCGCGCGGGCGGGGGCCTCGGTCGCCGTGCTGGAGGCGCGATCGGTCGGAGCCGGCGCCACCGGCAACACCACGGCCAAGATCAGCGTGCTGCAGGGCGCCCGGCTGGCCTCGATCGCCGCCCGTCAGCCGACCGAACGGCTGCAGCAGTACGTCGAGGCCAACCGGGAGGGCCAGGCCTGGTTGCTGCACTACTGCCGTGAGCACGGCATCGACCACCAGATCCGGGACGACCACAGCTACGCGTCCACCCCGCGCGGCCGGAAGACGGTCGACTCGGTCCTGTCGGCGGCCCAGCAGGCGGGTCTGCCGGTCGAGCCGGTCGACGAGCTCGAGCTGCCGTACCCGACGCACGGCGCGGTGCGGCTGCGCGAGCAGGCCCAGTTCGACCCCATGCCGGCGCTGGACACGCTGGCGCGCGAACTGCTGGACCGCGGCGGGCTGCTGGCCGAGGGCACCCGCGTCCGGGAGGTGGGCTGGCGCTCCCCTGCCACGATCCGCACCTCGGCGGGGACGCTGACCGCCGACCGGGTCGTGCTGGCCACCGGCACGCCGATCCTGGACCGGGGCGGATTCTTCGCCCGGCTGGAGCCACTGCGTTCGTACGCCCTGGCGTTCCGCACCCCGGCGGCCATCCCGTCCGGCATGTACCTGAGCGTCGACCAGCCGACGCGGTCGCTGCGGTCCGTGCCGGCGGCCGACGGTTCCGAGTTGCTGCTCGTCGGCGGCAACGGTCACGTGGTGGGGCGGGACGGGTCGACGCAGACCCTGGTCGACGACCTGACCGAATGGACCGCGCGGTGGTTCCCGGGATCGCAGCGCACCCACGCCTGGTCCGCGCAGGACTACCGGCCGATCGACGAGCTGCCGTACGTCGGCCCGTTGATGCCCGGCAACGAACGGATCCTGGTCGCCACCGGGTTCGACAAGTGGGGCATGACCAACGCCGTCGCCGCCGCCCTCGCCCTGTCCGGTGCAGTGCTGGGCGGCTCGATGCCCTGGGCCCGGGCGCTGCGCAGCTGGGATCCGCATGAGGTGCGCGGGGTGCCGTCCGGGACGCTGCTCAACGCCAAGGTCGGCGCCCGGATGGCCACCGACTGGCTGCGCCCCCGCCCGGCCGCGGGCAAGGACGACCCGGCCGAGGGCACCGGGCGGATCGAGCGCGACGGCGTCAAGCCGATCGCGGCCTGCACCGTCGACGGGGTCACCCACCGCCGGTCGGCGGTGTGCCCACACATGCACGGCATCGTGAACTGGAACAGCGCCGAGCAGACCTGGGACTGCCCGCTGCACGGCGCCCGGTACACCGCGACCGGCCGGGTGCTGGAAGGCCCGGTGACGAACGATCTCTCGCCCGCCTGACCCGGCGGAGCGGGTCAGTCGCGGTTGTCGATGGGCAGCAGGCCGAGCTCGCCGAACACCCGGCGCGCCGCACCAGCTCGTCGCGGCAGGAGACGTCGCCGAAAGCCCAGGAGACCACCTGGTCGCCCAGGGCCGCGAGATGTCGGCGACCGAGTCGACGAACCGCTGCGCTTCGGGGTTCACCGCGCTCAGCACCTGGAAGCCGTGGTCGTAGCGCTGCTGACGGTGCTCGGCGGCGTGCGGGTCGGCCATCGGTGTTCCTTCGCGCTGCGGGTGACACGGGATCCGCCGACCCTCTCCTCCGCCGCACACGGACCGGCGATTCGATCACCCGAAGTCCTCCGGTGGGGTGAACTGGCTGACGCTGAAGGTGGCGCCCTGCGGATCGCGCAGGCGGGCCCAGCTCGCCCAGACGCCGTCCTGTGCCCCGAGGACCGTCGCACCGAGCCGCTCGGCGGTGGCCACGGCCGCATCCCGATCGGCGACCGAGAAGACGACGTGCCAGTCCGAGGACTCGTCGCCCTCCGGCGCCCGGATGCCACCGATGACGTCGGCGAAACCGGCCGGCGCGCCGGCCTGCCGCTCGTGGATGCCGGGATCCGACGTCGACGCCAGGTGATCGCCGTATCCCGGGACCTGCAGCATGGCGCCCGCACCCGTGCCCATGTCGGCGGTGACGATGCCGAACACCGCCCGGTAGAACGGCAGGACGGCGTCCGGGTCCGCGGTGACGAGATCGCTGAAGTTCCAGCTGCCCGGGCTGTTGACCAGTTGTGCCCCGAGGCGGCGCCGCGCCTGCCACAGCCTGAAGGAGATCCCGCCCGGGTCCAGGCACCCGACGGACCGGCCGCCCGGCCCGGCGTCCTGGGGTGGGCTGGTGACTGTGCCGCCCTGCGCGATCACGGCGGCGGCGGTGGCGTCCGCGTCGTCGACCGCGAAGTACGTGTTCCACCGGGCGGCGCCGTCCTGCGCCGACGCCATGGCGGCCACGTCCTGCCCGTCGAGCGTGGCGATCAGGTAGGAACCGGGTGCGCCCGGTGGCACTGCCTCGGTGAACTGCCAGCCGAACAGCTGACCGTAGAACCGTTGGCCCGCGCCCGGATCGGGCTGCTCCACGTCGATCCAACTGGTGACGCCGTGCGGGTACGTCTTGGGCGGAGTGGGAGGCGTGGGCGTGGCAGCGGAGGGCGTCGATGCGTCCGTCATGGTCGGCTCCTCGGGCCTGCTCGTCGTCGGTGATCGGTCCTGGCGGCACGGTAGCGACGGGGTCCGACAGTCGCCCGACAGCGCTGCGGAGCGGGTGTCCGGCGGTGTCACCACTCCGAGGTACCCGCACGACCGGCCGCGGCGACCATCGGTGACCAGGCAGTCCCGGATCGGGCGAATTCTCGCGAACCGGACATTCCGCACCCGCGAACGGTCCTACCGTGGTGCGATCCGACCGGACGAGTCCCGGCCCGGCAGCGATGCCGGCGCCCGGAGAGAGGAGTCCCGATGGCCGTCGCCGCCGGATCCTCCTCGTCGCGGTGGCGTCGGGTCGCCCTGCGCGCGGCGGTGGTCGCCGGGTTCGGCTTCGGGATGTGGGCGGCCGGCACGGCCGCGTCCGCCTCGGAAGCGCCGATCACCGGCCCGGTCTCGGGTCTGGTGGCCACCGTCGAGGACACCGCCGACGGCGCGGTGAGCGGGGTCAGTGACACCGTCGACACGGTGAGCGGCACCGTGCGCGACGTGGCCCGGCCGGCTCCCGCCCCGGAGCACCCGGCGCCCGACCGGACCGGGCCGCTCCACGCGGTCACCGCGCCGGTCGTCGACACGGTGACGGACACGGTGGCGCCGGTGGCGGACACGGTCGCGGAGCCGGTGGTCGACACGGTCGCCGAGACAGCAGCTCCGGTCGTCGACACCGTCACCGACGTCGCCGAACCCGTCGTCGACACGGTCACCGACGTCACCGCACCCGTCGTCGACACGGTCACCGATGTCGCGACTCCTGTCGTCGACACGGTCACCGACGTCGCCGCCCCGGTGGTGGAGACCGTCGCCGAGGTCGCCGCTCCGGTGCTGCCCATCATCGAGACCGTGACGGACACCGCGGCTCCCGTGACCGACACCGTCGCCGACGTCGTTGCGCCCGTCGTCGACACGGTGCGACCCATGGTCGAGCCGGTGATCGACGCCGTCGTCCCGGTCGTCGAGCCGGCCCGCCCCGTGGTCGAGCCGGTGATCGACATCGTCCGCCCGGTCACCGATCCCGTCACTGCTCCGGTCGATGTGCCCGCCCCGGTGGTCCCGAGCCGCGATGCCGCGCTCCCGACCGTCGTCGACGCGTCGGCCCTGATCGGGGTCCCGACCGCGACCACGACCGCGATCCCGACCACGACCGCGATCCCGACCACGACGGCGTCCGCGGCACCGATCGCCGCCGACGCCCCGGTCGGCCAGCCGAGTGTCGCCGTGGTGGTCACCGAGCAGGCACCCGACGGCGACTCGGCGACCCCGGTGGTGGACCCCGAGGTCCGCCCGGCGGTCAGCACGGTCATGCCGCCCACGTGGACGCGCGCCGGCCCAGCCGCGCTCGCGCCGTCCTGGCAGCCCGTGACCCAGCCCACCACCGGGCAGCTCACCACCGTGGTCGCCGCTGACCCGACTCCCGCTCCCGTTGGTACGCCGGGTGTTCCGGCGGCGGGGTGCGGAGCCGGCGCCAGCGGCGGTCCGTCCGGCGGCACCTCCGGCTCGGCGACCGCGGCGGTGCTGCCGTCGTCGATCGTCCCCACCTCGACCGGCGGCTCGACCTGCCGGCCGTCCAGCTCCACCACCCCGCTCAGCCCGGCCGTCGAGCCCGGCGTCTCGCCCGACTGACCTCCCTCCGCACCGGTCGCGGCGGTCCGTTCCTCGGACCCCGGATCCGGTGCCGCAGCGTGCCGTCCGCATCTGTCAGCACTCGCTGATCCACGGATGCTGCGCCCGAGTTCCGCGCAGCGCACCCACATACGCTCGCTCAGGGGAGATCACCCACCATGCACGCTTGGATTCCGCGCGGCCTGCTGCTCGCAGGCGTCAGCGCCGGCACGTTCCTGATCGGCGCCGGCATCGCTGCCGCCGACGACCATCCACTCGTCGACGTCGCGATCGACGTCAGCGACACGACCATCGCCGTCCTGGACGGTGGCACCGGCTCGTCCGGTTCCCAGGCCGACAGCCTGGTCCGGCTGCCGATCGAGGTGTCCGGCACGGACATCGACGTGCTGTCAATCCGGGGCACCGACGACGGTGCTGATCGCGCACTGATCGACGTCCCGATCACTGTCCACGACACCGACGTGGACGTCCTGACCGACCAGGACACCGCCACCCCGGCACCGAGCACGCCGTCGTCCGACGCACTGGTGTCCGCGCCGATCACCGTCACCGGGACCGACATCGACGTGCTGACCGACGGGAACGCCGACGCCGCACCGGTTCCGGCATCCGCTGATCCGGGCAGCACCGACGGCCTGATCGACCTGCCCATCACCATCACCGACACCGACATCGACGTCCTGACCGACCAGGACCAGGACACCACCGCGCCGGCGCCGACCACACCGACGGGGTCGGACACGCTGGTGTCCGTGCCGGTCACGGTGACCGACACCGACGTCGACGTCCTCACCGATCAGGGATCGGACACCGCCACCGCGGCACCGAGCACGCCGTCGTCGGACGCACTGGTGTCCGCGCCGATCACCGTCACCGGGACCGACATCGACGTGCTGACCGACGGGAGCCCCGACGCCGCACCGGTCCCCGCTCCCGCCGACCAGGGCGACACCGACGGTCTGATCGACCTGCCCATCACCATCACCGACACCGACGTCGACGTCCTGGCCGACCAGGACCAGGACACCGCTCCGCCGGCTCCGACAGCTCCGACGTCGTCCGATGCGCTGATCTCCGTGCCGGTCACCGTCTGTGGAATCTCCGTCGACGTCCTCTCGGACGGCGCCACCGACTGCGCCGCGCCCGCCGGACCGGCTGACGCGCTGGTGTCCGTGCCGGTGAACGTCTGCGGCATCGGCGTCGGCGTCCTCGGCGACACCACCGGCGACTGCTCCCCCACCGCCGACGGCACCACCGACCCGAGCACCGACGGCGGCCTGATCACCGCACCCATCACCGTCTGCGGCATCACCGCCGGCATCCTCGGCGACACCACCAGCGACTGTGAGGTCGGCACCTCGGGCACCGGGGGCGTCATCGACCTTCCCGTCAACGTCTGCGGCATCTCCGTCGGCCTGCTCGGCGACGCCAGCGGCAGCTGCGTGACTGCGGCCCAGGAGCCCACGGATCCGACCCAGCCCACCGACCCGACCCAGCCCACCGACCCCACCGACCCGACTCAGCCCACCGAGCCGACCGAGCCCACCGACCCGACCAATCCCACCGTTCCCACTGATCCCACCGTTCCCACTGATCCCACCGTTCCCACTGATCCGACCGTTCCCACCGACCCGACTGATCCTGCCCAGCCCACCGACGAGGCACCGGGGATGACCATCGGCATCGCCACCGACCGGGTGCTCCCGGCCGATGACGGGTTCCGCGCGAGCGTCGCCCTGACCGGACCGCGCACGATGCCGGCATCGACGGTGGCCGTGGCGTTCGACGCGACCTCGTCGTCCGGGACCATGCCCGCGGCAGCGATGTCAGCGCCGTCGAGCGACCAGGCCGGGACCGGCGCGCTGGCCGCCACCGGCATCCGCGTCGGCGATCTGACCTTCGCGGCGCTGCTCCTGCTCGCCGGCGGTGCCCTCCTGATGATCCGGAGGCGCCCCTCGACCCGCTGATCCGCTGACCGCGCCGCGGGCATCCGGCCGCTCCGGATGCCCGCGGTTCGCGGCGTGTCAGCGCCCGAACAGCTCGCGCAGTTCCCGCTGGTAGGTGGCCACGTCGTGGTCCGCCGGGTCGTACAGACCCGCACCGTTCTTGCTGCCGAGCTTGTCCTGCGCGACCAACGCGTCCAGCCGCGGCGCCCGCTGGGCGTCGTCCAGGGTCGGGAAGATGCGCGCGGTCACCGCCGCCCAGGTGTCCAACCCGCCCATGTCGGCGATGGCCATCGGACCGGCCAGCGCCCACCGTGGGCCGATCCCGCTGGTGACGATGGCGTCGAGCGCGGCCACCCCGACCACGCCCTCGTCGACCAGGTGCAGCGCCTCGCGGACCAGCGCGGCCTGCAGCCGATTGGCCACGAAGCCCACCGACTCGCGTCGCAGCAGCACCGCCACCTTGCCGGCGTGGCGCAGCAGCGCGACGACCCGATCGGCCAGCGCCGGGTCGGTGTCGGGCGCCGGCACCACCTCGACCAGGGGCACCACCTCGGCCGGGTTGAAGAAGTGGGCGACCAGCACCCGGCCCGGGTTCGGCACGCCGGGCTGCAACTCGGACGGCTGGTAGGTCGACGTGTTCGACGCGATGATCGCGGTCGGGTTGAGCTCGCCGATCTGCCGCAGCAGCGGTTCCTTGATCGCGAGGTTCTCGGTGACGGCCTCGACGATCACCTCGACGTCGCGCACCGCCGCCTCGATGCTGTCGGCCGCCGCGACTCCGGGCAGCTGCTCGGCGACCACCTCCGCCCGCTCACGGTCGGCGTCGAAGACGGTGACGGCATGCCCGGCCCGGGCGAAGACGTCGGCGATGCCGGCACCCATGATCCCGGCGCCGAGCACGCAGATGCAGGTCGGGGCGACCTCGGTGGCCGGGAGGGACGTGGGTGGCTCGGGCGTCGTCGACATGTCAGGGATTGTCGCCGGGCCTGCTGGGTGCCCAAGCACGGGCCTCCGACTCACCCGGCGCGCCCGGCCACCGAACGGCAGGACACGGGAATCTCACCCGGACGCTGGGTAGGTTGCCGACGACACGTCGCCCGGCGTGCGGTCGTTCCCCGGCCCGGGCAGCCGTTCCGACCGCCCGGAGGAAGCACGTGAACGAGTACATCGTCGAACTGGCCGACGTACACCGCCACGTGTCCCGGGAGTCGAGCGACGCCGGCGAGCTGGTGCGGGTCACCCTGCGCCGGCCGTTCGCCGCGGAGACGCACGACCTCTGGCACGCCGTCACCGACCCAGACCTCATCTCCCGGTGGTTCATGCCGATCTCCGGCGACTTCCGCGAGGGCGGCCATTTCGACCTGCAGGGCAACGCCGGCGGCGACATCGAGCAGTGCGATCCGCCGCGGACGTTCCGCGTCACCTTCGGCGACGCATCCAGCGTGGTGACGGTGACCATGCACGAGCTCGCCGGCGACCGGACCGAGCTGGTGCTGGACCACACCGTCCCAGTCACGGTGGCCGGCAGCACGGCCGGCGCCCTGTACGTCGGACCGGGGTGGGACGGGGCGCTGGTCGGCCTGGCCCGTTTCATCGACGGGCGCGCCGAAGGTGACCCCGTGCAGGCGATCAACTCGCCCAAGATGATCCAGTTCTCGCGCCAGTCGGTCGCGCTGTGGGCCGACGCTGCCGCCATGGGCGGCGCCTCGGCGCAGGAGGTCGAGACCGCCCGCCAGGTCGCGCTGGCCCAGTTCGCCCCAGACCCGGCGCTGGGAAACTGACCGGTCAGGACTTCGGCGTGATGACGACGTGCCCGGTCGATGTCGGTCGGCGCACCGTTGACGCCCCTGAACAGCCGGCGATCACCACCCCGGCGACCATGATCTCGGCGGCGATCGGGACCCGCGCATGCGTCCCCCCGCCGAGTCGGCGGTGATCGGGGCGGGGAGCTCGTGGGCTCCACGTCGGGTGACGCTGCGGTCGGCGCGGTCCGGGTTCAACGGCCCGGAGGACGGGCGGGTCCACCTCGATACGATCGGCGGATGAGTCACGCCGACAACCCGGACGCGATCCGCATCGGCGACCGCGAGCGCGAGATGGCCATCGCCATGCTGCACGACGCGGTCGGCGGCGGATATCTGGACCTGCGGGAGTTCGAGGAGCGGTCGCGCACGGTGTACGCGGCCAAGATGCGCGGTGACCTGCGGCCGGCGCTGGCCGACCTGCCGGCCGGCGCAGCGTTCTTCGCTCCAGCCGTCCCGAACACCGCCCTGGGCGCGGCGCTCGGGCCGGCCGAGACCATGGACGTCTCCTGGACCACCGTCAAGAAACGCGGCGAGTGGCAGCTGCCGGCCCGGCTGATCATCAGCGGTTCGATGGGCACTGCCGATCTCGACCTGCGGCAGGCGCTGGTGCCTCTGACCGGGTGCGTCATCGACGTCCAGGCGTCGTGGACCACCGTCAAGATCCGGCTCGGCGATGCGATGGCCGCCCGGACCGACGGCTTCACCGGCGGCTCCCTGTCGGGTGTCAAGGACAAGGCCGGTCCGCCGACCGCCCCGGGTGGCCCGGTGCTGGACATCCGCGGCAACGCGGACTGGACGACGGTGGTGCTGCGCCGCGACTGACCGGCGTGCTGTCGGAGCTGGTCGCCGACTCGCCGCTCGACACGGAGCACTGCGGCTGCTCACCCACGGCACACCGCTCGCCGTGGTGGACCGATCCGGCACCCGACCCGCCGGTACCGGTACCGGTACCGTCATCGGCCGGCAGGTGGGTGAGCGCAGGGGTTTCCGTGAACGGATGACCGACGACACTGTGCGGATAGCCGGAGCTCCTGTGGCGCCCGTAGCGTCCCTGACATGGCTTCCGCCACCCTCGAACCCGGATCCACCAGGATCGCCCGGCCGACACCGGGAGCCCTCGACGGCATCCGGGTGCTCGAGATCGGGACCCTCATCGCCGGTCCGTTCGCCGGTCGCCTGCTCGGCGACCTCGGCGCGGATGTGGTGAAGATCGAGGCACCGGACCGTCCGGACCCGCTGCGCACCTGGGGACAGGCTGAGCGCGACGGGCACCACGTGTTCTGGACGGTGCATGCCCGGAACAAGCGCTGCATCACCCTGGACCTGCGGCAGCCGCGCGGACAGGAGGTGTTCCTGCGCCTGGTCGAGCGGGCCGACGTCGTGATCGAGAGCTTCCGACCGGGAACCCTGGAGCGGTGGAACCTGGGCTTCGAGCAGCTCGCCGCTCGCAATCCGGGCATCGTGCTGGCCCGAGTGTCCGGCTACGGGCAGACGGGTCCGTCGGCCCGCCGGCCCGGGTACGCCTCCGTGGCCGAGGCGGTGAGCGGGCTGCGTCACATCAACGGCTTCCCCGGCCAGGCCCCACCGCGACTGGCTGTGTCGTTGGGCGATTCGCTGGGCGGGATGTTCGCTGCCCAGGGCGTCCTCGCTGCGCTGATCGCTCGCGGTCGCACCGGTCGTGGTCAGGTGGTGGACGTCGCGCTCACCGAGTCCTGCCTGGCCGTGCTCGAGTCGACGGTGCCGGACTACGACCTCGGCGGAGTGGTTCGACGCCCCTCGGGCACCCGGCTCGAGGGCGTCGCCCCGTCGAACCTGTACCGCTCGGCCGACGGCTGCTGGGTCGTCATCGCGGCCAACCAGGACTCGTTGTTCCGACGGCTGTGCGCGGCGTTCGACGAACCCGAGCTGGCCGACGACGCGCGCTTCGCCGACCACGTCGCCCGAGGTCGCAACCAGGACGAGCTGGATGTCGTCGTGGCCGGCTGGGCGGCCTCCCTGGACGCCGATGCATTGCTGGCACGGTTGGACGCTGCTGGCGTGGTGTGCGGTCGGGTGAACACGGTGGCCGAGGTGGTGGCCGACCCGCAGTTCCGGGCCCGGGGCATGCTGGTACCGCACCACGACGACCGGATCGACATCGACGTCCTGGGACCCGGTGTCGTGCCGGTCCTGTCGGCGACCCCGGGAGCCGTCCGGTGGGCGGGACCGCCGCGGCCGGGCTGTCACAACGAGCCGGTCTACGGCGAGCTGCTGGGCATGACGGAACCCGAACTGGCAGAGCTCACTGCGGAGGGTGTGGTGTGACCGGCGAGCAGCGCCCGGCGGTGCCGACGGCGGTGGACATCCGCGAGGTCGGGCCGCGGGACGGGTTGCAGATCGAGGCACCGATCTCCACGGCGGCCAAGCGGCAACTCCTGCAGGCATTGGCCCGGACGGGCGTCCGGCGGATCGAGGCCACTGCGTTCGTCTCCCCGACGGCGGTGCCGGCCATGGCCGACGCTGCTGCGGTCGCGGAGGTCGTCCAGGAGATCGATGCCGGGCGCGCCGCCGGCAGTCCGCCCATCTCCTGGTCGGCGCTGGTGCCCAACCTCGCGGGGGCCCGGCGGGCGCTCGCCGCCGGGTTCACCGAACTCGAGTACGTGGTGTCGGCCGCCGACGGCCACAGCCTGGCCAACGTGCGGCGTCCCACGGCCGACGCCTTGGCCGCCGTGGCCGAGGTGGCGGCCGCAGCGCACGAGGCCGGCGGTCGTTGTGAGGTCATCGTGGCCACCGCCTGGGACTGCCCGTTCGACGGCCGGACACCGGTCGTCCGGACGGCCGAGCTCTGTGCGCGAGCCGTCGAGCTGGGCGCCGACCGGCTGTGTCTGGGCGACACCATCGGCACGGCCACTCCGGGTCGGGTGATCGACCTGCTGGATGCCGTCCGGGCCGCGGTGCCCGCCGTCGACGTCGGCGCCCACTTCCACAACACCCGTGGCGCCGGCCTGGCGTGTGCCTGGGCGGCCGTCACGGCCGGCGTCACCAGCCTCGACGCCTCGACCGGTGGGTTGGGTGGGTGTCCGTTCGCGCCGGGGGCGAGTGGCAACATCGCCACCGAGGAACTCGCTCTGCTCCTGGGCGACAGCGGCGTCGACACCGGCATCGACCTGGATGCGGCGCTGGCCGCGGCCGGTCTGGCCGAGGAACTCGTCGGTCACCCCGGATCGAGCAATCTGCTGCGGGCGGGGGGCCGGTCGCGCCCGCGAGGTCGGCCGCGGTCGTGACGTCTGCACTCGGCGGACATCCGACCGCGCTGGAAGGCTAGGCGGCGACACTCGGCGGGCCTACCGTCATGCACTGTGTCCGGCGCCACAGGCGGCCACGCTCGTGGACCGGCACCCGACTCCGAGGGCACCGTCGCCCTCCACGAGGTACCCAGGAGGCGTCAGGTGCCCATCAGCACGGAGCCGAGGCCCGAGGTGGCGCCATGGACCGGCACTGATGTCGGGCCACAGGTGTGGCTCGCCCACTTCCCGGTGTTGGGCACCGCCGATCTCGAGGAAGCCCGCGACGCCGTCACCCGGATCTACCTCGAGCACGAGCTGACGGCGGCGGACGACCGCATCGACATGACCTTGAACGCGGTGAACGACCACCGCTTCACCCTCGGCTTCCTGACCTACCAGGCGCCCACGCAGCTGGTGATGCCGCCGACCGTCGACTGCTATCACGTGAATCTGACCGTGGCCGGCAGCACGGAGGCATCCCGGACCGACGGCACCCGTGCCGCCACCGCAGCGGGACGGAGCGGGGTGGTGCTGAACCCGCTGCAGCGCAACACGGTTCGATGGAGTCACGACGCTGAACAGCTGATCCTCAAGATCCCGCGGACCAGCCTGGAGCAGCACCTCGGCGACCTGCTGGGCCGCTCGGTGGCGCAGGTCATCGACTTCGAGTTCGGCCTCGACCTGCGCTCGCCCACCGGCCAGACCCTGCTCAGCGCGGTGCGGTTCCTGGCCAGCGAGCTCGACCGGCCCGGCGGTCTGGCCGACATGCCACTGGCCCGCGAGCAGCTGGAGGCGTTCGTCATGACCCAGCTCCTGCACGCAGGGCGGCACCAGTTCACCGACGCGCTCGCCGCCCCGGTCGCGCCGGCTCGGCACGGCCGGTTGGCCCCCGTCATCGAGTACATGGAAGCCAACGCCGACGAGGCGCTCACGCCGACGGAGCTCGCGCGCGTCGGCTGCATGAGCGTGCGGACCCTGCACGCCTCCTTCCAGCAGACTTTCGGCGAGAGCTGCATGAGCTACTTGCGGCGACTACGCCTGGACCACGTCCGGGCCGAGCTGCTGCGCAGCGATCCGATGGAGGTGCGTGTCGTCGACATCGCCTCCCGCTGGGGCTTCCTGCACCAGAGCCGCTTCGCGCAGCAGTACCGCGAGCGCTTCGGAGAGCTGCCGAGCGCCACGCTGCGCCACTGACCGGGCTGCGCACCGCGAGTCGGCGCTGCCCGGTCACGGGTCCGCGCTCCGGGGATGGCCCGCCATCAGCGAACTCCCTAGCGTGTGACGCAGCGACGGAGCGGTCCGACTGAGACCCCAGATCGGAGCAGTCGCAAGCATTCTGGCGAACATCTCAGACGACGAAGGAGTCGGCCGATGACGACCACCACCAGTGCCCGGCAGGCCGGGACCGACGCTGACCTCGAACGGTTCGGCCTGTTCATCGACGGCCGGTCGGTCCCGGCCAGCTCGGGCCGCACCTTCACCTCGCTCAACCCGTATCTGGGACGGCCGTGGGCCGAGTTGGCCGACGGCAGTCCCGATGACGTCGACCTCGCCGTGACAGCCGCCCGGCGCGCCTTCGAGGGCGAGTGGGGCGCGATGACCGGCTTCGCCCGGGCCGCCGTGCTGCGGCGGTGCGGAGACGCCATCCTGGCCAACGCGGAACGACTGGCCCTGCTGGAGGTCAACGACTCCGGCAAGCTGCTCCGCGAGATGCTCGGTCAGCTCAAGGGTCTGCCGCAGTACTACTGGTACTTCGCGGGTCTGGCCGACAAGATCGAGGGACGGACCGTCCCTCCGGTCAACCCGAACTACTTCTGCTACACCACGCGTGAGCCGGTCGGCGTCATCGGCTGCATCACGCCTTGGAACTCACCGCTGCTGCTGCTCACCTTCAAGCTCGCTCCGTTGCTGGCCGCGGGCAACACCTGCGTGGTCAAACCGTCGGAGCACTCACCGGCCTCCACCGTCGCCTTCGCCGAGGTGCTGCACGAAGCCGGTCTGCCCGACGGCGTGTTCAACGTGGTCACCGGTCTGGACCGCTCCACGGGTGAGTCGCTGGCCGGGCACCGCGGCATCGACAAGGTCGCGTTCACCGGGTCGTCGGCGACCGGTGCCCGGGTGGCGCAGGCAGCCGGGGCCAACCTCAACCGGGTCACCCTGGAACTCGGCGGCAAGAGCCCGCAGATCGTCTTCCCGGACGCCGATCTGGACGCCGCGGCCAACGGACTGGTCGCCGGGGTGTTCGCCGCCACCGGGCAGACCTGCATGGCCGGTTCCCGCCTCATCGTGCACGCCGACGTGCACGACGCGCTGGTGGAGAAGGTGGCCGCCCGGGCGAACGCCATCAAGCTCGGCGACCCCACGCAGGCCGACACCGAGATGGGACCGGTGGCCAACGAGCCCCAGTTCCACAAGGTGCTGTCCTACCTGGACGGGGCGCGGGCCGAGGGCGCGACCTTCGCCTGCGGCGGGGAGCCGGCCGGTGAACTGGGCGGTCTGTTCGTCAAGCCCACCGTGGTGACCGGTGTCGGTCCCGAGAACACCATCGTCAAGGAGGAGGTGTTCGGGCCGGTGCTGGCCGCCTACACCTTCACCGACGAGGACGAGGCGCTCCGGCTGGCCAACGACACGCCCTACGGCCTGGCCGGCGCGGTGTGGACCAAGGACGTGCACCGGGCGCACCGGGTCGCCGCGAAGCTGCGAGCCGGCACCATCTGGATCAACGCCTACCGGGTCATCGCCCCCAACATGCCGTTCGGCGGCTTCGGCGCCAGCGGCATCGGACGGGAGAACGGCATCCAGGCTCTCGACGAGTACACCGAGAACAAGTCGGTATTCGTCGAACTCACCGGTGGGACCCGCGATCCCTTCCAGCTCGGCTGATCCGCGGTCGCACCGACTGCCGCTCTGCTGCACCTCCGGACCACTGCACCAGCTTGGCCGGCTCGCCCGAGGCCGGCCCGACCTGCGTCCTTGACGACCCGCGCGCCGGCGAGAGCCCGGCGGCACGAAGGAGACAGCCGTGACCACCGCCAACGAGCGACTCGGACTCGCCCCCACCGATCCTCGACCCACCACGGAGACGCACCCCGTGGAAGACCGTCGCCGCACCAATCCGCTGTTCAACGACCAGCCGATGAAACTCGGGCTGTTCGGGACGAACTGTTCGTACGGGCTGATCATGTCGCACGCCGAGACGACGTACGAGGCGACGTGGGAGCACACGCTGGCCATCGCGCAACGCGCCGACGCGCTCGGGTTCGAGGCGCTCGTCCCCGTCGCCCGCTGGAAGGGGTTCGGCGGTTCGACGAACTTCAACGGCAACTGCTTCGAGACCTACACCTGGGCGGCCGGGATCTCCCAGGCCACCGAGAACATCGCCGTCTGCGCCACTTCGCACCTGCCGACGGTGCACCCGATCGTCGCTGCCAAGCAGGCGACCACGATCGATCGGATCTCGCACGGACGGTTCGGCCTGAACCTGGTCATGGGCTGGGTGCCGCCGGAGATGGAGATGTTCGGGGGTGAGCAGCGCGAGCACGACCAGCGGTACGCCTTCGGGCAGGCGTGGATCGACTACGTCAACCGGCTGTGGACCGAGGAGGGCTCGTTCGACGTCGACGACGAGTTCTTCTCCGGCCGCGACGTCGAGGCCTACCCCAAGCCCTACCAGGATCCACGGCCCGCGCTCATCAACGCCGGGAACTCCAAGTCGGGCGTCGACTTCTCAGCGCGGAACGTCGACATCAACTTCGCCTCGCTGGACACGATCGAGAACATCGCCGCCTACACGTCGATGGTGCGGAACACGGCACGCGACCAGTACCAGCGGGACATCAACGTGATGACCTACGGACTCGTGGTCTGCCGGGACACCGAGGAGGAGGCGAAGCGGGACTTCCAGAACGTGGTCGACCAGGGCGACTGGGGAGCCGCCGGCAACGTCATCAAGATCGCGCTGTCCGGCGCCAGCCAGTCCTTCGACCACGCCCGCGAGATGTCCGAACGGTTCATCGCCGGTTGGGGCGGCTACCCCCTGGTGGGCACGCCCGAGCAGGTCGTGGACGGGCTGCGGCAGCTCCACGATGCGGGCATGGGCGGCATGATCATGGGCATGATCGACTACAACGAGGAGATGAAGTACTTCGGCGACGAGGTGCTGCCGCTCATGATCCAAGCCGGGCTGCGCACGCGATGAGCTGACCTGACCCGGCGCGGCGATCAGCGCCCTTGGTGATCCAGGTGCCGGCAGCGTCGGCCCGCCTCACCGCGATCTCTCCCAGCCCTGCCCACCCTGCCTGACGGTGCCCGCGGGCCGCCGTCGCGGGCGAACGGGCCGCTGACACCGAACGCCGGGCGTCTCTCATGAGAGGCGCCCGGCGTTGCGCTGGTGCGTGGCGGTAGCGGTGGGAGTTGAACGCACGGAGGAGTCGCCCCTCACACGCTTTCGAGGTCTGCGGCTTGACCGTGCAGTGGAGTCTGAGATGCGTCAACGGCGGGCGCCGACCGCCCTAGAGCAAGCCAACGCAACCACGTGGACGCTCGCGATCGAGACTGAAGTTGAGACGGTCGATACGTCCGCTCGGGCCCGCTTGGGAAGCGATCCCGGGAGTCGGGACTCACCTCGTGCCCCAGTGATCGTCAGAGCAAACTATGCAACACTGAGAAGTAATGTCGATCACGGACGACACTCGCCATGGCCAACGCGTGCCAGGCCGGGATTGGTGCGATGTCACCGTGATGTACCGCCACCGCTTCTCCTTCCGACACCGAACCGGTGTACACCATATTGCTGTAGAAGCGAACACCCGCGCCGTCTGGTCGCCAATGGCTAAGTCGCTCATCCGCCCGACGAAATTCCGGCGCAATGCCGACGGCAGAGAAGTCATTGAGGAGATCTGCGAACGTCGCACCTCTGGGGTTAATAGTCACACAGAGATCCAGTAACACACTGGCAATGTAACTCCCGGATCGCTTCTGGGGCCCATCAGAGTAGGGCCCGCCCAGCAAGTGGGTTATTTCATCGATAGGCGCTTCATTGGCAGGGCTAAGACCGATTCCCGCCATCCTTGCATCGTACCGATCACACAGCCATACCGCGACTCTTTCGATGAAACCGATTGCTTCGGACTTTTCGATTCGCGCCAGCGCCAGCGTCGGCGCGAGCAATGACACGGCGAAGCCGTCGGAGACTGGATGACTAGTGCCCGGTTGGAAAGATATCAGTTGTTTGATCGCCAGCTGGGCTCGGCGCACTAGCTCGGCGTCAAATTGATCGTCGACGTCCGACAAGAGGGCGACGAGGCCAATCAACTCGATGAATCGCGAGCACGCGACAGCGTAGGAAGACGGAGATAACGGACTCATGTGAATTGCGGAAAGAAGATTCGCGGGGTTCGTTAGAGCAGGCTCGATTGACGACAACAGCTCGCTCGACAAGCTAGTGAACATTCGGAGGGCAGCGCGTGCATGGGCGGAGGGAGTGGAGGGTGACTGACCGTCATTGATCGCGTATACCCAACTCGCGCGCAGCAAGTCGAGCGCAATGTATGCCGCCAAGTCCAGTCGCCCTGAGGTTCGCAGTCTGTTCGCCAAGACGGCAGCTTCAACGAGCGCCCGAGACTCGCCTAGTCGTCGCTCTTCCGTCGGCGCTGTCGCCGCTTCTAGCGACCCGGCAATTGGAGGCAGCCACGACCGAGAATACCGCTCCAAGTCGCGAACACTCACCTGCCGGCCGTCTATAGCGCCGATCACCGTCAGAAGTTGGCCCTCGCGCGCGCCGGCGAGCGCCGCCTCTGGTGCATCGATCAGCCAGTCGAGCAGGGTCTCCCTATCCCAAACCTCGACGTCTGGTCGACCGGCAGCTCTTTCCTGTTCACGGAAATTCTGCGCTTCGACTGGCGCACCGCCCTTGAGTCGACCGGTAGTGATCAATACTCCAGTTCGCGGAAGATTAGCGTCGAAGCCAGGATGCGCCAAAGAAGTGAGTCGAGCCGAGTCCAATTGAAGTCGCACCGCTTGCCAAGCACCTAATCCGATATCGCCCGCTTTGCTTTGCAACGAGAACTGGTGAGGAAGCCAGTCGCCGCGATTGCCGTGGCCGACGTCCCCGTAGGGCTCCTTGTATCCCTTAGCCACGAAGTCTTTGCCGAATTCGAACTGACCATGAAGGAAGTGAATGTCGGTAAAGCCTCGGGTTGCGAGGAGTGCCATCAGCGGCGCGTCGAACTCGCGTTCAGTTGCGGTGTCGAGGAAGGCGCCGAGCACGTCTCGAAGCAAAGTACTCTACCCGCTTTCTGTCTATCAACTCGTTCATCCGGCGAGCTAGCTCTGGCGACTCGGACTCCTGCTGGCGCAGCTTTTCCGCGGTGTCCGGGTGCAACAATAGTTGGGTTGTTAACCGACCGTCCTCATCGAAATTGAGCTCCGTCTTTTCTATTGCATCGATCAGGCCCGCCAAGCCGGGCTGGCTAGCTTCGACTACATTGCCCGCGCGCTCGGCCGCATCTCCGACCGTTGCAATGAATGCCTTCATTAGCTGCTCTTCGTAGCGCTCGGCGAACTCGTATACGCGCGCGTGTACTTGGTCCAAGTCGCCATCAATCAGTTCGTGCACTGAGATCACCATGTCGGCGCCTACAGAACTCGATACGTTAACGAGCTCCTCCCCTCCCTCCAGCTGAGTTACCATCTCGGGCATCCTTTCGAAGGTCTGGACGGCGAGCTGACCGAGTAGTGGATTCATCTCGCGGGCGAGCGCATGCACCCTGTTGAAAAACCACTCGAGTGAAGCACTATCGTACTCATGCTGATCGGCAACTGACGGGGCCGAGTCGACTTTCGGATAGGCGCCGTCTGAGTGGCCGACCGACTCACCAACTGTCATCGGAGCCACCTTGAACGAGTAGAGAAAGTCCTCACGAACCGGCCTCCCAGCGCTCCGCTACTGTCGCTCCGTGAGCGCCGCCAGTGACGAAGACCCTCGCCGTTGGCGCGTCTACGGTGAGCGGACGCTATACGACAACCCGTGGGTCCGGCTGGTCCGGGTGGACGTCGAGCCGCCGGATGGGCACCGGTTCGAGCACCACGTGGTGCGGCTCCAGCGGGTGGTCATGGTCCTCGCCCTGCGCAACGACGGCACTGAAGCGCTGATACTGCGCCGCCACCGCTTCGTCACCGACCAGGTCGGATGGGGGCTGCCAGGCCGCATCGTCGACCCCGGCGAGGCGCCGGAAGCAACCGCGGCTCGGGAAGCGGAAGAGGAGACCGGCTACCGGCCGACCGACCCGGGGCGCAAGCTGCTCGAGTGGCAGCCCATGGTCGGAATGGTGGACACGCCACACGAGGTGTGGGTGTTCGACCAGGTGGAGCGGGTCGGCCACCCCACCGACGCGGCTGAGGCGGGGATCGTCGGCTGGGTGCCGCTGGTCGACGTCCCGGCGATGATCGACCGCGGCGAGATCCTCGGCGGGGGATCGATCACTGGCCTCCCGCGGTACCTCGTCGATCATCCCGTCCGCTAAGCCGCCGTCCGCAGCCCGGCCAGGCGTCGCTTCTGCCGTTCCGAGCCCGATCGGGTACTCACCCGCTCCGCCTCGCGGACGTGGTGGCTGCCGGCCTCGTGGTCGCCACGCTGCAACGCCACCCCGGCGAGGTTGACGAGAGCGCCGGCTTCGGCCCGTCCGTACTTGCCCCACACTGACGACAGCGAGCCGTGCAGCTCGGGGCCGGCGGCCGAGTCACGCAGTTGAGTCAGCACGTGGCCCCGCCACCGGGCCAGGTTGGCATCGTCGAGCCGCAGGTACGGCGTCGTCGCCTCGTCGCCGGCTGCGGGCAGCGTCTGCTCCGCCATCCGCAGGGACGACCGGGCGGCCGTGCCGTTGCCTGCTGCCGCGTGGACCTCCGCTTCGGCCGCGTACAGCCAAGCGGTCAGCCGCGGTGGGAGTCCGCCCCGGCTCCGAGCGTCGGCGATCAGGGCGGCCGCGTCGCTGGGCCGCTTCACGTCCAGCAGCGCGAACGACTGCTCCCCCATCGCGTGGGCCAGCAACGCCGCGTCGTCGGCCTCCCGTGCTGCCGACTTCGCCTGTTCGAACGTCCGCCAGGCCGACCGCACGTCCCCGGCGTCGAGTGACTGCCAGCCGACCAGCGAGGCCAGGTCAGCGACCACACGGCAGCTCGCCGGCGTTCTTCCGCCCTCAGGCTGAACATCAGCCGGTCCGAGGCATCCCCCAGCAGCGTCCGAGCCTGTTGCAAGGCTGCCGGCGCTCGCAACGACCCGTCGAGGCGGCGGACCAGCTCGACCTGCGTCCTGAGCGCGTCGAGCGCTTGGTCCATGCCGAAGCTCGTCTGCTCCAACGTCGCGTCGAGCGAAAAGGCCGGCGTGGGGTCGATCGGCACGGCATCGGTGGTCCTCAGTGCGCTGCGGCAGGCACGTCGCGATCATCAGGCCGCGCGCCATGACCACTCGACGTCCACCGACCTCGACCAGCCCACGGAGGTCGTCGGTGACTGGCGGTTCCTCGGCCTCGGCTACGCCACCGCGGGTGACGCCGTGCTGGCTGCGCACGCGTACGCCGACCACCTGGCTGCGCAGCAGCTCGCGCGGGAGGCGTCGCCCGGATGACCGAGCGTCGCGACCACCGCCAGCTCGCCCTCTTCGCCGTGCCACTCCAGTCGGCCGGCCCGGCTCCAGCGCCTTCTCGGGTAGCTCGCCGCGGGTCACGGGTGCCCGTCAGGGCATCGCGAAGCGACGCGCCAGCGCCCTTGACGCGCGGCGAGGCACCCGAACACTCGGCACCCGCCGGGCCGGCCGACAGCCCCACGACCCACCCGACTCGGACCACGACCAGGAGGAACCCGCGATGACTGATGTGCCGCGCCGCGCATAGTGCTGACGATCGAGGAGGCAGCCGAACGCCTGGGCATCGGTCGCACGCTGATGTATTCGCTGATGACCTCCGGTGAGGTGGACTCGGTGCAGATCGGTCGGCTCCGCCGCGTCCCGACCGAAGCCCTCACCGACTTCGTCGCCCGACTGCGCCGGACCGGCCTCGTCGCGACCCCGGACTGATCGATGGGCCGCAAACCGAACGGAGCCTCCAGCATCTACCGCGGTGCGGACGGCTATTGGCACGGCCGGGTGACCGTCGGGGTCAAAGGACGACGGACGCACCGACCGCCGCCACGTGATGAGCAAGTCGCAAGCGGTCGTCACCAAGAAGGTGCGCGAGCGGGAAGGCAACGCGACGAGGGCTCAGTGCGACGCGCCGGCAGCTCGTGGACGGTCGAGAGCTGGCTGACGCACTGGGTGGAGAACATCGCCGCTCCCTTCGTCCGGGAGAACACCATCGCCGGCTACCGCGTCGCCGTGAAGTCCACCTCATCCCCGGCCTGGGCAAGCACCGCCTGGAACGGCTGCAACCCGAGCACCTGGAGCGGCTGTACGTGCGGATGATGCGCGATGGCAAGTCGGCCGCGACGGCTCACCAGGCGCACCAGACGGCGCTCAACGAGGCGGTCCGGCGGGGACACCTCAGCCGGAACCCCGCCACGCTGGCGAAGGCGCCGCGACTGGTCGACCACGAGATCGAGCCGTTCACCGTTGACGAGGTGCAGCTGCTGCTCAAGACGGCGTTGATTACGCGCAACGGCGCCCGCTGGGCCGTGGCTTTGGCCCTCGGGCTGCGCCAGGGCGAGGCGCTGGGATTGAAGTGGTCGGACGTCGACCTGGAGGCTGGGACGCTCGTCGTCCGTCGCGCCCGGCTGCGGCCGCGGTGGCAGTACGGCTGCGGCGGGACCTGCGGCCGTCGGTACGGCGGCCAGTGCCCGCAGCGGGTGGCTGAGTGTACCGAGACGGCGGAGACGAAGTCTCGCGCCGGCCGCCGCTCCGTCGGCCTGCCGGACCAGCTGGTAGCGCTGCTGCGACAGCACCGCGAGGCGCAGGACCGGGAGCGGGAGGTCGCCGCCCAGCTCTGGACGGACGGCGACTGGCTCGGCGCCACCCCCACCGGCGCCCCGATCAACTCACGCACCGACTACACCGAGTGGAAGCGCCTCCTGGCCGCCGCCGGCGTCCGCGACGCTCGCTTGCACGACGCGCGGCACACCGCCGCGACGGTGCTACTGATCCTCGGCGTGCCCGAGCGGGCGGTCATGGGGATCATGGGGTGGTCGCACAGCGCGATGGCAGCGAGGTACCAGCACGTGACGGCGCACATCCAGCAGGACATCGCTGGACGGGTCGGCGGGCTGATCTGGTCTCGAGCCGAGTAGCGAACGGCTACGGTTTGCTGGCGATGACACCCCGGGCCGCGTCGAACCGGTTCAACCAGTCTGCAGTTGGAATGGAGACCGACCCGATCAGCCGAACGATGGTCTCGAGGTCAACGGTTAGGTTCCGGGTGAAAACTGGTTCGTGATGGGCGATCCGGTTGCGCAGTAGGCGCAGTGTCTCCAGGTCGCCGTACATTCCTGATCGGATGGCGGCAATCGCCTGGTTCGGGTCCACGTTCGGGAAGACCGCTCGGAGCTCCCGATTCCATATCCGCTTGTCGTGACGGCTGGTCATCATGCTCTGCCAGAACACAAACTTGAGCTCGGGGATGACCTTCCCAGTTGTAGGCATGCCGTCACGGGCTCGCACGAGGTCTACACCAGGCTTGTACGACGTCCGGGGAGATGGCAGCGACCGATGGAAGCCGTCCGACCATGGCCATCGGTGACCGTACTGCTGCTCAATCGCCGCCGAGATCGCATTCCGTAGCACCACTTCGCAGACATGCAGTGGAACGAGGAGCGCAGCGGAGACGCGGGCATTCCACTCGTACAGTTCGAGTGCGACCGCTGGCCCCTTGGAGCCGGCTGCCCTGTCGTACGTGCACATGCGGGCAGGTGACAGCGAACGACGCACCTCCCCGACGTCCGTTGCGCTCGCTCTCAGTCCCACGTACAGTCCCTATCACTCGCTCCGGGTCTTGTTGGCTACGGCCTCCCCCCGGAGACGGTCGAACAAGAGGCGCCCCCCACGGGGGGGGCGCCTCTTCGTCGTCTCGGGAGCCGTGTCGAGCACTAGCGTCGCTCTGTGGTCGTTGCTCCTTGACGCTAGTGCTCGACACGGCTACCGAAGTGCAACACGCCGATGACGCACCCCGTAGGCGCGACAGACCACCCGAACGGGCCTACGACTGAGCCTGAGACGACGAACGCCGGGGGCCCCTTGAGGGGACGTCCCGGCGTTCGTGCTGGTGCGTGGCGGTAGCGGTGGGATTTGAACCCACGGAGGAGTTGCCCCCTCACACGCTTTCGAGGCGTGCTCCTTAGGCCGCTCGGACACGCTACCGCCGAAGAGACTACCGGACCCCGGACGGTGATCTGACCACCGCTGCCCGCCCGGTGTCGACGGGTGCTGACGGTTGTCCCCATGCCCTCAAGTTGTCCACAGGCCTTGCCAGAGTCCTGGTCCAGTCGTAGAATCGAACACATCTACAACTGAGGCGGGTGGTCATGGGCGACAACAGCACGACAGCACCTGACGCTGCGCCGAGCCCGGCCTGCTGGGCCGATCAGGCCAGTGCACCACCCGGCACCGACAGCCTCATCGCACTGGCCGCGCTCGATCCGGTGGTGATCGGCGGCCTGTCCGGCGGGGAGATGGTCGATGCGCTCATCGCGGTGGACCGAGCGCAGTCGTTGCTGGCCGCCCGACGGATGCAGCTGCTGGCGGCCCTCGCGGTGCCGTTCTCCGCCGGCGATCCGATGCGGCTCGCCGCCCGGCTCGCCCGCAAGCACACGCTGTCCGACAGCGACGAGCAGGTCGCCCAGCACGTGCCGCTGGCCGCCGCATCGCTGGCCGGCTCGGCGGTCGCCGCGGCGCTCGGCATCCCCACCGTCACCGCCGGTATCCAGGTCGCCACCGCGCAGGACTTCACCGGCCGGCTCGCGCCCACGCTCGCCGCGCTCGAGTCCGGCCGGATCGACGCAGCCAAGGCCCGCATCGTGCACGAGCACACCGCCACCCTCACCGGTCTGGCGGCAGGCACGGTGCAGCAGTTGGTGCTGCCGACCGCGCATGAGGCGACCCGCAGCGAGTTCCGCGACCAGGTCGCCACCGCCGTGATCATCGCCGACCCGAAGTCCGCGCAGGAGCGCCACGAGGCGGCGGCCGAGCAACGCTCACTGGCGCTGAGCACCGCACCCGACGCCATGGCCAACCTACGCGCCTACCTGCCCGCCGACGCCGGCATCAAGATCGCCCAGATCTGCGACCTCATCGCCACCCAGACCACCGCCCTGCCCGGCGACCGGCGCGGCATCGCCACCCGCCGCGTCGACGCCCTGGCCGACCTGGCCGACCGGCTACTGACGCACGGCCACCTCGACCTGCGCGCCTGGCTCGGCCATCCCCTGCCCGACCCAACCGGGCACCCAGAAGACCATCCGGCCAGTGCGTCCTCGGCGGGCATCCCCGCCGAGGGCACACACTCTCAGCCGTCAGCAGCACCGGGACAGACCGGAACTCGCCAGGGTCGCCGTCCCCACCTCACCGTCACCATCGCCGCCACCACCCTCGCGGGCGCCGACGACCTCCCCGCGCTGCTCGCCGGGTTCGGCCCCATCCCGGCCGGCCTGGCCCGGGCCATCGCGGCGTCCGCCGCGACCATCACCGCCCTGGCCACCGACCCTGCCACCGGCGCCGCGGTCGCCGCCGGCGAGTTGCAGTACCGACCTCGGCAGGATCTGCGCGACCGCACCACCGCCCTGCGACCGACCTGCACCTTCCCGTCGTGCCGGCAACCCGCCTGGCGCTGCGACCTCGATCACCGCGACCGCTACGACCAGGAGCAGCCCGACCGAGGCGGCCCGACGAGTCTCGAGAACCTGCATCCCCTGTGCCGCCGCCATCACCTGACCAAGCACCACACCGATTGGCGCGTGCACCCGGAGCCCGACCAGCTGACCCTGCACTGGACCAGCCCCACCGGACACCACCACACCAGCCGACCCCGGCCCGCGACCGTGCCCGACCCGTGGCTCACGACAGCGGCTCTCGCTGGCGTGCCCGCCGAGATCACCGTCGACGTCCGCACCGGATCGGCCACCCGGGTCCAGGTGCTGGAGCGGCCCGCCCACGCGCGACCGGTGCCGGAGGTGGACCACTCGATCGACATCAGCGACCTGGAACAGGGCCTCGTCGACCTGCTCCTGATCGACGCCATCAACCACCCGGGCGACGCCGCGGTCGAGGAGTCGCTACCGGCCCCGGACACCCCCACCGACGCCACCGGCCCCGAGGACCCGGCCGATGACCGGCCGCCGTTCTGACCGGCCGCCCGGAGGGCCGGGACCGTCAGCCGCGCACCGTCTTCCGCAGCTGGTCCATCAGCCGGATGACGCCGTCGATGGTGCCCGCGCCGAAGTCCGGGAACGGCAGCGCGCTGACCGAGGCGACGTTGTAGTAGAGGCCGTCGCCGATCAGCATGATCGTCCGGGCCAGGTCCGCGTCGCCCACCTCGGCGAGCAGGGCGTCGAACCAGCCGCGCTGCACCCACATCGACGCCTCGGCGATGCGCGGGTGCGACCGCAGCCGAGCCGCAGCGACCAGGGTGTGGTCGTACGGCGAATCGGCCACCGCCGACGTCCGCAGGAAGAAGGCCACCGGCCCCTCGGGCGCCGCGCGCATCGCCGCCAGGTAGTCGGTCGACCGTTCCCGCAACCGCTGCTCCAGGCCCTCGAGCAACGCGTCCCGCGAACCGAAGTGGTAGATCAACCCGCCCTTGGACACCCCGGCCTGGGCGGCGATCGCCTCCATGGTCGCCGCCCGCTCACCCTTGTCGATCAACAGCTGCTCGAACGCGTCGAGCACCTTGGCGCGGGCGACCGGTGCAGGGGGCATGACGGCAACGCTACCGCCGCACCCCTCGCCACCTGCGGCGATCGCCACCGATCCATCCCGTGCCTCTGGTCACTGCGCCGGCTGGGCGCCGCCGCCAGGTCACACAGCGCCTCCGTCCGCCGTGGTCGACCCGACCACCAGGCTGATCCCCGACCCGTCACCAGCACCGTCAGCGTGACCGCCAGCGTCACCGCCAGCGCTGCCACCGCGGGTCGAGGCAGCCGGGCCTGGCCACCGCGTCGGTGCCACCGTCCCCGCCGAGATCGCCTGCGTTCAAGCGCCACGTCGGCGTGCCGCCCCGGGACGCCCGGCGCGCCGCGATCGGCTGAGACGACCGGGACGACCGGCCCCGGCTCACTGCGGTGACCGATCACACCCTCGTTACTACACCAACCAGTTGGTACAGTAACGACGCAGCTGATCGCCGTGAGCAAGGAAGTGCGTCATGTCGTCCCCGTCCCGCGTCGCCCGTCCGGCGCAGGCACCCACCCCCGGCACCGAGTCGTCGGCCCGCGCCGGATGGCGTGGCTGGCTGGCCCTGGCCGCCCTGATGCTGCCGGTGCTGCTGGTCTCCATCGACAACACGGTGCTGACCTTCGCGCTGCCGTCGATCACCGAGCAGCTCCGCCCCGACGGCACCGCGCTGCTCTGGATCGTCGACATCTACCCGTTGGTGCTGGCCGGCCTGCTGGTCGCCATGGGCAGCACCGCAGACCGGGTCGGCCGGCGCCGGCTGCTGTTCATCGGCTCGACCGGCTTCCTGGTCGTCTCCGCGGTCGCCGCGTTCTCCCCGAACGCCACCGCGCTCATCGCCGTCCGCGCCGCGCTCGGCTTCTTCGGCGCGATGTTGATGCCCAGCACGATGTCGCTGCTGCGCGCCATCTTCACCGACCCGCACCAGCACCGGCTGGCCATCGCGGTCTGGTCCGCCACCTTCGCCACCGGCGCGGCCATCGGGCCGGTCGTCGGCGGCGTGCTGCTCGAGCACTGCTCCTGGGGCTCGATCTTCCTGGCCGGCGTGCCGGTACTGCTGCTGTTCCTGCTCGTCGCGCCGTTCGTGGTGCCCGAGTCGCGGGACCCGCACCCGGGTCCGGTCGACCCGGTCAGCATCGTGCTGAGCCTGGCCGCGCTGGCGCCGCTGGTGTTCGCGATCAAGACGGTCGCCGAGTCCGGCGTCACCGACGTGGCGCTGGCCTCGCTCGGCCTGGCCGTGCTGTCCGGCATCGCCTTCGTGCGTCGCCAGCTGCGCCGACCGCTGCCGATGCTCGACCTGACCCTGTTCCGATCCGGCACCTTCAGCGGCGCGGTCACCGCCAACCTGCTGAGCATCTTCGCGGTGGTCGGGTTCCTGTTCTTCGTCTCGCAGCACCTGCAACTGGTGCTCGGTCAGAGCCCGCTGCAGGCCGCGGTCGCGTTGCTGCCCGGGGCGGTGGCCAGCGTGCTGGCCGGCCTGGCCATCGTGCCGCTGGTCCGTCGCGTACCGGTCCGGTACGCCATGGCCGGTGGCTTCCTGCTCAGCGCGGCCGGTTACGGCCTGGTCGTGCTGGTCGCCGACGACCCGACCGCCGCCGCCCTGGCCGCCGCCTTCGTGCTGCTGTCCGCCGGGATCGGTGCGGCCGAGACCCTGTCGAACGACGCCGTGCTCACCGCGGCGCCGACCGACAAGGCCGGCGCCGCCGCGGCGATCAACGAGACCGCCTACGAGCTGGGCGCTGTCCTCGGCACCGCCGTGCTGGGCAGCATCCTGACCGCGTCCTACCGGTCGCACCTGCAGGTGCCGGCCGGCCTGACCCCCGAGCAGGCGCACGCCGCGACCGAGACCCTCGGTGGTGCCACCGGCGTCGCCGCCGGCCTGCCCGCGGGCCAGGCCGCGCAACTGCTCGACTCGGCCCGGCACGCCTTCGACAGTGGCGTGGTCGTCACGGCCGGCCTCGGGGCGCTGGTCACCACGGCCGCCGCGGTGCTGGTCGTGCTCGCGCTGCGGCCGCCTCGGGGCATCCGCACCGAGGCGTGATCGGGTCGGTCGGCCCGATACGGCAGACTCGACCGGACTGCCGACCGCCGACCCTGCCCGGAGGAGACCGCTGATGAGCGCCGACCGCTGGCGGCCCGGCCGGGACCGGCGCGCCGTCCGGCATCCCGGCCGTCCCGGCAGCGCCCGCATCAAACACCGCAGCACCGGCGAGACCCCGCACGTCGTGGTGGCCGGCGGCGGGCTGGCCGGGATCGCCGCGGCCGTCGGGCTGGCCGAGCGGGGTGTGCGGGTGACCCTGATCGAGCCGCATCCGCAACTGGGCGGGCGGGTGCGCGCGTGGCCGGTCGGGGACGGGCGGAGCATGAGCCGCGGGTTCCACGCGTTCTTCCGGCAGTACTACAACCTGCGGGCCCTGCTCCGCCGGTTCGATCCGACGCTGGCGCACCTGGTGCCGGTGCCGGACTACCCGCTGGTGCTGGCCGGCAGTCACACCGACTCGTTCGCGACCATCCCACCCACCCCGCCGCTGAACCTGGCCGCGTTCGTGGCCCGCAGCCCCAGTTTCCGCGCCGTCGACCTGACCCGGGTGGACATCGCCGCCGCGTTGGAACTGCTCGACGTCCGCTTCCCGCAGACCTTCTCGCAGTACGACGGGGAGAGCGCCGCCGCGTTCCTGGACCGGCTGCGCTTCCCCGAGCGGGCCCGGCACCTGGCGCTGGAGGTGTTCGCCCGCAGCTTCTTCGCCCATCCGGCCGACTTCTCGGCCGGCGAGCTGGTGGCCATGTTCCACACCTACTTCGTCGGATCGGCCGAGGGCCTGCTGTTCGACGTGCCCGACGACGACTACGACACCGCGTGCTTCGCGCCGCTGCGCGACCACCTGGAGCGGCTCGGGGTGGACGTGCGGACCGGCCGCCGGGTGGAGGAGCTCGACACCACCGACGCCGCCACCGACGCCCCCGGGTCCGGGCCGCTCACCGTGTGGCTGGACGACGGTGCGCTGCCCGCCGACGCGGTGGTGCTGGCCGCCGACCCGGCCGCGACCCGGTCGATCGTCGGAGCGAGCCCCACCATCGGCACCGCCGAGTGGCGGGCCGGCGTGGCCGCCACCCGGAACGCGCCACCGTTCGCGGTGTGGCGGCTGTGGCTGGACCGGCCGGTCGCGCCGGAGCGGCCGGCGTTCCTGGGCACCAGCGGGTTCGGGCCACTGGACAACGTGACCGTGCTCGAGCGGTTCGAGACCGGCGCCGCCCGCTGGGCCGCCGCCCACGGCGGGTCGGTGGTCGAGCTGCACGCCTACGCCGCCCCCGCGGACGCGGCCGACCCGGCCGTCGGCGCGCAGCTGCGGGAACGCCTGCGCGCCGAGCTCGCCCGCGTGTACCCGGAGACCACAGACGCCGGAACGGTGGCTGACGAGTGGCTGGTCCAGGACGACTGCCCGCTGGTCGGCACCGGCCCGTGGGCCGCTCGGCCGGGGGTGACCACTCCGGATCCGCGGGTGCTGCTGGCCGGGGACTGGGTCCGCTGCGACCTGCCCGTCGCCCTCATGGAACGGGCCACCGTCACGGGGTTCTCGGCCGCGAACGAGTTGCTGTCCGGCTGGGGCGTGGCCGGTCACGACCTGTGGACGGTGCCGATGGCCGGCCGGATCCCCGGTGTCGGCCCGGTCCGCCGCGCCCTGAGCCGGCGGTGATCGGTGTGGACACCACCTCGCTGCAGCAGGCGCTGGCCGCGCCGCAGGCATCGACCCGGCTGCAGGCGGCGCTCGCCGCCGGATCGCGCCCCGACCCGGCGCAGATCGACCTGCTCGTCGAGCAGTGCGCCGTCGAGCCCGACTTCTTCGTCCGGGACATGCTGACCTGGGCGCTGACCCGCCAGCCCGCGACGCTGACGGTGCCCCGGCTGGTGCGGCAGCTCGACCGGGACCGTGCCCAGGCGCGCAGCCAGGCGCTGCACACCCTGTCCAAGATCGGGGATCCGGTCGCGTGGCCGGCCATCACGCCGGCCCTGCTGCAGGATCCGGACGACGAGGTGGCCCGGGCCGCCTGGCGGACCGCGGTGGTCCTGGCGCCGGAGCAGGCGCGCACCGAGCTCGCCGAGCGACTGGTCGGGCAGCTCGGTCGGGGCAGCCGGGACGTCCGGCGCAGTCTCAGCCGGGCGCTGGCCGCGCTCGGGGACGTCGCGCGGGCACCGGTCGCGACCGCCGCGCAGAGTCCAGTCGACGCGGTCCGGACGCACGCCGCGGCCACCCGGCGACTGCTGGACGACCCCGAGGCCGACTTCGCCGACGGCCGCCAGGACGCCCGGCGGATCATCGCGCTGGACGGCGCCCCCGCCGACGGACCGGACGACGCCTCCGGTGCGGACGGTGATCCGTCCGCGCCGAGCTGATCGTCATCCCGTCGCGAACAGCTCCGTCCCGCCGGGATCCCGGACGACCGCGGCGGGCGTCCCGGTCACGTCCAGCTCGACCTGCAGCCAGGCGTCACCTGCTGTGTCGTCCGAGGCGTGGGCCCGGTAGACGTACCGGGTGTTGGTCAGCTCCACGGTCTCGGTCCGGGCGTCGACCAGCCACGGGTGCCGGCGGCGGATCCCGATCAACTGTTGATGGGCGCGGAACGTCCCCGCCCCCCACTCGGCGAGCTGGTCCGGAGCCTCCGGGAACTCCGGCCGGACCGCGTCGTCGCCACCGAGGCGGTCCTCCTTCGTCCCGGTGAACGCATGCTCGTCGCCGGCGTAGATCGACGGGATCCCGCCCACGGTCAGCAGCACCACCGCGGCGAGCACCGCGGCATCCGGGCCGACCGTGGTGGCGATCCGGGTCACGTCGTGGTTGCCCACGAAGGTGGCCGGCCGGAAGACCGTCAGCAGCTCACCGTGTCGCCGCAGCGTCCAGTCGAGCTCGAAGCAGTTGCGGTCGGCCAGGCTGCTCCAGATCGCCTTCCACAGCTCGTACTGGGTCACCGAGTCCAGCCCGGAGGACCGCACGATGTCGGCGTGGTCGCCGTGGATCACCTCCCCGACGAACCAGGCGTCGGGATGCTGGTCGCGCACCCCGGGCAGCACCGCCGCCCAGAACGCCGGGTCCACCGCGTAGGCCGCGTCCAGCCGCCAGCCGTCGGCGCCGCGGTCCAGCCAGTGCCGCAGTACGTCGCCGACATGGTCTCGCACCGCGGGAGTCTCGTGGTTCAGCGCGACCAGGGAGCCGTGACCCTCGAAGACCGCCGGTCGGGGTCCGTCGGGGGCCGACCAGTCGATGCGGAACCAGTCGGCCACCTCCCCGTCCGGCCCCTCGGCCAGCGCGCGCCGCACCAGCGGATGCTCCGCCCCGACGTGGTTGAACACCCCGTCCAGCAGCACCCGCAGGCCGCGCGCCCGGCACTGCGCGATCAGCTCGTCGAAGTCGGCGTCGTCGCCGAGCCGGGGATCGATGCGGAAGTGGTCGACCGTGTCGTAGCCGTGGGTCTGCGACGCGAAGACCGGCCCCAGCGCCAGTCCGGACGCACCCAGCTCGAGCGCGTGGTCGAGCCAGGGCAGCAGGCGCCGCAACCGTGGCGCCGGCTCCACCGGACCGTCGGGCCGGATCGGTGCCCCGGTGAACCCGAGCGGATAGACGTGCCACCAGATGACGTGGTCGGTCCAGGACACCGGATCTCCCTACTGAGTGCGACTCATCAACGCAACTGAGGCTAGCTCAGTGGGCGGTAGCCTGTCGAGGTGAGCCGAGTCGACCGGGCGCCCCGCCGACGGCTGGATCCGGACCAACGCCGGGCCGCCATCCTGGCCGCGGCCGAGGTCGCGTTCCGCGACCAGCCCTACGAACAGGTGGCGCTGGCCGAGGTGGCCCGGGCCGCCGGCGGCTCGGAAGCCCTGCTGTACCGGTACTTCCCGACCAAGGGCGAGCTCTACGCCGCCCTGGTGCGTCGCACCATCGCCGAGATCCACACCCGCCAACAGGACGCCCTGACCGCACTGCCGGACGGGGTCCCCGTCCGGGACCGGGTCCGGGCGCTGGTCGTGGTGGTGCTCGACATGGTGGCCGCCCACCCGCAGGCCTTCGCCGCCTCGATGCTGGCCTCGCACCGCGACCCGGAACCGGCCGCCGCCGTCCGCCGGGAGGCGCGCCGCGCGGACGTCGACCGACTGCGCGACCTCCTCGCCTCGTCGACGACCCGGCGGCACGTGTTCGCCCTGGAGGGCTGGTTCGGCCTGCTCGACGCCGCCTGCCTGCACTGGGCGGGTCTGGGCTGCCCGGCCGACGACCGGGAGCCGCTCATCGCCGCCGCGCTCGGCGCCCTGGAGGGTGCACTGGGCGACTGGGCGGCCTGAGACCCGTTGTCTCCGACGGGGTCAGCCGGGGAACTCGCCCTTGGCCCGCAGTTCGTACCGCCGCTCGGCGTAGACGAGGTCGTCCACCCACAGCCGGGCCGCGGTCCTGCGCATGAACGGCTGCAGCAGCGGCGCCACCCGGCGGGCCAGCGCGAAGCCGTTGCGCGGCGAGTACGCGATGGTCGCCTCGGTGATCACCGTGCGGGGCTGGCCCTGCTCGTCCGGTCCGATCGGCGTGGCGTGCGTCTCCACCACGCTGCCTTCGCCCTCACCGTCGACGATGAGCATGACGATGGTCCTCGAGTCCGGGGTGAAGAACTGGGCCCGCACCGACACGCCCCACGTCCTGGACAGCCGGAACGTGACGTCCACGGTGAGCACGTCGTCGTCGCTGGCGTCGTCGTCCACCGTGAGGTGGCTGAACGAGTAGGGGTGGAACCAGGCGCCGTGCCACGGGTCCAGCCGGTTGGCGATCACGTCCTGCGGCTCGCACACGCCGGTCACCGCCATGACGGCCGGCAGATGACCCTCCACCGGCGGTCTCGGCGGCAGCGTCGGCGCGTCGGTGGGCGTCTCGCCCTCCACCGGCAGCCGCACCCAGGCCAGCACCCCGTCGTCGAGCGCCCGGTAGCTGTTCCAGCCCTTGCGGGCAGTCGCCGACGGATCGGTGTCCGGGGTGCCGGGTCGCAGCGGCAGTCCGTGCCACCGGCACAGCAACGTTCCGTCCACCACCGCACACTGCTCCAGCAGCGCACCCAGGTGCGGGCAGGCGCCCGGGCCGGCGACCAGGTTGCCGGCCGCGTCCCGCCACAGCACGATCTCGCGGCCGTCCACCGTGCGGGTCACCGACTCCTCGGCCGGGATCTCCTCACTGGCCCCCACCACGAACCAGCCGCCGGCGTTGCGGGCCAGCGACCGCTCCAGCGCGGAGGCGATGCGCTGCGGATCGGCCTGCCGCCAGGTCGGCGCCATCATGTCCACGGACGGCTGCGGCAGTCGAGCGATCGGGATGCGCGGCCGCCCGTCCTTGCCGGTGCCGGCCAGCCGGTGCAGCAGTCCCGGAGCCGGGGCGGCATCCGGTCTCGACGCAACCGCCCTGGAGCCCCGCAGCTGGATGGTCATCTCACGCCACCTCCCGATCGACACCTGCCGGGCCGGCCACCGCCGGTCCGGGGCGCGCCTGAGCCCCGGACGGCCCACCGACGAAGATCCGCGCCGCCATCCCGGCCTTGCGCCACGTCGGCACCCGCAGTCGTTCGCCGAACACGTCCCCGTCGGCCTGCTCGATGAGATCCAGGATCCGCGCGTACAGCACCCGGGCGGTTGCCACGCAGCGCGCCGAACGCGGTGGCAGCAAGGGGATCCCGGCATCCGCGGCGCGGTACAGCTGGCGGTTGCGGGCCACCTCGAACGCCATCAGCGCCCGCCATTCGGGCGTCACCCGCCGCTCCGCCGGATCGGCACCGAACCGCTCCAGGTCCTCCTGCGGCACGTACACCCGGCCGTACCCCAGGTCCTCGCCGACGTCCCGCAGGAAGTTCGTGAGCTGGAAGGCCAGCCCGAGGGAGCGGGCGGGCTGCCGGGCGGCCGGGGCGATCGGATCGAGCACCGGCAGCATCATCTCGCCGATGACGGCGGCCGAGCCCTCCATGTAGCCGAGCAGGTCGTCCCAGGTGCGGTAGCTGGTCGTGGTCAGGTCCATGGCCATGGCCCCGAAGAACCGGTCGAAGCACTCGGGCTCGATCTCGACCGCGCGCACCGTCTGCGCCACCGCGGCCAGCACCGGGTCGTCGCTGCCGCCGTCGGCCAACGCGGTGCGGAACGAGCCGGCGAACGCGGCCAGCCGTGAGGTCAGCTCGGCCACGTCGCGGTCCGCGTCGTCCGGCACGTCGACGATGTCGTCGGCCAGCCGGCACAGCGCGTACACCGCGTACACGTGCCGCCGCCGGGACCGCGGCAGCAGCGCCGCTCCCCAGAAGTAGGTGGTGCCGTACTCCCGGGTCAGCTCGGCACAGCGCCGGTAGCCCTCCTGCAGCACCGGATCCCGCACCTCCGCCGCTGACGACGGCGAGGTGCTCACGCCGCCCCCAGGTACGCGTCGACCCGCTCCGCGGCAAGCTTGCCGGAGATGAGCACCATCGGGACCCCCACCCCGGGCACGGTGGCCGAGCCCGCGAAGAACATGCCCGGCACCCGCCGGTCGTGGTTGGCCGGCCGGAACGGGCCGGTCTGGGCGAACGTGTGGGCCAGCGCGAACGGCGTCCCGGCCTCCATGCCCTGCGTCTCCCAGTCGGCCGGGGTGACCAGCTCCTCGGCCACCACCTCCGACGGGTACCCGTGCTGCTGCAGGAAGACGTGCAACCGGTCCCGCATCGGGCCGGCCTCGCGCCGCCAGTCCAGGTCGGCCGACAGGTTGGGCACCGGTTCCAGCACGAACATGGCGGTGGATCCGGGCGGAGCCACCGAGTCGTCCGACACCGACGGCACCGTCACCAACCGGGACGGATCCGGCATCAGCGTCTTCTCCTCGAGCAGCGCTCGGAAGGCGCCGGCCCACTCGTCGCCGAAATGAATGTTGTGGTGGCCGATCTCGGGCCCCGGCCGACCCTTGGCCCCGACGTGCCAGACCACCGCGGACGGCGAGTACCGCGCGGTGCGCAGCCGCCGCGGCGCCGGCAGGTCCGGCAGCAGCCGGCGGTAGGCCACCGGCAGGTCGAGCGTGCAGACCACGGCATCGGCCGCGATCCGCTGCCCGCCGGCCAGCGCGACCCCGGCCACCCGGCCGTCGCCCCGGCGCAGCACCTCCTCGACCGACGAGCCGAGACTGAGCTCCCCACCCGCCTTCTCGATCGCGGCGGCGAGCGCGAGCGGGACCGCGTGCATCCCGCCCTCGGGGTACCAGACCCCCTCGACGCTGTCCATGTAGGTGATCACCGCGTAGAGGGCCAGCGCCGACTCCGGCGACAGTCCGGCGTAGAGCGCCTGGAAGCTGAACAGCTTGTGCAACCGGGGGTCCCGGAAGAACCGGCGCACCGCCGGGCCGAGCCGGCCGAACCCGCCCAGCCGCACCAGCCGGGCCGCGGCGACCGGGTCGGACAGCAGACCCAGCGGCGAGTCGAAGTTCCGGTCGATGAAGTGCGGCATCTCCACCCGGTACAGCCGGCGCAGCCACTCGACGAAGTCGTCGAACGCAGCGGCGTCGACACTGCCGCAGGTCTCGGCGATCTCGGCACGCATCGCGTCCCGGCCGGCCCGGACCCGGATGGTGCTGCCGTCGGCGAAGCTCGCCCGGTAGGCGGGGTCGAGCCGCCGCATCGGCAACACGTCGTCGAGCTCGGTGCCGACCGCGCGCAGCGCGTCGGCGATCAGGTCCCGCATGGTCAGCACGGACGGGCCGGGGTCGAAGGTGAAGCCGTCGCGGTGCAGCACCCCCGCCCGGCCGCCGGGGACCGGCTCACGCTCGACCACGGTGACCTGGTGCCCGGCGCCGAGCAGCCGGCAGGCCGCTGAGAGACCAGCCAACCCGCCACCGACGACCACGACCCGGCTCATCGGTCACGCCAGGCGACGCGGACGGCCATGTCCTGCAGCGGACCGACACCGTCGGGATGCAGCGCCCGGTCCTGCAGCGCAGTGAGCGCGCGGCGGACGTGCGCGTCGATCATGTCCTCCACCGCGCCCACCACCCCCTGCTCCATCAGGGCGGCGCGCAGCGTGATCAGCGCCTCGTCGTCGAACGCGGGGGTGCCCGCCGCGGCCAGGGCGCGCCGGGCCTCGGCGCCGCGCAGCCGCGCCTCCGCCAGGGCCAGGATGGTCGTGGGCTTGCCGGTGATCAGGTCGTCCCCGGACGGCTTGCCCGTGGCGACCGGGTCGCCGTCGATGCCCAGCAGGTCGTCGCGCAGCGCGAACGCCTCGCCGATGGCCTCCCCGTACCGCAGCAGCGGTACGACCACCTCGGGTCCACCGCCGGCCGCGACCGCCCCGAGCTGCAGTGGCCGCTGCACGGTGTACCGGCCGCTCTTCATCCGGGCCACGGCTCCGGCGAAGTCCAGGTCCCGCCGGTTGGCCGCGGTGCCCACCAGGTCGCGACGCTGCCCGGCCACCAGCTCGATGACCAGCTGGCGCCAGATCCGGCGCATCCCGGCCGGCAGCGAGGCGACCAGGGCGTCGGCCTCCGCGTGGGCCAGGTCGCCGACCAGGACCGCGATGCTCTCGCCGAACCGCTGGGCGCCGCCGACCGCACCGGCGGTGACGTGCAGCCCGGCGGCCCGCTCGTGCGCGGTGGGCCGGCCCCGGCGGGTGGCCGACTCGTCCATCACGTCGTCGTGCACGAGCACGAAGGCGTGCAGCAGCTCCAGCGCCGCGCTGACCCGGACCGTCTCGTCCCGGCCGTCGCCGCGGACCGCGCCACCGGCGGCGACCCAGCCGAGGTGGCACATGATGGGACGGAACCGCTTGCCACCCCCGTCGAGCAGGTCACCGAGCAGCCGCGGCAGGTCCTCGGCGCCGAGCACGTCGACGCGCGGTGTCGTCGGCACGGTCCGCCGGTCCGGAGCCCCGTCGAGCGCCCCGTCCAGCGCCCCGTCCAGCATGGCGTCCAGCGCACGGTCCGGTGCCTCGGCCTCGGCCCACAGCGCATCCAGTTCGTCCCGGACACGGCGCAGGCAGGCGTCCACGGCGAGCAGGTGAGCGGGCACGTCGGCACCGGAGCCCAGGTCGACCGGATCGCGGGGCGGCTGCCGGTCCAGCACCGAGACGGGCATCACCGGGATGCCCGGACCGCCGTCCGCGCCGTCACCGGCGTCAGCACCGACCATGGCGACGGTCCGCCGCCCCTGCCTGCCGTCCCGCATGCATCACCGAACCTTCTCCTCGTGCGGACCCTGCCGGACCGCCACCGATGGGGTCCGCAGGTGTTCCTCGCCGGTGACCACTGCACGTACCGGCCGACCCGCCCGATCGGTTGCACGGATCCTGCCTCGTGGGAGGGCCGGACCGCACCGCCGGACGAGTCGTCCAGCCGGGCGTCCCTGCCCGAGTGCGGCGCGACCCATCGGGAGCACCTCGGGTCCCGACGCCCGATCATCCGCAGACTCGGCCACAGAGGTACCCCCGACCGACTCGTCCGGAACAACTGCCGGACCCGGACCCGCCACCCTCCCGGGGCCGGGCGAGCGGTCGATGCTGAGATCAGGTAACTTCCGGCCACCGTGACCACGCCCGTCGTCGGCGGGTCACCAGCACCGTTCCCCCCAGCGTCGAGGAGAGCGTCACATGCGTGCAGCCGTCCTGCGTGAACTGCCCGGCGAGTTCGCCATCGAGGAGATCACCCTCGCCGACCCAGGGCCGCACGAGGTGCGGGTCCGCATCGTCGGCTCCGGCCTGTGCCACTCCGACCTGCACGTGCTCAAGGGCGCGCTGCCCTACCCGGTACCCACCGTTCTGGGCCACGAGGTGTCGGGCGTCGTCGAGCAGGTCGGCGACCAGGTCCGGTACGTCGCACCCGGTGACCACGTCATCGCGTGCCTGTCCACGTTCTGCGGGCACTGCCGGGAGTGCCTCAGCGGCAAGCCGCACCTGTGCCACAACCCCGAGACGCTGCGCGGCGAGCACGAACCGCCGCGCATCTCCAACGCCGGCGGCGAGCGGATCTCGCAGTTCGCCAACATCTCGGGCTTCGCCGAGGAGATCCTGGTGCACGAGCACACGCTCGTGAAGATCGACCAGCGGTACGACCTCGGCACCGTGGCCATCCTCGGGTGCGCTGCGGTCACCGGCATGGGCGCCGTGTTCAACACGACCCAGGTGGAGGCCGGGGCGACGGTCGCCGTGATCGGCGCCGGCGGCATCGGCCTGCACGCCGTCCAGGCCGCCCGGATCGCGGGCGCGGGCAAGGTCATCATCGTCGACACCAACCCGGGCAAACTCGACCGCGCCCGGATGCTCGGCGCCACCCACGCCGTGGACGCCAGCTCGACGGACGCCGTCGAGGCGGTCCGGGAGATCACCGGCGGTGGCGTCGACTACTCGTTCGAGTGCGTCGGTCTGGTCGGCACCGCCGAGCAGGCCTACGACATGCTCGGCTGGGCCGGCACCGCCACCATCGTCGGCGTGCTCCCGGCCGGCTCCAAGGTCTCCCTCAGTTCGCTGGGTCTGTTCCAGGAGCGCCGGTTCCAGGGTTGCTCCATGGGCTCGAACCGGTTCCGCTCCGACATCCCGCGGTACCTGGACTTCTACGACCGGGGCCTGCTCGACATCGAGGCCATGATCTCCAAGCGCATCACGCTCGACGAGATCAACGAGGGTTACGCCGCGCTCGAGCGCGGCGAGACCGCGCGTTCGGTCATCGTCTTCGACCACTGACGTCCTGCGGTCACGGGGCCGGCGCGCCGCCGGCCCCGCGGCGGCCGGCGAAGAAGTCGAGCAGCAGTGCCGCGCACTCCTGCTCGAGCACACCGCCGCGGACGGACACCCGGTGGGTCAGCCGGCGGTCCCGCACCACGTCCCAGAGCGACCCGACGGCCCCGGTCTTGGGCTCCCAGCAGCCGAACACCAGCCGGTCGATCCGGGCCGCGACCAGCGCCCCGGCGCACATCGTGCACGGCTCGACGGTCACCGCCAGCGTGCAGCCGGCCAGGTTCCATCCGCCGCGGGCGGCGGCGGCGGCGCGCAGGGCGACGATCTCGGCGTGCCCGGTCGGGTCGCCGGTCGCCTCGCGCACGTTCGCGCCACGCCCCAGTTCGGCGCCGTCCGGGCCGTGCACCACCGCGCCGATCGGCACGTCCGCCCGGGCGCCCGCGGCGGCGCCGCGCGCGACCGCGAGCGCCGACCGGACCAGGGTCTCGTCGTCGGCCAGGGTCACCGCGATCGGCTCACACCTTGTCGAGCACGGCCGAGAACTGCTCGCCGAAACCGCACCGCTCGGCGATCATGGCCAGCTGCTCGTCGGGGTACAGGTCGTCCTCGTCGACGATGAGCTGCATCTCCTGCTCGGAGACGCCGAAATCGGCCAGCACAGCCAGGTCGCCCTCGGGCCACGGGTCGTCGTCGGCCTCGTCGTCGTCCGGGGTGGGGACGTGCAGCAGGTCGAGCACGTCGGCCGCGATGTCGTAGTCCAGCGCGGCGGTGGCGTCGGAGAGCAGCAGTCCCGCTCCCCCGGGCACCGGACGGACCACCACGAAGAACTCGTCGTCCACCGCCACCAGGCCGAACACCGCGCCGGTGGACACCCGGCGCAGCGCGGTCAGCAGGCCGTCCAGGTCGTCCAGCAGCTCCTGGGCGAGCAGGGAACACTTCCAGGCGCCGTCCTCGCGGACCACGGCCACTGCGAAACCGTCGGTGTCCCCCGTGCTGCTCACGGCGGGAACGTTACGGGCTCCCCCGCGCCGGGGCGAGGCCGGTGGCAGTTCCCGGGAGATCCGTCACCGGCGACCCCGCGGGACCGGCGACGATCTTGCCCGGGCGCCGACCCCATGCCTGCGCCGAGGGCGCAGACCCGGTGATGGGGGCGACGCCCCGGCGCGGTGGATCGAGACCCCACTTCGGTGACGCATCATGGGTTGCAGCGCGCGGCGGGCGCGCCGGTCGGGGGACGCCACACGAGGAACGACCGGTCCGAGTCGGGCCGGAGGGGGAGACCATCATGACCGTAGGGAGCGGCTCCCGGGCGGGCTCGTCCGGGCCCGGCGCTGCGACCGCGAGCTCCGAGGGGGGCGCCGTGCTGGATCCGTCGCTGCTGCCACCGGCCGTGTGCGTGCTCGGGCTGGGCCTGATCGGCGGTTCGGTGCTGCGGTCGGCCGGCGCGCACACCGAGGTGTTCGGCTGGTCGCCGACCGAGCGGACCCGCGGCCTGGCCGCAGCCGACGGCCACGCCGTCGTCGACGAGCTGGACGCGGCGCTGGAGCGGGCCCGGAGCACCGACGCCCTCACCGTGCTGGCCGGACCGCTGACCACCTTCGAGTCGGTGCTGCGCCGGGTCGACGCGGTGGCGCCGACGCTGGCTCTCACCGACGTGGGCAGCGTCAAGGCACCGGTCGAGGCCCTGGTCGCCGAGCACGCGCCGCACGCCCGGTTCGTCGGGTCGCATCCGATGGCCGGCACGGCCGAGTCCGGCTGGGCGGCCGGATCGGCCACCCTGCTGCACGGCGCCCGGTGGGTCACCACCCTCACCGAGGACACCGACCTCGCCGTGTGGGCGGCGGTCACCCAGCTGGCCCTGGGCATGGGCTGCGTGGTCGTCCCGGCCGAGGCGGAGGCGCACGATGCGGCCGTCGCGCGGGTGTCCCACCTGCCGCACCTGCTGGCTCTGGCCCTGGCCCAGGTCGGCGCGTCCGGCGGCCAGGCCCCCGCGGCGCTGGCCCTGTCGCTGGCCGCCTCGTCGTTCCGGGACGGCACCCGCGTGGCCGGGACCCGGCCGGAACTCATCCGGGCCATGTGCGAGGGCAACCGCGAGGCGCTGCTCGACGCGCTCGACGACGCACTGGGGATCCTCGGGGTGGCCCGCGGCTCGCTGGCCTCCACCGGGTCACTGGCCAAGCTGGTGGCCGCCGGGCACGAGGGCCGGGAGCATCTCGACCACCGCACCGACGGGCTGGGCCGGGTCCTGCTGCGCGGTGACGACCTCGTCGACCAGCTGCTGGCCATCGGGGCGGCCGGTGGTCATGTCGACGGACTGCGCCGGGACCCGGACGCAGCCGGCTCCGGCTCCGGCCAGCCGATCGGGCTGCAGGTCAGCGGCTGGTTCCCGGAGGACTGAACGCGCAGCCGATCGACGGTCCCGGGGCGTGGTGGTCCGGCCCGAGCAGACGGCTCGGCCCGTACCCTTCCCCCATGGGCACCTCCGACGTTCCCGCGCGCCCTGCGGCGGGGCCGCACTCCCGGCTGGGCGGGTTCCTGTCCACGTACTGGACCCGCGGCACGCCGGGGCGCACCACGCCCCGCAGCCTCGTCGTCTTCATGCACCGCATGTGGCTGCTGGCCTTCGTGCTCAAGCTCATCGGGGCGTCCTGGGACGTCTCCTGGCACTTCAAGTGGTTGCGGGACGACCTGGCCCCGCCGCACCTGATCAACACCGTCGGCACCGGCATCGCCGTCGGCCTGGTGCTGGCGCACAGCTTCACCGGCTACGGCACCGACCGGCGGTCGCTGCGGATCATCCAGGTCGGCACCGGCATCTTCGTGCTGGCCGGCCCGATCGACATCATCAACCACCGGCTCAACGGCCTGGACCTGACCGCCTGGTCGCCGTCCCACATGCTGCTGTACATCGGCACCGGGATCATGCTGGCCGGTGTGCTGCGCAGCTGGTGGCACAACTACCCGCGCGACACCGACGGCGACATCAGCCGGAGCACCGGTCGGCCCAGCCGCGGCTGGACCGCGGGGTTCGTGGCGATGTGGGCCCTGATGTTCGAGAACACCTTCTTCCCGACCGGGCAGCAGGAGTACGGGATCCTCGAGGTCGCGTCCTGGTTCCGTGGCCAGCCGTACGGCGAGGGTGAGCTGCTGAACTTCGCCGCCGAGCAGATCGGCCGGCCGGTCGACGACATCGCGATCGAGCACTTCTCGCTGCCCATCGCCCCGTGGGTCTACCCGGTGTGGGGCGTCGCGGTCTGCGCGGCGGTGCTGGTCTTCGCCCGCCTGTCCACCGGCTGGCGCTGGACGGCGACCGCCGTGGTCGCGGGCTACGTCGCCTACCGCTGCGTCATCTGGCCGCTGCTGACCTTCACCATCTTCCCGCCGAGCTCGGTGCCGTTCTGGCTGCTGCCGGTCGGACTGGCGGTCGACCTGGTGCTGCTGCTGCGCATCAACCCCTACCTGCGCGCGGTGCTCGGCGCCGTGGTGGTCACCGCCGTCGCGTGGGGCGCGCTGGCGGTCAACTCGCTGGCCCTGGGCACCCCGCTGGCGCTGGGGTCCTGGGACATCGCGCAGATGCGGGCCGCGTTCGAGGCCGGCGACACGCTGCACTTCCCGCCGGTGAGCTGGAGCTCCTGGTGGCTGGCCGGCCTGGGCCTGACCGTCACCTGGGTCGCCGTGACGTGGATCTGGCAGCGCAGCACCGGTGATCGCCCGCCGCCCGCCGCCTCGTACGCGGCCGAACCGCCGCGCGACGCCCGCGGCATCCTGCTGGGCGAGCCGCTCGACGAGCCGGACGCCCGGCCGGCGCGCCGCGCGGCCGCGACCGGCGAGCGGCCGGTCGCGGGGCCGTCCAGCCGTGCGGGCCGCCGCAGCCGGCGGGCCCGGGAGCGCGCGCACGCCTGATCGGCATCGGCCGGGACCCGACCGGTTCCAGCGTGCGCGGTGACGGTTTGCGCCTGGGTCGCGCTCGCCGGACCACCCCACCCCATCGATGACGGAGTCAACGACCGCTGACCGCGAAGGCGGCGTCGACGATGGTCGTCACGTCGATGCCGTGCAGGCGGTAGGCGTCCTCCACGTCCGAGGACTGACCGAACTCGGTCACGCCCAGGTTCATCGACCGGTCCCCCCGCAGACCGGCCAGGAAGGACAGCGTGTGGGGATGGCCGTCCATGACGGTCACCAGCGGCGCCGGGTGTTGCGAGGGGAAGAGCACGGAACTGATGTCGCTGCCGTGCCCCTGCGCGGAGCGGAACAGCAGATCGGGGCTGGTCAGGCAGACGATGCCCGCGGTCACACCCTGCTCCGCGAGCACGTGGGCGGCCGCGATGACCTCCGGCATGATGGCTCCGGCGCCGACGAGCGTCACCTGATCGTCGGCCGGGGCGTGGGTCGTGATCCGGTAGCCACCGGCGACCGCCTGTCGTCGACGCCGTTCCAGGAGGACCTCGTCCTGCGGCAGCGCCGACAACGAAGGGTCGATCGGGCGGGTGGACAGGCGGAAGTAGCCGGATGTACCGCCGGGGACGCCGACGTGACTCATCGCTTCGAGCAGGCACCACTCGAGGTCTTGAGCGAACGCCGGCTCCCAGGCGATGCAGCCGGGCTGTTCGAGCCCGATCGAGGGGGTGGTGATGGACTGGTGGGCGCCGCCCTCGGGGGCGAGCGTGACGCCCGATGGTGTGCCGATGATGATCGACTGCCCGCCGGCGTAGATGCCGTACGACCAGGGTTCGAGAGCCCGTGAGATGAACGGGTCGTACATCGTTGCGATCGGGATGAGCCGCTCCCCCCATCGTGACCACGTCGCTCCCAGTTCGCCGAGCAGCCCGACCAGGTTGACCTCCGCGATGCCCAGTTCGATGTGTTGTCCGGTGGTGACCTCGGACCACTTCAGGACGCGTTCGGCGTCGTCAGCGAACCAGTCCAGGCGGTCCTGTGCCGACCACACCCCAGTCTTGTTGATCCACCCGCCCAGGTTCGTGGACGAGGCCACGTCGGGGCTGCACGTGACGACCCGCGCCGCGACGGCCGGCGCTTCGCGGGCCAGGTCGGCCAGGAAGCGACCGAGCGCCGCCTGGGTCGAGATCGGCTTGCCGTACGAGCGGGACAGCGTCGATGGCAGGACGTCGGGCCGTCGGGACGGGACTGCGGGTCGCTCGAGTGCCGTGGTCCGCTGTGCGCACAGCGCCGCAGCCGGTGAGCCGGGGGCGAAGGTCCGCCACGGATCGGCCGGATCGGCCCCGACCGAGTCGGCGAGCGTGGCCATCTGAGCTTCGCTGAGCAGTGCCGAGTGATTGTTGGGGTGGCCTTCGGTCGGCAGTCCACGACCCTTGACCGTGTACGCGAAGATCACGGTCGGGCGGGTCGTGTCCACCGCCCCGTACGTCTCCAGCAGCAGGCCCATGTCGTGACCGCCCAGGTCGCGGACGGCGACGGCCAGGTCGGCGGCGGGGAGCGACGCGAGCAGCGCACGGAGCTCGTCGGATGCGCCGGCACCGGCGATCCGCTCGGCCACGAGCGAGGTGTCGACCCGCAGCAGGCGCTGGTACTCCTCGTTCGACATCGTCTCGAGGCGCTCGCGCAGCTCCTCCCCGCCCGGGCGTTCGAACAAGGCGCTGATGGTGCGCCCCCACTTGAGGGTGATCACCTGCCATCCGGCCGCCCGGAACATCCCGATCAGCCGGTGGATCTGGACGTCCGGGACCACCCGGTCGAGAGACTGCCGGTTCAGATCGACGATCCACAGCAACTCGCCCAAGGTCGCGACCGAGGGGTCGGCGACGGCCTCCCAGATGGCCCCCTCGTCCAGCTCGGCGTCCCCCAGGAGGCTGATGAACCGTCCGGCTCGGGGCGTCGTGTCGAAGTGGGACGCGACGTAGCGGCGGGACATGGCGGCCCAGAGCGCTGCGGTGGCACCGATCCCCACCGAGCCGGTGGAGAAGTCGACGGTGTCGGGATCCTTCAGGCGGCTGGGGTAGGACTGCAGGCCGCCCTTGGCCCGGAGTGAGGTCAGGTACTTCGCGTCGAGATCGCCGATCAGGTAGTTGATGGCATGCAGCACGGGTGAGGCGTGGGGTTTGACCGAGACGCGGTCGTACCGCGTCAGCTCGGAGAACCAGAGCGAGACCATGATGTCCACCATCGATGCGCTCGACGCCTGGTGTCCCCCGACCTTGACGCCGCTGGTGTTGGGCCGGCCACGGTTGGCCGCGTCGACGATCGAGGTCGACAGCCAGAGCACCTTCCGGGCGATCTCGTCGAGCAGTTCGGTGCTGATCGGGCTGTCGCCCTCGGACAGTTCGGATTCGTGGACTGCGGTCATGATGCTCTGCCTCTGGGTTCGGGGATCAGTCTTCGGCGGCGAAGGCCGGGGCCAGACCGCGGGCGTACTGGATGTCTTCGTTGCTGGCTCCGGCGGCGATGCTCGGCCAGACCAGGGCCTGGGCGTCCACCCGGAAGTCGATGACGACGGGTGCGTCGTTGATCGCCATCGCCTTGGCGATCACGACGTCGACCTCCTCGGGTGTGTCGCACGACAGCCCCACGCAACCCAGCGCGTCCGCGAACCTGACGAAGTCGGGAACTCGCTCGAGCGGGTGCCGGGACGTCAGGTCGACGTTGTTGATCCGCTCGTCGTAGTAGAGGGTCTGCAGTTGACGGACCATGCCCAGGCCGCCGTTGTTGATCAACGCCACCTTGATGGCGATGCCTTCGAGCGCACAGGTGGCCAGTTCCCGGCCGGTCATCTGGAAGCAGCCGTCGCCGTCGATGCACCACACCGTGGCCTCGGGTCGTCCGAGCTTGGCGCCCATGGCGGCGGGAACGCCGAAGCCCATGGTCCCGAGCCCGCCGGAGTTGAGCCAGGTCGACGGGTGCTCGAAGGCGATGAACTGCGACGCCCACATCTGGTGCTGGCCGACGCCGCTGGTGAACACGGTGTCCGGTCCACCCACCAGTTCCCCCAATCGCTGCAGGACGTACTGCGGGGACAGCGGTCCGTCCGGAGGCTGTTCGAAGCCGAGCGGATACCGCTCGCGCAGGCTGTCGAGTCGGCGGTGCCAGGCGGACAGGTCCGGCGCCGGCTGCGTCTGATCGAAGTGCCCGGCCAGCTCTTCGAGCACCCGGCGGCAGTCACCGACGATGGGCACGTCGACTGCTCGGTTCTTGCCGATCTCGGCCGGGTCGATGTCCACGTGGATGACACGGGCGTCGGGGGCGAACGAGTCTCGGTCGCCAGTCACGCGATCATCGAAGCGGGCGCCCAGCGCGATCACCAGGTCGCTCAGTTGCAGGGCCACGACCGCCGGCACGGTGCCGTGCATCCCGGGCATCCCCAGGTTGCGTGGGTGGGAGTCGGGCAGGGCTCCCCGGGCCATCAGGGTCGTCACGACCGGGAGCTGGGTCCGGTCGACCAGCTCGCGCAGTGCGCGGGCGGCGCCCGACCGGATGACGCCACCCCCGACGTACAGCACCGGGCGGTGTGCTGCGTGGATCAGCTCGGCCGCGGCGCGGATGTGGTCCGCGGTCGGCGGCTCCGTGGTCTCGTACCCCGGCACTCCGGGCGAGTCGGGCCACCGGTAGCTAGCGCGTCGGATCAGGGCGCTGCTGGCGATGTCGACGACGACCGGGCCTGGACGTCCGGTGGAGGCGATGTGGAAGGCCTGGGCGATCGTCGGGGCGATGTCGCTGGTCTCGGTGACCAGGAAGTTGTGCTTGGTGACGGGCATCGTCATGGCGCAGACGTCGATCCCGTGCAGGACCCGGTTCCCGGCCTGGTCGTCGGCATCCTGGTGGATGGTGATGGCCACGACGGGCACCGAGTCCATGGCGGCGTCCGTGAGTGGCGTGATCAGGCTCGTGACACCGGCTCCCGAGGCCATGCACACGCCCACTCGCCCCGTGGCCAGCGCGTATCCCTCGGCGGCGTGCCCCGCACCCTGCTCGTGTAGGAACCGAACCTGTCGGATCCGCGAGGACCCCGCCGACGCCTCGCTGACCGGAAGCACCGGACCACAGTCGGGAATGGCGAAGACGGTCGTGACCCCCGCCGCCTCGAGGGCGGCGAGCAGACACCCCGCGCCGGTCCATTCGATGCTGTCCACCACACGCTCCTTGAGATCCGTTGTCCCGCGCGAGCACTGTGCGGACACAACGATCACGGGGGCAACGGATGTCGTGATTCCGTGCGGACATTCGCACGAGAAGCTCGCGGCCACGGTCAGGTCGTGCATCATGCGTTCATGGCCGAGCACGAATCCCGGACGACGCGTCGGACGGTGCACTTGGATCAGGTCGACCGACAGTTGCTGGAGCGGTTGCGCACGGACGCCCGAGTACCCGTGACCCAGCTCGCGCGGGACGTGCAGCTGTCACCCGCGCCGGTCAGCCGCCGGATCGCGCGCCTGGAGCAGGAAGGCGTCATCCGCGGCTACGTCACCGTCATCGACGATCGAGCAGCGGGGGATCTGCATGCTTTCGTGGAGATCCGGCTCACCGGCGACACCGAGACCGGGGATCTGGAGGAGCAGCTGCGCCAGATGGCGGAGGTGGAGCACTTCTTCACCGTCGCCGGTGATCCGGATGTGCTGGTGCGGCTGCGCGTGCACGACGTCGACCACCTGCAGCGCGTCGTCAACACCATCCGGCGTACGCGCAAGGTGACCGGCACCAAGACGATGATCGTCATGTACGACTGGTCTCGCAGCGAAGATGTCGGTGTCGGTTGAGCGCGGGCACCATCACGCAACGGGTGTCGAGCGCCGGCTTCCCGGTGTGGAGTGCCTGAGTCGGTAGCCGGCGGGCGACTCGCCCAGGGTCCGAGTGAACGCCCGTCGCATCGCCTCCGAGGAGCCCCAGCCACACGATCGGGCGATGAGGTCGACGTTGTCCCGGGTGTCGGTCAGCATCCGTTGAGCGGCCTCGACCCGGACCCGCTCGACGTAGCGGCCCGGGCTCGTACCTGTCTCGCTCAGGAACAGCCGGGCGAAGTTGCGAGGCGACATCGGCATCCGCTCGGCAAGGGCGGTGACCGACAGGTCGTCGTCGAGGTGATCAGCGATCCACGCGCGGACGTCGCCGAGGCGGGCCGGCCCGTTCGACTGGACAGTCAGCTGAGTGCTGATCTGAGCCTGGTGGCCCGGCCGACGGACGAAGACCACGAGCAGCCGGGCGACCTGGAGAGCGAGCTCGCGACCGTGGTCCTGCTCGATCAATGCGAGGGCCAGGTCGATCCCGGCGGTCACCCCGGCCGAGGTGAAGACGCCGTCGTCCTCGACGAAGATGGGGTACCGCTGGACCTTGACCTCGGGGTACTCCCTGGCCAGGTGGCCACAGAACGACCAGTGGGTGGTGGCCCGCTTGCCGTCCAACAGCCCAGCTTCGGCGAGCAGCAGCGCACCCGTGCAGACCGATGTCAACCGACGGGCATCCGGGCCCAGGCGGCGCAGCCTCTGTGCCACCTCGGGATCGGGAGTCTCCGCACCAGGGCCACCGGGCACGAGCAGGATGTCCGTGCGCCCCACATCATCGATGTCCAGGTCGGGAACGACCATGAGCCCACCGACCAGGCGCACCGGTCGGCCACCGATCGTTGCGATCCGCACCACGTAGGGCGGGTCCGTCAGCGATGAGGAGACCCTGGCGGCGCCGTTGAAGGCGTCGTACGGGCCGGTGACATCGAGCGGCTGCGCGCCGTCGAACAGGAACATCACCACTTCCCGTGGAGGCATTCCAGGGATCCTAGGCACCTGCGCCACCCACCGTTCCGGCCCGGGTCCCCCGACCGGGACGCGGCGCCGCCGGTCGGAGGTCGGGGCCGCGGACCTCACGGCCTGTCGTGCCACATGTCGACGCTGCACTTCCAGGTTCCGTCGGACTGGCGCACCCAGGCTTCGTGCGTGAGACCTTCGGCGCGAGCGCCGTCGGCCGTGGTGGCGACGTAGGTACCGATGACGCTGGCACTGCTCGCCCCGGCCACGATCTTCAGCACGCCGAGCTCGAAGCGCAGTCCAGTTGCCTCACGCAGCCCCGCGAGGTAGTCGCAGATGGGCCCTCGCCCTTCGATGAGGTCGTGATCGGCCGGCAGGGCGATCGCGTCCTCCGCATAGAACCAGGTGCCGAGCTCGTCGAAGCGGCCCTCGTTGAACAGCAGCGGGAACCGTGCCCTGGCGTCCTCGACGGTCTTGGCATTCGCGGCGCTCATGTGCGGTCTCCTCGTCCTCATCCAGATCGTCCCCGGGTGGCCCGTCAGGACAGCTCGCGAAGCCAACAACGGCTGTGTTACGAACAGTCGATGCTGTCCGGATCGGTGGGAGGGCTGTCCTGGTCCGTGGTGTGCCCGAGGCTCACGCTGGGGTGGCGGCACCTGGATCTCATGCGTGCCCCCACCGCAGCGTGGCTGTCGGCGCCGCGACTGTTGCTGAACGGCGCGAGAACGCAACATGTCTCGAGGGTCTGTTCACGGGGCGGGGTCGACCGCTATGGTCCCCGGATGATTGGTCTACAACGCAGACCAACTAACCGACCATGGGACGGGTGATCGCAGCGATGCTGACGACGAGGAAGGCGCGAGGTACGGTCGGCGTGACCGCCGCTGCGCTGCTGGCACTGACGCTCGGCGCGTGCGGCGGCTCGGACGACGCCGCAGCCGCGTCCGGCTGTGAGACGACCTACGAGATCGGGTTCTCGCATCCGATCAGTGAGGCCGCCTTCGTCAAGGGTCTGAAGAGCCAAGTCACGGCCCAGGCGAAGGAGATCGGTTGCGTGGAAGTTCTTTTCGATGACACGCAGGCCAGTGACCTGGAATCCCAGCGGAACACCGTCGAGACCTGGGTGACTCAGGGGGTTGACGCCGTGGTCGTGTTCCCGGTGGACGCGAAGGCGCTCACCCCACTGCGGACGCAGGCGCAGTCGGCCGGCATCAAGTGGCTCCAGTACGCCACGCCCGGTGAGGGCGTGGACGGCTACACCGGCTTCGACAACGTCGCCAGCGGCGACATCGTGGGCCAGGCTGCTGTCGACTGGATCACTGAGCACCAACTCAGCGGCAAGGTGACCGCAGCGATCACCTCCATCACCGCCGTGCCTGACGTCCGGGGCCGCTGGGAGCAGCCGCAGAAGTTGATCTCCGACGCCGGTGTGGAAGTGATCTCCTTGCAGGACTGCTCCGACCAGACCTGCGGGCTGGAGCAGGCCGAGGCGCTGCTCAACGCGAACCCGGATCTGCGGATCTACATCGGCGCCAACGACGACGCCGCCCTGGGCGCGCTCAAGGCGTTCCAGAGCAAGGGCATCGATCCCAGCGAGGTCTTCATCGCCGGTCAGGACGGCAACATCGAGGCGCTGAAGGCGGTCAAGGCCGGCGGCGCCTACAAGGTGTCGGCTGCCATCGACATGATCGACCTGAGCCACGCCATCGTTCAGAACTCGATCAACGCGATCACAGGCTCGGGCGAGACCGAGACCGAGGCCGCTGTCATCCCGGCTTCGCTCGATGATCCCAGCGAGCTCGACGAGCTGATCGCGCAGCAGGGCGGATGAGCAGCGCGACGCGGCGCGAGGAACGCGTGCCATGCCGATGAGCGGCATGACCATCCACGGTCTGAGCAAGTCGTACGGCAACAACGTGGTCCTGCGGGGCGTCGACCTGCAGATCCGGGCGGGTCGGATCCACGCCCTGCTGGGACCCAACGGTGCGGGCAAGTCGACCCTGCTGGGCTGTCTGAGCGGCGCGGTACGGCCGGACGCGGGGACGATCACCGTGAACGGTCTGACCCACACCGGCTTCACGCCCCAGTCAGCGCTCAAGGCTGGGACAGCGATCATCTACCAGCACCTCGAGCTCGTGAGCGACCTGTCGGCGGTGGAGAACATCTTCCTGGGCAGTGAGCAACGGACCCCGTTCGGCACCGTTCGGAAGGCCGCACAGCGCCGGATCGCCTCCGAACTGCTGGATCGGGTCGGAGCGGACTTCGATCCGTCCCGACCGCTCACGTCGCTGACCATGGGACAGAAGCAGGTCGTCGAGATCGCGAAGGCCCTGCACCATCGGCCCGAGGTCCTGATCCTCGATGAGCCCACGGCGGCCCTGAGTTCGCGGGAGACCGACATCCTGCTGGGCCTGATCACCAGGCTCGCCCACGAGTCCGGCCTTGCGATCGTGTACGTCACCCACCTTCTCCGCGAGGTGACGGCGGTCGCCGATGAGGTCTCGGTCCTGCGCGACGGCAGCGTGGAGTGGACTCGACCCACGGCCGACCTCGGCATCGAGACACTCATCGAGGGCATCACCGGGGCCCCCGTCGCCCGAGCCGCCACCGCCACGAGCGAGAACCGCCCGGTCCAGCATGACCGGCCGCCCCTGCTCGAGCTTGCCGACTTCCGCGCGTCCGGCGCACCGGGCGTCTCCGTGCGGATCGGCGCCGGCGAGATCGTCGGAGTCTTCGGGCTGCTCGGTTCCGGGCGGACCAACCTGGTCGAGGCACTGGCCGGAGCCAGGCCCAGCGAGGGTGGGTTCCGGTTGGCCGGAAGTGATCTCCGGCTGTCCTCGCCCGGGATCGCCCGGCGGTCGGGCATCGCGCTGGTCCCGTCCGATCGCAAGTCGCAGTCCCTGTTCTCCTCGCTCTCGGCCCAGGAGAACGTGCTGATGCCGCACTATCGGAGGCTGTCCCGGGGTTGGCGCCGACCAAGGGTCGAGCAGCACGTCTTCGACTCAGTCGCCGGACGCATGTCGCTCCATCCGATGTCCGCGGGCCTGGCCGGCGATCGCTTCTCGGGCGGCAACGCGCAGAAGCTGGTGATGGGCCGATGGCTCATGGACGGCAGCGGCGTCACCCTGCTGCTGCTCGATGAACCCACCCAGGGCGTCGACGTCGGTGCGCGGGCAGAACTGCACCGCATGATCCGAGAGTTCGCGCGCGAGAGCGAACGCGCGGTCATCTTCGTCTCCAGCGACGTCGAGGAGCTCAACGCACTGGCCGACCGTGTGGTCGTTCTCGCCGAATCCCGCATCGTCGGGATCGTGCCGGGCGACACGGCCGAGCGGGAGCTCATGGTGCTGGCCCAGCCCGCCCCATCATCCGGACCCAGCGAGGTCCGATCCGAAGGGAACACCGCCGCATGACCGAAGTGATCGCCACCGACGCGAAGTCCGAGCCGGCCCCGTCGCTGAAGTCCGGGCTCCTCACCGGCATCGACAGCATCATGCCCGTCGCGACGGTCGGCTTGATGATCTTCTTCGCCGTCAACCACTCCTCGTTCCTCACCAAGGACAATCTGCTGCTGATCGCGCTTCAGTCAGCGCCCCTGATGGTCGTCGCGGTGGGAGCCGCGCTCCTGCTGATGTCCGGGTACATCGACCTCTCGATCGGCTCGGTGATGGCCGTCTCCGGGGTCTGCGCCGGTCTCACCTTCAACTCGGCCGGCGTGACGGCAGGCGTGATGGTGGGCCTCGGCGTCGGTCTCGCGGTCGGCCTGCTCAACGGCGTGCTCATCGGCTACTTCAAGCTCTCACCGATCATCGTCACCCTGGGCATCCTGGCAGCCGGTCGCGGGCTGGCCCAGGTGCTGTCCCCGGACGCGCTCTACGGCTTCCCGAGCGCCGTGCTGGAGTTCGGCAACGCCCGCGTGCTCGGCGTCCCCACGCTCGTGTGGATCGCGGTGTTCGTGGTCGCACTCGGGGCACTGGTCATGACGCTCCTGCCGGCCGGCCGCCATGTCGTCGCCGTCGGCGTCAACAGCCGAGCCGCGTACCTGAGCGGAATCCCAGTCCGGCGCCTCGTCCTCAGTCTGTATGCATTGGTCGGGACCCTCAGTGCTCTGGGCGGTCTCATGGTCGTTGCGCGCCTCGACAGCGCCCCCAGCGGCACGCTGGGGGCCGGCTTCGAGATCAGTGTCCTGACCGCAGTGCTGCTCGGAGGCATTCCGTACTCCGGCGGCAAGGGCCATCTGTGGCGCGTCGTGGTGGGCGTCTGGCTGATGGGCATCCTGACCAACGGCATCACGCTGATGAACGTCAGTTCCCAGCTGAGCCAGGTCCTGACCGGCGCTGTCCTCGTCCTCGCGGCAGCGCTCGAAGGCGTTCGCTTCTGGATCCACCGGTCGTCGCGCTGACGACCCGTCCCCCATCTCGTCAGGAGCCTCGATGATTCCCTCGATCTTGACCTCGTACACCGACCGACTGTCGTACTTCCCGGGCGATCCGATCCGCGTGTACGTCTCGAGTCCGACCCGAGCCCAGGCAAGCATCGCCCTGGTGCACCTGGACACAGCCCTGGACTCGCCCGGGCGGGAAGGACAGACCACCGAGATCACCTGGCCCGACGCGACCACCCTCACCGTCGACGGCCAGGACGGTCACTTCGGCGGCTTCATGACCGGCACCCTCCGCACAGCGCCCGGCGCCCGACTCACCATCGGCGCCTTCGTGCGCTTCGACGGCCAGGTCGGCTCGACGCCGCAGTCCATCGTGACGGTGGGGGACGAACAGCGGCTCGTCACCCTCGGCGTCGAGGACTCCCGGGTGGTGCTCAAGACCCACGATCCCGCGGGAACCCTCTCCAGCCCCGAGCCGCTCGAGCCGAATGCGTGGTACCTCCTCGTCGGCATCGTCGACGACGACCGCACCCAGGTCCATGCCATCGCGGTCGAAGGCGGGGTGGAGTCCAGCTCGGCCAGCGGCCACCTGGCAGGCAGCGTCTCCATCGGCGACCAGGTGGTGGTCGCCGGGGCGTTCCCGATCGTGACCCACGGCACCGGCCCCACGGCCCACGGGCGCGCCACTGCCAATCTCACCGCCACGATCAGCTGGCCGTTCGTGGCCGACGGTGTCCTGAGTCCGCAACAGCTGCGGACACTGGCCAGGCAACGCACCCTCGACCCGGCGGACTCCGAGGTCGAACTGCTGGGCGCCTGGGACCTGTTCCCTGCGTCGGGCGAGGACGGCGTCGCCACGAACATCGCCGGTGGCACCTCCGGCCAGCTCTACAACCTGCCGACCCGTGGGGTCCCCGGACCGAACTGGCAGCGGCGGACCACTCGCTTCATCGAGGCGCCCACGGAGTACTCGGCCGCGCACTTCCACGAGACCGACCTGTCGGACTCCGGCTGGACGGAGACCCTCACCGGGGCGCTCCCCGCCGACCTGCCCTCCGGGGCCTACGCCCTCCGGATCGCCACCGAGCACGCAGTGGACTTCGTCCCGTTCGTGGTGGCGCCGGCCCCGGGGGACACCCGCAAGCCGGTCGTGGTGGTGGTGCCGACCTTCACCTACCTGTCCTACGCCAACGAATCCCTGTTCGAAGGCATGGCGCCCTCGGTGACCGGGCACTTCACGACTGAACCCGGCGAGGCCGACCTCGCGCACGTCGGCAACGGCACCTTCGGGCTCTCGCAGTACGACACACACCCCGACGGACACGGGGTCGTGTACTCCAGCGCAGCACGCCCCATCGTCAACACCCGGCACGACTACCGCATGTGGCTCAGCGACAGCGGCCGCGGCTTCTCGGCCGAGATGTACCTGCTGGAGTGGCTGGCCAGCGTCGGCATCGAGTTCGACGTGATCACCGACTTCGAGTTGCACAAGCTCGGCACCGACTATCTGCGCGGGTGGAAGGTGGTCGTGACCGGGGCGCATCCCGAGTACTACTCCAGCGAGATGCTGGACGCGCTCGAGCAGTACCGCGACTCGGGCGGCCGCATGGTGTACATCGGCGGCAACGGCTTCTACTGGGTGACCGGGGTCGTCTCCGAGTCCCCCTTGGTCGTGGAGGTCCGTCGGGGCTTCGCCGGCATCACGGCGTGGAAGTCCCGACCGGGCGAGACGCACCTGGTGTCGACCGGGCTGCTCGGCGGAGCCTGGCGGCACCGCGGCCGTGAGCCGCAGCGCCTGGTGGGCATCGGGATGGCGGCGCAGGGCTGGGGTGGATCACAGCCGTACTGGCGGACGGACGCATCGTTCGCGCCCGAGCTCGCCTGGATCTTCGAAGGCGTGGACGAGGAGCCCCTCGGCAACTACGGGCGAGTGATGGGCGGCGCAGCCGGCGATGAACTCGACCGGGCGGATCCGGTCCTGGGCACACCCGCCAACGCAATCATCCTGGCGGCCTCGCGCGACCACGGTCGCACCTACCAACGGGACGCCTCGGAAGTCGCCTTCATCCTCGACGGCCAGCACGGCGGGGACGTCGACCCAGAGGTGCACTCCGACATCGTCTACTTCGAGACCTCGCAGGGAGGAGCGGTTTTCGCCGCCGGGTCCATCGCCTACTCAGGTGCCTTGCTCGAGAACAACTCGAACAACGGCATTTCGCGAATGACAGAGAACGTCGTCCGGCGGTTCGCCGAGATCGACACCATGGAAGGAACCACAGCGTGAAGCGCCGTCATGAGGGCAAGGTCGCGTTCGTCACCGGCGCCGGCGCCGGTATCGGCCGGTCGATCGTCGAGCACCTGGCAGCCGAAGGGGCCCGCATCGTCGTCACGGACGTCGACGAGACCGCCGCCACGACCGTCGCCGAGGCCATCGCCGCGAACGGTGGCGAGGCCATCGCCGCTCCGCTCGACGTCCGGAGCGCGGAGCAGATCGACGCCGCTGTCGCCCGGGCGGAGGCGACGTTCGGCGGGATCCATCTGCTGGCCAACAACGCCGGCGTGGTGACCAGCCACTCGCTGGCCACCCTCACCGAAGAGGCCTGGGATCTGGTCGTCGACGTCAACCTCAAGGGTCAGTTCCTCGTCGCCCGAGCCGTCGGCAAGGCCATGGCCCGCAGCGGCGGTGGGGCCATCGTGAACCTCTCCACGATCGAAGCACTGGTCGTGGTCACCTCGGGTGCGACCTCGCAGCCGCACTACAACGCCAGCAAGGGCGGCGTCCCGATGCTGACCAAGGCCTTGGCGGTGGAACTCGCCGGCGACGGCATCCGGGTGAACTGCGTCGCCCCCGGCCCCATCGCCACCAACTTCTTCGATCTGGAGACGGTCACCTCCGAGGCGGGTCTGGCGTTCATGAGACAACGCCTGCTGATTCCCCGGGTCGGTCAACCCGAGGACGTCGCCAAGGCGGTCTCCTTCCTCCTGTCCGATGAAGCGTCCTTCATCGACGGCGTCCAGCTGCCCGTCGACGGCGGGTGGCTGACCCGATGAGCGCCCAGATCCTGGCCGATGCCGGCCTGACCGACGACATCCACACCGTGATCGTCGCCACCCCGGACCTGCAGGGTCGCCTGGTCGGCCGTCGGATCCCGATCGAAGGCTTCGATCGTGTGGTGGAGGGGGGCGTTGACGTCTGCACCTGCATCTACGCCTGGGATCTCACGCAGAGCCTGGACCTGGTGGAGGCGAATGTCTTCAAGGTCTGCGGAGTGCACAACGGGATCCCCGACTTCACGCTGCGCCCGGACCTGTCGACGCTGCGCCGAGCAGCCTGGCTCGACGGAATCGCGATCTGCTTCGCCGATGCCGTGGACAAGGAGACCGGGGAACCCCTGGCGATCTCACCGCGCGAGATCCTCAAGCGTCAGATCGCCGACCTGACCGACGCCGGCTTCGCGGCCAAGACGGGCACGGAGCTGGAGTTCTACCTCTTCCGCAACGAGCCACGGGCACTGCGGCAGGCCGGGTTCCGTGGCCTGGAGCCGACCACCCTGAGTCCCTCGGACTACATGATCCACGAGGGCAACCACTACGAGCCGTTCTTCCGCAAGCTGCGCCAGGACCTGCGCGACTCCCGGATCGAGATGGAAGCGGCCCAGAGTGAGTGGGGCTCCGGCCAGTGGGAGATGACCTTCCGGTACGGCGAGCCACTGGAGATGGCTGACCGACACGCCCTGTACAAGCTGGCGGTCCGAGACAGCGCCGCGGCCGCGGGCATGTCGGCCACCTTCATGGCCAAGCCGCTCAACCAAGGCCAACCAGGGTCCTCATGTCACGTCCACCTGTCCGTGGTGGATCGTCACGGCACGCCCAGCTTCTGGGATCCGACCGCGGAGCACCGTCTCAGCGACATCATGCGCGGCGCGATCGGCGGGGTCCTTCACCATGCGCCCGCGTTCATGACCTGGTACGCCCCCACGGTCAACGCCTTCCGGCGGGTGAACTCGGGGGACGTCTCCGGTTGGGGCACCACCTGGGGGCTGGACAACCGCACGACGTCGCTGCGCGTCGTCGGGCGGCAGCCGCAGGACCTTCGCCTGGAGTTCCGTCTCCCCGGGGCCGACACGAACCCGTACCTGACGTTGGCCGGGCTCATCGCCTCAGCGCGAGACGGGATCGCCAACGACGTCGCCCCGCCTCCCATGACGACGGGCAACGGGTACGAGGCACCGGTGGATCCCACCTTCCCGGCGAACCTGGCCGAAGCCGCAGCCCTGTTCCGCGACGCGGACTTCGTCGCCCGCATCATCGGCGAGGAACAACGCCATCACATGGCCATCCTGGCCGAGCACGAGTGGCGCACCTTCATGTCCCACACCGGCGACTGGGATCTCGACCGCTACTTCGACAGGATCTGAGGCACCACGATGCAACCCCCCGTTCCGCGTACCTGGATCGCCGGCGCGCCGACCCCGAACGCCGCACCGACCTTGCGCCGCGACCTGTTCGACCCCAACACCGGTGACCTGCTCCAGACGTACTCGTTCTCCAGTGACGGCCAGGTCGACGCAGCGATCGCCGCGGCCGTCAGGACCCATCGATCTGGACTCTGGGCGCGGGCCGACCTGGCGGAACGAGCTGCCGTCCTCGCGGCCTTCGCCACGCAGCTCGAGCAGGCGGCCGACGACATCGCAGCACTGGACGCGATCAACAGCGGCGTCCCCGTGCGGTTCACCCGGCTGTTCGCCCAGAGCCTGCCCGGAACTGTTCGCCGGGCAGTGCAGCTCGCGCAACAGCAGGCCGCCGCCAGGTGGCTCGAGGCCGATGGCAGGAGCGTGCAGCTGCGACGCGTGCCCTGGGGTCCGACCGCGCTGCTCCTCCCCTGGAACGCGCCCGCCGCCGTCCTGGTCAAGAACCTGACCTACGCCTTGATCGCCGGCGCGCCGGTCGTGGCCAAGCCATCGCCCGAGTCACCCTGGAGTGCTGAGCTCATCGCCGCAGCGCTCGCGGCCGCCGGAGTGCCGGACGGGGTCTTCGGGCTGATCCACGGCGACGCCCATGTCGGCGCGCTCGTCGCGGGCGACTCGCGCATCCGAGCCATCTCGATGACCGGGTCCACGGAGACGGGTCGCCGGGTGGCTTCGCGCGCCGGTGGCAACCTCACCCGGCTGCGCCTGGAGCTGGGTTCCAACAACCCGGCGCTGGTCCTCGCGGACGCCGACCTGGCGGTCACTGCACGCGCGCTGGCCTCCGGTTTCACCAAACTGAACGGGCAGTGGTGCGAGGCGCCGCGCGTCGTCCACGCCCATCACCGTCTCGTGCCGGCTCTGGTCGAGGCAGTGGTGGCCGAGATCGAGCAGCTCCGCCTGGGACCGAGCACCCACCCGGAGGTGACCTTCGGACCGCTGGCGTTCGCCGACCGCCGAGCCGTGCTGGAGGGCCAGATCCAGCAGATGGTCACCGCGGGAGCCGGCCACCTAGCCCCGCTCCCGTCGCCCGAGCACGGCTGGTTCCTCTCGCCGACGCTGCTCGTCGGCGACGACATCCCCCTTCCCGGCGAGATCTTCGGCCCGGTCCTGGCGATCAGTCCCGTGCTTGACGATGCCCAGGCCGTGACCCGGGCGAACGGGCTCGGCGGTGGCCTCGCCGGGTACGTCTTCACCGGCGATGAGGAGCGCGGGATGGCGGTCGGCGCCCAGATCGTCGCCGGTGAAGTCAAGCTCAACGGAACGAGTCTGCTGGACATGGCCGCCGACTCGGCCCAGAGCTTCTTCGGTACCAGCGGCCTGGGCGGGCACGGCGACCGTGACGTCCTGGAGTTCTTCGCCGGCAAGCAGGTTGTCGGTGCAGACCTGCTCGACCCGGTGATCTGAGTCGCGCATCCGCGAACCGGACCCCCTCACACGAAGGCAAGAGCCATGATCAACGACATCTTCAGCAGCGACCACGAACAGGTGGTGTTCTGTCACGACGAGGCATCCGGCCTCAAGGCCATCATCTCGCTGTACTCCACGGCCCTCGGGCCGGCGATGGGCGGAACCCGCTTCTACCCCTACAGCTCATCGCAGGACGCCCTCGACGACGCGTTGCGCCTGTCCAAGGCGATGGCCTACAAGAACTCCCTGGCGGGGCTCGATCACGGCGGGGGGAAGGCGGTCATCATCGGAGATCCCGACAAGCACAAGTCCGAGATCGTGCTGCGGGCCTACGGCCGCTTCATCCACGGACTCAGCGGGCGCTACCTCACCGCCTGCGATGTCGGCACGTTCAGCCCTGACATGGACGTGGTGGCCCGCGAGACGCCCTACGTGACCGGCCGGACCGTCGCTCAGGGCGGAGCCGGTGACTCGTCGATCCTGACCGCGTGGGGAGTGTTCCAGGGCATGCGGGCGGCCGCTGCGCACCGCTGGGGCAGCACCTCACTGAGCGGCAAGCGGGTCGCGATCGCGGGCGCCGGGAAGGTCGGCTCGCGCCTGACCGAACTGCTGGTCGAGGCGGACGCAGTCGTCACCATCACCGATCCCAGCCAGGCGGCGATCGACGCCCTGGCGGGCCGATACCCGCACATCACCGTCGTCGGATCCACCGATGAACTGCAGAGCGTCGACATGGACATCTACTCACCGTGTGCCATGGGCGGCGCCATCGATCGCTCCTCGCTGGCTGCGCTCAACGCCGAGATCATCTGCGGAGGAGCCAACAACCAGCTGGCGGAGCCGGGGATCGACCAGGAGATCGCGTCCAAGGGAGTGCTCTACGCCCCTGACTACTGTGTCAACGCCGGCGGAGTGATCCAGATCGCCGACGAGGTGCACGGATTCGACTTCGAGCGCGCGAAGGTCCGCGCCACCGGGATCTTCGACACCACACTGCGAGTCCTGGAGACCGCCGCATCCACCGGCCTCACGACCGCAGCGACCGCCGATCGTCTGGCCGAGGAGCGGATGGCGGGCGTGAGTCGCCTCCGCAGCATCGACCGCGGCGCCTGACGGCGGGACACCGATGAGGCGTACGCCCCGGGCCTGAGGCCGGGGCGTACGCCTCATCTGCGCGTCACCCCGCCGCGGCCACGTCACTCCTGGCGGCGTGGACCAACCAGTCGAACACCGGGTCGGAGGCGAAGCACTCGGGATGCCACTGGACCCCGAGCACCGGTGCGTCGTGCATCTCGATGGCCTCGACGACCCCGTCCTCGGCTCGTCCGGTCACGGTCAGTCCAGAACCGACTCGGTCCACCGCTTGGTGGTGGAACGAGTTGACGCTCGTCAGATCTCCGTACATCTCGTGCGCCCTACTGCCGACCTCGAACCGCACTGCATGGCGACGGTGCGCCCTCGGGAAGGCGTACGACGCGTGGGAGGCTCCCTCACCGAGGGGCAGGTCCGACACCAAGGTGCCGCCCAGCGCCACGTTGATCAGCTGGCTCCCACGGCAGATGCCGAGGATCGGCTTGCCAGCCCGCAGGACGGCCTCGAACAGGGCGATCTCGAACGCGTCGCGGTCTGGGTCGACGGCCGTCGATCTGGGACCGATCGTGCTCCCGTACCGGGACGGTTCCACGTCGTCCCCACCGGTCAGCACCAACGCGTCGATCACGTCGCCGACGTCTGTCGCTGCGGCATCCAGCGAGATGTGGAACGGAAGCCCACCGGCGTGCGCCACGCTGCGCGCGTACTCGCTGTAGTAGGCGTCCGCTTGGGCGTCCCAGAAACCGGGCGGTGCTCCCAGGCGGGCAGCGGAGGTACGCCGTCCCGTCAGGCCGATGACTGGTCGGCTCCGGACGTGATGTCTCGTCGAAAGTGTCATAATGGATCGCAGATTAGTCCAAAGGACCGTCTTTGGGTATGGCGCACCGACGCCGGATAGGATCGTGGTCATGGCCGATCACCAGGTGCGCGTTCCGGCTGCCTATTCGGTGGTGCTGGAACGACTTCGCCGGGACATCATGCTGAGCCGGGTCTCGCCCGGTGAGCGGTTCCCACCGGAGCGCGAGCATGCCGAACGCCTGGGCGTTTCGCGGGTCACCCTGCGTGAGGCGCTCCGGGTCCTCGAGGGCGAGGGCCTGATCGAGGTGCGCCGTGGCGTCAACGGAGGCTCGATCGTCAAGGCTCCGGCGGCCCCGGACGCCCGGACCCCGCCCGCGCTGCGCTGGTCCGAGCTGCAGGGACTGCTCGAGTTCCGGGCTCGCATCGAACCACTCGCGGCTCGCCGGGCCGCGGAACGCCCGACCGACGAGGGCTTGGGTGAGCTCGAAGGCGCCGTCCGCGGTCTCGACACGGCTGAGGACGTCGCCACCTTCCGAAGTCTGGATTCAGCGTTCCACCTCACGATCGCGCAGATGGCCGACCTTCCGCTGCTGTTGGACGCCATCGAGACGACGCGGATGGCGATGTTCGAGCCGTTGGACCGCACGGACTTCGACGTCGTGCTGCCGTCGACCCAGCGCGCGCACCGACGGATCCTCGCTGCGATCACCGACGGGAACGCCACATTGGCGGAGCGGAGGATGGCGTCACATCTCGCCGACTCCGCCACTGAGGTGGCAGACGTCTACACCCGCTTCATCGACTCCTAGGGCGTTCGCTCGATGACCGCGGCGCGGGACGGGGATCGAGGCCTGATGTCGCGGGTTGCGGTGCTCTCGGATGGCCAGTGGGGCTCGGATCGAGTCGTTCGGAACCACCATGGGTGGTCAGCGGGCGGGCCGTTCCGTGATCACCGGCAGGCGATCGAGAGCGATGTGTCCCGGTAGCGGCCCGGCAGCGCCTGGCGAAGGCGGTCCCTGGCCACCCGTTGCGACGGACTCGAGGCCGAAGGCAGGTGCCCGGTCGAGATCGTCCGACTCGCCGGGCAGCACGCACACGCCTGCTCAGTACAGGGTGACCGAGCTGCGGGTCAGCACCACGGCGACCCCGAACGCGACAGCCAGCACGATCAGCTCCCAGCCGCACCAGAGCGCCACCGCCGTCCGCTGCCGGTTCGCGATGTGCGGCAGGAAGCGCGTCCGCACCACCACCGCGATGACCGCGACGACGACCATGCACAGCGTCTTGGCCAGGATGAGCACGCCGTAGCGCGTCGTCCACAACGAGGACGGCAGCTCGGTGAGCGGTGAGAGCGCCAGCTCGAGGATGCCGGTGAACAGGCCGGTCACCCCGACCGCGACGACGCACCAGGTCGCCAGCCGGGAGAACCGCGGCAGCGCGACGGCCAGCAGGTCCGGCCGGCGCACCAGGAAGACGATGACCGCGCCCAGTCCCCCGGCCCAGGCGCTGGCCGTGACCACGTGCAGCTCCATCAGCACCATCGACAGGTCGTGGTACTGCCAGTTGCTGGCGTGCCCGGTGAGCGGCAGCGGCAGCAGGCCGAACAGGGCCAGCCCGGTGCGCAGCTCGGCCGGCACCCGTTCGCCGTGCCGGACGGCCAGCCGGGCCAGCCACACCGAAGCCAGCGCGCAGGCCGCGGACAGCAGCAGTCCCTTGCCGGCCGGGATGTTGCCGATGTACCGCCACACGTCGGCCGGGCTGGGCACCGAGCCGGGCTGCAGCTCGGCGGTGAGCAGCACGATGCTCGTCAGGGCGGCGGCCGCCCAGGCCGCCGCCGTCCACACCGCCACCCGGCGCACCCGACGCAGCACCGGTTCGGCGCGGTCCGGGTCGTCGAATCCGATGAACCGGGACAGCAATCCGAGCCCGGCGGTCGCCACCGCGGCCACGTCGAGCAGGGTGCGCATCACCGGGATGCCGAACTCCACCAGCGGGCCTGGTGCGGCCAGGCCGACCACGGCCGGATCAGCGGTGCCCGCCGTCCCGACCAGCGCGGCCACCGCCGCGGCCCCGACCACCAGCGCCATGAACGTTGCTCCGCCCCGCACCAGCCCGGCGAACCGGACCGGCGGCTGCTCGGCGCCGGCCGGCCGGCGGGGGCGTGATCGGGACGGCTGACCCGACCGGCGGGTGGACGAGGAGGTCACCGGCCCATCGTGGCACGGAGGTCGGCCACGGCCGCCCCGATGCGCTTGGCCGACACCGGCACCGCGGTCCGCATCGGCTGGGCGAACAGCGCGACCCGGTACTCGGCCAGCAGCCGCCGCAGCTCCCGCACCCGCGGGTCGAGCTCGGGTCCGACCCGGGCGCCGGATCCGGCCCGCCCGTCGACCAGCGCGGCCAGCCCGCGGCGGTGCCAGACGGCGTCGACGACCTCGTCGGCGGCGGCGGACAGCTCGGCGATCTCGGCCATCCGCTGCCGGTCCCGGTCCGGGTTCTCGGCCAGCCGTTGCGCCCGCACTTCCAGGGCCTGCAGGTACCGGACCAGATCGGGCAGCCCCGCGGCACCGGTCCGGGCCACGAAGTCGCCGCCGACCAGCTCGGTCAGCCGGGCCTGCAGGTCGGCGACCTGCCGGGTCAGCGCGGTGCCGCGGATCCCGTCGATCCGGTCCCGGGCCGCGTTGGCCGCCTGCACCACCTGCCCGGCGGCGTGCAACACGTCCAGCACCGACCGGTTCAGCTGCCCGGCGATCCGCTCCCGGCGGGCTTCGAACTCGGCCGCCGTCCAGGGTGGCCCGCCGGCCCAGTCCAGCAGCGCGTCGACCACGGCCACGGTGGCGTCCTGCACCAACGCGGTGGTCGAGCCGTGCCCGCTGGTGGCCAGCAGCATCATCTCGGTGCGGCTCAGCGCCTGCCGCAGGAAGCTGATCGGCACCGTCAGCCCGGCCCCGAGCAGTCGCACCGTCCCGGTGCGGTGGGCCAGCCGCTGGTCGTCCGGGTCGGTGAGCACGACCAGGTCGACCCGCGGCGCACCGTCCACCGTCCCCCGGTCCAGCAGCGCCGGGTACGCGGTCACCGACTGGCCGGCGACGGTGGTCGTCACCTGGCGCGGCACCCCCTCGGGCGGGAAGGTGGTCTGCCCGGGCCGCTCCAGGCTGCGGCTGTCCCGCGCCACGGCACTGGCCACCGCGGTGCGGGTGTCGTCCCGCAGCCGGTGCTGCAGCGATGCCAGGTCCTTGCCCGCGGCGACGTCCTCCCCGGCCTCGTTGACGATCTTGAACGTCATCCGCAGGTGGTCGGGCACCTTGTCCACGTCGAAGTCGGCGGCCCGGACGACGACGCCGGTGAGCGCGGTGAGCGCGGTCGCCAGCTGGTCCGGCAGACCGGACGACCCGTCGCCCGCCTGGTCGATCCGCTGCAGCGCCGCCGCGGCGAAGTCCGGCACCGGCACGAAGTTGCGCCGCAGCTGCTTGGGCAGCGAGCGGATCAGGGCCACGGTCAGGTCCCGGCGCAACCCGGGGATCTGCCGACCGAACGCGGCCGGGTCGACGCGGGACAGCACGGCCAGCGGGATGGTGACACTGACCCCGTCGTCGCTGCGGGCCGGGTCGAACGTGTAGTCCAGGTCCAGCTCGACCGGGCCGGCCGCGAACGTGTCCGGGAACGCGTCGCGACCCAGCTCGGAGTCCGGGAAGCCGGCGTCCCGGCGCTGCAGCTCGGCGACCAGCTGGTCGGCGGTGAAGGTGAGCAGGCCCGGCTGCGTGCGGGACTGCGTCTTCCACCAGCGGTCGAACCGGCGGGCGTCGGTGATGTCGGCCGGGATCCGCTGGTCGTACCAGGCGAACAGCACCTCGTCGTCGAGCAGGTCGCGACGACGCAGCCGGTCCTCCCACTCGGCGACCTCGTCGACCGCCCGCCGGTTGGCGGCCGCGAACGCGTGCCGGGTCGGCCAGTCCCGCTCGACCAGCGCGTGCCGGATGAACAACTCGCGGCACAGTTCCGGGTCGATCCGGTCGAACTGCACCGTGCGCGCCGCGAACAGCGTCACCCCGAGCAGGGTGACCCGCTCGGTGGCCACGGTGGCGCCCCGCTTGGCGCTCCACCGAGGCTCGGAGTACGAGCGTTTCAGCAGGTGCTCGCCGACCTGCTCGGCCCACTCCGGTTCGATCCGGGCCACCACCCGGCCCCAGAGCCGGCTGGTCTCCACCAGTTCGGCCGCGACGGCCAGCGGCGGACCGGACCGGGACAACGCCGAGCCCGGCCAGATCATCCACTTGCTGCCGCGGGTGCCCTGGTACTCGCGGCTGGCCTCCGGACGGCTGCCCAGGTGGCTCAGCAGGCCGGCCAGCACGGCGGTGTGCACGCGGGCGACGTCGACCGGGACCGCCAACGAGCCCTTGACGGGCTGACTGGGCTGGGTGGTCCCAGGTGCCGCCGCGGGCGCGGTCTGGGGTGCAGGCTCGGGTGCGGCGGCCACCACCTGGGCAGCGGGACGGCGGCGCCGGCCGCGTCCGCGCCGGCTGCCGTCCCCGTTCCCGGCTCCGGATGACTCCGGTCGACCGTGCTGCTGCGGCTGCTCGAGGACGAGGCCGACGTTGGTCCGGGCCGACGCGGTGGTGTCCATGCCGAGGCCGCGGGCGATCTGCTCGAGCTGGGCGTGCAGGTCCTGCCACTCCCGGATGCGCAGCCAGTGCAGGTACTCCCGTCGGCACATCCGGCGGAACGCGTTGCCGGACAACGCTCGTCCCTGATCGGCCAAGTACTGCCACAGGTTGATGACGGCCAGGAAGTCGGACCGGGGGTCGACGAACCGGGAGTGCGCGGCCACCGCCTTGTCCCGTTCCTCCAGCGGGTACTCGCGGACGTCGACCACGGTGAGGGCGGCGACGACGACCAGGATCTCGGCGATGCAGCCCTGCCGGTCGCCCTCGACGATCATCCGGGCCAGCCGCGGGTCCACCGGCAGCGCGGCCAACGCGCGACCGGTCGGAGTGAGGAAGGTGCCACCCTGACCGGGTTCGAGCGCGTTCAGCTCGGTGAGCACCGTGATGCCGTCGGTGATCAGCCGGCGGTCCGGCGGGTCGATGAACGGGAACGACTCGATGTCGCCCAGGCGCAATGACGCCATCTGCAGGATCACCGAGGCCAGCGAGGTCCGGACGATCTCCGGGTCGGTGAACTCCGGCCGCGCCACGAAGTCGTCCTCGCTGTACAGCCGGATGCACACGCCGTCGGCGACGCGGCCGCAGCGTCCGGCCCGTTGCCCGGCCGACGCCTGGGACACCGGCTCGATCGGCAGCCGCTGCACCTTGGTCCGCGGCGAGTACCGCGAGATCCGGGCGGTGCCCGGATCGATGACGTACCGGATGCCCGGGACGGTCAGCGAGGTCTCGGCCACGTTGGTGGACAGCACGATCCGCCGCCCGCTGTGCGGACTGAACACGCGGTGCTGGTCGGCGGCCGACAGCCGCCCGTACAGCGGCACCACCTCGTGCACGCCCGGCCGTCCGGCCAGGTGCGCCCGCACCGCGTCCGCGGTGTCGGTGATCTCCCGCTCGCCGGACAGGAAGACCAGGACGTCGCCGTCGCCCTCGCGGGCCAGCTCGTCCAGCGCGTCGCAGATGGCCTGGGTCTGGTCGGCCGGGCCGTCGGGCCCGGCCCCGCCGGCAGTGGCACCGGTGCGGCGGTCGGCCTCGTACACGGCGTCCGGGTCCCCGTCCCCGTCCTGGTCGCCGAGCGCGTCGAGGCCGAAGGGCCGGTACCGGATCTCGACCGGGAACGTGCGGCCCGACACCTCGATGACCGGCACCTCGCGGCCGGGGGCGGCGAAGTGCCGGGCGAACCGCTGCGGGTCGATGGTCGCCGAGGTGATGATGAGCTTGAGGTCGGGCCGGCGCGGCAGCAGCTGCACCAGGTACCCGAGCAGGAAGTCGATGTTGAGGCTCCGTTCGTGGGCCTCGTCCAGGATGATCGTGTCGTAGCCGAGCAGGTCGGCGTCCCGACCGATCTCGGCCAGCAGGATGCCGTCGGTCATCAGCTTGACCGAGGTCTGCGGACCGGTGTGGTCGTTGAACCGGACGCTGTAGCCGATGGCCTGTCCCAGCTCGGTGCCGGTCTCCTCGGCGATGCGCTCGGCCAGCGCCCGGGCGGCGATGCGGCGGGGCTGGGTGTGCCCGATCATTCCCCGCCGGCCGCGGCCGAGCCGCAGGCACACCTTGGGCAGCTGGGTCGACTTGCCCGACCCGGTCTCGCCGGCCACCACCACGACCTGGTGATCACGGATGACCGCGGCCAGGTCGTCGACCCGCTGGGACACCGGCAGCGAGTCCGGGAACGTGATGGCCGGGACGGCGGCCGCGCGACGACCCAGTCGCTCCTCGGCCCGCTGCAGCTGGGTGAGCCACTCCTGCCGCTGCAGGTCCCGGCGGGCCGGCGGCCTCACCCCGGCGAGCCGGTGCCAGCGCTGGGTGAGCCGGCGCTCGTCGAGCAGCGTCACCGCGGCCAGGCGGGCGGCCAGGTCGGACGGGAGATCGAGGCGGCCCCGCCCGCGATCGCTCGGGGTGCGGGAATTCCGGCCGTCGCCGGACGAGGGCGGCGTGGCTGGGGCCTGGGCGGGAGCCGGCACCCCGGGCGAGACGGTCATGGCGCCGTTAAGGATAGGCGCGCCCCGGCCGGGCGGGGCGCGGCCGACGGGTCCCGTCCCACGGCCTATGCTCCTGAGCAGTTCATCAAGTGAGACACCGATCCCAAGATGTGGGAGCAGCAGATGAGAACGCCGGATCGTGGGCATCTTCCGCCGCTGCGCCTGTGGTCGATGCTGGCGCTCGGCATGGGCACCCAGGCCGCCGGCGCGGTCTTCACCAACGGAGTGGCCTTCCTGCTGCCGACGCTGCACGAGCAGCGCGGACTGTCGCTGGCCGCCGGCGGCGTGGTCGTGGCCATGCCGACGGTCGGCGTGCTGTTCACCCTGATCGCCTGGGGGGCGCTGGCCGACGCCGTCGGCGAACGCCTGGTGCTGGCCCTCGGCGGGATCCTCACCGCCGCGGCCGGACTGGGCGCCGTGCTCACCGCCGACGCCGGATCCCTGGTGCCGCTGAGCGTCTTCCTGCTGCTGGGCGGGGCTGGCGCGGCCAGCGCGAACGCGGCCAGCGGGCGGGTCGTGGTCGGCTGGTTCCCCGCCGAGCGGCGCGGCACCGTGATGGGACTGCGGCAGATGGCACAACCGCTGGGCGTGGGACTGGCCGCGCTCACCGTCCCCGGCCTGGCCGAGGAGCACGGCATCGGCGCGGCCCTGCTGGTGCCCACCGTGCTGACCGCCGTCGCCGGGATCTGCTGCGCACTGTGGGTGCTGGACCCGCCGCGGCCGGTCCGCGCCCAGGCCGCTCCGGAGCTGACGGCCAATCCGTACCGCACCGACCGGCGGCTGTGGCGCATCCACGGCGTCTCGGTGCTGCTGGTCGTCCCCCAGTTCGTGGTGTGGACCTTCACGCTGACCTGGCTGATCACCGAGCGGTCCTGGTCCGCGGCTGCGGCCGGGGTGCTGGTCACCGTGACCCAGCTGCTGGGCGCGGCCGGCCGGGTGGCGGCCGGCATCTGGTCGGACCGGGTGCACAGCCGCATGCGACCGCTGCGCACCGTCGCGGTGGCCATCGCCGTCGTCATGGCCACCCTCGCGGTCACCGACGCCCTCGACTGGGGGGTGGCCGTCGTCGTGCTGGTGCTGGCCACGGTGGTGACGGTGGCTCCGAACGGGCTGGCCTTCACCGCGGTCGCCGAGATCGGCGGGCCGTTCTGGGCCGGGCGGGCGCTGGGGGCCCAGAACACCGCCCAGTTCCTGGCCGGCTCCGCGGTCCCGCCGGCGATCGGTGCGCTGGTCGGCGTGGCCGGCTATCCGGCCGGGTTCGGGGTCGCGGCGCTGCTGGCCGCGGCGGCGGTGCCGCTGGTCCCGCTGCGCCGCCGCGGCGACCGGCCCGACTGACCCGCGTGCCAGGCTGATCCGATGGTGCAGTCGGTGGAGTTGCTGTTGGACCACGACGCCGACGCGTGGGTGCGCTCCCAGTGGGACACGCTGGCCGCCGCCGGACTGCCCAGCCAGTCCCGGCACACCGGGTCGACCAACCGCCCGCACATCACCCTGGCCGTCGCCCCGGCCCTGGACGACGAGCCCGGATCGCCGCTGGCCGCGGCGCTGACCGCCGCCGTCGCCGACCTGCCGGTGTCCGCCACGTTGGGCGGCGTCGTCGTCTTCGGCGGGACGCGCTGCGTGCTCGCCCGCCTGGTCGTGCCGTCCGCGGCCCTGCTCGCCGTGCACGCCCGGGTCGCGGCCGTGCTGGCCGACGCCGGGGTCCCGGCGGCCGGGCACCTGGCCCCGGACGACTGGACCGCGCACGTCACGCTGGCCCGGCAGTGCCGCCCGGAGCAGGTCGGTCTGGCCTTGCCGCTCGTCGGCGGGTTCGGATCCGTCCCGGCCACCGCGGTGGCGGCCCGGCGCTGGGACGGCGACCGGCGGGTGGCCTGGGCGCTGGACGGTCGGGTCGCGCCACCCAGCTGACGCCGCCGGGCGGCGCGGCCGTCAGGCGAGCAGCCGGCGCGGCAGCAGCACACCGTCCACGATCAGCTGCGCGGTCGCCTCCACCGGGCGTTCCGTGCGGTAGGAGTAGGCCCGCAGCAGGGACAGCGCGCGTGGCGCGGTCAGCTCGAGCGCGACGTTGATGATCCCGGCCGCCTGCACCACCTGGTTGCGGGCCGCGGCCGCCGGATTGCTCAGCCACAGGGACGACCGGCCGACCTCGGCGCTGAGCTCGGCGTCGACCAGCAGCCGGCAGATCTGCTCCGCGACCGTGTTCACCACGGCCAGGTCGAGGGTGTGCAGCGACGCCCCGGTCCCGAACAGGTCGAGCACGCCGATCTGCACCAGGTCGTCGTGCAGCGGCACCGACGCGACGGACCGGAACGCGGTCCGGGCCACCAGGTCGTGGTGGTACTTCGGCCAGTGCTTCGCGATGACCGGCTCGGCGGCGAGCAACGGCTCGCCGAGGGCGTACGCCTCCAGGCACGGCCCGGACCCGAGCGTGAACTGCAGCCGCTCGGCCAGCGCGGCCGACTCGTCGCTCGCCCCCACCGGGATGCGCAGGTCGTCCCCATGCAGGCTGAGGCCGGCGCCCGCCACCGGCAGGGCCCGGGCCGTGGCCACGGCGAGCCGTTCGGGCAGCAGCTCGGGCCGGACCAGCTCGGGGTCGTGCAACTCCGCGACCAGATCGAGGAAGTGTTCCAGCGGACTGTCGTCCTGATCGTTCGTGACCATGCGCGACCTGCTCGGGTCTCGAGACACCGGCCGGGGCCGGCGAAGGCCGCCGGGCTCGGGTCGAACCACGGGGCGGCCGTACGGTAAGTCGTCCACCAGTGAGCCCGCAAACCGGTCGGTGACCCCGTCCGGACGGGCGGTGTCGTCGGACCGAACGCTCCGGCGGCTGGTTGGACGTGGGGGTCAGGGGAACACACGAGCGTCCGATGCCACCGCCCGGGTGGTCACCGGTTCACACTCGGTCATCGGCGGTGCACCGCACCGTCGGATGGCTCGGACAGGAAGGCGTTCATGTTCGGTCGACGCGGCAGTTCCACTCCTGACCGGCCCCGCGCCCGGAAGCAGGACCAGGCCATGGAGGTCCCGCAGGCCGATCCGGCCGCCCGGCACCGGCTCGGCCGGGGCGTCACGGCCGTGTCGACCTGGACGCTCCGGCTGATCATCATCGCGGCCGGGTTGTGGGTACTGGCCTGGCTCATCGGCGAGTTCTGGTCGATCCTGCTGCCGCTGTTCCTGGCCCTGCTGCTGTCCACCGTGCTGTGGCCGCCCGTGCGGTTCCTGCGGCGCTGGCTGCCCGCGTCGCTCGCCGCGCTCATCGGCGTGGTCGGCCTGCTGCTCATCGTGGCCGGGGTGGTCACCCTGATCACCCGGGTGGTCACCGCCCAGGGTCAGGACCTGGCCAACCAGTTCTCCGCCGGTCTGTCCTCGCTGCAGGACTGGCTGGCCGGACCGCCGTTCAACCTGAACGACAACGCGCTCGGCGACCTGGTCAACCAGGGCGTGCAGTGGGTGCAGGCCAACACCCAGACGGTGGCCGGCACCGCGCTGAGCAGCCTGGCCACCGTCGGCTCCATCCTCATCACCCTGGTGCTCGCGCTGGTGCTGGCCTTCTTCATGCTCAAGGACGGGCCCCGGTTCGTGCCGTGGCTGCGCCGCTGGATCGGCCGCGAGGCCGGTGACCACTTCGCCGAGGTCTCGGGCAGGGTCTGGTCGGCGCTGGGCGCCTACATCTGGTCGCAGGCGGCGGTGGCCGCGGTCGACGGCATCTTCATCGGCCTCGGGCTGTGGATCCTGGGTGTGCCGCTGGCCCTGCCGATCGCCGTGCTGACCTTCTTCGGCGGCTTCATCCCGATCGTCGGCGCCTTCGTGGCCGGCGTCGTCGCCGTGCTGGTCGCGCTGGTCACCCAGGGCTTCTGGTCGGCGGTCATCGCACTGGGCATCGTGCTGCTCGTCCAGCAGCTCGAGGGCAACGTGCTGCAACCGTTGCTGGTCAGCCGGACGCTCAAGATCAACGCGGCCGTGGTGCTGGGGAGCGTGTCCCTGGGCGGCACCCTGTTCGGCATCATCGGCGCGTTCCTGTCGGTGCCTGCCGTCGCCGTCGTCATGGTGGTGGCCCAGTACCTGCGCAGCCAGGTCACCCAGAACCGCGAGGAGTCCGAGCGCTTCCCGGAGTTGCCGGAGGAGATTCCGAGCGACCGCAAGGCGCAGCAGAACAACGAGGACTCCGAGACCCAGTACCTGGGCGACGTGGTCGGCGAACGGCGGCCGGATCGGTCCCCGGACGACCGCAGGTAGGCGCCGGTGCGACATGCTGGAGCGGTGACGAACCCAGCTTCCGGCACGCACACCCTGGTGCTGCTGCGGCACGCCAAGTCCGGCTGTCCGCCCGGCGTGGCCGACCACGACCGGCCCCTGGCCGAGCGCGGGCGGCGCGAAGCCCCGCTGGCCGGGCGCTGGCTCGCCGACCGGCTCCCACCTGTCGACGGCATCTTCTGTTCCACCGCGGTACGCACCCGGCAGACACTCGAGGCGACCGGCCTGGTCGCACCCACCGTGTACACCGACGACATCTACGAGGCCGCCCCCGAGACGCTGCTCGAGCTGGTCAACTCGGCCGACGAGACACTGCGCACCCTGCTGCTGGTCGGCCACGCACCGGGCCTCCCGGCCCTGGCCGACCGGCTGGCCGGACCCGACTCGGCCCCCGACGCGCTCGACGCACTGCACACCAAGTTCCCCACGTCGGCGATCGCGGTGCTGACCGTGCCGGGTCGCTGGGCGGACCTGGCCCCGGGTGGCGGGACGCTCACCGCGCTGCACGTCGCGCGCGACTGAAGACCGGCCCGCCGGGCACCGATCTCGGGAGCCCCGTCCATCAGGAGGAGATCACCGCATGTCCCGCTCGTCCGAAGCGCTCGAGATCGAGCGCAAGTTCGAGGTCGCACCCACGACCGCCATGGCCGACCTGGCCGGGGTGCCCGGTGTGCACAGGGTCGAGGTGCTCACGTTCCCGCTGGTCGCCGAGTACTTCGACACCGACGACCTGCGGCTGCTGCGGGCCGGCATCACCCTGCGCCGACGCACGGGCGGCGACGACGACGGCTGGCACCTCAAACTGCCCAAGGGCGCCGACCGCAGCGAGATCGCGCTGCCGCTGGACGCGTCCTCGTCCGAGCTGACCCCGCCCACCGATCTGCTGGACCGGGTCCGGGTGCAGCTGCGTGGCGGATCGGTCGGCCCGGTGGCCACGCTGCGCACCGAGCGGGTGGTCAGCCGGCTGGTCGACGCCGACGGCACCGAGCTGGTCGAGGTGGCCGACGACCGGGTCAGCTCGTCAGCCGGCGCCGACGGCACCGCACACCTCGACCAGTGGCGCGAGTGGGAGGTCGAGCTCAAGGACCCGTCCGGCGAGGACGTGCTGGCCGCGGTGTCCGAGCTGCTGGTCGAGGCCGGCGCGGAGCCGGCCGACCGCCGGGCCAAGCTGGACCGCGCCCTGGCCGACCGCGTCCCCGCACGCCGGCCGAGCGCGTCGGCGCTGGCGGCCGACCTGTCCGCGGATGGTCCGGCCGGCGCCGTGGTGCTCGCCCACCTCGCCGATCAGGCGGAGACGCTGCTGGCCTACGACCCGAAGGTGCGGGCCGACGAGGCGGACAGCATCCACAAGATGCGGGTCGCCACCCGCCGGATGCGCTCGGCCCTGTCGACGTTCCGCCCGCTGCTGGACCGCGCGGTGACCGACCCGATCCGCGACGAGCTCAAGTGGCTCGCGGCCGTGCTCGGCGTGGCCCGGGACGCCGAGGTGCAGCGCGACTTCAGCGCCGGCCTGGTCGCGGCCGAACCGGTCGAGCTGGTCATGGGACCGGTCGCCGCCACGCTGGACCACCACTGGACGTCGGTCTACCAGCAGGCGCACGCCGAGGTGGTCGTCACCCTCGACTCGACGCGGTACTTCACCCTGCTCGATCGGCTCGAGGCGCTGATCACCGAACCGCCCCTGCTGCCGACGGCCGAGCGGCCCGCAGGCCCGGAGCTCACCCGGCTCACCCGCCGCGCCTACCAGCGGCTGGCCGCCGCGGTCGACGAGATCGAGCACCCGCCGGCGGTGCTGCCGCTCGGCGTCACCGAGGCCACCGCCCGGGACCACCACTTCCACGAGGCGCGCAAGGCGGCCAAGCGCCTGCGGTACGCGGCCGAGGCGATCACTCCCGTCCTGGGCGACCGCGCGGAGGCCCTGGCCGCGGCGGCCGAGGACCTGCAGGAGGTGCTCGGCGAGCACCAGGACAGCGTGGTGGCCCGCGAGTGGCTGCGGGAGTTCGCCGTCCAGGCGTTCCTGCGCGGCGAGAACCCCTTCACCTACGGCCGGCTGCACGCCCTGGAGCAGGCCCGGGCGGACCGCGCCGAGACGCTCTTCGAGCCGGCGTGGGCGGCCCTGTCGGCCACGAAGATGCGCGGCTGGCTCAAGGGCAAGCGCTAGTCCGTGGACCCGGCCGGCGCCCTGACGGGTGCCGGCCGGATCCGGTCAGGGCCGTTCGCGACGGGTGAGGGGACCCCGCTGCACCACGGACCGCACCTGGTCGACCAGCGACCGGCGGCGCAGCACCGGGCTCGGCGTGGACGCCTGGGTCTGCATGCCGCTGATCAGCTCGGCCAGCGCCTGCCGGGCGTCGGTCGCGGGCGCCCAGGCGAGTGCACGCCGGGCCCGGGTGGTGTCCAGCAGCGGCACCGAGAAGGCGAGGTCGATCCAACCCGGGTCCAAGGGCTGCAGGTGCACCCGCCAGGACGCGTCGACCACCGTCCGCAGCAGCTTCGTCGGCACCTGCACCGGGTGGGCGCGCAGCACCGCCGCGATGTCGTCCCGGCCGACCGCGGGCTCGGCGGCCAGGTTGAACGCACCACCGGCTCGCCGCCGCACCGCCCGCACGATGGCGTCCGCGACATCGTCGCTGTGCACCATGGGCACGCTCAGCGAGCGGTCCAGCGGCAGCACCGGCAGCAACCGCAGCGCGGCCGGGGGGAACCAGCCGGGCAGGGTGTACCGGACCAGCGCACTGCCGGCGTCCCGCTGCAGCACCAGGCCCGGTCGCATCCGGGTGATGACGGGGCCGTCCGGATGGTCGCGCTCCCAGTCGTCCATCAGCCGCTCGGCCGCCGCCTTGTGCCGGCTGTAGGGCGAGCTCGGCACCCCGGTGGTCGGGTACGACTCGTCGACCCGCTGGCCGCGCTCGGCCGGGGCATAGGCGCCCACCGACGAGAGTTGCACCAGCTGCGGCACTCCCGCGTCGGTCGCCGCGCCCAGGACGACCCGGGTGCCCCCCACGCCGACGCGCTCCAGTTGGTCGACGTCGTGCGACGGCTGGAACCCCCAGGCCAGGTTGACCACCGCATCGGCGCCGGCCAGCGCCGCAGCCAGCCGCGGGCGGGCGTCCGGCGCGGTGACGTCCAGTTCCTCCCAGCTCACCCCGTCGTACGGGGCACCCGTCGCCGGACGGCGCCGGCTCATCCCGACCAGGTGCGGTCGGTCGTTCTCGGACTCGGCCTGCCAGCGACGGAGCAGGGCGGTCCCGATGTTGCCGCTGGCTCCGACGATCACGATGCGGCGTTGGTCCATGGTCCCGGCTGTGCCCGCCGACCTTCGCGGGCAAACCCGGTGCGCGACGTCCGCGACGGTGCGTAGCTGGTGGCTACATTCCGTGAGACACTGCGGCAGACCACGCTCGCGCTGTGACCCCTGGAGCTGCCGATGTCCCGGGCCCGGAACCGCACCGCACCGGCCGTCCTCGCTGCGCTCGTCGTGCTGTTGGCCGGCTGCAGTGACAGCGACACCGCCGGGGACACCAGTACGGAGTCGAGCGCCACGACAGCTGCGGGCACCGGCGGGGACAGCACCGGCGGCGGCACCGGCGGCGGCACCGGCGCGACCGGATCGCCGCTGCTGCCCAGCACGACCTCCCCCGCCAGTGCCTCCAGCACGGTGCCGTCCGGCCCGACCCTGGTGGTGCCGGTCTACACGCAGCCGGGAGACAGCGGCGCGGACAGCATCGTCGTGGTCGACATCAGCGTCGCCGGCGGCGATCCCGTGCCGGTGCAGCTGGACACCGGCTCGACCGGGCTGGTCCTGAACGCGTCCGCCGCCGGCGGCGCCCTGACCGACACCGGCCAGGCCGTGTCGATCCCGTACGTCAGCGGGACGGTGAACGGCACCCTGGCCCAGGGCGTGGTCACCATCGGCGGCGTGGACACCACCGCACCGGTGGACCTGACCGTCGTCCCGTCCGGCGGAACCAGCCCGTTCGCGACCGGCACCGAGGGCATCCTGGGCATCGCCACCGCGAACGGCCCGGAACTGGCGTCCGGACAGCCGTACTCGCCGAGCCTGCAGCTGCCCAGCCAGTACGCCGGCGGCTCCACCCTGCAGATCGCCGCCAGCGGCGCCGGCAGCTGGACCCTCGGCCCGGTCGCCGATCCGGCCGGGGCGGCGCAGATCGCGCTGGAGCCGGTGACCGGGGGCATGGAGACCTACCCGAGCGGCAACCGGGTCTGGGCCAAGGACGTGCAGCTGTGCTGGACGATCGGCAGCGAGCCGCAGCAGTGCGGCCCCACCGATCTCGACCTGGGCAACGGCACCACCGCGATCAACTCGACGACGTTCGCCCGGCTGGACGCGGGCGGCGGCACGGTCGCGGCCGGACAGCCGGTGACGATGACCGGACCCGAGCAGCAGTCGCTGTGGTCGTTCACCACCGGCACCGGGTCCGGCGAGCAGGACCTGAAGCTGGCCGCGCTGGGCTCGGCCACCGAGTTCAACACCGGGATCGAGTACTTCGTCGGCCGCACCATCGCCTGGGACTACGCCGGCGGGCGGCTGCTGATCACCGAGCAGGGCTGAGGACGTCGGCCGACATCGACCGAGCACACGGATCGCAACCATGTGATTCTTTGACAACCCACGCGGAATCACCCCGAAGGAGTGAGCTGCCAACTCGTTCGACTCATGTTCGCTCAGGCACGCTCAGACCGAGCGCATACTCCGGACGTCGAAACGTCCCCGGGGGAATCGTCATGCGTCGAGCCACGTCCATGAAATGCCGATTGTTTGCTGCCGTGAGCATCTTGGTGTTGATAGCCGGGTGCAACGACACCCCCGCCGGCACCTCCGAGTCGCCGGCGTCGAGCTCTGCGAGTGGCGCCGCGACGACGTCTGGATCCGTTACGCCCGCGCTAACGAAGAGCAGCACGCCGTCGACCGTGAGCCCGTCGACGGAGACGCTCACCGTGACGGTCACGTCGACCGCGACGACTCCGCCGTCCACCGCCGACGCCGGAACTTCAACGGCTGCAGAATCAGTCAGCGCGGAGCAGTCCCCGTCCTCGACCGTACCGACCGCCGTGTCCTGCAACGCTGCAGGACACATGGTCATGTCCAACGGAGAGATCTGGGCCGATGACACCTGTCACCGGACCAGTAATGGGGATGGCCTGCCGCCTCGCCCGGCCACTTGCCCCGACGACGACAGCATCTGCTTCGACGACGGTGACAGCTCTCTCACCGAGCAGTCCGAGGCCAATGTCTCGACGAACGATCGAGGCTACGCCTGTACCACGGACGGTGACTGTCGTTGGCCCGGCGGCTCGCAAGTGCCCAACTATCAGCGATGTGGCACCGCCTGCGGAGAGCCCGCGACGTCCGGCGAGACGCAATTCGAATATGGCTGCAAAGAGGGTTGGATCGCAGCCGACCAGTGCGAGGGATTCGAGACGCCTGCGGGATGACCAGCTCGAGCGGCAAACGCAACCACGATGATTGGCGTTGAACGGACCATCCGTGACGAACCCTGCTGACTGCTGAACCGGGGCAGAGCGCGACTCAGCCGGGGGACCCCCGCCGGCGTGCCAACGCGCCGGGTTCCGGAGTTCGCGCCGGGCGAGCGCCGAACTCCGCAATCCCTACCACCTGATGTCGGCGCGGGATCAGATTCCCGTCGCGGCCGCGGCGCACGTCGAGGATCCGGGCATGGGAACCAGGATCGGGCGCCGGCTGCGGCGCGGTTCAGTCGGGGACGGTGATGCCCGCCTGCCGCAGCCCGTCCAACGCGGCGTCGAGTTCCTGCTCCGGGGTGCCGCCGAGCGGGACGATGACGGCCTGTTCGTCGGCGCCGGGCAGTTCGAGGGTGGCCAGCTGGGAGTTCAGCAGCGACAACGGCATGTAGTGCCCGCGGCGGGCGGCGAGCCGGTCGGTGATCTGCTCCCGGCTGCCGTGCAGCAGCACGAACACCACGCCGGACCGGCGCAGCCGGTCCCGGTACACCCGACGCAGCGCCGAGCAGGTGATCACCCCGGACCGGCCGTTGGCCAGCTGATCCTTGATCCACACCGCCACCCGGTCCAGCCACGGCCACCGGTCGTCGTCGGTGAGCGGCTGCCCGGACGACATCTTGGCCACGTTGGCCGGTGGGTGCAGGTCGTCACCCTCCTGGAAGACCCACCCGAACCGCTCGGCCAGCCCGGTCGCCAGGGTGGTCTTGCCGGTCCCGGACACGCCCATGACGACGAGCACGACGGGCCGGGCCGGTGGCTCGGTGGGGACAGGGCGGTCGCTCGGGTCGGTCACGGGTGCTGAGTATCCCGGTCAGCCCACGCCCACCACGGCGGGTCGTGCCGCGTCCACCTCGGCCGCGAACCAGCGCGCGATCTGCTCGCCGGCCAACACCCCCGGCACGTCGGCCATGCTGACCCCGGCCGCGGTCCAGCCCAGCTGGTGCAGCTCGCCGTGCGGCGGGCGCATGGCCGCGTCGGCCATGGTCAGGAACCCGGCGTCCAGCGCCCCGTCGCCGGCGGCGAGGGTCCGGTCGGTCCCGGCCCGGGCGGCCACCTCGGCCAGCGCGCGTTCCTTGGTCAGGGCCAGCGGGATGGCGTAGATCTTGCGGCCCTGCACCGACACCCACCAGCCCCGCTCCCGGCACCAGGCGTCCCAGTCGGCCACGAACCCGTCCGGCACGGTGGACGGCTCGGCCACCAGGTAGCAGAACAGGTCCTCGGCCGTGCGCCGCTTGAGCACCCAGTCGCCGGCGCGGCGGTCGACCTCGGCCACCACCTCGGCCAGCGGTGCGGACGTCTCGGCGAGCCGCCGCCGGACCGCGGCGGCCCAGCCCGCGTCCGGTGCACCGTCCACGACGATCGACCCGCCGTTGCTGGTCACTGCGAAGGCCGGCGCGATGCCGGGGAACCGGACCCGCCGGTACTGCGCGTCGGTGCGGGTGGTGACCGGCACCAGCACGGCGGACCGATGCACCTGCTGCAGCGCCGCGACCGCGGTCGCGGTGCTGAACGACAGCGGCACGCCCTGGTAGACCTCGGTGCAGATCAGGGTGGGGGCGGCCTCGTCCGGGCCGGGCAGCGCCAGCGCGGCCGCCGAGTAGATCATCGTGCGGTCCAGGTCGGTGGCGACCAAGGTGCGGGGCACGCTCATCCCTCCCCACTCACCGTCGGCAGTTGCCGGACCAGCCCGACGCTGCTGTACGGCAGATCGGGCACCACCTCGAGCGGCACGCCTCGGTCGGCCGCCAGCAGCCGCAGGTGGGCCAGGTCCGGATCATCGGGGTCGCGGACCAGGATCCGTTCCGGCACCCGGCGCAGCAACACCCGCGTCGTCTCCCCCACCCCGGGCTTGACGAAGTTGACCGACCCGATGCCGTACTCGTCGGCGATCCGCTCCACCGCCGCCCAGCCCGCGAAGGTCATCGACCGGTCCCCGTGCCGCACCGACTCCAGGTCCGTGACCACGGCCGGGGCGACCGCGTCGAACCGCTCGGCGACGCGGTCCAACAGCCGGTTCGACACGTCCTGGTCGGCCAGCTCGCGGTAGTACTTCGCCCCGTGGAACTGGTCCGGCCGCAGCAGCCGCGGGTTCAGCACCGTCCGCGACACCAGCCCGGACACGGTGGAGTTCAGGCAGGCCGAGGCGATGAGGAAGTCGTCCCGGGTGCCGAAGGTGCGGGCGCAGTGTCCCGGGTCGGCCAGCACGGCCAGGTCGTCGGAGAACACCGGCCCGCCGTCCCGGGCCACCTCGCGCAGCGCCGCGGTCAGCTCCCGGGTGATGGCCCCCTTGCCCGTCCAGCCGTCCACGAACACCACGGAGGCGGGGTCGTGATGGGCGGCCAGGTGGGCCAGCGCGACCCGGTCGATCCCGCGGTCGCGGACGATCGAGACCGCGTAGTGCGGCAGGTCCACCCCGTGCCGCCGCTGCGCCCAGCGGCGCATCAGGATGCCGACCGGCGTCCCGGCCCGGGCCAGCGAGGCCAGCACCGGCGGCCCGGCGGCCGAGCGTTCGGCCAGCACCAGCTCGGTGACCACACCCACGGCCCGGGCCAGCCGGTCCGCGGTGCCGGCCAGCACCGTCTCGAACAGCTCGCGGTAGGCGGCGTCCGGCTGGTACTCCACCGGCAGCGACTCCGCGTAGTGCGCGCGTCCGGACTGCACGGCCGCCTCCCGGGTGGCGATGTCGCCCTCCAGGTCGACGCCGGACAGGTCGGTGAGCAGCCACGCCACCTCGTCGGCGCGGTAGCTGCCGAACCCAGGGCCGGTGAGTGGCGCCGGGATCGCCCCCTCGACGGGTCCGGACGCCGTGGTGGTGACGGTCATCGGGTGGCTCCCCGCTCGAGACGTTCGGCCTGCAGCACCGCCAGCACCACCGGGGCGCCGGTGGCGCCGGCGATCGCCGCTGCGGCCTGGTCGGCCCGGCCGGCGCCGTCGATGGCGTCGACGACCAGCACCACCACGTCGGCCTCGGCGATCCGCTCGTCGGCCGGGCCGGCGTCCCACCCGGCACCGGCGTTGTGCACGTAGCGCGGCACCTCGTCGGCCGGGTCGAACGCCGGCAGCGGGATGGACCGGCGGATCGGGTACCCGGGGCGGTCCACCGCGTGCACCGGCGACCGGGTCGTCGACTGGTACAGCACCCGCAGTCCCGGCTCACCGTCGGACGCCAGCCGTTGGGCCAGCCGCAGCGGCACGTACATCAGCTCCTCACTGCCCAGCACGACCACCGTGTGCGGGGATCCTGGCAGCTCAGTGGGCAGCACCGCCCGCAGTGCCGCAGCGGCCGCCGTCACCGCCTCGTCGGCCACGGCCCGGTGGGCGGCGGTGAAGCCGTGCCGACCGCCCTGCGGCAGTCCGGCCGGCCAGGGCACGGCGACCCGGGTGACCTTGGCCGGCGCCGGCGCCGGCGCCGGCGCGACCGACGGCGAGCCGGCGGCGCCGAGTTCGGCCGCGACCACGTCGACCAGGCCCCGCGGCAGCTCGACCGTGCCCCGGGCCAGGGCCACCACGTCGATGCGGCAGCCGAGCTCGGCAGCCAGCGCGGTGAGCCGGTCCCGGTCGGCCGGCCCGCGCAGGTCGACCAGACCGGCCAGCACGTACCGGGTCCGCGGCCGCAGCCGGTGCAGCTCGCGGATGAGGGCCATCGCGGTCGCCCCGGTGGACAGCTCGTCGTCGACCAGCACCAGCGGGGTCGGGTCCGGCGCCTCGCCGAGGCCGACGAACGGCTCGGCCGGATCCGGACAGAGCAGATGACCGGTGGCGTGCGAGTGGACCTCCTCGAACCCGGCCACGACCGGCACGCCGGTGCGCCGGCGGGTCGAATGCAGGTAGACCGGGGCGTCCAGGGCGTCGGCCACCAGGTGCCCGAGGCTGGTGGCGGTCTCGGCGAAACCCAGCACCACCGGGGCCGGGACGCGCTCCCCGGCGGGTGCGTCGTCGAGCCGATCCGCCACCGCCCGGCCCAACTGCGACCCGGCCTCGATGACCACCCGCGGATCGGTCGGCAGGTGCTTGCCGAGCACCGTCGAGACGAGCAGCTGGGCCCGCTTGGGGTTGCGCCGCAACGCCAGCCGGATCAGCCCGTCGAGCGTGCGTTGCGCCGGCTCGGTCGGCTCGCCGGCCGGCGGCACCGCCCGCACCCGGACGCCGAACCGGTCGGCCACCCAGCTCGGCGCCGGCGCGATGGTCATCCCCCGCAGCTCGCTCACCGGTCCCACTGCGCCGCCAGGATGTCCACGTGACTGACCTCCGGATTGGCCACGCCGAACGCCCGGGAGCGCAGCTGGATCCGCCGTGCCCACGCCGCGTGCGGCCGTGACTCGTTCATCTTGTTGCGGTACTCGGACCGGCTCACCCCGCCGCTGGGCGCTCCCAACACGTCGCGGGCGTCGCTGTACTCCTCGTGGGAGACGACCGACAGCGCGTGCACGGCGGCGACGTGCGCCGGGTGGATGACGGTCTTGCCGCTCAGCCCGTTGACCCGGTCCAGCACGATCTCGCGCATCAGCCCGTCCATGTCGGCCAGCAGCAGCTGCTGGCGCAGCCGGCCGGCGTCCCGGTCCTCGAACGGCGTCTGCCGCAGGGTGGGCCGGAAGATCCGCTCGTGCCCCGGGATGTACTCCCAGACCGGCCCGGTCACCGTGTACCCGGTGCCGTCGGCCCGCCCCAGCTGGTTGACCACATCGCCGATCAGGTCGGCGGCGACCCCGACGTCGTAGACGGTGAGGTCCCGGTCGCGGCGGATGCCGAACAGGCCGCACAGATCGGTGGCGCCGAGCCGCACCGCGAGCACCTGCTGCCGGTGTCGATGCAGCAGCTCCCGGATCCGGGTCAGCTCCTCGTGCCGGGACTCCCGGTACGACACCTGTGGAGTCTCCAGCACCGGCATGGCGAACAGCCGCGCGCCGAGCGTCGTCGACGCCGCCTCGATCGCGGTCAGGAACATCTCGCCGGTGTCGGCGCCGAACTTGGGCAGCACGAACCCGGACAGCACGCCGGCCGACCGGTCCAGTTCCTCCACCAGTGCGGTGACCATCTCCGGGGTCCGCACCCGGACGAACAGCAACGTCTCCGGTGGGTCCTCGTGCAGCTCGGCCAGGGTGTCCCGGGTGCGCACCAGTCCCTCGTCGACGCGCTCGTCGGGCACCGCGTCCTCCAGGTCGATGACCATCGACCGGACGCCGCCTTCGGCCCGCCGGCGGATCACCTCGGCCAGGCCGTCGCGGACCGCCGGGACGTACAGGGTGGCGCCCAGCGCGGCGCCCAGCAGGTCGGGGTCGGAGTGGCGCTCGAACGGCTCGGGTGGGCGGAAGAACAGCACGTCACGGACGGCTGACGGCAGGTGGTCGAAGTGGCGCACCGTTCTCCTCACTCGAGGGAGCTCACTGGGCAGGGCGCGCCGGTGCGCTCGGGGACTGCGGTGGTGCGGGCGGTACGGGCTGGTGCTGGACCGGTGCGGGGCCGGGACGGGTGCGCGCAGCCTGCCGATGATGCGGCACGGGTGGCCGTCCCCGCGCTCGTTTCACCCAACGTTCACGGTGACGTGCTGGAGCGTTGCGGTCGGTGAGCACCCGCCGCGGTGCGCGAGCGCTCAACTCGCCCAGGTGGGTGTCCGGTTCCCACGGCGTGTCGGGAACTCCGGACAGTGCACGGCAGTTGGGTGCTCGGTGCTCCGATCGTGGACCCGGCGACCGGCCGGACCCGCGGGGATCTCCCCGCGGCCCCGTCGCGGCGGAGCGCACCGCTCGTCGGGGCCGGTCGCTAGGCTGCCCGGACGGCTCGTGACCACGGGAGAGGAACTCACATGGGCGTCAGCCTGACCAAGGGTGGCAACGTCTCGCTCAGCAAGGCCGCGCCGGGCCTGCGCTCCGTCCAGGTCGGCCTGGGTTGGGACGTCCGGACCACCACCGGGACCGATTTCGACCTGGACGCCAGCGCGCTGGGTCTGGGCGAGAACAAGCAGATCATCTCCGAGCAGTACTTCGTGTTCTTCAACAACCTCAAGTCGCCCGACGGCGGCATCGAGCATCTGGGCGACAACCTGACCGGCGAGGGCGAGGGCGACGACGAGCAGATCGTGGTGAACCTGGCCGCGCTGCCCGCCGAGGTCTCCTCGGTCGTCTTCCCGGTGTCGATCTACGACGCCGACTCGCGCGGCCAGTCGTTCGGCCAGGTGCGGAACGCGTTCATCCGCGTCGTCAACTCCGACGACAACAACGAGTTGGCCCGTTACGACCTGTCCGAGGACGCCTCCACCGAGACGGCCATGGTCTTCGGCGAGCTCTACCGCAACGGTGCCGAGTGGAAGTTCCGGGCCATCGGCCAGGGGTACGCCACCGGGCTCGCCGGCATCGCCCGCGACTACGGCGTCAGCGTCTGACCGGCCGCCGGGTCCGCTCGCGCTGCGGCTGCGGCACGGCGCGGACCCGGTGATCGCGCCCCGTCCGAACCACGGACGGCTCCGGACCCGGGCCACCCGGTGGTCCACCGATCCGGCAACGTCGCCATCCCCCTCGAGAGGAAAGGCCGTCCGTGCACCTCAGGATCTTTCTCTGGTCCTACATCATCACCGCGATCTCGCTGGTGGTGGCATTCCTCTACGGCAACTGGAACGCCCTGTTCCTGTGCATCATCCTGGGCATCCTGGAAGTCTCGTTGTCCTTCGACAACGCCGTCATCAACGCCACCATCCTCGAGCGGATGAGTGAGTTCTGGCAGAAGATCTTCCTCACCATCGGCATCATCATCGCCGTCTTCGGCATGCGGTTGCTGCTGCCGCTGGTGATCGTCTGGCTGGCCGCGGGCCTGAACCCGATCGACGCGTTCGACCTGGCCATGAACCCGCCCGCCGACGACGCCCCCTACTTCCCGGACGGCAGCCCGTCCTACGAGACGCTGCTGACCGACGCGCACCCGATCATCGCCGGCTTCGGCGGCATGTTCCTGCTCATGCTGTTCCTGAGCTGGGTGTTCGAGGAACGTGAGCACCACTGGCTGGCCTGGCTGGAGCGCCCGCTGGCCAAGGCCGGTCGCCTGGAGTACCTGTCGGTCGTCGTGGCCTCGGTGATCCTGCTGCTGGCTGCTGAGGTCCTGGCCGAGAATCCCGAAGAGGTCCTGATCTCCGGCCTGCTCGGCATGATCGTCTACCTGGCCGTCAACGGCCTGGGCACCCTGTTCGAGACCGCCGGCCAGCACCCCGAGGACGACGCCGACGGTGCCGAGCACCCGCGGGACGCAGTGGCGGCCGCGGCCGGACTCGCCACCGACACCGACACGCACCCGGACAAGCGCGGGCACCGCCAGGAGGTCATCAGCCACGTCGCCGACCCCGAGCGCGAGCCGCGGCGGCCCGGCGGCCCGACCAAGCTGGCCAAGGCCACCGGCAAGGCCGGGTTCTTCCTGTTCCTCTACCTCGAGGTGCTGGACGCGTCGTTCTCCTTCGACGGCGTCATCGGCGCCTTCGCCATCACCAGCGACCCGATCATCATCGCGCTGGGCCTGGGGCTGATCGGCGCCATGTTCGTCCGGTCGCTGACCGTCTACCTGGTCCGCAAGGGCACGCTGGCCGAGTACGTCTACCTCGAGCACGGCGCGCACTGGGCCATCGGCGCGCTGGCCGTGATCCTCATGGTGTCCATCGGCTGGCACGTCAACGAGATCATCACCGGCCTGCTCGGGGTGTTCTTCATCGGCGCCGCCTTCCTCACCAGCATCCGGCGCAACAAGCGACTCCGCGCCGAGGGCAAGGAACCGGCCACCGTCGGCGCCTGACCGCCCCGCCCCCACGGAGCGGGCCCGATCCTCGGGCCCGCTCCGTTCGCGTCCGACCCGTCCCAGGAGGTTCCTGATGGCCATCGACTACACCAAGCGGCCCGGCGCGGCGGCGCCGTCCAGCCAGCCGTCCAGCCAGCCGTCCAGCCAGCCGGCCGCCGCCACCCCGCCGGTCTCCGGCAGTGGCCGCGTGGTGCTGACCAAGTCGGCGCCCCGGGTGTCGCTGTCCAAGCAGGGCAGCGGATCGGGCCGGATCCGGGTCAACCTGAACTGGTCGGCCCGGCCGGACGCCCCCGCGGCGCCGGAGAAGAAGGGCTTCCTGGCCCGACTGAACAAGCTGGCCGAGGCCGGCCGCCCGTCGGGCATCGACCTCGACCTCGGCTGTCTGTTCGAGTTGGCCGACGGCCGCAAGGGCGTCATCCAGGCGCTCGGCAACTCCTTCGGCGCCATCGGCCAGGCGCCGTGGATCGCGCTGGACGGCGACGACCGCTCCGGCGCGGTGACCGGCGGCGAGAACATGACCATCGAACTGGCGACGGGCCGGTTCCGCCGCATCCTGATCTTCGCGATGATCTATGACGGGGTGCCGAACTGGGCCGCCGCGGACGGCGTGGTCACCCTCACCCCCGTCGCCGGCCCACCGGTCGAGGTCCGCCTGGACGCGGCCACCGACTCGAGCCGGATCTGCGCCGTCGCGCAGTTGCTGGACCAGGGCGGCGAGCTGGTCGTGCAGCGCGAGGTCCGGTACGTGGACGGCGGCCAGTCGGCGCTGGACAAGGCGTACGGCTGGGGCATGCAATGGGCTCCGGGGCGCAAGTGACCCGCTGATCGCCCTCCCGGCCGGGAACCGATCGGCGTCTCCGGCGATTGGGCAGTCAGTGCGACACCATCCCGGTCCGTCCGGACCAGTGAGGAGCCACCCATGACCATGGGCGACCGCATCAAGTCGACCGCCACCCTGCAGGCCGACGCCGGCTCGCTGCTCGATGAGCAGCCGGCCGCGCCGATCGACGCGGCCGACACCGTGGACACCCCGGCCGGGCGCGAGACGGCACTCGACTGACGCACGGCGGGAACGCGACGCGGGGGGGGGCCCCCCGGGGTTGGCGCCCCCCCGCCGGCCCCCCAGCCGGGCCCCCGGGGCCCCCCCCCTGGGGCGGGCCCGGGGGGGGCCGCGGGGGGGGGGGGGCCCCCGGGGGGGGCCCCCCCCCCGCGTCGTCCCCCCATGCTGCGCCTCGTTCGCCCCCCAGCGTCCCCAGCGCTCCGTCAACGTACATGCACGCTCTGTGATCACGCAAGCGTGATCTTCACGCACCGTCACCGTCTGGGCTCTGCCCGTGTCGGGTGACTGTCGGGGGTCCGCGCTACAACGGACAGCAGTTCCTGCGACGGAGAGGCGCCACCCCGATGATCGATGCCCCGGACCGCGGCCCCATCGCCACCCGAACCGACCGGTACGTCGTGGTGTTCCGCGACGACGTGCCCGCCCTCGAGATGGACCGCGCCGTGCGCGACCTGCTCGGGCAGCCGGGTCCTGGCGGCGCGGTCGCCCGCGCCGAGGATTTCGCCGACCGGGCGGTGACCGCCGAGGAGGCCGACCGGGCCGCCGCGGTCGTCTTCGACGAACTGGGCGTGGCGGTGATCGCCGCCGACCCCGACCGCTACCCCTCGGTCCAGGCGGCCGTGTCGACCGATCCGCGGATCGTGGTGGTCGAGCCCGAGCTCATCTACACCGTTCTGCCGGGGCAACTGCCCGGTCAGGACACCGGTGTGCAGTTGCCGGCCCAGCCCGGACCGGCGGTACCCCGTCCGGCCGACCCCGCGACGCCGTCGGCGGAGTACCTGCGCGGGTACCGGGACGGTGTGCAGGACCTGGCCCGGCGGCTCGGCCAGGCCGGCGGCTCGGCGATGGACCTCATCGCCCAGGTGTCGTACCAGGACACCGACCAGGCCGCCTGGGGTCTGCACGCCACCGGTGTGCTGACCAGCCCCGCCACCGGCGCCGGCATCCGCATCGCCGTGCTGGACACCGGGTTCGACCTGACCCACCCGGATTTCTCCGGCCGGCCGATCACCGGCCGCTCGTTCGTGCCCGGCGAGGAGGTGCAGGACCGGCACGGGCACGGCACCCACTGCATCGGCACCGCGGCCGGACCGGCCGCACCCGGCCAGGGCCCGCGCTACGGCGTCGCCCCCGAGGCGCAGATCTGGGCCGGGAAGGTGCTGTCCGACAGCGGGTCCGGCACCGACACCAACATCCTGGCCGGGTTGAACTGGGCAGTGGCCGGGGGCTGCGAGGTCATCTCCATGTCCCTCGGCGCCGATCTGGACCAGGTGGTGCAGCGGTACGAGACGGTCGGCCGCCGGGCGTTGGCGGCCGGATCGCTGCTCATCGCGGCGGCCGGCAACAACGCCGCCCGCCGCCGCGGCTCGGTCGGGTTCGTCGGTGTCCCGGCCAACAGTCCGTCGATCATGGCGGTGGGCGCGGTCGACCAGACGTTGGCCGTGGCGGACTTCTCGGCGCGCTCGTCGGCGCTGCCCGGCGGCCAGGTCGACCTGGCCGCACCCGGCGTCGACGTGCTGTCCAGCTGGCCGATGCCCGGGCGGACCCGCAGCATCAGCGGCACCAGCATGGCCACCCCGCACGTGGCCGGGCTGGCCGCGCTCTGGGCGCAGACACGGGGCGACCGTGGGCAGGCCCTCTGGACTACCCTGGTCCAATCCGCGAGCCGACTGGACGCCTCCTCGGCGGACGTGGGCACCGGCCTGGCGCTGGCTCCGCAACGCACCGGCTGACGCGCCCGCGGCTCGGGTGCCTGACGCTCCGCCAGGCACCGGCTGTCCGGGCGAAGAGGGTGGTGGCCATGGCCGCAGCGCACATCTCCACGGCGCACGTGTCGATCACCGTCGCCGACGACCACCTCGACGATCTCGATGGGGTCGCCCAGGCGCTGCGGGAACGCGGCGTGCACGTCGACGAGGTGTTCGGTGCGCTCGGCATCATCGTCGGTTCGGTCCCGGAGACCCGACGGGCGGCGTTGACCCAGCTCCCCGGCATCGCCGCGGTCGACGTCCAGCCGGGCGGTCCGACCCGCTTCACGGTGCCGCCGCCGGACGCGCCCGTCCAGTGAGCGGTGTCGTCCCGCTCACACCGATCTGGAACTCCGGTCACCCGCGGAGTAGCGTTTCGGCATGGCGAACATTGCGATGGGCGATGGCGAAGTCGGCCGTGCGCCGTCCGTGTTCGCGCGCAGCGGTGTGAGTGCTCGTCGGCTCAAGCTCCAGCTCGTGGCCCTGCTGCTGGGCGGCGTCGTGGTAGCCGGCGGTGTGGTCGCCGGCGTCATCGACAACCCGGCACCCGCCCCCGCCGTCGTCACTGCTCCCTGAACGCCGCGCGGGTAGACAGCCGTCAGAGCGTGCCGATTCCGGCCGCGGAACGAAGAAGACCCCGATCGCCGTCGCGATCGGGGTCTCGTCGTTCTGTCTCAACCAGAAGTGCGCCCGGAGGGATTCGAACCCCCAACCTTCTGATCCGTAGTCAGATGCTCTATCCGTTGAGCTACGGGCGCTGGCCGGTGACCGTCGAGAAGCCTACCGGACCGCGGGCCGTGGTCGAAATCGGCTGATCAGCCCCCGCGACCACCGACGGACGGTCGACCGAGCGTCACCACGGCCTTCCCCCGGACCTCCCCGCGGCCGAGCCGCTCCAGCACCTCCGGCAGCTGCTCGAACGGCACCACGCTGTCCAGCTGCGGTCGCACGAAGCCCTGCCGGGCCAGCCCGTCGAGCGTCGCCGCCTGCCGGGCGATGAGCCCGGGCTCGAGGTCCTGGAACGCGCCCCAAGCGGCACCGATCACCGAGATGTTGCGCAGCAGCACCCGGTTCACCCCGATCTTGGGGATGCCGCCGGCCGCGAACCCGACCACCACGATCCGGCCCTCCGGCGCCAGACACCGCACCGCCTCGTCGAACAGCCAGTCCCCCACCGGGTCGACCACCACGTCGACGCCCCGACCGGCCAGCTCCTTGACCCGGGCCGCGAAGCCCGGCTCCAGCACCAGCACGTCATCCGCGCCGGCCGCCGCAGCCACCTCGACCCGCTCCGGCCGGCTCACCCCGGCGATGACCCGGGCGCCCAGGCCCGTGGCCACCTGGATCGCGGCCGTGCCGATGCCGCCGGCCCCGCCGAGGACCAGGACGACCTCGCCCGCCCGCAGCGCCGCCCGTCGTTGCAGCGCGAACAGCGCGGTCTGGTGGTTGACCAGGATGGCTGCGGCGTCGACCAGGTCGACGTCGTCCGGCACCGGGGCGGCCGACGCGGCCGGCAGCACCGTCTGCTCGGCGAACCCGCCCTCCCAGGTGAAGCCGCAGACCCGGTCGCCGACGGCGAAGCCCGACCCGTCGGGCGCGGCCTGCACCGTGCCCGCCACCTCGCAGCCCGGCACGAACGGCGGATCGGGGCGGAACTGGTACCGCCCACGGGTGGTGAGCAGGTCCGGATAGTTCACGCCGATGGCCGCGACCCGGATGAGCAGGTCGTGCGGACCGGGGACGGGTGCCGGCACGTCGACCAGCCGCAGCGCGGCCGGACCCTCGTAGGCGTGCAGCTGGAACGCCTTCACGCGGTGCCACCTCTCGGGAGCTCGGTGGTGCGCAGCTCGCGCCGGAGGATCTTGCCGCTGGCGTTCTTGGGCAGGTCGCCGACCACGCTGACCAGGCGCGGGTACTTGTAGGCGGCCAGGTGCTCGCGGCAGAACGCGATGATCTCGGCCGGCTCGGCCGTCGTCCCGTCACGCAGGCTGACGTAGGCGTGCACCGTCTCACCGCGGTACTCGTCCGGCACCCCGACCACCGCGGCCTCCCGCACGGCGGGGTGCTGCAGCAGCACGTCCTCCACCTCACGCGGCCAGATCTTGTAGCCGCCCGCGTTGATCAGGTCCTTCTTGCGGTCCACCACGAACAGCCAGCCGTCCTCGTGGAGCACCCCGACATCACCGCTGAACAGCCAGCCGTCGCGCACGGCGTGCGCCGTTTCCTCCGGGGCGTTCCAATACCCGGGCACCACCATCGGCCCGGCCACGCAGATCTCGCCCACCGCCCCGGCGCCCAGCACCTCGCCGGTCTCGATGTCGGCGATGCGGACATCCGCACCCGGCACCGGCACCCCGACCGACAGCGCCCCGCTGGCCGGGTCGATCGGCGGGTCCACGCCGGGCGGCACCATGGTCGCCGGGGATGTCGTCTCGGTCAGGCCGTAGACCGCGAGCAGGCGCCACCCGGCCCGTTCCGCCACCCGGGCCACCAGCGCCGGGCCGAGCGGCGCGCCGCCCGAGACGGCCTTGCGCAGCGAAGTCAGGTCCCGGGTGAGCACGTCCGGATGCGAGGCGAGCGCGTTGTACGCGGTGCTGGCGGCCACCGTGAAGGTGACCCGGTGCCGCTCGATCGCCTCCAGCGTCGCAGCCGCGTCGAAGCGGTGCAGCAGCACGATCGGTGCGCCGGTCAGGATGGTCAGCCCGAGACCGGCGACGGTGCCGGTGATGTGGAACAGCGGTGCGACGCCCAGGACCACGTCGGGCTGGTCCGCGTCGTCCGGGTCGATCGAGTGCCAGGACGCGTAGACCTGCACGTTGTGGGCCATGCCGCCGTGGGTGTTCATCGCGCCCTTGGCCCGGCCGGTGGTCCCCGAGGTGTAGGTCAGCAGCGCGACGTCGGCCGGATCCACGTCGACCGGGTCCGGCACGGCACCGGCGTGGTCGGCCTGCAGCTGCAGCCAGTCGACGGTGTCGGCGAAGATCCGCCGCGGACCCCAGGTCTCGGCGAACACCGTCGGCGGAGCCGCGTCGCCGAACAGGTCCCACGGCGCGGTGGTGATCACCGTCCGCACGCCCAGCTCAGCCCGCAGCGGCGCGACCACGTCGGCGTACAGCGAGTCCAGCGACACCAGTACGGTCGGCTGCGCGTCGGCCAGGTGGTGCCGCAGTTCCTCTCGGCGCAGCATCGGGTTGATGCACGCGGCGGTCGCGCCGCACTTCCACGCGGCCAGCAGGGTCACCAGCCACTGCGGATCGTTCTGCAGGTGCACGGCGATCCGATCCCCCGGCAGGACGCCGGACCGCTGGAACGCGACGGCCAGCGCATCGCTCTGCGCGTCGATCGTCCCGAACGTCAGCGTCCGGTCGAACGACAGCACCGCGGGCCGGTCGCGCCGGGCGGCGACCGTCCGTCGCCAGGCGTGCAGCAGCGTCGGGCTCGACGGGGTCAGGTCGGCAGGGACCCCGGCCGGATGGAGCCGGGTCCAGGGATGCGGGGGCGCTGGGGGCGTTGAAGGCATCGTCGTCCTCACGCTGCTCGGGCGGACCGTGGTCCCGACCGTAACGGCGACCCACCGTTGCGCACTGCACGGGGCGGGCCGCGTCCGGCCCGTCCCGCCGCCCGGTCGGCCCCATCGGTCAGGATGGGCACCAGGGGCAGCACCCTCATCACCGACGAAGGGACGACCCATGGACGTGTCGCAGTGCACCGTGCTCGTCACCGGCGGCGCCTCCGGCCTGGGCGCGGCCACCGCCGCGGCCCTGGTGGCCAAGGGCGCCCGCGTGGTGGTGCTGGACCTGCCGGCGGCCATCACCCGGGACACGGAGACCTGGTCGCAGCTGCCGATCGAGGTGGCGCCGGCGGACGTGACCGACGCGCTGGAGGTCCGGTCCGCCGTGGAGCTGGCCGCGGGCGACGCCGACCGGCCGTTGCGCGGCGTGGTCAACTGCGCCGGCATCGGGCCCTCGATGCGCATCCTGGGCCGCAGCGGGCCGCACGACCTGGACCTGTTCCAGCGGGTCGTCACCATCAACCTGATCGGCTCGTTCACCGTGATGACGGTGGCCGCGGAGGCGATCGCCCGCACCGCACCGCTCGAGGACGGCGCCCGCGGCGCCATCGTGAACACCGCCAGCGTGGCCGCGTTCGACGGGCAGATCGGGCAGGCGGCGTACGCGGCGTCCAAGGCCGGCATCGCCGGGCTGACCCTGCCGGCGGCCCGGGACCTCGCGTCCGCCGGGATCCGGGTCAACACCATCGCGCCCGGGATCATCGAGACGCCGATGCTGGCCACGGTGTCCGAGGAGTACCGCGCCGGGCTGGCCGCCGGGGTGCCGTTCCCCAAGCGTCTGGGACGCCCGGGCGAGTACGCCGAGCTGGCGCTGTTCCTGCTGGAGCACGACTACGTCAACGGCGAGACGATCCGGTTGGACGGCGCGCTGCGGATGCCGCCGAAGTGATCGCGCGTCGGGTCGAGGGAGCGGGCGCTGTCAGGCGGCGGACACGGTGAGCACCGGCCGCCCGACCTGACGAGTGCGGAAGCGGAGGGATTTGAACCCTCGGTGCCCTTGACGAGCACAACACATTAGCAGTGTGTCCCATTCGGCCGCTCTGGCACGCTTCCCCGGGGCCACCCGCAGGAGGCCACCGGGCAGGAACAGTACCGGGTGACCGGACGTGCGAGCAAAGCGCCCGCGTCCGGTCACGATCGACAGGTGGCCGGGTCCAGTGCGGCGACGTCGAGCTCGGCGGAGCAGCCGATGACGGTGTAGCGGTCGCCGGACCAGCCGAACACCAACCAGAGCGCCGGGTCGGCGCTTCCGTCCTGCACGGCGATGCCCAGCTCGCCACCCCCCAGGTCGACCGCGCGTCCCTGGTCGGTGCCGGACGGGAACGCGTCGTTGCCCGAGACATCGCGCCAGGCACCGGTCGTCGTCAGCTGGAACGCGGACAGCACGGCGCGCCCGTCGCCCTGTCGCCCCACCACGATGCACCGCGCGGCCGGGTCACAGCGCAGGGCGTCCGCGGCGAAGGCGGTTCCGTACGGAACGTTGATGGTGCCGCGCAGCGCGCCGCCGGCGTCCACCGAGACCAGCAGCGCGCGGCCACCGGTGGTGATGAGCGCCGCGCCCAGCGCGCCCTGCACCCCGGCGGCCGACGCCAGCACGGCACATCCGGGGCAGGCTGACAGGTCGACCGGCGGGGCGCCGGGCGCCGGCGCCACCGGTGATGCAGGCGGGGCCTGCGCCGGCGCGGATCCGTCGGTGGTCGGCGCCGCGTCCGGAGTGCCCGGTCCGGCGGACTCGGAGGCGGGGTCGGGCGTGAGCCCGGCGGTGGGCGCATCCGGCGCAGCGGCAGTGGAGTCGGACGGCACGGCATCGGACGGCACGACATCGGACGGCACGGCCCCGGACGGCGGGGTGTCCGCGCCGGGCAGGGCGGGCACGGTGATCACCGGGCCCCGGCTGCTGCCGGCGACCGCGCCGGCGGTGGGGGTGGTGGCCGAGCTGACCGCTGGCGCGGTGCCGAGGTCGTCACCTGCGCCGTCGGGTCGGGCGCCGGGACTGCCGCACCCGGCCGCGCCGGTCAGCAGCAGAGCCGCCAGCGCGCCCGCCAACAGCCTCACCCGCCGGCGCCCCCACGCACCGCCCGACCCGCGCATCCTGCCCCCCGCCCGCGCCACCCATCCCGGTCCGGCGACACTCGCCGACCAGCGTCGCACCCGGAGCCGGCTCGGTCCGGCAGGTCGAGCGGTGCGCCGTGGGCGGGCGGTCGCCCCGGTTCGCGGGACCCGAAGGAAGCGGCTCGAGCGGCACTGTCATGCTCGCGCGATGACCACAGCCAGCAACCCCATCGTCGTCGTCGCTGTCTTCACCCCCGCCGAGGGCAAGAAGGAGGAGCTCACCGCGCTGTTCACCGAGGCCGTCGCCAAGGTGCACACCGAGCCGGGCTGCCACCTGTACTCGCTGCACGAGTCCTCGGACGGCAACCTGATCTTCATCGAGAAGTGGGAGTCGGCCGACGCCCTGCAGGTGCACAGCACCGCGCCGGCCCTCACCGAGGTCGGCCCCAAGCTCGGCCCGCTGCTGGGTGCCGCCCCGCAGGTCACCACCATGACCGCCATCCCGGCCGGGGACGCCACCAAGGGCGCCCTCTGACCCCGATCGTCCACCCGGTCCGCTGACCCGTCGGCCCGGCGCCGGTCCCGACACCGCTACGGTGACGGACCGGCGCCGGGCTCTTCTCTGTCCCGGCCGGCCGGCGCGTCGTCGCCGGTCCCCCTTGGCGAGCGAGGACGTGCGGACATGACGGTGCGGTTCAGGTCGGCGCTCGACGGGCTCCCCGCCTACGCACCCGGCCGCAGCGTCCCCGGCGCGGTGAAGCTGGCGTCCAACGAACTGAGCTGGCCGACACTTCCCCAGGTCGCCGAGGCGATCGCGGTGGCCGCCGGGGACGAGCACACCCGCGGCATCAACCGGTACCCGGACAACACCGCCGAGCACCTGGTGTCCGCGCTGGCCGAGCACGTCGACCAACCCCGGGAGCGGCTGGTGGTGGGCGGCGGTTCGGTGGCGCTGTGCCAGCAGCTGGTGCAGATCGTGGCCGGCGACGGCGACGAGGTGGTGTTCGGCTGGCGCTCCTTCGAGGCCTACCCGATCGTCACGCAGATCACCGGGGCCCGGCCGGTGATGGTGCCGGTGACCGGCGACCACCGGCTGGACCTGGCCGCACTCGCCGATGCGGTGACCGAGCGGACCCGGTTGATGTTCGTGTGCACGCCGAACAATCCGACCGGCACCGTGGTGCACACCGACGAGCTCGTCGAGCTGATCGAGCGGGTGCGCGACGACGTCCTCATCGTGGTGGACGAGGCCTACCGCGAGTTCGACACCGATCCCGACTCGGCCGACGGGGTCGCCCTGGCCGCCCGGTACCCGAACGTCGTGACGCTGCGGACGCTCTCCAAGGCCTACCAACTGGCCGGACTGCGGGTCGGCTACGCCGTGGCCGACCCGTCGATCGTCACGGCGCTGCGCAAGGTGGCCATCCCCTTCGCGGTCAACTCGCTCGCGCAGGTCGCGGCGCTCACCGCCCTGGCCGCGCAGACTGAACTGGCTCCGCGCTGGCGGGCCGTGGTGGCCGAGCGGGACCGGGTGACGGCCGCGCTGCGGGAGGCCGGGTTCGAGGTCCCCACCTCGCAGGCCAACTTCGTCTGGCTGCCGCTGGGCACCCGCGCAGCCGCCTTCGCCGAGCACTGCGAGACGACCGAGAAGGTGATCGTGCGGGCCTTCCCGGACGCGACCGGCGGGGTCCGGATCACCATCGGCGCACCGCAGGAGAACGACCGGATGCTGCAGGCGGCGCGCAGCTGGCCGCGGTGATCGCCGCCCACGGTCCCTCGACGAGCCCGAACCCACCGGGGCCGGCCGAGCGCCCATCGAGCACGGCGCGCAGCTGGCCGCGGTGAGCTGACTCCGCGCCAACCATTGCGTCACCGTGCGTCGGCGACTGATCATGTCCGGTGATCAGCGCGGTGACGGTGCCGCGCGGGGGTGATCAGGGGACCACCATGACCGCACCAACCGCACCCGTGCGGTCCGAGCGCCGCCGCGCGTCCCGGATCTGGCATCTGGTCATCGCGATCGACGTGACCGTCGCGTTGATCATCCAGGTCTGGCTCATCCTCACCGGAGGCCCCGACCCGAACACCGGCGAGACGGTGGCCACGGTCGGCGTGCTGACCCGGATGATCCAGACGGTCAGCTTCTTCACCATCCAGAGCAACATCCTGGTGCTCGTCGTGGCGATCACGATGATCATCGATCCGGACCGGGACGGGCGGTTCTGGCGGGTGCTGCGCCTGGACGCGCTGCTCGGCATCACCATCACCGGACTGGTCTTCGACCTCATCCTGATCCGGTACGTCGATCCGCACGGCTGGCAGCTGGTCGCCACCATCGGCTTCCACTACATCGCGCCGTGGGCCACGCTGCTCGGCTGGCTGCTGTTCGGTCCGCGCCCCCGGATCGACCGCGGGACCTTGATCTGGGTGTGGGTGTGGCCGCTGGCCTGGATCGCGTACACCTTCATCCGGGGCGCCATCGTCGACTGGTACCCGTACCCGTTCCTGGACGTCGAGGAGCTCGGGTACGCCGCGTCGCTGCGCAACACCGGCTTCGTCCTGCTGGTGGCGGTGGTGCTGGTCGTCGTCTTCACCGCGATCGACCGGCGGCTGGGGGTCGTCGGCGGTGGCCGACGTCAGTCGGACCGGGCCGTCCCGTCCGGCGCGACCGCGGCGGAGCCGCCGGCCCGCTGAGCCAGCGCGTGCGCCCACAGCTGGAAGGCGGCCGCGGCCCGGTGCGGTGACCACCGCGCCGCCACGGTGCGAGCCGCGCGCTCGTCGGGCACTCCCATCGCGCGGCGTACGACCAGGTCGCCGGCCGGGAACGCGTCCCGGTCGGCCAGGCCGCGCATGGCGATGAGGTCGAGCGTCCAGGGGCCGATCCCGGGGAGCGCCAGCAGCTCCCGCCGGGTGGCGGTCAGATCGCCGTCCGGGTCCAGGACGAGTCCGTGGGCCACGGCGGCGGCCAGGCTCGACAGCGTCCGGGCCCGGGCGCCGGTGACGCCCAGCGCCGCCCGCAGCTCGTCCACCGGGACGGCGGCCACGGCGGGCGCGGTCGGGAAGATGCGCCCCCCGGACGGCAGTGCCTGGCCACACCGGTCCAACAGCCGGGTGGTGAACGTCCGTCCCGCGGCCACCGACACCTGCTGGCCCAGCACCGTCGTCGCCGCGCACTCGAAGACGTCGAGGTACCCGACGACGCGCACCCCGGGACGGTGCTCGGCCAGCGGTCCGAGCAGCGGATCGTGCCCCCAGGCGCGGAGCTGGGCGGCCGGGTCGGCGTCCAGGTCCAGCCACCGCCGGACCAGCCGCTGGACGTCTCCCTCGTGCCGCCCGACCGGCTGGACCAGCCGGATCCGGTCGGTCGCGAGGCGGACCTCGATCGGGACGGCGGTGTCGTCGGGCAGCCGCAGCCACCGCCGCACCGTGCCGGTGGCCGCGTCGACGGCGTCCTGACCGGGCAGGGCGTGCACGGTCAGGATGGTCAGCGCCTCGGCCACGGCGAACGGCGGCGTGACGGGCAGCTCGACGGTCCGCACCGGACCGAGGGTGTGCGGGTCGGGCGGCGGCTCCGCTTCGCTCGCCGTGCCGCCGGCGCTCCTCGGTCCCACGCGTGGGACGCTACCGGCGCCCGTGTCACCCCTGGCTGTCCGCCGGCGTCACCCCGAGCACCCAGGTGACACCGAACCGATCGGTGAGCATGCCGAAGCCAGCACCTCGTCCAGGCTGGAGCCGTTCACCGAGACGAAGAACGGCTGGTCGGTGATGGTCACGCCGTGCTCGCGTCGGGTCGAGCCGGTCGCGGCGGAACCACCGCTCTGACCTGGGATGTCGTACGCCATGACCGTGAACCCGTTGTCGGCCAGGACCTGCCCGAAGACCACCTTGTCGGCGCCCGGGGCCTCGGCGGGCATCCCGAAGTCACCGTAGGTCGAGACGGTCAACCGGCCACCGAAGACCGACCGGTAGAAACTCCAGCGCCGCCCGGGCGTCGCCGCGGAAGTTGGCTGGCCGGTCACGGTGCTGGCCGGCCGGCTGGACGTCAGTCACCGGACGATCCGGCGGAACGTCGACCGGCTGCGCGAGATGGGCTACCGGATCGAGGCGACGATGGGCCCGGACGGGGGTACCGCCTCGACGCCGGTGCCGAGCTGCCACCGCTGTTGTTCGACGACGACCAGGTCGTCGCGCTGACCATGGCCCTGCAGGCCGCCACCGTGACCGGGGCCGGCATCGAGGAGGCCGCGCTGCACGCGCTCACCACCGTGCGGCAGGTGATGCCGTCCCGGCTCCGCCACCGACTGGACGCTCTCGAGTTCACCGCCGTCCCCGGCGGCCGACCCGGCGATCCGGTCGACCCCGAGGTGCGCCGGGCGGTGTCCTCCGCCAGGAGCGCGCGGGAGGTGCTGCGGTTCGGATACGCCGACCGGGACTCATCCGCCGATCCGCCGCCGCGCCAGGTGGAGCCGCGCAACCTCGTGGTCACCTCGGGCCGGTGGTACCTGGTGGCGTGGGACCTGGACCGCGACGACTGGCGCATCTTCCGTGCCGATCGCATCGCGCCGCGCGTTCCGCACGGTCCGGGCTTCATCCCGCGCGAGGTGCGCGGCGGCGACGTGGCGGCGTTCGTGGGTGTCCGGTCCATGGGATCCGACTCCCACGACACCTGGCCGTGCATCGGGACCGTCGTGCTGCACCGGCCGGCCTTCGAAGTCCGGCCGTTCGCCGGCGACGGCACGGTCGAGGTCCTCGACCCGCCCGAGCTGGCTGCGGCCTTCGGCCGACTCGCGGTGCCCAACGCCACCACCGCCGCCTCGACTCAGTGGCCGGCGCCCAGCTTCCCGGCCAGCCGGTCGTGCCGCTGGGCGCTGTCGGCGTTCATCCCGACGATGGTGACGTGCTTGCCACGGGTGGCGTACCGGTGCTCGATGGCGTCCAGGGTGGCGACCGTCGAGGCGTCCCACAGGTGCGCCCGGGACAGGTCGATGACCACTTCGTCGGGATCGCCGGCGTAGTCGAACTGGTGCACCAGGTCGTTGGACGAGGCGAAGAACAGCTCACCCTCGACGGCGTAGACGCGGCGCCCGGCCGGGTCACTGTCCCGGTCGGGACCGGTGTCGATCCGGGTCACGGTGGTCAGGTGGGCCACCCGCCGGGCGAACAGCACCATGGCGACCAGCACGCCGACGATGACGCCGTAGGCGAGGTTGTGGGTGGCCACCGTGACCGCGACGGTGGCCACCATGACCGCGGTCTCGGACCTGGGCATCCGGCGCAGGGTGGCCGGGCGGATGGAGTGCCAGTCGAAGGTGCCGACCGACACCATGATCATCACGGCGACCAGCGCGGCCATCGGGATGATGGCCACGACGTCGCCCAGGCCGACGACCAGCACGAGCAGGAAGACCCCGGCCAGGAAGGTGGAGATCCGGGTCCGAGCCCCCGAGACCTTCACGTTGATCATCGTCTGGCCGATCATCGCGCAGCCGCCCATGCCGCCGAAGAACCCCGTGATGACGTTGGCCACGCCCTGACCCCACGCCTCGCGGGTCTTGTTCGAGTGGGTGTCGGTGACGTCGTCGACCAGCTTGGCCGTCAGCAGTGACTCCAGGATCCCGACCAGGGCCATGGCCAGGGCGAACGGCGCGATGATCCGCAGCGTCTCGAGATCCAGCGGCACGTCCGGGAACAGCAGCGACGGCAGCGACTCGGGAAGCGCCCCCTCGTCACCGACGGTCGGCACGGCGATCGCCGCGGTGACCGTCGCCGCGGTGAGCAGCACGATGGCCACCAGCGGCGCCGGCACCACCGTGGTCCACCGCGGCAGCATCACCATGATCGCGATGCCCACCGCGACCAGCGGATACACCGGCCAGGGCACGTCGATGAGGTGCGGCAGCTGCGAGGTGAAGATCAGGATGGCCAGGGCGTTGACGAACCCGACCATGACCGACCGCGGGATGAAGTGCATCAGCCTGGCCACGCCGAGGACACCCAGCAGCACCTGGATGACGCCGGCCAGGATGACGGTGGCGATGAGGTAGTCGACCCCGTGGTCGCGCACGACCGGGGCGACCACGAGCGCGACCGCGCCGGTGGCGGCCGAGATCATGGCCGGACGCCCGCCCAGGAAGGCGATCGAGACGGCCATGGTGAACGACGCGAACAGGCCCAGCCGCGGGTCGACGCCGGCGATGATCGAGAAGGCGATCGCCTCCGGGATGAGCGCCAGCGCCACCACCAGCCCGGCCAGCACCTCCGTCCGCAGCCGCCGCGGCGACCGCAGCGCGGCCAGCACGGAGAACGACCGGTCGGCCTCAGGGACGCTCGGCGAGGACGTCGCGGTGGCAGGGCGGCCCAGGGCCGGCCGATCAGCACGTCGAGACACGCGGTTCCTTCGTGGTTCGCAGCAGTCGGAGCCGTCGTGCGCCGGTGCGGCGGGGACGGCAGCAGGAAGCACGCGCGTCGGTGCGCGGGGCGGCGCGGCGCCGCATCGGCGATCACCACCGGACCGGAACCCTACCCTCACGTCAGGGTAGGGTCGAGGACACGAGGGCCAGGACACATCGCGACGCAGGGCACGATGTCGGCATGAGCGATCAGGGCGCTGTGCGGGCCGGCGAGCGCACCGGCGAGGTCACGATGCACATCGGGGCGGTCGCCGAACGCACCGCGCTGTCCCTGCGCACCCTGCGGCACTACGACGAGGTCGGGTTGCTGCCGCCGTCGGGACGCACCGACGGCGGGTTCCGCCTCTACACCGAGTCGGACGTCGACCGGCTGCTGCTCATCCGCCGGATGAAGCCGCTGGGCTTCACCCTCGAGGAGATGGGTGAGCTGCTGGTGTTGGTCGACCATCTCGCCGAGGACGACGCGGCGGCGGCCGACGCCCGGGAACGCCTGCGGCAGTACATCGTCCGCGCCGAGGAGCAGCGAGCGGATCTGGCCCGCAAGCTCGACATGGCCGACGAGTTCATCGACCTGCTGCGGGCCCGTTCTCCGGAGTGAGCTCGGCGATGAGCGCCTCCACCCTGGACCGGACCTCGTCCCGGATCGGCCGGACCGCGTCGAGCGGGAGTCGCCGCGCGACCGGCACCTCCGTGCCGTTCGGGGCGGGCGTCACCGGCACCCGCAGGAACCGGCAGGACCCGTCGAGCCGCCGCAGCACCCGTCCTCGGCCGACGCCCCGCAGCAGCTGCCCTGGTCGCCGCTCGAGCAGCACCCGCCGGCCGCGCCCACCTGACTCAGCGGCAGCAGTCCGCGCCACTCCGGTTCCGAGGCCGGACCGGCATCGGTCGTCGCCCGCGCGAGCGGCTTCACCCCGCGGATGATCGCGCCGTGCATGCCCGGTGCGACCTCGTGGGTGAACACCACGTCGGTGTCCACGAACCCGGCCGCCGCCAGACCGTCCAGGTACTCGGCCCGGGACAGCGCCCCGGCGATGCACTCGACGAACGAGCCGCGCTCGGCCCGCTGGGCCGGGGTGAGGTGGTTCTCGGCGACCACGTCGGCGATGCCGATGCGGCCGCCCGGCACCAGCACGCGGAACATCTCGGCCAGCACGGACGGCTTGTCGGTGGACAGGTTGATCACACAGTTGGAGATGACGACGTCGACCGCACCGTCCGGCAGCGGGACCGCCTCGATCCGGCCCTCCAGGAACTCGACGTTGCTCACGCCGGCCCGCGCCGCGTTGGCCCGGGCCAGAGTGAGCATCTCGGCGGTCATGTCGACCCCGAAGACGCGCCCGCTCGGCCCGACCCGGCCCGCCGACAGCAACACGTCGATGCCACCGCCCGACCCGAGGTCCAGCACCCGTTCGCCCTCGCGGAGTTCGGCCACCATGAGCGGGTTGCCGCAGCCCAGGCTGGCCAACACCGCCTCGTCCGGCAGGCCGGCGGTGACCGCCGGGTCGTACCGTCCGGCACCGAACACCCCGCGGTCGTCGAGTTCCCGCGCTGCGCACGTCGGCCCACAGCAGCCGGTCGCCGAGCTGTCCGAGACCGCGGCGGCCACGGCGGCGTACCGCTCGCGGACCGACCGCCGCACCGTGCCGACCTCAGTCATGTGCTTCGCCTCCATCGATGACCGTCGATGGGCGACCCTGCCCCATGCATAGACGGCTGTCAATGCGTCGGGCACACTGGCCCCATGGCCGGTCCGCGCTCGCTTCCGCTGCTCGGCCCGGCCTGCTGCGCGCCGCTGGTCCGGGCGCCGCTGGACGCCGCCACGGCGGCCGACCTGGCCCGCACACTCAAGGCGCTGGCCGACCCGGCCCGACTCCGATTGCTGTCGATGGTCGCCGCCCACGACGGTGGCGAGGCGTGCGTCTGCGACCTGACCGAGCCGCTCGGCCTGACCCAGCCCACGGTGTCGCACCACCTCAAGGTGCTGGTCGACGCCGGCCTGCTGACGCGGGACAAGCGCGGGGTGTGGGCGTACTACGCGCTCGTCCCCGGCGCCCTGGACGCCGTGGCCGCCGTGCTGAGCAGCCAGACCGCCCCGGTCGGCTGACCGGGACCCGATGAGTTCGGCGCGACCCGGCAGTCCGGGCAGAACGGGGTGCGGACCAGCCGTGCCCAGGACCCGCCGGGAGGCGTCGTGCGCAGGGTGGTGGTCAGCGAGTTCGTCTCGCTGGACGGCGTGATGCATGGCCGCAGCGCACCGGCGTGATGGCGGACACGATCAACTCGATCGACAAGGTCGTCGGCTCCACCACCCTCGGTGACCCGGAGTGGGCGAACACCACGGTGGTGCGGCATCTCGACGCGGTCCGCGCCCTGCACGAGTCCGACGACGGCGCGCCGATCCTGGTCGCGGGCAGCCGCACGCTGGTGCACGGACTGCTGCTCGCCTGGTCGGTCGACGAGCTGCGCCTGCAGGTGTTCCCGGTGGGTCCTGGGCTCGGGCGACCGGGTCTGGCCGGAGCGGCCGGACATGCTCGACCTGACCCTGGTCGACGCCGCCTCGCTGGCCTCCGGGGTGCTGCTGCTGGCCTACCGTCGCCGAGGCATCAGAAGCCGGTCGCGGCCGCCCGCAGGTGACCGGGCGGGCGACCGGCCTCGTACCGCTCATGCAGGGTGGCCATGGTCTGCGGGTCGACCTCGCCGAACACCCGCACCCGGGCCAGCCCGCCGTCCGGGTAGACGTCGACCCGGACGTGACTGACCGGCTCGTCGGAGTCTGCGCCGAACAGGTGGCGGGTGTCGATCTGCAGGGCCGTCCTCGGCACGATCGTGCGCCAGCAGCCGGGATCGGGGTCGGCCAGCGCCGCCGTCAGCGCCGGCCCGTCCAGCCCGGACAGGTCGGCCCCGCGCACCTGCGCCTCGCCGGGCGCGTTCCCGACGAACCACGACGTGTCCAGCTCGACCCGGCGGATCACGCCCCGCGCACCCAACCGCACGGTGACGTGGTCGTTGCCGTCGTCCCGGCGCCGCGAGTTCTCCCATCCCTCGCCCATGTGGCGAGGCCGGTCGGGCAGGAGCAGGTTGGCCGGCGACGAGTAGAACCGGTTCGAGCAGTCGACGACGGTGCCGCCGAGCTCCACACCGGCCAGGTCGACGGTGCCGGTGAGCAGCCGCGGATCGGGCACCGGCACGCCGTGCACGCGGAACCGGGCCACCCCGCCGTCCGGGTAGATGCGCAGCCGGATGTGCGTCCAGCGGTGCGGATCGGTGACGCTGAACTCGTTCTCGGTGTCGCCCTGCACCGGCGAGCGGGGCACCAGCGGCGTCCACGTCACCGTGTGCAGCTCGTCGACACTGGGGAACCCGGTGATCGAGGCGCCCTCCACCGAGACGGTCGGCGGGTAGTTGCCGGTGAACCAGGCGGTGTCCACGACCACGCCGTGCACGACTCCCGGGGTGCCCAGCCGGACGATGGCATGGTCGAACTGGTCGTGCCGTTCCGGACCGCCGCGCCGGCGCCGGGTCTCCCAGCCGTCGTAGATCTTGCCCTTGTGGCCGAACTCCGGCGAGAACGCCGACGGCGTCGGCTTGATCAGGTTCTCCTTCTCGGCGAACAGCTCGTCGTTGGCGTACACGACGCTGCCGGACAGCAACCGGGAGGCCAGATCCGGCAGCAACCGGAAGTCGGCGGAAGTCACGCGGGCGAAGACCTTTCCTCAGGGGTGGCCTCGGGCGCACGCCGGGCCAGTCGCAGCAATCCTGCCCGGTCCAGGCCGGTGGTGGTCTGGACGTGGGCGAGGTCGGTGGCGCCGCAGTCGACCGCGCGGGCCAGGAAGCCGGCCAGCGCGATCGCGGTGGCCGGCTCGTCCAGGAACCCGGAGTCCTGTCGGTCCAGCCAGGCCCGCACCCGGGTGGTGGCCTCAGGCAGTCCTTCGGCGAAGAACACGTGGTTGGCCGCGTACCGGGTGACCAGCTGTCCGGCGTGCAGGTCCCACCCCTGGTACAGACCGCGTTCCAGTGACCGGCGGACCAGCCGGGCGTGCAGCCGCCAGGCCCGGTGCACCGCGTCGCGGTCCCCCACCGGCAGCACGTTGCTGGACCCGTCACTGACCAGCACCCCGGTGCCGGCCGCGGCCACCTGCATGATCGACTTGGCGAAGTCGGCGGCCGGGTGCTCGAGACTCTGGTACTGGCCCGCGATCCCGCAGGACGCCGAGTAGTCGTAGGTGCCGTAGTGCAGACCGGTGACCCGGCCGTCCCCGGCGTGGATCATCCGCGCGACCAGTACTCCGCCGTCCGGTCCGATGACCGACTGCGGCGTCTCCACCTGGATCTCGAAGGTGATCGTGCCGTCCGCCAGCGCCAGTCGGGTCTCCAGATGGCGGCACACCTGCACCATGGCCTCGACCTGATCCACCGAGGTGACCTTGGGCAGGGTGATCCGCAGTCCGGCCGGCAACGGACCGGTGGCGGTCAGGGCGGTGACGAAGCCGACCAGGGTGCGGACGCCGCGGGCCCGGGTGGGCGCCTCGAAACTCTTGCACCGGATGCCCACGAACGGTGCGGCGGCGCCGGCGTCCAGGCTGGTCCGCAGCGCGGCCGCCGCCGCCTGCACCGCGGCGTCCTCCACCTCGTCGGGATGGTGGCCGTAGCCGTCCTCGAAGTCGATCCTCAGGTCCTCGATCGGCTCGGTGGTCAGCTTGGCCAGCACCCGCGGCAGCACGGCGGCCAGCAGCGGCTCCGGCAGCCCGGTCGCCGCCGCGAACACCGCCGGATCAGAAACGTACGGCTGCAACAGGTCTCGCGCCGCGCCCCCCCAGCTCGTGACCGTGTCTGCGTCGTAGCGGTCGGCCGGCACGTACACCGTGGACACCGGCTGTCGCTCGCCCCGGTGACCGGGGAAGCGGGCAGCCAGTTCGGCATCGGCGGCGGCCAGCCGCAGGTCGAGATGGGCCAGCAGCGCGCCCAGGTCCGCGTCGTCGAACGCCATCTCAGGACACCGCCCGGTAGGCCGGCAGGGTCAGGAAGTCGACGTACTCGTCGTCCAGCGCGACGGCCTGGAGGATCTCCGCCGCTGCGGCGAACCGGCCGGCGGTGAACGCAGCCTCGCCGACCTGCTCACGGATCGCCGCGAGTTCCTCGGTGATGGTGCGGCGCACCCGCTCGGTGGTGATGACCTCGCCGTCGTCCGTGGTCGAGCCGTTGTGCACCCACTGCCACAGCTGGGACCGGGAGATCTCGGCCGTCGCGGCGTCCTCCATCAGGTTGTGGATGCCGACCGCACCGGAGCCGCGCAACCACGACTCCAGGTACAGCAGCGCCACTTCCACGTTGGACCGCACGCCGGCGTCGGTGATCGCCCCCGGGGTGGACTTGATGTCCAGCAGGTCGGCCGCCGTGACCTGCACGTCGTCCCGCTGCCGCTCCACCTGGTTGGGCCGGTCGCCGAGCACCGCGTCGAACACCTCCCGGCACACCGGCACGAGATCAGGGTGGGCCACCCAGGAACCGTCGAAGCCCTGCCCCGCCTCCCGCTCCTTGTCCGCGCGCACCTGGGCGAACGCCCGGGCGTTCACCTCGGCGTCCTTGCGGCTCGGGATGAACGCACTCATGCCGCCGATGGCCATGGCCCCGCGCGCGTGACAGGTCTTCACCAGCAACTCGGCGTAGGCCTGCATGAAGGGCGCCGTCATCTTCACGACGTTGCGCTCGGGCAGCACGAAGTCGGGTCCGGAGTCGCGGAACACCTTGATGATGCTGAACAGGTAGTCCCACCGGCCGGCGTTCAGCCCCGAGCTGTGGTCGCGCAGCTCGTACAGGATCTCGTCCATCTCGAACGCCGCCGGGATGGTCTCGATGAGCACGGTGGCCCGGATGCTGCCGTACGGGATGCCGAGCTGCTCCTGCGCCCAGGTGAAGACGTCGTTCCACAGCCGCGCCTCGAGATGGCTCTCCATCTTGGGCAGGTAGAAGTACGGCCCGCTGCCGCGTTCGAGCAACTCGGCGGCGTTGTGGAAGCAGTACAGCCCGAAATCGACCAGAGCGCCGACCATCGGGGTGCCGTCGACGCGGATGTGCTCCTCGTCGAAGTGCCAGCCGCGGGGGCGCACCACGATGGTGGCCAGCGGCGCGTCGGTCCGCAGCCGGTACTCACGACCGGCCTCGTTGGTGAAGCTGATGTCCCGCCGGATCGCGTCGGCCAGGTTGACCTGCCCGCCGATGACGTTGTGCCAGTGCGGGGTGCTGGCGTCCTCCAGGTCGGCCAACCACACCTTCGCGCCGGAGTTCAGCGCGTTGATCGTCATCTTCCGGTCGGTCGGGCCGGTCATCTCGACCCGCCGGTCCTGCAGGTCGGCCGGGAACGGTGCGACGGTCCAGTCCCCTTCCCGGACAGCGGCGGTCTCGGGCAGGAAGTCGAGCCGCCCCGTGCGGGCCACCTCGGCCCGCCGGCGCGCCCGCGCGGCCAGCAGCTCGTCCCGGCGGGCGCCGAAAGCGCGCTGCAGTCCGGCCAGGAAGGCCAGCGCGTCCGGGGTGAGCACTCGCGGCAGGCCGGGCACCTCGGGGCCGGTGACCTGCACACCCCCGGTCGTGCCGCCGGCTCCTGCGTCGGGCTCGGTCCTGGTCATCTCGCTCCCCGCTTCCCTCGGCCGGCGTCCAGCCTGCCCGGACCGTGTGTCCGGCGCATGACGGCAGCGCCGACGCGGACCCGCTGACTGAGCTGATTCCACATCGTGGAATGTAGATTCTGCTTCGTGGAGTCTAGGTGGTCGACCGGATCGTCGACCAGGGGTGGTCAGTACCGGTGACCAGCGGCGTGCAGTCGCTGGCCCGGGCCTTCGCGCTGCTCGAGGCACTGGCGGCGTCCCCCGACCCGATGGGCGTGGCCGCGCTGGCCGAGGGCGTCGGTCTCCCGGTGCCGACGGTGCACCGGATGCTGCGCACCCTGGTCGATCTCGGCTACGCGCGGCAGGATCCCACCCGCCGGTACGGGTTGGGGCCGCGGGTCGCGCTGCTCGCCGAGGGGACCGGCGCCATGCTCGGTGCGCTGGCCCGGCCGCACCTGACCGCCCTGGTCGACGAGCTGGGTGAGACGGCCAACCTGGCCTCGCTGGACGGCGACCGCGTCGTCTACGTCGCGCAGGTGCCGTCCCGGCACTCGATGCGGATGTTCACCGAGGTGGGCCGAGCGGTGCTGCCGCACGCCACCGCGGTGGGCAAGGCGGTGCTGGCCGGCCACCCGCCGACCGAGGTGCTCACCCTGCTGACCCGCACCGGCATGCCCGGACACACCGAGCACACGCTGACCGATCCCACCGAGTTCGCCGTCCATCTCGAGCAGGTACGCCGGCAGGGCTGGGCGGTGGACGACGGCGAGCAGGAGCTCGGGGTGCGGTGCGTGGCCGTCGCGATCCCGTCCGGGCCGGCGCCGGCGCTGCCCCGGCTGGCCGTGTCGGTGTCCGGACCCACCGCCCGGATGACGACCGACCTGATCGACCGGGCCGTCCCCGCACTGCGGGCCGCTGCGGTCACGCTCGCCGCCGACCTGGCCGGGCCGGGTCGCTAGATCGGGCCGAGCCGCGGTCCGGCCACGGCGGCACATCCGGGTCGCGGCGGCACATCCGGGGCGCAGCGGCGGCGCCGGTCCCGACGCTGCGCGTCCGGTGCGCGGATGCGCCCGTGATCCCCGGCGCACCTGATCATCAGAGGCGCGGATCCCTGGATCACCGCATCGCCGCGCCCCGATTGCGCCGATGGGTACCCACCGGCGGGCTCAGACCAGCAGCCGCCACAGCGCGACCAGGCCGAGCGCCACGATGAACCCCCGCAGCACCACGGGCGGCAGCCGCCGGCCGACGCTCGCGCCGACGTACCCGCCGATCAGCGTGCCGACCGCGATGATCCCCGCGGCCGCCCAGTCGATGCGGTCGAACGCGACCAGCGTGTACGCCCCGGCGGCCACGATGTTGACCACCAGCGACAGCAGGTTCTTGGCTGCGTTCAGCCGCTGCACCGAGTCGGTCACCAGCGCACCCATCACCCCGACCAGCAGGATCCCCTGCGCGGCGGTGAAGTAGCCGCCGTAGACGCCGACCGCGAAGGTGCCGGCGACCAGGGCGATCATCCGGCCGCGGCCGACCACCGAGGCGTCCCGGCCGGCCGCCAGCGCCCGTCGCCGCAACCACCGCTGCAGCAGCGGCTGCACCACCACCAGCACCAGCGCGATCACCAGCAGCACCGGGACGACCGTGCGGAACGCCTGCTCCGGCAGGTGCAGCAGCAGCCAGGCGCCTCCCACCGCGCCGGTCAGCGACGCCGGCAGCTGCCAGCGCAGCCGAGGCCACTGCCCGGCCAGCTCCCGGCGGTAGCCCCAGGTGCTGGAGAACCCGCCCGGTACCTGCCCGATCGCGTTCGACATGGTGGCCACCACCGGTGGCACACCGAAGGCGATGAGCGTCGGGAAGGTGATCAGCGTGCCCGAACCGACCACGGCGTTGATCGCGCCGGAGGCGACGCCGGCCACGGCCAGCAGCAGGATCTCCGCCCAGCTCACCGGGTCGAGCCGGGATCAGGGGTGCGCACCGGAGACCCGCGCCGTGTCGAGGGCCCGCATCAGTAGCCGACGGTGAAGCGGCGCCGTGAGTGCGCCGGGTTCTCCAGCTCGTCGACCACGGCCACGGCCAGGTCCTGGACGGAGATGCGCGACCGGCCCTCGGCGTCCAGCACCGGCTCGTCGTCACCGAGCCGGTAGCTGCCCCGGCGCTCGCCCGGCGAGTGCGGGCCCATCTCGACCGCGGGCGAGACGTAGGTCCAGTCCAGGATCGGCTCGTCGGCCAGCTCAACCAGGTAGTCGCGGGCGGCCGTGGCGCCGGGCTTGATCGCCGCCGGGAAGTCCGGTCCGTCCACCAGCTGGGTACCGTCCGGCCCGCGCAGCGAACCGGCGCCGCCGATCACCACGTACCGGTCGACACCCGCCTCGGCCACGCCCTCGCCGATGGCCCTCGACCCGGCCAGGAAGTCGCGGTGGAGCTCGGGGTTGTCCCACCCGGCGTTGAAGGCCGACACCACGACATCGGTGCCGACCGCGGCGCGGGCCAGGTCCTGGGCGCTGGTCGCGTCCCCGGTGACCAGGGTCAGCGCGGACGGGAAGGCCTCCGCACCGAGCTGACTCGGCAACTGCACCCGGGCCGGGTCCCGGACCAGGGCGACGACGTCGTGCCCGCGGTCGAGCAGCTCGCCGAGCAGGTGGGAACCGACGAAGCCGGTGGCTCCGATGAGGGTGACGCGCATGGACTGCAGACCTCCGGGCACGGTACGGACGACGTTCGGTGCGACGGCAGCGCCGGTCGGGCACCACGTGGCCGCAGGTGGCGGAGGCGGAGGGATTCGAACCCCCGAGGCTGTTACACCTGGCCGCTTTCAAGGCGGCTTCCTTCGGCCACTCGGACACGCCTCCGCGTGGAAGGGTAACCAACCACCGGCTCCGTCCCCGCCACGTCGCGACCGACACCGCCGGACCGGAGCCGGGCGCCGAACGGGTGCCGGATCGGGACGTGGATCGGCGAGTGATCGGGGCCTTGGTTCAGTCGGGCGCCGACGGGTCACTGGTCATCTGTCGTCGGTGTCCGGTCTTGGTGGGCACCGAGGCCGGGCGCCTGTCCGGGGCGGCCGATAGAGTCGTGGACGGACCCGCCGATCATGGTCGGCCGGGCTGGTCGTGACGGATCGTTCGATCGGGGTGCGCCATGGAGTGGTGGGTCTGGCTGATCATCGTCGTGGTGGTCGTCGCGGCGATCGTGGGTGCGGTCGTGGCCGTGCAGGCCCGCCGGCGGGCGGGCGGCGTGATCATCGCCGACGACCGGAAGCCGCGGGGCGGTGGCGACCGATGACCGTGCTGCTGCGATCCAGCGAGATCGCCAAGAAGCCGGTGGTGACCTTCGCCGGTGAGGCGGTCGCGCAGGTCAAGGACATCGTCTACGGCACCACCGGGGACGTGCAGGGCTTCACCCTCGCCGGCCGCGGGCTGTTCGCCGGCCCGCTGAAGACCTCGGTGCCGTGGCCGGCGGTCGTCGGTCTGGGCCCCGACGCGGTGATGATCGCCGACGAGTCGGCGCTGGTGGACACGGCGGAACTGCTGGCCGGCGGATCCGGCGTCGCGGGCGGCGCGGCCGGGGCCGGCAATGTGCTCGACTCACAGGTGCTCACCGACGACGGCATGGCCCTGGGCCGGGTGGTCGACGTGGTCATCGAGGTCGGCGAGCCGACCGGGACCGGCGCCCCCACCGCCGAGGTCGTCGGCTACGAGATCGACCCCGCGGAAGCACTGGGCCGCGGCAAGAACCGGCTGCTCATCCCGCTGCCGGACACCCTGGCGGCCTCCGGCGAGCACCTCATCGTGCCCGCCGCGGCCCGGGAGTTCGTGCGGGAGGACCTGGCCGGGTTCGGGGCGGCCGTGGACGACTTCCGCGCCCGGCTCGGCCACGGTCCGGTCGGCGGTCAGCCGGCGACCGGAGCGGCACCGCCGACCAGTCCCGCACAGGTCGCGGCGCCTGCACCGGTCGCCGCCCCGGCTCCCGTTGCCGATCCCGCGCCCGTCGCCGATCCCGCGCCCGTCGCCACCCCGGCGCCGGTCGCCGCACCGGAGGCTCAGCCCGCTCCGGTGCCGGTCGACCCGGCCCCCAGCGCCGGAGGATCGTCGCCGGCCGGTTCGTCGCCGGCGAGCGGGCCCGCAACCTCGGGACCAGTGCCGGCCGCCCCCGTGCCGGTCCCGGAGACCGCCGGTGCGGACGAGCCGTCCCCGTTGAGCGCACCCGATCCCGCCGGTCAGCCGCGCAGCCTCAACGAGGTGTTCTTCCCGCCCGAGGGCGCCGCGCCGGCGCCGGGCGCGCCCGCCGAGCCGGCGCACCCCTCGTCCGGACGCTGGCGCCGCGCGGCCGACACCCCCGATGCCGGAGCGGTGGACCCGGTGCCCGACCCGGGCCTCCCCACCCGCACGGCCACCTCCGACGGACAGGACCGCTGATGCTGTTCTCCGAGGCCAAGGGCCACAAGGTCGTCGCCACCGACGCCGCCGCCACCGTGGGCCGGGTCGACGGGTTCATCGTCGACCCGGCCGCCCAGCAGATCATCGGCCTCGAGCTGGGCAGGACCCCTGGTGCGGGGGACACGTTGCCCTGGGCCAACATCCAGGGTTTCGGCCGGGACGCGGTGACTGTCGGTGCCGGCGCGATGATCGTGACGGCGGAGGGCCCGCTGGCCGAACAGGCCGGCAAGGACCATGCCCTGCTGCGCAAGCGGGTGCTCTCCACCGCCGGGGTCGAGTTGGGCATCCTGCGCGACGTGGAGTTCGACCCGGCCACCGGTCAGGTGCAGCAGCTGCTGTTGGACCAGGGCACCGTGGACGCGGCGCGGCTGATCGGCGCCGGCTCGTACGCTGTCGTGGTCCGCGCCTGAGCACTGGGCTCGCCGGCCGGCCCCGTCCCGACCGACCGGCCGCCGGCGTGTGCGTCGCGGTCGTCATCCCGGTCCTGGACGACGCCGACATGCTCCGGGCCTGCCTGGCCGCGCTAGCCCGGCAGACCCGGCCGCCGGACCGGATCGTGGTGGTCGACAACGGGTCGGTGGATGAGTCGGCGGCGGTCGCCCGCGCGGCCGGCGCGGTGGTGGTGCACGAACCCCGCCGCGGCATCCTGCCGGCCACCGTGCGCGGGTTCGACGCGCTCGACGACCCGCGAGGATCACCGCTGCCCGGGGTGGACGTGCTGGCCCGGATCGACGCGGACTCGCGTCCGGACCCCGACTGGCTGGCCCGGGTGGCGACCGCCTTCGCCGACGACCCGGAGCTGGTCGGGCTCACCGGGCCGGGCCGGTTCTACGGCGGACGGCGGATCGCCCGGGTGCTCGGCGAACGCCTCTACCTGGGTGGGTACTTCTGGTCGATGGGCCTGCTGCTCGGCCATCCCCCGTTGTTCGGCTCCAACTCAGCCGTCCGGGCCGCGGCCTGGCCACTGCTCCGTCCCGGCCTGCACCTCGACATCACCGGCGTGCACGACGATCTCGACATCAGCTTCCGGATCCGTCCCGGGATGCGGATCCGGTTCGACCCGACCCTGGCCATGCCGATCTCGGCCCGCCCGTTCGCGTCGGTGCGCGGCCTGGCCCGCCGGGTCGGCTGGGGCTTCGGCACCATCTGGGTCAACGTCCGCGGTGGCCGGGTGCTGCGGCGGCGGGCCGCGATCGTCGCGGCGCGGAACCGGACGTGCGCCGACCGGGGCCCGCGCTCGACCTCACCCTGACCGCCCCGGGACCGTCAGCGGGGGCGCTCGGCCGTCGCGCCGGCCGGCACCGGCTCGCCCGGCCGGAGACCGGCTGCCGATGCGGCCGTGACCGCCTCGGCCAGCACGGTGGCAACCGGCCGACCCGACCGTTCGGCGACCGCCGCGACATCGTCGAACTCCGGTGTGGCGCGTACGATCTCGCCGTTGCGGTGGGCGATCTTGACCGCCACCACCCCGTGGTCCAGCTGCACCGCGACGAAGGCCCGCGGGAGCGCGAACCGCTGCCAGTCCGCCTGCCGGATGCCGATCGTCGTCGTCTGCCGGAAGAGCTCGTCGCGCAGCGCCGGCGCCCGATCGGGCCGGCCGAGCACGGACACGGTGTGGGCGGGACGCCCCTTCTTCATCAGCATGGGGGTCAGCCAGGCGTCCAGGGCTCCGGCCCGCAGCAGCGCGGCCAGCACGCCCGGCCACAGCCGCGGATCCAGGTCGTCGACGTTGGCCTCCAGCACCACCGTGCGTTCACCGTCGTCCGTCGGGACGCCCCCGGTCTGCGGCACACCGAGCACCACCCGGACGACGTTGGGGCGGCCCGGGGTGTCGCGGGTCCCGGCGCCGATCCCGGTCCCCTGCACCGACATCGGTGGCAGTCCGGTGCAGGTCCTGGCCAGCGCGGTGACCAGCGCCATCCCGGTGGGCGTGGCCAGTTCGCCCTGTCCGCCGGCCCGGACCTGCCAGCCCGCGGACAGCTCCGCGACCGCCGGCACGGGAACGGGCAGGTCGCCGTGGGCGGCGGAGGTGCGGCCGGACCCGACCGCGACCACTCCGGCGGTCACCCCGCCGCCGGCCACGTCCACCCCGAGATCGTGCAGGGCGGCGCAGGTGCCGACCACGTCGGCGATCGAGTCCAACGCCCCCACTTCGTGGAAGTGCACCCGGTCGGCGGGGATCCCGTGCACCCGACCCTCGGCCTCGGCCAGCCTCGCGAACACCGCCAGGGCGGGATCGCGCACCGCGGCCGGCAGGTCGGCCCCGACCAGGCGGGCGCGGATGTCCCGCCAGGTGCGGTGCGGCGGGTCGTCGACCAGCACGTCGACGTCAGCCTTGGTCGCGCGCAGACCGGCGCGGGTGACCGGACCGGCGCTGATCCGCACGGAACCCGGCAGCACGGCGTCGATGTGGCGCTGCACCGCGTCCCGATCGGCGCCGACGTCGAGCAGGGCGCCGAGCAGCATGTCCCCGGCCACACCCGCGGACGCGTCGATCCAGGCGTGCACCGGAGCCGTTCCTGGATCAACCACGGATCGGCTCCGTGCGGGTGGTGGACGACCTGCTGTTCATGCCTGCTCCTGCTGAGAGATGGGGGATCCGACCGCGCCACCCATGATGACGGTCGTCAGGCCGCGCGCCGCTCCGCCGCGGCGAACAGGCGCAGCAGGTCGGCCACGAGCTGGTGCGGCGTGGTCTCGCACGGGCTGTGGCCGGTCGGGTAGGCGACGAACTCGGCGCCGATCGACCCGGCGAAGCCGGCGTGCCGACCGACCGACCACAGGTCCCCGGTGCCCGTCGCGACCAGCATCGGCAGATCCGTGGCATGCAGCGCCGCTCGCAGGTCCGGCACGTGCGACAGCAGGACCATCACGTCGGCCACACTGCTCCGCCGGGTCACCGACAGCCGGCTCCGCACGAACGCCTGACGGGTCGGCACGACCCGCGTCACGTTCAGTCGCAGTCCCCAGATCATCACCCGCGCGGCCAGTCCCGGGTTCGCATGCCCGATGAGCGGACCCACCAGCTTGAAGGCGCCCAGCGACCGACCCGGGACCGGGGGCGCACTGAGCAGGGTCAGACTGGCGAACAGCTCGGGCCGGCGGACGGCCAGCGCCGCGGTCACCGTGCCGGCGAACGAGTAGCCCAGCACGTGTGCCGGGGTGGCGCCGTCGGCGAGCACGGCGAGCAGGTCGTCGACGAACAGCTCCAGTGAGTAGTGCCGCTCCGGCGGCCGCCGGTGCTCAGGACCGGCCCCCGCCGATTCGTACTGCCCGGCCATGTCGTACGCCTCGACCCGGTACCCGGCCGCCGCGAGCAGCGGGAACATGATCAGGAAGTCCTCCTTGGACCCGGTCACGCCGGGCACCAGCACGATCCGCCGCCCGTCGACCGGGCCCAGTGAGATCCGGGCCAGGGCACCGCTGGGCGCGTCGAACCGATCACGCACCGTACCGCCCGGCAACCGGGCCCAGTCGATCTCCACCAGCCGCGCGTCCAGCACCGCGGGGTCGACGATCGGGCCGGCAGCGGCGTCCGGTGCGGTCGGGGCCGACGGACCGAGCCGGGCGGTGACCACCGGCATCCCGGCCGACCGGCGCAGCCGTCGTCGCGCGTCGTCGATCCGCGCACGCACCCGGAGCTTCACCCGCATGGGGCACCATGATGCGCGCGGTGATCCAACCGGGCACGGCCGCCTCCCCGGAGATGATCGCCGGCCTGGACCGGCGACCCGGCTGGTGGGACAGTCCTGCCCGGATCCGCGGACCCGTCGATCGGGCCTCGGAACGGCCGACCGCTGGAGGTTCCGTGCAGATCAGACCGGCGGAACTCGACGCCATCCGAGCCGGCACGATCGACCTGGCCTTCCGGCGGTGGGACCGTCCCCGGTTGCTGGTGGGCACCCGGATGCGCACCCGGGTCGGCCTGCTCGAGGTCACCTCGGTGGACCGGGTGGACCTGGAGGCCATCACCGACGCGGAGGCGTCCCGGGCCGGTGCGACCCGCGCGGCGCTGCTGGACCTGCTGGCTCGCCGCCCGGAGCACCCCGTTTACCGGATCGGGCTGCGCTGGGCGGGCGAGGATCCCCGGATCGCGCTGCGCGCTGATGACCGTCTCTCACCCGGGGACCTGGCGGCACTCCGCTCGCGGCTGGAGCGATTGGACCGCAGCTCGCCGCGCGGCCCGTGGACCCGCACCGTGCTGGCCCTCATCGCCGACCAGCCCGAGGTGCGGGCCCCGGACCTGGCCGCCGGGCTGGGCCGGGACACCGTGACGTTCAAGCGCGACGTCCGCAAGCTCAAGGAGCTCGGGCTGACCGAGTCGCTGGCCGTGGGCTACCGGATCTCGCCGCGCGGGCGGGCCGTGCTGGACGCCTGGCCGGCCGACGGCTGATCGCCGGCGACCGACCGCTCGTCCGCCGCCCTGCTCTGCCACAGTGAGGCATGGAGGAGCACGCGCCCGGACCGAGCGGTGACGCCCCGGCGTCCGCCGAAGCGGAGCAGCTCGCCCGGCGGCGGACCGCCGACGCCAGGGACCGTCGCGCGGACGACCGTGACCTGGTCGCCGACGAACGCGACCGCCGGGCCGATCAACGGGAACGGCGCGCCGACGAACGGGAACGGCGGGCCGACCGGCGCGAACGGGAGGCTGACGCCCGCGAGGAGCAGGCTGATCGGCGCGAGCAGGCCGCCGACCACCGGGACCGGCGACTCGGTCGGCGGGCGACCGGGCCCGACCCCGACCCCGACGACGGGGTCGGTGACGACGACCAGGCGATGTCGGTCCATCTCGTCGACGAGCTCGACCGGGTCGCCGACATGCTCCGCCGCAGTGCCGAACGCATCGAGCGGTCCCGCGCTGCGCTGCAGCGGGCGGTGGACCTGATCGGTCGACAGCACGCCGGTCTCGACCGGCAGCGTTCCGCCGCCGCGGCGCCTCCGCACCGTCCGGACGCCACCTCGCCGACGCCGCCGTCCGGCGAGTCACCGGCGGATCCACCGCGCGAATGACCCGATCGGCGCCGATCTCCCGGCGTCCAGCGGACCGGATCCGACCGGTGCGCGGACCACGCTGGCGTCATGACCGACGCCCTCCCCGCACCCACCGGCACCGAGATCGCGCCGTTCACCGTCGAGCACCCCGAGGCCGACCTGGACGACCTGCAGGACCGGCTCGTCCGCACCCGCTGGCCCGGCCAGCTCCCGGGGGCCGGTTGGGACTACGGCGTCGAGCAGGATTCCCTGGTCGACCTGGTCGAGCACTGGCGCACCGGCTTCGACTGGCGGGCTCAGGAACGTCGGCTCAACGCCCGCCCGCAGTTCGTCACCGCCATCGACGGACAGCGGGTCCACTTCCTGCACGTGCCGTCCGCGCGGCCGGACGCGATCCCGCTGCTGATCACCCATGGCTGGCCGTCCACCGTCACCGACTTCCTGCCGATCCTGGACGCGCTCACCGACCCACCGGCCGACCGGCCGGCCTTCTCCGTGGTGGCCCCGTCGGTGCCCGGGTTCGCGTGGTCGGGTCCGACCACCGAGCGGGGATGGAGCACCGGGCGGATCGCCCGGGCCTGGATCGAACTGATGGGCCGGCTCGGGTACGACCGGTTCGGCGTGCAGGGCGGCGACTTCGGCGCCCTGGTCTCCCCTGAGATCAGCCGGATGGCCCCGGACCGGGTGATCGGTGTGCACGTCAACGCACTGGCCGACGCGGCCACGGTGACCGACCCGTCCGAGCTGGACCTGCTGGGCGAGGCCGACCGGGCCAAGGCCCAGGAGAACGAGTCCTGGTGGTACGGCCACTCCGGCTACGCCACCCAGATGAGCACCCGGCCGCAGACCCTGGCGTACGCCCTGAACGACTCCCCGGCCGGCCAGCTGGCCTGGAACCTCGAGTGGCTGGTCGACTGGGACCCGACCACCAGCCGGCAGACCCCCGTCGACCGCGACGCCATCCTCACCGACGTCACCGCGTTGTGGCTGACCGGGACGGCGGGCTCCGCGGCCCGGCTCTACCTGGAGGCCGGCGCCGACGCCTGGGGCGTCCGCCCGGCACCGTCCGGGGTGCCGACCGCGGTGCTCACCCTGACCGGCGACCGCGCCGTCCGCGGCCTGGCCGAGCGGTCCCACCACGTCGTGCGGTGGACCGAGCTGGACACCGGCGGCCACTTCGCCTCGTTGCAGGCCCCGGACGCGCTGGTGGACGACGTCCGCGCGTTCTTCGCCTCGCTGCGGACCTGACCCGACCAGCCTCCGGGAACAGGGTGACTCGTCAACTTGTTCCCGTACGGTGGAGGCCGGCAGCATCGCCGACCGGGTCAAGGAGTGGGTCATGAAGCGCATCGGCTTCCTCAGTTTCGGTCACCATCAGGCGGTCCCCGGATCGAAGACCCGCACCGCCCGGGACGCCCTGGTGCAGACGGTCGAGCTGGCCGTCGCGGCCGAGGAGCTGGGGGTGGACGGCGCCTTCGTCCGCGTGCACCACTTCGCCCGCCAGCAGGCCACGCCGTTCCCGCTGCTCGCGGCCATGGCCGCGAGGACCTCGCGCATCGAGCTGGGCACCGGCGTCATCGACATGCGCTACGAGAACCCGCTGGCCATGGCCGAGCAGGCGGCGCAGGCCGACCTGCTGAGCGCGACCGAGTCCGGCGAGGGCCGGTTGCAACTGGGACTGAGCCGCGGGTCGCCGGAGACGGCCCTGCGTGGCTACGAGTCGTTCGGGTACCGCCCCGCCGACGGTGAGACCGACGCCGACATGGCCCGCCGGCACACCGAGGTGTTCCGCGCCGCCATCGCCGGCGCGCCGGTGGCCCAGGCCAATCCGCAGATGGTCGGCAACCGCAGCCCGCTGGCCATCGAGCCTCGATCGGCCGGCCTGCCCGACCGCATCTGGTGGGGCGCCGGCAGCCGGGCCACCGCCGAGTGGGCGGCCGAGCAGGGCATGAACCTGATGAGCTCCACGCTGCTCACCGAGGACACCGGCGTGCCGTTCGACGAGCTCCAGGCCGAGCAGATCCAGCGGTTCCGCGACGCCTGGGCCAGGGCCGGCTGGGACCGGGAGCCGCGGGTGTCGGTGAGCCGCAGCGTGCTGCCCCTGATCGACGACGAGACCCGCCGGTACTTCGGGCGGCGCAGCGAGCACGACGACGAGCAGGTCGGCTGGATCGACGGCGGGATCGCCCGGTTCGGCCGCAGCTACATCGGCGAGCCGGACATCATCGCCAAGGAACTGACCGCGGACGAAGCCGTGCGTGCCGCGGACACCCTGCTCGTCACCGTCCCCAACCAGCTGGGCGTGGACTTCAACGCCAGACTGTTGGCGTCGGTCGTGCAGGACATGGCCCCGGCGCTGGACTGAACCCGGGCCGGATCACGGATCGGTCGCGATCGGCGACCCATCCGGCCACCGACAGGCGCCGAACGACCGGCAGCAGACCCACCGCGGCCCCCCGACCCGCGGTGGGTCTGTCCGCCTCCTCCGTCCGCTACCAGGGCGATGCGTCGATGACCCGCTGCCTCGCTCAGCCGGTGGCCGGTCAGACCGGGACGGCGTCCAGGACCAGCTCCCCGGCCGCATCGGTCACGATGATCTCGGCCGTCTGGTCCAACGGCAGGGCGCCGTTGAGACTGCACGTCAGCGTGTTGTCGCCCGTCCCCAGGAACGTCCCGCCCGGCACCGTGCTGCCGTCGGCCCGGACGAAGGTGACGGTGTACGCACCGCCGTCGTCCAGCCCCGTGGCCGTGAGCTTGAGCTCGGTCCCCCAGGTGTGGCGCACCAGGCCCGCGCCTGCCTGCACCCCGGTCGCCAGCTGCTGCACGGCCATCGGGACCACCGGCGGAGGCGTGGGCGTCGAGGGAGCCGGACGCAGCTGCAGTCCGAGCACGAACACGCCCACCACGATCGCCGCCGCCAGCAGACCGGTCCCGGCCCGGCGCAGCAGCCGAGACCGGGCACGCTGCCGCAGCTCCGCTCGCACCGACGTCAGGACGGCTTCCTCCAGCTGGGCCGGCGGTCGAGCCGGCGCTCCGAGGGAGTCGGGGTCGAGACCGGAGAGTGCGGCCACCACCGGCTGCAGCTCCGCCAGCTCGGCCCGGCACTCGGCGCAGCCGTCCAGGTGGGCCTGCACGGCGAGCCGTTCGCCGTCACTGAGCTGACCGAGCGCGAAGGCGCCGAGCAGTTCGCGCAGCGTGCGGTGGTCATCGGAACTCACAAGGTCACCCCCATCTCGTCCATGGCCACCCGCAGGGCCTTGAGCGCATAGAAGGAACGACTGCGCAGGGTGCCCACCGGGACACCGCGTTCCGCGGCGAGTTCCTCGTAGGACCGGCCGCGCAGGTACGTCTCCACGATCACATACCGGTGATCGACGCTGATCCGGCCCAGGGCCTCGGCCACCACCCACCGGTCGACCATGATCGCGGTGTCATCCGGGACCGGGGCCAGGGCCGCCACGACCTCGTCGTCGCCCCCGGTCGGCACCTTGGCCCACGAGCCGGCAGACCGGCGCCGGGTCTGGTCGACGACCACGTTCCGCACGATCGCGAAGAGCCACACCCGAAGACTGGCCAGCTCGGGATCGAACCGGTCGGCCGATCGCCAGGCCCGCAGGAACGTCTCCTGGACGGCGTCCTGCGCTGCGCCCGGATCATCCAGTGCTCGCAATGCGAACCGGTACAGCTCGGCGCCGTGCGCGGCGTAGGCGGCCTTGACCGCCGCCTCGTCGCCCAACCCGGCCGACCGTGCGGCGCGTCGCCGCGTCAGTGCGGGCACCGGCCACCACCTCCTCGTCGCGGGTCCCTACGCAGCGCGGCGGGTCCGCGTTCAGCGGGGTGAGCCACGTCTCGTCGTGCACCCTCGAGTGAACGGAAACGATCCCGACGGGCTCGATCGGGCGACATCCCGATGGCCCCGTCGGAGATTTCTCCCGGACGGGTGAACGTGGTCCGGTCCAAGTGCGTACCCATGATGACCGCCCCACCCCCGTGCTGCGGACGGCCCGTCGTCCAGGCCGACCCGGAGCGGCAGCACGACCCGAACGAAAGGTCCCCTCATGCGCATGCGCACGCTCGGCACGACCGGCATGCTGGCCGCGATCCTGGCGGCCGGACTGGCACTCCCGTCGGCCGCGACCGCGGCCCCGGCAACCGCGGGTCGAACCGCAGAGGTGTCGACGAACGCCCTGGCCGGAGTGGGCGGTTCCGTGCAGACCGCCCTGTTCGGCAAGGGCGACCAGCACTCCCGCGGCAAGTCCGGCGGACTGTCCGCCGTCGGACTCACCGACGGCGGCCGGGCCTTGGTGGTCTTCTCGGTGGACAAGCCGGGCCGCACCGGCCAGCCCATGACCGTCACCGGGCTCGCCGGCGACCGCATCCTGATCGGCATCGACCACCGGGTCCAGAACGGCAAGCTGTACGCGGTCGGGAACGCCGGCGGCATCTACCTGATCGGTGACAGGGCTGCGGCGGCCAAGGTCGGGCAGCTGAGCGTCGCCCTGTCCGGGACCCAGTTCGGCGTCGACTTCAACCCCGCCGCCAACGCGCTGCGGGTGGTCAGCGACACCGGGCAGAACCTGCGGCAGCCGTTCGGGACCGGCGACGCCCCGAACGGAGCCACCGTGGCCGACACCCCGCTGTCCAACGCCGGCGCCCCGGCCACCGGCATCAGCGCCGCGGCGTACACCAACAACGACCTGAGCGCGGCCACCGCCACCACGCTGTTCGACCTCGACACCGTGGCCGACCAGGTGGTCCTGCAGTCCCCGGCCAACGCCGGCACGCTGGTGCCGACCGGCTCCTACGGGGTCGACGCGGACCGCGACGCCGGGTTCGACATCTACTCGACCCTGCGGGACGACCGCGCGGTCGAGAACACCGGATTCGCCACGATCACGATCAAGGGGCGCTCGACGCTGGTCGAGATCGACCTGCTCACCGGCAGTGCCGAATCCAAGGGCGTCTTCAGCCAGCGGATCGTGACCGACATCGCGGTGCTGCTGAACCAGCGCGGACGCTGATCCCCGGGGCGGCCCGCCCGGGCGGCCGCCCCGACCGGAACTCCGTCGGCGGGCCCCTGTGGACCCCGACCCACAGCGGGTCCGCCGGCGGGTCACCGGCGATCCGGCGGCAGGATGGAACGGTGACCGATCAGACCGACAGCCCGCCCCTGCCCGACCCGGTCACGGACGCGCCCTGGTGGCGCTCCGCGGTCGTCTACCAGGTCTATCCGCGCAGCTTCGCCGACTCGGACGGCGACGGCATCGGCGACCTGCGCGGCGTCATCGACCGGCTGCCGTATCTGGCCGAGCTGGGGGTCGACGTGTTGTGGCTGTCGCCGGTCTACCCGTCGCCGCAGGACGACAACGGCTACGACATCAGCGATTACCAGGGCATCGACCCGGCCTTCGGCACCCTCGACGAGCTGGACGAGCTGATCGCGGCGCTGCACGCCCGCGGCATGAAGCTGGTCATGGACCTCGTCGTCAACCACACCTCCGACGAGCATCCGTGGTTCGTCGCCTCCCGCTCGAGCGCGGACGACCCCAAGCGGGACTGGTACTGGTGGCAGCCGGCCCGGGAGGGCATGACGCCGGGCGCCCCGGGGGCGGAGCCGACCAACTGGGCGTCCTTCTTCAGCGGACCGGCCTGGGAGTTCGACGAGGCCTCCGGCGAGTACTTCCTGCACCTGTTCTCCCGCAAGCAGCCCGACCTGAACTGGGAGAACCCGGAGGTCCGGGCGGCGGTGCACGCCATGATGCGGTGGTGGCTGGACCGCGGCGTGGACGGCTTCCGGATGGACGTCATCAACCTGATCTCCAAGCGCACCCCGCTGGCCGACGGCCGGCCCGGCCCCGGAGGTCTCGGTGACGGCTCCGCGGAGTACGTCTGCGGGCCGCGGATCCACGAGTTCCTGCAGGCGCTGCACGAGGAGGTGTTCGCCGGCCGGACCGGGGCGTTCATCACCGTGGGCGAGATGCCCGGCGTCACGGTCGACGAGGCGGTGCTGTTCACCGATCCCGAGCGCCGGGAGGTCGACATGGTCTTCCAGTTCGAACACGTCGGGCTGGACCAGGGTGAGAGCAAGTGGGACGTACGGCCGTTCGACCTGCGCGCGCTCAAGGCGTCGTTCGGCCGCTGGCAGGCCGGGCTGGCCGAGCGCGGCTGGAACAGCCTGTACTGGAACAACCACGACCAGCCGCGGGTGGTGTCCCGGTTCGGCGACGACACCCGCTGGCGGGTCGAGTCGGCCAAGCTGCTGGGCACCGTGCTGCACCTGCACCGCGGCACGCCGTACGTCTACCAGGGCGAGGAGCTGGGCATGACGAACGCCCCGTTCGTCCGGGCCGGCGACTTCCTGGACATCGAGTCGGTGAACCACTACGCCGCGGCCATCGCGCTGGGCGCCGAGTCGGAGTCCGTGCTGGCCGCGCTGCGGGTGATGAGCCGGGACAACGCCCGCACCCCGATGCAGTGGGGCGACGGACATGCCGGCGGCTTCACCACCGGGACCCCCTGGGCGCCGGTCAATCCCAACCACACCGAGATCAACGCGGCCGCCGCGGTGGCCGACCCGGACTCGGTGTTCCACCACTACCGCCGGCTCATCGAGCTGCGGCACATCGAGCCCGTCGTCGCGCACGGCGACTTCACCATGCTGCTGCCGGACGATCCGACCGTCTACGCGTTCACCCGCACCCTCGGGCCGCGACAATTGCTGGTGGTGGCCAACTTCAGCGGGGAGGATGCGCTCGCCGAGGTGCAGGACGCGGCGGCCTGGGCGGGCGCCGAGCTGGTCCTCGGCAATTGGCCGGACCCGGACCCCGTCGAGGCGATCGTGTTGCGGCCGTGGGAGGCCCGGGTGTACCGGCGCGGCTGATCGTCAGAAGTCGCCGGCCAACCGCTCGACGGACTGGCCGGTCACCTCGGCGATCAGGTCGACGAGCCAGCGGCTCACCGCCACGCCCGCTCCATCGCCTCGTCGTCGGCCACATCGGCGAAGATCTCTGCCGCACGTTCCAGGTCCTCGACCGTGCCAGATCCTCGACCGTGATCTTCCGGTCTGACTGCGGCGCGCAGTCGACCCACGTCACGACACAGGTACTCGGTCCGCGACAGACCGACCCGGTCAGCGGCGGCGTCGATGCGCCGACCGACTTCGTCGTCGTCCGGCACCGAGCACTCAGTCCTCGGGGGCGCGATGCCGGCCGCCGGTCCGGACCTGGGCCACATCCGAGATCCCGTCGGCACCGTTGCCCGACGCGGTACCCGACCCGTTGTCCGGCGCCGCGTGCTCGGGCGCCGCATGGGACCCGACATGCGCCAACCGATCGACGTGCCCGTTCGCGGAGCCGTCCGCCCCGTCGTCGGCCCGGCTGTGCGCGCCGACCGCGGCCGGCACCGCATCGGTGCGCTCGTCCGGGGATCCGCTGGCTCCCTGCTCGCGCGCCGCCAGCTGCTTGAGCAACTGCTCGCCCTCGATGTCCACCCGCGGCAGGATCCGGCCCAGCCACTTCGGCAGGTACCAGGCCTTGTCGCCGAGCAGCGTCATGGCCGCCGGCACCAGCGTCATCCGGACGACGAAGGCGTCGACCAGCACGCCCAGGCCGAGCGCGAAGCCGATCGAGGCGATGATCGTGTCGGGCGCCAGGATGAAGCCGGCGAACACGCTGGTCATGATGATCGCGGCCGCGGTGACCACCCGGGACGCGGCACTGAACCCGCCGACCACGGCCCGCTCGGCCGGCGATCCGTGCACGTAGGCCTCGCGCATGCCGGCGACCAGGAACACCTCGTAGTCCATCGCCAGCCCGAACAGCACACCGATGAGCAGGATGGGCAGGAACGAGATGATCGGCGCCGGGGTGTCCACCCCGAAGATGCCGCCCAGCCAGCCCCACTGGTAGACCGCGACCACCGCGCCGAACGACACCCCGATGGTGAGCAGGAAGCCGATCACCGCCTTCAGCGGCACCACGATCGACCGGAAGATCAACAGCAGCAGGATCAGCGCCAGACCCACCACGATGATCAGGTAGATCGGCAGCGCATCGGCCAGCTTGCTCGACACGTCGATGGCCACCGCGGTGAAGCCGGTGACGGCGATGGTGGCGCCGATCCGCTCCCCCAGGTTCCCCGCGTCCGCGCGCAGGTCGTTGACCAGCTCGTCGGTGGCCTCGTCGGTCTGGCCGGTGGTCGGGATGACGGTCAGGAAGGCGAAGGTGCCGTCCGCGTTCGCCCCGCCCGGCGCCACGAAGGCGATCGAGCCGGGGAAGTCGGCCTGGATGCCCTGGCCCAGCTCGGCCAGCTCCTGCTGCAGCTGCGGCTGCGGGCTGTCGAACTCCGCGGTGATGAGCAGCGGGTTGTTGAAGCCCGGCCCGAACTCCCGGCTGATCAGGTCGTAGGCCTTGCGCTGGGTGGTGTCGGTGCCGGCCACCCCGTCGCTGGGCAGGCCCAGGTGCAGCGAGCCGAACGGTACGGCAAGCACGCCCAGCCCGAGCACGCCGACGATGAGCACCAGCGCCGGCCGGCGACTGACGAACCGGATCCACCGGTTGGACCGCTCCGCATGGTCGACCACGCCGTGGTGCCCGCCGCCCGCCGCCAGCTCGGCCCGGACCGCGGCCACCCGGGCGCGGTCCTTCTTGCGGACGACCCGCTCCCCGGCGAAGGCCAGCAGCGCGGGCAGCAGGGTGATGGCGATGACCACCGCCACCGCGACGGTGCCGGCCGCGGCCAGGCCCATCACGGTCAGGAACGGGATGCCCACCACCGACAGGCCGGCCAGCGCGATGAGCACGGTGGTGCCGGCGAACACCACGGCGGTGCCGGCGGTGGCCACCGCCCGGGCGATCGACTCGCGGACCGGCATCCCGTCCATCAGCTGCGACCGGTGCCGGGACACGATGAACAGCGCATAGTCGATGCCCACGGCCAGGCCCAGCATGAGGGCCAGGATCGGCGCGGTGTTCGACATCTCCACGGCCCCGGACACCCAGAGGATGCCGGCCATGCCGACGGCCACCCCGATCAACGCAGTGATCATCGGCATCGCCGCGGCGACCAGGGAGCCGAAGGTGATGAGCAGCACCACCATGGCCACGACGACACCGAGCGCCTCGGTCGACCCGATGGCCGGGGTCTGCTTGACCGCTCCACCGGACAGCTCGATCTCCAGCCCGTCCACCCGGTGCTCGGCCACGACGGTGGCGATCTCGTCCTGGGTGGCCTCGGGGATCTCGGTGAGCTGCCCGGCGAACTGCACCGTCGCGTAGCCCACCGTGCCGGTCGGCGCGATGGTCTGCGCGGTCTGCGGATCGACCACCCCGGTCACGCCGTCCAGCGGGGCGATCTCCTGCAGCGTCTCGGCGATCGCCTGCTGGTACTCCGGATCGGCCAGGGTCGACCCCTGCGGCGCGGCGAACACGATCCGTCCGGTGGTGGCCCCGGCGCCGGGGATCTCGGACTGCAGCGTGTTGAGCGCCTCCTGACCGGCCGTGCCAGGGATGGAGAACGACGACGTGAGGGTGCCGGAGAAGACCAGCGCGGCGCCGCCCATGCCACCGAGCAGCACGAGCCAGACCACGAGCACCGCCCAGCGCAGGCGGGTGGCGCCGTGCGCCAATCGGTAGAGCAGAGTGGACATGGCCGACGGAACTCCTCGCTGGATGGGGGCTGCTGGATCGGAACTGCTCGATCGGAACTGCGGGTCAGGACTGCGGGTCGGACCCGCCCGGCTGCTGGAGCGCGGTGAGGTCGAGCAACGAGAAGCTCAGGTCGAGCAGGCGGAACAGGCCCTCGGTGCCGTCGCGCCGACCGGCCGCCACCCAGCGCTGGGCGGCACGTCGACAGGCCAGCAGCGCGAACTGCACGACGAGCTCGACCCGGATGTCGTCGAGGTCGAGACCGACGCGCTCGGCGACGAGCTGGGAGACGTGCTCGCCGACCTCCTCGTCGGCCTGCAACTCGGCTGCCTGCAGCTCGGGCTCGTCCGGCGCCATCAGCAGGAACACGCCAGGTGTCCCCCCGAACTGGACCGCCACCTGGCGCAGTGCCGAGCGGACCAGCTGATCCAGTGGCAGCGCCGGGTCCGCCGCCCGTACCTGGTCGAGCAGGTCGGCCGCCAGCGCCGGACCGGCCGCGGCGACGCAGTCGGCCTTGCTGGTGAAGTAGTTGGAGAAGGTGCGGCGGGAGACGCCGGCCGCCTCGGTGATGTCCGCGATCGTCACCTGCTGGTATCCGCGTGCGGCGACCAGATCCCGGGCCGCGTCGACCAGAGCACGGCGGGTCGCGTCCTTCTTGCGCTCGCGCAGCCCCACCCCCGATGTCACGGGCACGACGCTACGGAACTGGATGCGCAGTGCGCAAGATTGCCCACTGCGCAGTCATCCGGACGGGTGAGCGAGCGCCCGATGAGGTCGGGCCGGGCAGCACCACGGCTGAACTGCCCGGCCCTGAGCGCCCTCCGGTCCGCGGCTCGGCCGGCGCCTGGAGAACCGGTGACCGGAAGCGGCCGGAATGAAACGGTCGTGTCCCGATCCGATCAACCCCGGTCGGGCAGTGCCCCCGTCTCGGTGACCCGCCGCGCCACCTCGGCCATCTTCAGATTGCCGTCCTGCGAGGCGCGGACCAGCAGCGCGAACGCGCGGTCGGCGGTGATCCGATATCGCTCCATCAGCACGCCCTTGGCCTGGCCGATGAGGTCCCGGTTGGCCAGGGCGACCTCGAGGTGGTGCTGCTGCTGGGCACCGACCATGGCGATGGCCGCATGGCTGGCCATCAGCAGACCGACCTGCTCGGCGGCGTGGTCGAACGCGTCGGGCACTGAGGAGTACAGGCTCAGCGCCCCGAGTTCCCGGTCACGCACGAAGAGCTGGAGCGACAGCATGGACCGGACCTCGAGTTCCGCAGCGCGGGTGGTGAAGGCCGGCCAGCGGCGGTCGCCCTGCAGGTCGTCGATCCGCACGGTGACGTGATCGCGCAGACCGCTCCAGAACGGGCCCTGCCCGGTCTCGGCCTGGATGCGGTCCACCTGGCCGACCAGATCATCGCTGGACGCCACCGTCCGGATCTCCCGCCGGGACAGCACGGCGATCCCGGCGTGCTCGGCGTTGGGGATGCCGTCCACGGCAGCGGCCTGCACGATCGCCGCGAGCGTCGGCGCGACCCCGTCCTCGGCCTGCAGGCTCCGGGCGTACTCACTGAACCGCAGTGCGGGACCGTCCTCCACGACCTTGCCCTCGCTGGTCCGCGACCGGCCCTCACGGGCCGCGAACTGGTCAACCACCGATCTCCCCTTCGGCACCGCGTGCGTGCTGACGGCATCCTCGTCCGGGGGTTCCGGACGGCCGTCGACCGACGGTGAGCCCGGAGCATTTTACGGCGTAAGTTGCTCGGTTGGATCAGTTCCGCTCCGTCCGGTTCACGACTGTCGGAACCGGGCACCAGGTGCCCACCGACCCGGGAGGCCACCGTGAGGTTCAACGATCGCGCCAAGCTCGACACCTCGCAGGTCCGCGACCGTCGCGCGTCCCGCGGCGGTGGGGGCGGGCTACGGATCCCCAACCTGGGCGGCGGCTCCGGCGGCGGGATGAGCCGGGGCGGCGGCATGGCGGTGGGCGGCGGCGCACTCGGCGTGATCGTGGTGCTGGCCATCCTGGCGTTCACCGTCTTCGGTGGTGGTGGCGGGTCGACCGACCAGGGCGGCGGGCTCCCGGCCGGCCTCGGCCAGCTCGGCGCCGGCCAGGCGGCGAGTGACACCGATCTGGCCGACCGCTGCCGGACCGGCGCGGACGCCTCGACGAACGAAGACTGCGCTGCGGTCGCGGTGATCAACTCGGTGCAGGCCTACTGGCAGGACGCGCTGGCCGCCAGCGGCGGCACCTATCAGCAGGCGCCCACCGTCTTCTACAGCGGCAGCACGTCCACCGCGTGCGGCCAGGGCAGCGCCGGGATGGGCCCCTTCTACTGCCCCGCCGACGCCACCGTCTACATCGACCTGAGCTTCTGGCAGGACCTGCGCACCCAGTTCGGCGCGGACAGCGGCCCGTTCAGCCAGGCGTACGTCCTGGCCCACGAGTACGGCCACCACGTGCAGCACCTGCTGGGCACGGCGGACCGGGTCGGCACCGAGTCCGGCCCGGAGTCCGGGTCCGTGCGGCTCGAACTGCAGGCCGACTGCTACGCCGGGGTCTGGGCCGACCACGCCAGCACCACGCCGGGGTCCGACGGGCAGGTGCTGATCACCGACATCACCGACGCCGACATCGCCGCCGCCGTGGACACCGCCGGGCGGATCGGCGATGACGCGATCATGGCCCGCAGCGGCGGGGCGGTGGACGAGTCGCGGTTCACCCACGGCAGCTCCGACCAGCGGGAGCGCTGGCTGACCATCGGCCTGCAGACCGGCGACCCGGCCACCTGCAACACCTTCGACACCGCCGACCTGGGCTGAGCCCGGACGCGGGGAACGGACTTCGCAGCGGCGCGTCGGGGTGCGGCCTCCCTCGTGTCCGGCCCGTCCGACCCCTTCCGTAACCTCGGGGCCATGCGTGCCGTGACCATCGTTGCCGGAGACACACCGTCGTTGACCTGGACCGAGGTTCCCGATCCCGTGGCCGGACCGGACGAGGTGGTCATCCGGGTGGCGGCATCCGCGGTCAACCGGGCCGACCTCATGCAGGTGCAGGGCCACTACCCACCGCCGCCCGGCGCGTCGGACATCCTCGGTCTGGAGTGCTCGGGCGTGATCGAGTCCGTCGGCTCGGCCGTCACCGGGTGGGCGGTGGGTCAACCGGTGTGCGCGCTGCTGGCCGGCGGTGGCTACGCCGAGAAGGTCGCCGTGCCCGCGGTGCAGCTGCTGCCCATCCCCGAAGGCGTCGATCTGATCGACGCGGCCGGCCTGCCCGAGGTGGCATGCACCGTGTGGTCGAACCTGGTCACGCTGGCCGGCCTGTCCGCCGGCCAGACCCTCCTCGTGCACGGCGGGGCGTCCGGCATCGGGACCATGGCCATCCAGATCGGCCGCGCCCTCGGCGCCACGGTGGCCGTCACCGCCTCGCGGGCCTCTTCCCTCGAGTCCTGCGGCGCCCTCGGCGCCGACGTCCTCATCAACTACGCCGAGGAGGACTTTGTCGAGCGGATCCGGACCGCGACCGCCGACGCCGGTCGCCGGGCCGGGGCCGACGTCATCCTGGACGTGGTCGGCGCCAAGTACCTGGCCCGCAACGTCGCGGCGCTGGCCCCGGACGGCACCCTGGTCGTCATCGGGATGATGGGCGGCACCAAGGCGGAGATCGACCTCGGGGCGCTGCTGGCCAAGCGCGGCCGGGTGGCGGCCACCTCGCTGCGTGGGCGCCCGGTGATCGGGCCTCACTCCAAGCAGGAGGTCGTCGCAGCCGTGACGACGCACCTGTGGCCGATGATCGCGGCCGGCACGGTCCGGCCGGTCATCGACGAGGTGGTGCCGATGCCGGAGGCGGGCCTCGCCCACGAACGTATGGCCGCCGGTGGCCATCTCGGCAAGATCGTGTTGCAGGTTCCGGGGCAGGGAACCGGTTCCTGACCGGGCCTGGCGGCGATCGAGGAGAACTGATGAGCGAAGCGGAGCAGCAGCAGATCATGGTCATCGGCCCGGACGGGCAACCCGTCGCCGTGCAGATGCCGACCGGTCGAACCCGGACGGACGGCCAGGACGACGGTGACGGTGACCAGCGCAGCGTCACCGCCGGTATGAGCGAGCCGGCCAAGGTGATGCGCGTCGGCACCATGATCAAGCAGCTGCTCGAGGAGGTCCGGGCCGCGCCACTCGACGAGGCCAGCCGGGCCCGGCTCAAGGAGATCCACCAGCAGTCGATCAAGGAGCTGGAGAGCGGTCTGACCCCGGAGCTGCGGGACGAGCTGGAGCGGCTCGCCCTGCCGTTCGAGGACGACGGGGTGCCGTCCGAGAGCGAGCTGCGGATCGCCCAGGCCCAGCTGGTCGGCTGGCTGGAGGGCGTCTTCCACGGCCTGCAGACGGCACTGTTCGCGCAGCAGATGGCCGCACGGGCCCAGCTGGAGCAGATGCGGCGCGGGGCCCTGCCGCCCGGCATGGGCGGTGGAGCGCCCGACCACGGCATCGCACCCGGGGGCGGCACCGGCCAGTACCTGTAGCGCGGGCGGGTCCGGGGTCGGAGCACCGGCCCGGCGCGTCGTCGGGCCGGCCTGCGGCCAGGCGGGCACCATGCGATCCGATGGACACCCGACCGGACGGCCGCCCACCTGCGGTGACCAAGGTCGTCCGCCACTCGACCCGGACCCGTCAGCGGTGGGCTCGAGCCGCCGTCCTGGCCGTCGAGCTGGCCCTGATCGTCCTGACCTTCTGGTTCAACGAGGTCGAGATGTCCATCGGCGACGACGCACCGCCGCCGGTCGATCCGAACGGGGTGACCGCGGACGAGTCCGCCGTGCTGGCGCTGGCGCTGTGGAACCTGCTCGCCTTCGGGTACGTGGTGGTCGGCGCGGTGGTGGTCCGGCGGGCGGAGACCACGACGTCACTGGTGGCCACCGGCCGGGTCCGCCGTACCATCGACGTGCTGTTCTCGGTGGCCGCCGGGCTGACCGGGCTGGGGACGGGCACCGTCATCGCCGCTCGGGACCTGGACCCGGACGTGGAGAGCGCGCTGCGGGCGCTCGGCGTGACCACCGTCCTGTTGTCCTGGATGTTGATGCACGCCGGCTTCGCCCGGCGCTACCGGCGGCTCACCGCCGTGCACGGTGGGCTGCGCTTCCCGGTCCCCGACGGATACGCCGACGTCGGTCCGGACGCGCCCCCGCGGCCCGTGGCCGACTTCTACTACTACGCGTTCACCCTGGGCACGGCGTTCGGCGCCACCGACGTCCAGGTCACCACCAGCCGGATGCGCTGGAACAGCATGATGCACTCGATCATCGCGTTCTTCTTCAACGCGGCCGTGGTCGCGTTCGCCATCAACGTGCTGGCCGGCAGCGAGTAGCCCTCACCGCGTCCGGCGGATGCGGATGGGACCCGTCGCGGTGCTCGGGTCGACGACCCGGCCGCCCTGCGTCACCTCGACCTCCCCGGCCGCGACGAGCCGGCGGGCTGCCTGCCGCGCCGGTTCCATCTGCTTCCGCCAGTCGTGCCCACCGACAGCACGGGCCGCCTCGCTCGGACAGATCGTCGCCCCGGCTGCCCGCTGCCCGAGAAGCTCCAGGATCGTCGCCTCGAGATCGATGTCCATGAGCCCCAGTCTGTGCCGTCGGCACCGTTGGGAGCAGGACCGCACCGCATCCCAGTCCCGTGCCCACCGCTCCCGCCAGGTGATGGTGCGCCCACCGACGGCGCACGTCTTGGTCGGCGACGGTCGGGGCACTCGTCCAGTGTCCCGATGCGCCTCGGTGACCCTCAGGAGTCGAACCCCAACCCGAACCGGTCCAGGCTGCGCAGCCAGAGATTGCGGTGTCCCTCGTGGGTGTCGGCCCGGGCCATCGACCAGCGGGTGGTGTGGATGACCGCTGACCGCAGTGGCTCCGGTGGGAACGGCAGCGGCTTGTCCCGGATCGTGGTCAGCTCGGTCAGTTCCGTGCGCCGGCCGGTGAGCAGGTCGAGCATCACCTGCGCGCCGAACCGGGTGGATCCGACGCCCAACCCGGTGTACCCGACCGCATAGGCCACCCGCCCGCCGTACCCGGTGCCGAAGAACGGGAAGAACCGCGAGCACGTGTCGATCACCCCGCCCCAGGTGTGGGTGAACCGCAGCCCGGCGAGCTGCGGGAAGGTGGTGAAGAAGTGCTCGGCCAGGGTGCGGAAGGTGCGCGGCCGCTGGTCCAGGGCCGGGTCGATCTTGCTGCCGTAGTGGTAGACGACGTCGTAGCCGCCCCACAGGATGGTGTTCTCCTCGGTGAGCCGGGAGTAGTGGAACTGGTTCCCGGCGTCCCACAGGCCCTGACGGTTCCGCCAGCCGATCGAGTCCAGCTGGGCCTCGGTGAGCGGCTCGGTCATCATCGCGTAGTCGTAGACCGGCACGACGTACGCGTTGATCCGCTTCAGCAACGGCGGGAACGCATTCGTCGCCAGCGCCACCCGCCGCGCCGTCACGGTCGCCTCGGTCGGGGCCTGGGAGCCGGTGGCGTCGGTGGCACCGCCGGCCACCCGCAGCACCATGGCGTCGGCGCGGCCGGCCCGGGACAGGTCCACCACCCGGGAGTGCTCGTAGATGCGGACCCCGAGCGCCTCGCAGGCCGCGGCCAGCCCCCAGGCCAGCCGGGCCGGGTCCAGGATCACCGTCTTGTTCCTGCTCCACAGCCCGCCCAGGTAGGTGGGCGACCGGACCTCGGCCTGCGTCTGTTCCCGGTCCAGCAGCACCGCGTCGTCGCCGAAGTCGAGCATCCGCTCGTGGTCGGCGTGCAGGTCCTCCAGCTGGTACGGCTTGGTCGCCACCAGCAGCTCGCCGGTCTGTTCGAGCTTGCAGTCGATGGCGAACTCCTGGACGGTCTTCACGATCCCGGCCAGGTTGTCCCGGCCCAGCCGTTCCAGCCGCGGCATGTCCGCCGGGTACCAGTCCATCCCGTTGGCCTGCCCGTGGGTCAGCGACGCCGAGCAGAAGCCACCGTTGCGCCCGGACGCGGCCCATCCGATCCGCCGTGACTCCAGCAGCACGACGTCCCGATCGGGGTCGGCCTGCTTGGCCAGCAGCGCCGTCCACAGTCCCGAGTACCCTGCGCCGACCACGGCCAGGTCGGCGCTGATCGACCGGGTGACCGCCTCCCGCGGCGGCGGCGCGTCGACGTCGTCCAGCCACCAGCACAGCGGCTCGGCGTCGGCCAGCGAGGTGTCGATGACGGAGCGCGGAACGCCGCCAGGCCGACGGGACCTGGATCGCGGGCGGGCGAAGGCCATGCCCCATCGTTCCTGGCCCACGGACCTCGGGCAATGATCACACCGGATGACGAGCGATCGGCGGCAGCGCCGCACCGCCCTGGCGCCGCTCGTCGGTGCGACACTGCGCGCCATGGGGAAGGAACGGACCCGGCGCACCCGACGCGGGTGGCTGACCGAGAAGGACAACGACCGGGTCGGCGCGCTGACCGACGGCACGGTGGCCATCGCGCTCACCGTCCTGGTCCTGGAGCTGCCCGTCCCGGACGGGGCCGACTCCCCCGGCGGACTATGGTCGGCGTTGCAGGACCACGCGCGGGAGTACGTGACGTTCCTGTTCGCCTTCTGGCTGATCGCGATCTTCTGGGTTGCCCATCGGCAGGAGTTCCGCCGCGTGCGGATCGCCACCGAGCGGGTGGTCTGGGCGAACTTCCTCTACCTGGCCGCGGTCGTGCTCATCCCGTTCTCGTCCCAGCTGCTCAGCGGGCACGGCGGCAACGCCCTCGCGATCACCGTCTTCGCCGGCAACCTGCTGCTGGTCTCGGTCTCGCTGGTGCTCATCCAGATCGCCGCCCGGGCCGACGAGGTGGCCACCGCGGAGGGCCAGCAGGAATGGATCACGTCGATGGTCCGGTCGTGCGTGCTCATCGCGATCGACGTGCTGGTCATCGCGGTGAGCTGGATCCGGCCGAACGTGGCCGAACTGCTGTTCCTGGTGCTGATCGTCAACGAGCCGATCGCCCGGGTGATCCAGCGCCGGATCCTGGCGGGCCGGGTCTCCGACCGCCGCTCGGTGGCCGACGACCCGACGCCGCCTGCCGGGTGACGCCCTACAGCGGCAGCCGGCCGGGATCGGCCGGGCCGGGTCCCGGCGCGGGCGGAGCCGTCGGGTCCGGCTCCGGCACGGTCGGGTCCGGGAACGGCTGACCGGGGTCCGGTTCCACCGGGTGCGGAGTCCCCGGCTCCGGTGGCAACGGCACCGGCGGCCGGTCCGGGGGCGGCCCCGGGCGGGTCGGCTCGGGTCCGGGACCGGGGGTCGGCGCCGGCCCGGGGATGTCCGGGTTCGGAGGCTGGGGGATGGTCATGTCCCCAGTGTTCCCCAGCCGTCGCCGCTCAGCAGACCAGCCCGTCAGCGGATCAGAACCAGCGCTCCAGCACGACGGCCACGCCGTCGCGGTGGTGCTCCGGGGCGACCTCGTCGGCCACGGCCACCACGTCGGGGTGCCCGTTGCCCATGGCCACCCCGCGCCCGGCCCAGGTCAGCATCTCCAGGTCGTTGGGCATGTCACCGAACGCGACGGCCTCGGCCGGGGTGACGCCCCACTCGCGGGCCAGTCGGTCCAGGGTCGCGCCCTTGTCGACGCCGGCCGCGGCCACCTCCAGCAGGCCGTCGTCGGTCGAGTAGGTGACGTGCACCTGGTCGTCGGCCATGGCGCGGGCGGCCGTGGCCAGGCTGGCCGAGCCCTGGCCGGCGCGGATCAGCAACTTGGCCGCCGGCTGGTCCAGCACCTGGTCGCGCGAGCCACGGGCGAACCGGGCCTCGCCCCACGGGTGGGCGTAGTCGTACTCGGCCCAACAGCAGCTCTCGTCGGTGCCGAACCGCTCGACCGCGACGGTGAAGTCGACGCGATCCTCGAGCGCACTGACGAACCGGCGCATGGCGGACGGGGTCAGCGGCGAGGTGGCCACGATGTCGTCGGCCCCGGCGTCGTAGACGACCGCGCCGTTCAGGCAGACCGCGGTGCCGGTGAAGCCGGCGTCGAGCACCGGGCCGAGCCACCACACCGGACGGCCGGTGGCGATGACGACGCGGGCGCCGGCCGCCGCCGCGCGCCGCAGCGCGCCGGCGTTGCGGGCACTGACCTGCCCGTGCTCGTCGAGCAGCGTGCCGTCGAGGTCGGTGACGATCAGGCGCGGGGCGGCGGCCCGGCCGGTGCGGTGCGAGGCGGAGCTGTCGACGTCCTTGTCGATGGCGATGCTGCTGGTGGCGGCGAAGGCGGTGGTGAACGCGTCGAAGGACAGGACAGCACGGTCGGACAGGATCGGACTCACCCCTCCATTGTCCAGGCGAGGTCCGACACCGCACGGCTGCGCGGGCAGGCGCTTGCGCGAACCCGATCACAGCGGGTGTGACCGCTGTCGCCGGGAACCGGCGCAACCTTGCCGCAACGCCCACCAGCGCGCCACCCTGGTGAGGATCCGTCCGTCAGCGGCGACCGGCCTCCGGTCCCCAGGCGGCCAGCACCGCGGTCTCGATCACTGCGGCCACCGCGTACAGCACGATCGAGGCGACCACGGCGAACACCACGACGGTCCAGACGCCGCCGTAGTTGCCCTGCCCCTTGTAGGTGGACAGCACCCCACCCAGCCCGGTGAAGCCCGACAACCACTCGGCCAGCATCGCGCCGACGATCGCGCCGGGCACGGAGATCCGCACCGAGGCCAGGAACTGCGGCAGCGCCGACGGGATGCGCACCTTGAGCATGGCGGTGAGGGCCGAGCCGCCGTTGACCCGGATGACGTCCAGCGCCTGCGGAGACGCGGAGCGCAGCCCCAGCGTGATGTTCACCAGGGCCGGGAAGAGCACGACGATGGCCGCGATGGCCGCGATGCCGACCTTGCCCTGGCCGAAGATCAGCAGCAGCACCGGCGCCATGGCCACCAGCGGCACCGACCGCAGCAGCATGGCGATCGGCATGAACGCCACCTCGACCGGCTTGAGCAGCACGAACAGCGCGGCGACGACCGTCGCGAACACCATGCCGGTGACGAAGCCGATCGCCGCGTCGACCAGCGTGGTGCCCAGCGCGCTGAACGCCTGGTCGCGGGCCGCCTCGGCGGTCAATGAGGTCGGCCGGATGCCGGACTCCGGGGCCGCGGTGAACAGGTAGTGGAAGACGTCCATCGGGCCCTTGCCGACGAACGCGGAGACGTCGAACAGGCGCAGCAGCCCGACCCAGAGCAGGCACAGCGCGACCAGCGACACCACGATGGTGATGACCGACGTGGCGATCCGTCGGCCGATCGCGCCGGCCGCCGACCGGGTGCTGATCCGTTCCTCGGCGCCCGGCCCGGACGGCGCGGCCGCCGGCCCGGTGACGGCAGCGGCTTCCGTGGTGGTCATCGAGCGTTCCTCCGCGGTCCGGACAGCGGGTGGGGGCGTGCCGGGGTCGGGGTCATGTGGCCCGTCCCGCGGCCCACGGCGTGACGAACCGGCCGACCAGCCCGACCAGGGCGTACCCGGCGCCGGCGATGAGCCCGCTGGCCAGGGCCAGGTACCACAGCTGCGGCGCGTCCGATTGGGTCTGGGCGGCGATGAGCGCCCGGCCCAGGCTGGCGTCGCCGCCGCTGCCCAGGTACTCGGCCAGCACGGCGCCCAGGAACGCCGCCGGGGCGGAGATCTTCAGCGCGGCCACGAGGTTCGGCAAGGCCGCGATGACCTGCACCTTGCGCAACTGCGTCCACCTGCCGCCGCCGTAGGCGCGGACCAGGTCCATGCTGGTGCGCGGCGCGGCCCGGAACCCGAGCAGGCAGCCCACCACCGTGGTGAAGAAGACGCTCAACGCGGCCAGCACGATCGAAGCTCCCTGCGGGGAGTCACGACCGGCGACGATGACGCAGATCGGCCCGATGGCCACCAGCGGGATGCAGTAGGTGGTGATGGCGATCTGGGTGACGATGCCCTCGAGCACGGGGATCAGCAGCACCACGGTGGCCAGGGCGATGGCGGCCAGGTTGCCCCACAACGCGCCCCAGAGCGCCGCCGAGATGGTGCCCTGCGCGTTCGTCCAGAGCCGGGACCACTCGTCCCCGTCGAAGAACTTGGCGAAGACCTCGACGGGCGTGGGGATGGAGTTGCTGGACTGCCACAGGGTGATCGAGGCGACCCACCACACGGCCAGGATGATCAGTACGCCGATGACGCCACCGGCCCAACCGGGCAGCTTGAACCGGGTGCCGCCGGCACCGGCCGGGGTGGCGGACGCGATCGCCGACACGTCACCCGACGGGCTGCCCGGCGACGGCGACGCCACCTGGGTGTCAGTCATCGCCCGCCGCCCCGCCGGTGCCGTTGCGACCGAAGAGGATCTCGGAGATCTGGTCGACGTAGGCGTGGAACTCGTGGCTGCGCATCATGTCCGGCGTCCGCGGCCGGGGCAGGTCGATGGTGACGACCTCGGCGATCCGGCCGGGCCGCGGGCTCATCACCGCCACCACGTCGGACAGGAACACCGCCTCGCTGATGCCGTGGGTCACCATCAGCGTCGTCGCCGGCTTCTCCGTCCAGATCCGCAGCAGCTCGACATTCAGCCGCTGCCGGGTCATGTCGTCGAGCGCGCCGAACGGCTCGTCCAGCAGCATCACGGTCGGCTGCACCACCAGGCAGCGGGCGATGGCCACCCGCTGCCGCATGCCGCCGGACAGCTGGGCCGGCTTGGCGTGCTCGAACCCGGTCAGCCCGACCAGCTTGATCAGGTCGTCGATCAGGCCCGGCTCGGGCTTGATCCCGGCGACCTCCAGGGGCAGCCGGATGTTGGTGGCCACCGACCGCCACGGCAGCAGGGCCGCCTCCTGGAACGCGATGCCGAGCTCGTGGTTGCGCTGGATCTCGGCCGTGGACTGGCCGTTGATCAGGGCGGTGCCGGCGGTCGGGGTCTCGAGTCCGGCCAGGATCCGCAGGATCGTCGACTTGCCGCAGCCGGACGGCCCGATGAGGGACAGGAACGAGTTCCGCTTGGTACCCAACGACGTGTCGGTGAGCGCGGTGACCGCCTTGCGCCCCATGCTGAACTGCTTGGTCAGCCCCTGGATGTTGATGCCGGTGGCCGCCCACGGCTCGGTCTGCGGGCTGGTGGTGCTGAGCACCTCGTCGGACGGTGCTGCGCGGTCGTGCACCCGTGCCGAACCACCGGGTCCTCCGGCCAGCTCCACCGGTGTCTGTCCTGCCTGGGCCATGCTGGCCACCTTCCGTACTGGGCCTTCGGTGCGGCCGCAGCGAGGCGGCGCGGGTGGCCGGATCGCGCCGGCCCGTCATCCATGGTCGGGAGGCGCGGTCCGCCGGTGCCCGACGGACCGCGTCCTGGCCGGTCAGCCGACGATCAGGTCGGGGTTCTCGGCGTAGACCTCCTCCAGCAGGCTGAGGTCGAACAGCTGGTCGGCGGTGATCTCGATGCCGACCTCGCCCATCGCACCGATGATGTCCGTCAGCAACGCGTCGGTCAGCGTGAACAGGCCGTTGGCCTTGGTGTCCTCGGTGACGACCAGGTCGTTCTGGGCGATCATCTGCTCGGTCTGGCCCGGCAGGTCCAGACCCAGACTGGATCCGTACACCTCCACCGCCAGTCGTGCCGACTCCTCCGGATCCGCGACCGCGTCGTTCCATCCCTGGATCTCGGCCTTGAGGAACGCCTTGAGCATGTCGCGGTTGTCGTCGATGGTGCTCTGCAGCACGGTGAAGGTCTCCGCGGTCAGCGGCAGGCCGTTGTTGGCGAAGCCGAGGGTGACCGGGGTGAACCCCTCGGCGGCGACGATGAACGGCTCGTTGGTCAGGTACGACATGAAGCCGTCCACCGCCTTCTCGGTCAGCGGCGTCGGCTCGTACTGCACGACCTGCTGGGTGACCTCGGACGGATCGATGCCATTGGCTCGCAGGAAGCCCTCGAAGATCGTCTGGTTCGTCCCCGCCTGGATGCCCAGGGTCTTGCCCTTGAGGTCCTCGACCGTGCGGATCGGCGTGCCCTCCTCGATCGACAGGATGCAGAAGGGGTTCTTCTGGAAGGTGCTCCCGATGATCTTGAGTGGGGCACCCTGCTCCACGATGAACCGGGCGGTGGCGTCGGGCGCGGACAGCCCGATGTCGACCGTCTCGGCCAGCACCAGGGCGTCCGCACTGTCCACCGGGCCGGTGACCAGATCGACCGAGCCGAAGCCGGCAGCGGTGTAGTAGCCCTTGCTGTCCGCCATGAACTCGCCGGCGAACTCGATGTTCTTGATCCAGGACAGCTGCAGGGAGATGTCGCCGTAGGCGCCCGGCTCGACCGCCGCGGCCGACGACGACCCGCTGGTCGCGGCGCCGCTGGAAGCCGCGCTGCTGGACGACGACGAGGACGAACCTCCGCTGCCGGAGTCGGAACCACAGGCGACGAGTCCGCCCAGGCCCACGGCGCTGAGGCCGGCCAGGCGCAGGAAGTTGCGACGGTCGGTGGCGCGGGCGAGGGCGGACGCGCGGAACGGCTTGCTGGTCGTCATAGGGGAAGGCTCCCGGCCTGATCGGGCAACGACACGGCGACTCCCGGCCGGGAGACCCGCTCGATGCGGCACAACAGCTCTGGACGGATCAACGGGTGGGGCTCAAGGACTGACACTCGACTGCGGACGGTGATCGGCTGGGCATCGTGTCATCGGTGCTGTGGGGGATCCGGTCGCTGCTCCGGCGACGCCCCGGTCGGTGCCCGCAAGGGCTCCTGGTCGGGCTCGCCGAAGTCCGAATCTAGGAACGGCATGAAGCCACCGCGTGTCCCCCAGGTAACGGGCGTGTTGCACGGCGGCGGTCCGGCGTTGCGCCGGTCACGCCGGTCCCGCCACCGGGATCGGCGGCCTCGCCAACTGTCGCAGCTCCGGCCACCACTGGTGCAGGCGCGACGACGCAGTGTCGTCGACCAGGTCGCGGACCACCGTGCCCGGCCCGGCCAGGTCGAACCAGGACCCGGGCGGCGCCCCGGCCCGCACACCGTCCTGGAGCGCGCGGTCGCCAAGCACGAGGGCACTGTCGACCACCCGGTACCCGCCCAGGAGTCCCGGACGCCGGCGGTGCCCGGGATCGGTCAGATCGAGCTCCTCGACCAGCAGCGGCCGCCCGCTCATCCGCACGTCCGTCCGGGACCGCAGGGCCCCGCCCACCTCGCCGTGCCGGCCGAGCACCAGGACGTCCCGCACCACGGCCACCGCCCCGGGGCCCAGGTCGATGGTGTGCGACCGGGTGGTGGCGGCACCGTCGGCGACCACGAACGGCTCACCGTCCCAGAGCAGCCGGCCGCCGGCACCGACCCGCGCCTCGACGGAGTACGACGACGGCACCCCACCGGCGTCGTAGGCCACCGTGCCGGCGATCTCCCGGACCTCGAGCCACGCTCCCGGACCCACGTCCACCTGCACGCGAAGATGGTCACCGCCGAGCAGCAGCGCACCGGTGGCGACCATCGTCATCACGGCGCCGGCGTCGGCGACCCGGAGCACCCGCGGGCTCAATCGGGCGCCCGACGCGGTGACCCGCGCCCGACCCGGCGCCACCTGGACGCCCAGCCGGATCGCGCCGTGGTCGGTCGTGGCCTCGATCAATGCGAGTGGGGCTCGTCGTGACTGTGCACGGAGCCCCCGCCGGGCGCTGCCTCATCGGCGTGACTGTGCACGTACCCACCGCCTTCGGCGTGGAAGTGGGGTGCCATCGGACCCGGGTCGACGGCGACGTGCTTCCCGGAGCGGAACGAGGCCAGGGTCGCCCGCACCCAGTCCTTGAGGCCCTCGACCGACGCCGCGTCGGTGCGTGACAGCGCGAGCACCGGGCGGCCGTCCCGGGCGTGCTCGGCGTCGTGCACCATCTGCGGCACGTCGACCCCGACGTGAGGCGCCAGGTCGGTCTTGTTGACCACCAGCAGGTCGGCGCGCCCGATACCGGGCCCGCCCTTGCGGGCCACGTCGCCGCCCCCGGCCACGTCCAGCACGAACAGCTGGGCGTCGACCAGGGCCGGGGAGAACGTCGCCGTCAGGTTGTCGCCACCGGACTCCACCAGCACGACGTCCAGCGGCGCGAAGTCGGACTCCAGGTCCTCGACGGCCAGCAGGTTGGCGGTGACGTCGTCGCGGATGGCGGTGTGCGGGCAGGCGCCGGTCTCCACCGCCCGGATGCGGGCCGGATCCAGCACCCCGGCCGACCGCAGGAACCGCGCGTCCTCATCGGTGTAGATGTCGTTGGTGATGACGCCGAGCTGCAGTTCGGCCGCCAGTTCACGGCAGATCAGCGCGATGATCGACGACTTGCCGGTGCCGACCGGTCCGGCGACGCCCAGTCGCAGGGATCGGGTCCGAGCCGGGTCGGACTGGCCGGGGACGGTCGGGGCGGGGACGGACACGGCGCCACCTTGTCGGGTCGGGACTGCTGCGGATGTCTGCACACGATCGGCCTGCTCCGCGACGCTGCGGCGCCCCGTTCCGGCGGACGACCGGTCGATCGGGGCGCCTGCACCCTACGCGGTCGCGGCCGCGGCCGCGTGCCATCGTCCGGATCGGGCATTTCCGAACAACGGAAGAAATCACCGTCGCGCACACCGGAAATCGGCCGTGATTGTCCCGTGATGCTTGAGTCGGACTGCCGTGATCACTTACCGTGAGCGCCGCCCACCGACCGGAACATGCATTCCGGGTCGGCCCACGGCGGCGTCACCGCGCATTCCCTGGCCCGGTCACCACCTTGCCCTCGATTCCCACGGCGGTCACCCCGTGACCGCCGCGGCCATGCCTGCTTCCGAACGGAGCGACGTGAGATCTCCTGCTGAACGACGACCGACCGGGCGACGCCGTCGGCGCGCCGGTCGTACCGGATCCGTCCTCGCCGCCATCGCGGCCCTGGTGCTCCCGGTCGCGACGGCGCCTGCCGCGGCCGCCGCCCCGTCCCGCGCGACGCTCAGCGCGTCGGTGAGCGGGAGCACCGTCCAGATCACCACCTCACTGATCGCGACACCGTCCATCACCGCCGAACTGGCTGGGATCTGCGTCCGGAGCGCATCCGGCGCCGACCTCGACCTCCCCTTCTCGACGAACGTGCGGCTCAGCTCCCGGGCCGTGACACTCACCAAGCAGCAGACGTTCAGCCCCGGCACGTACACGTACTGGGCCTGTGTCCAGGACGACCGGCGCTGGTACGACCTGGGGGCCAAGCAGACCTTCACTGTCCGCGGCGCGACGGCGGCGCCGCCGTCGGGCGGGTCCTCGTCCAGTGGTGAGGCGATGCCGACCGGCAACATCGGCTCGTGGCGGCAGGTGCTGGCCGAAGATTTCAACACCCCGCTGGCGCGCGGTCAGTTCCCGGGGCCGTACAGCACGAAATGGCGCAGTTATGACGGTTTCGCCAACTCCAACGGCCTTTCTTGGTACAACCAGGACATCATCTCGATGCACGACGGGGTGATGGACCTCTGGCTGCACCAGGAGAACGGGATGCGCCAGTCCGCGGCGCCGACACCGTTCCATTCCCAGCCATGGGTGGGGATGAAGTACGGCAAGTACACCGTGAGGTTCAAGGCGGACAGGCTCCCGGGCTACAAGATGGCGTTCCTGCTCTGGCCGGACAGCGACAACTGGAACCAGGGCGAGATCGACTGGCCCGAGGGCGGCCTCGGCAGCTCGTTCATGGGGTTCAACCACTGCATCAACAACCCGTCGAACAACTGCTACTGGGTCGACCCGAACACCACCTCGTCGATCTGGCACACCGCCAGCCTGGAGTGGAAGCCCGGATCGATCTCGTACCTGCTGGACGGTCGGGTGATCGGCACGACCACGAACAACATCCCCAGCGTGCCGATGCACCTCATGCTGCAGGTCGAGGCAGATCCGGACGGCGTCTCGTCGAGCAACCTCAACCAGTCCGGCAGCCTGCTCGTCGACTGGGTGACGCTCTACACCTGGGCCGGCTGACCCACCCGTCCCCCCGAGCCCGTCGGGACCGCGACCCCGGTCCCGACGGGCTCCCGGTCACCCACCCGCGACGGGCCGCAGCAACGTGATCTTCTGCCCGCCGAGCTCGGTGACGTACAGGATGCCGTTGCCGCTGGGGTGCTCGGCGATGTCGAGCGGCTCGGTGAAGCCGCTCATCCCGGTGACACCGGTGGTGATCCCGGTGACGGAGCCGTCCGGCCCGGACGGGTCGACGACCATGACGTCCTTGCCGGCGCTGTACCGGACGACCAGCAGCTTGCCCTTGAGCTTGCCGCCGAAGGCGTTGCTCCGGTACTCGATCGTTCCGTTGGCCGAGGCGTGCAACCCGGCGTCGTAGATGTCACCGGACCGGAAGTTGCGGTCCGGCTGGACCCCCACCGGGTACTGCGCCTCCTCCCAGGGCGTTCCCTGCGCGGCCGTGGGATTGCCGCCGTACGAGATGAACTCGCACCGGGACGGGTTCGGGTGACCGTAGTAGCCGCCCTGGGTGATCTCGTGGATGAAGTCGGTCTGCGCCACCGGGTTGCCGAAGATGGTGTTGAACGCCGGGCCGGTGTAGGTGTACGGCCCGCTGGCCGCGTCGATCCGGCGGTTGCACGACGCCGGCAACGGATCCGACACCATCGGGATGTTGGCGCCGGCCGCCGAGCCGTTGGTGGGCGCGTAGAGGTGACCGTTGCTGTGCCAGGCCAAGTCGTAGGCGTTGCGGACGCCGGTGGCGTACAGGGTCAGCGGTGCCCCCGGCGCATACGGGTCGTAGCTGCCGCCGCCGTCGGTGGTCTTGACGTCCAACGGCAGCGACGCGGGCAGCGCGCCCGTGTCCAGCCGCAGCACCGCGCCGGCCAGTTGGACCTCCGGCCGGTTGCCCCAGGCGATGTCCTGGTAGCCCATGCCGGTGTTGGAGCCCATCGAGAAGTACAGCGCCCCATCGGGACCGAAGGCGATGGAGTTCGCCTCGTGGTCGTGCGCCGACCGCGGCAGGTTGGTCAGCACGGTCTGCCCGCTCTCCAGGTTCGCCCCGGTGAGCCGGACCAGCTTGCTGGACCAGTCGGGCACGTTGTCGTTGCCGACGTACATGAAGTTGTCGGTCACCCAGAGGATCAGGTTGCTGGCGGTGGAGGACGGGTCGAACGCCAGACCCACCATGGTGCGGTTCTGCCCCGAGTTCATCGTCCGCACGGTGTTGATCTGTCGCTCGTTGGCCAGCGTGCCGTCGGGTGCGACGTCGTACCGGAACAGGTAGCCGTTCAGCGTGGCCGCATACAGCTTGCCGTCCGGCCCGGTGGTGACGCTGGTGTAGAGGTGGTTGGTCGCGACCGTCGCCTGCTGGGTGAAGCCGACGCCGGCGATGCCGGTGCCGGACACCAGGGTGCCGGTGGTGAACAGGCTCTCGAACGGCAGGAACTTGTTGCCGGCCACGTCGGTGACGCCGTCGGTCACCATGAACTGGTACTGGGTGTTGGCCTCCAGCACCGACTTCGGCGTCAGCACCAGCACGTCGCCGCCACCGCTGGTGTTGGCCGAGGACTCGATCACCGCCCCGGTGCTGACCTTGACCAGCTTGACCGTGCCGGCCGTCACCGTGTTCGGGTCGATCGCGCCGGCCGGCAGGGAGAGCTCGGTGGTGACGGACAGATCCCGCACCACGTTGGTCTCGTCACCGCCCGGGGCGACCATGGCCACCCGCGGCCGGGTCGGGTCGACGTACTCGACGGTCAGGTAGTCGATCTTGGTGTTGACCCCGCCGGTCGGGGCGACGGTCAGCCGCCCGTCGATGACGCTGACCGTGACGGTGCCGGTGGTGAACCGGGTGGTGGCCGTCGGCTTGAACGGGCCGACCGCCACGACGTTCTCGACCTCGACCAGGTGGGTCGAGTCGTACACCGCAGACGCGTCACCGACCGCCACGGTGACCTTGTAGGTCCCGTTCGGCACGGCCAGCTCCCACTGCGCCGGCGTCGTCACACCGGAGGCCGACTGCATCTGGATCAGGCCGAGCAGGCGCGGATCCGTGGTCACCCCGGCCGGGCGCTGCCGGGCGTTGGCGGACACGTCCAGCGGGGTGTCGGTGCCCGCGGCCTCCCAGCCGTAGGTGTAGCCGGCCTGCTTCGGGCCGAACCGCGCTCCCGAGTCCAGCTGGTAGCCGGCCGCAGGCGTGCTGGACGGGGTGCCGAAGTCGATGTACGCCGGGAACGGCGGCGGCGACGGATCGGTCCACTGCTCGACGTCCAGGAAGTCGATCTTGGTGTTGGTGCCGCCGGCCGCGCTGACCACCAGGCGGCCGTCGGTGACGTCCACGTCGACCACGCCGATGCGGAACTTCGACGAGAAGGTCGGCACGTACGGGTCGATGGCGACCCGGCCGTTGACCTGGATCCGGTGGGTGCTGTCGTACACGTTGTTCGGGTCACCGGTCCCGACCGTCACCCGGTAGGCGCCGTTGGGCACCACCATCGTCCAGTCACCGGCCGTGGTGTTGGCGCCGCTGCTGGGCACCGCCTGCATCTGCATGAAGTTGACCTGCCGCGGGTCGGCCAGCCCCGAGGCCGTCCGCTGCCGACCGTTGTTGCTCAGGTTGAGCGGGGTCCGGCTCCCGGCGACCACCCACCCGTAGGTGGCATACCCCTTGGGACCGTAGGAGCCGCCGGAGTCGAGCACGTTGCCCGGCACGGGCACGCTGGTGCCCGCTCCGAAGTCGACCCGGAACGGGAAGGTGGGGTCGCCGGCCGGCGGCGGGACCGCGGTCGCGGTCAGGAAGGTGATCTTGGCGTTGGTGCCGGCCTCCGGGCGGACGGTGAGCCGGCCGTCGGTGACCTGCACCGTCGCGGTGCCGGTCGTGAGCCGCGTGTACTGGGTCGGCACGTACGGCTCGACCGCGCGGATGCCCTCGACGGTGGCGGCGTGCGTGCTGTCGTACGTGGTGGAGGCATCGCCCACCCCGACCGTCACCGTGTACCAGCCGTCGGCCACCTGGATCTCGAACGCACCGGCCGGCTTGCCGGCCAGTTGCATGTGCATCAGCGTCGTCTGTTTGGCGTCGACGCCGCTGACGTACCGGATGCGGCCGTTCCCGGTCAGGTCGACCGGGGTGGTGCTGCCGTCGGTCACCCAGCCGTACGTCAGGTTGCTGCCCTGGTTGGCGCCGGTGCGGGCACCGTACGGCTGGCCCCAGTCCAGGACGTACCCCGCCACGGGAACCGTGGTCTGCGACCCGAAATCGACCTGGATCGGGGAGCCCGCGGGGGCGGGCGCCGCGAGCTGGGGGGCCGACGCGGCGAACGCGGTCGACACGACACCACCGACCACGGCCAGCAGCAGGGTGAGCACCGCGCCGAGTGAGACGGCCCGGGTCATGGAATGGACGGCGCCGGAGCGGGACGGTCGGTACGACCCGCACCGCCGACGGGACGGGACGGCACTCCGGTGCGGTCGGTGCATGAGGACCATCCAGGAACGTTCGGCTCCCGGGCGGAGCTGCCGGGCGGCCCGGGATCTGAGGACAGTGCATGAGGAACGGGGGTCCCGGACGGATCACGGGCGCGGCTGAGTGGGGAGTCCTGGCGAAGAGTAGCCCCCGGATGACCGTTCTGAACAGTCCTGCTACCCGAGAATGATCGCGCCCGAACCGGTCTCGCAGTCGTTCGCCGCCACGTGGGACCGACCGTTCACTCGTTCAGCGGTGCACCGCTGAGGTCGGAGCGACTCGACCGCAGTGGCGACTGGGCCGACCGGGGAACCTGCTGTTCCGCGCCGGCTTCTCCGATCTCAGCTGGCCGGGCACCGCCTGTCGATCACCGAGGTGGCCGGCTTCGGGGCCGGGCCATTCCCGGTTGGGCCGTCGGCGCGATCCCCCACGTCGTCGACCTGACCGCGCCGCACACGCCGGACGACGATGTCCGCTCCGAGGCCGTCGGGTGACCGCGCCCGATGCCGTCGCTCCACCGGGTCGCGGACGACCCGGCCGGGTTCAGGCGCGGAACAGCCGGTGCGTGGCGGCAGCGTGCTGCTGCGACCATTGCTCGAGCAGCGGCGCACCGCCCGAGGGGATCTCGTCCGGGTCCTGCAGACCGACCAGCGGAGCCACCATCCGCTCGATGAGCGGCTGGCTGGCCAGCGCCCAGGAGGTGGCCTGCACGGGGTCCCCCGGCTCGACCTTGAGCGCCGCGGCGCACACGGTCTGCACCTCGTCGTAGCCGATCAGCCGGATGAGCGCGGCATCGTCCAGGCCGACCAGCGCGGCGATGCCGCCGAGGACGACCGCGCGGCTCGGGCGCTGGACCCGACCCAGCGCGGCCACCACCGTGGACGAGGGCCAGAGCCGTCCGGCCAACCGGAGGTAGCCACGCCCGAGCAACGCGGCCGTCTCCCGCAATGCCGGGCCGACCGTCCGCGCCCGCCATGCCTGCTCGACGGCGTCGAGATCGTGTGCCGAATCGCCGATGTCACGGTGACCTCGGCCGGCGACCGCACGGGCGACCACGGCCGCCCCGGCCTCGACCAGGGTGACGGTGGCCAACCGGACGGCCAGGTAGTCGGGCACCTCGCGCACCGGCATGCCGCCGCGGACGGCCGGCTCGAGCCCAGCGGACTGCGTGTGGGCACCGGTCGGAAGTCGGTTGTCCGCCAGCAGCATCGTCATGAACTGGGCGACACCGGTCTGGTGGCCGGGGATCTGGACCGTCGCGGTCATGCCGATCCCGCCGACAGCAGCCGACCGGCCGGCGCGGGATCGTCGGGGCGCAGCTCGGCTCCGCCCAGCCACCGGTGCCGGACGACCCCCCGCAGCGTCCGGCCCAGGTACGGCGTCACCGGATGGCGATGGCGGATGAGATCTGCCGTCACGATGAAGGTCTCGTCCACGGCCAGCGCGATCAGGTCGGCGTCGGCGCCCACCTCGAGTCGGCCCTTGTGGTGCAGCCCGGCCAGATCAGAGGGTCCGGTGGACATCCAGCGCAGGACGTCCGCCAGCGCCGACCCTCGGTCCAGCGCCTCGGCCAGCACCGCCGCGAAGCCGAACTGCAGTGACGCGATCCCACCCCAGGCCAGGCCCAGGTCCCCCACCGCGAGCTGCTTCATCTCGGGGGTGGACGGCGAGTGGTCGGTCACCACGATGTCGATGGTGCCGTCGGACAGTGCCTCCCACAACGCGTCCCGGTCCGCGGTGCCTCGGATGGGCGGACAGCACTTGAACTGCGGTGAGCCGTCCGGGATGGTGCCGGCGTCGAGGGTCAGGTAGTGCGGGCAGGTCTCGGCCGTGATCGGGACACCGTCGGCCTTGGCCCGGCGGATCAGCTCGGCCCCCGCGCCCGACGACAGGTGCACGATGTGGGTGCGGCAGCCGGTCGCCGCGGCCGCCGCGATCGCCGTCCCGATGGCCGTGGTCTCCGCACTGACCGGTCGGGACGCCACGAAGGCCCGGTAGTCCGGTCCCTGCGGGGCGGGGGCTCCGTGCAGCACGGCCGGGTCCTCGGCGTGGACCAGCAACAGCCCGCCCAGCCCGGCGATGATCTCCATGCCGGCCCGCAGCACCTCGGCCGAGACGGGCGGGAACTCGGGGACTCCGGAGTCCTGCAGGAAGCACTTCACCCCCAGGACGCCCGCCGCGAACAGGCCCGGCAACTCGTCCAGGTTGTCCGGCACCAGCCCACCCCAGAACCCGGTGTCGACCCGGACCCGCCCGCGCGCAGCGACCTGCTTGGCGGCCAACGCGGACGCGGACAGGGTGGGCGGCAACGAGTTCAACGGCATGTCCACGATGGTGGTGACGCCGGCGACGGCCGCGGCCCGCGTGGCGGTGTCGAACCCCTCCCACTCCGTGCGCCCGGGTTCGTTGACGTGCACGTGGGTGTCGACGATCCCGGGGACCAGCACGGCGTCCTCGTCCAGGGTGACCTGCTGCCCACCCGGCCCGGCCGCGCCGAACTCGTCGATCGCCACGATCCGCCCCAGCCGCACCGACACCGACGCCGCCTGCTCGGCCCCGTCGATCAGCGCCCGCGACGCGTGGATGACCAGGTCGACCGGGTGACGATCAGCGCGCATGAGGTGACCTCTCAGAACAGGTTGTAGAGCTGAGCGAGCGGGAGCCGCTCCGCCGGGGCCGGCTCGACCAGGTCGCCGTCGATGGTGATGGCGAAGGTCTCGGGATTGATCTCGATGCGGGGCAGGGCATCGTTGTTGATCATCTGCGCCTTGCCGACATCCCGAGTGGGCTTGACGCCCACCAGTTTCCGCCGGAGCCCGAGCCGATCGGCCAGACCGTCGTCGAGGGCCCGCGGCGCCACGAACGAGACCGACAGGTCGGCCCCGATCGCGTCGGTGAGCGCCGGGCGCATCAGCACCGGCTGCGGGGTCGGGATGGACGCGTTGGGGTCCCCCAGTGCGCCCCACACCAGACCGCCACCCTTGATGACCACCGACGGCCGGGTGCCGAAGAACTTCGGCTCCCAGAGCACCAGGTCGGCCAGTTTGCCCGGCTCGACCGAGCCCACCTCGTCGTCGATGCCGTGCGCGATCGCCGGGTTGATCGTGTACTTGGCCACGTAGCGCCGGGCGCGCTCGTTGTCGGCCGGCATCCCGGAACCGAGCGGACCGCGGCGTGCCTTCATCACGTGCGCGACCTGCCAGGTCCGGGCGATGACCTCGCCGATCCGGCCCATCGCCTGCGCGTCCGACGACGTCAACGAGATGGCGCCCATGTCGTGCAGGACGTCCTCGGCCGCGATCGTGGTGGCCCGGATCCGGGACTCGGCGAAAGCCAGGTCCTCGGGCACCGCCGGGTTCAGGTGGTGGCAGACCAGCAGCATGTCGAGGTGCTCGTCCACCGTGTTGACGGTGTGCGGCAGCGTCGGGTTGGTCGATCCGGGGATGACGTTCGGCAGGCCGGCGATGGTCAGGATGTCCGGGGCATGCCCGCCGCCGGCGCCCTCGACGTGGAAGGCGCTGATCGACCGGCCGTTGATCGCGGCCACCGTCGACGCCACGTATCCGGCCTCGTTCAGGGAGTCCGAGTGCAGCGCCACCTGCAGCCCCCACTCGTCGGCCGCGGTGAGCGCGGCGTCGACGGCGGCCGGGGTGGAGCCCCAGTCCTCGTGCACCTTGTACCCACCCGCACCGGCCAGCGCCTGCTCGGCCAGTCCGGCCACCGAGGTGGTGTTGCCCTTGGCCAGCAGCAGCAGGTTGATCGGCAACGGGTCGATGGCCCGGTGGATCTGCCGCAGGTGCCACGGGCCCGGGGTCACCGTGGTCGCCTTGGTGCCTTCCGACGGCCCGGTGCCGCCGCCGGCCAGCGTGGTGAGCCCGGTCGCCAGGGCCTCGACGATCTGGGACGGGGAGATGAGGTGCACGTGGGTGTCGATGCCACCGGCGGTGAGGATCTTGCCCTCGCCGCTGATCACGTCGGTGCCCGGCCCGATCACCAGTTGCGGGTGCACCCCGTCGGCGATGTCGGGGTTGCCGGACCGGCCGAGCGCGACGATGCGACCGCCGCGGATCCCGACGTCGGCGCGGACGATGCCCCAGTGGTCCAGCACGATGGCGTTGGTGATGACGGTGTCGAGCGCGCCGTCGGCCGAGGTGGCCTCGCCCTGGGCCATCGACTCACGGATCGACTTGCCGCCGCCGAACACGGCCTCCTCACCTCCGGCGGTGAGGTCCTGCTCCACCTCGATCCACAGATCGGTGTCGCCCAGCCGGATCTGGTCGCCGACGGTCGGCCCGTACAGGGCGGCGTACTCGTCGCGGGAGATCTGCACCATCTACTCGTTCCCGTCCAGCTCGATCCGATCGGCGTCCTTGATCTGCAGACCCGGTACCCGGCGGGCGCCGCGCAGTGCGACTGCGCCGACCGTCCGGGACGCCCCCGGTTCGAACCGGCGGGACGTGCCGGAGGGGATGTCGAGGCGGAAGCCGTGGGCCGCCGCGCGGTCGAACTCCAGAGCGCTGTTGGCATCCGGCAGGTGCAGGTGCGATCCGATCTGCACGGGGCGGTCGCCGGTGTTCAGGATGGTCAGCTCGATCCGCTCGTCCGGGCTCCGGTCGGCGTTCAGCTCGATGGTGCCGGGCGCGACCCGGACGGCCCCCGGGCCGGTGGTGGCAGTGCCAGCCATGGTGGTGCTCCTCGGTGTCGGTCGGGCTGTCGTCCAGGACCGGTTCAGGCGATGGGCTGATGGATGGTGACGAGCTTGCGCCCGTCGGGGAAGGTGGCCTCGACCTGGACGTCGGGCAGCATCTCGGCCACCCCGTCCATCACCTGGTCCCGGGTGAGCACCTCGCGACCGGCCACCATCAGGTCGGCCACCGAGCGGCCGTCCCGGGCCCGTTCGATGACCCAGGTGCTCAGCAGCGCGACGGTCTCCGGGTAGTTCAGCTTCACACCGCGGGCCAGTCGGTCGCGCGCCACCATGCCGGCCACCGACAGCAGCAGCTTCTCGGTGTCCGAGGGGGTCAGATGCATCGGGAACCTCCGCACGACGATGGCAGCCGGGTCGACGCTGTCCGGCAGGAACGACGCCACACCGGCGGCGCAGGGAGCACCGTATCCGGCGCCGTGTTGCCGCCGGATGACGACGAGCGGACCGCCGCCCGGAGCGCACCGACGGACGGCCTCCGGCCGCGCCGGGCAGGCCGATGAACACCCGTTCGCCGATGATCGAGATCGGTGACGGAGCGTGATCCATGATCATTCCGGTCACGCTGGAGCAACCTCGAGGGCCCATGATCGTTCACCAGGCGAAACGCATTCCGGCACACCGGGACCGTGCCCGATTCGTCGGGAAGCGACCCTTCGCAACGACCGTGTCCGTTACCTGGACGGGTGAGACCGTGACCAGCGCGTGATGTAGTTCTCATGAACTGTCCACGATCCGACACGCAGTGTTAGCTTCGCGCCGTTCTTTCGGGGGTCCGGCCGGATCCCCCGGACCATTCTCCGGTGGCGTGCCACCGGGCGGCCCGGCGATCAGACGTCCTGGCCGGATCATCACGAAATGGGGACCACCGTGGCTTCACGGAACGTTCCGTCAGCCCTGCGCCGGCGTGGCAGACGGACGCTGCTGGGCGCGACGATCACCACCTGTGCTGCCGCACTGATGCTCGGGCCGGTGTCGCCGGCCTCGGCCGCCGAGTACGCCCCGAGCGACTTCGACGTCACCGTCTCGGGCAACACCCTCACCGCGACCGCCACCGTCTCGGCCTCCGCGGGCACCACCTCCGACATGGTCGGCGTCTGCGCCCGCGACGAGGACGACGCCAACGTCGACTTCCCGTTCGACTACGGCACCTGGATCGGTCGCACCGGCACCGACGTCACCACGTCCCGCCGACTGCCGGCCGGTGACTACTGGGTCTGGCCGTGCGTCAAGGTGGACGGCACCTGGAACGACCTGCCCGGCGGGCACATCGTGACCGTCTCCGCCGCGGCCGCGCCGGCCCCGGCGCCCGCCCCCGTCCCGGCGGCGGCCCCGGCCCCCGCGCCCGCGGCGCCGTCCGGCGGCAACGGCACCAGCGGCGAGGCCATGCCCACCGGCAACCTGGCCAACTGGACGCAGATCTTCGCCGAGGACTTCACCACCGACGTGGCCCGCGGCGGCTTCGCCGACGCCTACGCCGACCGCTGGACCGGGTACGACGGGTTCACCGAGACGGCCGGCAACGCCCGCTACAACGACGACATCATCTCCGTGGACAACGGCGTGATGGACATGTACGTGCACTACCAGAACGGCCAGCGGCAGGCCGCGGCGCCGATCCCGCTCATCAACGGCGAGTGGGGCGGCACCACCTACGGGCGCTACAGCATCCGGTACCGCTCCGACTACGTCGAGGGCTTCAAGCAGTCGTTCATGCTGTGGCCGGACACCGAGAACTGGAACGACGGCGAGATCAACTTCCCTGAGGGTGGTCTCGGTCAGGAGTTCTACGGGTTCAACCACTGCATCGGCAACCCGGCCAACAACTGCTTCTGGGTCAAGCACACCGAGAACACCACCGACTGGCACACCGCCACCGTCGAGTGGACCCCGAGCTCGATCAGCTTCATCCTCGACGGGCGGACCCTGGGCACCACCTACGACAACATCCCGCGGGTGCCGATGCACCTGATCCTGCAGCTGCAGGGCGACAACTGGTACGGCACCAACACCACCGGCACCGGTTCGGTGGAGGTCGACTGGGTGACCCTGTACAGCTGGAACGGCTGATCCACCTCCGCACCACCAGCGCGCGACCCGGGCTCTGTCGCCGACAGGCCTCGTCGTCCAGCCGGCGCGCGGCTCAGGCCTGCTCCCAGACGCTGACCCAATCGATGTAGACGGAGCCGCGGACTTCGGGACCGGGGGGATACACCCAGGTCTCGGTCTGCAGGACCCAGTGCATCGGGACCTGCGTGATGTTGTCGGTGACCCGCCCGATGACCACCCCGTCGAGCTGGAACACCACCTCGGTCGACGTCCACGTCGTGGTGGCCACGTGCCAGTCGTCGAACCCGACCCCGGTGTCGAACGTCCCGCAGTGGAACGCCGCCCGCCCCGGACAGTGGTTGTAGGCCTTGATGCCGCTGTTGAACTCCCCTTCGGGGAAATCGATCTCGCCGTCGTCCCATCGGTCCGAGTCCGGCCACAGCAGCCACGCCGCCCCGTACCCGGGGATGGGATCCGCGCGGAAGCGGATGCTGTACCGGCCGAAGGTCGTCCCACCCCACTCACCGTCGAGCAGAGGAACGAGTGCCGCGGTCAACCGCCGGCCGTCCGCTCCGGTGTGCAGGTCCATCCGGAGCGCCCCGTTCTGCACCGACAGGATGTCGTCGTCGTACCACCCCGTCTTGCGGGTGTCCTGGAACCCGTCGTAGGTCGACCAGCGTCCTTCGTACGGTCCGGGGAACTGGCCGGGCGCCAGGTCCTCGGTGAAGTCGTCGCTGAACACCTGACGCCAACCCGGCAGGTCGCCGCGCGGCATCGATTCGTCCGCGGTGTCGACGGGCGGCACCGCGGGCGCCGGCGTCTGCGGTGGCACTCCGGCGGCGCCGCTGGCCGCCCCGGGCGGGGTCACCTGGACCGAGCCGCTGTCCGCGGCGGCAGTGCGCAGCGCGGCGGGCGGCGGGCCATCGGGTCCACCACCGGTGTCCGTCCGCCCGGCCAGCCAGCCGGCGGTCGCGGCCACGGCACCGACGACGATCAGCGCAGCGAGTGTCTGCCAGGCGCGGTGACCACTGCGCATCCGTCGCCCCTGCGGCCGCCGGGGCGGCGTGGTCGCCTGGAACGGCACCGCCGTGATGGTCGTGGACGGGCGCGCAGACCCATCGGACGGTGACCGATCGTCGCGTCCCGTCCCAGCGTCGCCCACCGTGGTCACGTTCCTCGTCCGTCGCCGTTCGCCACTGGCGACCGTTCCGGCCACGGATGCCCCGGACGGAGCAACACTGATGGCCGGCGATTGATCATAGTGTTTCCTCCGCGACTCCCGCTCGCCTCGTCCGAGTGAACGAGCCGGTCGGGCCGCCGATCGATCACGGCATCCGCGGTCGATCGTGATCTCCGGTCGCGCGGCCGTGCCCACCGGTCGCCCCGGAAGACGCTCGGTACCGAGGTGCGTTCCCGGGTCGCCGGCTCCACGCGTGGTCCGCAGGGGTCGGTCCCGCCGCCACACGCCGGGGTGACCGTCCGCCACGACGAGACCGGACCTGCGTCATCCAGTGGAGATACATTGTGCGACAACATTTCTGATCGTCGTCCGGACCGGTGGGGGCATCGGCTCCCCGGCGGTGCTCACCGAGCGCAGCGACCACGATCCCCGACCGCGGACGGCGGTCCCCGCAGCGGGTGACCGATCCGACGGTCGGTCACCGCCCTGCGCAGTGACCGTGCCCCACCCGGCGATGCCTGCTCCACGATCGACGGACAACGGCTCGGAAACCTTGCCGGCCCGCCAGTCGCTGCTACTGTTGGTGTCAGCACCGGAACAGAGCGTCACAGCGAGCGGTGGTCAGGGTTCTCCTGGCTCTTCACCGCCAGCTCTGTGCATGGCGATTCGGTGGTCCGCCACGTTGGCCCCACCGCGACTCCCAGCGAATGCATCCCGTTCGTCGTGCTCGTACCCGTCAGGGCTGTCCGCGATGCCTCAGTGCTCGCCCGACCTACGCCCCGGGCCCTTCCCGAGAGCGGCTCCGTCCGCCCCTCCGCGCCGTGGTCGACGGCGCACCTCCAAGCACGTCCCGCTCTGCCTCCCGCGCCGTCCACGTCAACTTCCGAGGTGTTGAGAAAGCCATGTCCGCCACCACTCCTGCCGCTCCGCAGCGCAACCGAAAGTCTCTTCTCCACAAGCTTTCTCGCGTCGGCATCGTCGCCACGACCGCCGCCGTGCTCGGTACCACCGCGATCGCCACCGCCCCGCTGGCCTCGGCGGCCCCGGCCTACAGCGCCTCGAACGTGACCGCCGCCGTCAAGGGCAGCTCGGTCACGGTGTCGGCGAACGTCCGCTCGAGCGAGACGGTCAACGCCTCGATGATCGGCATCTGCGCCCGGACCGCCTCCGGCTCCAACATCGACTTCGCCTTCGACTCCGGCCAGCTCACCAAGTCGGGTCGGACCGTGAGCAAGACCAAGACGCTGGCCAAGGGCACCTACAGCTACTGGCCGTGCGTGAAGGTCGGCAACCAGTGGTCCGACGTCGGCGCCAAGCAGACCTTCCGCGTCACCGGCATCGAGCTCGGTGACGCCACCAAGAACAGCGCCTCCGCGCCGAACACCAACGGTGGCACCACCGGCACGGCGATGCCGGTCGGCGACCAGCCCGGCTGGAAGCAGGTCTTCGCCGACGACTTCACCGCCGGTGACGTGGCCCAGGGCGGGTTCCCCGGCGTCTACAAGAACAAGTGGATGTCCTACGACGGGTTCGCCGACACCTACCGGACCGGCACCTACAACCAGGACATCATCTCGGTCTCCGGTGGCGTCATGGACATCAACCTGCAGAGCATGAACGGCCGGCCCCAGGTCGCCGCCCCGGTGCCGATGGTGGCCGGCAAGTGGGGAGGCCAGAAGTACGGCAAGTTCAGCGTCCGCTTCCGCGCCGACGCCCTGCCCGGCTACAAGACCGCCTGGCTGCTGTGGCCGGACAGCGACAACTGGAACCAGGGCGAGATCGACTGGCCCGAGGGTGATCTGACCGGCAACATGTGGGGCTTCAACCACTGCATCGGCAACCCGTCGCAGAACTGCGGCTGGACCGACAGCAAGAAGACCTTCACCGACTGGCACATCGCCACCGTCGAGTGGACCCCGTCCGCGGTGAAGCTGATCATGGACGGCCAGGTCATGCTGAACCAGACCACCGATGTCCCGCAGAACCCGATGCACTGGGTCCTGCAGACCGAGACCAACGGCAAGCCCAACACCAGCGTCTCGGGCAAGGTCCAGATCGACTGGGCGACCATCTACACCTACAACCCGTGATCCAGCGCGGGGGGGGCCCGCCCCCGGCGCCCCCCCCCCCCCCCCCCCCCCCCCCCCCCCCCCCCCCCCCCCCCCCCCCCCCCCGGCCGCGCCGGCCCGGGGGGGGGGGGG
>NZ_JAERWK010000014.1 GCF_016918035.1 Nakamurella leprariae | reverse complement strand
GGCCCCCGCGGGGGGGGCCCCCCCCCGCCCCCCCCCCCCGGCCCCCCGGGGGGGGCGCCCCCCCCCCCCCCCCCCCCACCACTCGCACACCAGCCCCCCGGTCAGTCCCCCGAACCGCCCCGCGGATCGGCCGGACGGCCGGGGGGTTCGGCTCTCTGCGCCCGGCGCAGGACCAGCAGGAACCACGGCACGCACGCCACCGCGACGCCGAAGCGGATGCCGTTCAGCAGCGGCGGCTGCGGCAGCAGCGCACAGACCAGGGCGACGACCAGCACGGCACCGACGCTCAGCAGCACCGGACGGGGCGTGGCCGGCAGGGCCCCGAGGCCGCGGTTCGCCCACCGCTGCAGGGCCGCCTGCACCAGCCATCCGACCAGGACCGCGACCGCCGTACCCAGAATGCCGATCAGCGGGATGGCCACCAGCGCCACCACCACGTGCACCACGAGCGAGGCCCAGGCCGACACCGCCAGCGGTCCGGCCCGGCGGCCGATGAGCAGCGACCGGTTGGTCGCGCCGATCGCGGTGGTGACGAAGCCGCACACGGCGACCAGCACGGTGGTCGGCACCAGGCCGCCCGGATCGAAGCTGGCCGGGGCCACGATGCGCAGCACCAGCGGCGCTCCGAGCACCAGTCCGAGGGTCACCGGGACCATGAGCCGGTACAGGATGTCGCGCGACCAGCCCATGAGCAGCCGGCGGGCCTGTGGATCCCGCTCCTCGGCGATGCGCGCCGTCCACGTCTGACCGACCGAGGACAGCAGCAGCACGGCGATCGACCCCACCGTGTAGGCCACCTGGTACCGGCCGACCTCGTCCAGGTCGAGCAGCCGCCCCACCATGACGCGGTCGGCGGCGTTCACCACGAACAGCGACAGCGACCCGAACATCACCGGGATGCCCAGCCGCAGGGTGCGCCGGGCCAACGGGAGGTCGGTCAGCGAGCCGAGTCGGGGGCGGGTGAGCCAGATGCCCACGGCCAGCGCCGCGAACGCGCTGATCACCAGTCCGGTCAGGTAGCGCCCGGCGCCGCCCGAGTCGCTGCCGAGCAGGAGGACGAACAGGATGCCGAGCACCTGACCGCCGACCGCGGTGAACGAGCTGAGCAGCGAGAACGCCTTGAGCCGGTCCTGGGCCAGGAGCAGCGCACACATCAGCTGCACCACCGACGCCGGGCCGGCCCACAGCACCATGGCCCAGGCCAACCACGGGTCACTCCCGAGCCCGACTGCGGACGCCCAGAGCGGTGACGTCAGCCCGACCAGGGCGGAGAGGACGCCCGCGATCACCAGCCCGATGGCCAGCAACCCCCTGGCCCGGCCGTCGTCGGAGTCCTCGGCCCGCTGCACCGGGATGGCGCGGTCGAAGCCGACCACGGCCAGGACGACGAACACCTGGTACAGGGAGATGACGGTGGCGACCTCACCGAACTGCGCGGGGCCCAGCAGGTGGGCCAGGACCGGCGAGATCAGCGTCGAGGTGACCAGTTGCAGCGACCAGACGACGACGTACAGCAGGTCGCGGCCGAACAGCGAGCTGCCGGCCGGTCGCTCCGCCTTCTCCATCGTGGGATCGGTCGCAGAAGTCGGGACAGGGGTCTGGGAAGTCACTTCGCCGTCGCGCCGGCCAGCTGCCGGCCGCCGGCCCGTCCCGCGCGCCGACGACTGTGGACGACGTCCTGCAGCACCGACTCGACCCCGTCGGCCGTGCGGTCGAGCGAGAACTCCCGCCGCACGTGTTGCACGCACCGGTCGGCCAGACCCGGATCGTCGCGTCGCCAGTCGCGCAGCGCCGCCAGTTGGGCCGCGATCGCGTCCGCGTCGCCCGGCTCGACCAGCCACTGGGCCGCCTCCCCGGTCATGATCTCGGGGATGCCGCCGACCCGGGACGCCACGATGGGCCGGCCGGTGGCCATGGCCTCGATGACGACGCGGCCGAACGGCTCCTCCCACAGCGCCGGCAGCACCACGACGTCCGCCGCGTGCAGCGCGGTGATCACGTCCCGGCGCTTCGGCAGCCAGTGCAGGCCGGCCGGCTCGTCCCGGCGGACCTCGAGCAGGTGCTCGTACTCCGGACCGGAGGACTCGGTGCCGACCAGCAGCAGCCGGGCGTCGTCGGTCGACCAGCCGAGGCGGCGCCACGCCTGCAGCAAGGTGGGCACGCCCTTCTCGGGGGCGACCCGGCCCAGGTACAGCGGGATGAAGGCGTCCCGCGGCAGGCCCAGCTCGGCTCGGGCCGCGGCCCGCTCGGCCAGGCCACCGACCGGGTAGTCCTCCGCGAGGATGCCGTTGTGCACCGTGGTGATCTTGTCCGGCTCGACGCCGGAGTCGATCCAGATCCGCCGCATGCACTCGGACACGGCGATGAACCGGGCCGTCATCCGGCTGACCACCTTCATGCCCGGGAAGCTCGGCTGGTTGCGCAGGTGCACGACCAGCGACGCCCGGCTGGCGCCGGCCGCGGCCAGGCCCCAGCCGATCTGCTCCACCCGGTTCAGGTAGATGACGTCGGGGCGGGCCGCGCGCGCCGCCTGGACGGCGGGCCGCAGCTGCCACAGTTCCCGCGCCGCCCGGTCCCGGTGCCAGTCGAACGACGGCACCCGGACGACGGACCGGGCGAAGCTCTGCCACTCGGGCAGCAGCACGCCCGGATCCCGGTACAGCGCGTGCACCTCGTGGCCGCGCTCGGCCAGTCGGCGGTTGACCTGGGTGGTGCTCATCTCGACCCCGCCGATCGGGGCCATGGTCACCGCGTTCACCACGTACCGCATGCTCAGTCCGCCCGGCTCGACGTCCGGTCCTTCCGCACGCCCGGCCGCGTCCGCGGGGACGACTGACCGTCGCTCCCCGGGCCGATGGGCGTGCCGCCGGCCGGGACGGCCCGGCGGGCCAGCAGGTACAGCACCGGGCCGGCCACGATGCCGCGGAACTCGCGGATGATCAGCGACCGGGTCGGCACGGAGACCGACGCGGCCGGGCTGACCGCATCGCTGGTGGTCCGGGAGACCTTGCTGAGCTTGGCCAACCCGCCCGGGATGCGACGCAGCACGTCACCGCGGGTACGCCGGCCGAGCAGCAGCTTGGTCAGGTAGGCGCCCAGTCCGGTGCCATAGCCGTACATCTGGCTGCGCAGAGCGTCGAGGTCGGCGCGGTGCCGGTGCCAGGTGACCGCGGACGGCTCGTAGGCCAGCGACGACCCGGCCAACAGCACCTGGACGAAGATGTCGAGGTCCTCGCCGCCCTTGGTGCGGGTCCCCGCGCCCAGCGCCTCGTCGAACCCGCCGAGCCGGCGCAGCAGCGCGGTCCGGAACGCCATGTTGGCGCCGGTGCCGAAGATGCCGGGCGAGTACGGGTAGAGCGGGCTCTCCCCGGTGGTGTGCAGGTCCCACACCTTGGCCGTGCAGCTGTCGCCCCAGGACACCCGCGCATCGAAGTAGTGCTCGGCGGCGGTGTCCAGCGACGCGGTGGCGACCAGCCCGGTGACGCAACCGACGTCGGCGCGGCGGGCGAAGCCCCGACGCAGGCCGGTCAGCCAGTCCGGATCGACCCGGACGTCGTCGTCGGTGTAGGCCAGCAGTTCGCCGGTCGCCTCGAGCAGCCCACGGTTGCGGGCGCAGGACAGACCCGGGCGCGGTTCCCGGACGTACCGGAACCGCGGGTCCCGGGCGGCGTACCGACGCACCACCTGCTCGGTGCGGTCGTCCGAGGGCGCGTTGTCGACGATGACGATCTCGACGTCGGGGTCGCGCAGCGCGGCCAGCCCGTCGAGGCAGCCGACCAGCTCGTCCGGTCGGTTGCGGGTGCACACCACCACGGAGATGCGCTCGTCGGCCGGGACCGCGGGCGACGGGCCGGCGGCGAGCTCGCGCTCGGCCAGCTGCGCCGTCGCGGGATCCATCGCTGCGTGCACGGCCCCGACCGTCGCAGCGCCGTCGGTCAACGGCAGTTGCACGAACGCCACCGGGCGTCCGTGCGCGCGCAGCAGGACGCGGACCTCACCGGCCGTCGATCCGGCCGGGACCCGCAGCTCCGCCGCGTCGGTCCGGTCGGAGTCCGACAGCTCGAGCTCGGTGCACCACACGCCGACCACGCCGGCCGCGGGCGCTCCGCTGTGCTGTTCGTGCCCGGTCGACCCCGTCACGCACTCTCCTGCAGTCGCTGCTCGGCCGTCGTCCCGTCGGCACGGCCGGTGGTCCCGTCGGACCCGGTGGTGGTCGCCGCGGCCTGACCGGCGCCCGGCGGCATCGCGGTCGGGCGGGCCAGCAGCCCGCGGGCGTAGCCGGCCACCGTGAACCCGAGACCGCCGACGATGGCCGCGGCCCGGCCGAATCCGGCCCGGTCGCCGCGCAGTCCGGCCCTCAGCGCCTGCAGTGCGGCCAGTGGCAGCACCTTGGCGGCGTGCCCGCGCTCGGCGGACAGTGCGTCACCCGCGCCGACCGCCCTGGAGACGACCGCCTTGGAGACGCCCTCCCAGTAGCAGCGGCTGCGGAAGTACTTGAACCGGGTCCGGTCGTCGGTCACGTGGTGGTGGACCACCGCGGTCGGCTCGATCATGAATCGGGCCGTCGGATCGGCCTGGCCGATCCGGATGCACAGCTCGGTCTCCTCGGCGCCGACAGGATGGGTGCCGACCCGGCCGACCGCACCGGAGAACCCGGCGACCTGCTCCAGCGCGGTGCGCCGGATGGCCATGGCACACCCGAGGGGGTTGCGGACCGGGACCGGCGTCGCCGGGCGATCGGTGCTGGCCCCGCTCTGGTAGCTGCAGCCGACGACCCACAGGAAGGACTCGGGGAACCAGCCGGGTCGACCGGAGGCGGGCCAGACCGGCTCCGCCCAGCCGCCCGTACCCTGCACGGTCGGATCCTGCATCGGCGCGAGCATGCGGACCAGGAAGTCGGGCTCGGCGGTCGCGTCGTCGTCCAGGAACACCACGACGTCGGCCGTGGTCGCGTCGACACCGGTGTTGCGGGCACCGGACAGGCCGTTGGTCCCGGTGTTCGGGATGACGCGCAACGCCGGGCGGGCGGCGCGCAGCCGCTCGAGCAGGACGTCGTTGTGGTCGATCACCACGACCAGCTCGTCGCCGGTCCGCAGCTGCGGTACCACCGAGTCGATCGCGTCCAGGAGGTCGTCCCAGCGTCGCTCGGTGTAGGCGCAGACGACGACGGCAGCGGTCAGCGGCCCGTCGCCGTCGCCGTCGGTCGGACGCGGAGCGGGAGTGCCCTCGGTGGAGGCTCCCGTCGCGTCGGTGGACTGCTGACTCACACCGCCTCCGAGCGCGGGAACCCGTCCAGCCGCTTCTTGGCCTCGTTGAGGTCGACCACGACCGGGGACGGCATCGGGGCCGCCCACTCGGCGCCCGGCCGGTGCTTGGAGACACGCTCGCGCATGATCGTGCCCAACACACGGAACCCGTCGCGGAAGGTCCGCAGGTTGCTCTCGCCGAACCGGCGCGGGTACTCGAAGCTCGGCACCTCGGCGATGGACAGCCGGGCCTTGGCCACTCGGACGTTGATCATCGTCTCGATCTCGAAGCCGTCACCCCACCGCTTGGCGGCGGTGCCGTCGAACGGATCCGGCAGCGCCATGGCGATCAGGCACTCGCGCCGGAACGCGTTGTAGCCGTAGCACAGGTCGGAGTACCGGGTGCGGAACAGCAGGTTCGTGGTCAGGTTCAGGAACCGGTTGCCGAAGTCGCGCAGCCGACTGATGTCGTCGCTGCCGCCGCCCTCGGCGAACCGGGAGCCCTTGGCGTAGTCGGCGCCGTCATCCAGCGCGCGGGAGAACCGGCCGATCTCGTCGGGATGCATCGAGCCGTCGGCGTCGATCATCACGATGTAGTCGCAGGTCGCCGTGGCGAACCCGGCGGCCAGGGCGTTGCCCTTGCCGCGGCGCAGCTGCTGCACCACGACGATGTCGGGGCGGTGCTGCCGGGCGACGGCGATGGTGTCATCGGTGCTGTTGCCGTCGACGAGGATGACCTCGTCGACCCCCGCCGGCAGGTTCTCCAGCACGAAGCCGATGTTGCGGCCCTCGTTCCGGGCGGGAATGACCACCGAGATGGTGGCGCGGTGCCGGTGATGGCTGTCGCGGGACAATGGAAACCCCCGTGAGGTGATCAACTGGTGGACGTCGGTCAATCGTCGTTGATCTCGTTCGGTGTGGCGGGTGGACCGCCACGCGTTCGCGGACACTCGTCAGCGCGGCTCCCCACCTGACGCGGCAGGCATCGATTGGCCACCGCGCCCCCCGACGAGAGCCGAACGTTCCGTTCGGCTACGACGTGACGGGAGCCGATTACGCTCCGACGCCAACCCCGCACCTTGCGTGGCAGAACGTACCACCCGGTTGGGGGTCGGTGTCCATGGTTGGTGGCTGGTTGTGGGCGGCCTCACCCGACCATCACCCCCAGAAGTGGGTCGGAGCGAAGACACTTTGTCCCCTTTCGAGGTGTTCGGGGGCGCGGAAACACCGACGGGGCACCGTGATGTCGCAACGACAAGCTCCTTCCGCCTGACCAGGGCACGGGCGGGCACCCAGAAGTCACCCGGTCAGCACCGCCCAGACCTGCCCGGATCGGCCGTTCACCGCCCGATGGCCACAGAGGCCATCGTCCGTCGAACGTCGTTCCGTGTGATTGGCAAGATCGTTTCATCTCGATTGCTCGACTGTGACCCAAGTGGACCGCACCCGTTCGGTGGAAGTTCTCGTTGCGCATCGCGGTGGGGCTGCGCTCGTTCGGGTCACTCCGGTCGGGCCGTTGCCCCGATACGGGCACCGACCGGTGGCTGCTCGCGCACGGCGTCGTGCGCGGCGTACCCGGCGGCCACCTCCGTCGTCGGTGTCCGGTTCAGCAGCAGGTTGAGCAGGATGGCCACGATCGCGCCCGCGCTGATGCCCGATTCGAAGATGGTGGTGAACCAGGTCGGGAAGGCGTCGTAGAACGTCGGACGCACCACCGGGACGAGCGCGACGCCGATGGAGACGGCGACCACCAGGATGTTCCGGTTGTCGAACCGCACGGTCGACAGGGTCCGCACACCGCTGGCCGAGACCATCCCGAACAGCGCGATGCCGGCGCCACCGAGCACCGGCAGGGGAATGCCCTCCACGATCGCGCCGACCTTCGGGATGACGCCGAGGACGATCAGCACCAGGCCGGCCAGTGTGGCGACGTACCGGCTGCGGACCCCGGTGATCGAGACCAGTCCGACGTTCTGCGCGAACGCCGTGTACGGGAAGGTGTTGAACACGCCACCGATCGCGGTCGACAGACCGTCGGCGCGGAGCCCGTCGGCCAGCCGGCGACTGTCCACCGGTGACCGCACGATCTCCCCGACCGCCAGGATGTCCCCCGTCGTCTCCGTCATGATGACCAGCGCGACGATGCACATCGACACCACGGCGGACACCTCGAACACCGGGAGACCGAAGTGGAACGGCGTGCTGACGCCGAACCACGCAGCGTCGCCGACCCCTTCCCACCCGGTCATCCCGAACGGGATGGCGACCAGCGTGCCGATCACGATGCCGAGCAGCACCGAGACCCTGGCCAGCACCGGGGGCGCGAACCGTTCCAGCAGGATGATGAGCACCAGCACGAACGCGGCCATCGCCACGTTACCGATCGGGGCGCCCTCCTCACCGACCTGACCGCCACCGATCCAGTTCGCCGCCACCCCCATGAGGGACAGTCCGATGATCAGGATGACGGTGCCGGTGACCAACGGCGGGAAGAACCGGACCAGTTTCGCGAACAGCGGGGCCAGCACCATCATGAAGATCCCTGAGGCGATCACCGACCCGTAGATGGCGGTGACGCCGTACTCGGACCCGATGACGATCATCGGCGACACGGCCGCGAACGTGCAGCCCTGCATCAGCGGCAGCTTGACGCCGAACCACTTGAACCCGATCGACTGGATGAGGGTGGCGATGCCGGCCACGAAGAGGTCGGCGGTGACCAGGTAGCCCAGATCGCCCGCGTCCATCCGGCCGGCGGCGATCAATGCACCGCCCACCACCAGTGGGACGGCGACCGCCCCGGCGTACATGGCCAGCACGTGCTGCAGCCCGAGCGGGATGAGCTGTGCCAGGGGTGGCACCTGATCGACGGGGTCGATCGGGCGGCCGTCCCGGGTCTGGGTGCGTCCGAACACGGACATGGCGACCTCCGGCGTCGGCGGAGTCCGGGCGCGGACCCACGCAGATCAGGTGGATCCGGGCCGGACCTGGACAGCCGCACTGTGGGCCCGCGGCGTTTCGGCGGCGGGCTCGCTGTGTCACCGATCGGTTACGGCTCCACCCGTCCGGGTGGCCGGATCACACGAAACCGGGCACGCCCTGCCAGACCGCCGGGTCGACCGGGGCGTCGTCACGCTGCACGGCCGCCTCGATGAGTCCGTACGGACGGTCCGCGGCGAAGAAGACCTGGTTCGGGTTGTCCAGGTCCCAGGCCGACAGATCGACCAGGAAGTGGTGCTTGTTCGGCATCGACAGCCGGATCTCGCCGATCTCCGGCACCGTCTCCAGCACGGCCCGGCCCATCGCGAACAGGGTCTGCTGCAGGGAGAGGCTGTGCAACTGGGCGAACTCGGCCAGCATGGTCGAACGGACCAGCGTGAACGTGGCGTCCCAGTCCAGGTCGGTGCCGGTGTACACCCACCGCGCGGTGACCGAGGTGGCCATGATCCGGTCCTTGGTCTCCACCAGCGCCGTGTACGGCACCTTCGGGAAGCCCCAGAACTCGCTGCCGGTGCTCTTGAGCACCACCAGGTCCCGCACCCCGGAGATGACCCGCTCACCGTCCGGGTCGGTGCCGTCCTTGGTGACGACCGTGGTCCGCACCTCGGCGGAGCCGCGGACGAAGGAGTGGTCGTGCGGCCCGTCCGGGGTCTGGATGCGGTCCCAGCCGAACTGCTCGACCGCCATCCGGGCCCCGGTCACCTGCGGGTACGGTCCGACGAAGGTGCGGGCCAGCCGCAGCGCGAAGTCCTCGATCGTCCCGACGCCGCCGGTCCGGGCCAGGGCGTAGACCGTGTTCTTCTGCGTGTCGGTGGCGATGACGTCGCTGTTGTCGCCGGTCAGGTGGGTGGCGGAGAAGTCGCCGATGAGCTGGCTGGTGACGTTCACGTCGGTGATGCGGTGGACGTCGGTCGACCGGTCCACGTGCACCATCCGGACCTCGGCCTTGCCGTACTGGTTGGGTCCCAGGACGATCCCCATGGGCGGACTCCTTCGCGAGCGCTGGTGGCGGAACGAGCCAGATGGTGCCCCGGCTCCGTTACCGCAGCGTGTCGGCGGGAGCGGGCGCCCGGCTCAGCTTCCGAGATAGGTCGAGTAGGAGAACGTGCTGATCAGCACGGGCACGTGGTAGTGCTCGCGGGCGCCGTCCAGCAGCACCTGCACGCTGATGCTCGGGAAGAACACCGATCCGTGCCGGTCGGCGTAGTAGCCGGCGGTGCCGAGGACGATGCGGTACTCGCCCGGGCCCAGCGGCTGCCGGTTGAGCTCGGCGATGCGCCCGTCGGCATCGGTGGTGCCGTGCCCGACGGTCACGTGGTCGCCGTCCGGGCCGAGCTGCTCCAGCACCGCCGGCACCCCGGCGGCCGGGCGGCCCAGCACCGTGTCGAGCACGTGCGTGGACAGCCGGGCGATCGTCCGCTGGCCGGTCACGCCGTCACCGCCCGCTCCAACCGCAGCGCGGCGATCTTCCCGAGTTCGGTGATGACCACCGGACGCTCCTGTTCCTCGTCGTGGTGCAACCGCTGCCGCAGCGCGGCCAGCATCTGCTCACCGGACAGGCCGGTGGCGCAGATCAGGAAGATGAACCCGAACCGCTGCTCGTACTCGGCGTTGGCCCGGGCGAAGGCGTCCCGCTCGTCGTCGCGGACCCCGGCCTGCTCCCCCGCCGACCACCGCGCGTCCACGCCGTCCCCGGTCGGTCGCTGCCCGATGCGCGGATGCCGGGCCAGCGCCCCGGCGACCTGGTCCCAGGTGATCAGGGCCGCCTGCCCGGCGCCGTGCGCGCGCAACCCGGACACGTCCGGGAACGGCCGCCGGGTGCGCACCGCGTCCACCCACTCGGGGATGTCCAGGCACGCGGCCAGCAGGGCCGAGACCACGGCGTCGTCCGCCGCGTTGAACTCGTCCAGGGTCATCGGGGCCGGTGTCGCCGCGGTCATCGCCGTCCGTTCGGGGTCGTGGGTGGGCTGAGCCGGTGCGCTGATCAGCGCCCGGCGTAGAGCTCGTCGAACTGCCGGGCGAAGTGCTCCAGCACCACGGGCCGGCGCACCTTGGCCGAGGCCGAGAGTTCGCCGTCGGCCTCGGTCAGCTCCCGCGGCAGCACCACGTACTTGCGGATCGACTCGGCCCGGGACACCTGCTCGTTGGCAGCGGCCACGGCCTGGTCCAGTGCCTCCCGCACCCGCGGCTCGCGACCGGCCTGCTCGGCGTCCAGGTGCTCGGGCAGCCCGTGATTGGCCAGCCAGCGCGGCAGCATCTCGGTGTCCAGCGCGACGAGTGCCCCGATGAACGGCCGCTGGTCGCCCACCACGACGACCTCGGAGATCAGCGGATGGGACCGCAGCGCGTCCTCGAGCGCGGCCGGCTGCACGTTCTTGCCGCCCGCGGTCACGATGATCTCCTTGCTGCGACCGGTGATCGACAGGTAGCCGTCGGCGTCCAGCCGCCCGAGATCGCCGGTGCGGAACCACCCGTCGTCGGTGAACGCGGCGGCGGTGGCCTCCGGATCATTGAGGTAGCCGCGGAACACGTTGGGGCCCTGCACCTGTACCTCGCCGTCGGCGGCGATCCGGGCCCGGGTACCGGGGTACGGGGCGCCGACGCTGCCGATCTTGATCAGGCCGGGCCGGTTCACCGCCGTCGGCGCGGACAGTTCGGTGAGGCCGTAACCCTCCATCACGGTGATGCCCACGCCCCGGAAGAAGTGGCCCAGTCGAGTGGCCAGTGGAGCACCGCCCGAGATGGCGTACTGCACCTGACCGCCCATCACCGCGCGGATGCGGCGGAGCACCAGCCGGTCGGCCACGGCCAGCTGCAGCCGCAACAGCAGGGACGGACGACCCTGGCCACCGTGCTGTTCGAGATCCTCGGACCACCGCCGCGCGGTGGCCGCCGCCCAGCGGAACAGCCGGCGGCGCAGGCCGGTGCCGGCCTGGGCGTCGGCCGAGTTGTAGAACTTCTCGAACACCCGGGGCACGGCCAGCAGCCAGGTCGGTCGGAACGCCTGCAGATCGTCGACCAGGGTCCTGGTGTCGGACACGTACCCGACGACGGTGCGCGAGTACAGGCAGAGGATGTTGATGAACCGGCCGAACGTGTGGGCCAGCGGCAGGAACATCAGCGTCCGGGTGTGCCCGCCCTTCACCACCTGACCCAGGTTCGGGTCGTCGACGCCGTTCTGCACGTGCACCACGACGTTCCCGTGGGTGATCTCCACGCCCTTGGGTCGGCCGGTGGTGCCCGAGGTGTAGATGACGGTGGCCAGCGTCTCCAGGTCGCACGCCGCCGCCCGTGCCAGCACCTCGGTCTCGGTGATCTCCGCGCCGTCGGCCGCCAGCTGCTCCAGCGCGGGCCGACCGCCGTCCGCCGGGTCCAGGACCAGCACCTCGCGCAGCGTCGTGACGTCGACCAGCGGCCGGCAGCGGGCGGACTGCTCGTCGGTCCCGGCCACGATGACATGCACGTCGGCGTCGCCGACGATCCAGCGGACCTGCTCGGCCGACGACGTGTCGTAGATCGGGACCACCACGGCCCCGCACATGAGCACAGCCAGGTCCAGCACCGTCCACTCGTACCGGGTGGCGGCCATGATCCCCACCCGGTCGCCGACCTGCACGCCGCGCCCGACGAGACCCCGTGCGGCGGAGAGCACGTCGCGGCGCAGCTGGGTCACGGTGATCGGGACGAAGGTGCCGTCCACGGTGCGTCGTTCGGCGAAGACGCCGTCCGGGTCGTCGGCCGCCCGGTCCAGCAGCAGCGAGCACACCGACTGCTCGCGGCGCGCCTGCCCGTACCCGGGGGTCTCGCTCACCGGCAGCTGATCGTCCACGCCCGCGATCCCCTCCCTGGGCCCGGCGGCGCCGTCCCGAGCTGCAGGGTAGCCGGGCGGTGATCGCCGACCGCCGACCCCGCGCCCGGTCAGCGCACGTCAGGCCCCGGCGGGCGTCACCGGCGGCAGCGCCGACCACGGGAAGGTGATCCACTTGTCGGTGTTCCGCCAGGAGTGGTCGGGCTGCACGATGGTGCGCGGCTTGGTGTAGAGCACGGCCGACCGGACGTCGGCGCCGTGCTCGGCCAGCAGCCGCATGACCAGGGCGAGGGTGCGGCCGGAGTCGGCCACGTCGTCCACCACCAGCAGGCGCTTGCCCTTGAGCGCATCGGTGTCGAGCAACGGCTCCAGCACCACCGGGTCGGGCAGCGTCTCCTCGATGTCGGTGTAGAACTCGACGTTCAGCGTGCCGGCCGCCTTGGTGCCCAGGGCGTAGGCCAGCGCCCCGGCCGGGACGAGGCCGCCCCGGGCGACCGCGATGACGATCTCGGCCCGGAAACCACTGTCGGCGATCTGCTGGGCCAGCTCCCGGCTGGCCGTGCCGAACAGCTCCCAGCTGAGCACCTCCCGCTCGGGGGCCGCGTCCGGGTCGGTCGGCGGCTGCGGCGTGGGCTCGGTCGGTGCTGACATGCCCAGCAACCTATCGCCTGGGGTGATGCCGATCGGGTCACCGTCAGCGGATCGGCTCGAGCACCTCGCGACCGCCCAGGCCGGGACGCAGCGCCTCGGGCACCCGGACCGATCCGTCCGCCTGCTGGTGGTTCTCCAGGATGGCGACCAACCAGCGGGTGGTGGCCAGGGTGCCGTTGAGGGTGGCGGCCGTCTGCGGCTTGCCGTCCTCGCCGCGGTACCGCACGCCGAGCCGGCGGGCCTGGAACGTGGTGCAGTTGGAGGTCGAGGTGAGCTCGCGGTACGCCTGCTGGCTGGGCACCCACGCCTCGCAGTCGTACTTGCGGGCCGCCGACGATCCGAGGTCACCCGCGGCGACATCGATGACGCGGTACGGCACCTCGATCGCGGCCAGCATCTGCTGCTCGAACTCCCGCAGCCGCAGGTGCTCGGCCTCGGCGTCCTCGGGACGGCAGTACGAGAACATCTCGACCTTGTCGAACTGGTGCACCCGGATGATGCCCCGGGTGTCCTTGCCGTAGGAGCCGGCCTCCCGCCGGAAGCACGACGACCAGCCCACGTACCGGGCCGGACCGCCGGCCAGATCGATGATCTCGCCCGAGTGGTAGGCGGCCAGCGGCACCTCGGACGTACCGACCAGGTAGAGGTCGTCGGCCTCCAACCGGTAGATCTCGTCGGCGTGCGCGCCCAGGAAGCCGGTGCCTTCCATGGATTCCGGCTTGACCAGCACGGGCGGCACCATCGGGACGAAGCCGTTGCCGATCGCGGTCTGCATGGCCAGGTTCAGCAGCGCGAACTGCAGCTGGGCGCCGACCCCGCGCAGGAAGTAGAACCGGGCGCCGGAGACCTTGGCCCCGCGCTCCATGTCGATCGCCCCGAGCAGCTCGCCGAGCTCCAGGTGGTCGCGCGGGGTGAAGTCGAACGTCGGTGGCGTGCCGATCTCCTCGAGCACCACGAAGTCCTGCTCACCGCCGGGCGGGGCACCTTCGATGACGTTGGGCACGGCCAGGTGTGCGCCGCGCAGCTCCTGCTCGGCACTGACCTCTCTCGCCTCGGCCTGCTTGACCAGACCGGCCAGCTCCTTGCCGCGGGCCAGCAGCGCCGGCCGCTCCTCCGGGCTCGCCCTGCCGACCGTCCGGCCGAACGACTTCTGCTCGGCCCGCAGTTCGTCCGCGGACGCCACCGCGGCGCGGCGCTGCGCGTCCGCGGTCAGCAGCCGGTCCACCAGGGACGGGTCCTCGCCCCGGGCCAGCTGCGAGGCGCGGACCGCCTCGGGGTCGCTCCGGACGATGCGCAGGTCGATCACGGCAGACAGGGTAGTCCCCGGCGCAGGTCCCGGGCCTGCACACCACCGCGCCGCCGGAGTGCGCTCACCGCGCGGCATCATGGTCGGCATGCCCGTGCAGATGTCGGCCGGCGACTTCGACCAACTGGTCGCCGAGGCCCTCGACCTGGTTCCCGAACAGTTCACCCGGGTGATGGACAACGTGGTGGTGCTGGTGGAACGCCGGCACCCGACCGAGCACCTGTTCGGGCTGTACCACGGGGTGGCGCTGACCGAGCGGACGTCGAACTACTCGGGCGCCCTGCCGGACACCATCACCATCTACCGGGACCCGATCCTGGCCGTGTCCCGGGACGCCGAAGCAGCCCGGGAGCAGGTGGCCACCACGGTGATCCACGAGATCGCGCACCACTTCGGCATCGACGACGAGCGCCTGCACGAGCTCGGCTGGGGCTGATCCCGCCCGGTCACGCCAGCTCGGCGGCCCACGGCGGATCGGCGCCCGGTCGGGAACAGGTGATCGCCGCGACCCGGGAGGCGAACTGCAGGGCCGCGGTGAGACCGTCGGCGTCGAGGTCGGCGAACCCCGCCCCCAACCGACCCTGCCGGGCCAGGGCGTGCAGCAGCCCACCGTGGAACGAGTCCCCCGCCCCGACGGTGTCGACCAGCTGGGTCGGCGCGGTCGGCACCGTCACCCGCTCACCGCGCAGCGAGGCGAAGGCGCCGTCGCCGCCCAGGCTGACCACGGCCAGCGGCACCCCCTGCCGGTGCAGATGGGCGGCCGCCCGTTCCGGGGTCCAGCCGGGCCAGAGCAGCTCCAGGTCGTCACCGGACAGCCGGACGATGTCGGCCAGCGCGGCCCAGCGGTCGATCACCGCCCGGTAGGCGTCGACCGGGACCAGCAGCGGTCGCAGGTTGGGATCGATCGACACCGTCGGCGCCGGCCGCGACGTCCGCGCCCGGCCGAGCAGCGCCTCGATCACCCCGCCGGACGGGGGCAGGGCCAGGGCCAGCGAGCCGGTGTGCACCGCCACCGGGAGCTCACCGGACGGGAACGGGCCGTCCAGCACCGGCGCCAGGGACTCGTTCGTCCAGGCCCAGTCGGCGGTGCCGTCGGTGTAGAACTCGTAGCTCGCCGCGCCGCCGGCGTCGAGCCGGGCGATGGCCAGGGTGGCCGGTTCGGTCGCCGTCTCGGAGGCCGACAGGTCGACGCCGGACTCCTCCAGCTTGGCCCGGCACAGCGAACCCAGCGCCCCGCCGGACAGCCGGCCGGCGAACCGGGCGGTGGTGCCCAGCCGGGCCAGGGTGACCGCGGTGTTGGCCGGGCCGCCGCCGGGGTGGACGGTGAGCGTGGCCGAACCGCCGGCCAGTCCGTCGGGCGGCAGCACGGCGTCCGCGACGACCTCACCGATCACGGCGATGGTGGGCACGGCACCTCCTGAGCAAGCGGTGGGGAGACGGCCGCCGCAGCGTATCCGCGGCCGTCACCACCCGCAGGAGCTCACTTCTTGAGCCGCCGGCTGCCGCCGTGCCAGTCCTCCTGCACGCCCACCTCGTCCGTGGTGACCCCGAACGAGGCCAGCTGCGGCTGCTCCCGCAGGCTGCGCTTGAGTTCGGCGAAGCCGCCGAACCCGGCCAGGCCGACCACGTGGTCCCACAGCTGCAGCGCCTCGTCCTCGCTGGGCAGCCGGCTGATCACCGGGCCGAAGAACGCCGTGCCGTCCGGCGGTCCGAACTGGATGATCGGCGTGCCGACGTCCTTGCCGGTGAGCGACAGGGCCTCGTCGGTCTCAGCCTGGATGATGACGTCCAGCGAGTCGTCCTCGAGCGCGTCGGCCAGCTCCGCCGGCAGGCCGAGCTCGGCGAGCACCGGCTCGACGAACGCGCGGGTGCCGCGGAACCCGCGGTCGGTCTGGTCCGGGTCGGGGGCGGTGTCGTGGATGCGGGCGCCGATCGCGGCGTAGAACGGGCCGACCGACTCCGGTCCGTGGTCGGCGCGGATGCGGGCGGCCACCCGCAGCAGCCGGAGGCCGGCGGTGTGCCCGGCCTCGTACCCGTCCGGGAAGTGGCTTTCGTAGTCGATGTTCGCGTTCAGCAGGCGCAACGAGATGAAGCGCCACTCCACCGCGTACTCGCGCTGGGCGCTGACCAGGCGAACCCACTTGCTGGTCATCCAGGCGAACGGGCAGACGGGGTCGAACCAGAAGTCGATGTCGGCGCGTGACATGTCGGCATCATCCGCCGTCCTGCGGGCGATCACGACGCCGGGTCCAGCCGCAGGGTGACGCCGACCTCATCGGGGCCGACGACCGTGTCGACCAGCCGCCCGTGCCGGGTGGTACCCCCCTGCCGGTGGTACTTGATCGCGAAGGCCCGGTCGATCGCCTCGTGCACCTGGTCCGCCCGGTCCCGGCGGCGCGGGCCTGGCGGAACCAGCCGTTGGTCGCGCCGTGGGCGGAGCGGACGAAGACCTCGTCCCCGACCCCGACCACCCAGATGGTGACCGGCGGGCGCAGGCCGCCGTCCGGCCGGTGCGACGAGACCTGCACCTCCTCCGCGGCCTCGATGCGCGACAGCTGCTCCGGTGTCCGGGAAGTCATGGGCCTGCTCCTCGGCCCGACGACGATCGTGTCGCCGGTGATCATTCCCCCCAGTGGCCGGTCGCGTCCGCTCAGGGCCGCAGGCTGCTCGACCGTGCGACCAGGTCGGCGAACCGCTCGTCGGTCAGCTCGGTCCCGGTGATGGCCGCCAGCGCGCAACTCCAGCCGGCCAGGAAGTAGTCCCAGCCGTCCTCGGTCGGGACCCCCGCTGCCCTGGCCTGCTCCAGGAAGGTCAGCGGCCCGCGGTAGTTGAAATCCCAGGCGACGATGCCGGGCGGGAAGGCCTCCGGACCCGCCAGTGGCGACCCGGGCGCCGTCTTGCCCAGTCCGGTGGCGTTGATGACCACCGAACCGGCCGGGAGATCGGTGAGACGCGCGCGGTACGAGACGCTGTCGGTGGCCAGGACCAGGTCGGGCCCCTCCTGGTCGATCCCGCACCGCTGCGCGACGCCGGCGATCTCGTCCAGGGACGCCTGCCGGCGACCGAGGATGGTGAGCGGCCGGGCCGCCGCCGCCGGGACCGGCGCGCCCGCGGTGATGGTGGCCGGGACGTCGAGCCGGGTGGCCAGCAGCAGGGCGATGGCCGAGCCGCCCGCGCCGATGCAGACCAGTGGCGCACCGCCATGCAGCACACCGGGCACCCGCAGCACCACGTCCAACGACTCGGCGTCCCGGGCGAAGGCGCGGACACCGTCGCGGGTGTCGAGCGAGTTGATCTCGTGGGTCAGGTGCACCAGCGTGTCGGCGGCGTCCAGCAGATCGTGCGCGGCGCGGTGGAGACGCAGCTTGTGGCTGGTGACGACCGCACCGTGCACGGCCGGGTTGTCCCGCATGGCGACCAGCAGCCGCCGGAACTGCTCCGGGTCGGCATCCTCGGGCAGGTCGACACCGCGCAGGCAGGCGCCCGGCGCGAACACCGGGGCCCAGACCGGGAACGCCCGGTGCACGGACGATCCCGCCGTGCTGATGCCGATGAACAGGTACAGCGGCGGCCCCGTCCAGGCGGCGACCTCCTCGGTGGTGACAACGGTGGCAGTGGTGGCCGTCATGCGTGCTCCTGATCGATCGGGTGGGTGAAGCAGCGGGACCAGTCGGCGACGACCGCGGCCAGCCCCGACCCGGCGTGCCGCTCGAAGGCGGAGGCCCCGAAGAATCCGCGCACGACCCAGCGGGCGGTGGGGTCGATGGCGGCGAGCAGATCGGCGGCCGCGGTCGGGCTGCCGAGATCCCCACCGTGCACCAGCAGGGGGGCCTCGCCGAGGTGCGCGGCCACCACCGCCGCGACCGCGGCGACCACCTCGGCCGGCGGCCGGCCCGTCGGTCCCGGGTGTCCGGTGATCCCGAGGTGCAGGATCAGCCCGGTGGCTCCGGCTCCCAGGGCCGCGGCGGCCCAGTCCGGGTCGAAGACGTAGGCCCAGCCCTCCAGGCCCATCCCCCGGGCCGAGGCGATCAGCTCGATCTCGCAGGACATCCCGAGCTGCTCGGCCTCCAGCGCCTCCCGCACCGGACCGGTGAGCAGCCCCACGGTCGGGGCGTTGACCACGCCACGGACGCCGGCGTCCGCCAGCTGCCCGAGCATCGCGGCCGGCGGCACGATCGCGTCGTTGGCGCACACGGTGGCCAGCACCGGCGTGACGCCCGCGCCGTCGAGCACTCCGGGCAGCATGGCGAGGGTCTGCTCGTTGGCGTTGCCCCAAGGGAGCAGGCCGGCCACCGACGGCAGCCCGCGCTGCCGGTAGAAGCTGGAGTGGTAGGCGACGATGCGGTCGATCCGGCCGGTGGCGGTCAGGGCGGCCGCGACGTCGCGGTCTCCGGTGGCGGCGAGGAGGACGGGCGGCTGCATCAGGTCAGATTGGCGTGCCGGCGGTCCAGTTCGGCCGTCGCCACGGCGAGACGCTGCTGCACCGCCCGGCACAGCGCGTCGCCCACCACCAGGCAGCCCTGCTCGAACAGCGACCCGGCGTGCTGGACGGTCGTGACCAAGGTCCGCGCCGGCACGGTGACCACGATGTCGGCCTGCCGGCTGAGGTCGGTGTCGGCCGCGGTGGTGAGCAGGGCGACGGACGCCCCGACCGCGCGGGCGGTGTCGACCTGCAGTCCGATCGACCGGCTGCCACGCCCGGTGAAGGCGAGGAGCAGGTCGCCCCGCTCGATCGCCGGTGTCGCGATCTCCCCGGCGGCGTAGGCGCGCAGGCCGATGTGCATGAGCCTCATGGCCACGGCCCGGGCCATCAGGCCGGATCGGCCGGCCCCGGTGAGGAAGACGCGGGGAGCCTGGACGACGGCGTCCTCCAGCCGGGCCAGCGCGGCGTAGTCGACCGCGTCGGCCAGCCGGTGCAGTTCCGTGACGGTCTCGGTGACGAACCCGCTGAGATCGGCGCCCACGACGCCGGTCACGACTTCTGCCCGCCGATCTGTGCGCGGGACGCGGTGAGCAGCTTGTTGGCGGCGCCGTCGCTGCGACTGGCGAACCGGGCGTGCAGGGCGGCGGCGAGCACCGGCGTCGGGACCGCGAGCCGGATCGCCTCCTCGGCCGTCCAGCGGCCCATGCCCGAGTCCGCCACGGCAGTGAGGGCGCCGTCCAGGTCCGGGCTCTCGCGCAACGCGGTGACCATCTGCCCCAGCAACCAACCCCGGATGGAGCTGCCGCCCTGCCACGCGCTCATCGCGGCGAGCCGGTCGACCTCCTCGTGGGCGCTCAGCAGCGCGAATCCTTCCGCGTAGGCCTGCAGCACGCCGTACTGCACCCCGTTGTGGATCGCCTTGACCAGATGCCCGGCCCCCACGCCACCGACCAGGGAGTACCCGTCCGGTGCCGCGAGCGCCTGCAGCGCCGGCTCCAGCAGCTCGAAGTGCTCGTCCGAGGCACCGACCATCATCCCGTACCCGGCCTGCCAGCCCCACTGTCCGCCGCTGACTCCCACGTCGGCGAATCCGACCCCGGCCGCTCCCAGGGTCTGGGCGTGACCCGGCGCGTCCCGGAAGTCGCTGTTGCCGCCGTCGACGACCAGATCACCCTCGGTCAGCTGCCCGGCCAGCCCGGCGATGGCCTCGCGGGTGATCCGACCGGCCGGCAGCATGATCCACACCACGCGCGGCGCCGGCAGCGCGGCGATCATCGACCCGACGTCCTCGAACGTCGTCGCGCCGTGCTCCTCCGCGGCCCGCCGGGCGTCGGCGCCCAGATCGACACCGAACACGCGATGCCCGGCCTCCTGCAGGCGGCGCACCATGCCGCCACCCATCTTGCCGAGACCGATCAACCCGATCTGCATCGCTGTTCCTCAACTCCCCTTCGAGTCCACTTCCCGGTCCCGCATCGGCGCCCGAACCGGTTGTGCGGCTTGTGGTGCACACCGGCACACCGTCATCATGGGGCGAATTGGAGGGCCGCCACAGAGCCAATCTGCTCGAATTGGTCCCAGCCGAGGAGCCACGTTGAACCTCATCGAGGCGGTCAGCGGATGGTCGACACATCCGGGCCCGCTGTACCAACGCCTGTCCCGCGCCATCGCGATGGCCATCGCGCGGGGTGATCTCCCGCCGGGCACGATGCTGCCTCCGGAACGCCAACTCGCGAAGGCGCTCGCGGTCGGCCGCAGCACCGTGGTCGGCGCCTACGACCTGCTCCGCGCCGACGGAGCGCTGGTCAGCCGCCGCGGCTCCGGCACCTGGGTGGCCGGCGCCGTCCCGAACGGCGTGCGGACGGAGGACACCTCCCAGTCGCTCTCGGGCGCCGCGTTGGACACCCACACCCAGCTCGTCGACCTGGCCACCGCGCGGTTGCCCACCGCGGAGGTGGTCCGCACAGGCGTCGCCGCGCTGTCCGGCGACCTGCTGGACGACGTCCTGAACCGTTCCGGGTACTCACCGCTGGGCCTGCCGGAACTCCGCTCGGCGATCGCCGACATGTTCAGCGAAGAGGGCCTGCCCACCAAGCCGGAGCAGATCCTGGTCACCACCGGGACGCAGCAGGCGCTCTCGTTGGTCCTGGGCCAGTCGCTGCGTACCGGGGACACCGCAGTGGTCGAGGACCCGACCTCCCCGGGCGTGCTGGACCTGCTGCACTCGACCTCCGTGTCCATCCGGACCACGCCGTCGCTGCCGGCCGCGGGAGCCCACCCGGTGTTCGAGGTGATGTCGCGGACCCGGGCCGCGATGACGTACCTGATGACCACCGGTGGCCCCGAAGGTCTGATGGCCCAGGACACCGACATCCTGCACCTGGGCTCGTCGGTGCGGAACTTCGACGGCCTGGTGGTGGAGGACAGCAGCTCCCGGCACCTGGCCCTGACCGAGCCGCCACCGTTCCTGGCCGCCCGCACCGACGGCGCCGCGAACGTGGTCACCATCGGCTCGATGAGCAAGCTGTTCTGGGGTGGGCTGCGCGTCGGCTGGATCCGCGGACCGGAACGGATCATCGCCCGCCTGGCCCGGCAGAAGGTCCGCGCCGACCTCGGGACACCGCTGCTGTCGCAGGTGCTCTCGGTCTGGCTGCTCCGACGACTGGCCGAGGTCAGGGACGCCCGCGCGCTGGAACTGCAGGCCCGGTTGGCCGCCGCCGAGAGCGTGCTGCGCCGGCACCTGCCCGGGTTCTCCTGGGTGACCCCGCAGGCCGGCGTCACCCTCTGGCTGCGACTGCCGGCCGGTGCCTCCGGACCATTCAGCGAGATCGCCCGTCGGCACGGTGTCGCCGTCGTCCCGGGCGAGGCGCTGTCCGTCGGCGGCGGCAACAGCGACGAACACATCCGGCTGGCGTTCGGCCTGCCGGCCGTCGAGTTCACCCGGGGCATCGAGCGTCTCGCCGCCGCCTGGGCCGACTACCACCGCACCCCCGACCTCTCCCTGGAACGGTTCGATGCCACCCTCTCCCTCTGAGCACCTTGCTCCGATCACCACTGCTGTGCCCACTGCTGTGCCCACTGCGACCCCGTCCGGCGCCGTGTTGGGCGTGGACGTCGGCGCGACCAACCTGCGGATCGGCCTCGTCGACCCGTCCGGCGCCGAGATCGCGCCGATCAGCGTGCCGCTGCCGGTCGCCCCACACGCCCGCCTGGCGGCGATCGTCGCGGCCGTGGCGACGTCGGCCGCCGAGCTCGGCCCGCGGGCGATCGGAATCGCCATCGCGGGCACCGTCACCGACGGGACCATCACCTGGTCGGCCAACCTCGGACTGCACGACGTGCCGCTGCGGGATCTGATCACCGCGGCCACCGGCCGGCCGACGGAGGTCCTCAACGACGCACGGGCGGCCGGCCTGGCCGAGGCCGCCGCGGGACCGGACGGCGGCGCCGGGACGGTGCTGGCCGTCACCGTGGGCACCGGGATCGGTGGTGCGCTCATCGTGGACGGGCGGCTGCGTCAGGGCACCGGGGACGCCGGCGAGATCGGGCACATGGTGGTCGAACCCGGCGGCGTCCCCTGCGGATGCGGCCGGCGCGGCTGCTGGGAGCGGTACGCCGGGGGCGATGCGCTGCGGCTGCGGGCGATGCAGCTGCTCGGACCGGAGCCCCCGGACCCGCTTGCCGAGCTGATCACGCTGATCGAAGCCGGGGACCTGGCTGCCGGTGCCGTGCTGGACGAGGCGAGCGAGCGGTTCCGCAGCGGCATCGACGACCTGTGCGCCGTGCTCGCCCCCGACGTGGTCGTGCTGGGCGGCGGGATCATGGCGCGCCGGGGTCTGGTCGCCCGGCGGTACCACGAGTCGTTGACCGGGCTGCGCTGGGCGGCCCGCACCCGGTTCGAGTTGTCCCGGCTGGGTGACGCCGCTGGACTGCTGGGCGCCGCCCGTCACGCTGCGGACGCGCTCCTGCTCGCCGGGTGATCGGCACCCGTCGGTGCGGCGGGAACAGACCAATTCCTCGGATTTGGATCTATCGTGGGGGCCAATGTGCGAGGAGAGTCCTCGATCACAGGGCGAGCCACCGGTCCCTCGACGAGCAGTCGAGGACTGCGAGAGCTGCCGGGGCACCACACTCAAGGAAGAGAGACCGTGCGAGTTGGGATTGTCGGAGCCGGGCTCCGAGGAAGCATGTTCGCCAACGCATTGCTCCAGGTCGGCGACGTGGAGATCGCCGGCGCGGCGGAGCCGAACGACGCCGTGGCCCAGCGGTTCGCCGACGAGTTCGGATCCCCGACCTTCGCCAGCGCCACCGAGCTCTACGAGTCGGGTCCGCTGGACGCCGTGATCGTCGCGACGCCCGACTTCGCGCACGAGCAGCCGGCGGTCGAGGCAGCGCGGCGTGGCATCCACCTGCTGGTCGAGAAGCCGTTGGCCACCACGCTCGAGGCCGCCCATGCCATCGCCGACGCCGCCCGCGAGAGCGGCTCCATGGTTGTCGCCGCGTTCGAGAACCGCTGGAACCCGGCCTTCCTGGAGGCCAAGGCGGCCGTCGCGGCCGGGCAGATCGGCGAGGTCATCTCGCAGTCGGCCTTCCTGTCCAGCACCACCCGGGTGCCCACGCAGATGCTCTCCTGGGCCGAGAAGACGTCGCCGACCTGGTTCTTCATGTCGCACACCGTCGACCTGGCCATGATGTTCGCCGGCCGTCCGGTCGTGTCCGTGTACGCCAAGGGTTCCAAGAAGGTGCTGATCGCCCAGGGCATCGACACCTACGACGGTGTGCAGGCCATCCTGACCTTCGACGACGGGACCACCGCCGTGCTGGACTCGACCTGGGCGCTGCCGGACAACCTGCCCTCGCCCTTCCCGTTCCGCTTCGAGGTCCGTGGCACCACCGGTTCGGTGCTCATCGACCAGACCAACCAGAGCGTCGCGATCAGCGGCCCGGCCGGATACGCGTGGCCGCGCACGTACTTCCCCACCGCCGACGGCCGCTTCCACGGCTTCCCGGCATGGATGGCGCACGCGTTCGCGGACAACCTCATGGGCAAGACCGAGCCCGAGGTGAGCCTCGACCACGCGCTGGCCGTCACCGAGGTCCAGGTGGCCATCGAGCAGTCCATCGCGGCCGGCACCGAGATCACCCTGCCGCTGCCCCGCTCCTGACCCTGCACACGGAAGCAACAGGACTCCCATGCGCGCTGTCGTCTACCACCAGCCCGAGCTCTACAAGATCGAGGAGGTGCCCGAGCGTCCGCTCGCCGCCGGTGAGGTGCGCGTGCGCAACCTCGTCGTCGGTGTGTGCGGCACCGACGCGCACCTGCACGTCGGTGAGTTCGGGCCGCGCTGGCCCCTCACCCCGGGTCACGAGATCGTCGGGGAGGTCGTCGAGATGGCGGACGACGTCGTCGACCTCGCCGTCGGCGACCGCGTCGCGGTCGACAACACCATCCACTGCATGCACTGCGAGAACTGCAAGCGGGGCGACTTCAACTTCTGCCTCAACGGTGTGGCGCTCGGCGTGCAGGCCCCCGGCGGCTTCGCCGAGACCACCATCGCCAGCGGCACCAAGTGCTACCCGATCGGCGATCTCGACCTGGACGCCGCGGCGCTCATCGAGCCCACCGCCTGCGTCGTGCACGGCCTGGACGTGCTCGACCTGCAGCCGGCCGCCGACGTGCTCATCATCGGTGCCGGCCCGACCAGCCAGATCCTGGCCCAGTTGATCGTGCACGGCGGGGCTTCGCGGGTCACCATCGCCGCTCCCACCCAGTTCAAGCTGGACGTCGCCGCGTCGCACGGGGTGAACCAGACGGTCCTGCTGGACCGCAACGACTTCACCGCCTCGGCCGACCAACTGCGGACCCTGGCCCCGCACGGCTTCGACGCGGTGATCGAGGCCAGCGGCGCCATCGGGGTGCTGCAGCACGTGCTCCCGCACGTCAAGTCGGGCGGCACTTTGATGATCTACGGCATGGCCTCGGAGACGAGCACCATCGAGATCCACCCCTACGAGATCTTCCGGCGCGAGATCCAGATCAAGGGATCGTTCGCCCACGCCTACGGTTTCGCCCGCGCCATCCAGTTCCTGCGCGCCGGCAAGGTCGACCCGAGCGGCATCATCACGCACCGATACAGCCTGGACCAGTACGACCAGGCGCTCGCCTCGCTGCGGGCCCCCGGCTGCCTCAAGGCCGTCGTCGAACCGCAGCGCTGATCCCGCCGGCGGCGCCCGCCTCGGCGTCGACTTCGCCGTCGCCGAACCACCCAGCCCGACCCGGATCACCGCAGCCCACCGCTGCGGTGATCCGGCCTGCCCGAAATCCCCACACCTTCTCTGACAGCTGCAGATCAAAGGAGATCAGATGGCATCCCACCGCCTGCACCGGAACCCGTGGTCCATCGGCGTCACTGCCACCGTCATGGCGCTGACCCTGACCGCCTGCGGTTCCTCCGGCTCCGACTCGTCGGCCGGCGGCGGGTCCACCTCCGCCACCGGTGGCAGCGCCGACAGCGACATCCTGATCGGCCTGGTCACCAAGACCGACACCAACCCGTTCTACGTCCGGATGAAGGAGGACGCGCTCGCCGAGGCCGACAGGCTGGGCGTGCAGCTGCAGACCTTCTCCGGGAAGGTCAACAACGACAACGACTCCCAGGTCACCGCGGTCGAGAACCTCATCGCCGCGGGCGCCGACGGCATCCTGATCACTCCGGCGGACTCAGCGGCCATCGTCCCGACGATCGACAAGGCCCGCGCGGCCGGCATCATCGTGATCGCGTTGGACACCCCGACGCAGCCGGCTGACGCGGTCGAAGCGACCTACGCGACCGACAACTTCATCGCCGGGCAGGAGATCGGCAAGTGGGCGGCGGCCCAGATGGAGGGCCAGGACGCGCACATCGCCCTGTTGGACCAGGACGCCGCCAACACCTCGGTGGACGTGGCCCGCAACCAGGGATTCCTCGACGGCTTCGGCATCGACCTGGCCGACGAGACCAAGAACGGTGACGAGGACGACCCGCGGATCGTCGGCAATTACCCGACGCTGTCCGAGCGCGACGAGGGCCGCACGCAGATGGAACTCGCGCTGCAGACGAACCCGGACATCAACGTCGTCTACGCCATCAACGAGGTGGTGGCCGCCGGCGCGTACGAGGCCATCGAGGCCGCCGGCAAGCAGGACGACATCATCATGGTCGCCGTCGACGGCGGATGCCCGGGCGTGCAGGCGATCGCGGAGGGCACGCTCGGCGCCACCTCCATGCAGTACCCCGGGAAGATGGCCGTCCAGGGCATGGAGGCCATCGTCAACGCCGTGAAGTCCGGCGAGGCCATCACCGAGACCGACGTGGACACCGGCGTCAACCTGATCACCGACACCCCCGTCGAGGGCCTCGAGTCCGAGGACAGCGCCTGGGGCCTGGAGAACTGCTGGGGCTGAGCGGCCCCAGCCGCCCCGAACCAGCAGCGAGCAGCAGTGACCCCGTTCGAGAGGGACGAAGATGTCTGAGCAGTCCGTCGCCACCGCACCACCGGCAGGCAAGGACGAGCACCGCCAGAGCCCACCGGCGCTGGTGCGTCTGCGCATCCTGATGCACGACAAGCCCATCCTGGGGCCATTGGTCGTGCTGGTGCTGTCCTTGGTGGTCTTCTCCCTGCTGGCCGACAACTTCCTGTCAGCCGGCAATCTGTCGCTGATCACCCAGCAAGTCATGGTGATCGGCATCGCTGGCCTTGGACAGACCATCATCATCCTCACGGCCGGGATCGACCTGTCCGCCGGCGCGGTCGCCGTCTTCTCCGCCATCGTGATGGCGAAGGCGGCGACCGACCTGGGCCTGCCCGGCCCGCTGGCCATCCTGGTCGGCCTGCTGTGCGGCGGGGTGTGCGGGGCGCTGAACGGCGCCCTGGTGGTCCGGTTCCGGCTGCCACCGTTCATCGCCACCCTGGGCACGCTCAGCGTGTTCTACGCCCTGGGTCTGTACCTGTCCGGCGGAGCCACCATCCGTGGCACCGACATGCCGGCGATCATGACGGCGATGGGCAAGTCGTTCAGCCTCTTCGGCACGAACGTCTCGTACGGTGCCGTGCTGCTGGTCGTGCTGGTCGCCGTGGTGAGCTACTGCCTGCTGTACACCTCGTGGGGCCGGCACGTGCACGCCGTCGGCGACGACGTGCAGGCTGCCGGGCTCACCGGCATCCGCACCGGTCGCGTGCTGATCAGCGTCTACATCGTGGCGGGCGTGCTGTACGGCATCGCCGCCTGGGTGCTCATCGGCCGGACCGGTGCGGCCAGCCCGCAATCCGCGTCCACGTTGAACCTGGACAGCATCACCGCGGCGGTCATCGGCGGGGCGAGCCTGTTCGGCGGCCGTGGCCGGGTGCTGGGGACCTTCGTCGGCGCCCTCATCGTCGGCGTGTTCCGCAACGGCCTGGCCTTGGCCGGGGTCCAGGTGCTCTGGCAGGACTTCGCCGTCGGGCTGCTCATCGTCGGCGCCGTCGCGCTGGACCAGTGGATCAGGAAGGGATCTCGATGACCGTCGACCGCACCGCCACCCCGATCCTGCAGGCCCGCAACATCACCAAGAGCTACGGCCAGGTGCAGGCACTGCGCGGGGTCGACTTCGACATCCTGCCCGGCGAGATCGTGGCCATCATCGGTGACAACGGCGCCGGCAAGTCGACCTTGATCAAGTGCCTGTCCGGCGCGGTGGCCCCGGACAGCGGCGAGCTGCTGCTCGACGGCAAGCCGGTCACCTTCGCCGGCCCCAAGGCCTCCCGCGAGCAGGGCATCGAGACCGTCTACCAGACCCTGGCCGTCGCTCCGTCACTGGACATCGCCAGCAACCTGTTCCTGGGGCGAGAACGACGCCGGCCGGGCGTGCTCGGCTCGGTGTTCCGCATGCTCGACGTCAAGGGCATGCGCAAGGACGCCGAGAAGGCGCTCAGTGACCTGGGCATCCTCACCGTGCAGAACCTGGGCCAAGCGGTCGAGACCCTCTCCGGCGGCCAGCGCCAGGCCGTCGCGGTGGCACGAGCGGAGGCCTTCTCCAGCCGGGTGGTCATCCTGGACGAGCCCACCGCAGCGCTGGGCGTCCGGGAGTCGGGCAAGGTCCTCGACCTGATCCGTCAGGTCCGGGACCGGGGCCTGCCGGTCGTCCTGATCAGCCACAACATGCCGCACGTGTTCGAGTTGGCCGATCGGATCCACATCCAGCGGCTGGGCCGCCGGGCCGCGGTCGTCACCCCGCAGAGCCACACCATGAACGAGGCCGTGGCGATCATGACCGGCGCCATGCAGGTCGACACCACCCCGTCGGCCGACGCGGCCAGCCTGTCGAAGGCGTGACCGCAGGTCCGCCCGCTGGCCTGACCCCCGGAGAGCCGAGGTCCGCGCCGATCCTGGCGCTGGACCTCGGCTCCACCCGTTGTCGGGTCGGCCGGTTCGACGCCGACGGCCGCCAGGTCGGCCCGATCATGTCGGTCCGCTGCCGGGATGACCGGCACGGTCCAGGGCGGGTGGACGCCCTTGGCGTCCTGCACGCAGTCGAGACCCTGCTCGACGCGTGCGATCTCGAGGGCGTGCAGGTGGTGGCCAGCAGCGTGCTGTGGCAGAGCCTGCTGCCCGTCGACAACGGCGGCGCACCGCTGGACGCGGTGACCACCTGGGAGGCGGCCCATCCCGAGCGGGTGCGACACCGCCTGCTGGACCGAGTGCCCGGGTACGACCCGACCGTCACCGGTGTCCCGCTGCACCCCAGCTCCCCCACGGCCGCGATCGCGGCGCTGCACGACCGTCCGCTCGCTGATGCCCCGGCCCGGCTGACCGACCTCGGCGGCTGGGTCCTCGGTCGGCTGACCGGCGCCGACACCGGGTGGAGCGAGGCCATCGCCGCGGGCTCCGGTCTGTGGGACCAGGCCGCACGGACGTGGGCCGGCCCGGTGCTCGACGGACTGGGCGTCGCCCCCGAACAGTTCGGCCCGCGGTTCGCCGCTCCGGTGACCATGACGCCCGCCCGGGCCCGCCGCTGGCCGGCGCTGCGCACCGCCCGCTGGCTGCCGCCGCTGGGCGACGGGCTCTGCCACAACCTCGGGCAGAGCGTGGTGGGCGCGGACGCGGTCGCGGTCACGGTCGCCACGTCGGGGAGTGTCCGTCGCGTCGAGCAGACCGCCACCTACCGTCCGCCCGTCCACGGCCTGTGGGCATACCGGTGCGACGCCCGCACGGTGGTCCGCGGTGCGGCGGTCACCTCAGCCGGAAACACCCTGGAATGGCTGGCCCGGTTCGTCGGCCGACCGCTGGACTGGTCGTTCGCCGCGGGTCCGCCCCGGCTGCCCGACCTGGTCACCGATCCCAGCGTCTTCGGCCGGCGTAGCCCCGACTACCCCTGGGAAGCCGCCGGATCCGTCGGCTCGCTGCGGCCGCACCACACGCTGGACGATGTCGGGACGGCCATGGCAATCGACCTCCTCGCCCAGTTCGGTCCGCTGCTGGATCTGGTCGACCCCGACCGCGGGGGGTCGGTGTGGGCGGCCGGTGGAGTGCTCGACCACGCACCCGTCGCCGCACAACTGCTGGCCGACACCATCGGCCGGGACGTGTCGATCAGCCCGCAGACCGAGGCGTCCCTGCACGGCGCCGCCCGCCTCGGCCAGGCCTGGCTGCGCCGATCGGAACGGATCGACGTCGACGGACTGGTGGACGACGCCGTGACGCTGGCCGCCGCCGGTACACGGCTCCCGCCCGTCGCCGTGCGGCAGCCGCGGCCGCTGTGGACGCGCGCGCTCGCCGCGCGGGCGCGACTGACCCGAAGCAGCGTGGGCTGACGGCGTCACGCCGCCAGGGCGGCGTACCGGCCCTCCCGTTCCAGCAGCGTCTCGTGCGTGCCCTGTTCGACGACCCGGCCGTGGTCGAGCACGGCGATCTGGTCGGCGTGCCGCACGGTCGACAGGCGGTGCGCGATGGTGATCGTGGTGCGGCCCTCGGCCAGGGTGTCGAGCGCCTGCTGCACGGCTCGCTCCGTCTCGGTGTCCAGCGCACTGGTGGCCTCGTCCAGCACCAGCACCTTCGGGTTGCGCAGCAACGTGCGCGCGATGGCCAGGCGCTGCTGCTCGCCGCCGGAGAACCGGTGGCCCCGCGAGCCGACCGTGGTGTCGTACCCGTCGGGCAGGCTCACGATCAGGTCGTGGATGCGGGCGGCCCGCGCGGCCGTCTCGATCTCGGCATCGGTGGCACCCGGTTTGGCGTAGCGCAGGTTCTCGCGCACCGAGGTGTGCAGCAGGTAGGTGTGCTGGTTGACCACGCCGACGATGCCGGCCAGGTCCTCCAGCCGCAGGTCGCGCAGGTCGACCCCGTCGATGGTGACCCGGCCCCCGGTCGGGTCGGCCAGCCGGGACACCAGCGAGGCGAGGGTGGTCTTGCCCGAACCGGTCTCGCCGACCAGGGCCAGCGAGCTGCCGGCCGGCACGGTGATCGAGACCCCGGCCACGGCGGCACTGTCGGCGTTCGGGTAGACGAAGGTGACGTCCTCGAACCGCACCTCGCCGCGCACCGTGGCGGGATCCATCGGCACCGGGTGCACCGGGTCGGCGATCTCCACGTCCAGGTCGAGGTACTCGAAGATGCGGGCGAAGAGCGCCAGCGAGCTGGTGATCTGCACGCCCACGCTGAGCAGGCCGAGCATCGGGCGGAACAGCGCGGCCTGCAGGGCGGTGAACGCGACCAGGGTGCCGATCGAGATCTTGCCGGCGGTGGCGGGCAACCCGGCCGACAGGTAGATGGCCGCCGGCACCGCGGCGAAGACCACACTCATGGTGGCCATCCGCCAGCGTCCGGCCAGTTCCGACCGGAGCTCGAGATCGACCAGCCGGTGGGAGGACTCGGTGAACCGGTCGATCAGCGACCGGGCGGTGCCGAGGGTCTTGCTCAGCTGCACGCCGCTGATCGACAGGCCCTCCTCGATGGTGACGTTGAGGTCGGCCAGCTCGGCCTGCCGGCGGGCGGTGATCTCCCGCCGCATCCGGGCCACGGTGCGGGTCAGGAGGAACGCCGGTGGCAGCACGATCAGCGAGATGAGCGACAGCTGCCAGGACAGGGCGACCATCGCGACCAGCGAGGCGACCACGGTGGTCAGGTTGGCGGCGATGGACGTGGCGGTCGAGGTGACCACCGACTGCATGCCGCCGATGTCGTTCTGGATGCGGGACTGCACCTCGCCGGTGCGGGTCCGGGTGAAGAACGCGACCGACTGGCGCTGCAGGTGGGTGAAGACCTGGGTGCGCAGCGTGTGCATGATCTGCTGCCCGACCCGAGAGCTGATCCAGGTCTGCACCACACCGAGCACGGCGGTGATGACGGCGACGGCGAGCATGCCGGCGACCAGCCACACCAGCAGCCCGAGGTCCTGCTGCGGCAGGGCCGTGTCGAGGACGGCGCGCAGCAGGAACGGCGAGGCCATGCCCACGACGGCGGCGGCGGCGATCATCAGGCTGACCACGACCAGCGGCCAGCGGTGAGGGACGAACAGGGCGCCGATGCGGCGCAGCGAGACCGACCGGGCCTCGGCGCGCTCCTGTGGCGTGATGCGGGACGAGCGACCCCGGCGGCCGCCTCGTGCCGGGGTGTCCGGGCCCAGACCCACCGGGATCTCGCTGCCGGCGCGGCCGGACCCACGGTCCGGCCGGGAACTGGGTGGCAGTGATGCCAGGCTCATGCGTACCTCCTCCACGGGCGCCGGACACTGCGGATGCGCGCGGCCGACCCGTGCTCGACGGCAACCTTCCTGAGGTTGCCTCAACATGAGGCTACAACAGGGAACCCTGCTAGGTTGTTCCCCGTGTCCGCGCCCTCCACCCGACCGCCGTCCGCGACCGGCGCCCCGGACGCCACCGGACCAGGATGCGGTCCCGAGCCCGGCGGCTCGGACTCACTGAGCGAGGCCTTCTGGTCGGTGGCCCGCACGCTGCGCCGGTCCACCCAGTTGGCGCTGGCCCCCTGGGAGGTGTCCCCGTCCCAGGTCCGAGCACTGAGCGTGCTCACCCGGCACGGCGACCAGCGCCTCGGTGCGCTGGCCGACCACCTGCACATCGCCCCGCGCTCGGCCACCGAGGTGGTCGACGGGTTGCAGGAGCGCGGCCTGGTCGACCGCCGCGCCGATCCCGACGACCGCCGGGCCACCGTGGTGACGCTGACGGCGGCCGGCCACGATGCGGTGGCCGCGATCGGGGCGGCCCGGTCGGCCGAGGCCGATCGCTTCTTCGCCGTGCTGGACGAACGGGACCGGCACGAACTGGCCCGGCTGTTGCGGCTGCTGCAGCCGGCCCGTACCGACCGATGACGGCCGAGCTGCCCGCCGCGCTGCTCGCGGTGCTGCCGGCACTGCGGTGCCCGGTGTGCGGAGGGACGGTGCGGTCGGACGGCGGCCGCTCGCTCGTCTGCCCGCAGGCCCACCGGTTCGACGTGGCCCGGCAGGGGTTCGTGACCCTGCGCTCCGGGCGCCCCGATCCGGGCACGGCCGACACCGCTGAGATGGTCGCCGCCCGCGAGCGGTTCCTGGCCACCGGGCACTACCGGCCGATCGCCGACCGACTGGCTGCGGTCACGGCGCAATCCCTGCCCGGGGGCTCCGGCGGGCTGATCGTCGACCTGGCCGGCGGCACCGGGAGCTATCTGGCCGTCGTGCTCGAGGCACTGCCCGACCGGCACGGCGTGTGCCTGGACCTGTCCCGGCCCGCGCTGCAGCGGGCGGCCCGGGCCCATCCCCGCGCGGCGGCGATCGGAGCCGACGTGTGGCAGCCGCTGCCATTGGCCGACGGCTGCGCCGCCGCGGTGCTGAGCGTCTTCGGCCCCCGGAACCCGGCCGAGATCGAGCGGGTGCTGCGCCCCGACGGCGTGTTGGTCACCGTCACCCCGACGGCAGACCACCTGGCCGAACTGATCGGACCGTTGGGCATGCTGAGCGTCGACGAGCGCAAGACGGAGCGGCTGGCCACCGCGCTGGCCCGGTTCGATTCCAACGCCGGACCCGAGCTGCGGCAGCAGTTCTCGTTGACCGACGCGGAGGCCGCCGATCTGACCGGCATGGGTCCGAGCGCGTTCCACACCGACCCGGACACTCGTGCGGCCCGGATCGCCGCGCTGCCGAGGCCGCTCACCGCGACCCTGTCGGTGCAGGTGACGGTGCACCGCCCGGCCGGAGCCTGACGGTGGCCCGTGGCACCGGGGATCCGGAAGCTCTCAGACCTTCTCGGGCAGCCCGACGACCAGGTCGCCCTTCGGCGCGGCCCGGGACCTGGATCACTCGTTCGACGCGCTGCGCACATCCAGGGCGGGGCGGGTAGAGCGACCGCGGCGCGGTCCGACACGGCTGCGGCCCTCGAGAACCATATCCATACACTCGAGCGTCGAGATCCGCACCGATCAAGAGGCTGCGCCTCTGGATGTCGGTGTCCTGGACGGAGGACGGTGCCCATGGAACTCCGACATCTGCGTTCGTTCGTGGCCGTGGCCGAGGAACGACACTTCGGCCGGGCCGCGGCGCGGCTGCACATCGCTCAGCCGCCGCTGTCGCAGCAGATCCGGACCCTGGAGGCCGAGCTCGGCGTCCAGCTGCTGCTGCGCACCACCCGGCGGGTCGAGCTGACCCCCGCCGGAGCGGCCTTCCTGACCCGGGTGCGCACGCTGCTGCAGGACGTCGACGACGCGGTGGCCGAGGCCCGGCAGGTGGCCGCCGGCAGCATCGGCCGGCTGGCGGTGGGCTGCGTCGGCTCGGTCACCTACAGCCTGCTGCCCGCGCTGGCCCGGCACCTGTCCGACGAGCTGCCCGGCATCGAGTTCGCCTTCCGCGGCGAGATGCTGGTGCCTGATCAGGTGGCGGCGCTGCGGGCCGGGGACATCGACGTGGCGCTGCTGCGCCCGCCCGTGCACGATCCGGCCATCACGCTGCGGGTGCTGCGCTCGGACGAACTGGTCCTCGCCGTCCCGGCGGATCATCCCCTGGCCGACCGGCAGTCGGTGCGCATCGGCGACCTCCGGGACGCCCGGTTCATCGTCCACTCCGGTCGCCGGGAGTCAGTCATGTACGACCAGGTCCGCCGGTGGTGCCGCGATGCCGGATTCGAGCCGGTGTTCCGACACCAGGTCGACGAGACCTCCACCCTGGTCACCCTGGTCGCCGGTGGCCTCGGCGTGGCGATCGTGCCCGCCCCGGTCATGGCGCTCACCGTGGCCGGGGTGGCCTACCGGCCGATCAAGGACGCGCGCAGGCTCGATCTGGCCGTGGCGTGGCGCACCGACCGGGACGAGCCACACCTGCTCCGGGCCGTGGAGGCGGTGGAACAGCACCTCGGCAGCCGGTGACCCGCCCGGGTCCCGCGGTCAGTCGCGGCCCGGTGACCGGACCGGGACCCGTCCGGGCCGGCGTGGACCGCGCGCCGCGGCCAGCGCCTCCTGGCACTCGGCCACGGACAGGACGTCGCCGGTGACGGTGGACAGGTCCAGCTGGAGCCGGGTCAGCAGCCGCAGCGCCCGGTCCCGGGCCTCGGCATGGGCCTGGGGGAACGTCGTGACGGCGAGCCGGCGCTCGCCGAGCCGGCCGAACGACTCGGCGGGGGCGCCGTGCGGCACCAGGACGCGCGCGCCGGTCAGCGCCACGTCGATCGAGACGTCGAGCGCGGCACTCCACGTCGCGGTCGGCGGCGCGCTGACCACGACCAGGTCGGCGCCCGCCGATCCCACCGTGCCCAGCGCGATGTCGATCTCCTGCCGCAGGGCCGGCCCGTCCGTCGCGTCGCCGACGAACTCGGCGCCGAGGCCGGCGGCGACGGCCCGGCGCTGCCGGTCGGCATCGACCGCGACCACGGTCGCGCCGGTGCGGGCCAGCAGGCCGACCATGGCCAGCCCGACGGTGCCGCACCCGAGCACGATCGCGACCTGGGAGGCGTCAGCTCCGCCGGCGGCCTGCAGCCCGCCCAGCGCGGCGGCCAGCGGCTGGACCGTGGCCGCCCGCCGGGCCGTGATCCCGGCCGGCACCCCACCACAGTCCGCGGCGGCGACGGTGAGCTCGCCGGCGAGGGTGCCGCCGATCCCGAAGCCCAGATCCCCGCGTCCGACCGCCACCTGGCCGACCGTCAGGTCGTGCACCGCGGCGCCGACGGCGAGCACGGTGCCGGACCAGGGGTGACCGGCACCGGCCGGCGGATGGCCGGGCTCCGGTCCGGTGAGCCGGTCCAGCTCGCCGCCGCCGAGGTCCACGAACTCCGGTCGCACGACGACGGTCCCCGCCCCGGGGGCCCGGCGGCCGGTCCCGAGCGGACGGCGGACGCCGGCCGGGACGACCTCCCACGGCGCCGGCGCCCCGGACGACGGGGTCATGGGCGTCGTCATCGGCGTGGTCATGGGGTGGTGAAGCCGCCGTCGACGACCAGCTGTCCACCGGTGACGTAGGAGGCCTCGTCGCTGGCCAGGAACAGGATCGCGTTGGCGACCTCGTCCGGCCGGCCGGCGCGGCCCAGCGGGGTGGTGTCCACGAGTCCGGCGGAGATGGCCGGGTCCTGCGCGTCCGTCATCGGAGTGGTGATCAACCCGGGGTGGACCGAGTTGACCCGGATCCCCTCCGGCGCGTACGTCACGGCCGCGTTCTTGGTCATCACCGTCACCGCGCCCTTGGACGCCTGGTAGGCGGAGACACCCGCGGCGCCGACCAGCCCCCAGATGGACGAGACGTTCACGATCGAGCCGCCACCGCGGGCCCGCAGCAGCGGGATCATGCTGCGCATCCCGTAGAACACGCCGGTCTGGTTGACGCTCACGATGGAGTGCCAGCGATCCACCTCGATCTCGGTGATCGATTCGTACGACCCGACGAGACCGGCGTTGTTGACCAGGATGTCGGCCCCGCCGTGGTCCGCCGCGATCTCCTCCGCGAGCGCCGTCCAGGACGCCAGGTCGCTCACGTCCAGGTGCCGCCGCCGGATGCCGGCGGCGTCGGTCCCGCTGCTCTCGGTCGCGATGTCACCGGCGTACACGATCGCGCCCTCCCGCGCGAAGCGTTCGGCCGTGGCGAGTCCGATCCCGCCGTGGGCACCGGTGACGACGGCGATCTTGTGCTCGAGCCTCATCGGTCGAGATCCTTCCGTTGGTGAGAGGTGCTGCCTCAGACCGACGCCCGGTCTGTGGCGGGGGTCCGGTCGAGGAAGCGGATGGCGGTGTCGTAGGCGCGCTGGACGGCCTCCTCCAGCGGCAGGCGGCGGTAGGCGGTGGAGAGCATCTCGACGCCCCAGGGTCCCTGGTAGCCGGTGCGCTGGATGGCGTCGACGAATCCCTGCACGTCGAGCACGCCCTCGCCGGGGAACTCCCGCCCGTTGAAGGTGTCCTCGAGCAGCGTGCCCTCCACCTCCGCGCGGGCGTCGTCGAGCTCGATGCCGAACAGCAGTTCCCCCGGCAGCTCGGCCAGGGAGGCGACGTCGACTCCGGCCCGGGCCACGTGCCACACGTCGATGAACAGCCCGGCCGCCGGGTGCCCGGCCCGCTGCACGATCTCCAGACCCATCGCTGGCGTGGTGATGTCGGCGAACGGCATCGGCTCGATGCCGACCTTGGTGCCCACCTCCGCGGCGTCCGCACCCAGGCGGTGCAGCTCCTCCGCGACGCGGTCGACGTCGACGGTGCCGCCGGCCAGGTGCCCACCCACCTTGATGTGCCGGGCGCCGAGCGCCTCGGCCGCGCGCAGGAAGTCGGCGCGACGCACATCGCTGAGCCGCCGGACCTCCCCGGTGTCGTACCAGCCCTCGAGGAACTCGAACTCCAGGTGCCGCATGCCATGGTCGTCCAGCAGCCGACGGAAGTCGGCGAACCCGAGCGTCTGCTCGACCCGCATCAGGTCGCCGTGGCGGATGCCGAAGCCGCGGAACCCGGCCCGCGCCGCGGCGCGGACCCGATCGGTGACGTCCAGGGGACTGCGGTCGTCGGCGGCCATCGGCTCACAGGCGCCGGCCGTGGTCCAGCAGGCGGAGATCAGGTCGTACTCGGACACGGGGGAGCTCCTCGGCGGGTGCGTGGTGGATCGAGCGACAGGGCGATGAGACGGATGTCAGGCGGCGGGTCTGACCGTGGGCTGGTAGGCGAGCAGCTTCCAGTCGCCGTCGAGCCGGGCCCAGACCGCCAGACTCACGTTGTCGAGCTGCTTGCGGACCCCGCCGGCGGTCAGGTCAGCCCGCATGTCGCCGAACACCAGCGCGGTGTCCCCCACCACGGTGATCGCCGCGATCGGGTGCTCGATCCAGTGGTAGTCGTAGAACCCGGTCGTGCACTTCTCCAGGTACGACTCGACGGTGTCGGTGATCGCGGTCGAGTGCGTGTACCGCAGGTCGGGATGACACAACTCGCGGAAGGTGACGAAGTCCCCGGCCACCATCGCGTCGTAACGACGGTCCTCCAGCTCGCGGATGACCGCTTCGTCCTGCGCTGCCGTGATCACTCCGGACTCCTCATGGGCCGACGGGTCCGCAGTGATCTGCGGACCGGCGCTGGGGTGGACTGGCCGGTTGTCCTTCGGTCGCCGCCGCAAGCGTTTGCACAGCGTGGCCTGTGGTCGTCGCCCCTGTCAACCGCTCCCTGATGGAGGTGCCTTCGAGGTCGAAGGATCTCATCGAATCATGGCGCCTGCAATTCGGATGCAAGCGCTTGTTGTGCATGCCGGTATGAGCGGCTACGGTCGCCACCGAACAGCCCATCGACGGCGCGGACGGAGGATGCCTGATGCCGGCTCGACTGTCCGAGGTCGCGGCCCTCGCGGGAGTGCACCCGGCCACCGCGTCACGGGCACTGAACGAGGCGACTCGGAACAAGGTCAGCGCGGACACCGTGCTCAAGGTCCGCCGAGCCGCCGAGCAGCTGAACTACAGCCCCAACCCGGCCGCCCGGAGCCTGGTCACCAACCGCACCTCCACGGTCGGCGTCATCATCGGCGATCTGACCGTGCCGTTGTTCCCGCCGCTGCTGCGCGGAGTCGACGACGTGACCTCGGCGGCCGGGTACACCGCCCTCATCGTGAACACCGACAACGACTGGTCCCGCGAACTGGCCCGGATCGCCGCACTGCAGGCGCGCCGGGTGGACGGCCTCATCGTGGCCACCGCAACGTCGGGCGACCAAGCCGACCCGAGGATCTGGTCGTCGGTCGCCCCGACCGTCTTCGTGGTCCGCGCCCCGGCCGACCCGTTGGCGCCCACCGTGTTGAGCGACGACTCGATGGGTGTGCACCTGGCCGTGGAACACCTGGTCGCCCAGGGCCACCGACGCATCGCCCACGTGGCCGGCCCCCCGGAGATCAGCACGGCCACCGCCCGGCTGCGGGCCTACCGCGAGGCGTTGTTCGAGCGGGGCATCGAGGTCGATCCCGCCCTGGTGACGACCATGGACTCGATCAGCGCCGACGCCGGCACCGAGGCCCTCGGTCGACTGCTGGACAGCGGCGCGGGAGTCACCGCGGTCCTGGCCTTCAACGACATCGTCGCCTACGGCTGCTACCGGGCCGTGCGCCAGCGGGGACTGCGGTGTCCGGAGGACATCAGCATCGTCGGGTACAGCGACATGAACGGCGCCGATCTCGTGGCCCCACCCCTGACCACCGTCCACGTCGACCACCAGGCCATGGGCGCCGAGGCCGCCCGGATGCTGCTGGGCATGCTCAGCGACCCCGGCGCGCGCCCCCCGCACTCGGTCCGGCTGCCGGTGTCCCTCACCGTCCGGGAGTCGACCGCCCCACCGCGACAAGGAGTTCCGAGATGACCGAGACGAGGATCGACACGGCGACGGACCGATCGTCCGCCGGCCCGACCGCTGCGCGCGAGCTGTTCACCGAGGAGCGCTCCGCCGAGGTGGTGGCCGCCAGCCTGGCCGACACCCCGGACCCGCGACTGCGGGAGCTGCTGACCGCGCTCACCCGGCACCTGCACGAGTTCGTCAAGGAGGTGCAGCTCACCGAGTCCGAGTGGGCCACCGCGATCGACTTCCTGACCCGCACCGGGCAGATGTGCAACGAGGTCCGCCAGGAGTTCATCCTGCTCTCCGATGTGCTCGGCATCTCCATGCTGGTCGAGACGATCAACCACCGCGCCGCCGGTGGCACCGAATCCACCGTGCTGGGCCCGTTCCACATGGTCGAGTCCCCCGAGCGGGACCTCGGCGCGGACATCGCGCTGGACGGCAAGGGTCAGCACTGTCTGGTCACCGGGCAGGTCACCGATCAGCACGGGAACCCGCTGCCCGGCGCCACGATCGACGTCTGGCAGGCCAACGAGGACGGCTTCTACGACGTCCAGCAACCGGAGCTGCAGCCGGAACGCAACCTGCGCGGCCTGTTCACCGCGGACGACAACGGCCGGTTCTGGTTCCGGTCCATCGTCCCGCGGTACTACCCGATCCCCACCGACGGACCCGTCGGCTCGCTGCTGGAGGCGACGGCGCGGCACCCGTTCCGGCCGGCCCACCTGCACTTCATCGTGACCGCCCCCGGGCACCGCCCGGTCACCACACACCTGTTCGTCGACGACAGTCCGTACATCGACTCCGACGCCGTGTTCGGCGTCAAGGAGAGCCTGGTCCGCGACTTCCCGGAGGTCGACGACCCCGAGCGGGCCGCCGAACTCGGCTTCCCGAACCCGTACCGGACCGTGCACTTCGACGTCGCCCTGCTGCCGCTGTCGGCCCCCGAGGCCCAGCACGACGGCGAGATCGCCCTCGAGGAGCGCCCGTGACCCGCACCTTCACCTACCAGGCCCTGCCGATGCGGGTACAGCTCGGCGTCGGCGCGCTGACCCGGCTGCCCGCCGAGGTCGAGCACCTCGGCCTGCAGCGGGTGCTGGTCATCTGCGCCCCCGACCAGCAGCACACCGGCGAACGGGTGGCCGCGGCCCTGGGCGACCGGGCCGCCGGCGTGCTCGCCGAGGCCACCATGCACGTCCCGATCGAGATCGCCGCCCGCGCCCGGGACCGGGCCGAGGAACTCGGCGCTGACGGTTGTGTCACGGTCGGCGGCGGGTCCGCGGTCGGGCTGGGCAAGGCCATCGCCCTCGAGTTCGGGCTGCCGGTCATCGCCGTGCCCACCACCTACGCCGGGTCGGAGATGACCCCGGTCTGGGGACTCACCGAGGGCGGCCGCAAGCGCACCGGCCGGGATCCACGGGTGCTGCCCCGCAGCGTCATCTACGACCCGGAGCTGACCGTCAGCCTGCCCGCGGCGATGTCGGTGACCAGCGGCATCAACGCGATCGCCCACGCCGTGGAGGCCCTGTACGCGCCGGACGCCTCGCCGATCATCTCGCTGATGGCCGAGGAGGGCGTGCGGGCGCTGACCGACGCGTTGCCCCGCGTGGTCGCCGACGGCGCCGACCTGGACGCCCGGGCCGACGCCCAGTACGGCGCCTGGTTGTGCGGCGCCTGCCTGGGCGGGACCACGATGTCGTTGCACCACAAGCTGTGTCACACCCTGGGCGGCACCCTCGACCTGCCGCACGCGCAGACCCACACCGTGGTGCTCCCGCACGCGCTGGCCCACAACCAGCCCGCTGCCCCGGACGCGGTGGCCGCGCTGTCCCGCGCCCTGGGCGGCGTCCCCGACCCGGCCCGGGCCCTGTGGGACCGGGCCGCGGACCTCGGTGCTCCGACCTCACTGCGGCAGTTGGGCATGGCCGAGGCCGACATCCCGCGGATCGTCGAACTGGCCACCGAGCAGCCGTACGCCAACCCGCGCCCGGTCACCCCTGCCGGCATCGAGGCGCTGGTGCGCGCGGCCTGGGCCGGCGAGCCGCCCCACGGCTCGCACTGACCGCAGCGCGATCCTCGTCCCATCTCCCGCCCGTGAAGGAACCCATGTCCACCAGCACCAGCACCATGACCGCGGTGACCATCACCGGACCGGGCACCGGCGGGGTCGCCCGCGTCCCGGTGCCCGAACCGGGCCACGGCGAGATCCAGGTCCGGGTGGTGCTGGCCGGCATGTGCGGCACCGACACCCACCTGCTGTCCGGGCACAGCTTCTACCTCGAGCACGGGTTCCTGCGGTACCCGTTCGTCTTCGGCCACGAGTACACCGGGGTGGTCTCGGCGATCGGGCCTGGCGTGCAGCACCTCTCGGTCGGTGACCGGGTGGTCGGGCACACCATGGTGCCGTGCCACCGCTGCGACAACTGCCAGCGCAGCCGGCCGCACCTGTGCCGCTCGCTCAAGGAGGTCGGGCTCCGGTTCATCCAGGGCGCGGCGGCCGAGTACATCAGCGTCCCGGAGTTCGCCGTCACCGTGCTGCCCGACTCGGTGTCGTCCGAGGCGGCCGTACTGGTCGAGCCCAGCGTCTCGGCCTACCGCGCCGGCCTCCGGCTCGACCTGCGGGCGGTCGACCGGGTCGCGGTGATCGGCAGCGGCACCCTCGGGCTGCTGGCCCTGCTGTACGCCAAGCTGGTGGCCGGCCGCGTCGAGGTGATCGGCGTCGCCGAGGGTGAGCTGGCGCTGGCCACCGAACTCGGGGCCGACGCCGTCCGGCACCCGGACCAGCTGGGCGACCAGCGGTACACCGCCGTGATCGAGGCGTCCGGCTCGCCGCGCGGCCTGCAGACCGCGATCGACATCGCCGACCTCGGCGGCCGCATCGCCGTGGTCGGACTGCCGCCCAACCCCGTCGCCGTGGACCAGACCGCCCTGGCCCTCAAGGACCTCACCGTGCACGGCGTGCTGCACGGCCTGGACTGCTACCAGGACGTCGTCGCCCTGCTCGCGGCCGGCGCCGTCGACCCGACCCCGCTCATCGCGCGGATCGTGACGCCGGACCAGGCGGTCGCGGCGCTCTCCGGCCAGGGCACCGACCCGGCCACCCGCCGCGCACCCAAGACGCTGGTCCGGTTCGCCGCCGACGCCTGAGCCGCGACCGGATCGCCGGTCCACCGGGATTGACCGGCGGCGACGCGGGTCGGGACGACAGCACCACCGCCCGAGACCCGGAGTCGCGCACGTCCGTCCGCCCCGCCCGCGCCGTCGGCCCGCTGGCCGCCGCCCTGACCGTGGTCGCGCTCGCGCTCGCCGCCTGCACTCCGACCCGGACGGCGGCCTGGGCTCCCCGTCCACCACCGCCCCGTCCACCACCGCCCCGTCGATCATCACCGAATCGGGTCGCACGTCGGTCTCCATCTCGACCGGCACCTCCACCCGCACCCCGACCGGCAGCCCGACCGGCGTTGGCCGGTCCGGAACAGCCGGGGCGACGGCGCCGTCACTGCCCGATCTGGTCGAGCAGCTGCAGCCATCCATCGCGACGATCGTGACGACTTCCGGATCCGGCAGCGGGGTCGTCTTCACCGCCGACGGCCTGATCATCACCAAACGAGCACGTCATCCGCGGTGCGACCGCTGTCCAGGTGCAGTTCGCCGACGGCCAGCAGATGGCCGGTGACATCGTGGCCAGCGACGTGGTATCCGACATCGCGCTCGTCCAGGCCGATCGCACTGGGCTGCCGGCCGGCGAGTTCCGGACCGAGCTGCCCCGGGTCGGCGGTCAACAGCCAGTCCCTGATCGACCTGATCCAGACCGACGCCACCATCGGCCCCGGCAACTCGGGCGGTGCGCTGCTGGCGGTCCGGGGCCGGACGCTGGCATCCAGGCCGGGGACGTCATCGTGTCGATGGACGACCAGGCCCTCGGCTCGGCCGAGGCGCTGCTGGGCGCGCTGCGCGGCTACTCCCCCGGCGAGCAGGCCGAGGTGGAGCTGGACCGCAACGGCACCGCCGTCACCACGACCGTGACCGTCGTCGACCGCCCGGTGCGCTGACCCGCCCCGGCCCGGCGGCGCCGCCCGCTGGATAGGCTGGGCCGCATGACTGCACCGGTGCCCCCGCGTGACCTGCGGGTCTCCGACGAGGAACGCCGGCACGTGCTGCAGCTGCTGGAGCGGGCCACCGGCCGCGGTCTGATCGACCTCGGCGAGTACACCGAACGCAGCGCCACCGTCATCGCCGCCCGGACCCGCGGCGAGCTCAACGCCGTCCTGCTCGACCTGCCCGGCCTGGCCGCCGCCGTGGCCAGCGGCGCTCCCGGGCCTGGGACGCCGCCAGCCTCGTGGACGGCCGGCGCGCCCGCCCTGCCCGCCGGGCCGGCAGCCCTCGAACCGGACGGTGGGGCCGCCGTCGCCACAGGTGGCGTGCTGGAGCTGACCGGCTGGAGTTCCCGGACCTACCGCGGCTACTGGACGGTGCCGCCGCGCATCGTGGTGGCCGGGACCGGGGCCGGCACCCGGCTGGACTTCAGCCAGGCCCAGCTCACCTCGTCCATGGTGACCGTGGAGTTCCGGTCGAACTACGGCGGCAACGCCGAACTCGTCGTGCCGCGGGGCACCGACGTGCGGCTCGAGGTGCAGATGCGGGGCGGGTCGCTGCACAACAAGGTGCCGCCGGGCAGCGCGACCGGCCACCTCACGGTCGTGCTGACCGGCATCAAGAAGCAGGGGTCGATCACGGTGCGACACCCGAAGCAGGGCTGGCAGGCCAGGATCGAGCAGTGGTTCTGATGACGAAGAAGAAGCCCGCCGGCAGACCCGCCGGCAAGGTCAGGCGACCCAGCACCTCACCCAACCGGCGGCCACCCGCCGCGCCCGCCGCCGATGCGGTGATCACCCCGGCCGTCACCACGGCCGGCCGCCCCGACCCGGTGCTGGTGGCCGCCGTCGTCGTCGCCGTCTTCGGCGTGGCCCTGCTGGTCGTCTCGATCCAGGCCGCGTGGTGGGTGGTGGTGCTGTTCGTCGTCGTGGTCGCCGCCGCCGCACTGCTCATCCGGCGGGTCCGGTCGGGCCGGACCGCCCGCGCGGGAGGACCGCCCTCGTCACGTCGGGTCTGAGTCCTCTTCGGACGAGCCGTCGAGCAGGACGGCCAGGATCAGCCCCGCGACGTTGGCGCGGAAGGTGTCGACGCGGACCAGCCTGGCGTTGCTGTACAGATCGGAGACGACGTAGAGGGCCAGTTGAACACGTAGGTGGGCTTGCCGCTGGGTGAGCGCAGGTCTCGTCTGGACCAGCAGTGACACCCACTCGTTCATGTACTCCTTCCGGAACGTCCGGACGATCTCCGCCTGCTCGTACTCGCCTCCCCTGGGGTACTCGACGCTGGACGCCCAGGGACGGGCCATGGCGATGTACGCGTGAGCGAGCTTGCCCAGGGCCTCCTCCGGATGACGCGAGGTCGCCAGCGCGACGTCGAGCCCGAGCCACAACGCGTGACTGTTCCGTTCGAACACGGCTCGCAGCAGATCGGCCTTGCTTCCGAAGTAGCTGTAGAGGTTCGGTCCGGTGACGTCGACCGCGGCGCCGAGGCTGGCCATTGAGGTGTCTTGGAAGCCTCGACGGCCGAACTGGTCCAACGCGGCGAGCAGGAGCCGCTCGCGCATCGAGTGGGGCAGCAGTTGCTGCGGCTCATGCTCCACGGCGCTGCCGGTGGGCACCAGCTGCGCAGCCGTGAGCGCCCTCAAGCCGTTCCGGACCGCTGGGATCCGTCCGCGCACCGACAGCTGGAACGACTGGCGGCCCACACAGGCGATCATCGACTGGATGGCCCAGATCAGCACCTCGACCTGGCCCGGGTCGAGGTCAGGTCGCTGACTGAGCAAGGCCGGTCGGAGACTGTCGTTCCAGACCCGCATCCGCCGCCGCAGGGCGCGTTGCTTGTCCTCGGGCAGGTGGCGGAGCTCGTGGGTCCAGAGGTCGGCCAGGTACGGCCGATCGATCACCAGCGCGATGACCTCGTCGACCGCGTCCTCGTAATCAATGTGTGTGACAGGATCGTCCAGGTACGAGAAGCTGTCCTCGATGACGCGCTCGAGCAGCACGGCCTTGTTGGCGAAATGGCGGTAGAGGGCACCCGCGGTGATGCCGACCTGCTCCGCGATCATCGCCATCGAGACACTCGCATAGCCGTTGGCCACGAACAGTTCGCGGGCCGCCACGAGGATCTGGTCCTTGCGATTCCGCGGACGCCGCCGGCGGTCGGCGGCAGCCGGGTCAGCCGCTGTCGTCACGCATCCATCCTAGTCGGCCGGATCGGTCCCGCGATCGACGGACGTCGCCAGCCCAGGCGGCGTGCTGCGCGTTTCAGGACCGTGAGAGCTGGCGGATGACGTCCAGTCCGGTCGGGTCGACGGGAACGCCGTCGAAGACGGCCCGCGCGTTGGCATGGCCGGTCTGATGCAGCGCGAAGGCGTGGCGCAGCGCGGTGAACTGCCCCTGTGCTTCCAGCGCCCCGTTCACCGACAACTTCGCCAGCTTCAAGCCGAAAGCGGGGCGCTGCGCGATCTCGATCGCGATGCCCAAGGTTGTCCGTTCCAGGTCCTCGCGGGCCACGACGTGATTGACCATGCCGAGTTGCCGGCATTCCTCAGCGGTCAGCGCGTGACTGCGGAACAGCATCTCCTTGGCCTTGCGAGCGCCCAGTTCCCAGGTGTGCGTGTGGTATTCGTGCCCATTGACCGCGAAGGCGACGGTCGGGTCCGAGAAGGTGGCGTCGTCGCTGGCCACGATGATGTCCATCGGCCACACCAGCATGAGGCCTCCGGCGATCACCTTGCCTTGGACCTGCGCGATGGTCGGCTTGGGGACATTGCGCCAGCGCCAGCACATCCCGAGGTAGAACTCCTCCTCGTTCGCCATACCGCCGGCCTGACCCTCCTGGGTGTATCCACCGGTCATGCAGTGCGGTTCGAAGTCGGCCCCTGTGCTCGGGGTGACGACGTCGTGACCCGACGAGAAGTGCGGACCGTCGGCGGCGAGGACGATGACGCGGATGTCGTCGTCGAGTGTGGCTCGCTGGAAGGCGATGTCCAGCTCATGCAGCATCCGGTAGTCCTGCGCGTTGCGCGCCTCCGGTCGCGCCAGGGTGATGCGAGCGACCCGCTCCACCGGCACGTCGTACCGGATCCGCTCGAACGTCATGTCAGTCACGGATTTTCAACCTTTCCAGTGCTTCGTCCCGCATCTGGCTGCGGCGGACCTTTCCGGCGTCGTCGCGCAGCGGCTGGTCGATGAACTCGATAGACCGCGGGATCTTGTACCGCACGAGACGGGTCGCCAGGAAGTCGAGCAGTTCCTCCGCCGTGGTTCCCGCCTCGGCCTGCACCAAGGCGTGCACCCGTTGCACCAGGTCCCCGTCTGGCAGTCCGACGACCACCGACGACAGCACCTTGGGGTGCTGATCCAAGGCGTTCTCCACCTCGGCCGGGTAGATGTTGGCTCCGCCGCTGACGACCATGTCGACGCGCCGGTCGCTGATGTAGAGGTACCCGTCCTCGTCCTTCCACCCCAGGTCACCGAGGGTCTGCCAGCCGTTGAGCATCCGGGGCTCCGCACCGACGTACTCGTAGCCGATGCCGAAGCCCTCGGGACCCTTCATGTAGATCTCGCCGACCTCGCACGCGGCCAGCTCGCGGCCATCTGCATCGAGGACCTTCATGTCCCCGAGCCACGGGCGGCCCACCGAACCGCGGTGCTCCAGCCACTCCCGACCGGTGATCACCGTCAGTGCGACCGATTCCGTGCCGCCGTAGAGCTCCAGGACCCGGTCGGGGCCGAGCAGCCGGATCCATCCCTCCTTGAGCCATTCCGGGCACTTGGAGGCCGCATGCCACAGCACCCGGATCGACGACAGGTCGTGAGCGTCGCCGGCCCCGATCAGTCGGTACATCCGGTGCATCATCGTGGGCACCAGCATCAACCAGGTGATGCGATGCCGCTCGATCTGCTCGAGCGTCTTGGCGGCGTCGAACTTGTTCATGACCACGAGGCGCTGGCCCGACAACAGTCCGGCGACGGACATGGCCAGCGAGGAGTTGTGGTAGAGCGGCGCGACCACGGCCTGGACATCGTTGCCGGTGAACCGATACATCGCTTCGTTGACCGCCACCGATCCCACTGCGGGGGACGCAGCTCGGATGATCTTCGGTCGTCCCGTGCTGCCTCCGGAGGTCGGCGCCTTCCACGAGGGCGACACGACCTCCGGGAGCGGCCCATCGCTGATGGAGGTTTCGGGCCGATACCCGGCCGGTACCGTGGCGCACCCGACGTGCTCACCGTCAGGCACGCCGACCAGCAGCGCCGGTGCGGCGAGGTCGATGATGGCCTGTCGCTCCGCGGCCGGCAGGCGGTAGGACAGCGGCATCGGGACGGCGCCGACCTTGAGGGCCGCGAAGAAGGCCACGAAGAAGTCGATGCCGTTGGGCAACGCGATCGCGACGTAATCGTTGAACTCCACGCCCCGCTGCAGGAACAGCCGAGCCATCCGGTTGGAGCGCAGCTCGAGTTCGTGTCTGGTGATGGATCCGTCCTCATCGACGATGGCGACGGAGCCGGGGCTGTTGACGGCGAGTCGGGTCATCGTCCGGACGAAGGGCTCGGCCGGGCTGGTCGCCGCGACCTTCGCCAACTCCGAAGCATCCACCGGTCACACCTCTCTGTGTGTCGAGTTCGGGTACTGGAACGTACGACTCAGGGCTGCCCCACGGTGGTGACCTTCGCGCCCGGGCTCGCCAACACACGCTCGGCCTGCTGCATCGCCGCCACCAGCTGGCGGTTGCGGTGGTCCAGGTGCTCGGCCAGGACGTTCCGGGTGGCGATGTACGGCTCGTTGCGCTCGACGGCCCGCAGGACCAGTTCGCCGACTCCGTCGGGGGGTGCGCCGGCCTCGTTGAGCTGCCGGTGCGCGATGTCCAGGATCTGCCGGACACGGGCGCTGTGGGTCGGCGCGGTGTCGGGCCGGATCTGTTTCGTGTTCAGGACGATGTCGGTGGCGACGGGGCCGGGGAACAGGACGGACACACCGATCCCCTGCCGCGACAGCTCTTCCCGCAGCGCCTCACTCAATCCGGCCACCGCGAACTTGCTGGCGTGGTAGAGGAACCCGGATCCGGCGTGGACCAGTCCTGCCTCGGACGAGGTGTTCACGATGTGGCCGCCTCGCCCCGAGCCGAGCATGCCCGGGAGAAAGGTCTGGATGCCGTTGTAGACGCCGTTGAGGTTGATTCCCATCACGTAGTCCCACATCTGATACGTGGCCAGGCGCGGACTGACGGAGTCGATGACGCCGGCATTGTTGAACAGGAGCGTCACCTGCCCCAGGTCGCGCTGCACCGCCGCCGCCACCTCGGCGTACTGGTCACGATCGGCGACATCCAGCTGGTAGCAGCGGAGCCTGGACCCGGACGCTTCCAGCTGTCCACCGGCCTGCCGGAGGGCGTCACCACTGATGTCCGCGATGGCGACGCGAGCACCGCGCCGAAGCAGCGCGTGCACGATGCCGAGTCCGATGCCGCGTGCACCGCCGGTGACGAATGCGGTGCGCTCGGCGAAGTCGTGGATGCCGTCGTTCATCTCGTCGCTCTCGTTCACGAGCTACCTCCGGTCATGGCCGTGCGCTGACGGGCGATGGCCTCGTCCCGCATCTGGCTGCGGCGAACTTTGCCGGCGTCATCGCGCAGCGGCGCATCGATGAACTCGATCGAGCGTGGGATCTTGTAGCGGACGATCCGGTGCTCCAGGAACTCCATGACGTCCTGCTCCGACGTACCCGGCTCGGCTTGGACGAGCGCGTGCACGCGGTGGCCGAGGTCGTCGTCGGGCAGGCCCACGACGACCGACGACAACACCCCTGGGTGCGCCTCCAATGCCTCCTCGACCTCGGCCGGGTAGACGTTGGACCCCCCGGTGACGATCAGATCCACCCGTCGGTCGTGGATGTAGACGTAACCGTCCGCGTCTTTCCAACCGAGGTCGCCGATCGTCTCCCACTCGCCACTGCGGTGCGCGTCCGAGCCGACGTAGCGGTAGGTCTCGGCCATCCCGGCGGGCCGCTTCATGTAGATCTCTCCGACGGTGCCGGTCGGCACCTCGCGCCCCGACGGATCGAGCACTCGCATCGACCCGACCACCACCCGGCCGACGGAGCCGCGGTGCTCGAGCCACTCGGTGCCCGAGATCATGGTGGCCGCGAGTGCTTCGGTGCCGCCGTAGAACTCCCACACGCGTTCGGGACCCAGTCGGTCGATCCAGGCCTGCTTGAGCCAATCCGCGCACTTGGCCGATCCGTGCCACAGCAGGCGCACCGATGACAGGTCGACTCGCCGGCCGTCCTCGAGCAGACGGTGCATGCGGTGCATCATCGTCGGCACCAGCAGCACCCAGGTGACCTTGTGCAACTCCATCAGGGCCAGCAGCGTGCCCGCGTCGAACCGACGCATCACCACCACGTGCTGGCCGAGGAGCAGACCACCGATAGCGAAGATCAGCGGACCGTTGTGGTACAGCGGCCCGACGACCATCTGGACGTCGTCAGCGCGCATCTGCCACAGGACGGAGTTCAGCTCGGGAGATCCCTCCGCAGGACTCCCCGCCACGATGATCTTGGGCCGGCCGGTGCTGCCACCTGAGGTGGGCGCCTTCCACGACGGTGAGACGACCTCATCGAGCGGCCCGTCCGCGAGCGCGGCCTCCGGCTCGAATCCGACCGGCAGACAGGTGAATTCGGGATGGTCGGACGGATCGACCCCGACGAGGAGCGCCGGCCGGCCGAGCGCGACGATCGCCTGCCGCTCGATCAGCGGCAGCCGGGCGGACAGCGGCAGGGGAATGGCGCCGATCTTCAGGGTCGCGAAGTAGGCGACGAACCAGTCGATGCCATTGGGGAGCGCGATGACGATGAAGTCGCCGTGCCTGGCGCCCCGCTGCGCGAAGGCCCGTGCCAGGCGGTTGGATCGCCGTTCGAGCTCGCCCCGGGTGACCAATTCGCCGTCGCAGCTGATCGAAACGGCGTCAGGTTCCTGCTCGGCCAGGCGGCGCATCGTGCGCACGTACGGTTCGACCGGGCTGTCAGCGAGGATCTTCGTGATCGCCGCAGTGTCCACGTGTGTACTCCAGCTTCGTGTGTTGGGACGGCTCTGGCCCTCAGCCCTCGATACCCCCGCCGGTCACGATGACCTGACCGGAGACGTAGTCGGCCTCCGGATAGGTCAACATCACGACGGAGCCGGCTGCCTCTTCCGCGGTGCCCGCCCGGCCGAGCGGCACCATCTGTTCGACGGCCTTGAGGAAGGCCGGGTTGATGCCGACCTTGATGTTCCGACCCTCGACCTCGATCGTCCCGTCCTGCTCGGCAGTGACAGCGGTGAGACGGGTCTGGATGAACCCGAAGGCCACGCAGTTGACGTTCACGTTGTAGCGGCCCCACTCCTTGGCCAGAGTCTTGGTCAGGCCGACGACTCCGGCCTTGGCCGAGGCGTAGTTGGCCTGACCGGCGTTGCCGTGCAACCCGGCGACCGAGGAGATGTTGACCACCTTCCGGTGAACCGTCCGGCCCTGCCGCTGCTCCTGCTTGGCCGCAGCACTGATGTGCGGCTGCGCAGCGCGGAGGATGTCGAACGGCGCCTTGAGGTGCAGGTCCACGATGGCGTGCCACTGCTCGTCGCTGATCTTCTGGATGACGTTGTCCCAGGTGAAACCTGCGTTGTTGATGATGATGTCGATCCCGCCGAACCGGTCGACGGCGGTCCGGACGAACCGGTCGGCGAAGCCGTCCTGCGTGACGCTTCCCGGGACTCCCACCGCGGCGCCGCCGGCCGCGGTGATCTCCGTCAGGACCTCCTGCAACGGCGCCTCGTCCAGATCGTTCGCGACGACCCTCGCCCCCTCCGCCGCGAGCTTCAGGGCGATCGCGCGACCGATCCCCCGGCCGGCGCCCGTGACGAGCGCGACCTTGTCGTCGAGCTTGCCCACGCTCAGTCGCCGACCTTGGCGTACATGGTGACCACGCACGCTCCGCCGAGGCCCACGTTGTGTTGCAGCGCATGTCGCGGAGCCCCAGCCACCTGACGGCCGCCGGCCTCGCCGCGCAGCTGCCAGGTCAGCTCCGCGCACTGCGCCAGTCCGGTGGCACCAAGAGGATGCCCCTTCGAGATCAGTCCGCCCGACGGATTCGTCACGACGCGGCCGCCGTAGGTGTTCTCACCCTCGAGGACGAACTTCTCCGCCGAGCCTTCCGGCGTGAGTCCGAGCGCTTCGTAGGTCAGCACCTCGTTGGAGGCGAAGCAGTCGTGCAGTTCGACGACCGTGAGGTCGTCCGGTCCCACACCCGTCTGCTCGTAGACGGCCCGCGACGCGGCGAGGGTCATGTCGTACCCGACGAGTTTCATCATGTCGCCGTCGAAGGCGCCCGGGAGATCGGTGCTCATGGCTTGACCGGCGATCACCACGTCGGAGCGCAACCCGTGCTTCCTCGCGTATTCAGGCGACACGATGACCGCAGCCGCCGCGCCACTGGTCGGCGGGCAGCACTCGAACCGGGTCAGCGGTCCCCAGATCGTCGGCGACGCGAGCACCTGTTCGAGCGTCAGGGGCTCGCGGAAGATCGCGTTCGGATTCGCGGCCGCGTGCCGGCGCGATTTCACGGTGATGTGCCCGAACAGAGCGGGATCGATGTCGTACCGCTCGCAGTACTGCTGTCCGGCGGCGCCGAAGAACACCGCGGACCCGGCGGTGCGGTCGTCCGGAATGCCCAGCGAGGTGGCGACGGCCGCGAAGTAGGGCTCCAGGGCAGTCGGTCGGTCGTCGAGCCACCCGGTGACGCCCTTGCCGGGCATCTGCTCGAAGCCGATCGCGAGCGCCACCTCGGCGATCCCGGTCTCGACCGCCTGGCGGGCGAGATACAGCGCCGACGACCCGGACGAGCAGTTGTTGTTGAGATTGAAGATCGGGATGCCGGTGGTCCCCAACTCGTAGAAGCCCCGCTGACCGGCGGTCGAGTCCCCGAGCACGTAGGACGCGTAGCCGACCTGCACGGCGTCGTAGTCGATGCCGGCGTCATCCAGCGCACGACGGCCGGCCTCCGCCGCCATCTGGAAGTACGGCGCACTGGTCCCGACCTTGACGAACGGTGTCATCCCGACGCCCGCCACGACTGCCTTGTCGTTCATGACGACTCCTCACTGAGCTCGTATGTATGGATGTTAACGCACATTCACTTGACGCGCCAGACACACACGTCAGTCGTCATAGGCGCTCGCTTTGCCGCCGACATGGAGGTTCACATATCGCGGCCCGTCCAGGCGCCGTCGCCGACTCTGGACCGCCGACGACAGGCCGGTGAGTTCCGCCGCGAGTTCGCGGGGGGTGTCGAGCATCGGGTTGTGACCGACTCCCCGCAGTTCACGGATCTCGACCGGAGTCGTCGTACTCGCCTCTGCGATGGCCCGCAGGGTGGACGGCCCGGCCAGGCCGTACTCGCACCGGTAGTAGACGACCGGCGTCGTCAACTTCAGCGGACTCGACCGGTCGCGCCACGTCGCCGCCCGGATGCGCGGGTCGAACTTCCAGCGGAAGCGCCCTTGATCGTCCGAACGGATCGAGTGGTGGGCGACGTAGTGCAGCATCCAGGGCGCGGCCCGACCCTGGTCGGGAATGGGGCGGAACCGGCTCACCAGCTCGGCCCGCGTCTCGGTGAGGCGGGGTGGACGGACGCCCGGAGACGGCGGGATGTCCTGGGCGCGGCCGAGTCCCAGCAGTGAGTCGATGGCGACCGTGGCGGCGACCCGATCGCCGGCCTCGGCCGCCGCGCTGAGCGCGATGGCGCCGCCCATGCTGTGGCCGATGACGACCGGCGGCGCAGCGAACAGCTGATCGATGACGGCGCACACCTCACCGGTCCAGTCGTCCAGGTCGTAGTGATCCCGGGTGTCAGCGTCTCCGTGTCCGGACAGGTCCAGGGCCACGACCCGGTGATCACCCAGCAGCGGAGCCACGAAGTCCCACCAGCGGGCGTGCGCGCTTCCTCCGTGCACCAGCAGGACACCGCCGTCGCCGCGGCCGGCCCACTCCCGGAACGGGACCCGGACGGGACCGGACCGCACCGTCCCCGTCGTCACCGGGACCGCGAGCGCCTCCCGTGCCCAGTCCGGCGTCGCATCATGGACGTCGTCGGCGGTCACGCCTGCACCGACCCGGCGAACCGCGGTCGGCGCTTCCCGATGAACGCCGTCGTGCCTTCCCTGGCATCGGCATGTGCGCCTTGCGAACGGAGCGCGAGAGCCTCGCGCCGGAGCGCGGTCTCAACCGCCGGCTCGGCGGCCCCACGCAGCAGCGCCTTCGTCGCCGCCTGCGCCTCCGCCGGGCCGCTCAGCAACTCGTGAGCCAGTGCGTCGGTCTCCCGGCCCAGGTCCTCATCAGCGACGACCGTGGTCACCAGTCCCAAGGCCGCAGCCTCGTCCGCACTGATCCGTCGGTTCAACAGTGCGAGTCGCAGCGCGCGGTGCAGGCCGATCGAGTGCACGAGCAGGCTGGTGCCGCCATCGACCGACAGACCGACCTTGGTGTATCCCAACGTGAACGACGCCGACCGGGCTGCGACCACGAGATCGGCCGCTGCGACCAACGGGAAGCCGGCACCGGCCGCCGCGCCCTGCACGCTGCACACGACGATCGCGTCCGAGCGTTGCAGCTCGCTGACCACCCGATGCAGCGAGTCGGCGATGTGATCGAGGACATCGGGCAGCGACGGCGCGCCGACCATGACGTCGACGTCACCGCCGACGCAGAAGAAACGACCGGTGGCCGACAGCACGATCACCCGGGCGCGATCCTGCCGGGCCCGGGCGAGGGCGGTCAGCATCGACTCGTTCCAGGCCTGGTTGATCACGTTGCCTCGGTCGCCGCGGCACATGACGATCCGCGCGAGCCCGTCCTCGAAGTGGTAGCCCACCAGATCCTCAGCCATCGTGTCTTCCTTCGATGAGTACGTCGCAGAGGTGCCGCGGGGACGAGATCGCCGGGACCTCGGCAGCGGGCTCCTGGCGCCCGGGCTCGTCGTTGGGCCGAGCCGCCGGACGACCGTCACGGGCGCTCGACGCGACCAGCGCGACGGCCGCCAACGTACGACCCCGCACCGGTCACCGCAACCCGGTAAGTGAATCCATCGTCACGTCGACACATGCCGCTTCATGCGGCGCGAAGGACCGTCTGCCGCTGGCGAAGAGGCCCGACTCCCGGTCTCAACGAGGCTTGACATCCAGTAGTGAACGCCGATTCACTGTTTCGAGGCCCACGCAAGGTCGCGGCGGGCGGCATCCCTGGAGGCATTCGATGATGAACGCAGGATGGAAGAGATGGGCGTCGCTCGTCGCCGCAGGCGCGCTGGGCGCCGCCGCGCTGACCGCGTGCGGATCCGGGCGCAGCGCCACGGTCGACGCCGGCGGCACAGCCGGCGGATCGTCGGACAGCGCGGCGTGCTCGCCGGGCGTCACCGACACCGAGATCAAGATCGGCCAGAGCTCGCTGCAGTCGGGGCCTGGCGCCGCGTACAAGGCGCTGGTCGACGGCGCCCGAGCGGTCTTCGACGAGGTCAACGAGTCCGGTGGCGTCACCATGGGCGACGGCAAGACTCGGAAGATCGATTACATCAGCCTCGACGACGGGTACGACCCGGCCCGGGCCGTGGTGAACGTCAAGCAGTTGGTCGAGCAGGACCAGGTGGCAGCGTTCTTCGGCAACACCGGGACCTCCGCGATCCTCGCGTACATCGATTACACGACGGACAAGGGCGTGCCGCTCATCCTGCCGGCCGGCAGCCCCCCGGCCGAGCTGGTGGATCGGTACCGCGACGGCACCGCCATGCTGGCGCTGTACACCAACGCCACGGTCGACTTCGAGAACGTCGTCCGGGTCAAGGCGATCGCCGCCGACAACCCCGACGCGAAGATCGCCGTCCTCTACTCGAACGAGGAGACGGGCAAGACCCAGCTGGAAGCGTTCCAGCAGGCGATGGCGGGCACCGGTCTCGAGATCGTGGCCGAGGAGTCCTACGAGGTCACGGCACCGTCCATCGATTCGCAGATCACCAACCTGCGCGGGTCGGATGCGGACACCTTCGCGATGCTGGGGTCCGGCAGCTTCATCACCATGGCGCTCAAGAAGATCGAGGAGCTCGACTGGCACCCCGAGAAGTGGATCACGGCCGCCAATCCCTCCGTCGACCTGATCACGCCGGCGGGCCCCGGCGCCACCGACGACGTGAAGTCGATCGCGTGGGGCAAGGGAGCAGGCATGATCGGTCTGGACACCGACCCGGCGGTCATCGAGTACGGCCAGTGGGCGACCGAGAACGGGTACGACCCGACGGACGACCTGTTCATGGCGGGCACGGTGTCAGCGCGGACGTTCCTGCAGGTGCTCGAGGCGACGGACGGCTGCACGGGCGAGGCCATCTTCGACGCCGCCAAGACGGCCGAGTTGGACACCGGGTGGTCGCTGCCGGGTGTCACCTACGCCAGCACCGACGACAACCCCTCGTACGTCAATCAAGCCGTCGTCGTCGCCTTCGATCCCGCGCAGAACGGATGGGTCGTCGGCACCGAGGTCTACTCGGCCGATGACTGAGGCCATCGGCGCGGACGTGCACGTGACGATCGGCGGCCAGCCGGCCGGTGCCCTGCACATCCAGGACGTGCGCCTGCACTTCGGAGGTGTGACGGCGCTCGACGGGCCGTCGTTCGAGGTGGAACCCGGCGAGATCTGTGGCCTCATCGGACCGAACGGCGCCGGCAAGACCGCGTTGTTCAACTGCATCAGCGGTCTGTACCGACCTGACTCCGGTCACGTCCTGCTCGATGACACCGACCTGCTGGCACGGCGAGCAGACCAGGTCGCCGACATCGGTATCGCGCGCACCTTCCAGAACCTCGGCCTGTTCGCATCGCAGTCCGTGCTGGAGAACGTGATGGGCGGCGCCTATCACCGGACCCGCAGCGGGTTCCTGGTCGGCAGCCTCGGCCTGCCACTGATGTGGCGTGAGGAGCGACGCGAGCGTGAGCGAGCACGCGGCATCCTCGACTCGCTCGGGCTCGACCACCTCGAGTCACGTCCAGCGGCAGGGCTGCCGCTGGGCACGTTGAAGCGCATCGAACTGGCCCGCGCGCTCATGGTGCGCCCCAGACTGCTGATGCTCGACGAGCCGGCCAACGGCCTCATCCTCGAGGAGGTGCACGAACTCGCCGGACTGGTGCGCGCGTTGCGTGACGAACACCGGTTCAGCGTCCTGTTGATCGAACACCACATGGGCATGGTGATGTCCATCTGCGACCACCTCGTGGTCCTCAATCTCGGCCGGAAGATCGCCGACGGGCGACCGGGCGAGGTCCGCAACGACCCCGCCGTGGTCGAGGCGTACCTGGGAGGCGCCGCGTGAGCCTCTTGACCGTCGACCGTCTCTGCGCGGGTTACGGAGCCCTGCGGGTGTTGCACGACGTCTCCTTCTCCATCGAAGAAGGCAACGTCACGGTCGTGCTCGGAGCGAACGGGGCAGGCAAGTCGACGCTGCTCCGGGCGCTGTCGGGGATGATCCCGGCGACCGGCAGCATCGAACTGGATGGCTACGAACTGCTGTCGGGTCGACGGCGTCGGCCGATCGCGCTCCTGGGCATCGGGCACGTGCCGGAAGGTCGAGGCACCTTCGGCGGTCTGACGGTCGAGGAGAACCTCCGGGCCGGTGGCTACCACCGGCCGCGTGGCGAGGTCGAACGCTCGATCACGGAGTGGTTCGAACTCTTCCCCCGACTGGCCGAGCGCCGGGACCGACTGGCCGCCGGCCTGAGCGGCGGCGAGCAGCAGATGCTCGCCATCGCTCGGGCGTTGATGGCCAGACCCAGGCTGTTGTTGCTCGACGAGCCTTCGCTCGGGCTCGCCCCCAAGATGACCGGCACCCTGTTCGACAACCTGCGAGCGATCCGCGAACGCATGGACATGACGGTGCTGCTCGTCGAGCAGAACGCCCACCTGAGCCTTCAGATCGCCGACGACGCCCTGCTGATGACCGCCGGGCAGGTGGGCCCACGACGCCCGGCCATCGCTCTCCGTGAGGACGAACAGATCAGGCGCGCCTACCTCGGCGCATAGGAGCCAGCCACGTGACCACCTTCTTCCAACAGATCGTCGATGGGCTGACCACCGGCGTGATCTACGCCGCGATCGCCCTGAGCCTCGTCCTGGTCTACCGCACCTCGAGACTCGTGAACTTCGCACAGGCCGAGATGGCCACCCTCGGCGGGTTCCTGGCCTGGCAGCTCTCCGACTGGGGCGTGCCCTTCCCACTGGCCATCGCCCTCGCCGTCGCCGCTTCCTTCGCACTGGGGGCGACCATGGAGCGGACGGTGGTCCGCCCGCTGCACGAAGCGCACAACGAGTTGGCGCTCTTCGTCATCTCGCTCGGCATCCTCGTCGTCCTGATCAACGTCGAGGCGTGGATCTGGGGTTACCAGGTCAAGGCGGTCCCTCTGGTGATCGACGGCCCCGCTGTCTCCATCGGATCCGTCCTGGTCAGCCGGCAGAAGCTCGTCATCGTCGCCGTCGCCATCGTCATCGCCGCGCTGCTGTTCGTGTTGTTCCAGCGGACCAGGTTCGGTCTGGCCATGCGCGCGGCCGCTGACAACCAGCCCTCTGCGCGACTTCTCGGGCTACCAGTCAACGCGACGATGACCCTGAGCTGGGGGATCGCCGCCGCGATCGGCACGCTGATGGCGATCCTGGTCGCACCGCAGCAGTTCCTGCAGCCGGGCATGCTGCTGCCGGTGCTGCTCTACGCGGTCGCCGCAGCCACGCTCGGTGGTATCGACAGCCCGGTCGGGGCAGTCATCGGCGGGCTCATCGTCGGCGTCGTCGAGAACCTGGCCGGCACCTACGTGCCCGGCATCGGGCAGGACTTCAAGTCGGCGGTCGCATTCCTGATCATCATGGGCGTGCTGCTGGTCCGCCCGCAGGGTCTGCTCGGTTCCAAGTCGGTGGTGCGGGTATGAGCGCGATCATGCGCAGACTGCGCCAACCGCGGCCCCGGCTGCCCATCCCCCGGTGGGTCAACCTCGTGGTCGGCATCGCCGCGTTCGCCTACCTGCTGTACGCCCCGCTGGTGTCGCCGTCGTACAGCAACACGCAGATGGCCATGGTGTGTGTCTACGCCGTCGCCGGCCTGGGCCTGCACCTGCTCACCGGCATGACCGGACTCATCTCACTCGGGCACGGCTTCTTCTTCGCGGTCGGCGCCTACACCGCGGCGATCCTGTCGGGGACGCAAGGTTGGCCGGTCCCGGTCTCATTCGTCGTTGCGGCAGCTCTCGGTTGGCTCCTCGGCTTCCTGTTCGGCCTGCCGGCGCTGCGGTTGTCACCGTTGGCCCTGTCGCAGGTCACCCTGGCGCTGGCGCTGATCACGCCCTCATTGATCAAGCGGCTCGACTTCATGACCAACGGCAGCGCCGGCCTCTCGGTGGACGTCGGCGACCCGCCGGCATGGTCCGGGTTGGACAAGGACCAGTGGATCCTGTACATCTGCCTGCTCATCGCACTGGTGGCCTACCTCGTCACCCTCGCGCTGTCCCGGGGCCGGACCGGACGGGCCATGAAGGGACTGCGCGACAACCTGCCCGTCGCGACGACGCTCGGTGTCCGGGCCACGACCACCAAGTCGTTCGTCTTCGCGACCAGCGCCGCGTTCGCCGCTGTCGGGGGCGTGCTCTACACGCTCGTCATCCAGTACGTCGGGGCCGACGCGTTCGGTCTGACCTTCGCGATCGCATTGATCACCGTGATCGTGGTGGGCGGCCTGGGCTCCGTGCCCGGGGTCATCCTGGGCGCCGTCTTCGTGGTGTTCGTACCCTCCTGGGCCTCGGAGGTCAGCCCCTCCGCGTCCGGACTGATCTACGGCGTGGCCCTGGTCGTGTTCATGTTCGTCCTCCCGGGCGGAGTCATCGGGGTGTTGCGAGCCATCGGCCATCCGGTCGTCAGCCGGTTCCACGCCCGACGGAGCACTGCGCAACCGCCCGTCCCGCAGGAGCAGGAGGCCGGCCGCCGCTAGGCGGCGCGTGGCATCGGTGCCATCGGCGTGGCCACTGCCGGCACCCCGAGCGACCAGGAGGAGGAACCCCGTGACGACGGAATCGAGTGGATCCGTTCCAGACGCAGTCCACCCGCAGTTCGCCGTCGGCCGCCCTGACGAGGGCGTGCCCCGTCGATCGATCACCCCGCCGCCGACCATGAGCCATTGGGAATGGGAAGTGCTGCGGGCCATCGACAGCGGTTTCGGGCAGCGACTCACGTTGCGGCGGGCCACGGGTCTGCCCAAGACCACCGTGTCCGCCGCGGCCCGGTCGCTGCTCGAGCGAGGTCTCGTCGAGTCGACCGTCAGCGGCCGATCGCCCAACTTCAGACCGACGCAGCGAGGACTCGCCCGACTCCGAATGCTCCCGGCCGCGGAGGATCTCGCTCGCCGCGACGCCGAGTGACCGCAGTCCCCCGCACACCTGGAGCGGGTGAGCGACCGCCGATGCGCGTCACCTCACGCAGGACGTCACCACGCTCGAAGCCATCACGAAGGAAGCAGATGCACATCGAAGGATCCAGTGCGATCGTGACCGGCGCCGCCTCCGGCCTGGGCGCCGCCACCGCCGCAGCGCTGGCGGCCGCCGGCGCCCACGTCAGCGGGTTCGACCTCGACATCACCCACGCACCATCCCTGTCGGGCGTGAGCTACCAGCAGGTCGACGTCACGGACGACGCTGCCGTCAGGCTCGCCGTCGAGAGGGCGGCGGAACGGACACCACTGCGGATCGTCGTCAACTGCGCGGGTATCGCCCCCGGCTCCCGCATCCTGGGACGCCACGGCGTGCACAGCACTGCGGACTTCGCCCGCGTCGTCACGGTGAACCTGATCGGCACGTTCACCGTGCTCGCGCTCGCCGCCGAGCGGATCGCGGCCACCGAGCCGCTGACGGACGGACAGCGGGGAGTCATCATCAACACGGCGTCGATCGCCGCGTTCGAGGGCCAGATCGGCCAGGCGGCCTACGCCTCGTCCAAGGGGGGCGTCGTCGGTCTGACCCTGCCCGCGGCGCGGGACCTCGCCCAGCACGGCATCCGGGTCAACACGATCGCGCCCGGCATCGTCGAGACACCCATGCTGGTCGGCCTGGGCGACCAGATCCGCGCCAACCTCTCCGCGGGCGTGCCCTTCCCCAAGCGGCTGGCCCTCCCCCGCGAGTACGCGCGACTGGCCACCTTCCTGATCGAACACGACTACATCAACGGCGAAGTCGTCCGCATGGACGGTGCTCTCCGGATGGCACCGCGATAGGACTCGGCGGCCAGCTCGTCGCCATCGCGGCACCGCACGTCACCCAGCAAGGAGACTCATGAACACAGCAGTGATCGTCGACGCGGTCCGCACACCGTCGGGGAAGGGCAAGGCCGGTGGGGCGTTGGCGACCGTGCACCCTGCCGATCTGCTCGCCACCACACTCACCGCGCTGGTGCGGCGCAACGACCTGGACCCCGGCACCGTCGACGACGTCATCGCCGGGTGCGTCAGTCAGGTCGCCGATCAGGCCCAGAACATCGGTCGGACGGCGACGCTGACGGCAGGGTTCCCCGAGCACGTGCCGGCAACCACCGTGGACCGGCAGTGCGGATCGAGCCAACAGGCCGCGCACTTCGCCGCCCAAGGCGTCATCGCCGGCGCCTACGACATCGCCATCGCGTGCGGCGTGGAGTCGATGAGCCGCGTCGCCATGGGCAGCGCCCAGCGCGACGGCGAACCGCTGCGGCCGTTGAGTACCAGGTACCGCTCGTTGCCGCACCAGGGCATCGGCGCCGAACTCATCGCCGCGCGGTGGAAACTCGACCGCCACGAGCTGGACGAGTACGCCGCGCGGTCGCACTCACGGGCCGCGGCGGCCGCCGCCGCCGGGGGATTCGACCGGGAGATCGTCCCGGTCGCACTTCCCGACGGACAGCGGCACATCGTCGACGAGACGGTGCGCGCCGGCACCACCACCGAGATCCTGACCCAACTGGCGCCGGCCTTCACCGACGCCCGTCACCAGGAGCAGTTCCCCGAGATCGACTGGCGGATCACCCCGGGGAACTCATCCCCGCTCACCGACGGGGCGTCCGCGGTGCTCATCATGAGCGAGGCCCGAGCGCACCGCCTGGGGCTGACCCCGCGGGCGCGCTTCCACACGTTCGCGGTGACCGGATCGGACCCAGTGGTGATGCTCGACGGCGTCATCCCGGCCACGTACCGGGCCCTGCGACGCTCTGGGTTGACCATCGATGACATCGACGCCTTCGAGGTCAACGAGGCCTTCGCCCCGGTGCCGCTGGCGTGGGCACGCGAGTTCGGAGTCGACGCCGCTCGACTCAACCCACGCGGCGGGGCGATCGCCCTCGGCCATCCACTGGGGGCGTCGGGGACCCGGCTGCTGACCACCTTGCTGCACCAGCTCGAGGCGACCGGTGGGCGGTTCGGGCTCCAGACCATGTGCGAGGCCGGGGGCATGGCCAACGCCACGATCATCGAAGTCCTGTCGTGACGGCACGCCACCACCTCACAACCCGAGTCGGCACCACCCGCCGCCTCCCGACGGGAGGACCACGACGATGACCGTGCACATCGAGCGACGCGACAGCATCGCGATCGTCACCCTCGACCGGCCCGAAGCGCTCAACGCGGTGAACGGAGCGCTCGCGCTCGCGCTCGGCGAGGCCCTCGAAACGGCCGAGACCGACGACAACGTCCAGGTGATCGTCCTGACCGGCCGCGGCAGGACGTTCTGCGCCGGAGCTGATCTCAAAGCGATCGCAGCCGGCGAAGGACTGGACCCGCCCGGCCACCCGGACTGGGGCTTCGCCGGCATCACCCGGCATCGGTTGCGCAAACCGACCATCGCCGCAGTGAACGGGGCAGCTCTGGGCGGGGGTACGGAGATCGTGTTGGCCTGCGACCTGGCGGTGATGAGCGAGACCGCTCACCTGGGGCTACCGGAGGTCCGGTGGGGACTGTTCCCCGCAGGGGGCGGGACGATCCGACTCCCGCGTGAGATGCCACCGAAGATCGCACTCGAACACCTGCTCAGCGGAGCGCCCATCACGGCCGTCGATGCCGCGCGATGGGGCCTGGTCAACCGGGTGGTCCCACCGGACCTGGTCATGCCGACCGCCCTGGAACTGGCGGCCAGCGTGGCCGCCAACGGACCGATCGCCGTCCGGGCCGCCAAGCGGCTGGCCAACGCCGCTACGGGCGCCGGATCCGATCGGGACGCCGAGATGTGGGCAGCCAACGCCGATGCCATCGCCGAGGTCTTCACCAGTCAGGACGCAGCCGAGGGCATGGCCGCCTTCGTCGAGCGGCGCACGCCCGGCCCGTGGCTCGGACGGTGACCGCACGGTGGCTCGGCACCGGGCACCGATTCCCGCGGTCGGGACCGGTGACCCCGACGCAGTCCGACCACCAGCTGCGCCGGCCGGACGCACTCACCCCACCACTCACCGACTCATGGACAGGATCGACATGACCGAGGCCTTCGTCCGATGCGGACCCCGCCACCGGCCCCTCACCGAGGTCCAGGACCGAGCAGTCCGGTTCGCCGGTGCCCTGCAGGGGCTCGGCGTCGGCCACGGCGACCGCTACGCCATCGTGATGCGCAACGAGATCGCCTACGTGGAAACGACAATTGGCGCCTCGTCCATCGGTGCGGTACCGGTACCGGTGAACTGGCACTGGACCGGCACCGACCTTCGCCACATCCTGACCGATTCGGGCGCCAAGGTCGCCGTCGTTCACAGCGATCTGGTCCCCGCGGTCGAGGCGCAGGCACCCGAGGGCCTGGTCATCATCGAGGCGGCCGTGCCATCGGAGGTGTCGAACGCATACGCGCTCGGCCACGTGCCGGTGACCGGCCGGCACCCCCTGCTGACCGACCTCATCACCGCCAGCGCCCCCGCGACGGCGACCGTTCACGCACCGCCCATCTCGGTCATCTACACCTCGGGGACCACCGGTCGCCCGAAGGGCATCCTGCGCAACCCCATCGCCGCGGCCGCCATGCCCGACACCCTGCGCGAGTTCTCACAGAGCATGGGGATCCGGCCGGGCGGCACGACATTGATCCCGGCCCCCCTCTACCACGCCGCTCCGAACGTCGGCATGTCGTTCGCGGCAGCGATCGGCGCCAACATCGTCATCATGCCGCGGTTCGACGCGGAGGGGTTCCTCGCCCTCGTCCAGGAGTTCCGTGTCGAGACGGTCCAGATGGTGCCAACCATGTTCGTCCGGCTCTTGAAGCTGCCCGAGCAGGTGCGCCGGGCGGCCGACGTCTCCTCGCTGAAGACCGTGGTCACCGCGGCCGCCTCCTGTCCGCCGGACGTCAAGCGCGCCATGATCGACTGGCTCGGACCGATCGTCAGCGAGTACTACGGCGGCGCCGAGACCGGCGTCCTGGTCGAGTGCACCGCACAGGAGTGGCTCGCGCACCCGGGAACGGTCGGCCGACCTGTCCGTGGGGCGGCCATCAAGATCCTCGACGCCGACCGGCGCGAGGTGCCCGTCGGAGAGGTGGGACTCGTCTACGGGCGGCCGACGACGACGTGGCCCGACTTCACGTATCTCAACGATGACGCCGGTCGCCGCGAGGTCGATGACGGAACGGGCTTCATCACCGTGGGCGACGTCGGCCGTGTCGACGACGACGGGTTCCTCTACCTCAGCGACCGACTCAAGGACATGATCGTCTCCGGCGGCGTCAACATCTACCCGGCCGAGATCGAGGCGGCGATCGTCCAGCTCGCAGGCGTGCGGGACGCGGCCGTCTTCGGCATCCCGGATCCGGACATGGGCGAGGCGATCGCGGTGCACATCGAGCTCGAACCGGGAGCCGTCATCACCGAGGAGGACGTCCGCGCGCACGTCCGCTCGACGCTCGCGAGGTACAAAGTGCCGAAGGTCGTGGTGTTCGACGACGCCCTCCCCCGTGAGGACACCGGCAAGCTCTTCAAGCGCATGATCAAGGACCACTACTGGTCGGCGGCCGGGAACGGCTGAGGTGACCTGCGCGGTCGCCGGCGGGCGTCCTCCTTCCTCGCGCGAGATCCACTCGATCCCGTGACGCGGCGAAAGTGATCACTTGGCTACTCTCCGTTCGACCTTGTGGCGGTGAGTGACCGTCGCGTGATCTCTCCGAACGGAGCCCCGGGTGACCCCACCCTCGTCCCGGCCGTCCCGACGGCCCGGTCCCCACGTCCCTGACATCGCGAGACGTCCGCGCGGGGCGCGATCGTCGCGGCGCGTCGCGAGCGTGGTGCTGGCCGCCGCGCTCATCGCGGCGCCCGTCCTGACCGGCACCGCCGCCGCCGCGCCGTCCGGCCCGGTGCTGATGGCGCCGGTGCTGGTCGCATCGGGCAGCACCTGGTCGATCACCGAGGACGGCGGGGTGTACACCGTCGAGCTGCGGCTGACCGAGCCGTTCCCGGTCCGCTCCGAGGTCGCCGAGCTGCGCATCGACGGGGAGATCATCGGCATCGCCGTTCCGTCGGAGGACGGCCTGTCGGTCACCACCACGACCACCGATCCCGACGTCGCCAACGCCACCGAGGTCGTCCTGGTCTGGGACGGCTACCCCGACACCGAGGCGGTCGACGGCATCGGCGCGACGCAGGCCGAGCCGACGCCGACCGTGCTCACCGACGACCCGGCGACCGAGGGCCGGTTCGACGTCCGGCGGGCCGACTACAACCTGGGCGATCAGGTCATCGATCTGCCCGGCCTCGGTGCCAAGGGCGAGATCCGCGGCGCCGTGTACTACCCGGACGCCCGCGGCGCGCACCCGGTCGCGGTGTTCCTGCACGGCCGGCACGCCGCGTGCGTGAACCGGTCCGCCGAGCCGGCGTGGCCGTGCTCGGGCAGCGACATCCCCAGCTACCTGGGGTACGAGGACGCGGCGGAGGCACTGGCCAGCAACGGCGTCGCGGTCGTCTCGATCTCGGCCAATGCCATCAACGCGCTGGACGACGGCGCCGTCGACTTCGGCACCGAGGCCCGTGGGCAGCTGGTGCTGCACACCCTCGATCTGCTGGCCGCCGCCACCACCGATGGGTCCCCCGGCTTCGCACCCGACCTCACCGGCCGGCTGGACCTGTCCCGGGTCGGCCTGATGGGGCACTCCCGCGGCGGCGAGGGCGTGGTCCGGGCCGCGCAGCTCAACCAGCTGCGGGAGCAGCCGTACGGGATCCTGTCGGTGATGCCGTTGGCGCCCACCGACTTCGGTCGGCTCAGCGTGCCGGGTGTGGTCACCGCGTCCGTGCTGCCGTACTGCGACGGCGACGTGGCGGGCCTGAACGGGCAGCAGTACCTGGACGACGCCTGGCGCTCGTACCAGGACGACTCGGTGCTGCGGTCCTCGGTGCTGGTGATGGGGGCCAACCACAACTACTTCAACACCGTCTGGTCGCCGGGTGGCTTCCCGGTGGGCGGCGCGGACGACTGGATGTTCGCCGATCGGGACCAGAGCAATCCGGTGTGCGGCGCATCGGCGCCCACCCGGCTCAGCCAGCCCGAGCAGCGGGCGGTCGGCACCGGGTACCTGTCCGCCTTCTTCCGCTTGACCCTGGCCGAGGAGGAGCAATGGCTGCCGCTGTTCGACGGGTCCAAGACGGTCACAGCCTCGATGGGGCGGGCCGACATCCGGGTGACCGCCACCGCCCCGGTGAAGGACCGGCTGGACATCGCCCGACTGACCAGCGACGCGGCGAACGTGACCGTCAGCGGCGCCCAGGCCGAGCTGTGCGCCGGGACGGGCACCGTGCCCGGTCCGGGTCTGCCCGCCTGTGCGTTCCTGCTCGAGGATCAGCTGCCCCATTTCGCGCCCGCAGCGCTGGCGCCGGAGGTCGGCACGGGCACGATGCTGCACGCCACCTGGACGTCGCCCGGCGGGGCCGTGCGGGTGGCCGTACCCGACGACGCCCGCAACCCGGCCGGTCTGGGCAGTGACGCGGCGCTGACCTTCGGGCTCGCCCCCGACGACGACACGATCGACCGGGTCGACGTGACGGTGCAGGTCGTCGACGGCAGCGGCGCGGTGGCCGAGGTCGACCCCGCACTGCTCACCCCGGCCGCCACGGTCCTGCCCGGCGTGGGCAAGCCGTTGCGCAAGGTGATCCTGCGCGGGGTGACCGTGCCGCTGGGCACGCTCACCGGCATCGACACCACCGACGTGCGGGAGATCCGGTTCACCGGTGGCGCCGCCGGCGGCGTCCTGCTGTCCGGCATCTCGTTCAGCCGGCCGGCGCTCGGCAACCCGGGGACGCCCGACCTGCCGCAGCTGACGATGCGCGCGACGACCGTGCTGCAGACCGAGGCGCCCTCCACCGGCACGATGGCCGTGCTCCTCGACCGTCCGGCCACCACCCCGGTGACCGCGGTGGTCAGCGCGTTCAGCAACGCCGACAGTCAGCTCGTCACCACGGCGCCGGTCCGCTTCGAGGCCGGCGAGCGATGTGTGGCCGTGCCCCTGCCGGTGCCTGCCGTGTTCGGGGCGCGCGGTCGGGTCACCGCGCTGGTCGCGGCGGCGGCTCTGGTCACCGAGGCTCTGCCGACCGTGACCAACGTCCGCGTCGGCGTCGGCCGGGCCGACGCCGCCCAGCGGGTCGGCATCCCGGGCGACGTCTGCGCCGAGGCCACCGCGCCGGTGGGCCGAGCGTCGGTGACGCCGGAGTCGGCCGCTCCGGGTGCGGCGGCGACCATCACCGCCACCGGCTTCCGGGCTGGCGAGACGGTCATCCTCACCGGGCTCGGTGAGCCGGTCAGCGTGCTGGCCGACGACACCGGTGCGGCGCGGGTCATCCCGGTCGCGCCGGCCGTGCCGGCCGGGGTGGTGCCGTTCACGCTGACCGGGTTCGGGTCGGGCATCACTGCCACCGGCACGTTCACGGTCACCGCCGGCACCCCGACGACCACCACGCCCACGACCACGCCGTCGAGCGGCACCACCACGACGGTGACCAGTACCGAGACGTCCACCGCACCCCCGACCACGGTGACCAGCACCGAAGTGGTGGCCACCACACAGCCGACGACAGGGCCGACCACGCTGGTCGAGGTCGTGGCCGTGCGCGACGGCGGTGGGCCGGCTGACGGCGGTCAGTCCAGGACGGGCGTCGGCGGCGGCTCCGGCTGGTCCGGCACCGGATCGGGCGGTTCCGGCGGGCGATCGAGCGACCCGGAGAAGTCCGGGGTCGCGTCCGGCACGCTCCCCTCCACCGGCGTGCACACCAGCGGCATGCTGATCGCCGCCGGCGGCCTGCTCGTCGTCGGCGTCGCCCTGTCCGTCTGGGGCGCCAGACGCCGCCGGGAGCAGTGACCCGGCTCCGTCACGACACGTGAACGGCGCCCGGCCCCGTGGGATCCACGGGACCGGGCGCCACTGTCGTTCCCGTGGGGCCTGCGACTCAACCGACGTTGACGCCGAAGTCCTTGGCGATCCCCGCGAGTCCGGTCGCGTACCCCTGACCGATGGCGCGGAACTTCCACTCGGCGCCGTTGCGGTACAGCTCGCCGAAGACCATGGCCGTCTCGGTGGACGCGTCCTCGGTCAGGTCGTACCGGGCCAACTCCTCGCCGGTGGCCACGTCGACCACCCGGATGTAGGCGTTGCGCACCTGCCCGAACGACTGGTACCGCTGGTCGGCGTCGTGGATCGACACCGGGAACACGATGGCGCTCACCTCGGCCGGCACCTGGGCCAGCTCGACGATCACCACCTCGTCGTCGCCGTCGCCCTCGCCGGTCAGGTTGTCACCCTGGTGCTGGATGGACCCGTCCGGCGACCGCAGGTTGTTGTAGAACACGAACCACTCGTCCCCGAGCACGGTGTGCGTGCTGCCCAGCGCCAGCGCGCTGGCGTCCAGGTCGAAGTCGTGGCCGGAGGTCGAGCGCACGTCCCACCCCAGGCCCACGGACACCGACGTCAGGTCCGGTGCGGCCTTGGTGAGGCTGACGTTGCCACCTTTGCTCAGACTGACACCCATGACTGCTCCTCTTGTCTCGATCTCAGGTCGGGTCGGGTCGGGCCGGGTCAAACCCGGGGCTGCAGGACGCCGGCGAGCAGCAGGCCGGCCACCACCGCGGCCAGCGCCAGGCGGTAGATCACGAACGGCCGGAAGCTGTGCGTGCTGACGTACCGCAGCAGCCAGGCGATGACGGCGTACCCCACGCCGAAGGAGACGACGGTCGCCACCGCGATCGGCCCCCACGGCGGACGGACCGGGTCGTCGGCGATCTGGGTCAGCTGGTAGACCCCGGAGCCGAGCACCGCTGGGATGGCCAGCAGGAACGAGTACCGGGCCGCCGCCTCCCGGGTGTACCCCATGGCCAGACCGGCGGCGATGGTGCCACCGGACCGGGAGACGCCCGGGACCAGCGCCAGGCACTGGGCCAGCCCGAACAGCAGTCCGTGGGGGACAGTCAGCTGCTCGAGCGTCCGGTCGGTCCGGGCCCGGGCGTCGATCCAGCCGATGACCAGCCCGAACCCGGCCAGCATGGCCACCGTGATCCACAGGTTGCGCAGCGTGGTCTCGATCTGGTCCTGGAAGAGCAGGCCGGCGACGACGATCGGCACCGAGCCGAGGATGACCAGCCACCCCATCCGCACGTCGGCGTGGTCGCGCGGCACCCGCCCGACCAGCGACCGGCACCAGGCCAGCGCGATCCGGACGATGTCCGCACGGAAGTACACCAGCACAGCGATCTCGGTGCCCAGCTGGGTGATCGCGGTGAAGGCGGCGCCCGGATCCTGGCTGCCGATCAGCTGGCCCACGATGGACAGGTGCGCCGACGAGGAGATCGGCAGGAACTCGGTCAGCCCCTGGGTCAGACCCAGCAGCACCGCGTCGAACCACCCCATCGGGCCCTTCCTGCCGATCGAGCCCGCTGCCGGTCGGCCGGGCCGCCGCACGGGCGCGGCGAGCGCCCAGTGTGGACGGCCGATGCTGAAGCCAGCCTGAACGCCGCTGATCCGGACCTGGAGCTGGCCGGGCGGGTCAGTCGTGCACGGACGGCAGCCGCAGTTCCAGCCGCGCCCCGCCCAGCTGCGACACGCCCAGACGTGCTGTCCCACCGGCGACCCGGGCACTCTCGGCCACGATGGCCAGCCCCAGTCCGGTGCCCCCGCGATCCCGGTCACGGGCGTCGTCGCGGCGCTCGAACCGCCGGAACACCCGCTCCCGGTCCTCGACCGGGACCCCCGGACCATCGTCGTCGATCCACACCAGGGCCGTCGCCCCGTCGTCCCGGACGGTCAGCGCCACCGCCGAACGTGCGTGCCGGCGGGCGTTCTCGACCGCGTTGCGCACCGCCCGGGCGGTGAGCGCCGGGTCGGCCAGGACCCGCGCCGGTCCCACGCCGCTGGCGTCGACCTGCACGCCCAGTGACCGCAGCCGGGCGCCCTCGGCCAGCAGCAGGTCGTCCAGGTCGACCTCCTGCTGGTTGAGCGTCCCGCGTTCGTCCAGCCGGGCCAGCAGCAGCAGGTCGCTGACCAGGTCCTCCAGCCGGGCGGCCTCGGCGTCGACCACCTCGGCCAGGCCGGACAGCGAGGTGGCGCCCGGGTGCAGCAGCGCGACCTGCGCGTGCTGGCGGATCGCGGCGACCGGGGAGCGCAACTCGTGCGAGGCGTCGGAGACGAACTGGCGCTGGACGGATCTCGCCTGGTCGAGCCGGCCGAGCATCCGGTTCATGGTGACGGCCAGCCCGGCGACCTCGTCCCGCCCGGGCGGCGCGTCCACCCGGCGCGACGGATCGTCGCCGATGCGTTCGACGTCGGCCCGGATCCGCTCCACCGGGCGCAGCGACCGGCCGACCACGATCCAGGTCAGCGCGGCGACGAACACACCGGCGGCCGGCACCGCGACCGCCAGCAGCACGGCCGCGGCCCGGGTCGCGTCGTCCACACCCTCGAGCGACCGCGCGACCACGACGTGTTCGACACCGGCCGACGGCAGCGCGATCTCACTGGACCGGACCACGTACCGCTGGCCGGCGACCCGGACGGTCGCCGCCTCGGCGGCCACCGGCAGCGGCGCGATGCCGGCGAAGTCGTCGTCGGCGACCGCGACGACCTGACCGTCCCGCTGCAGCTGGATGACCACCTCGTCCGCCTCGAACGGCGGCAGCCGACCCGTGGCGCGGGTGTCGGCGGCGATCTGGGTCGCCTGCTGGGCCGCGGTGGTGGCCTGGGCAGCGACCGACATCGACTGCAGCACCGCCAGGAACGCCAGCGCGCCGACGACCAGCACCACCAGGACGACCGCGGTGGCCACCCCGGTGATCCGCACCCGCAACGACCAGCGTCGTCCCACCGCCCGCACCTCAGGTGTCCGCGGTCAGCCGGTAGCCGACGCCGCGCAGCGTCTCGATCGTCTCGAGCCCGAACGGCCGGTCGATCTTGGCCCGCAGGTGCGCCACGTAGACCTCCACGATGTTCGGATCGCCGTCGAAGTCGTCGTCCCAGACGCCGCGCAGCAGTTCGAGTTTCGGTACCACGGTGCCCGCTCGGCGAGCCAGGAAGGACAACACCGCGAACTCGCGGTTGGTCAGCACCATGTGCCGGTCGCCCCGCCGGACCTCACGGGTGGCCGGATCGACGACCAGGCTGCCCACCACCAGCTGCGTCGGCCGCTCGGGCCGGCCGCGACGCATCAGCGCCCGCAGCCGGGCGACCAGCACCGGGAACGCCACCGGCTTGACCACGTAGTCGTCGGCGCCGGTGTCCAGCCCCTCGACCTGGTCCCAGGCGCCGTCCTTGGCGGTGAGCATCACGATGGGCGTCCAGTTGCCGTCGGCACGCAGCTGCGCGCAGACCTGGTAGCCGTTCATGCCGGGCATCATCACGTCCAGCACGATCGCGTCGTACTGCACCTCGCGGGCCCGCCACAGCCCGTCGACCCCGTTGCCGGCCACGTCGACCGAGAAGCCCTCGGCGACCAGCCCGCGGCGCAGCCCCTCGGTGAACCGCGCCTCGTCGTCGACCACCAGCACCCGCACCCGGCCAGTGTTCCCCGGCGCAGCTGAAGGCGAGCTGAAGCGGCTCAGCCGCCGGCGCGGGTGCGCCAGCGGGTGTAGGCGTCGTCCTCGCCGTCGGTGATGTCGGTGGTGTCCGGTTCGGTGCCGACCGCGAACGCCTCCGCGGCCTCGGCGGCCGAGGTGACGTCCAGCGGGGCGGGATCCGCGGCCGGGCCGTCGGCGCCGTCGGCGGAGACCTCCGGCCCGCCGATCGCCTGGTCCATCCACTGCACGGCGTTCCAGCCGCGTTCCGGGTCGCCCTCGAGCACGACCACGCCGGTGTTGGACAGCGGGTTGCGGGAGCCGTACCCGGGTTCCAGGTTCTGCGCGCGCACCGTGGCCCAGGTGCGGATGATCGCGCCGTGACTGACCACCAGGACCGCACCGTCGTCCGAGGAGACCGCGCTGACCGCGTCCTCGATGGCCCGGTCGTAGCGCTCGATGACGTCGTACCCGAGTTCACCACCGGGCATCCGGACGTCGAAGCGGCCCTGCATCCACTCGCCCAGCGCGTGCAGGTAGCGATCGACCGAGGGGCGGTCGTTGGCCATCTCCATGTCGCCGGCGTCCACCTCGCGCAGACCCGGCAGCACCCCGACCGGCAGCCCGAACTGGGCCGCGGCGGGTTCGGCGGTCTCCTGGGCCCGGGTCTGGTTGGACGCCCAGATGGTCCGGACCGGCTGGTGGGCGATGGCGTCGGCCAACGCCTGGGCCTGCTGGCGGCCCAGCTCGGTCAGCGACGGCCCCGGCACGGCGGTGTCCAGGAGCCCCTGCGCGTTGGACGGCGTCTGGCCGTGCCGAGCCAGGAGCAAGATCGTCATGAGAAGTCCCCCAGTTGCCATCGCCGGACCGCGTCCCGCGCTTCACGATAGGCGGACCCGGTGGCGAACCCGGGCAGGGGTTCGCCCCGGCCGTCCTGCCGGGCGTACGACCCGAGGAACCGCCACAGCGCCGACCGTCGGCGCAGCGCGACGAGGACGTCGGCCATCGCGGGGTCGGTGAGGTGACCGTCGGCATCGACCGTGAAGACGTACTCCCCCATCCGCGATCGGGTCGGTCGCGACTCGAGCCGGGTGAGATTGATGCCGCGGGAGGCGAACTCGGTCAGCACCGCCAGCAGGGAACCCGGGTGGTTGTCGACCGAGAGCACCATCGAGGTGATGTCGTTGCCGGTCGGCGCGGGGACCGGGCCGGGGCGGCGCAGCAGCACGAACCGGGTGACGGCGTCGTGCCGCTCCCCGATGTCGGCCGCCGCCGCGACCAACCCGTACGTGACGGCCGCCACCGGCGCGGCCGCCGCGGCGTCCAGGTCGCCGGCCGCCACGGCCGCCGCGGCCGCCGCGTTCGACTCGCACACCACCGCGCGGGCCCCGGGCAGCTGCCCCTCGAGCCAGCTGCGCACCTGGGCCAGCCCGTGCGGGTGGGCGCCGACGGCGGTGACCGCCGACAGCTCGGTACCCGGCCGGACCAGCAGGTCGAAGGTCACCGGCACGTGCGCCTCGGCGGTGATCAGCAGCGGCTCACCGTGGATCAGCTCGTCCTGGGTGACCGGGACGGATCCCTCGACCGAGCTCTCCAGCGCCACCACCGCGGCCCCGACCGAGCCGTCCCGGACGGCCCGCAGCGCGGCCGGCACGGTCGGGGCCGGGCGACGCTCGACCGGGCCGGGGGCGCGACGGCTCAGCAGCTCCGCGGCCTGCTCGGTGAACGTGCCCTCCGGTCCCAGGTACGCCCACCGCTCGGTCACCGGGCCACCCTAGCCAGGCGGCCGCCCGGCACCCCCGGTGCCGCGACCGCGACACGGGATCGGCACAGTGGAGATCATGGAACGTCGTATGCCGTACGCAGCCGCCGCCCGCACCGTCCGCCCGCGCCGCCGCACCGTGCCGTTCGTCGGTGCGCTCACCGCCGCCGGGTTGGTCCTGGCCGGCTGCGCGGGCGCTGACCCGGAGACGCCCGCGACCTCGACGACCAGCCCGGCGTCCTCGGCCCCGACCTCGTCCTCCCCCGCAGCGACGACCTCGGCCCCGACATCGACCTCGACATCCGCCACCGGGGCGCCGGACTCGACGCTGCCGGCCGGTCCGCTGGGCGAAGCCGCGGCCTGGGTGCTGCCGCTGCTGGAGCCCGGCGGCGCGGACCTGACCGAGGCACAGGCCACCGAGCGGTTCACGCCGGAGTTCCTCACCCAGGCCCCGATCGCCCAGCTGAACCCGATCCTCGGGCAGTTCCGGGCCTTCGGGCCGTGGACGGTGAGCGAGGTGCAGGAGCAGAGCCGGACCGCCGCGGTGCTGGTGCTGACCTCGGACACCTCACCCCCGCTGGCCCTGTCGATCAGCGTGGACGACGCCGGCCTGATCGACGGGTTGCTGTTCCAGCCGCACGTCGAGCGGGACCCGGCGACCAGCCTGGGCGCCCTGCAGGCCGAGGTGGACGGACTGGGTACGGAGACGTCGCTGCTGGCCCTGCCGATCACCGACGCCGCGAGCTGCGACACCGACCCCGGCGCGGCGGGCCTGGCGCTGCGGGTCGACGAGGCGCGTCCGATGGGTTCGATCTTCAAGCTGTACGTGCTGGGCGCGGTCGTCGACGCGGTCGCCGCCGGCACGCTGAGCTGGGAGGAGACCCTGACCCTCAGCGACGACGTGCGCAGCCTGCCGTCCGGTCAGCTGCAGAACGAGCCGACCGGCACGCCCGTGACGGTGCAGGACGCGGCCGCCGGGATGATCGCCATCAGCGACAACACCGCGACCGACCTGCTGATCCAGCGGCTGGGCCGGCCGGCGGTGGAGCAGGCGATGGCCGACCTGGGGATGGCCGACCCGGCCGCGAACCGGCCGCTGCTGACCACCCGCAACCTGTTCCAGCTCGGCTGGGGCACGCCCGACCGCACGCCCGAGTGGGTGGCCGCGGACGAGGCCGGCCGGCGTGCGCTGCTCGACGGGCTGCCGGGTGGGCCGCTGGCGATCGACCCGCTCACCGTGACCACCGTGGTGTGGCCGGACGGTCTCGAGTGGTTCGCCACGGCGCGGGACATCTGCCGGGCGCACCTGGCCCTGTCCGACCGGGCCGGCACCCCCGCCGGTGAGCCGTTGACCGAGATCCTGACCGCCAACCCGGGCGGGATCGACCCGGCGCAGTGGCCGTCGGTGGCGTTCAAGGGCGGCAACTCGCCGGGGGTGGTGGCCGGCAGTTGGCTGGCCACCGACGCCGACGGCGAGCGGTTCCTGGTCGTGTTCCAGACCGCGTCGACCGATCCCGGTGCGGTCCCGCTGGAGCCGCAGCTGGTCGGTGTCGCCCAGGACGCCCTCACCCTGCTGGCCGGATGAGGCCCGGCCGGCCGGGGCTGGCCATGTTCACAGTCAGGGCAGCCAGTCGACCCGGCCGGCCAGCAGCGAGTACCCGACGAACGCGAACACGTCGAGCAGGGTGTGGGCCACGACCAGCGGCCACAGCCGGCGGGTGCGGCGGAACCACAACGCGAACACCACCCCCATCACGGCGTTGCCGAGGAACCCGCCGAACCCCTGGTACAGGTGGTACGAGCCGCGCAGCACCGAGCTGATGGCGGTCGCCTTCCACGGCCGGACGCCGAGCTGCTCGAGCCGGGTGAGCAGGTACCCGACGACGAGGACCTCTTCCAGGAAACCGTTCTCGAAGGCGGCGAGGATGAGCACCGGCACCCGCCACCAGGCGTCGTCCAGCGTGGTCGGTGCCACCGCCAGGTTGATGCCGATGGCGTGCGCGAACAGGTAGAAGAGCAGCCCCGGGATGCCGATGAGCGCGGTCAGCCCGACCGCCGCGAGCAGGTCGCGGCCCGGCCGGCTCAGGTCCAGGCCGAGCCGGGTCCGCAGGTGCACGCCGGAACGCCACAGCAGGTAGAGCGCGAGCGCGCCCCAGGCCAGGCCGGAGGCCACGCTCAGCAGCTGTTTGATCAGGTCCAGGTACGACGCCCGCGCCTGCGGCACCACGATGGCCACCGTCTGCTGCGCGAGCGGGGTCGGCGCCAGCAGCGAGTCGATCAGGTTGACCAGGCTGCGCAGCCCGCTCATGCCCAGGGTGACCAGGAAGACGATGACGAGCTCGATCCGGACGGATCGCGCGGTCTCGGCCGGCGGACGGTCCGGCAGGAAGGACGGGCCGGCCCCGGTGCCGGTGAATCCCGCAGCGACCCGGTCGGGAGCCGGTGGACCGGCGGCAGGAGGTGTCGTCATGGCCACGTCAGGGTAGGTCGAGCCCCGGCCGATCGGTGCCCACCGAAGACCCGTGGATCCGTCGCCACCGCCGCGGGGCGTGCGCGATCCGATCGGAAGCGTCGTGACGGACGCGGCCGCTCCCCGTCCTCACCGTCAGCCCTCCGCGCAGGACGACGACATCCTCCGCCGGCCGCCGCGCGCGTCCCCGACACTCACATGTAGGCGCCGATGCCGTAGGCCCAGTCCTGTTCAGCGCCCGGCGGCACCACGATCCGCCGTCCTGTCACGCCGTGGGGGATGATCCGCACCCATCTCAGATCGGCATCCGCGACCCACGGCTGCAGGCCACTGGTCTCGGTCCGTTCCCGGACCTCTTCGCTGTGTCGATCGGTGAGTTCCTCGGCCTGGCCACGCACGAGCACGCTCCATCCGGTCCGTGTGACCGTGTCGAAGTCATCCACCTGGAACGTGACGTTGGCGTGGCTCGCGTTGGTCAGCTTGGTGCCCGGCCTGGACCTGATGACGACGACGCCGCGGTCCAGGGTGTAGTTCACGGGAAGGATCAGCGGGTAGCGCTCCACCATGACTCCCAGTCGTCCGACGGTCCGAGCGCTCAACAATTCGGTGCACTCCTCGTCGGTCAGGGTCTGCAGTTCAGCGGCTTCCGTCATGACATCCTCCTCGTGCGCAGGCATTCCCCCGGTTCTCGACCGTAGGCCGATCCGCGGCGGTCGGCCGGGGAAGTCAGCTGGACCGGTAGCCGCGCCACACCCGGCAGAATGAATTCATCGGCACCGAACGAGTGACCGCGCCACTCGATCGGAGATCTCCGTGGCCATACTCTATTGTCGATACGTCAAGAGTATTGGCATGAACCACATGTCACTGGACGACTGGAGTAGTTGTCGAAGCTGACCGGGGGCCCCATGAAGCAGGTGCTGACCGAGATCCTGAGCGCCGAGGAGTTGGACGACGCAGCGGTCACCCGGGTGCTGACCCTGGCCCGCTCCCGACTCGGCATGGACCTGGCCTGGTTCTCCAGCACGATCGACGGTGATCAGGTCGTCGAGGTGCTGGACGGCCGCACCGAGCTGTTCGGCGTCCGACAGGGTGACCGACTGGCACTGGACGGCTCCTACTGCATCCGCGTCCTGGCCGGCAAGCTGCCGGCGGTGATTCCCGATACCGCCGCCAACCCGGTCACCAATGCGCTCGGAGTGACGCGGACCGTCGGGATCGGCGCGTACGTGGCGGCGCATCTGCGGGCCAGCAGTGGCGAGTACTACGGCACGCTCTGCTGTTTCAGCTCCGCGCGTCAGCCCAGTCTCGATGAGCGGGACGCGACGTTCCTGCAGGTGCTGGCCGACCTGCTCGCCGATTCGATCGACCGACGTCTCGAGCAGCGACGCAGCGCCGAGATGGTCCGGGACCGGATCCGGTCGGTGTTGGACGACGGCGGTCCTCGCATGGTGTTCCAACCCGTGGTCCGCCTCTGCGATCTCGAGACGGTCGGCTACGAAGCCCTCGCTCGATTCCCGGGTGGCCACGGCGGTCCCGAACAGTGGTTCAACGATGCAGATCGGGTCGGCATGGGGTGCGACCTGGAACTCGCAGCGGTGCGCAATGCACTCGCCGCCCTTCCCCTGTTGCCGGGTGCGCTGTGGCTCTCGGTGAACGTGTCCGCACGCACCCTCATCGACACAGCGCTGTGGTCGGCCCTCCCGAGCCACGCCCGGGCTCGCACCGTCCTGGAGATCACCGAGCACGCGCCGGTTGTCGAGTATCGCGTGCTGCATCATCGCATGCGCGACCTTCGGAGTGCCGGCATACGGTTCGCCATCGACGACGCCGGGGCCGGGTACTCCGGCATGCGTCAGCTCGTGGAGTTGCGACCAGACATCATCAAGATGGACTACCACCTCACCCACGGGATGAACCGGGATCCTGCGCGCCTGGCCATGGCCACCGCTCTGGTCGCCTTCGGCAACGCCACCGACTCCGTGATCCTCGCCGAGGGCATCGAGACCCGAGCCGAGCTGCTCACCGCTCAGCAGCTGGGTATCGGGCTGGCCCAGGGGTACTTCCTCGGCCGGCCGATGTCCATCGAGGATCTGTCCTGCCCGGTGGGCATCGACGACGCAGCTCCGAACGAGGTCACCGCCGTCTCCCTCCCCACCGGGTGAGCGTGGACCGGGCGCGAGTCATCGCCATCCCAGTCGCTGTGAGCAACCATTGCGCTACTGTTAGCAACCACCACTGGTCAACCCGCCCACGAGTCCGAGCGGGCGATCACCCTTCGTACCGGCCTGCCGAGGCGTGTGGTCGAACACGCGCCCAGCTGCGACACGCCGGCTTCCAGGAGTGCCATGTTCGCGATCCTCGTGCGCTGGATGCAACCGCGGGACGCCGCCGCGGCAGCGCGAACGGTGCGGCTCTTGACCAGGGTCGCCGCGGTCGTCACCATCCTGTTCGCCTTCCTCCGCCCTCCGGACGGCGTGGACCGATCGGCATTGGTGCTCCTGACCCTGCTCGTCGCCGCGACCGTCGCCGGAGCCGGTCAATTGACCGGTCGACTGGGGAAATCGGGCACCCATCGAGTGCTGTGGGTCCTGGTGCCGGTCCTGGCGGTGATCGGGACCACCGCACTCGACCTGTTCACGGCGGACACGTCGACGACCGCCGTGGTGTTCTTCTTCTTCCCCGTGCTGTTCGCCGCGTCACAGCTGCCGCGTGGCGGTGTGGCGGTGGTGACGACCTGCGCGGTGATCGGCACGGCCGTCGTCGTGTTCACGCAACGGTCGTTCGCCGACGGACTGCCGGACTTCGGCTTCGTGGCCGCCGCCCTGCTGGTCACCGCCACTCTGCTGACCGAGGCCGAGGAACAGCGCGAAGCCCTCCTGCAGAAGATGCGTCGGCAGGCGGCGATCGACCCGCTCACCGGGCTGGTCACCCGACGGGTCCTGGACGAGGCCGCGCGAACCGCGCTGTCGGGTGCCGCCAGCCCCGAAGGCACCGTGCTCATCCTCATCGATGTGGACCACTTCAAGTGGATCAACGACTCGTTCGGGCACCCAGGAGGGGACGACGTCCTGCGCGGCGTCGCGGAAGTCCTGACGTCACTGAGTCGACCGAACGACGTCGTCAGCAGACTCGGCGGCGACGAGATCGCGCTCCTGCTTCCGGGGTGCCCACCTGCCGCAGGGCTCGAGCGGGCACGGCAGATCATCGAAGCCATCCGCTCGCGTCGGTTCCGCACCGCGGCGGGCGAGTTCGTCGATGTCACGGTGAGCATCGGGCTGGCACACGCACCGACCCATGCCGGTGACCTCCGACCCCTGTACTCGGCTGCAGACATCGCGCTGTACCAGGCCAAGCGAGCCGGGCGGAACCGGATCGGGGAGCCGGCGGCGACCGGGCTGTGACGGACGCCCCGGAGCGATCGGATCGCCGCAACCCTGTGTGATCCTCGTGCACCGACGACCGAACCGCGCGCCGGGGACCGCAGCGCGTGACGACTGACCGCACTCGGCGACACGCTCGCCTGAGTGACACCTCGTCAGAGCGATCCCAGGCTCGCCCGTCGAACGCCCACCGTCACGCGGTTTCCGCATTCGGGTCGCGATTCTGGTCAATCGGGTGGAGCTTCGACCGGCCGGCCACCGAAATGATCTCTGTACGTCGCACGATTTCATCTCGACGCCCGGCGTTCGAATCTGAAACACGTTCATCTTGAACTGATCTCAGTTCGCCAGGAACCGCTCGCGGGCCTCTTTCGAGCTGAACAAGATCGATTACCGACCGATCCTGACCACCGAATCTCAGGATATTGTTCGCGGACGGATCGCGCTTTCTCGGGGGAACGCGCGTCGACCGGTGACGTCGCCGCTGCCGCAGGGGGAACGAGTACATGATCAAATTCGACCGTCATCAGGTGGACCCACACCCACGGTCTCATCACCTCACACGCCGGATGACCGCCGTCGGCGCCGTCCTCGCCCTCACCGCCGGGACCGCCCTGGTCGGGATGGGCGTGGCCACGGCTGCCGGACCCGTGTCCCAGGCCGAGGGACGGTTCCTGGGCGGAACGGTGCTCGGCCTCGATCTGGACTCGGTCCTCACAGTGGCGCCCGCGACCGCCGTGAACCCGGGCGAACCGGACCGGGTGGTGAGCCCGAACCCGCTCGACGTCAGTGCTCTGAACGCCGTGGACGTCGAGATCACGCCCGGTGTCAATCTGCTGGGCGACAACGCGCTGCTGTCTCTGGGGGCGGTCAACCAGGTCGCCGTGGCGGACGCCGACGGCGGCTCCCTGGGGGCCTCCGGCGCGGTCAACGACAGTGGTGCCATCGACATCGGCGGCGCCGGCGTTCCGCCCTCGGACGCCACCCTGGACCTGGCTCCACTGATCGACACCCTTCCTGCGGTCAGCCCGGTGCTCTCCGATGCCGGATTGACCGTGGGAGCGGTGGCCGCGACCGCCACGCAGGCGGCAGGCGCCGGCGCCCAGACGGGCGACTACGGCATCGCCTCACTCGATCTGTCGTTGACCAGTCCCACGCTGGCCGCGGTCACCGGCGATCTGGACGCCACCCTGACCTCGCTGCAGCCGACCGTCGACGGCCTGGTCGACCTCATCAGCGACGTGGTCCCCGGGGCGGAGGTGACCGGCATCCCTGATCTGGCGGATCTGGTCGCGACCCTGTCGGTGGTCAGTACCGCGGATGGGTCGATCACCGCTGACCTGGACACCGGCGTCATCACGATCGACATCGCGGCGGTCCTGGCCGCTCAGGGCCTGGATCTGAACGACCTCGGTCCGTCGACGTCGTTGGTCCCGTTCATCACGGACGCCCTCACCACCGAACTCCTGCCCGCCATCTCGGCCGAACTGACGGCGCTCGGCGAGCAGATCGCCGCAGCGATCGACAGCATCGAGGTCGTCACGGTGCTGGGCCCCGTCGTTCCGGCTGTGATCGCCGGCATCCTGGCCGCCGCGATCGACGAGGTCACGGCGCCGATCGACGTCGTCGTGGCCGGACTGGGCGACGAGGTCATCACCCCGCTGGCCACCGCCCTCGAGACGGTGCTCGAGCTCAACGCCAACGTGCAGACCACCGCCGACGGCGTCTTCACCGAACGCGCGCTGCAGATCGGTCTCGTCCCTGCCGCGCCGGTCGCGTTGATCAACCTGGCCTCGGCCTCCGTGGGACCGAACCAGTTCCCGCTGCCGACGCCGACCGCCACCGGGATCGACCCCGGCACCGGCCCCGAAACCGGCGGCACCACGGTGACCATCACCGGCACCGGGTTCGTCCCCGACGCCACCAC
>NZ_JAERWK010000013.1 GCF_016918035.1 Nakamurella leprariae | reverse complement strand
GGCACTGACTATCGGTACACTGTTGAGTTCTCAAAGAACGGACACACACCCACTCAGCCCTTCCAGGCCTCGCCGGGGCAACCCGAACAACATTACCAGACCCGAACCACAGCGTCAAACCCGCTGCCGGCTCCGTCCTCCGCCGCACTTCCGGGCCCATGTGGGCGCCCGTCATCGACCTCCCCGGAGGAAGGCGATCTTCGGCTTCGGATCCCTCAGGCCTGCCAGGGGCTCCGGCCTCTCGGCCTCGCTCCCTGTCCGGTTCCCCGCGGGCTTCAGTAAGTTACGTCCAGATGACCGGCAGGGTCAAATCCGCTGTCCGGGCGCCGTCGCCCGCTACGTCCGCCCTGGTCAGGGCCGGTCGATCCGGGTTTCCAACACCCGTCCGCGCCGGACACCCATGGTGTGACCCCGGTCACTTCCGCCTTCCGAGCCGGTCGACAGGGGGCATCAGCGCTCCCCCACCAGCACACCGGCCACCATCCGGCGCCCACGGCGCAGCACCAGATACCGGCCGTGCAGGGAGTCGGCGATCCGCACCCGGCGTTCGGGGTCGCTGATGCGCTCGTTGTTCACGTTCGCGCCGCCCTCGGCCACGATCCGCCGCGCCTCCGACTGGGAGCCGGCCAGCCCGGCATCCCGCAGCAGCTGCAGCACAGTGCGCCCCTCATCGCCGAACTCCGCCGCCGGCACCGTCACCGCACCGGCCTCGCGGAGCGCCGCACCGAGCGTGGCCGCGTCCACCGCCCCCAGGTCGCCGCGCCCGAACAGCGCGGCGCTGGCCTCGACCGCGGCGGTCGCCGCGCCGGCTCCATGCACCAGCTCGGTCATCTCGGTGGCCAAGGCGCGCTGCGCCTCCCGCGCCTGCGGGCGATCGGCGGTCGCCGCGTCGAGCGCGGCCAGCTCCTCCAGTGACCGGAACGAGAACACCCGCAGGTAGCGCCCGACGTCCCGGTCGTCGGTGTTGACCCAGAACTGGTAGAAGGCGTAGGGGCTGGTCAGCTCGGCGTCGAGCCACACCGTGCCGGACTCCGTCTTGCCGAACTTGGTGCCGTCGGCCTTGGTGATGAGCGGCGTGGTCATGGCGTGCACGGCGGCCTGCGGCTCCACCTTGTGGATGAGCTCGGTGCCGCTGGTCAGGTTGCCCCACTGGTCGTTGCCACCGGTCTGCAGCGTGCACCCGTGGCGGCGGTACAGCTCGAGGTAGTCCATACCTTGCAGGATCTGGTAGCTGAACTCGGTGAAGGAGAGGCCGTCGGCGCTGCTCAACCGGGCCGACACGGTCTCCTTGGCCAGCATCCGGCCCATGCGGAAGTGCTTGCCGACGTCGCGGAGGAAGTCGATCGCCGACATCGGCGCGGTCCAGTCCAGGTTGTTGACCATCCGGGCGGCGTACCGGCCCTCGAAGTCCAGGTAGCGCTGCACCTGCGCGCGGATGCGGTCCACCCATCCGGCCACGGTCTCCGGGGTGTTGAGTACCCGCTCCCCCGACATCCGCGGATCGCCGATCAACCCGGTGGCCCCGCCGACCAGCGCCAACGGCAGATGCCCGGCCAGCTGCAGCCGCCGCATGGTGAGCAGTTGGACCAGGTTGCCGATGTGCAGGCTGGGCGCGGTGGGGTCGAACCCGCAGTAGTAGGTGATCGGGTCGCCGGCCAACGCGGTGGCCAGGGCGTCCGCACCGGTGGTCTGCGCGACCAGCCCGCGCAGCTCCAGCTCATCGAGCACAGAGGCGGGACGCTCACCGGGTGGCCGTACGTCACCGGCCGCCTCGGTCGGGACGGTCAGATCGGTCGGTTCTGCGGCACCCACACCACCATCCTCACACGCCCGCCACCTGGCGCGACCAGCGACGCGAGCCCGCGGATCGAGCGGCAGGCAACCGGCGCAAGCAGCCCGGAACGTAGACGTGACGGTCGGGCAACAGGGCGTTCCTAGCGTTGCGGACAACGCCCACCCGTCCCGAACCACTGAACTGGAGCGATCGCATGCCCGCAGCGCCCTTCCATCTCGGCTGGTTCGGCAGCTTCTCCCGAGGTGGCTTCGCCGGCCGCTGGGCCGGCACCGCCCCGGAGGCTTGGGCGAATGGCGACTACCACATCGAGATGGCGCGCCACCTCGAGCGGGCCGGGTTCGATTTCATGATGTTCGAGGACTCCGCCATGGTCTCGGACGTCTACGGCGGCTCGATGAACACCAACCTCAAGTACGGATCGCACGGACCGAAGCACGACCCGATGGCGGTCATCCCGGTGATCGCCAAGCTGACCAAGCACATCGGGCTGATCGGGACCGCGTCGACGACGTTCTACCCGCCGTTCATGCTGGCCCGGACCATGGCCACGCTGTCACACCTGTCCGGTGGCCGCACCGGCTGGAACATCGTCACCTCGAGCGAGGACAAGGCGGCGCAGAACTTCGGCATCGACCAGCTGCCGCCGCACGACGAGCGCTACGACCGGGCCGACGAGTACGTCGAGCTGATGAACCGGTTGCTCGAGTCGTGGGAACCGGACGCGGTGGTGCTGGACCGGGAGACCAACACCTACGTCGACGGCGACAAGGTCCACACCATCGACTTCGAGGGCAAGTACTACAAGTCCCGCGGCCCGCTGAACAGCTTGCCGCCGGTCGGTGGCCGACCGGTCTACTGCCAGGCCGGGTCCTCACCGCGCGGGCGCCGGTTCGCCGCCCAGAACGCCGACACGACATTAGTCTCACTCAACGGCATCGAGGACATGAAGCAGTACCGGGTGGACGTGCACCAGCACATGCGCGACGCCGGCCGGGATCCGTCGTCGCTCAAGATGATGTTCATCGTGGCACCGGTCATCGCCGACACCGTCGAGGAGGCGCACGCCCGCGCTGCGCGGAGCCGGCCCGACGTCGAGGAGATGCTCTGCACCCTGTCGGTGCTGACCGAGATCGACTTCGCCAAGTACGATCTCGATGCGCCGCTGGACATGGAGATGAGGACCAACGGTCACGCCGGGTACCTCAACCAGTTCAAGCAGTGGGCATCGGAAGGCCAGACGCTGCGCCAGGTGGCGGAATCCTTCTCGGTCTCCAGCATGCAGCTGGTCGGCACTCCGGACAGCATCGCCGCGCAGATGGACGAGGCCATGCAGGAGATCGGCGGCGACGGCTTCCTGATCACCGGCCTGGGCAATCGCAAGAACATCATCGAGGTCACCGAAGGCCTCGTCCCCGAGCTGCAGCGTCGCGGTCTGACCCGCACCGAGTACACGCACGACACGCTGCGGGAGAACCTGATGGCGTTCTGACGGCCGGGCGCGCCGTCTGGGTCGCAACCACTCCGAGCTCCCCGGCCGATCGGCCGGGGGCGCGGCCGCTCGGAGGACTCGGCGTCCGAACCCACGGCGAGGGTCGCGACGACACCCGGGGTGGACCGATCCGGCCGCTCAAGGGATGCTTCGCGTCATGAACGATGCCCCGCTGACAGCGCTGTCGGCCTCCGCCCGTCGACTCGGTTCCGTGATCGAACCGCTGACCGGCCAGGTGTACTTCTCCCCCGAGTGCCATCGCAACTACGAGGCGCTCGGCTTCGGGCCGAGCCCGTCGACCAACGCCGGCGTGGCCGCCCCCAACATGCAGGCCTACTTCACCAGCCGCGGATCCGTCATGGGTCAGGTGCCCGGCGAGGTGGTGACCGCCGCCTTCGGCGTGTTCAACCCGGAGATCGTCGTGCCCGCGGTCGCGTACGGGTGGAAGACCACCGACGCGGCGACGATCTGCGCGGCGCGCGACGACGGCGCGATCGGGCAGTTGACCCGACTGCTCGGCGCCGAGCCCGAGGGCATCGACCGCGCCAACGAGCTGCTCGCCCGCGCGGTCGAGCCGCTGCGGCCCGAGGGACACCCGCTGTACGCCGGGCTCCGGTCGCTGCCGGTGCCGCCGTCCAAGATGGGCACCCTGTTCCGGCTGGCCGACATGCTGCGCGAGTACCGCGGCGACTGCCACACCGCGGCCTGGATCACCGCCGGGCTGAACGCCACCCACATCGGCCTGATCAGCGAGCTCTACTGGGGCATGCCGCCACGCAGCTACAGCCGCAGCCGCGGGTGGACCGACGAGCAGTTCGACGTCGCCGAGCAGCAGCTGCGCAGCCGCGGCATCCTCGACGCCGACGGGACCGGACTGACCGACGCCGGCCGGGAGTTCCGCGAGGCCATCGAGGTCACCACCGACGAGCAGATGCGGCCCGCCATCGACGCGCTCGGCGATGACGCCGAGGAGCTGTACGCCCTGCTGGCGCCGTGGGGAGCGGCCGTGGGGGGCGGCCCCCGCGACCCCCAGGGCCGGCCCCCCCCCCCGGGCCCGGGGGCCCCCGGGCCGGCCG